>NZ_JAABNO010000059.1 GCF_009928445.1 Clostridium sp. C8-1-8 | reverse complement strand
AAAGTATCCTACTTCTAGAGCCACTGTTTTACCTTGATCTGTAGCTGCACATAATGAATGAGCTTTTGCTAGTTCAATTGCAAATTGCTTAAATTCCTTTTGTTCCTTTTCTTCCATACCTAGAACTAGGTTCATGCCACTGGTGATTGCTCTTATTCTAGCAGCTTGAGAAGTTCCCATATATGCTGAATAGTCTAAACCGTGTACCATATCACGAAGATTTTCTAATTTTTCAAGCATTATAGCTACTGCGGCTGAGGTATCAATACCTGTGTTGCCCTTATCACTATCTGTATACTGTTTTAAAGCTCTCTTTAAGCTTTCAAGGATTCCAAGATAATCAACTACAACTCCACCTGATTTGTCTTTAAAAACTCTGTTTACTCTTGCTATTGCTTGCATTAAATTGTGTCCTTGCATAGGTTTGTCTATATACATGGTATGCATTGAAGGTACATCAAATCCAGTAAGCCACATATCTCTTACGATAACTATCTTTAGTTCATCATTGTTATCCTTCATTCTCTTTGCCAAAGTATCACGTCTTTGCTTTCCGCCTATATGCTTTTGAAGTCTATCATTATCAGCAGCGCTTCCAGTCATTACAACCTTTATATTACCTTTTTCTACATCATCACTATGCCAATCTGGTCTAAGCTTAACTATCTCGTCATATAAATCAACAGCTATTCTTCTGCTCATACATACAACCAATGCTTTACCATCAATTGTTTTTGCTTTTTCTTCATAATGATTAACTATATCTTCCGCAAGTTTCTTAACTCTATTAGGTGATCCTACAACGGCTTCTAGTCTTGACCACTTTGTCTTATATTTCTCTTTATCATTGTCTTCTTGACCTTCTGTAAGTTCTTCAAACTCTTCATCTATTTTTTGAAGTTCTGCATCATCAGTCTCTAGCTTAATAATTCTATTTTCGTAATATATCTTAACAGTAGCCTCATCTTCAACAGCTCTTGTCATATCGTAAACATCAATGTAATCACCAAAAACTGCTGGTGTTGATTTATCTTCAAGTTCTATTGGAGTTCCAGTAAATCCTATAAATGAAGCATTAGGAAGTGCATCCCTTAGATACTTTGCATAACCGTATTTTACTTCTCCAGTTTTATTATCTGTCTTTACCTCTAACCCATATTGGCTTCTATGTGCTTCATCTGCAATTATGATCACATTTCTTCTATCTGTAAGCACTGGCATGTCACCAGCTTCAGGCTTAAACTTTTGGATTGTAGTAAATATAATACCACCAGATTGTCTTTCATTAAGCAAATCAAACAATCCATTTAGTTCTTTTGAATTATCCTTAGCTTGTGCTTTCTTCTGCTCATCTGTAAGTTTTCTTACATTGGCCTGCTTTGGAGCCTGTCTTAAAATATCGATGGACTTAGAGAATGTGCCAAACAATTGCTCATCCAAATCATTTCTATCTGTTAGTATGATAAGTGTAGGATTATTCAATTCTTTAACAAGCTGAGCTGCATAAAAAACCATTGAAAAGCTCTTTCCAGATCCCTGTGTATGCCAGACAACCCCAATCTTCTTATCACCTTTTTCACTTGAAGCAATCTTAGTTTTTTCAACAGCTTTCTTAACAGCAAAATATTGATGATATCCAGCCAATATTTTAATTATAGTTTTCTTATCTCCAATCTTATTGCCATCAGCATCATAATCTGCTTTAGTTGATTCTTGAAATAACAAGAAGTTTTCCACTATATCAAGTACTCTTTCTTTTTCTAGCATTCCCCTAAGCATTACTTCATATTGAGGTATATCTAGGCTAGCAACCTCTATACCATCAACACTTCTCCAGTTCATGAATCTTTCTTCATTTGAAGTGATAGTTCCAACCTTTGCATTTATTCCATCCGATAGAATACAAAAGGCATTATAATTGAAGATACTAGGAATATCGTGTTTATAAGTTTGAATTTGATTATATGCACTGTCTATCCCTACATTTTCATCTGTAGCTGATTTTAATTCTATAACTACTAGAGGAATACCATTGACAAATATGATTAAATCCGGTCTTCTTTCCTCATTTTCAATTATAGTAAATTGATTAACTACTAAAAAATCATTCTTTTTAGGATTCTTAAAGTCTATAACATAAGCCTTTTCAGTTTTAGGCTGCCCATCTTTTCTAAAAGATACATCTATCCCTTCAACTAAAAGATTATGAAAATATCTATTATTTTCTTCTAGTATTGGACTATTAAAGCTAATTATCTTTCTATAAGCTTCATCCAATGCATCCTGTGGTAAATGTCTATTTATAGTAAACAAAGCATCTTTAATTCTTTGTTCTAATATACAATCTCTATAATTTTTTCGTTCTTGATAATCTCCACCATAGCTAATCTCTGGACCAAAAGCATAGGTATATCCCATTTCTTGAAGTATTTCTATAGCTGCTTGTTCTAATAAATCCTCTGTAAAATTCTCAAGTAAACTCAATTCCCTTCCCCCCCTTTAATACTAGTTCTTATCTTTCACTAACTTCTACTGGTATCCTTATTTCACCTGACATAAGTTTTGGTAGTAGTATGTCTCTTACCTCTTTCAATTCTGTATTCTCATTCGCAGACTCTACCATTTTTTTTAGAATAGGGAATACAATATTATTAAATTTATTTCTTAAATCACATTTAGGATGAGCCACCATCATATCACCAAGCCCGTTTTCCCAAATAGCGTATGGCATAGTCGTACCTTTTGAAGTTTTATCTGCGTAATTTATTGTTTCATCTAAATTTAACATACACAAATTATAAGAAATATCACTTTTCTCCTTAGATCTTAGAACAAATGTAGTGGTCCTTGTCACACCCTTAAATGGCGCCAAATTAACTCTATGAAAATATACTCTCATTGCTCCTATCAATATATCAAACTCTTCAAATAATACTAAGCTGCTATTTGCTTCTTTATATGATTTAAATTCTTTAATAGTCAATGATTTCATAGGCATAGTATCTATAGGAATATACTTTCTATCTTTAAGGTGCTCTCCTGACTTAGTGCTATTTTTTACATTATCTAATATTTCGTTTAGTTTTTTAAATTCCCAACCCTCGGGAATCATCCCCATTTCACTCTCAACCATTTTTCCACCACTAGATTTATAAGGCTCCCCATCTTCATTAGGAAACTCAAAATTCACAAACCATTGTTTAAAAATAGTTTGAGCCATTTCTTCTAGCTTTTTATTGATTTGGTTGTTGGTTTCTATTTTTTCATCTAGATGTGAAAGTATTTTAACTATGGATCTTTGTTCTATTAAACTAGGCAAATTTATATCATATTTAAGTATAGCATCCTTATCTCCTCTTGGCATTTTGGTACCTTTTGATGTTCCCATAACATAGTCAAAAAATTTATCTTGTGACAAAAAATAATACAAATATTTATTATAGATTATCTTTTCATTACATTTAAGTACGAGAACATCATTAGATGCTCCTCCTTTATTGTTGGAAAACCATATCTTTTTAAAATATGGCCTTATATTTGAAATTAATACATCTCCTTCTACATAAGCTGTTACACTCTTAGAATTAGGTATCGTTGAAGCTAATGTTACTCCGCCTTTTTCTGGAAGCATATTTTCAGTAGATATATAATTTTCTTGAGTTATTTTACATATTTCTACCTTGTCCTTTGAGTATCTACATACATCTTTTAGAGAATAAGATCTCCACTCACTAAAACTCATCCCCATCTCCTCCTGTCATTTTACTCATCACACCATCAGTTCTCAATTCCTGATTTTCAATTTCTAAAATCTCTCTATCCCTATCTATCTCCCTCTTCAATTCCTCTTCTGTAGGCATATAGAGCATATACTTTGAAGCAAATATCTGCTTGCTTTCTTCTAATATTGAGTATTTTACTATTGTTTCATTCTTTTCAGAGCATAATATAATCCCTATAGTTGGATTATCATCTTCTCCTTTTATTTCTTTCTCGTAATACCTTACGTAGAAATCCATCTGTCCTTTATCTTGATGAGTTAGTTTCCCTAGTTTTAGATCAATAAGCACAAAGCATTTAAGCAAATAATTATAAAAAACTAAGTCAACATAAAAGTGTTCTCCATCTGCTGTTATTCTTCTCTGTCTTCCTACAAAGGAGAATCCTTTTCCAAGTTCCAATAGAAACTCTTGCAGGTTATCTATTAATCCTTGCTCAAGATCTCTTTCTAAGAACTTCTTATTTTCTTTTAGATTTAAGAACTCCAGTATATAAGGATCTTTCATCATATCATTTATACTTTTGGAAGGTTCTAATCCTTTTATTTCATTTCTAACTTCATCTTTACTGTTTTCTTGAGTAGATAACAGTCTTTCATAATAGAATGAATTGATTTGCCTTTCTAACTGCCTTGTACTCCAATTGCTTTTTATACATTCATCCATATAAAATTCTCTTTTTTTACTATCCTCAACCTTAATCAATAGTCTATAATGAGTCCAACTTAATTGTTGACGCAGTGCGTCAACATTGTTAAACATAATATAAAATTTTCTCATTCTTGATAAATTGCTTTTATCAAATCCACTACCAAAATCCTTTGTGAGATTTTGGGATAATTCATTCATTAATTCTTTCCCATACTCTGCTCTTTCATTGCCCTCTAGTTCTTCATAAATTATTCTACCTATTTCCCAATAAGCCTTTACCATGTAAAAATTTACAGCTGAGTAAGCCTTGGCACGAGCTTCGAGCAATGTACTTTTTATATTTTCATAAAAACCATTATTAAGTTCTAGTTCATTATTAGAACTCATACCCAATGCCTCCAAGATTCTTTTTTATTTCATCCTCTAGTCTTCTTGATTTAGCAAATAGTTCACCAAGCTCACTTGTTAAAGCTTCCATCTTTTCTTCAAATGGAACTCCATCATCTTCTACTTCCTCTATTCCTACATATCTACCTGGTGTTAATACATATTCATGTTCTCTTACTTCTTCAAGCTTAGCCGCTTTGCAGAAGCCTTGTATATCTTCGTATCTTCCATCAATACTTCTATAATTATGATAAGTTTCAGCTATTTTTTTAATATCATCTGAACTTAATTCCCTATGTCTTCTATCAATCAGTGCTCCCAGATTTCTAGCATCTATGAATAATATTTCATCTTCTCTGCTTCTAAATTTAGGATTATCTTTTTTATTTCTATTTAATATCCATAGAGATACTGGAATACCAGTTGAGTAGAACAGCTTATCTGGCAATGCTACTATTGCATCTACTATATTTGCTTCTATTAAGTTCTTTCTTATTACTCCTTCATTGGAAGTATTTGAACTTAATGCTCCATTTGCTAGTACTATTCCTGCGCAGCCATTTGGTGCAAGATGATATACCATATGCTCTAGCCATGCATAGTTAGCATTTCCTTCTGGTGGAGTACCGTATTTCCATCTAACATCTTCTGTTAACTTATTTCCGCCCCAGTCACTTATATTAAAAGGAGGGTTAGCCAATATATAATCTGCCTTTAAAGTTTTATGAAGATCCTCATGGAAAGTGTCAGCATGATGTGGTCCTATATTACCATCTAGTCCTCTAATTGCAAGGTTCATTCTACATAGTTTCCAAGTTGTTGAGTTAAGTTCTTGTCCGTAAATAGATAAGTTTTCTATCTTTCCTTGGTGTTCTTCTACGAACTTTTCACTTTGAATAAACATACCACCTGAACCACAAGCAGGGTCATAGATTCTACCTTCATATGGTTCTATCATTTCTACTAAAGTTTTAACTACAGAAGTTGGTGTATAGAATTCTCCACCGCCTTTTCCTTCTGAACTAGCAAACTGTCCAAGGAAGTATTCATATACTCTTCCTAATAAATCTTTTTCTCCATTCTTATGAAGCTTTACTGTTGATATAAGATCTATTAATTCCCCAAGTCTTCTCTTATCTAATTCTGGTCTCGCATATCTCTTATCAAGAACACCTTTAAGTGTTGGATTTTCCTTTTCAATTAGTATCATTGCATCATCTATGTATTGACCTATCTTTGGATCCTTAGCATTATCTTTTATAAAGTCCCATCTTGCCTCTTTAGGAACCCAGAAGATATTTTCTGATTCGTATTCGTCTCTATCTTCTTCAAATCCGTCACCTTCTTCAACAAGTTCATTATATTTAGTTTCAAATCTATCAGATATATACTTTACAAATATAAGCCCTAACACCACATACTTATATTCTGCTGAGTCCATACTACCTCTTAATTTATCTGCTGCTTTCCATAACGTTTCCTCAAATCCGATGTTTGCTGTTGACATAAATAATTCCTCCTAAATGTTTTTACTTTGCTATATTAAATAAATCATAAAAATACTCAAAATCATCTTCTAAATCTTTGTTAATGTCTGCATATTCTACAAAGGTTTCTTTATCATAGATGCAATATATGTGTTTCGTAGTAAATTCATCTTTGTGATCAATCTTATACGCAGTCACAACTTTTTTAACGTGTTTTTTATAATCATCTATAACAACTCTATATATGTCTCCATTAAAATTCTTTTCATATTAGTAATCCTTACTTTTGTTTGATCTCTTGTATACATAATCAGGTTCATTTAAGATCTCTTCGATTTTCTTATGACTTATATCTGGATGTCTTTTTTTAATGTGATTATTATAGTTAACATTATGTAGTACAATTTTCTCGTGCAATTTTCCGTTGATTTTAAAACACAATAATTTATTCTCATAGAAGTATTTCACAATCCTCATCCCCTATTTAACACTTTAAAAATTATTATTATCAAAAACTTCAAAAATTTCACTTTCAAACTCATCCTGCTCTGTACCTGTTGACACTCTATCTGGAAGTAATTCTAAATAATGAGCTAAGGCTTCAATAGTTTTATGAACAAGAGCCTCATGTTGTGTTTTTTCCATAAGCTCAACTATAAGTTTATAGGTATCTATATACGGATTATCATCTATAATCTCCATAGCTTTCTTAAATCTGGAGATTAATTTTGCTTTTTCAATGGTTCTCTCCATAGTGTTGATTTCTTCTTTATCATAAATAGGAACCTTTTCAAAATCATTTACTTCTCCAATTAGATACTTTTCTTCATGCTCCTTTATTACAGGATTTAAATCTTTTTTTAACTTTTCCTTTTGTATTTCTAGTTTTTCTATTTCATTTAATTCTTTAGTAAAATATTGTTCTTCTATTCCAAAGATATCTTTTAATATAGGAAGATACTTTTTAGAAATATTTTGTTTACCTTTAATCCAAAGATTAATATTTTGCTTTTTTATTCCTAGTTTTTCAGCTAATTCTATATGCTGCATATTATATAAACTAAGGATGTATTCTAATCCAATCAAATAGTCACCTCCAGCAAAAATATTGTCTTGGTAAATATACTATTATTGTAATACCAAATATTGTCTTAGTCAATATACATATTATAACATTTCTATACAACAAAACAAATTATTCTAATAGCTTAGTTTTATTTTTCCAATAATCTATGAAGTTTTGTGTTGCAGGATTGCAGAAGTATATTATCTATAATCCTACATGCTCTAAACAATATAATTATTTATTTCTTTTTGTATTGTTGATAAGTTTTGTTCCAGGTGCTTTATCCTATCATTAATTGTATTAAGATTACGCTCTTCTATCTTAAATAAGTCTCTACATGTAAATGTTAATATGAAAGTGCATAAAAGTTCCAACATCAAAATGTAGGAA
>NZ_JAABNO010000073.1 GCF_009928445.1 Clostridium sp. C8-1-8 | reverse complement strand
GCTCTTTTGCCGCCTCAAAATCCCTTGCGTGTTTTTGCTCCCCGATCTCCAGAACGACCGAGCCGCCACGGTTCCGGCAGCGCCTTGAGCGCAACCGGAAACCGTCTGGGGAGAACCCCAGACCCCCATCGCTGTAACACCGACGGTCTACGACCACCTACCAACCGAGTGGCTGCCTGTACCGTGCAAATGGGCTTTGCAGGGGGCTGGCGCGGTTCCTGGCGACCTGAAAGCCCATGGCTAGGGGTATCGGCGCGCCTGACCTCCTGAAACGCTCTGTAAGCGTTTTTCGCGCCTTCCATGCCCTGACGGGCATTTAAACCCCGCCTCGTGCGTCTGAGAGCTTCTGAGCGCGTTTGAAGGGCTATCTGACGACTCATCCCCGAAAGAACAACAGCGGAATCACCGACAACATGCGAGAGGTGGCACCGCTCGCCGCAGCCCCAGCGACCGAACGTTAGTGAGCGAGTGGGCGAGGAAGCGGAAGAGAACCGGAAACCACATTGAGCACGTACGCACTGATACGGGGTGTCGGGGCGAAGCCCTGACCAGATGGCAAACGGAATATCGTCGCGGGTGACGGTATTACATTTGCACATCCTGTCCCGATTTCTGCGGGGGTTAACGGTGAACGGACGGCAAAAAACGTGCAGGAGCTGTTGAACGTGAAAACCACGAAATCTGGCAAAAATCACGGCTGGCGAGGCTTGCAGAGGAGTAAGCCAGTATACACTCCGCTATCGCTACGTGACTGGGTCAGGGCTTCGCCCCGACACCCCCAAAGGGCGTTGCGTTGCGCGCAACACCCTTGCCTAGAATAGATCTTTTACGCCGATTTGTAAGTTGTTGTTTTTTTAGTGTGTTTTTTGTTTACCTGTCGCATCCAGGGTGACACAACGTTGTCGCATCCAGGATGCGACAACACGCAACAAGGTGTTGCACAGATGTGTCATGATGGCTTAGATTTGAACCAACGTTAGTGCATGGGATTTTTAGAGGGAAAAAATCATGTTTATTGATTCAGAAAAACGACTGAAACAACTTTCAGATGAGGCAAAGAAAAACACCGAGGATCTCGAAGAAGCAAAGAAGAATTCAAGGTTTACACAGGTATCCCCAAAAGGTTGGGAACGCGTTCGAGAGCTGCTGAAGGATAGCCAAGGCATATCAGCACTGAAGCTGTACTCATTTTTAGCGGAGCATATCGATCCTACGTGTGGCGCTGTCGTTGCGGATCAGCAATTCCTAGCTGAAAAACTTGGAGTTAGCAGAAGCACAATTATTCGTTGGCTCAATTACTTAGAATCAAAAAATGCATTAGTTAGAATCCCCGTTGCTGGTAAGGTTTGTGCGTATGCCCTCGATCCACATGAAGTCTGGAAGGGATACAACACTACGAAAAACCATGCAGCATTTGTCACTAAAACACTGGTCAACAAAGACGGTGATATTCAGCGCCGAATCATGGCCATGTTTTCAAATTGAGCCAGCGGCAGGCGGACAATCAGGGGCTACGTGTTAACGTTCTGACCATGATTGTCTATCCTGCATTGCTCTTTTGCCGCCTCAAAATCCCTTGCGTGTTTTTGCTCCCCGATCTCCAGAAC
>NZ_JAABNO010000090.1 GCF_009928445.1 Clostridium sp. C8-1-8 | reverse complement strand
ATTTCTTCACATACGTTCAGAAAAGGCAGATGCGCAAAAAAGCTCACTGAAGAAAAACGCTTCAGTGACTTTTTAAATTTCTAGGGAAAAAAGAATTTTTCTAGCTAAAAATAATAATTTTAAAAGTTTATAACAGATTGCTAAGCTAGTAGTAAAAAAGAAAAAATTAAGTTGCCTGCCAGAATTTCTTCACATACGTTCAGAAAAGGCAGATGCGCAAAAAGCTCACTGAAGAAAGACGCTTCAGTGACTTTTTAAATTTCAAGGGAAATGCGATATTCTAGGGCTAAAACTAGCAATGTTAAAAGTTTAGAACAGCGTGTTAAGGTAAACAGTAAAAAAGAAAGAATTAGTCGCCTGCCAGAATTTCTTCACATACGTTCAGA
>NZ_JAABNO010000058.1 GCF_009928445.1 Clostridium sp. C8-1-8 | reverse complement strand
GAAATAGAAGTAGCAGAATTAGCCAACGGCGATCATACAGTAACTGCAATAACTAGAGGCAATGACGGAAGTTATGCACAACAGACTATGGGCTTTAGTGTAAACTCAAGTAATAGCGGAAGTGAAGTAACTGGTTTAACAATGACAGCAAGTTTTTTTGGTGGTATAAAAGATGCTATCGCAGATAATGTACAAGGTATATGGAAACTTATAACCAATCTTAAGCAGATTCCAGGGTTAGTAGAGTTTGCAGTAAAAGCTGGTATGGATGATACAGAAGAGCATCAAATGCTGCAAGGTATGGTATTAGGTGAACTGGTAGATATGTCGCTCAAATATTCATATGGTGATAGAAATGTAAAAGCAAGATTTTTTGGGCGTGCAGTTGGAGAGATAATAATAGCTCTAGCAGGATTCAAAGGAATACCTAAAGCATTGGAAGCACTAAAAGGTGTATCTAAAGTTATGAAGCTTGAAACGGTAATTGGTAAGATAAGTAAAGGTGCTAAAGCCGAGGAAGTGGTTAGCCTTATTGAGGGGGCCACTGAAGCGTATGCTGAAGCTGGCGAGGAAAGAGCATTATCCTTATCAACTAGATTTTTGAATAAAACTGATGCCTTATGGATAAGAGCTGAAAAGGTACAGCCACTTGAAGGTTTTCAGGATATTTTTTGCCATGCTGATAAATATAGTTTAGTTTGGAGAGATGCTGCTGGAAATGAAACAATTGTTTCAGCAGAACAATTTTGTAAAATATTACAAGATAGTCCTGTTTATAAAGGTGGTAATATAAGATTAATGGCCTGTGAGAGTGGAGCAGATGGGGCTATTGTAGCACAGTATGTAGCAGATTATTTTGGTATAGATGTTTGGGCACCATCAGATAAGTTGTGGTTAGATTTTGATGGAAACATTACTATTGGTCCTAATGAATATACTAACAATGGTGAGTGGAGGCTATTTAGCCCCAAAAAATAAAGATATAATAATAAATAATATTAGTAAAATTAAATTAGAGAGGTGTAATATGATTTTTATAGGGCAAACATATGAAAATTATAAAGATAATAGGTATCCATTGATAAAGGATTTAATAAATAAGCCTATTATAGAGAAGGAAAAAATAATAAAGTATATGAAGGAGTGTAAAATTACTGCTGTTTCACCTGCAATAGTTACAGATTTAATTAATCCTGAAAATAAAATCATAGGACTTTATTCAATGAATGATGGAAAATATGCATGGAATTCTGACTTGATTTACTATTTAGAAAAATATGATATGGAATTACCCGAAGAATTTATAGAACATGTATTAAGGCAGACTTAACCGGACACTGAAAACTTTGAAATACTTATTTTTGACTGCAAAATTGGGAAATATCTTTCTGAAAAACTTAAAATCGGCACATGATAAAGTTAAATCCATTAGTGTCCTTACTTCTCAGTAGTCTTGCAGTAAGTAGCCCTACTACAAAATCTTAATAATGCAGTGTGCCGTAACTAAAAGAAAAGCTAAATATATATTATTGCAATGATAAGAGTCAATGTTTCTAATGAAGAAGCATTGGCTCTTTTCAATTCAGAGAAATTGAAAGGAGTAAAGATGATGTGTAAAATAATTGAAGATTTCAAGATGAACCTAATTGAGTATGGTAAGAGTCTTAAGACAATAGAAAGCTATGTTGGTGACATGAAGAAAGTTAAGGATAGGTAAAAATAGCTTATGGTTCAGAGAAACAAGTGGAGGTATACGCTGATGATGAAGTTGATCTCAGAAGATAACAAATGCTTTCCTAAATATATTGAAAAATAAAAAGGTTACTGATACAATGACTGGGCCGATAAGCTATAAGGCTCATGTGGAAAATATAGGCTGGAAGAATTATGTATCAGAAGGGCAAATTGCTGGAACAGTAGGACAAGGTCTTAGAGTTGAAGCCATAAATATTAATAGAGGTGGATTGCCACAAGGAGCTAGAATAAAGTATCAGGTACACGTTCAAGACATAGGCTGGATGGACTATGTCTATGATGGAGCAGATGCAGGTACCATGGGACGCAGCTTAAGAATAGAAGCTATGAGAATGCAGTTAGAAAATGCACCAGCAGGCTACCATATACAATATCAAGTACATGTGCAGGATAAGGGATGGATGGATACTGTAAGTGATGGACAGTTGGCAGGAACCACTGGTGAAAGTAAGAGAATAGAAGCCTTTAAAATCAATCTAGTACAAGACTTAATTCCAAGAATGAATATTGATGCACCAACTGAAGGGCAAAGCCTAAACAGTAGTTTAAGAGTATACGGATGGTCTTTACACAAAGGTGGAGTAAGTCAAGTTAAGGTATATATAGACGGAAACTTTGTAGGCAATGCAAATACTGGGGGAACAAGACCAGATGTGAAGAATGCCTTCCCGCAGTATGATAATGGAGAGAACAGTGGTTTTGATTATAATTTAGATATAAACTCTATAAAGTCAGGAAATCACAATATAAGGATAGATTCAATAGGAAATGACGGAAGTACAATAAGCCAAAACAGAAACTTTACTGTGACAAAAGATGAAGCAAGGCTTAATATTGATGATATAAAGACATTTAACAAATACAGTGATAATTTAAAAGTTAGAGGTTGGTCAATAAACCCTTCAGGTGTAAAAGCGGTAGATATACTCATAGATGGAAAGTTTAAGAACTATGCAGTAATAGGTTTATTAAGAAGAGATGTAAAGGATGCATATCCTAGTTATCCAAATGCAGATAATAGCGGTTTTGAGTACGAAATAGAAGTAGCAGAATTAGCCAACGGCGATCATACAGTAACTGCAATAACTAGAGGCAATGACGGAAGTTATGCACAACAGACTATGGGCTTTAGTGTAAACTCAAGTAATAGCGGAAGTGAAGTAACTGGTTTAACAATGACAGCAAGCTTTTTTGGTGGCATAAAAGATGCTATCGCAGATAATGTACAAGGTTTATGGAAACTTATAACCAATCTTAAGCAGATTCCAGGGTTAGTAGAGTTTGCAGTAAAAGCTAGTATGGATGATACAGAAGAGCATCAAATGCTGCAAGGTATGGTATTAGGTGAACTGGTAGATATGTCGCTCAAATATTCATATGGTGATAGAAATGTAAAAGCTAGATTTTTTGGACGTGCAGTTGGAGAGATAATAATAGCTCTGGCAGGGTTCAAAGGAATACCTAAAGCATTGGAAGCACTAAAAGGTGTATCTAAAGCTGCGAAACTCGAAGGGATAATAGGTGAAATAAGTAAAGGCGCTAAAGCAGAAGAAGTAGTTACTCTTATTGATGGAGTGGCTGAAGCTGAATCTAATATTATGAGAATATTAGAAGCTGAGCCAGATGCAGTCTTTGAATATATTACAGAAACAACTGATGCAGGAAAATATATTAAATGTAAAACTATTGATGGTGTTGAATTAGAAATACCAAAAAACGAACTTTCAGAGGAAGCAGTAGAATGTCTTGAGAATGGTTGCTTTACAGGAGAAACTTTAGTTGAAACTTCTACAGGGTTAAGAAGAATAGATAGCTTAAATGAGGGCGATTTAGTACTTTCAGAAGATGTAAAAACAGGGAAACAAGACTATAAAAAGATATTGACTGTTTATAAAAAAACAACTAATGAACTATATGTAATTAATATAGATGGAAAAAGAATAACTACAACATCTTCGCATTTATTTATGATGGAAAAAGGATTTTGGAAGTCAGCTAAGAACATTGTAGTAGGAGATAAAATCGAAGATGCCTATGGAAGCACAAAAGAAGTAAGGGGTATTGAGATTAAAAAATTAGACAACTATACTAGAATCTATAATCTCAATGTGGAAGATTATCATACTTATTTCGTAGGTAATGATGAACTATTAGTTCATAATAAATGTATTAAAACACCTACTTCAAAATTGAGAGATCTATGGAAGGCGTATACTGGAAAGGATTCAACAGGGGAAATTCATCATGGGTTGCCAGAAGAATTTAAAGATTGGTTTGCAACAAAAGGGCTGGATGTAAATAGTCCTGAGTATTTCTTTGACTTACCAGAGGATATACATAGGCTTAAAATAGGAGATGGGATACACACTAATAACTCACCACTAGGGAAAACATGGAACACTGTTTGGGCTGAGTTTAAAAAGGACTATCCTAATGCCTCTCCTGAGCATATACTTGAAAAGTTGGATGAAATGGCGAATATTTGTGATATAAATAAGTATAAAGCAGTTAAAAAATAAGGAGGATATGAAAATGGAGTTTTATATAATGAGACCTTCATATAATAATTATGCAATGGCTATAGAGCTAGAGAGCCCAAAAAAGATAATAAGGTGTGAAAAGTGTGGTAGTATAGAATCAATTTTGATTGATAAGCTAAAAGTCTGTATGAAGGGAGAAAAGGTTGGAGATTATTATGGAGCAACATTTGATATAATTAGTGGTAGATTACAGCAACTACTGAAAAATGAAAATATTGATGGATATGAACTTCGAGATGTAGATATAGAGGATTGGGTTGATAATGGGTATAATAGTATTGATATTGATTATAGTGATTTAAAGGCAATAATTCCTAAAAGTAGTTGTGGATGTTTAAGACATAAGGATGGTAGGATTATTGAAAAGTGCCAAGCGTGTGGTACGATGATTTATAAAAAGCGAAAAGAAGTAGAGGGACTAGGTATAGATTTAGAGGTATGGGATAAGTCAGATATATTTTGTTATGACAATTGGAAAGGAAACTTAATTGTAACTGAACGACTAAAGAAATTAATAGAAAAAGGGAAGTATAAGAATATACAATTTATAAATATTAAAGATTTTAGGTTTTCTTGATATTAAATAGTTTATAGGCATAAATTATCATATATTTTCCTCGGTACTAATGGGAAGTATAAAAAAAACAGGAATTGCATTAAAGAATTAGTTTCATATGATATAAACAATATGGCTAGTTGGAACAACATAAAGCTATATCCAATAATATTAATAAACTAGTTAAAAGATTAAATTAATCAGCTGAAATATAAGTAGGCTGGTTAATTATCTTTTTATAGCTAAATAAATACATTCTATTGCAAGAACAATTGACTCTAAAACCATTGGAAATAGTGAAATCGCTGAATATTTTGATAGAGAATTCATTCAGATAAGATAAGTGCATTTAATTATTTTGATTATAGTAATAATACAGTAGTATGTGCTTGGTGCTACAGCGAAAGGTCGGCTGCAGTTCTGAAAGCACTCGGATTAATAAAATAAAGAAATGAATACTTAAGAAAGGATATTTTAGCATGAAGTATTTTGAGGATTTTACCAATTATTCGTACCTATATCATGAGAATTCTAAAAATATAGGTTGGTTAGATAGCTACCATTCATACCAGAAAGGAGAAGTTAGTGAAGAATTCCTAGATAAATTATGGAGTTATCTCAATGTAAAGATAAACCATGTAAGAGGAATTAATAATTGTAGTCTATGTCCTATAGAATATAAAAGAGATTCTGAAGTAAAGCATAATGGGCAATCAATAAGAGTTGGCTTTGCTGAAATAAGAGTATTAGATGAAGATGGGACTACTTCATACGCTGCTCCAGATATAATATACCATTCAATATTAAATCATGGATATCTACCGCCGAATGAATTTATTGAAGCAGTGTTAAAGGGACCCAAACCACATACACCTAAATATGAAGAATTTTTGGCTTCACAAAGGAAGTATGTGTTGCACGGAGAGTATATTAAGAACATACATATTGCTCAACTTGGAGGTAATGAAGATTACATAAAAGTTACCGAAGAGTTTCATTCAGCTATAGTTCAAAATAATTTAAAGCGAATTAATGAACTTATTAATTCCTGTAAAGAGAAATTAACAACAATTGTAGATTTAAGTGCATGGCTATTTATTGCAGCATCAGAGGGGAAACTAGAAATATTTAAACATCTATTAGGTTGCAATGCTAAGGTAGATGTTAGTAAACCAGAAAGTAATCCGTTATTTGGGGCTATTTCTGGTGGACATATACACATTGTGAAGTTATTGATAGAAAGTGGAATAGATATTTCTATACAATATAGTAACCCATTTATGAAAAATAAAGATGCTTTAGCTTTTGCACAAGAAAAGGGTCAGGTTGAAATAGTTGGTTTGTTGAAATCTCATATTTGAACAAAGAGCATAGGTAAAAAATATAAACAACTGACTACGGAATTTTGAAATAACTAACTACAATAAAATAGAAAACTATAAAAAGTTTTAACTTACAATATTTCCTAGGGATTCAGTAAATTAACTTTTACTACATAATTTCAATAATGCAGTAAGATGTAACAAAAGTAAAAATCAAATATATATCATAGCAATGAAGGCTAACGCTGATAAAAAGGCGTTAGCCTTTTTCTATTTCCTAAAATATTGAAAGGGGTAAAGAGCAATGATAAATGAATTGGTAAAGAAATTCAAAATGCATCTACAGGAGGATGGTATGAGCCCTAAAACAATAGAAAGCTATGTTGGAGATACTTGTGCATTTGTAACATTTCTTGAAGAAAAGGGAGTGGATTTCAATGGAGAAATGAAGAGATTCTACATCACCAGCTATAGGAACTATCTCCTTGAAAATCAGTATGAAATATCAACCATTAGTAAAAAGGTCAACAGTATTTATTCTTTCAATAGGTATTTGGTTGATAGTGGTTGCACGAAAGATATTGTTGTTGACATTGCCAAAGATAGAGTAAAGCTAGCCTACGGTTCTGAAAGACAGGTTGAGGTACTAACAGATAAGCAAGTAGAACAAATATTATTCTAAATCCAAAATGTTGAGAAGGTTAGTAAAAGAAATAGGATGATAATTCTCCTACTTATCTACACAGGGTTAAGGGTAAGTGAACTTTGTGATATCAAGGCAAAGAACATAGATTTTCTTACAGCACAACTAAGGGTTTTTGGAAAAGGAGGTAAGGTAAGAGAATTACCACTAGAATTAGACTTTGCCGATTAAATTAAATAATATATCAAGGATATAGATTACAATCTAAGAGACTCAGGATATTTTCGCTACAAAATTAATATATGTCTTAATGCATATTTTTAATAATGCATTAAGCTACAGCAGAAGTAAAAATAAAATTTTATAGGTAATGCAAATATTGGTTGCTCAAGACCAGATATAAAGAGTGCCTTTCCGCAGTATAATAATGCAGAGAACAGTGGTTTTTATTATGACTTAGATATAAACTCTATAAAGTCAGGAAATCACAATATAAGGATAGATTCAATAGGAAATGACGGAAGTACGATAAGTCAAAACAGAAACTTTACTGTGACAAAAGATGAGGCAAGGCTTAATATTGATGATATAAAGAAAGTTGAAAATAGCAATAATTTAAGGGTTAGAGGGTGGTCAATAAATCCATCAGGAGTGAAATCAGTACAAATACTCATAGATGGAAAGTTTAAGAACTATGCAGTAATAGGTTTATTAAGAAGAGATGTAAAGGATGCATATCCTAGTTATCCAAATGCAGATAATAGCGGTTTTGAGTATGAAATAGAAGTAGCAGAATTAGCCAACGGCGATCATACAGTAACTGCAATAACTAGAGGCAATGACGGAAGCTATGCACAACAGAGAATGGGCTTTAGTGTAAACTCAAGTAATAGTGGAAGTGAAGTAACTGGTTTAACAATGACAGCAAGCTTTTTTGGTGGCATAAAAGATGCTATCGCAGATAATGTACAAGGTATATGGAAACTTATAACCAATCTTAAGCAGATTCCAGGGTTAGTAGAGTTTGCAGTAAAAGCTAGTATGGATGATACAGAAGAGCATCAAATACTGCAAGGTATGGTATTAGGTGAACTGGTAGATATGTCGCTCAAATATTCATATGGTGATAGAAATGTAAAAGCTAGATTTTTTGGACGTGCAGTTGGAGAGATAATAATAGCTCTAGCAGGGTTCAAAGGAATACCTAAAGCATTGGAAGCACTAGAAGGTGTATCTAAAGTTATGAAACTTGAAACGGTAATTGGTAAGATAAGTAAAGGTGCTAAAGCCGAGGAAGTGGTTAGCCTTATTGAGACCAGCTATGTGAAGTCAATAGATTTTTCAAAATTGGGTACTGGAAATGTTGG
>NZ_JAABNO010000089.1 GCF_009928445.1 Clostridium sp. C8-1-8 | reverse complement strand
CACAGCTTTATCTAAAATACAATTTCATAAAGAATAAAAAATTCGCTGAAGCGGTTTTCTTCAGTGAATTTTTTTGCGCATCTGCCTTTCCAAATGCATATGAGGAAAATTTGGCAGGCGACATAATTCTTATTTTTATTCTTTCTCCGACATATTATATTTAAGCCATATAAGTATACTTATTCACAGCTTTATCTAAAATACAATTTCATAAAGAATAAAAAATTCGCTGAAGCGGTTTTCTTCAGTGAATTTTTTTACGCATCTGCCTTTCCGAATGCATATGAGGAAAATTTGGCAGGCGATATAATTCTTATTTTTATTCTTTCTCCGACATATTATATTTAAGCCATCTAAGCATACTTATCCACAGCTTTATCTAAAATA
>NZ_JAABNO010000057.1 GCF_009928445.1 Clostridium sp. C8-1-8 | reverse complement strand
TTGGATAAATTAAAGGAGAAACTCGCCCTTGGTAAGTTTTTCTATAAAATAGTAGCATCTCCTAATACTTTTAAAAAATTAGAAAAATAAGGCTGTCGTTGTTGATATTAGCACATAAAAAAAGAACTCCTTTTCAAGAGTTCCATCTTTTATACTTTGAGAAAAACTATGAAGAACATATCTTTTAACCATATATTAATTACTTCCTGTGCTTATGATCCTAAAGACTGAGTATCTTTTTATACTATTCTAAACAGTCTAATAGGTCTTTCCCATATACCTCAAGCTGAGTTAAAGCAGGAAATGGTGATTCTTCTAGAGATTTAATTAGCTGCCCCAGTTCTAGCCATTCAATTTGTTTTTCTTCAAATTCAAAGACATGAGGAAGGCTACTCTTTTCCATATTTACATCAAGCTGACTTCCATCAGAGAATGAAAAGGTTGCTTTCTCCCACCAATTATCGTGTGGAAAGTCTGCTCTTGTATACAGAACTATTCGGTTCACCTTAACTTTTCTTCCAAAGTCTACTTTTAATAATGCATCATCACGTCTGTTAATTCCCCAGGATTGGAATGGCCAATCACCATGGCTAAGGTTTGCAGTAACTCCATCTATAACGTTCCTAGCTGCAAAAACCACTTCTCCACGGGTTTCCACATTGGCAGATGCATGAGGATAACAAACTATGTTATTGCTATTTTGATCATAAACATTAAGACATAAATTACGATAAAAGTCTAAATCATAGGCTTCTGCTTTTTTAGCAGTTAGTAAGTGCACCTCACCATAAAAAGCCTTAGGAGAAAGGTTTACCCTCTGATCTCCAAAGGGAATAGTATATCTCAATTCCTGATCCTTTAAAAGAACCATTGACTTGCCCATGGCATCATCAAACTGAAGCCATATGAAGACATCTTTTTCAGAACATTTTAAAACCAACTGATCTCCCTGTTGGTATTTATGCCTTAAAACTAAGTTTACTTCATCTTCACCATCAACTTGTGCTATCACTTTTTGATCTACATCTAAAACTTCCATACTTAACTTCATAGATAAAACCTCCGTACCTGTCCCTTACTTAAATATCTTTCATGGAAACATGATCCATATCATCGAAATCCTGATTTTCTCCCACCATTCCCCATATGAAGGTATAGGCTTTAGAGCCGCAGCCAGAATGTATGGACCAGCTTGGTGAAATAACTGCCTCTTCATTTCTAACTACTATATGCTTTGTTTCTTTCGGTTGTCCCATTAGATGCATTACAATGGCATCCTCTGGCATTTCAAAATACAAATATACTTCCATTCTTCGTTCATGAGTATGACATGGCATTGTATTCCAAACACTTCCTGTTTCAAGCTTCGTCATGCCCATAACTAACTGGCAGCTCTCAACCTGTCCAGGCAATATATATTTACAAATGGTTCTATGATTTGAATTTTCTAAACTACCTAGTTCAACCTTATTAGAATCCTTAATAATAACAGTATTTTCCTCTGCTAACCCTTCTGGTTTAATCAGAACTGTTGGATAAGTTTTATGAGCAGGGGCACTGTTTAAATAAAACTTTGCAGGATTATTACTGTCATCGCTTGTAAGAACAATTTCTTTTGTTCCCATGCCGATGTACATACCATCTTTATTATTTAATTCATATTCTTTACCATCAGCAATAATTGTTCCTTTGCCACCAATATTAATAATACCCATTTCTCTTCTTTCTAGAAAATACTCTGCTCTTAATTCTTCACCTGCTGTCAAAGAAATTGCATCTATCGGTACCGCTCCCCCTGTAATAATACGATCATAATGACTGTATACCATTTTAATTTCACCAGGTTCAAAAAGCTTATCGATTAGAAACTCTTCTCTTAATTTGCTTGTTGCATAATTTTTCACCTCTGTAGGTGAAACTGCATTTCTTATTTCCATAATCCTTACCATCCTTTTTAAGTATGTACTACTTAATTCAAAAAACTATTTTCAAACCTCCTCTAAGTTTTCACAGAAAACTTGAAAATAGAAATTCTAATATATAGTGGTACATCCATATTAACGAATTACTCTTCCACTGCCACCAGTGGCAACAAGTGCCTCAACTTCATCAACTGTGGTATAGTTTATGTCACCTGGAAGGGTGTGCTTGATTGCCGCAGCCGCTATACCAAACTCCAAAGCTTCCTCCATGGATTTACCTGTTAGATAACCATGTAAAAATCCAGCGGTAAAGGCATCTCCTCCACCAACTCGATCTAGAATATGGAGGTCGTACTCTTTCCCCTTATAGTAAGTAGTTCCATCGGAAATTGCAGCAGAATAGCCATTATCTGATGCGCTTATACTGTTACGCAGTGACGTAATTAGATATTTTAAACCATAGTTCTTTACTACCTTTGCCATTTCTTCTGCACTAACAGATAGTTCATAGCTACTATTTATATAATCTATTCCATCCCCACTATATCCCATGCATTTAGCTGCATCTAAGGCATTACCAAAACAAATATCCGTGTACTCCATTAAGCTTTGCATTATTTTTTGTTTTTCTTTTACATCAGTAGTCCAAAGTTTTAGCCTATAATTTAAATCAAAGGAAACAGTAATATTTTTCTTTTTAGCAGCTTTCATAGCTGCCATAGTCAAAATAGCTGCCTTCTCACTTAGTACTGGCGTTATTCCTGATACATGAAATAAATCAGCTTGGTCAAAGATCTTATCGAAGTCAAACTCACTGACCTCTGCTTCAGTGATGGCCGAATGGCTCCTATCGTAGACAACCCTTGAAGGCCTAACAGAATAACCATTTTCTAGATAATAAATTCCAAGCCTTTCTCCACCACGAGCTATTTTACTACAATCAACTCCCTGTTTTTTTAGTATCTGAATCCCGCTGTCACCAATAGGATTAGAAGGAATCTTACTTATAAAAACAGATTGATGACCAAATAAAGCTAATGAAAGAGCAACGTTTGCTTCGCTGCCTCCAAAATGCAAGTCAAATTGGCTAGCTTGTAAAAAACGTCCATTTCCTGGAGGAGATAATCTAAGTAAAAGTTCACCTAAGGTTACTACCTTTGCCATTGTTTACTCACCCTCTCACTTTCTTTACAAGCTCCACTACTTCTCTTGTAGCTTTCTTAATTGCTTGGAAATCTCCGGTTTTCATATAGTCTGCTTTAACCATAAAACTTCCGCCACAAGCTAACACTTTTGGAAAACTTAAATACTCTTCTAGGTTGTTCCAATCTATTCCACCTGTAGGCATAAACATCATATCTGAATAGGGACCTGACAAGGCTTTAATCATAGGCAGTCCCCCAGCTTGCTTTGCTGGGAAGAATTTAACTGCTTCTAAACCAAATTCAATTGCTAGTTCTATATCAGAAGGATTAGCGCAGCCAGGGATCATCAATATATCTCTTTCTCTACAATAAGTTAAGGTTTTTGGATTCAATCCTGGACTTATTATAAATTCTGCGCCTGCTTCTATTGCCTGATCTACCTGAGCTGTATTCAAAACTGTACCAGCACCAATTAACATATCAGGAAAGCTTTTTTTAATAATTTCAATGGCTGCCTTAGCTTCCTTGGTACGAAAAGTTATTTCAGCTATAGGAAGCCCAGCTTCACACAAGGCTTCTGCCAAAGGAAGTGCATGATCTAAATCTTCGATTACAACAACTGGAACAACTCCGTAAGATTTAATTTTTTCTAATATAGTATTCATGTTCACCTCATTCCTGCCTTCTTAAAAGGCACTCTTATTTTTAAAACAATCCCTTCACTACGAAAATTAATTTCAAGCCTCCTCTATTTTCTAAGGGGAGGCTTGAAAACTATGAAGTTAATTTATTGGCACACAAGCTCCGTACCTATGTCCCTATAATTGCAGATTTTCTTCTATTCCTTCAAATACTATTGTTTTACTAGTACCATTCTTTAAGTTCACAGTAACAGGTCCAAAGCCACCACATTTTTTTGCATCTGTATACTCAACTGATGCAATAGGGAATAGCTGTTCTTCTGTAAAGTCTTCATGACTTTCTTTTGTAATAACCTGAGAGATCATTACATAAGGTTCATAGCCATATTGTTTTTTACGAGTTAACTTTCCATATACTATTATGGATTTTTCAGAATCCGGATTTGTACCTTGGCTATTAAGCATATCTATTTCGTCAAAGCCATCAAACACTGTCATAGCAAGCTGTTTTTCTCTTCCTGTAAAATCATGACCTTTTAATATAATTGCTTTAGCATTTCCATTTTCTCTATGAATAACCTCTGTTCCATTGTCTGGGAAGCCATAAGCTCCTAATGTCAACGAAACTGGTCTTCTGTACAGCCTAAGCTTATCTACTCTCATGATTCCATAATTCACAGGGAAATCAGCTAAGTTTACTGCTTGCATCCACATAGACTCTCTTGTTAAATCATAATTGAAGAACTGCCTACGATATAGCACTCCATCCTTTAAGCCATGCCACAAGGTCACATTGCATTTTTCGTAGGAGTTGTCTGTGATATCCTGCAGCACATACTGCTGAGATTCTACATGCTTTGCTGGTGCAGCTTCCCATGGATATTTTGTATTAAAACATAACTTAGAGTAATTCCACATACCATGATCATCATTTACATTTTTCACAATCTTTCCTGTACGTAGAATCGTCTCTCCATTTGCACCATGATTTGTGAAGCACAAAGCTGGTCCATTTAAAACAGTTTCTTTTATTTCATGGTCTGACAGTGTATCCCATGTACCATTGTTTTCCTTTGCTGCCCAAAAAGGATGCTCTTCAGGAAAATGAAGACATAAGAAGGCTTTTCCCATCCATAAAGGTGATCCAGCGCAAGAATATCCTTGTACTAAAGGAGAAAACTGACCATAAAATCCTAAGGTTGGTACTCCCTCATGTAAAAAGTCCTCTCTAGTGAAAAACTGAAGAAGAGAACCGGAGGCAATACGTCTTGCAAGTCCTGGGTCTGCTTTTGAATTTCTCAAAAGGAAGTTTCCATCAAAGGCACTGGTGCTTGCATTTCTGTAAATATTACTACGTCCCCACATGTTGGTAAAACCATCTTTATCAAAGAAATCACCATAGGTTTCCATTAACTTATTAGAGTTTTCTTCTATCTGCTTCGCGATATAAGGCTCTTTTTCATAGCCGTACCATTGGTTCCAGATAGGTCCATATACATTAAAGGCCCAGCAGGAATAATAGTCGAAGCAATGACCATCTCTATACCAACCATCTCCAGCGTAATAATTTAAAATAGCCTGAGCATGTTCTAGCATAATATCTTCATCTATCTTATAACCCTCTCTATATAAGAAAGCAAGATCTAACATATTAAATAGACGCCAGTTTTGAGGTACAGTGTTTGCATGAGCATAACTACTTAGGAAATCAGCAATTTTATCTTTTTCTTCTTTATTATAAGTATCCCAAATTTCACTTTTACAAGTCCAAAGACATACTACTAACGCACAAGTCTCAACTGTTTGTTGAAAGGCTCTAAAAGGATCCTTGCTCTGCACAATATTCATTAGCTCAAAGAAGTCACCTACGTAGTTTGCATCTCCTTTTGTGCATGCTCTTAAAATCTGTTCCTTATAATAATCTCTTATACTATAGTTACAGATCTTAAGTTCTGGATTGTTATGAATAAGTGGTGCTGCAATAAAGAAAGATCTTGCGAGTCCCTCAAAGATCTCAGCTTTTGTCTCTAATTCATAAAAATCTGCTGGAGAACTGTTATGAGGATAAGTTACCTCAGTTTCCTTTCTAGGCATAACCACAGGATCTTGAAAAGTTTTTATATTCTGAAAAACTCCAGTTAATAAATACTCACCAGCTTCAATCCAGCTTTCTCTAGTTAAGCCTGTATAAGGGCTAATTGAAAAATCTAATTTTTTTGGCTTAAATATCATTTTCATCCTCTCCTTATTACCAGATAAATAACTCTTTACCAGTTAACTTCCAAACAGCTTCAATGAAGTAGTAATCTCCATATATTATTGAAAATTCATGCTGTTTATCATGAAAAGCAGCTGTACATTTTTCTAAAATATTATCAATATTCTCATCCCAATTACATCTTTTTTCTGCTAAAGTTTTTATCAATCTAATAGCTGCCTTCTCATAAATTTCACTATCTATCTCATTTACCTGTTTTGCAATTTCTAACAGTCCGCAGGCAGCAATGGCAGCAGCTGTTGAGTCTTCATAAGTACAGTCTTCTGGCTGTCTGAAATCAACAGGTATCAGCCCACTTTCTGGAATATTATATATAAAATAATTGGCTACTCTAAGTGCTGTATCTAAATACTGTTTATTTTGGGTATGAATATAACTCAAAGTAAATCCATATAAGGCCCACGCCTGCCCTCTAGTCCAAGAAGATCCTTCCTTATAACCTTGGCCACCAAAAGTATTTACATACTCACCAGTTATAGGATTGAATTCAACAATATGATTTGAAGAACCATCCGGTCTTATAAAATATTTTTGTGCTGTATCTGCATGAAGCATTGCTATTTGCTTGAAACGAGGATCATTGGTTTCCTTAGATGCCCAATAAAGTAAAGGTAGATTCATCATGCAGTCAATAATTGCCCAGCCAGCAGTGTTGCCGTCACCACCATCATTCCAAGCTCGTATAAAGGAACCAGCTGGATTGAATCTGCCTGCAAGATTATTTGCTGCCAATAATCCTCTGTTTTTAGAAGCCTGATTTCCTGTTAATCTATAATTAGCAACCGCTGTAGGGAGCCATTTGAAGCCATTGTCATGGTCTAGTCCCTGTGCCTCCATAAGATTTCTATCTAATATTTCTTCATTATTTTCTGCAATCTCACGGAACAAATCATTCTTTGTGGCATTATATAACTGCCACATCATTCCTCCCCAGAAACCATTGGTCCACCAACAAACGTTGCTTTTCACCATGTCGTCAAATCTGCCATCAATAGTTGTATAAGGTATATTTTCCTTATTACGCTTTGCAACAACTTCAGATTTATTAATAACTTTTTCTGCTATTTCCTCTGCCCACTGTAATTTACTCATTTATCTTTTTCCTCCTACCTCTTCTTAGATGCTTTATTTATAATCATTTTTCACTATAATTTACTGTCTTTTCTTGCTTTTGCTATCAAGGTATCTCTGTAATCCCTAGGTGACATGCCTGTAAACTGCTTAAATTGTCTTGAAAAATGAATCTCGCTTTCATAGCCACAGCTTTCAGCAATCGCACTGATACAAAGCACAGACTGCAAAAGATAGAACTTAGCCTGCTCTATTCTCGCATTGATCACATCCTTCATACAGCTTGTCTGAAAAGTACTTTTGTAAATATGCTGTGCATAAGAATTACTGACATTAAGCTCCCTACATATTCGGTTAATATCCCACTTTTCCTGAGGATTGTTATAAATTCTGGCTCTCAGCTCCACTAACTTTTGATACAACGGATTTGACTTAATGGAATCGTTTTTATTCTGTAGCTGCTCAGAAATCCTGAATAGCAATATCTTCATATAATGATCTAAAATGTCCTCTTTAAATGAACTTTTAGAGTGCATTTCTGTAATAATTAAATTCAATATCAAGGATGCATAGGTGATATCATTTAAAACCACTGGCTTGTTCAAAACTATTTTAAGCTCTTCAAAAGGAGGTTCCTCTCCATGAAAATCAAAGTGCAACCAGTCATTGATATACTCACCACTCTTATTTCCGTAATTTGAAGGTACATTTTTATCAAATAAAACCATTGTCCCTGGAGGCATTTCATACTCCTCTCCATCAATAGAAAAAGAAGTCTCTGTCTTTGTAATAATTAATAAATAATCCTTACTACCTTCAGCATGCCTTACCACGAAATTCTGAGGATGATGATTGTTACACCCTCCAATATTTACCTTAATCATATATTTCTCCTAATTTAATGTGTTCTTATATATAGGTATCCAAAAACTATTAATATATATATGCCTGATTCTCCAAAGAAGTCAGAATAATCTGATCCCCACCGTCCGAAAACTTGTAGCAAGTATAAATTAACTTTCTGTATAGTAACTTTTTAAAGTTATACTATTTCAGTCTAAAATCTAAATCTAAAACTCCTTTACTGCTGAAAATAATATTTAAAAATATAACAATTACCACAAGGCTATACATCCGTATACTATGTTTTCACGTATATAGCAATTGATTCAATTACAGTTTAATTTTATCAAATTCTGCCTGCTTTACAATATCCTATCCAGCTATAACTTAACATATCCTGCTTTTTATCTAAATATACTGTTTCGAATTGTCCTATGTATTCTCAGGAAAACTTACCAATAATTAACAAAAGAGATTTGTATTGCTCTGATATTTATTAAATTTATTAAATACCCAGCTTCAACTTAAGTTTGCTAATTAAATCGCTAAAACAGAAACTAATCATAGTTTTATTTCTGATTAATTACTGAAAAAAGCCACCCAACTATTATTATAACTTAATAAGTTAGGGTAGCTTTCAAATAACCGTATTGGGGGTAGTTTGAAGTATTTTAGTTGTATATAGCTATGTATTTAAAAAATGTGGGTGATTATTAAACACTTAGATAATTAAATAACTTAAGCATAAAAGATCTTGCATCTAATATTACGATTATGGAAATTAGGACTGTTTTTATAGCAATATCTTAGGTAGTTAATGCTATTTCTGTAGCCTATGCCTTTATATTTAAAAAATGTGGGTGAAGTGAACTATTAGATGCTTAGTAAGTTTAAAGAACTGAAATAACTATTAGGACTTTACTTTAACATTAAAAGCTCTATCAATAAACTCAAGAACTAAATAGACTTTTTAAATACAGTATCTTCAACTTTATTATTATCATGATTTAAAGAAGTCCAGAAGTATGGGATTTATCTGATCAGCTTTTCTTAGAGGAAAATCATGATTTGAATTGTCCAAAAAAATTGTTTTGCAATTTGGGTTTCTCCTGCCAAGCTCCTCTATGGATCTTATCATTTCCTTAAGTTCTTTTTTGCCGCATACAGCCAGCATTGGTATTTTTATATTTTTATAATTGGTAGTTTCATCTAGCAAAATCCGATTTTTAAACCAGGCTGCATACTGCTCTGGAGTTATCTTCTTTGAATAATCCACCATGAATTCCGCCTGTTGCTTTGTATAGTGCCAGTACTTTGCTTGAAGCTTAATTAGCCAGCCAAATTTCAATGCAAAACTTGAATACTTTGCGATTTTTACATACTTATCAATGGTGTTTTGTGTAGCACAGACCCAGGCACTTAAAAATACAGCTTTGTCAAACAAGAATTCATATCTAGACACCATTGCCACTGCAAGCTCTCCGCCAAGGGAATGGCCAACTAGTGTAACCTTATCCTTCCCAAGTTTCTTTATAAGATCAGCCAATGCCTTGATAGTCTTTTCAGGTTCATAGAATTCTTCAACCTCTTTGCCACTTCCATAAAGATGAGGCACGACCAGATGATACTTATCCTGAAAGCAATATTGATTACAGAAAGTATCAGTAGCTGCTGCTCCGTGTAGGAATACTATTGTGTGGTTTTCCCTTTTCCCATATTCATCATAGTACATAAAAACTCCTCCTTATAAAAGTTTTGTTTATATAACTCCAATACTTTTGCAAACTCCAAGTCAATTTCGTCTATGTCTTTATCGCTGCTTAAGGCACTTCTCATAAAGCCTTCAGCACACCATATCAGTGATTGAAAAAGAAGCGATATATCTACTCCTTCCCTAAACTTTGTTCTATCTATCCTTTCAAAAAAGTGTCTATAATTGTCATTAATCAAAGGTTCTGCAAATCCAGCTATGTCAGCGATGACCTCTTTATCATTTTCCATATACACCTTAACTAAAAACTCATATATATATCTGTATTTCTTCATAAGCTTGCATTTTATCCTCTGAGATCGCAGCATTATTTCAAAAAAATCACTTTCCATAACATTTCTGTTTTTATTAATCTCGTCAAGCACCAGATTGATGCAGTGTTCATAAAGGAAAAGATACATTTCCTTCTTATTTTTAAAATAATAGAATAGAAGCCCCTTGGATATTCCTGCTTCTCGTGCAATTTCAAGAGTTGATGTCTGGTAATAGCCTGACTTAGAAAAAACCTTCAAGGCACTATTTATAATCTGCATTTGCCTCTCTTCAGGCAGCTTTAAAAATTTTTCATTCATACGGAGCCTCCGAGTGTATTAACCAAAACGGTCAATGGATTCTATAGTCATATTACATCCATTGACCGTTT
>NZ_JAABNO010000056.1 GCF_009928445.1 Clostridium sp. C8-1-8 | reverse complement strand
GGCAGTGGGTCAGTTTTGTGTGAAAAAGTGGGTCAAAAGTACTTGACAATCTACACTTTTATGTTCTTATCAAGGAAACCATACTTTAGATTATAAAAGTGTATTATAGTACATTCATACTTTTCAAGATTGAAAATATTTTTCTAATTATATTAACATCTTTTTGTTTTTCATTCGATTAATAATTGATCTTACGTATTCTGTGAGTCTGGCAAAATATCAGCTATTATGTCTGACACAAAAGCATTTTTATTACTAGAATACTTTTTGAAGTTATTTTTTTCAATCTTATCTCTATTATTATTGCACCAGGGATGAACAATCCTACCATTGTTTAAACTATTTGTTCCTCCTAAGCTACGCTTTTCAATATGATCTACTTGATGAGATACTCCTATTTCAATAGCACCTCCACATATGTCGCATTTATATACTCCAATAAAAAAAGCACACATTTCTTGCTGAACTTTTGTCCCTTCTGAAAACTTCTTAAAAGGTTTACTATCATCTTTTTCAATAAAGCTTATAAATTCCTTTAGGATCTTCTTATCTATATACTCTGAATTCTCCATAAATTTTCTAGCTAAATCAAATGAATTCTTGCTAGTATCTTTGTCTTTTTCAAGTAATTCAACCAATTCATCTAATACTTTTAAATGTGATTTTGTAAGTCTGCTTGGTCCAGCGCCCTTACGGCTTAATGACCTATAAACATAATCTTTGCAAACCATCCAAACTTCTTCAAACCTTTGTCTTATTAAAGTGAACTTAAATTTTCTTTCTTTAATATCACTTTTGCTTCCTTGTGAAATCCAGGCAATAAAAAGTAGAAATAACATTTGCTTAAATTGTCCCTTTGATGTATAAAAATAAAATGCCGGCAAAATCCCCAGACTTTGAGAAGAACTACCTTTTATATGCGATAACATCAATTCTAAGCCTTCTAATTGTCGAATAGTTTCTTCTGCAACAATCTTATTATTCTTTTCATCTACATATTTTTTCAATATATTTTCTATATTATTAGCACCAGTTTGCCCATAATTCGATACGGAAAATAGGTTTTGTAGAAAATCATACCTATCAAAACTTTTTTGTTTCTTTAACACACACAAAGGGTACTCTGTAATTTTCACTTTGTTTGATAGGTTATCTGATGGATAAAGCAAGGTAGTGTAAAGTTTTTTACTTAGCTCATCACAATTAGTTTTATAATCTATCCATAATGTCTCCTTAGTACCATTACTAATAATTCCTGCTATAGCTCTCGACACAGGAGAACGCCTATTATTTAAGTATGTCACTTCTTCTTTTGACAAAGGAGTTCCACCCATGTTTATATTTATAAATGATTGCTCAGCGACCTCATAATCTCCAGTCACCCATTGAATTGGAATCCTAAAAGAAGTGCTTAAATTATATGCAAATCTCCCTTTAGATTCAGTTTCTGAATCAAGAACATCTACTGGATTTAATCGACAATTTACTAGCTTTTTAAATTCATTTCTAGCTACACTGCATTCTTTGTAGCTTCCAATTTCATTTTTTATACTCTCTCGTATACGTTTTGCAGCAACTAATTCATCTTCCTCAACATACCCATATTGTTGAGCTTCTTGTGTATCTCCCCAATCATCTATAAGCCACGCTCTAATCACTGATAACCTATGTGCACCATCTAGAACAAATATATGGCCTGTTTTCGTATTAAGCCAAAAAATAACACCCGGTATTACTTGATTTCCTCTTAATGTTTTCAATAAATTTATACATTTTTCATCATTCCAGTGGTTTGTTGGTCGTTGAAACTCTGGTTTTCTTAATCTTTCCCATACATTCAATCCTGCCTCGTCTATAAAAAAATCTCTCAAATCCAAATAAATCTTTAAATGCAGTTGTGCTTCCTCTGATTTTGGCATTTCTTGATACTCGCTAGCTGAAAGTAGTGAGTCTGATGGAATATGATGATCTAAGTTAACATTTGTGTTGTTAACTAACTTTTTCCCCACTATTACACCTCTTATTCGTATTATATAATAGTTATTTCACATTTTTTGTAATCAACATTCAATACTCATATTATCTATAATATAATAAGTTTTTCCTAATATAAAATAATGTACATAACTAACACTATAATAGTAAATATCATTAGTTGTAGTAGCAATACCAATCTTTCTTATGCTTATTAAAAGCTAATAAAAACTTTTATTATATATGAGTAATATATATATCAATACATTATTGAATAATAAAGTAAAAAGAGGTAAAATTTTAATACTAATTAAAATGGAATGAGGGATCTAATGTTTAAGGAAGTACTTCTCAATGTAGATAATATAGAGATTGTAATAGATGATTATTTTAGAGAAAAATATTCTAACTACGAAGTTAGTTTAAATCAGAAAAAAACAAAAGAAAATAATAAAATCTATGACGTTCAATTTGATGGAAGATCACTATTTTTATCAGTTTTTATAAATAAACAAGGTAAAGTAACTTTAAAGGTTAAAGAAGGTAAAGAGCAAGAAGAAAAAGAATTATTAGCTACTTACATAGTTAACTCATCTAAATGCAAGATACAGAGCACTGGAAAGAGCAAAAGCTTATCATTTAGAAATATAGATTTTAATGATTTCAAAAATATTATAAGCATTATTAAAGAAGAAGATTTGTGTACAAGTTGTATGCCATTTGAAGATAATGAAGTTAAATTATCTTATAAAATCACTGGGAGATATAGGGATGTATTAACAGTTAATTACTTTAAAACAACAAACAATGTAACTCTACAAGGACTACCTTTAGAGGTATTTAATTACACTTCATCATTGTTTAATGAGCTACTAGATATAGATGAAGTTGTTAATACTATGAATGAAGCTTGTAAAGAAAGTATACTAGTTGAAAGTATAGAAGAGAAATTCACCAAAATTATGCCTAATTCATATGATAAGCATACTGAAAAATTAAAAAAATCATTAATTAAATCCGTGTATAATCTAGAAGCTACTTGTCAAGACTTAACCTGTACAGACTTAATTTTTGAGCCTTTAAGAGCTCTAGAAGGTCATATAATAATTACTTTGAGTAGAGATTATGGAGTAACAAAACCATATAAAGGAAACCTATCAATGTTTACTTATGATGAAGACAATGATATAGTTAACTTTAGAAAAAATATTGATGAGAAAAAGGTAAGAGAAAAAAATAATAAAGTATATTACTATAAAAAAGTTTATAGTCATATAGTTAGATATAGACATAGATATTTTCATTGGAACTGGAATGAAAGTTTAGCTTCAGATCAGCAAACTCTTCACTTAAATGATATTGAGGTTGCTAAGGGGATAATTTTAGACACATTAAAGTTAATTGATGAATACTATATATAATAATGAAAATTTATTAAGGAGGTGTTAGTAATGAAAAGATATGAGATAAATATTTTGACCGAAGAAAACAAATGTATTATTTTTTCTACTACTTACGTCTCACCTTTAGATTTTCTTAAGGATATTGAGAAAGACTTGATGAATATTGTTAATTATAGTATGGAGGTTGTTTTTGACTTCTTGCTAAGTTCTGGTAACTCTAGTGAGCGGTTTGGACAAATAAATTATACAGCTAATGGATTTGATATGAAAAGTTTTAAGTTTATTAAAATTCCTCCAAAAAATCAGTTAAGAGAACTTTCTGTTAACTATTACAAAGATAAAGATGAAAACTTAGATAATTCTATTTTAACATCTATTCAAAAGAAAATGATAAAAAAAGGAATAGCTATATAGAAAGATTAGGCAAAGGTCTAATCTTTTTTCTTGCAAATAATAAAAGCTTGTGAGTATAGTTTCTTTTGCTTCAAGTGCTAGTTTTTAAATTAACTTATAAGCTTAAGAGATGACTGTCCCTTGGCAAACTATCTTAATTTTGAACACTTGATAATGTATTCAAAAAAATTATGTTACAATACTTTATAGCTCCATTCTTAATAACCTACCTTTCTTTTTATTATCTAGCAATATACGGTATTTCTTAATACACTATTTCCTGCATCTCTTACTATTCATAATTCTATTAAGTATTTTCTAAGTAAATACTATTTAATTATATATTCTTCAACCAATGTATGATTGTAAAAAATATCAATATTATTCGCTTCATAATCCTTGCAACCCCATAGTTCTAACTATAATTACTAGTTTATAAAAAAAGAGTCAGCACATATGCTAACCCCCTAAATTTAATATTATATTTCAATTTAACAGAAAAAATAAAGCTTCATTTTAAAATTACCTGTATATCATCTCTACTATTAATTATAAATTTATCTACTTTCTTTAGGTAATCTTCTCTAGTCAACTCTCTATACGCAGTTCCCTTTTCTCTTTCTAATTCAATTATTTTGTTATCTAACTGCTTTTTGTATCTTTCCTTATCTAAAATTACTTGTTGATTAACGTTAATTTCCTCTTCTTTTGCCTTTATTTTATTCTCTAATTCTTCTGCTTTTTTCTTAAAGATTTTCTGGATATTATCCCCCATATCATCTAACATCCTATTAATTAGTAGTTCAAGTTTTTCATGTAGATTATTAAGTTCATTTTCATTTTCCTTAATTAATCTATACCTGTCCACTTTATCTATATCCGATATCTGTTTCCTTAGTTGTTTTATTTGAAATTTTATATTCAATGTAAGTGATGAAGGATATACTGTGGTTCTCTGTATATCTATAAACTTATCAAAATCACCTTTTTTTATATTTTTTGCATCGCAATAACCCTTACCTCTAGTTTTTTTATGCCCACAAATATAATACGAAATTGATGACTGATTATTTAATCTTCTATCTGCTCCTAGAATATATTTAGCACCACACTTACCACACCTTATCTTTCCACTTAAGTCGGTTTTACTAATATTCTTACCTTTATTGCCCGCTTGACACCTTGAACTTATTGCACTTTGTACTTTATCATATAACTCTTCACTTATAATTGGATCTATTCTTTCATTATGCATTTCAACCCATTCTTCTCTTTTTTTCATTATATACCTTTGATTACCGAATAGATTAATGCTATCGAACCTACCTCTTACATTGAAGCCACAATACTTTCTGTTTCTTAACATATTTACAAGTGTATGTTGAGAAAAACAATTACCTTGTCTATTTTTTATATTCATTGCTCTTAATTTATTTGCAACTACTCTAGTTCCATCTATAAGTGCAAGGTTAAATATAAGCTTTACAACTTCAGCTTCCTCTGGAATAGCAGTAAGTGAATTATTTTTTTATCAAATATATATCCAATTATTCCTAATTCTATTCTGTTCGATTGTTCTTTTATTTCCAAATCTAGTAGAAATCGATATTGTACGAGATGTGTTTTCTGCAAATGTAAATAACATTTGCAACATAACCATATCTTCTTCTTTAGAGGTATCTTTTTGTATGTCTTCAAATAATATAAAAACCCTTTTTGCAATCAGTTCTCTTATAACATCCATTATTACTATATTTCTCGCAAATCTAGATGTATCTTTTACTATTATTCTATTGAAAAGAGGTTCTCTATAAGACTGAATAAATACTATTTTCTTATTTGTATGTTTTTCATCTAATTTATCCAAACCAGCATCAATTAGCATTCTTTGAAAGTCTTTTCTCTTAAAGCTAGTTCCAGTTCCCTTATCTTTATATATTAAAACATCTTTATCTTTATATTTATTTCTAAAATAAAATTCCTGGTTTTTAAAGCTACTGTCCTGCTCTTCTAGTTCGGTTGATACCCTAATGTAACATGCTATTCTTTCTTTCTCTATCATATCTATTTTGCTCCATTCTGTGTTTCTTATATATTTCTTCATACTAAAACTAGTAATCTAATCTTTTTAATAAAATAAGGATTTCCCCTATTAATTTTTTTGTATATAAATCTGTTTCCTCAAGGATTTGTTCCTGCAAAACATCCATAATCGTCTCTCTAGTATCTCTAATAACACACATTCCAAAGTTACTAACTTCTAACATTCCATTAACTTGTCTAATTGCTACTTTAGTCATTATATTCTCCTTTTCTTTAGTTCATATTTATAAAATATTCTATTGGCTTATTTATTAACTTCTTAATACTGCTATTTATATTTGCGTCTCTCGCTTACCCTCTCCTTCTTATTAATAAACAAAAAAGGAGAGTACTATCTTATATAAAAAATTGCCTTAGCAATTGCATTTATATAAAATAAAACTCTCCTTCATAAATAGAAAAATAAAATTTAAAATACCCTTCTTAACTAAAATAAAAACATAATTAGTATTTAATAAATATATTAATAAAAACATTCTGTAAAAATCAAGTATATTTTTTACTATATGAATTTTTTTAATCTATAATTACAATGTTTATCAGTTATTACTATCATATAATCCTGCGCCATCTCAATTATCCTACTACCTGTCGCTTCATCCACATTTAGTAATTCCTCTGGTAAAAGCTCAGTTGTGATTATTGTTGGCAAGTGATTAACATATCTATGATTAATTATATCATAGATGATATTTATATCTGCTTTAGTTATTTGCATATCACCTTTTGTCTTTTTGAATAGGTCATCTAATAGCAATAATCTAATTCCCTTGTAAAAATCCATCTTAGCCTTATAAGTATCCGTGTCCATTATATTTTGCTTTATATCCATTGTTGCTTCCCTGTATTGAAAATATGCAACATCAACTCCTTCTTTCATTAATTTTGCTGCTATGGCTATTGTTAAATGGGTTTTTCCAGACCCTACTTGCCCCATAAAAACCAATGAATTGCTACGCATTTTCTCAATATCAAAAAAATTATTGGCATATTCGATAGATTTTATCTTCATATGTTTGGAAACATCACTGTGAGGTGTAAAACTTTGATAAGAGTACTCTTGTATACATTCTAATTTTATTCCGGATTTCTTCCATTGATCTTCATTTCTTTTCAACACTCTACATTTACATTCCCTCATTGTATCTTGGCTCTTTAGATTTCTGGTAATTATAAAACCTGTATCACCGCATTCTTGACAATTAAATTTCTCCGTATTCCTCTCCATATTCATGTTGGAGTTTAATTTCGCCGTCTCCCTTATCCTCTCTACTATTTGTAAAATTGTATCTTGGTTCTTTTGCATTTGTAAGACCCTCTCTCGTATTTTTTATCTCTTCTATTATTGGAATCAAATATTTAAAACTATTTATCTTTTTTTCCGGATCTTCTTTTAACCTAACATGTAGTTTATCAATAGCTTTAATCAATACCTGTATATCTACTTCTTTAAGCAAGTTTTCAACAATTACTTCTTGTTCATTATTTATTGTTGCGTTGAATCTTTGTCTAAAATAATTAAGTACATAACTTAGATCACTAGGAACATTATCTATTGGTTTTATAATTAGAGCAGTAGGTAAGGTATCATTGCTTTGTTTTATATTTACTTTACTTTTACTTTCTATACTATACTTTTCTTTGCTTTTCTTTACTTTGTTCTAATTCTGCCTTATTTTCTGCTGCAGAAACTTCTACAGAAATCCCCTCAAGTTTGTTTTCTTTCTTATTATACCTTTCTCTTTCAGTTTCTCTCTTACTATCAATAAATGTTGTTCTTTTCTTTATTCCATTGCTTGTTAGTACTTTTCTTTCATAAAAGTCATCCTTACTAAAACAGTTTAACTCTATAGCAGTTGCTACAATCTTCTCAAATTTTTTCACACTTAAGTTTGTTTTGCCTGCTAAATATTTAATTTTATCATCTGAACTAACATCTAATTCATACCCTTCACACATATATATCCTCTCTAGTAATATAAAATAAGCAGCATATCCATCATTTCCATACTGTGATACAAGTCTTTCTATTTTCTCACTCATATGAGCATTCGTATCATGTGGAAAGTATTCCAATCCAATAATTCTTGGCCTAGCCATTTTATCACTCCTTTTATAGTGTTTTAATTCTATGTTTCATAATATATCAACTACACCTTATAATTTTCAAGAAAATCAACTTTGTACTGTAAAGTTGTTTAAAGTTCTTTAAAGTGCATAAATTCAGCAACAACAGCTGGTCTATAAATATTTTACGTGATATTCACAAAAAATTAACAATTAGATAATCCATGTCAAAAAAACAAAAAGAGCAAAATCCTTTGCTCTTTACTAATACTTTTATGAATATAATTTAATCAACCAATTATTAATCATAACCATTAAGTGTAATTACCACTACTTTCACAATAAGATTAAAATAATACTTATTAGACCTTAATCTTGAGTTATATTTAATTACTTCTCAATACTTAACTTCGTACTATCTATAAAAATTAATTTATTAAATTAATTACTTTTCTATAGGTAAGTCTTGTCAAAATAGATATAATTCAAATACATCAAAAGCATGACGCTACTATCAAAGTATAATACTTAATGTACTTGTTCTAAAAATAAAGTGGTTATTTTTGATTTTTACACACTGTCTCTATCCTGTAACTGCTTAATAAACATCTGGCAGTATATCTGAATAGCTGTATCTGCCATTTCATTTAATGTAATATCTCCATTTATCCCACAACTTGCTCTTTTTACTTGCTTAAATAATTTAGCTGTAGATTGTCTTATCTCATAAGTCCTTTTGGTATTTAGCTCTCCCTCTTTTAAAACAAGTTTTGTGTAATCGCAATATTTATGTTCCTGTTGTAAAACTTGTTGAAGTCGCCCTTCAGTTTCTTCTAACTTACCTGTCAGCTCTCCAATGATTACTTTATATGTTTTTATTGTTTCAAGGTACTCTTGCTCCTTAGTTTGCCACGTAATTGATCGCTCTCTAAGAACTTGTCCCACTTCTTGTTCTAACTGGTTATACCTGTAAGCAATTGAGTTTTTACTATTTTCAACTTTTTTATTTGCATTATCACTATCTATACTATAGTAATCTATAATCTCTTTAATATTACGTCTTTTCGTACTGTTAATGTCACTTTCTTTTGTTTTAAATATATTTGTAATCATCCTTTTATACTCCTATCTATGCTTTTAGTATAGATTAGTATAATCTTTGCTATTTTTTCAAGAAGTTTTCGAATAACCGTTTTTATAAACTTATATTCCTTATAGGAAAAGTGCTGCTCTATTTAGTCATATCAATCCCTTAAGCCCTTTTTATTAGCAAACAAATTTACACCTGTACTATGTAATCATACGACCCTTAAAACTTATCGTTTATTACATTCATTAACTAATTTATAAAATGTACTTTTTTTAAGATTCAATTTTTCCATAGCCTTTACTGCAGTTATATTTTTAGATTTCCACTCCATATAAACACTTTCCCACTGTTCAGGAAATATAGCTTTTGGCCTTCCAAGATGTTTACCCTTAGCTTTAGCTATCTTTATTCCCTCATTTTGACGCTTCCTTATACTATCTCTTTCTTGCTCAGCTACAAATGAGAGCACTTCTAAAACCACGTTAGAAACAAAGCTTCCCATTAAGTCCTTATATTGTGTTGTATCTAGCAAAGGCATATCTAATACCTTTATATCAGCTCCTATTTCTTTTGTTATTTCCTCCCACTCCTTTTTTATTTCCCGTGCGTTTCGCCCAAATCGATCTATCGATTTTATATAAACCACATCTCCTGGTCTTAATATAATTTTAAGTGCATTATATTTAGGTCTATTAAAATCCTTACCACTTTGCTTATCAATATAAATATCACGCTCATCAATACCTAATTCTAACATGTCCTCAAGTTGCCTATCTATATTTTGATCAGAACTGCTTACCCTTATATACCCAAACGTCTTTTGCATTATCCATGAATTCTCCTTTTTTTTAAATTACATATATATTTTAGCAAAAACGCTCGTAAAAGTATCACTTTATTTATGAACGTTTGAAAAATATTTTTATGATATTTACGAACTCTGAAATTATAAATATTACTCCGTTCATAAAGGTGTACCTTTAAAGACATTAAACGTATATAATTTTAATTTATTAGTTTTCATCATAATCAGCTAATATTGGTATTAATAAATAACCTGTTTAAATATTGTGCAATCAATATGACATTATTCTAAATAAGTTACATCTATATATACTAATATCTTTCTATCTAATTTATTTCTTATATGATTTTAGGTAAAAACAGACAATACTTTATACGCTGAATATAATGGACAACCACGATTTTATGAGAATTAATAACTTAATACAAGATAAGCAAACCTAATATCACTTATTTGTTTCCTATGTGCATAATTACTTAAATTTGACTAATAATAAGCATAAAGTTATAGCTTTACCCCTAAAGTATTGAAGCTCTCAAATTTTATTACAAAAATCAAAATATACTCTAAAAGAAAGGAAATAAGTGTTATATGTTTCAACATACCATTATGTTAGATAATCAAAGCCAAAATTTTTTTAATATCTTAACGCCACTTTATTACAGAAAAGTTTTTGTAAATAATTTATATGACTCTATAGATAATGCTATAGAAACTAGCATTATAAAGAAGTCTAACTTTTTGAAGATAATGATTAAAGAAAATATAGATAATGAATTTATTAACTTCTTAGATCAACTGGCATTGAACTTAAAATCTGTAAATGTCAACGTCAAAATGTTGAAAAGTTCCAACATGAAAATGCATAATTA
>NZ_JAABNO010000055.1 GCF_009928445.1 Clostridium sp. C8-1-8 | reverse complement strand
GATAGATTCAATAGGAAATGACGGAAGTACAATAAGCCAAAACAGAAACTTTATAGTACAAGACTTATCTCCAAGAATGAATATTGATGAACCAACTGAAGGGCAAAGCCTAAACAGTAGTTTAAGAGTGGACGGATGGTCTTTACACAGAGGTGGAGTAAGTCAAGTTAAAGTATATGTAGATGGAAACTTTATAAGTAATGCAAATATTGGTTGCTCACGACCAGATGTAAAGAGTGCCTTTCCTCAGTATAATAATGCAGAGAAGAGTGGTTTTTATTATGATTTAGATATAAATTCTATAAAGCCAGGGGATCACAATATAAGGATAGATTCAATAGGAAATGACGGAAGTACAATAAGCCAAAACAGAAACTTTACTTTGATAAAAGTTAATGGTGGAGTAATAACTAATAGTAATATTGATATTTTAACAGTACTTAAAACTTTTCCTGGTACATTTATGTTTGGAGAATTGCTTGATGGATTAAAGAAGCTAGGGATATCTAATATTAGTACATTTGCCAATAATGTTGTTAACACACTGATAAATAAATTAGGACTACAATATTTGACATTGGACGATATAGGTTATTTTGTTGGTGGAGTGTTAATGGCCGTTGATGATAATGTATTTTTAGGCGGAGCGCAAAAACTGGTAGGGTTATTTGGAAAAACAATGCCTGAAAATAACCATTACTATATGCTTGGAAAAACTTTAACTGATGGAGTATTCCTAGCCCTATTCTTACGAACTTCTGTTATGGCGGCAGCAGATGTAGTCAGAGCATTGGGGACAGCAGCGGGGTCAGCTGCACTAGGAATGCTGACTTCGGAAACAGGAATCGGTTTTGCAGTGTTTGAAACAGCGGCAGGAGTGGAGTTGGTAGAGGCTGCTGCTGCTACATGTGTGTCAGCGATTGCTGGAGCTGGAGCTGCACACTCAAGTGGAGTACTAAGTCAGGATGCAGAGAAATTAGCAAAAACAGAGGGGCATTCTAAGGGGGCGGCTGAAGCTATTGAAGAAGTTAAGGCTTTTGTCAACAAAATAAAGACTGATTTTGGTAGTGAGCTACATTTGAAGCAGCTTTCAGAAGATGAACTAATCGGTGGAATAGCAAAAATAGAAGACCTTGATATTAGGAAGCAGGTTATGTCAAATGTTAGAATGTATGAAGGCAAACTCAAGTATGGGGCAAAAACTCCAGAAGAACTTCAAAAAGCTGAAGCAGATGCGTTTGAAGCTGAAACTGCAGCAGCTGTGAGTAGTAAGACTAAAATTACTGAATATCAAAAGAAAATTATTCCACCGGGAGAATCAATAGCTGGTGAAATAGATGTTGCAACTCAAAAGTGTATAATAGAAGTTACTCTGGGAGATTCATCGAAGAGCGCAGGAGAGTTTACTAAATATTTTAAAGAGCCTATAAACCCTAATGGTGAAAGAGAAGTGATATTATTTGCGCCAGGTATTGGTGCGGAAAACGCAGCAAGAATAGAAAGTGTTGGAGTAAAAGTAATAAGGGATATTAATAAATTAATAAGATATGTTGGGGAGTGATTAAGATGTCTAGAGTTTATTCAATTTATACAGAAGAGCTTCTATCCATGGATACAGTTCTTAATTTAGTCAAAGAATTAGGAGGAGGAATTGGACAAGTTGAAGGTTTTAAACAAGGCATAATTGCTGAAGGTAACGCTGCTATTTGGATTTACTATAGAGGAGCATCTATAAGGTCTGAACTAGGCAAAGTAGAGGAGGTAAAAAAGTTATATGATATTAATGTAAATACTGAGATAGCAGTGGATATAGGTCATGATGATTATAGTGACAAATTAGCAGCTAGCTTTTGTATGGACTTTTTAGAAAGATATCCTAAATCTATTGTATATACAGGTCTAAGGTTTATAGGAATGACTGAACTAAAAGATTGGTATGATGCACCAATAATTGAGTATTAATTTATAAGTACAATTTGTACCTAACAAATGTTTATTTACTAAATATAAATTTAAATAGCTGACTACATAAATTTTGAACAAACTCGCTTCAAAATTACGTGTATTATATATTTTCAAAATAAATGTTTGAGAATGATGAACTTGTATAAATAAGGTGTATACAAAGGGACTGCATTATTACAATAATGCAGTAAGCTGTAACAAAAGTAAAAATTAAATATATATTATAGTAATAATCAAGGCTAATGCTGATAAAAAGGCATTAGCCTTTTTTCTATGCCCCAAAAAAAGAAAGGAGCAAATAAGTATGATTAATGAACTGGTTCAAAGATTCAAGATACATCTAGAGGAGGACGGTAAGAGTCCTAAAACAATAGAAAGCTATGTTGGAGATACTTCCGCCTTTGTAGCATTCCTTGAGGGAAAGGGAGTTGATTTCAATGGAGGGATGAAAAGATTCTACATCACCAGCTACAGGAACTACCTAATTGAGAATCAGTACGAACTATCAACCATCAACAAGAAGGTCAACAGTATTCATTCCTTCAACAGGTACTTGGTGGATAATGGCTGCACAAAAGATATTGTTGTAGATATTGCTAAAGATAGAGTAAAGCTGGCATATGGTTCTGAAAGACAGGTTGAGGTACTAACAGATAAGCAAGTAGAACGAGTCCTATTCTACATCCAAAATGATGAGAAGGTCAGCAAAAGGAATAGGATGATAATTCTCCTGCTTCTCTACACAGGGTTAAGAGTAAGTGAACTTTGTGACATCAAGACAAAGAACATAGATTTACTAACAACACAACTAAGGGTCTTTGGAAAAGGAGGTAAAGTAAGAGAAATTCCTTTGAAATCAGAGGTTGTAGATGCAATCAAAGAATACTTAGTTGAACGCAGTACAAATCCATTTGCAAATTCTGAATACCTAATCGTAGGTCAAAGAGGTGTGCTTCAAAGGGACGCAATAAATACAATGCTTGAGAAACTAACAGTAAAGATAGGTATAGATGTACGGCTTAAGCCACACATGTTCAGACACACATTCTGTACAAGACTTGTGAGCAAAGGAGTACCGCTAACAACAGTAAGTAAATTGGCAGGACACAGCAGTATTGATACTACTGCAAGGTTCTATATCAATTGCAATAAAGAGGAAAAAATGAGGGCTGTAAGCCTATTGTAGGAGGAGAAAAGGATGATAACAATATACACTTTAGATGAAATCAAGGAACTAAGCAACATATCAGAAACAATGAGAAAAGAACTGCTATCCTACTTTGAAGAAATCGCCAAGGGCATAGTTGAGCAAGAGTGGAAGACCTATAATCTTGAAGAAGTTGGACCAATAGTTGTGATAGAGGAGGATGACACTATTGATGTATTGGATGAATACGGATTGATGCAGGGAAGTAAAAATGTACCTCAATCACTTCCGGAGTTTGCAATAAAGGTAGTAGTTGGAGGTATTGAGATGCTAAAAATAATCTGGGTATGTAATGATTCTTTTGGACTTTCTGTGTACTATCCAGTAGGAAAGTTTTGCAATGAATTTGATGACTTCATAATGGAATACATAATGGAGCAATAGCTATGAAGCGGAAGGAGGGTAATATTGTGGAGATACTAATTTTGATTGCAAGAATAATAATGCTAATACTAGAAGGAGCTACAGCAAAAACTGCAACTGAAAATATAGCACGAGAATATGGAATGAATGCTTCAAAGCTTTGGAATGCATTGCCTAAAATATATAAATAAAAAGTTTGAAAATGCAAAATTTGAATTAAAAAATTGAAATACCGAGATTGAAGGAGCTAGAGGGAGTCATATATTACCAAATGGCGTAAAATCGAAAAAATATCCGCCGTATGTAATTATCGACTAAGCACAAACGGAAATCCAGCGGCAATGCTCAGAGACCATAGCCCTTGTCTAGACAGGCTTATACGGCTTCAACGGCTTTCGACATTGATATTCCTACGCGGTAAAATATAAATTGTAGATGGGCACGCTGGCCAGCAACTCCCACCACAACGATATATTTTGTAGGAAGGATGAGGAAAATGGTCAATGAGCAAATTGAGGAACTAAAGCAAAGAGGTTTCACTCTGGATGACAAAGGTAAGGTGAAATATTTCAACGCCAACTATTTTGCTGAATACATCAGAAACCAATTCAGATTGATATACGGAAAGGATGGTTTCTTCTACACTTATCAAAGCAAAGTAGGCATTTGGCAAAAACTAGACGAGGGAAGTTTTGTCAGTGCCATGAGAGATATTCTGCAAAAGCCATTGTTTGGTGTTTGGACACTAAATAGGGAAAGAGAATACATGGCTGCAATTAAGAGAACTCTCTACTACGAGGGGGAAATGAACACTCATAAGAATCTGATAAATCTACAGAATGGGATGTTTGACATTGAAACCTTCGAACTAATCTCACACAGTTAAGAATACTACAGCACAATACAGATACCTGTTGAATACAATCCTGATGCAGAATGTCCTAGATTTAGGCAGTTCCTTGAGGAAATATTTGAAGGTGATAAGGAACGAGAAGCCGTATGCCAAGAATGGGCAGGCTATTCACTGACTATATCTACTAAGGCTCAAAAGGCTCTGATTCTGCATGGAAACGGTGGGAATGGTAAAGGAGTATTCATTGATACATTAAGTTTACTCATAGGGAAAGATAATATTTCTAACATCCCTCTTAATGAGCTGAATAAAGGATTCTCAAGGGTTTGTCTGTACAACAAGATTGTAAATATCAGCAGTGAAAATGAGATGGACGATAAGAGCTTCAATACTCAGTATTTCAAGGCTATTGTAGGTGAAGATACAATAACTGCCGAACAAAAGAACAAACCTGTATTCAGCTTCAAACCTACCGCAAAGATGCTACTAACAATGAACAATCTGCCAGATACAAAGGATACAAGCCATGGATATTTTCGAAGATTATCAATTCTCTGCTTTAATGCTTCATTCACAAATAAGCAGAGAGATAACAATCTGAGAGAAAAGCTACAAAAGGAGCTTCCTGGCATATTCGTCTGGGCAATAGAAGGATTAAAAAGGCTGAAGGAAAATGACTTCAAATTCTCCGAATGCAGTAACATGAACGAAGTTCTAAGGCAATATCAAAGGGAACAGACTCCAATGCTTCAATTCTTTGATGATTGCATAATGGAAGAAAAAGATACTTCCTACAGGATAGATAATAAGATACTGTACAATGCATTTAAAGACTGGGCATATAAGAATGGGCTCAACCAATACTCTAAAATCAGCAGCCAAAAGTTTTGGAGAGAATTTGAGCACATTGCTAAAACTAAAGGCTATTTATGTAAATCAGGACGCTCTAATACCCTTAGATACCATACAGGAGTGAGAATTGTTGTAGAATACAAATCTTCTAATAACATGACACCTACACTTGGACCGATAAATAATGTTGTAGATGAAGATTTTTTCAATAACTAAATAAATTTAAATTGGATAAATACTGGACAAATATTGGTTGAATTTTGGACAAGTACAATCTAGATAAATCAATGGCTTGGTTGTATAGGTTGTAGATTTGAGAGACTTTGTTGTAGGCGTGAAGCTAAAAAGTTCCTACTGAAAAGTAATCCAATTGAAACTGCGTCCATACGACCAAAGCTAGCAAAATCAATGAATGTAGTAACTTAGGATACGACCTAAGTTTGAACCAAATAGCAATAGCAATACCTAATAACCAAGTAAAACACAATAGTGGGAATGGGCATCACTTTGAAGTAATAGCTACTGACAAAGACTACAGGCTTTGAAAATGCTGTCAAGCAGAATAGAATGGATTGGCTGTCGCCCCCTTGCACAGAGATTCAATGTAAGTTGAATAGTCTGAATGCTTCAAACTGAGGTTGCCTGCGTTCCTGCAACGACAAATATAAGAGGAGTGAGTAGAAAATGCATTATAAGCAAAACCATATATATGTTGGATTAGACTTACACAAGGATACTCATACCGCTGTTATAATAGATTGCTGGGATGAGAAGATAGACTCAATAACCATTGAGAATAAGCCTTCTGATTTCACACAACTAATGAACAAGGTAAACAAGATAGCAGGTAAGCTTACACCAGTATATGGACTTGAAGATGTTCATGGCTATGGTAGAAGTCTAGCAGTGTTTCTACTAGAAAAAGGAATGATAGTAAAGGAAGTTAACTCCGCACTTTCCTTCATGGAAAGAGTGAGTTACCCTACTACTAAAAAGAGTGATGATTGGGATGCTAAGTGAATTGCATCAGTACTTTTAAGAAAGCTAGATACCCTACCAGATGCCAATCCACAAGACCTATATTGGACAATAAAGATGATGGTGAATAGAAGAGATGCGATTGTAAAATCAATAACAACTCTAACTAATCAGCTTCATGAACAGTTAAACTACAATTACCCAAGCTATAAGAAATTTTTTTCTGATGTAAATAGTAAAACAGCATTAGCTTTTTACGAGGAATACCCGTCACCGAAACACCTAAGAGGTGTAACCGATGAAGATTTAGCAGAATTTCTAAGGAAACCTAGTCATAATAGCTGTTCCACAAGAAAGGCTAAAGAGATACTGGACATTGTAGAAAGTGATGGCGATACAACAAGGGAGTACCAAGAGTCTAGAGATTTCATCATTCAAAGCATTGTAAGAGACATTGCATTCAAGAGTGATGAAATCAAGAAGGTTGAAACTGAAATGAAAAAACTGCTAAAATTACTAGACCTAAAGCTGGAAACAATTCCTGGCATAGATACTGTAACTGCAATAGCACTTGTTGCTCACATAGGAGACATTAAAAGATTCCGTAATTCTGATAAGTTAGCAAAGTTTTCTGGAATAGCACCGGTAAATTTCAGTTCAGCGGGTAAAGGGAAAGATAAGAAGAGTAAACAAGGTAATAGAGAACTCTATGGAGTGTTCTATTTCTTAGCAGTGCAACAGATTCAAGTATCTAAGAAAGGAACTCCTAGAAATCCAGTTTTCCTAGAGTACTACAAGAGAAAGGTTTCAGAAGGTAAGACTAAGATACAAGCGTTAGTGTGTGTAATGAGAAGGCTCAATAATATCATCTATGGGATGATGAAGAATAAAACTGAATACATTTTACCAGATATGGAAGTAGAGCAAATAGCATGATAAAATAGTGGTAGATGTTGAAAACAGGAGACTCTACCACTAATAAATAATAAGACAGACTCTGCCCCAAGGGGGCGGCTGAAGCTATACCAAAGTTTATTTCAAGAGTTATTGACCCAATAGTAGATTCGAAAATATTTAACAGAGTAAAAGATATTAGGAATAATTTACTCACGAGCGCATATAAAGGGTCTGGTAATTTTGGATATGCTGAAACAAACATTACTGGGTTAAGTAGAAATGAGTTTTTTGCACATAGCTCTATAAATAAGAGTTCTTTTACAGGCGAATTACCTAATAGAGTACCAGACATATCTCTAGAACCGGATAACCCAGTTTTCGATGCTTTAAAAGTTAGCCCTGACAATGTAACAATTGATGGCCCGGATGCATACCTAAGAATTTGGGACTCAGAATATAAAATACTGAACGATGTTGCTAAGCGGTTAGGTAATAATACAAATGCATCAGGGACAATAAAACTATTTACAGAAAGAGAACCTTGTTCTAGCTGTTCTAGAGTAATAAATAAGTTTATGGAGATGTATCCCAATATTAAAATTGATGTTATTCATAATGGAGGTAAAATTTTACGTTAAGGGAGGATAATAATTTGAAAAACTATGAGTATCAAGAATTGATTGACATTGTAAAAGAGGTGTTTGGTAATTATAGAAACGATGCAGCTCAAATTGGAGAGAATAGTATGCAAGCATTATCACGTTTTTTTGTTGACTTTGATTGTGTAATAAATGAGAGTGAGGCCGAAGCAACTACCATATGCGCTACTCTATGCATTGAACTAGATAAGATTCAACAAAAAACTATTTCCAGGCAGCATTTTGAAAAAATTATGAGTATCCTAAATAGGTATGATATTTACAACATTAGGGGTTGTATTAACAATGATGAAATTGAATTACTTAGTAAACAGGTTACTGATGCAATTGATATACTGAGTAAAATAGAGGTTACAGCATAAATTAATGGAAGTTAAAAATGGTAGTAATGGTAAAAGTTGTTACTACCATTTGTTTTTGCAGCTACAGTTTCAGCCCCAAGGGGGCGGCTGAAGCTATTGCTAGACTAAAACAACTTGGAGCAACAGACGAATTAATTTCTCTAATACAAAAATCAGAGGGAATAGCTGGGTTAGATAGGTTAGAAAAGTTGCTGCTGAAATATTTTTCATGCGATGATATTGCTACCTTGAGTAAATATGGAATAAGTACCGCAGAATATGAGGCTAAAGGTATAACCTATACAAGTGTTGCGGAAAATATTTGGCGAATGCTTAATACTAGTGATTCTTATGTGGAACTCTATAGAGCTGTTGGTGTAGATGAGTTTGCAGATATAAAGAGTACAGGTATATTTAGACCAAGTCCAAGTGGTTTTGCTTCAAAACAATTTGGATTCTCGATGGATGAAATATTAAAGCTAAGTAATAATTTTCCTGACAGTGTTGCGATTTTTAAAGCAAAAATACCAAAAAAAGTATTCATTCAATTGGATTTCAATCCTGTAGATACAGCAATATTAAAGAGTGGTAATACAACAGTTCAAGGAGATGTTTTGAAAATATTTAATGATGCATTGCTGGAAGTAAAGCAAGTGTACTAGTAAATAGAGAGGTGAGTTTATTTTGTTAGAATTTATAGCCGAAATATATTTGTTTAAAGAAAATGGTGGCGTTATGCCAGGGGATGGATGGTCTGGAATGATGCCTTCGTTTAATATGGATGGAGAGTTGATAGCCTCAAGGATATTGTGTGACAAGCCTCTTGCAAAGGAACAATGGAATGAAGTAATTATTCAATTGCCATATGGCGATATGTTTGAACACATAAGAGGAAAATTAAAAAATGATTATGAGTTTAAACTTAATGTTGGAGGAAAAGTATTGGGAAAAGGAATAATAAAGTATATAGATTGATAATTCCTTTTAAGTAACTGCAAATTTTAGGCAAGATTTAATGCATAAAAATTTGATTTTCATGTAAGGGGATAGAATTCTTCTACAGTCAATGAATATCGAAAAAGGTAAATAGTTACAATTTGGATGCGTAATATTAATAATGTAGTAAGAGAAGCCCTAAATGAACTAGCTGAAAAACAAGTAGGCTAGTTCATTGTTTTTTATAATGATAAAATAGTGGTAGATGTTGAAAAGAGTAGACTCTACCACTAATAAATAATAAGACAGACTCTGCCCCAAGGGGGCGACTGAAGCGTATGCTGAAGCTGGCGAGGAAAGAGCATTATCCTTATCAACTAGATTTTTGAATAAAACTGATGCCTTATGGATAAGAGCTGAAAAGGTAAAGCCACTTGAAGGTTTTCAGGATATTCTTTGCCATGCTGATAAATATAGTTTAGTTTGGAAAGATGCTGCTGGAAATGAAACTATTGTTTCAGCAGAACAATTTTGTAAAGTATTAGAAGATAGTCCTGTTTATAAAGACCAGCTAATTATAGTCAAGTAAAAAATTAAAAAATATTTCAAGTAAAAAAGAGTATGACAAATAAACCATTTCTAAATACGAATGATTACAAAAAATGTATATTTTATGCTGCGCTTACTAAAGCTTTATTTTCTAAAAACATCTGCTTATGTAGTTTAGGATCTCGTTGCTCAAACGTTGTTTGATTTCGGAGAACAGCAAAAATATAGTTTATTATTTTATGCATTATAGCAACTAAAGCAACCTTAGGCTTTTTGCCATTAAGATTAGTTTGGTAATAATCCAATAAAACTTTATTAATAGGAACTCCACTACGATTTTTTCTAATAGAAGCCAGTGCGATAGAGTATAATGCTCTTCGTCCTATTCGAGTTCCACGTTTAGAAATATTATTTTGAGTACCTTTAAACTTGCCTGACTCAGCAACAGAACAATCTATACCAAAAAATGCAACTAGGTGTTTAGGCTTAATAAAACTCTTAATATCGCCTATTTCAGCTATTAATGTGATGGCTGTTAATGAGCCTATTCCTGGGATAGAATCTACAAAATCAATATTCTTTTTAATTTGTTCAGGAAAATTATCTGAATTAATGAGAGTTTCTATTTCAGTTAATAAATTAGTTATCTCTGCTTCAATAGCATTTATTAATGTTATTGTACTAGTGATTTTAATCGCTAAACCGTGTAACGGTAGGCCGATGATAGTGGCTTCATTTGCTAAAGTAGAAAGCTTTAGATATACTTTTTCAGCCCATGTTACACCTTTTCTAGATTTACCAATAAGAATCTCCAATATTTTCTCTTTAGGTGCTTCTAAAATTGATTGTGGAGTTGGATAATCACTTAAAATAGCAATAGAACTATTTGAGGCTACATTTGAAAAAATAGTATTGTAACCGGGAAAAATTACTCTTAAATCTGCAGATAACTTTTTCTTAAATACAGAACAAGTATCAGTGAGTTTGTAATACTCTCTTATAAGAGATCTTAATAGGAATATATCCAGGCTAACGCCCTGCGAAAGCTTAATATTTTGGAATTTGCCTATTTGGGCAATAGATAAAGCGTCCTTTTTATCATTTTTCACTTTTCTTATGTCGCTACTTTTGTTAGAATTAGTAACGAGTGGATTGATAACAAATGTGTTATCGAAGTTTTTATTAAGAAAGTGGAAAAGAGATAAGTGGTACACTCCGGTGGACTCCATGAAAATGGCAGTTTTCATGTTAAACTCTTCTTCCACTTTTTTTATTTCTTTAAATAAGTGATTGAAGCCACTAACATCATGCTTTATCTTAAAAGCCTTCCTATAAATATCTCCATTAGGTGCGAGTATTGCAATATATGAAAAATCTGCTGAAACATCAATTCCTACTGTAGGGCTATAAAAAAATTTAGACATAGTATATATCTCCTTTAATTAAGTTTAGAGATAGAATAGAGCTTCCAATCTATCAGTTAGTCTATAACCTTGTTTGTGACACGGGTAATTCCCCTAGGGAAACCCAACCAGCTAAACATAGAATTCTACCTGATGGAATGATACGCTTTTTTGCGGGTATAAGCTTTTAAAGCTTCCCAGGAGGTAAACATCTATCCTCTATTCAGGAGTATTATACTAAAATATATTTAATTTGGTTAGGCCCATAATTAGGGTTTAAATAGAAAACTAATATAAAATTAACAAAAGATAATCGGACTACACCGTAAGGTGTTAGACGGGATAACAATTTAAATTAAGAATAATAAATAAACGATGTGCTTTAATGTTCGGTAGAAATGTATTAAGTTTTCTATCAAATGTTATAACTACATCATACAAGGTGGTAATATAAGATTAATGGCCTGTGAGAGTGGAGCAGATGGGGCTATTGT
>NZ_JAABNO010000088.1 GCF_009928445.1 Clostridium sp. C8-1-8 | reverse complement strand
TCTTTTGGTTATACCAGCCTTCAACATATCTAAATATAGCAACATTAGCTTCTTCCAAGGTGCAGTATGTATTTCTATAAATTTCTTCTTTCTTTATCGGGAACTTGGCTATAATATGCTTTTTTAAGGCCTTAGTAACCAACTCATTAGTCATTCTCTTACCGAAAGCGTGTCCAATAACTTTTTTAGAATATAAGTCAAGAGCTGAAGCTAAATAGCACCAACCATCTTAGATAGTATGAATATAGGTAATATCGCCTACCCATTTTTCATTAATAGAATCGGCTGTAAAATCTTTTTTTAAAACGTTTTCTAAAATATATAGTACTTTCTTATTTGAGTAAGGCTTATATTTTTTTATAGTTATCGCCCAAAGGCCAAGTTCAGCCATACGTCTTTGAA
>NZ_JAABNO010000054.1 GCF_009928445.1 Clostridium sp. C8-1-8 | reverse complement strand
GGCTGATGGTACTGCATGGGCGACTGTGTGGGAGAGTAAGTGGTCGCTAGGTAATTAGTATATGATGATGCAAAAAAGACTTCACGATAAGTGAAGTCTTTTTTGTTTTTGTCTATGTTTTAAGTCAATGTTGAGGATGAATATTTAATAGAAAAATAGAGAGTCGATGTATGCATAGTAATGGTGTATTTTACACAATATGTTACAATAAGTGTGATTATAAACTATAATCTAGTGAACAATAGCAAATTATTGTTCACTATTTGAATTTTTTAATAGATAAAATTTATAAATATGGAGGTTTAAGATGTCCAATAAAAGAAATTTAGTCTTATACATAGCAACAAGTTTAGATGGTTATATTGCAACAGAAGATGATTCGTTAGAATGGTTGTTTAAAATTGAAGGCGAAGGGGATAACGGATATTCTGAATTTTACAATACTGTAGATACTATTCTAATTGGCAGAAGAACTTATGACTGGATTATTGAAGAAGAAAAAGGTAATTTTCCTTATAAGAATTAAGAAGTGTTATGTATTTTCACAATCAGAAAGCGGCAAAAATGAGAATGTAGAATTTATAAATCAAGATATATTGGAATTTACAAATAAAATAAAAAGACTTGATGGAGGTAATATTTGGCTTGTTGGCGGTGGTAATTTACTACACTCTTTTATTAAAGAAAGGTTAATTGACGAAATTATCATTACTATAGCACCTACGCTAATAGGGCATGGAATACCGCTTTTTAAGAAAAATGATTTTGAATTGGAACTGAAGTTAAAGAGTATGAGGAGATTCAATCAATTTGTCCAACTTCATTACGAGATAAAATAAATTGTTGAAATGTTAGAATATTACGGAATGGCATTAATTATTTCCATAAACTCAACTCTTTTTTCAATTATAATATTTTTTAATATTGTGGTGCAATTACTATGTGTTTAAAATAGTTGAAAGCAACTTAATTAATTCCAACAAGTTCTAGAAAAGAGTTGTCTGTAGCAAATAGATAGTTTAGATGGGCTACACTAATTTTTAAAAAGTGCACTTTACTAAAATCTTTTTTATCTGAGGCTTCGAATGATGATGAAGAGAAGGTAATTAATATCTCATATGAGGAATTTAATAAACTTGCTAAAAGTACGGGAATTCTTCGAGTAGTAATAGATACATCAATGAAAAATATGTTTCAATATATATTTATAGGCTTAAATGATGATGGCGAAGGCGTACAGTTTGTACTAAAATTTGAGGAGCTTATTATATGTTGGAATAGGTTTGAAGGAGATGCATGGTTTGCAAATTAGAATAACTAATTATATTAATAACTACAGGTGTGATATTATCTTATACCAAGAGCTTAATATAATAGTGAGGGTTGGGAATTACTTTGAATAGTAATATTGAATTGCTAGAACAAAGGGATTCTTTATGTACATATGGGAGAGTATTTGAATAGGGCTTATAAAAGAAAGCAAATTTATGCGTAGGTTTTTATTAAGTATAACTCTTAATATCAAGGTTATTTCTATTTACCTAACTGGTGGTGCAGCTGTAGCAGATGACTGATCCTCATCTGGCTTTGGATAAGGCTTGATATCAAAAACTTTTGTATGGTAATATTAAGGAAAAGAGTAATGGAGTAAACTATATATGTTATTAAAAAATATTAAGAAAATAATGTCCCCTTTTTTAAAACAGTATGGGTATTACTATAAGCCTAGCGATTTGCAAAGCGTAGGCTTATATCAATATGAAAAAGAAGAAGATGGTGTGACTAAATATGTAATTGTAGATAAGGTAAGTTTAGGGAATACCATAAGGCTTCTTTTTAGAACATCTTTAATGACTCCAATGAGAGATTATCAGCTATACCTTATAGATGAGAAATTTAAAGATAAATATTTCTGGCACTATAATGGTCAAAGTGAACTTCAAGATATTCTTAAAGAATTTTGTGAATACATAAAAAAATATGGTTTAGAAACCTTAGAGATTTTATCAAAGGAATATTTAAAGCCAGATAAATCGTTGTTTGATGCTTTATCAGTAGAAACAAAATATAAATCAGAAAGCTTTGCGAAAAGGTTTGATCTAGTTTTTGAAAATCCTAAGGAGCAATTAGAAAAGCTTGTTATGATAATAGAGGCTGAAAAAATTAAGATATCTCAACCTAACAGTAATTTCATAATTGATGTATCAGCTTATTATGGTGAGTTAATTATCAATAACATAGGCGGAAGTTGGCAGTTTGATAACTATAAGGGAGAGGAATATATAGTTTCACGAGTTGGTGGAAAGAATATTTATGTATCACCAATTGATGATATAATTACTTATTGGTTCAAAGGAACACTGTATTGTCATGATTTGAAGGTAGTCTATGATTCTATAGAGAGTACAGTTAAAAATCCAGAAATACAGTAAAATTATTTGATAAGTATATAAAAGTAAAATTTTTTATTAAAGATAGAAATTGATTCATCGAGTATATAAAAGTTTTCATTATGAATTACTCTGCTACCATTCATTTTAGATTATGGCAAATAAAATTTAGTATATATGAAACTTGCAGAAGTATATAAGAAAAGCCACTGAATAAATCTTCAGTGACTTCGTATATCAAATACAGATGTAAGACTTTTTAATAAAATTTATATTCCAAATAGGAGGGGAAAATAGATTTTGAGTAAAAGCGATACATCTTAATATGGACTATTTCAATACAATATTTATATTAAACACTAATATGAATTAATAAATGTCTATTAAAGTAATCAAAACATGAAAGATCTTGCCTACAGACAATAAGCTTATTTTTCTGGTGTGAAAGGACAATATCCTATTTCATCACTCATAGACTTCATATTCTGCCATAAATTATTATCCTTAATTGCATCTATAGCAGTAGGATATAGTATATAGTTTTCTTTATAAATATGATCTCTAAGATTAAAGACAATATACTTAGACAATTCATCTATTTGATTTTTACACTGAGCAAAATCTACAGTACAGGCATTTTGAGCTGCTTCTTTAAGTAGTCTCTTTTTCATTCTTAAATCTTCGTGTTCCATTCTCATAATTCTTGTTGGTCCAGTGATATTTCTTTTTTCTAATTCAGGGAATAAAACATCTTCTTCTCTTTTATGGTGCTTCTCAGCATCTAAAATATTTTGAGCCAGTGTTTCTAGTATTACAAATAGATCTTCATTTTCAGTGTAGCTATCTAATTTTTGGATTTTTAAGTTTAAATCTTCTAGTTCAGTAAGAAATTCTTTTATTTTATCATGCTCAATTATAAGAGTATCTAACATATGACCAGGTTCAATCTTCTTTCTAAGTTTAACTAACTCATCACTTAAAACTTCCATATGAATCTCACATAGATTTCTGAGTTCTTGTGGGTCCATTCCTTGTTCAATAAGGCTTTGCTCTGCAATGGATAATTCAATAGGATCTATATTAGCAACTATATTTAAAGCCTCTCTTCTAGTTTCATCATTTACACCTTCGGTATTAAGCTTTTTTAAAACTTCTGTAAGTTTTTTTATTCTATCTTGATTAGCAATAAACATATTTAGTCCTCCTAGTTATTTTAGTTGTTCAATTTGTTTATGTGCTAATTTTACTACTGAAGTTTGTTCATTACTGTGATTTAAATCAAATTTAATTATAATTTTAATCTACCAGTTTAAGTAAAATATTAGCTTGTACATGTAGTTGAAAAGTATAACCTCTTGAATTATAATAAATAATATAAATGGTTATTTATGTAATAATGTGATTATAATTAAAGGATAGCTTCTGTAGCATAGTTACCAGTGTAGCAACAATATAGTATTCAATTTAATATATCTGGGTATGGCGCAGATGGTAGCGCGCTAGAATGGGGTTCTAGAGGTCGCAGGTTCAAATCCTGTTACCCAGACCAGAATGAGTAATATCAGGGGTTAAGGTTGTCCTTAGTGTTAAAAATATGAAAATAGACCACAAGATTTCTTAAAGTAAAATTTAAAATGTACCCTATAGAGTAGACACTTAAAAAATACTACTCTAAGGGTATTTTTTTGTATAATTAAACAAACAGATATAGGAGTAGAGCAGATGAGTCTTAAAATGTTTTCTTAAAGAAGAAGTGGAATTATTATATAAAAACAAATATGTTAAAAGGTCAGTGATAAAGGAATTACATATACTGACGAATTTAATAGGGTTAAGTACAGATACGAAACCGACAGACGTTGATGCAGGATCAACAGGTGGGCTTTAAATGGATTATATTTGTGGAGAAAAAACTACTATTGTATATTATAATGGTACAAATTAGTTTGAATAATGTTCAATTAAAATATAACTTGAAAGTTAAAAGTAGTTTATTGCCAGAATTGATTTTATTTGCCTATAAGTTCCAAAGTGATATACTTATAAGTAAGTATATCATTTTAGAGGCTAAACTATGGATAATAAAATAGAAAAAATAAATGTTCCTTGGTTAGAAATACCTGTAACTGAGCATTGTAATTTAAAGTGTAAAGGATGTACGCACCATTCTCCATATCTTAAACCATGTTTTTATGATTATGAGCAATACGTGAAAGATATAAATATATTAAAAGATATTTATCATGTAAAAATATTGATTTTTTTAGGTGGAGAACCTTTATTAAACAAAGGAATAAGTGAATATATAGCTTTTGCAAGAGAAGCTAAAATTGCGGATATTTATAGAATAACTACAAACGGATTGTTGCTAATGAAGATGAATGATGATTTCTTTAAGGTAATAGATGAAATAAAGGTATCTTTATATCCTAACATTGGCATAGATAAAAATAAATTAGAAACTTTTTTGAAAGAGAAATCTAATATTTATAAATTTAATTATAGTATTAGAGAATTTGAAGATTTTATAGACATAGAAACTGATAGACTTTCAGATGAAGATGCACAAATTAATTTTAATAAATGTGACAGAAGAAGAAATGGGCATTTGGTATACAATGGATACTACTATAAGTGTATGAGACCAGTATCAACTAAACAGTTTCTAGAACATAATAATCCTAATGTGGATGTACCCGATTTTAGAATTGAAGATGGAATTTTATTAAATGGAGAAAATCTTAAATTTCGTTTACAGCAGTATATAAAGTGTGACGGAAATCTGTTATCATGTCATTATTGTTTGTTAGGATTTAATGAAAAAGGCTTGTTAGATAAGCTTAAATCAATCGTTGTTAATAATGATGTTCTTACAAAGTTTATATATAATAGCAGAGGTCTATATTCTTTATATAAATATATAGAGAAAAAAAGTAATAATAGAAAAGATAGAATAGCTCATAAAACAAAAAAGGTTGTAAATTTATTCAAACATCAGCAACTATCTAAAGGTGAATATGATGATATTAGTTCTTGATTGAAAAATATTGCTTAGATATATAGAAAATTGAATATATTTTCTAAAAGAGATATTGAAGTTGAAAAAGGCTTTGGTATCTTTTATTCTATGTATTAGAAGAAAATAGCAATAGAGAAGAAAATTACCAAGGGATATTATATTTAATAACACAAAGTTTTGCTGGCAAAGAAGGAGAATATGTGTATGGCGAAACTAAAATTCCTTCTCAGCATATTTTCAAGAATGTATTAACTGAACTAAGAGAAAGACTTAGAAACACTTATGTTGAAAATATAAGTGTTGAAAAGATCATTGAAAAGTATGATAGAGAAAATACTTTCTTCTTCGCCGATCCAACTTACTTTAAAACATCAGTATATGGTAATACACTTGGAGAAAAGGAACATACTTTATTAAGAGTATTGTTCTTAGTGGGTATTCATACTGGGATAAGAATAAGCGATATACTAAGAATCAGAGTAAGAGCTTAGCAAATTCTCATAGGAATAGGAAATGTTTTTGATATACATATAAGCTGCCATACTCTTAGAAAAGTCACTATGATGAGGATAAAGACATTGTTAAACTAATGGTGCTAATTTGATATAGGTATATGAATTTAACACAATTACCTGTTATGTTAAACTGAATATGTAAAAATGTGGCTAGTGATATGGTGTTAATGATTAAAATGTTATAGTATAAATTATAAGGTAACATTTTGAAAACTATATGGGAGAGACTTAAGATGATTGATACAGTATGGGATTTAGAGATACAGATGATGGTTCCTTTTGATACTATGGTTTATTACCCAGATGACTTTAAAGATGAGTATATTGAAGAACCTCTTTTTGCGAAGATAAGAGAATTCTTAAAAATAGATCTAGATGTCAATAGTATTGTAGAAGAATTATACAAAAATAGAGGAAAGAATTCATGTATATCAATTTATTATTCTAATGAATCTTTTAAAGATTTTATATTAGTTGATACAGAAATTGATCCTTCAGACCAGTTAGATTTGATAAGAATATGTATTTGCTGCTCAAAGCATTACAGTGGAGTAATTAGAGAATATGCGCATAAATTTTATGCTTCTAGATCTAAATATAATATCACTTACTCTGAAGGATTTAATGAGATTTTACGTAAATACGGCTTTGATTTTAGCTCTTTTAATGGTAGCGCTAACTTTAAATTTAGAAGCAGTGAAATTATTGGGCGAAAATTAAAACTTTTTCAAGGCGGGGAATTGTTACGAGAGTTTAAAGTTAAGTTTTTAGATATGTAAGGTAGTATAAAACATATACCAGCAGAAATGGTACGGAGGAATAGAGTGGTTGGAGGTAAGTTATGAAAAATAGAAATTATACAAGAGATGTATAACGAAGAAATATTAAGAGAAGTTCAAGAACTAGGAAATGCTTCATTAGTATCAAGAAAGCATGGAATATCTAAATCAACAATATTTACATTGATAAAACAGTGAAATAAGAAGGATGAATTCAGGGAATTGTTTAAATCTAAGAAATTTAAAGAAATTATTAGGATTTTTCCAAAACGAAGGGGCAATCTGATCTGTTGACTATTATTTGTAATTGTTTCAAAGCAAACATTTGGACAAGTAGATGAATCTTTTTTTGTTTCTACTATTGTATTATCAGGAATCATAGCTGGTTGCTTTGGGATAATAGAATACAGTTTGAAGAAGAAGTAATTACAAAATGTTATTTTAAATTTGTAGTGTGAAAGAATAATTGAGAATTTTATTCTTAGCAATTCATAAAAGTTGAGGTGGATAATATGGCTACAATAACATGGCATTCTGGTAGTGTTCCGACAGATATCATAATTAAACAGGTATATGGAATTCTATTCACAAAGGATGGTCGAATACTACTTCGTATAGAGAACGGTGAGTACCAATTAACTGGAGGTAAGCCAGAAGCTTTTGATAAAGATATGGAACAAACCCTAAAGAGGGAACTGGTTGAGGAGATAAATGTTTCTATTAGTAAAGTTTATATGGTTGGATATCAGCTAGTGGACGAAGAAAATGGTACTAAGCCATATGCACAAGTTCGTATGGCAGCCTTGATTGATTCAATAGGAAAACAACAACCTGATGCAGATAACGGGCTTATATATGGACGATATTTGACTACTCCATCAAAGGCAGCTCGTTTACTAAATTGGGGACAAGTTGGAGAAAAACAGATATTTGAGGCTCTAGAGATAGCAAAGAAAATGTTTAATCTGACTTGTTTTTCAAAGGAGGATTCTGTTTTGAATCCTGAAATAAAGTAGAAAGATTTTTTTCTTTTACAATCGCATACAAAATCAGAGTATTCACGAGTTATAATGAAAAAGGTTGTATTTTTTTAAGAAAATTATATCTTAGATAAAACTTTCTTAAATTAAAAATCGTATTATTAATAAGGACTATAATATTAAGCATCTATATAATAAAGTGTTTTCAGTAGGGCTAGTTCTTTTGACTTAATAAAGTAGAAGCTAAGTTATGAGAGAACTCATATAATATTAATTGAAGGGAGATATCAATGAAAGTAAATTCAAATTTGAGAAGAATACTAGGCGGTTCTATTGTATTATTATTTATTTCAATATTGGTAGTAACAGGCAATAGGTTCATTAACAATAAGAAAAATAGTAAAATTGATAAAAGCCTTCAGCCTGAGCAAGTAATAGAGAAATACTTTGAATTTTATAATAAGAAGGATAGCAAAAAGGTATTATCCACTATGACCGATTTTAATAAAGGAATAGAATTTATGGAGTTTGATAAATTAAAGTATATTAAGATTAGGACTATAGAAGATGTTAGCTATAGTAAAAGCAAAGAGTATATGGACTATGGAAGAGGGAAGGTAAACGGAATTAAAGAAGATAATGTGAGGGTTTATAAGGTTAATTTCAACTGTAAATATAACAAGGATACAGCAGATTATAAATCAGGGGATATGGATGAATATTTTACCTTAGTAAGGGAAAATCAATCGGCGCCTTGGTTAATTGACGAGGTAGGAGAGTAGAAGTATTGATTAATAAAATATAAAGTGCTAAAGAGTATTAAAACCTAAAATAATACTTTTTAGCACTTTATATTTTAGCTTTATAATATTACTTTACCTATTTATAAAATAGTAAAAATATTTAATTATCACTAGTCCTCAAAATTAGAAGTGCCATACCTAATAGTATTATATAATTGCTTCCCATCAGAATTAAGATTTCCAATTGTAATTGGCAAAAGATTAAGAAAAAACATTGATAAGTTTATACTTAGTAAAATATTAAGATATAATGAAAAGCAGCGAATATTTTGTAATAAGAATATACAAATAATACTTAAAAATAAATTGAATAAAACGCCTCCAATATGTATAAAGCATCTTGATATCTTATTATTAATCTTTAAATCTTTGTATGTATAGAGTCCGTTCAAAAAGAATATGAGCCTGATTTGAAAAATACTAAAACAAGCAATTTTTCTCCCGAATCCTAATTCAATCTTTAGTAATTTACCACCGAAAATTTTCACAAAAAAACTATGACCTAACTCATGAACTAATGTTGAGAGAGTCGCAATTATCAATATATAAAGCATTGTTACAAGTAAATATAAAAAGAATATTTTTCCTCCAAAGAATACAGTATAGTTAATATATGGAAGCGTATAGTTAAATCATACTACTAATTACATATTACGGTCTATGATGGGCTGATATTTATAATGAATTTTAGTTTGGAAAAGAAAGTATGCAGTAAAAAAATAGTCATGTTTAAAACTACAAAAAGGCTTAAAATTTTAAAGTATTAAATCATACTTTTGCTTTAAGTTGACACAATTTGTAGTATAATTAACTTTATGATATTTGCTTTTATTTTTAGCATAATATTTATAATCATTTATATTAAACTTCAAATATATTTTTCTATCACGGAAGGGGACAATATGGATCTAGAAAAAAAGCTTACAGGGAAAATTGCTTTATTAGCAGTTATAGCAATTTTACTATATATGTGGTTCAACTATTGGAATGGGATAATGGGAGTATTGGGTTCAATTTATGGATTATTATTTCCGTTTATATTAGGTGGATGTATAGCTTTCATTTTAAATATTCCAGTAACATTTTTATCAAATAATTTGTCTAAGATTAAGATTAAGGGTGTAAGAAGGATTATTGAAAAATTTAGCACTATGCTTAGCATAATTCTTTCTTGCTTAATGATAATAGGAGTTTTTGTTCTGGTATCTTACATAATTATTCCGAATATTGTAGATACTATAAAGGTTTTGCCGCAAACTTTTGACAACTCAACTACTATGCTACAAAGCTGGATAAATAGTAAGTCGTGGTTATCAACTAATATAATGAACTTGATCAATAACTTAGGTGTAAATTGGGATAGCATACTTAACAGTGCAAAAAGTACGGTTTTTAACTGGGCAAGCTCTGTGCTATTATCAACCTTAGGTATAGCTACTGGATTTGCTAGCGCCATTGTTGAGTTTATATTAGCATTTATGTTTTCTATATACATATTGACACAAAAGAAAAAACTAGGTGTACAATTTAAAAAAATAATATTCGCATTTTTGCCTCAAAGTAAGGCAGATTCAATATTAGAAGTGATAACACTTACAGCTCAAACTTTTTCGAATTTTATTACAGGGCAATGCATAGAATCAGCCATATTAGGATTAATGTTTTTTGTCACATTAATCATATTAAAGTTTCCATATGCTTTAGTAATTAGTATATTGATTGGATTTACTGCGGTTATACCTGTGTTGGGATCATTTATTGGATTTGCTGTAGCCACATTTTTGATTGTTATGGTTGATCCTATGAAAGCTGGTATATTCATAATAGTATTTTTAGTTCTTAAGCAGATAGAGGATAATATGATTTATCCTAAGATAGTAGGTAATTCTGTTGGACTTCCTTCTATATGGGTACTTGTTGCTATTACAGTAGGTGGAAAAACCCTTGGAGTGGCAGGAATGATAATATTTATTCCGCTATTCTCTGTAGCATACGTACTTTTCCGCAGAGAAGTTTACAGTAGATTAAAAAAGAAGAAGCTAGAAATAAAATAATAATAAAAGTATCTACAAATTTGAAAGATGTAATTTTGTAGATACTTTTATTCTAATTAGACTCTTGAATAAAACTCGAAAACTTTTATAGGCTTAACATCTATTGGAACTTCCTCTAAAAGAGGTAATCTCACAAGGGTACCAGAAAAGTTATCAATGTCTTTTGACATGTAAGGAACCAATACTGGTATGGATGTAAAGTTAGAAACGAACTCTTCAATTTTCCTGGACTTCTCTCTAAGAGATATATTATCATTCACATTTACTCTATAGGATGGAATGTCTACTTTATGACCGTTAACTAATATATGACCATGGTTAACCATCTGTCTTTCCATCCTTAGCGTAGGGGCAAATCCTAATCTATAAGTTACTGAGTCTAATCTTCTTTCTAGGTTTTGAACTAATAATTGCTCAGGTCTCTCTTTTGCTAATAAAACTTCCTTAACATATCTTCTAAATTGCTTTTCCATAACACCATAATATGCTTTAATTTTTTGCTTTTCTAATAATTGCTCTCCATACTCAGAAAGCTTATGTTTTTTTATGCCACGATTTAAAGCTTTTGGGTGATTAAATACATTTACACCGAGATGTCTGGCAAGTTTAAAACGTGGGGTTCTAGGTCTTGCCATAAAGTGCCTCCTTTAATTCATAATGTTTTTGTAGTTTTTAATTAATATATAAAGTTGGAATAATGTGTTTTTAATAACGTATCTGTAATCAATATAATTACTTTAAAGATAACTTTAAGCCATGAAGATTAAAAATATAAATGCTAATAGGACTTTTATTTTTTAGTTAAACAAGATACTTATATAACTTTTTTTAAATACTTTTCTAGATTATATAATTAGTTTTTCTTTTGAATTTAAATATATCCTATGATAAATAAGAAATTTTAGTATATTTCAATCACTTATATAGGCAAAAACAGTACCTAGTGTATCAATTGGTGAAAAATGTCGAAATTCATAGGAAAAGTAAAGAATGTACAAGTAGTTACTGCTCACAATATATTAGTTTTATAT
>NZ_JAABNO010000053.1 GCF_009928445.1 Clostridium sp. C8-1-8 | reverse complement strand
TGCTGCATTTCTGACAGCTTTTATATCTTACCACCGTAAGATTTCTTTGTCAACACATTTTCAAAACTTCTTTTTAATTAGTTTTAATTGTTGTGCTTTGTGTTTGCCGCGTTTGTTTCAGCGACATAAACTATGATAACATATCATATAATACAAAAGATTAATTAATTTCCCGTCTGTCTAATATACTTGTCCAATAATATATATTACTTCATATTTCAACATAATTCACCAATTGATACACCTGGCACTGTTATCCTTACTTTTAAGTTAATTTCATACATAAATAGCTTTTTATACAGTAGATTACATTCATAATTTTTATCAATCTCAATAACTGTAGGTAACTAATAACAACTTTTAAACATATTATAAAAAATAATACTATTTATGAAGGTGATAATTTTGTGTGGAATTGCTGGTTGGGTAAACTTTAAAGATGATATTTCTAAACAGCACCATGTAATAGAAGCTATGACTGATACCTTAAAATTAAGAGGCCCTGACAGCTTTGGATATTATAAAATCAATAATGTTATGTTTGGTCATAGAAGATTAGTAGTTGTAGACCCAGAGGGTGGAAAACAACCCATGATCAAAACAATAGAAAATAACAAATATACTTTAATATATAATGGAGAATTATATAACACAGAAGATTTAAGAACTGAGTTACTGAATAAGGGTTTCAAATTCGACTCTTACTCTGACACAGAAGTTTTACTTACTTCATATATTTGTTGGGGAATTGATTGCATTTCTAAATTAAACGGAATATTTGCATTTGCAATATATGATGAAAAAGAAAACAGAGTATTCTTAGCCAGAGATCCTTTAGGAGTAAAACCTCTGTTTTATAGTATAAAAGGAGATTCATTTATCTTTGGTTCAGAGATAAAAACTCTACTAGCTCACCCCTATATAGACCCAGTAGTAGATAAAGATGGACTAACTGAAATATTCGCTTTAGGTCCTGCTACTTCGCCCGGAAGCGGCATATATAAGGATATAAAAGAGATAGCTCCAGCTAACTATGTTATAGTAAGTCCAGAAGGGATAAAGATAAAAGAGTATTGGAAGGTATCTGCAGAGGATTTTACCGAAACAGAAGAGCAAGCTTCTGAACATCTGAGATCACTTCTGGTAGATGCTATAAAAAGACAATTAGTTGGCGATGTTCCACTTTGTACTTTCTTATCTGGAGGGCTTGATTCCTCTGCTATATCTGCAATAGCAGCTAAAGAATACAACTATAAAGGAAAAACTCTAACAACTTACTCTATAGATTATGAAGACAATGAAAAGTATTTTAAATCCTCTTTGTTCCAACCTACATCTGATCAATATTGGGCTTTAGAAATGGCAAAATTCATTAGTAGTAAACATGAAACTGTAACTTTAGATCACAAAAACCTAATAGACGCTCTAAAAGATGCGGTAATAGCTAGGGATCTTCCTGGAATGGCAGATATAGACTCGTCTTTATATTTGTTTTCAAAAGAAATACGAAAAGAATTCGTTATTGCACTATCAGGTGAGTGTGCAGATGAGTTATTCGGAGGTTACCCATGGTATACTCATGAAGAGCTTATAAATGCACCAACTTTTCCATGGTCAAGATTCGTAACAGATAGAAAATCACTTCTATCTGATGAATTAAAATCTTTACCTATAGAAGATAAAACACAACAAGAATACCTAGATACTCTAAGACAGGTGCCTCATTTAGATAATGAAGACAAACTAGATTTTAGGATGAGAGAACTATTCTACTTAAATATTAAGTGGTTTATGGTTAATCTTTTGAATAGAAAAGATAGAATGAGTATGTCAAATAGTCTTGAAGTCAGGGTTCCTTTTGCTGATTATCGTCTAGTACAATACGCCTTTAATTTACCTCAAAAAATTAAATTTGCTGACAACAGAGAAAAAGGTCTATTAAGAAAATCTTTAAAAGGAATATTGCCTGATGAGATAGTTTATAGAAAAAAGAGCCCTTATCCAAAGACCCATAATCCAATATATACAGCTTTAGTTTGTAATTCAATGACTGAAATATTAAATGATAAGTCTTCTCCTATATTAAACTTAATAGATAAGAAAAAAATTCAGGAGATAGTATCTACAAAGGGAGAATCTTATAAAACCCCTTGGTACGGCCAACTTATGACTGGCCCCCAACTAATTGCTTACTTGATTCAATTAAATATATGGTTAAAAGAATATAATGTTCAGCTTCAGTTCTAATCAATTGCAAAACTACAATTTTAAAAAAGCCACTGAATCAATGTTCAGTGGCTTTCCTAATCTAATTTTTCTAACCTTATAGTAGAAAGTTTTCCAATATACTATATACCTATTCAATTATAGACCTGCTATTGATAGCTCCCTTACTATAACTGAAGGACTCGCTGTATTGGAATAGTAAAAATCCATATCATCGCCAACCGCTTCTATAGCCTTTAGTAATTCAAAAAAGTTTCCAGCTAAAGTTATTTGATCGATAGCTTCACATAGCTTTCCATTCCTTATAACTCTGCCATTTGCTGCAAGTGAAAAATCACCAGTTATAGCATTTGCACCAGAATGCATTCCTTGTAGATCAGTTATATATATACCATCATTTACATCAACTATTAATTCAGCTAAACTCTTTATACCCTTTTCCAAATACAAATTTGTAGCCGAAACATTAACCGGAGATGAAAAGGAAGCTTTCGACGCATTCCCTGTACTCTTTACATTATCCTTATATGAAGTTTTCAGATTATGAAGCAAAGTTCTAAGTTTACCTTTTTCTATTATCGATTTCTTATAGGTTGGAACTCCTTCATCATCAAAAGGTGTAGAGTAAGGTCCTTTATCCAAGTGTGGGTCATCAACAATTGTCACAACGTCAGATGCAACTATTTCTCCTTCTTTCTTGCTAAGTAAAGATAAGCCTTTCTGAGCATTATCAGCATAAAAAACGCCTTGGAACGTTGAAAGTATTGTTGCCATCATATAGTTTGACATAAGTATTTTATACTTTCCAGACTTTATAGATTTAGATCCAACTTTTGAAATTGCATTATCTGAAGTCTCTTTGGCTATCTTATCAAGATCCAATTGATCCATGCTAGTTTTTATTTTTAAAGACATACTATCTTTCATTCCATCTCCGTCTTTAGTAACAGCAGCAACATATGCTAAAACAGTAGTTTTCTTATGTCTTAAGTCTAATCCTTTAGAATTTATTATAGCTACTTCAGATTTACTAGTATCTACTTCACACTCCGCCACTTTCTCGATTAGGTCACTAGTGCCTTTTGTTTTCTGCTCTAATGCTAAAGCTAGATCTATTTGTTCAGTAGGAGTCAGTTCATCAATATCTTTACTATAACTATGAACCTCTTCATATTGAGAAGCTCCACCATATATAAAGTCCTTGTCTTCATTTTCTATTAGTTTAGCATTTTCCTTAGCTTTTTCTACCATCATACTCGCTGAGGCCTCATCAAGACTTTCACTATAGGAATACCCCATCCTTCCATTTATGACACCTCTAAAGCTTACTCCACTAGTATTACTCAGTCCATAGTCGTCTACTTCACTATCAAATATCTTTATATCTAAGCTTTCTTTACTTGAGTAATAAATTTCATACTCAGAAAAATTAGCCTCTTCAGCTTTATTAAATATTAAATTGCTAAAAGCTTTTATATCCATGCTAAGTCCCTCCTTATCTTCCACCAACAGTCATTTGTTTTACTCTTATTAGTGGTTGACCTACATTGGTTGGTACAGACCCACTTATGGAACCGCACATACCTTGACCGTGATCAAGGTTTTGGCCAACCATATCTATGTTCATTAATATGTCAGATCCTTTTCCTATTAGACTTCCACCTCTTACAGCTTCTGATATCTTACCATTTCTTATTAAATAACCCTCAGCTACGGCGAAGTTAAAATCTCCTGTAATAGGATTAACTGAACCTCCGCCCATCTTTTTTGCATATAATCCGTATTCTATCGATTTAATTATATCTTCATTTTTATCATCGCCGTTTGCAATATAAGTATTTGTCATTCTAGATGTAGGTGCATATTTATAAGACTCTCTTCTACCACTACCTGTAGGTTCCATCTTCATTCTTCTAGCATTTAACTTATCCACCATATATGACTTTAATATTCCATTTTCTATAAGCACCTTCTTTTTTGTTTCTATTCCTTCATCATCTATATTTAGAGATCCCCAAAGATTTGGCAATGTACCATCATCTATAGCAGTTACTTTTGTAGATGCAATCTGTTGACCTATCTTATTACAAAATACAGAATTGCCCTTCGCAACAGATGTAGCTTCAAGTGAATGACCACAAGCCTCATGGAATATAACTCCTCCAAAACCATTCTCTATGGCAACCATCATTTTACCAGCTGGACAATAATTAGCATGAAGCATAGTAACAGCCGCTTCACTAGCCTTCTTTCCATAGTGCTCTACATTAATAGTATCAAACATTTCAAATCCCATCATTCTACCAGGATTTTCTCCACCTAATTGATTTTCAACACCATTACTTGCTACCGATCTTATACCTAGCCTTGTCCATATTCTCCTATCTTGTGTATATAAACCTTCACTATTAGCTATAAATACCTTTTGATCCTTATCCATATATGTTACAGAAACTTGACTTATTTCATTGTTATAACTCTTAGCAGAATTATAAGCCTCTCTCATCTTTCCAATCTTCCTTGAACTCTCTATAGATGCAGGCACATACACTATAGGGTGTATATTATTATTAATTCTTTCGTAAAGGTTCAAATTTATATCTAGTTCATCATTAATTTCTCCAAGAGCATATGCAGCTTTTTTAGCAACATTGATCAAGCTCGATAAACTACTTTCATTTGTATACGCATAAACGCTTCTGAATCCTTTAAATATTCTTATTCCTATACCATAATCTCTACCAGAAACAATATTATCAACCTTCCCATCTGTCAATATAATATTGTTATTTATTGTATCTTCAACAAAGATCTCAGCAAAGTCCCCTCCACTTTTTAAAGCCTGAGATAATACCTTACTTACAACCTCTTTAGGTAACATACTCAATTCCTCCTTTTATTGTAATATAATACCATTCTATATTAATTGTATAATATTATGCAATATTCCATAAAAAATTTTTAACGTAAAGTGATTTATTATTGACAATTAACATCGTTTACAATTGACTAACCCCATTAAGTAATATATAATTATAATGATTTTTATTTTGTTAAATGAGGCATAAGTTTTCCTATAAACTTATGCCTTTTCCTATTAATATAGTGATTAGCTATTTTCATAATATTTTTGAAAGGAAGTGAATTTTTCTAACTAATACATATTAGTTAGGAGTATATTATGTTTGAATTCCTAAAAAAAGATTTAAAAGTTCTTGCACCAGTTGCAGGTACTACAATAGACTTATCAAAGGTTCCAGATGAGGTCTTTGCTAAGAAGATGGCTGGTGATGGGTTAGCTATAGAAAGCACTGGAAATGTATTCGTTGCTCCAGCTGACGGAGAGCTATCTTTGGTTTTCAAAACTAACCACGCTTTTGCCATGGAGATTGCAGGAGAAGTTGAACTTCTAGTGCACATAGGAATTGACACAGTTTCTTTAAATGGAGAAGGGTTTGAGAGATTAGTTGAACCAGGAGTTAAGGTTAAAGCTGGCACTCCAATAATAAAAATTGATAGAGACTTCATAGAGAGTAAAGGTTTTTCATTAATAACTCCTATACTAATAACAAATCCTGATGTAATAAAAGAGATGAATCCTATAATAAATAAAAGAGTAGATGCAGGAATTGATACAGTATTAACGTACAGATAGTTATGGCGGGTATTGCTGCTTTATAACTATAATATGCTGTAACAATCGTCTACCTATAACTTAAAAGTTAAACTCGAAGTAATATAACAGCTAAAAAGCCTCCTAAAATAATAATCTTAGGAGGCTTTTAACTATCTATTTGCTTAAATTACTTAGTTTCAGCTAATTTTTGATATTCTCTTACTATATCAAAGTTCTTATCATCAGACTTAACATATCCAACATGTGAATAAACTTCTGTTACAATCTTCTTTCCTTCTGGATCTTTTCCTATTTCTATGAAAGCGTTTTGTATCTTTTCTTTCCACTCAGAAGTCATATCTGGTCTTATGCTTATAGTATCGTTTGGAATTGGTTGTGTAAAGTATACTGGTTCAACTTTATCGAATATGTCAGGTACATCTTTCTTTACAGTGTTTCTTGCATCTTCAAAAACTGCAGCTGCGTCTACATCTCCATTAAGTACAGCTAATACACCCTTATCATGTCCTTTAACTCTTATGCCTTGAACATCTTTTTCTGGGTCTACTCCAGCTTTTTTCATTTCAGCTGCTGGCCATATATATCCTGCTGAGGAAGTAACATCTTGCCATGCTATCTTCTTACCCTTTAAATCAGCTAATGACTTTATGCTTGATCCCTTTTTTACAACTATCATAGCTTTATATGAATTAACAAGTTCTGTAGTATTTTCACCAGTAGGTTGTTTTATACCGTATCTTTGAGCTTGTAATAGTATTTCAGCTGCATTCTTTTCCTTAGCTAGTACATATGCTGATGGTGGTAAGAAGCCTATGTCTACTTGCTTTGAAGCCATTGCTTCTATTATAGTATTATAGCTTGTGGATACGCTTACCTTTACTGGTATACCAAGCTTGTCTGATAGTAGCTTTTCTAAAGGCTTTGCCTTAGCTTCTAAAGTTTCAGCATTTTGTGATGGAACGAATTGAACCTTTAACTCTTTTGGTGCATATCCCTTTGCAGTAGTTGAATCGTCTTTCTTAGTACTGCTACAACCAGCTAGTGCTGTCATAGCTAAAGCTGCACATACTGCAACACTTAATATTCTTCTTTTCATGGAACTTCCTCCTTAAAAATTAAAAATTAGCTTGTACTTCCAACAAATACATATAAATCATAAACTATTTTTCATTTTTTTGCAACAATGTTCGTGTTTATTTTATATGTATATTTTTACTTTTAATGGCTATATCTCATATAATGCCATGTAATATATTACAATATAATAAAATATTTATAATGTTCTATTGAAAATACTAGGTACATTATAGTATTCTAATATTGAATTTAATAGTCACCCATTGTTAAAATAAGGTTAAATTTATATTATTGGTAATTTAACTAACGGTAAAATTATTTATAATATATAATAGTGACTAATACATATCTTAATAATGTTCGTGTTTTATAAAATCATCTAGAAAAGGTTGGTAAAATTTATGATCGAGTTTAAAAATGTATCAAAAACCTATCCCAATGGAGTAATTGGTCTTAACAATGTTAACGTAACAATCAACGAAGGAGAACTAGTTGTAATCGTAGGGCTATCTGGAGCTGGAAAATCAACATTCTTAAGATCGATAAACAGGCTAAATGAAATATCTTCAGGAGAGATATTAATAAACGGAAACTCTATCACTAAGGCTAAAGGCAAGGAACTAAGAGTTTTAAGAAGAGATATAGGAATGATATTTCAAAGCTTTAATCTAGTTAAGAGATCAACTGTATTAAAAAATGTCCTAGCAGGTAGAGTTGGTTATCATTCTACTTTAAGAACTTTAATCGGAATGTTTCCTAAGGAAGATCTAGAACTAGCTTTCAAGTCACTAAAGAAGGTTGGTATAGAACAAAAGGCATATATGAGGGCGGATCAGTTATCCGGCGGTCAACAGCAAAGAGTTGCTATCGCAAGAACTCTAGCGCAACAATCAAAAGTACTTTTGGCAGACGAACCAATAGCATCCTTAGACCCTGTAACTACTATTCAAGTAATGGATGATATAGCAAGAATAAATAAAGAAATGAATATTACAACAATTGTAAATCTTCATCATGTGGATTTAGCTAAAAAGTATGCTACTAGAATCCTAGGTTTTAGAGAAGGTAAGCTAGTTTTTGATGGTCCAGTAGAAAAAGCTACAGATGAAATATTCGATTTTATATATAATGGAAAAACAGAAGAAATTTCTGAAAATTAGGGGGATAAGAAATGAAAGAGCAAACATTAAAAAAACCTTCTAATATGAAAATGTATCTTACAGTTGTTTTAATCGTTATTCTTATGGTTGCAAGCGCTAAGAAAACTGATGCTTCATTCTCACAGCTTATGAAAGGGCTTCCAGAGACAGGTAAGCTTTTTAAAGAAATGCTACCTCCAGATTGGAGCTATTTTTCTAGGATAATAGATCCTATGGCAGAAACAATAAGAATGGCTATAATAGGTACAACCATAGGAGCAATTTTGTCAATTCCTTTGGCTTTACTTTCTGCAAGAAACATATGTAAGTCAAAGATTTTGTTGTCTATATCTAGGATAATCTTAAATCTAATAAGAACTATACCAGATTTATTATTTGCAGCTATATTCGTTGCAGCTTTTGGTTTAGGGCCTCTTGCAGGTATATTTGCATTAAGCTTTTTCTCTCTAGGTCTTGTGGCAAAGCTATTATATGAATCAATTGAAGGTATAGATGATGGCCCTATGGAAGCTTTAACTGCCTGTGGAGGAAATACTCTACAGATAATTAATTTTTCTGTTATTCCTCAAATTATGCCTCAGTTTATTTCTTATGTTCTATATACCTTTGAAATTAATGTAAGAGCTGCTGCGGTTTTAGGTTTAGTAGGAGCTGGAGGAATAGGACTACAACTAGATAGTACTTTAGGATTATTTAAATATAACCAAACTTGCACTATAATTATTGCAACCTTAATTATGGTAGTTATTATTGATAATATAAGTATTAGGATCAGGGAGAAATTATTATGATAGAAAAACCTAAGTCTTTAAAAAAATCACTTTCAAAATGGCTTATAGCAATAATATTAATAGTTATATATATATGGGCATTTGCTGGAATTAAGTTTACTGGAATAAAGGCTTCTGCTGGACAAGTAGTAAGTTCTATATTTAATGGTCTATTCCATCCAGATTGGGGCTATGTATATCTGCCAGATGGTGAAGACCTTCTTAGGGGATTACTAGATACCATAGCTATAGCAATATTAGGTACTGTTGTATCAGCACTGCTATGTATCCCATTTTCCTTTTGGGCTGCTAGAAACATGAGTAAGATCAAGGCTATTAGCGGAACCGGTAAGTTTTTACTAAGTTTTATAAGAACCTTTCCTGAAATAGTAATGGCCATAATATTCATTAAAGCCGTTGGACCTGGAGCCTTTGCCGGAGTTTTAGCTTTAGGTGTTCATTCAATAGGAATGCTTGGTAAACTATATTCAGAAGGTATCGAAAATATAGATTGGGGACCATATGAGGCTCTAACATCCTGCGGTGCTAACGGACTTCAGAAATTAAAATACGCTATTATCCCCCAAGTCTTACCTGAATTCGCTTCATACTCCTTATATAGATTTGAAATTAATGTTCGTTCAGCAACAATACTAGGGATAATTGGTGCTGGAGGAATAGGAACTCCATTAATTTTTGCATTGGAAGCAAGACAATGGAATAGAGTTGGTATAATATTATTGGGTATAATAGTAATGGTTACAGCTATAGACTTTATATCAGGTAATATAAGAAAAAGACTTGTATAGCAATTTGCTTAAATACAAACCCATCAACTATATAATTAATAAAATATTTTGTTCTATTGATAAAATAATATAACTTTATATATGAACCACTTCAATCTGGACATTATTTTCTAACCTTCACTGAGTTATACAAGAGGTAATGAAAATAAAAATTCTATAGCGAAGTGGTTCATCTACATTTATAAGAAAGAGGTTGTTATATGAACATAGATAATTTAAAGCTTACGATATTGCATACTAGTGACATACATGGTAATCTACTGCCTATATATTATGGAACTAATGAACATAGAGATATAGGCCTTTGTAAATTGGCTAGTATAATAAAAAAGGAAAAAGAACAAAGTCAAAATACATTACTTATAGATTGTGGAGATGCGCTTCAAGGTTCTCCACTTATATATCATTATGCAAGAATAAACTCATCAGGAGAAAATCCTGTAATAAAATTATTTAACCACTTAGGTTATGATTCATTTACTGTTGGCAATCATGAGTTTAATTATGGAATGGAATACCTTTCACAGGCAAAAAAACATTCAAATTTCCCTTGGATTAGTTCCAATATAATTAACAAATCAAATGGCGAGCCACACTTTGGCAAACCTTATATTATAAAAGAATATATAAATGGTTTAAAAGTTGGTGTATTAGGATGTACAACAAAATATATTCCTAATTGGGAGCAACCACATATAATCAAAGATTTGGACTTTGAAGATGTTATAGATTCTCTTAACTACTGGGTTCCGAAAGTAAAAGCTGATGGAGCTGATATAGTAATAGTTGCTTATCACGGTGGATTTGAAAGAGATGTTGAAACAGGATTACCTACTGAAAACTTAACTGGTGAAAATCAGGGATATGAAATATGCGAGAAAATAAGAGATATTGATATTTTACTTACAGGCCACCAACACAGAACAATTTTCAATAGATACATAAATGACATACTAGTTTGTCAGTCTGGATTCGATGGATCTTCTATTGGAAAGATATCTCTTTCTCTAGAATTAGCAAACTCCAAATGGCACATCAATTCTGTATCAAGCGAAATGTTATACTCTAAGGATTACGATGAAGACGCTGATTGTTTAGAACTAGTTAAAGAATATGAGATAAATACTCAAGCTTGGTTAGATACTCCTATTGGAAAAATTAATGGAGATATGACAGTATCAGACCCTTTAAAAATAAGATTACAAGATAATTCTTTGATGGAATTTATAAATAAGGTTCAAATGCATTTCGGCGAGACAGATATATCACTTACTTCACTATTTGATAATAGGAGTCCTGGTTTAAAAACTAATGTTACTATGAGAGATGTTGTTTCAAACTACATCTATCCAAACACTTTAAAAGTATTAAAACTTAAGGGATCAGACATAAAGCTAGCACTTGAGAGAAGTGCCTCATACTTTGAATATATAGATGGAGAATATACTGTAAGTAAAGAATTTGCAAATCCAAAGCCACAACATTATAATTATGATATGTGGGAAGGAATTGAATATATACTCAATGTATCCAAACCTATTGGAAGCAGAGTTATATCTTTAAAATACAAAGATACTGAATTGAATATGGATATGGAATATGCCGTTGTAATGAACAATTATAGAGCATCTGGTGGTGGAGATTACTTAATGTTTAAGGATAAACCATTAGTAAAGGATATTCCTACTGATGTATCAGAGCTTATTGCCAACTACATCTTAGAACGAAAAGTCATTGATGCTACTGTTAATAATAATTGGAAAGTGATTCATGATTAATAGGTGTTCTAAGCTATTAAATCTAGTAAGTTTAGTTAGAAACTTTTTTATATTTCCTTAGATAGTAAAAAAGAATTGCTATTGATAAATTATTTAGCAGTTCTTTTTACTATTTATAAATTATCATTTTAAAACATCATTTTTTATCCACAACATTTATAAAAAACAACTTCACATTGTGGATTATATTACTTAATTGTGGATTAGTTCATCTTAAAAAATTAATCCAATTTTATTATCCACAGCTAAGGAATTTCTTTAGTGAATTTTTACATATCCAATTTCAAAATACATATAGGAAATCTTACAAGCAAATATACCTTGTTGTTTACTATATATCTTAGCGAACTGTCCTAATCAACTAATATCATCAGGCTTGTATAGCAAAAACTTTGATATTTTTTTAAACAATAAAAAACCTCTGTATAAACAGAGGTTTTGGTGGCTCACCGGGGAATCGAACCCCGGACACCATGATTAAAAGTCATGTGCTCTACCGACTGAGCTAGTGAACCACATTTACCTAGCGACCACTTACTCTCCCACACAGTCGCCCATGCAGTACCAT
>NZ_JAABNO010000052.1 GCF_009928445.1 Clostridium sp. C8-1-8 | reverse complement strand
TTTACATCTTAACATTTCTAAGATGTTTTTGTCAACACTTTTTTAAAACTTTTTTAATTTCTTTAAATCAGTTTTAATTTTCGTGTCTCTTGCTTGTCGCGTTTGTTTCAGCGACGTGTTTTATAATAACATTTTATTATCTATTATAATAATTATAATACCTTGAAAAACTTATTTTATACTGCTATATTTATAAATTTCTCTCTTAATCACACTTTTTCTTATACAGATACACTAGGAACTGTTTACCAACATAACAAGTAATTAATATAATCTAATCTCTATAGAAAACGACTTTATGATTATTATTGTTAAAGATCTCATATTAAAATTTATACTAAAAGAATATTAATAGTCTCTTTAATGAAAAAAACTTATTATTTGTAATAAATTCTATCTATTATTCATACTTCTAATGTAAGAAATAATCTAGAAGGAGATATTGGTTACTAAACTAATATTATATATTACTAGGAAGTGCTAATAAATGAAATATAAAAAGAGTAAAGTTTTAATATTGGAGCTTATGGGCATTCCTTTTCTTATATTATTAGGATTGTCTGTCAGCTTCGCTTATAAGGCTTTTAATAAAAACTTTGCTATAAGCTTTTTTAGTATTGTTAACACTAGCTTATGGGAACAATTAAAAATAAGCTTTTTCCCAATAATATTCTACTCACTAATAGAAAAGGTATTTTCCGTAACTAATTCAAATAACTTCTTTACAGCAAAAGCAACCGCATTCATATGCATGTCAACTTTTTTATCTCTTTCTTACTTTCTTCTAGGCTTTAGAGCTATTAATTGTGAACTATCAGATACTATAACTATATTATTAATAGGATATAGTTTATCTCAAGCTTTATCTTTAACTATATTAAACCTCAATAAAAACTACCAATATATAAACTTGATAGCATTCCTTTTCCTAATAATTATTTCAATACTATTTTTTTCATTCACAGTTAACCCACCAAATAACTGGTTGTTTGAAGCATCAAAACAATTAATACGATTTATTAATTTATAACTTTTGTGATAATAAACTATTACACATTAAATCCCTAATAAAATAAAAATAAGTCAACTGGCATTATTCTAGCAGTTATAGCTAGTTATCTTAAGTAATCTTAGCCACTTGACTTATTATAATAAGTTTGACACCTAATGAAATTATTACATTTTCTCTACATTTATTGCCTGAGGACCTCTTTCTTTTTGAACAACATCAAAGGTTACCTCTTCTCCCTCATGTAAATCTTTATTAGTACCTTTCTCCTTAACTTGCGAATGATGAACGAAAACATCATCTCCTTCATTTGCTGATATAAAGCCATAACCTTTCTCATTATTAAACCACTTAACTGTACCTGTCTGCATATGAAAACCTCCGAAGTTTATAATTTAACATTAATATTTCCATAATTACTTTTTTAATTCATAAGGTTCTCCTATAGAAATGTACTACTTAGGCCTAAAATTTATTTTTGAAACTCCTGTAGATTCTGAGAGATAAGCCAAAAGACTAGAATTTTACTACAAAGTAGTGAATTTACAGAATATCTTTCTAATATACTCAACTAACGATCTCTACTAACATTTACTATAGCATCTTTAATTTTATTAGAATGTCTTAAAAAACTTTTACCTGCTGAAGCTACAATTTCTTGAGGGATTTTCATAAAACTATACTTTGTAAGCTCGATAATGGGTTCAAATAAGTTCTTAGTGTCGTCATACCCTTGTTTAATCCTTCTTCTAGCTCCATTCGGTGTAAAATCCAACGTAGAACTAAGAATTCCATCATCCATATCTCTTGGTACTATTTCTATAATCTTTGCATTGGGGAATATACTTCTATCTAACTCACTGATTTTAGATAAATTAACTGCAATAATTATGTCGCAGCCCTCTCCGTATATAGGCTGTATAGGCAAATTATCAACCATTCCACCATCCAAGTATTTTTTGTTTTCTATTTCTTTGCTCTCAAATACTACTGGTATTGCAGAAGTTGCTAATAGTATCTCTTTTATATCCTTTTCCTTATAGTTATTTAGCTTGAAATATTTAGCTTTAATCGACGGAATCTCACTACACGCAGCATATAAGCTTATAGTAGACTTAACGATCTTTGAAAAATCAATATGTTCATCTATTAACTTGAGAACACCATCTCTAGATACATCACCAATTTCTAAAGTCTTTGGAATATACTTTTTTACAAAGTTTATATTCTTTGAGCCCCAAGCTAGCATCAAGCTTTTTTTTACCAAATCAATATTCTTTGTAGGAAGTATACTTTCCTTTGTTAAGTTAATCCATAGATTTTCTGCCTCATCTATACTGCTGCTTACAAATAAAGCCGCATTCAGCGCTCCTATAGATGTTCCAGATATAGCCCTAATGTATTTATCAAATCCAAATTCCTTTAGAGCTTTCCAAACGCCTATTTGGTAAGCGCCTCTTCCTCCGCCCCCAGCTAGCACTAACCCTATCTTCATAGAATCACCTAACCCCTATCTCTAAATTAATATCTAGTTATAAAATATTCAAAAAATTATATATAGTTCTTACTACCTTAACTTACTATATATTTGAATTATGGACTAAATAAAAAAAAATAAAACCACATATAAATAATTTATGTATTAAGTACTTACTTTAGCAAATACTACTACTGAAATATTAATAACTATATATTTCAAACAATCTATTACAATCAAAACATTCTAGTGAAATATGAGCATCTCCAATTCATATTTCAAAAAAAGTGGTATATCCGCCTCAGATATACCACTTACTTTTCTAATATTAACCACATCTTCTCTTAAATATCCCAATGTGTTTTAGCCTAATTCCAAAGTGCTTACTTACTTTGCTTTCCTTGACCTATAGACTCCATAATAATTAAAGCTGTATCTTCTATAGCTCTTTGAGTTACATCAATAGTTTTGCATCCTAACTTTCTTATAATTTTATCAGCAAAATCAAATTCTTCTAATATTCTCGAGTCACTAGCATATTCTATTTCTGATGAAATCCTATGGAACTTATCAAGTCTTCTCTTCCTTATCTCTATTAATTGCAGAGGATCAATTGTTAACCCAAATATCTTTTTCTTATCTATCTGATATATTTCGTCTGGCACACCAACCTCAGGAACTAAAGGAATATTTATAGCCTTAATACCCTTATTAGCTAAATACATACACAATGGGGTCTTTGAAGTTCTTGATAAACCAATTAAAACTACATCTGCATTTTTTAGTCCTCTGTAGTCTTTCGAATCATCATATTGCATTGCAAACTCCATTGCCTCTATCCTTTTAAAATACATCTCATCAGTTTTCCACATCGCTCCTGGATTGTAATCTGGATGAGTATTTAATATAGTAGATGCTACATTTATTATTGGTCCTAACACATTTATTATATTAATATTTCTTTCAATACACTTTTCAGTCAAAAATTCTCTTACATTAACAGTTATTATAGTGGATACTACCATACAAGATGAATAAGAATCTGTATTCCTTATAAGCTCCTCAACATCTTCAAGGGATTTGACATATGGTACTCTCTTTACTTCTGCTTTCTCTTTAAATTGGCTGGCAGCTGCTATAGCAACCTGTTCAGCAGTTTCTCCAATAGAATCTGAAACAGCTAATATGGTTAACATTCTATATACCCTCTTTCTTATAATTAGTTTTAATCTTTTGATATAAGATAAAATTCCTTAAACCCTTTTAAACTAATTATACCTATAAATAAAATATAAGTATAATTATAAATTCGACAATATTATAAATAATATAACTTTTAAACCTTCTTAATTATTATTGTTTCTCTCTGTGCGGATATTAACCTATTTTCTTTATCATAAATAAAACCTACCACAAATTTCAGTAATATATTTAAAAATGCACTTTATAAATTGATATGCAATTAAATATATAAATACTTTAAAAAACATTTTCATATTATCCGACTCTGTCTATTTATTGTGCTTGTTTAATATTTAATTCTTTTACTACTACTAAAATACTTGCAATTCATTTTCTGGTTATAAAAAGAACATAGTGCATAAAAAATATTACGCACTATGTTTTCTTTATAATAAATCCAACCTTTTATAAATTTACTATCAATCATCATATAGTTTTATATTATATAATTAGCAATAAATTTTTAGATCTTTATTTATTCCTTGACTTCATTCCATATGTTGAAAAAAGAAACCCAAAAATCCCTGCAATCATAGAAAGAACTAGTGCACTTACTATTGCTGATTGTCCCATTAATAAATAATGTATTGTAATAAAGTTTACAGCAACTAATATTGCAAAAAGCAATACTCCAACCTTCATTTTTATACTACCTCATCTTTTCTTAATCATTTTCAGAAGATATGTTCACTAATATAGAAGGTTTTACTAGAAACCAATAGATTATATACACCATTTCCTTAATATTAATTTATATCTGTCTGTTTACTACTTCATATATGTTATTTTCCTATCTTATAGCAGCAATTGTTATTTAAAATATTTCTATTAATGTTTCAATTGCAAAAGTCTTTTATATTCTTGCTCTAGATATTCATATGCTATTGGTTTACTAAAATAATACCCCTGAATTACGTCACAATTTATCTCTTTAAGCAACTCAAGTTGTATGCAGTCCTCAACTCCCTCTGCTATTACCTCCATCTTTAAATCATGAGCAAGCTTTATTATCCCATCAAGTAAAGCCTTATTACTTTCCTTCAAGCTAATGTCATCTATAAATGACTTATCTATTTTTAAAACTTCTATGGGAAGAACATTTAAATAACTTAACGATGAATATCCAGTTCCAAAATCATCCAACACAACCTTAAACCCTAATTCTTTAAGGCTGTTAAGTATCTCTCTACTATACTCTATATTGTCTATTATAGCGGTTTCGGTAACTTCAAACTCAATCTTGTTCGGTTCAATACCAGTGTCAAACAAAGCCTTTTTTACCTTCTCTAGAAAACACTTATCTAATAACTGTATCGCTGAAATATTTATTGATATAGTATTAAAATCTATACATTTTGTTTTAAATTCAATTGCATCCTTAAATACCTTATTTATAAGCCAAGCTCCAATGGAAACTATACTACCAGTTTCTTCAGCTATAGGAATAAATTCCGCTGGTGAAACCCTGCCAAGTACAGGAGAATTCCACCTAAGTAGTGCTTCAAAGCCTCTTAAACTATATGTGTTTACATCCATCTGAGCTTGATAATGTATCTCCAATTCATTATCGAAGTCTATATCACTTAACCCTTGCTCTATAGCTATTTTTCTAGTAAACTTTTCAAACATGTTATGATCAAATAACACTACTTTGTTTTTCCCATCTTCTTTAGCCTTGTACATTGCTATATCAGCATTTCTTATTATTTCTTCAACAGTCTGTCCATTCTTAGGTATCTCCACTACTCCAGCACTAGATGATACAATTATACATTTTCCTTCTATATATATATTACTTTTTAATCTTCTCTGAATTTTACTTATAAGAACTTGAATGGATTCATTCTTTTTTGTTTCTTTTATAAGTAGCAAAAACTCATCTCCCCCAATTCTAGCAACCTCCATGCTGCCATCGTTAGTCTCAGATATAAGTTTAGATATTTCCACGAGCAATAAATCACCTATTGTATGACCTAAAGTATCATTTATATTCTTAAAATTATCCACATCAAGAAGCACCACTGCTCCTGTAGACTCATTAGATTTCATATAGTCCATTACTTCAACAAGTTTCTTTTCAAAATATATTCTATTAGGAAGTCCTGTCAGCTTATCATAATATGCAAGTCTAAAAATATCCTCTTCATACATTTTCTTTAGTGTTATATCAGTCAATGAACCACAAATCTTAGAGTTGCCCCTTTTTCCTTTATTTATAGTTTTACCTTTAATATTTAGCCATATATAACTTCCATCTGACTTTTTAATTCTAAAATCGCTTTCGTATGATAGGCTTATTCCGCAAATTAAATCATTTAAACTTTTATTTAAACTTACATAATCCTCTGGATGAACCAAGTTTATTAAATCTTTAATGCTATACCACTTTTTATCAATCTTATATCCTGATATAGATCCGAATTTATCAGATATGGTCAACTTGTCATTATCTATATCATATTCATATATAGCATCACTTGATGAATCAATAATACAAGTTAACTTCTCTAATATATCATTAATATGCGAACCTATGATAGAAACCTCATCATGGCCTTTTTCATTAACCTTTAACTGTAGCTCATCTGCCCCTATACCATCTATACTTTCTGAGAGCTTTTTCAGATTTCTCGTTATGCTTTTTGTTGCAATCCCTGCAAGAATAATAGCTAAAACTGATATTATAATAGCAGAAATTAGAGTTATATCTGCTATATCCTTAGAATACTTTAACACCTCGTTTTCATCTATCATTCCGACAATTATCCAATTAGTTTTAGAAGATTTACTGTAAAAGCAATATTTTTCTCCACCGTTATAATCTAAATTGATTGTTTTCTTTTCACCGGAAGAAACTAACTTCAAAAGATCTTTATTAGTTAAATACTTTCCTATCTGGTTATCGTCGTATTCCGCAATTATCTTATACGAAGAATCTAAAAGCATTATATATCCAGTATCCCCAAGCTTTATATTAGATATATATTCAATTAGTGAATCAATTGAAAAATCTATTCCTAAAACTCCTATTAACCTTCCATCTTTATATAAGGCTTTAGAAACAGTTATTACAGATTTACCAGTTATATCATCTAAATATGAGTCGCTCCACACATTGGAATTTCCTTTAACTGCAGAAATATACCAACTTTTATTCTTAATGTCTTTAATGGACATATCACTTTTAGGACTTATAATAAAACTACCATCATCATAAGCAAGATAAATATTTAGTATACTGCCATAAGTTTTTGAAATTCCATCTAATTCGCTTTGAATATGAGCTTTATCAATGATGGAAAAACTTTTATCATTTAGATTGGAACTTTCAATTTGATCAATTATATGTTCTTGTTGCTTAGTAAAATTATTTATTGAAAAATCAACAGTATTCATAAGTAATAAACTTCTTTCTTCAAATGACTGTTTTGAGATACTATCAGCACTTATGAAGTAGATAGTACTTAAAGAAATTACTGTAATTACCACAAGAGACATGGCAAATATTCTAACCTTTCTAGTTATTGTACAACTCATCCAATCCCTTCCCTCTCTAAAACTAAAAGTACAAAAAAATGTACAAATTAAGAATCATACCCTATCAATCTATAAACAAAGGATTTTAATTATCTTTAGCAATTATAAAACCCCATATTAACTAGATTCCCTCTCCTAGCTATAATAATAAGTTTCTTTTTTTAGTAAACATTTCATAATACTTTCTTCGTAATAAGTTAACAAACTCTTAAGTAAAATTGATAATAAATTTATTGAGATTAAACAAGATATATTGCTTTATGATATTATGTCTGCGAATTGAGTCTAATATAGAGATGTTTCAAAAGTTATTTTTTGATTAATCATATGACTTTTTTAATATAATTTTAAATCCTTTTGTATTTTACCAAACTATGTAATTTTGTTCAATAAGAATTATGTATTTTTTTGTCTAATATTGCACTTTTATTACATAATTACATATAAAGGTATACATATATCAAATTATATATTTCCAACTGATTTTTTTTATACTTTGATGAAAATAAAGCACAAGAATAATATTTTTATTTTTTCTTCTTTATTTGTTATCTAACAAAATTTCATTTAAATATAGAAACTATTTTTACTTTTAGATTTGGAAAAAAATCTTTAAAATTTACATTCAGTTATAAAACATTACTAGTAAAAAATTATTTAATGTAATATTTACTAACTATTAGTTGAATATAAAACTAGATAAATGATAAAATCAACTTATGCCAAAATGCTAATAAAAATAATTAGTCTAGGGTAATTTCTAGGAGGAATAAATTAATGAATAAAGATAAACTTTTAACCATAGGTATTCTGCCTATAATGTGGCTCATATATTTTACTTTTGAATTTATTACAGGAAGAATTCATTCTAAGTTTGATATAATAATGAACCTATTGCCAGTATTATTATTTGGGATAACAGGATTAATAATATATTATTTAGGGATTAAGTTTTCCAAGGGTCTATCCAATATAGCAATAATAATAACATTTTTTTTTACTTTCATATTAGATCAGGGAATAAAACTTATTATCAAAACTTGGTACTTTGATAAAAGCTTTTTCCTCATTGATAACTTTTTAAGCTTTAATCCCATTATTAATTCATCTGGCTCTTGGCTTAATGCAAGATTCGGAGCTGGCATAAACTTTTCAGTTCTTATAATTATAAACGCTATAGTACTATTTTTTATAATAGAAGGTTATAGATACTACTTACACAAGGGATATAAAGACTTTTGGGCTGATATGAGCTTCACCTTTATATTAAGTGGATGTCTTTGCTCACTAATAGATAAAATATTTTACGGCGGTAGTTTAGACTTTATAGGTATCAGCTCTCTATTCATAGCAGACTTAAAAGATATATATATTAACCTATCAATATTCTTTTTAGCACTATGTATATATAATAATGGATTTTGGAAAAACTCAGAGGAAACGACTTTTAAGCAGGATATAGAAGGAGTAAAAAAATTCTTATCATTTATCAAAAAGGATATATCTTTTCTATCTAAATAGAGCATCAAATTATATTATGAAAATATTATAAGTAACCAAGGAGATATTATGGAAAATAGAGTTGGTGTGATAGCTATAGTAATTGAAGACTTAACTAGCGTTCCAAAAGTAAACGAGGTCCTCCACTCCTATAGTTATTTAATCGTTGGTAGAATGGGCATCCCCTACAAGCAAAAAGGAGTATCTGTAATATCAGTAATAGTTGATGGAACACCAGATTCTATAAGTGCGTTAACTGGAACCTTAGGTAAAATTCCTTCAGTAAATGTAAAATCAGCTATAACAAAAACATAAATAACCAGATCAGTAAAACTAATTAGTTTATTAGCTATAGTATTTATATTTAACATCATAGTTAATAACATAAAATATATTTAATCTTCAATATAATATTTAAAATAATATTTTTATTATGGAGGACTATATGAAAATAATCTTATTCACAATTATAATTTTAGTTTTACTAACAATTTTCATTTCTATATACTTCTCTAGAGTAGTTACTTTACCTGTTGTAAGAAACTATAATGATACCTATTCTACTGAATTAGCTGCCGGAAACATAAAAGAGTACATTTTCAATAAATTAGAAAAAGAGGAGATATCTATACCATCAAGGTTTGGCTATGATCTTCATGGATTCTTCTTTCCAAATGGGGGCTCGAAAAAAGTAATAATATTCGCTCACGGAATAACTTGGAGCCTATATGGCTCAGCTAAATATATGGATATCTTTATAAAAAGAGGCTTTGCAGTTCTTGTATATGATCATAGAAATCATGGATTAAGTGGAGGAAAAGATACTTCCTTCGGATATTATGAAAAATATGACCTAAAAACTTGTACAGATTGGGTAATCAACAAAATTGGAGACGATGTATTAATTGGTGTTCATGGTGAATCAATGGGTGGCGGAACTGTTCTACAATATATCGCAATTGATCCAAGAATAAGTTTTTGCATAGATGACTGCGGGTATTCAGATACTACAGAACTATTTAATCATAGATTAAAAAATGATTTTAAGCCACTTAGACATCTTCCACTAGTTCCACTTGCTAGTGTAGCTACAAAAATTACAAGAGGTTGGAAGTTCAGCGATGTAAAACCTATAAATACAATAAATAAAAATAGCACTCCTATATTATTCATACATGGAGATAAAGATGACTATGTACCAACAAAAATGTCTCACGACTTATACAAAGCTAAAACTGGTTTTAAAGACATATATATAGCACCTAATGCTGGTCATGCACAAGCCTTTACTAGTAACCCAGATGAATATGAAAGAAGAGTTGATAAGTTTTTAAAGGATTTAAAAATTATATAGTTTTAAAAAAATACAAAAACCCTGACTTCATCACAGTCAGGGTTTTTGTACTTCTTATTTAATTACTTTGTTAAACTCTTTTTAACAGATGAAAGAATTACTCCTCCCACAGCTGCTCCTATAAGTATAGATAAAACATACATAACTACATTACCAACTGCATGTGGTATAAAGAATACGAACAATCCTCCATGAGGTACTGCAAGTGTACATTTAAATAACATTGATAGTGCACCGGTTAAAGCTGAACCAACCATTATAGAAGGTATAACTCTTAGTGGATCTGCTGCTGCAAATGGTATTGCACCTTCTGTTATGAACGCCGCACCCAATGCCCAAGCTGCCTTTCCTGCTTCTCTTTCTTGATTAGTAAACTTGTTCTTTGCTAATACTGTTGCTAATGCTACAGCAAGTGGTGGAACCATACCAGCAGCCATTACTGCTGCCATTATTGCTGAAGGTTGACCTTGAGATATTGTTGCAACACCGAAAGTATATGCTGCTTTGTTTAGAGGCCCTCCCATATCAAAAGCCATCATTAATCCAATTATTGTTCCAAGTAATATAGCATTTGCACCACTTAAACTATTTAACCATCCAGTTAATGCATCATTTATAGCTTTTACAGGGTTGCCAAGTACATATATCATTATAAGTCCTACTATAAGTGTTGATAAAACTGGTAATACAAAAACAGGCATTAATCCTTCCAAGGATTTTGGTAACTTAATAAACTTCTTCAAGTAATACACTGTATAACCAGCTAAGAAACCGGCTATTAATCCACCTAAGAAACCAGAACCTATATTTGACGCTAAGTAACCACCAACCATACCAGGAACTAGACCAGGCCTATCAGCTATTGAATAAGCAATATATCCAGCAAGTATAGGAACTAAGAAACTAAATGCTCCGTTTGCTCCGATTCTAAACAGCGCTTCTGCAAATGAACCTTTTACTTGGAATGCCTTTATACCAAAGGCAAATGATAAAGCTATAAGTATACCACCAGCTACTACAAATGGTATCATGAATGATACACCATTCATTAGATGTTTATAAGCACCGTTCTTAGTTTCTTTCTCTTCGCTTTTAGTATTAGTTGCTGCTTCATTTCTTGATGTCTGACTAGGTTTAGCAGATAATGCCCTTTGTATAAGACCTTTAGGATCTTTTATAGCATCCTTTACAGATACCTCTATTAGAGGCATGCCTTTGAATCTACTCTTATCTACATTCGTATCAGCTGCAATTATAACAGCACTTGCTGATCTCAAATCCTCTTGAGTTATAACGTTTTCAGCGCCTACAGACCCTTGGGTTTCGACTTTTATGTCGTGCCCTAGATCCTTAGCAGCCATTTGTAATGCTTCTGCCGCCATGTATGTATGTGCAATACCAGTTGGACAAGATGTTATAGCTACTAATTTCATAATAATACCTCCTAATTTTTATTTTATTCAAAAACTTTTATAAATTCATCGAAACTACTACAGTTCATTAAAGATTCTCTTACATCAGAATGCATAAGTTTTCTTGATATCTCACTAAGTGCTCTTAAGTGAACATCACTTGACTCTTCTGGTACGGCTATCAAAAAGAATAAGTGTGCTGGTTCACCATCCATTGAATCGTAGTCAACACCAGCTTTACTTTTTCCAAATGCTATAGATGCAACATTAACAGATTTGCTTTTTCCATGAGGTATTGCAATCCCCATTCCTATCCCTGTAGAAAACTCTTCTTCTCTCTTTAATACAGCCTCTTTAAAAACTTTACTATCATTTATTACTCCGTCTTTTACTAGTATGTCAATAAGCTCATCTAAAGCTTCCATCTTCCCTTTTGCCTTCATATCGAAGCACACTCTATTTTTGGTAAACATATCCTTAGTTGCCATTGTTAAACCTCCTTAATATTTTCCCTTACTCTTTCCATAATTGCTTCTACATCATTAAGCTTGCAAGCTTCTGTTCCTTCTAATGTAACTGTAACTGCACCACAAGCTTGAGCAAATATAAGTGTTTCTTCAATATCTAATTTATTTACTATTGAATAAACTAATGCTGCAACCATTGAGTCTCCAGCTCCAACAGTACTTCTAACTGGTACCTTTAAACCCTTTGCAAAATATTTCTTATCACCAGATATATAAGTTGCACCTTCTGATCCCATTGAAACTAAGATGTTTTCAACTCCCTGTGCTTTTATTTCCTTACATGAATTTATTATTTCATCTAGATTGTCTATTGACTTATTAAATAGTAAAGATAATTCATGATTGTTGGGTTTTATAGCATATGGCTTTTCTTTTAATCCATTAGCTAGTAATTCACCTTCAGCATCAAGTATTGTTATTGCACCTTTACCTTTAGCTATTTTAATCAGTGTACCATAAATATCCTTAGGTAAACTTGATGGTATACCACCTGATAGCACAACGATATCTCCTTCGGAACACTTCTCACTATATAAATCTATAAACTTTTTTAATTCAATTTCAGATATTACTGGTCCAGCCTCATTTATATCGGTATAAACATTATTTTTTCTATCTACAACTTTTGTATTAGTCCTAGTACTTGCTTCAACGTCTATAAAATTATGGCCTACACCTCTTTTATCCAGTTCCTTCTCGAAACTGCTTTTCCATGTTCCTCCTAAGAATCCTAAAGCTAAAGATTCTATACCAAAGTTTTTTAACACCTTTGATACATTTATACCTTTTCCACCTATGTCATATCTAATATCTGAGGTTCTATTAACAGTTCCTAACTTAAAATCATCTATTATAAGAGTTTTATCCATTGCCGGATTAAGCGTTACTGTTATTACCACATTCTCACCTCCCTTATCTTAAGCAGTTACTATATCCACACCTACTTCTGAGTATTCTTTTATCATATCTTGCTCAATATCTCTACTTGTTATAATCATACTAACAGCTTTTATCGGACATATTATAGAAAATGATACGTTGTTGAACTTAGTACTATCGGCAACTATAATTACCTTGCTAGCATAATTAATCATTGTTTTTTTTGTTTGTGCTTCAATGAAGTTTGGAGTTGTTACTCCATCCTCTATAGATATACCATTGGCTCCAACAAAAGCTTTGTCAACTCTGAAATTCTTAATTACAGCTTCTGTTAGATGACCAACCATAGCTCTGGTATTTAATCTTAAACTTCCACCAGTTACTATGATTTCTATCCCTTCCTTATTAGAAAGTTCTGAAGCTATATCTATAGAGTTTGTTATTACTGTTATATTCCTACTTCTAATTCTCTTAGCTATTTCTAAAGTTGTAGTACCAGAATCTAATATTATTGTGTCACCATCTTCAATCATCATACTAGCAACTTCTGCAATACTAATTTTTTGATCAATTTTTTCGTCTTGTTTGTCTATAAAAGATGGTTCAAAATTTGTTCTATTATCTATACCTACTGCACCACCATGGGTTCTCATCAATAGATTTTTTTCTTCTAACTCTTGAAGATCTCTTCTTATAGTAGATTCAGAAACATTTAGTAGTTCAGCTATATCCATAACCTTTATACTACTTTTGGAATTTAATATATCTAATATTTTTTGTTGTCTTTCTTCTGCAAACATAACCAGTTACACATCCTCTTTACTGAATTGCTATTATATATGACTATTTGTGATTGTATTTGCTTGTTTGATTATATTTTAAATGATAACATTTACAAAGTCAACAGTAAATAATCAAATTTACTCAGAAATAATCATATTATTTCTGTATTAATTAGTTATTATGCTTACTTTTGATTTTTATTGCTCATTTTTCTTATTTATTCCAATCTAGTTAATTGATTGGAAACACAATAAATAGTTCTTATATATTTTTTCATTAATGAAGTTTTATATCCACTATTCTTAAACACACATAAAAACTTTCTAGAATAAACTACTTCTTATTGAGCTTCACAATAAAAAATACTATATTATTTAATCTTCTATAACCTATATACTTCTATAAAAGATTAAAGACATGTTTAAAATTTAGTATATTTTAAACACGTCTTATATTATATCAAACAAGCTATATTTAATTTAAAAAAGTTAATGCCCCATCAAATAATTGATGGGGCACATTACCTAGCGACCACTTACTCTCCCACACAGTCGCCCATGCAGTACCATCAGCCGTCTAAGTCTTAACCTTCGTGTTCGGTATGGGTACGGGTGTAACCCTTAGACGCATCATCACTAGATATATAATAATTGCATTAACAATTATATATTATACCTGTACTACAGAACTTTGTCAACAATAATATAAAATTATATAAGGCTCTAAAGTTTTTTTATCATATCTTTAACCTTATTTAGATTTTTTCTACTTTCCTCTATACGTTTTAATAAATTTTTCTTATTTGTATTTATAGCTTTATACCTTTTTATGTTATCTTCTTCTACTTGCCCAATATCTTTAACCTGCTGAGAATCAGCTTCTATTTCTTTTTCTAATCTTTCTAAATCTTCTAGACATCTATTGTATACTTGTTTTAGATATATAGCTATTTCTTCTTGTGTAGTATATTTATCAATACCCATTATATTTTCAGTATATTCTTCCATACTATCTCTCATAATAAATAAACCTCAATAAAATATATAATACTATCTATATTTTACTTACCAATCAATATATACCACATAAACGATATATTTTAAGTTTCTATTTTAAATTTAGTTTATGTTTAATAATATTATTAAAATTAACCTGTTATAAAAATAATAATCACTAAAAACTAAAACAATACCGTTCGATCATAGTAAGTTTACAGTATTATCTATAAATCTATTTAAAGGCTTTCACAAGGTATTTCTACACAACAAAAAAGACTTCACCATTGTGAAGTCTTTAGTGGTGCACCATCAGGGATTCGAACCCAGGGCACCCTGATTAAGAGTCAGGTGCTCTACCAGCTGAGCTAATAGTGCATGATTACCTAGCGACCACTTACTCTCCCACACAGTCGCCCATGCAGTACCATCAGCCG
>NZ_JAABNO010000051.1 GCF_009928445.1 Clostridium sp. C8-1-8 | reverse complement strand
CACCACCAAACTGAACTCAAGTGCAACATTTAAGAAGATCTTTTCTTCCTATCAATTAAATTTATATGCTGAAATGTTTAAGGATTTAGAAGAAGATACAATTGGTGAAAAAATAATTAAGCTAAGAAAAGTATATAACCTAAATCAAAAAGAGTTTGCTGAAATTATAGGGCAGCATTTTGATACAGTGCTTCATTGGGAGACTCATGATGTTATGCCTAAGCCTGAGAGCATAAAGAAGGTGTGTGATAAATTTGATCTACCACTTGAGTATTTTCATGAATATTATTACTTCTATTTTAATGAGCCTGGGGAGAGGGTTAGAAGGTGGAAGGAAAAGAAGAAATATACTTATGGGGAGTGTTGTAGGGTGCTTGATGTAGGTGAGTCTACACTTAAAAAGTTGATTAGTGGGAGGATTAGGTTGTCTTATGAGATGTATTTGAGGTTAAAGAGTAAGGGAGTTTTTAAATATTACTTTTAGAGGGCATATAGTGAATATATGTAGATTTAACTTACATATATTCACTTACATAACATAAAATTATTTATATTACTGATAAAGATAAGATCATCTATACTTAAAGAACTCACATTACCTATGATACTGTTTCTCAAGTACCTCTAAATAAAGTTTTTACTACTTTTTCATGATAAAGAAGAAAAACCTTCGTCCAAAAGAAATATATATGGTGTACACTAATAAAAAAATCCTATCTCTATATTTTATTTTTTAAACTATCTCATAGTTGTATTATTCGTTATATACTTTATTTATTTTATTTTTTCTATGAATCCCAAAGAAATCTCGCCATGTTCATCGCATCTTATACCAATTATGTAAAACTCTTTTAAGTGTTTGTTTTTAATATCATGTATTAAATCATATATATATTTTTGTTCTCTTAAATGGGATTTCATTTGAAGTTCATGCACCCAATCTCTGTATAATATTGGAAACACCCCTATGTATTCATTAGCTCTAGGAGTTATACATATATGAGATATTAATGGACTAGTTTTCTTAAAATCTACAAATTCAATCTTTATTTGTTCAATTTCTTTTAATATAATATTTTGCAAATAATATGGAATTTCACATATCATAATTTCTTTCTCTGCATTGACTTTGCTTTTTGTAGCTTCATTTTTTAATCCAATTGAAAATAATTTATTTTTCTTAAAATCCCCCTTGTCCACCTTGTTAAAAAAATAATCATTTAATTCTACATCTGCTCCTAATAAAGTGTCTACGTATTCTTTATTATTTAATGATTTAAATTCAACTTTAAATTTTCTATTAAGGTATATAACTAATAAGTCTAGTTCATCTCCATTATATCTAACAGTTTGCTCTATTCTAGTACGCTCTTTTATATAATGAATAAACTCAGCTTCCGTTGATAATAAATCACTAATTATATGCAAATGTTTTAATTGCATGTGAGGAATTATTTTCTTTACATCCCTTTCATCAGCTTTTGATTTTTCGCTCCAATAGTCAAACCATGATAATTGAGAATTACATAAACGCTTTATTCCTGACAATGAAACAGAAAAAGATATAATTTCACTTACGTTCCTAAGATCTATTTCTACAGTATCACCTCCCTCTTTATTAAGTTTAACTAAGTTTCCTTTACTTTTTTCTAATATTTCCTTTATATTATTAGCTTGTATTCTAGGCTTTCTAACAATAGTGTTAAAATCGTCTCTAAACTTCCTAAAATTCCCACCATAAGTAAGACTGCTAATATCATTTGCTTTAGCTTCTATGACTATTGCATAATTTTTATATATCAGTATAAGATCACTTTCAAAGTCCTTCCCATTATCATCACATAAATGACAATTATCATATATACCAAAACTATTAAATTTATTAGAAAAAATCTTAACAATTTCTTTCTCTAAGAAATCTCCTTTAGTATCATCATATTGTTTTTTTGTTTCATCATCTTCAACTATTAGCAACCTAAAAATCTCCAAAACTCGTGAGATAAAAGAGTCTATTGGTGGAAAGAAATATTTATTATCATCTACTTTTATTAAGAATTTATTCCATACAGGGTTATTAATAAAAGCATCTTCTGCATTTATAGTTATTTTCTCATTCAAATGGCATGAAAACTTATTCAAAATTACTTCAATTGCCTTTGGCATTACACTTTCTCCATAGAGATTTAAACATTCTTCTACAGAAAAAGTACACATATCATACATACTATAAGAAACCTTATTTATCGAACAACCAGGCATTATTTTAATGTATTCATTTATTTTATTATTTATATTTGATAAGATCTTAGTAAGCATCTTCATTATATAACTATACTTAATACCATATTTATTAATACTCATTTTATCTAATTCTTTTAGGAGTTGTTCGTTTATATTGTTCTCAATATATTGAGTTGTATGACTCCTCATAAATGCTCTTTCAGAAATTATTTCATTTATTATATTAAATTCTTTTTTCTCAACGGTATTTTTACATTCCACTTCTTCTAAATTTCTCAAATCCATCAACATAGGTAGTACTAATAAAAATCCTTTTATCTTCTCAATATGTTCTTTGGTAAGCTCTTCTTTTTTTTCACATAAATCATTACTCAATAAAATACATTGTAAAAATTCAAGTTGGAATATATTTAAAGCCTCATCTTCTATTCCTTTTCTATCTGTTGAAATTCTAAGAAACGAAAAATAAGATAAAACTTCTAATTTATCAAACTTGGAAATATAATTTATGAACTCATTAAGATATTCTTCGTATTTGTAAACCTCATTTTTGAACTTTTCTTTCAATGTTATCCCTATATTTTCCAATTCAATGTTTACATTTTTATTAAAGGTCCCATTACTATTGTATGTTTTTATTTCCATCAAATTTTCTATTAAATCAATAAATTCTCTATTCATTTCTTTACTCTCTTTCAAATACAATTGTTTAATTATCCTTATAATTTGTACATGGTAACATCAAAATCTAAGAAAAACATAAAGAAGAAATGCACTAAAATTCGAAAGTATATATTTTCTGATTTATAAAACCAATTATATTTAGCTCGAAGTAATAACTATTTATCATAATAATTACCCTCATAAATATATCCCTCTTTCTTTAAATCTTCATAAGCTTTCTTACGTTTTTTCTCTTCTTTCATTTTTTTCTTATAATATTTCTCATTAAAATAAGTAAAATTATCCTCGCCTCTAATTTTAGCCTTAATTCTTCTATTTATAAATTCAGCTAATTCAAATGAATCATTTAAGTAGCGCTCCCTAATTTTAAAAGCATATGGCATCATTTCATCATTCTTTTTAGGTGGATTCATCCTTAAAACATCCTTAATTATATCTATATCTAACATGTCTTGATCAATTAACATGTTGGGCAACATTCTGAAGTTATATCCATTCCACATATGTCTAAAGTCTCCAAATATTAAAGAATCAAAACTATCTTGATATATAATGATTGCTGATATTTTACGCAATGCATCTTCATTAATCCCTATACTTAACGCAGCTTCTTTATTTTTTAATATACCGTTTAAGTTGTTATATAACAAAGAATACGGTTCTATATAACCTCTTCTCTCAACATCTGTATATGTCCAATTGATAAACAACAAATTAACATGGTTTTTATCTTTAGGCATCTCAAACTTTTTACCAGCGCTATTTATGTAATCTTTTAATTTCATTACCCTAGGAAGAATAAATTTAATTCCCTTTTTAGAACACTGTTTTTCAAAAATTGCTTTTTCTTTATCCTCTAATAGAAATGTTGGAATTAACACGCCTTTCTCATCACTTGTTATCACTTTCTTAAATCCAGGTGTTTTTACTTCTACATCCACGGTTATTCCATTTTCATAAATTAACCGTGCCTCAGGGTTACTTCCATTCCTTCCCAACTTAGGTTCATACTTAGCTTCTTTTAAACGTGCTGGACCAAATGCCATAAGAAAATTGATAACATTCACTTCCGCTATAGCTTCAAAAAATCTTTCTTCTTTATAATTCATCTTACCTGCAGAAAGTTGATCTTTTACAAATTTTTCTACATCACCTTCACTAAAATGGTCACAAAAATAACTAAATTTTGTAGAGAAATTTGCTATAAAATTAGTTGCATTCATTTGGCTGTTTGAATGATATATACTTCCTTTTATCAAATTACTATGTTTTTCAAAATAATCAATATCTCCGTTTAAAGCTTTAATCAAAAAATGTTCATCAGAATATTCATCAAAAAAGCCCTTTTCATTCATCTTTAATAAAGTATCAATTAAATGGTATTCTTTCATATCCTCATTGAAATTTTTCATAGTATCCTCCAAATTAATTTAGTAGTTATTTAGTTAGCTAGATATAATCTTTCGAACCTCCCATTATAGTCATAGTCAATCAACCCAGAACAACCAATAATGGTAACTTCATATTATAATAAAAACTTTATTTCTAACTTATTAATTATACAACTCCATTATACTACAAATTAAACCTTTATTCCCTATTATTCCTTATATTCCATGTTAACTTATCAGATATAATAACCAATTCTAAAACTATATTTAACTTGTCCACTTCGCTAAACACCCTCTTTTGTGAAAATGACATAGGACAGGCAACTTTTAAGCAGTTATCTCAGGTCAATGCCAGTCCTATTTACAAGCAAGCTCTTAAGTCTTCCTCTGTGGTCCTTGCTTGTACACTTCACAAAAGAATGTTTAGCGGCTACGCCCAAATGGACAAGCATAGCACTGTAGTTATAGATGAGATTGCAGCTCCCCTACCTGTCTAATTTATTCTTTAATTTTTATTGCTTTCCCTCCCTTTCTTTAAATTAACTTCATAAAACTTAATATGCTGAAATCATATTCTAATCACCCTAAACGCTTATAAACAAAATCAGCAAAAAGAGAAGCTATACTAGCCGCAATGCATGTCCATTTATCTAGTACAATCATTACTTAGCTGGTCCAGCTTCTCCTATTGCTGACACATATTAAACTTTATATTTTCATTTAATCCAAATAGGAAGGTTTGTACAAGCTTCAATAGCCTTCCATAATCCTTCTTAAGCACTACTCACTGGTCCGATTATTCCATGCTCCAAAAGCTTGCACAAACGCTCTTAATATCATCCTTTATTTTGCTCAAAATGAATGAAGATGTTTAAATTTCAAAACTTTAATTTCACTTGAATCTATACTTATTGTTATACGGTCAATACCTACTGAATTATGAGGACCTGTGTATGGCATTATCTCAATCTCAATAATGAAATAAGAAGTTCGATCACCATTAGGTCTTTCAATACTTACGATATCATTAGCCCACGGTTCTACCGAATAATAAGTCCCGTAGTATTTTTCAACTTCTCTTTGTATATAAGGAGTAAGCATTGCCATGATAATGTCATTATATAAAATCTCCTTTGATTCTTCTTGTAAATTATAATTATATTTTTCTACTAGGTTTATTTGCTCAGAGGCACTAGCAGTAAAATAAGAAGGTACACATAGAAGAGTTGGCATAAAGAATATTATTAATAAGAACTTTTTCATTAAAACCACTTTCCTTTCTAATGAGATTAATATATTTTTAGTAATAAGGAAATTTGTATACTCAATACTAATTGCTACTTCTAAAGCAGAAGTTATTCACATTCCTCTTAATTAGATAACAATTTTCTAAAGAACTGTTCTTTTATTTTCACCTAAATATTTAAGCCCTTATAAGCTACAATTAAAATTGCATCTTATAAGGGCTTGTTTAATAGCAACTGATATTACCTATTTCTATTACAGCACTTAATTATATACTATATATTTCGAAACATTCTATTTTACTAAAATCTTCTGTCCTTCATAGATAATATCAACATTAGCAATATTGTTCAGTGAAGCTATTTTTTCAACTGTAGTTCCATATCTTTTAGCTATTGTACATAATGTATCGCCTCTTACTACTGTATAATAATTAGCTTGCTCAGTAGACCGATTATCTCCTGATACATTTAGCTCAAATGCTTTGCATATCCCTTTAAATATTGCCTCTGCCATACTCTCTGGATTATAATTATTCATATCAATAGGACTATCACAAAAAGCACATTCTATAAGTATCGCAGACATATTAGTGTTTTTTAGAACAAATAAATCATTTCTTGCCTTTACTCCCCTATTAGCAAATCCTAACATTGCAATTTCAGGAAGAATTATTTTAGCGACTTCTTCAGCTCTTCCTCCTGAAATACATAGTATCTCCGATCCATGACCTCCAGTACATAAATTATGATGAATAGAAATAAAGAAATCAGCATTGTTATTATTTGCTGCTTCAACTCTCTGATTTAAGGAATCGTATAAACTTGTTGCATTCCTTGGAGTACAGTTAATAACAGTCAAACCTGCAGCTCTGCATTTTTCTATAAGCTTTGTTCCTATCTCATAATTAAGTTCATTTTCTGATCTTATACCTACTGCTCCCCCATCAAACTGCACATTGTGGCCTATATCTATAGCTAGTTTTGATATTTTCATGAATATCTACCTCCTTTTCCTTAGATATATGCCGACTAGCATATATTTTAGTTGAGAGGTGATATTTTATGGATTATAAACATATTGAAAGTCTAGTACTGCTTTGTAAAGCAAATAATGAAGAGGCTAAAGAGACGTTAGTTTCAGAATTTAACCCTTTTATAATAAATCTATGTAAGAAGTCTTTTGTAAGTGGATATGAATTTGAAGATATCAGAAATGAATGCTATAAAGCTTTATTTAATTGTATTAAGCTATACAATCCAGAAAAGCATAGATTTGTTGCTTACGCTACTAATGCTCTGAAAAACTCAGTTAATTGCCTTATTAGAAAGTCTGTAAGAAGACAGAAGACTTATGGTTCCAAGGTAGTAATATTAGATACTACCCTAGAGAACATAGCCTGTTGCGATATGAATTTTGTTGAGGATATTATCTATCAAAACCAAGTGAAATCACAGATAAACTCTGTCATTAATACCTTAACTGAAGAAGAAAAAGAACTTGTAAAATATGTTTTCTATGAGGGGTATTCTATGAGAAAGTACTCTGATCTTAGCGATCTGCCATATTATAAGGTGGTTGATATGAAAGGCAATATACTAGCTAAGTTGAAGAATGGCTTAAAAGTAGACAAACAATGTACATTCGTAAACTAAGTTATATTTACAGTTTCATTTTAAATATGCTAAACTATTATTATCCATTATGGATATACCTCCTTTAAGATGTTAGTGGTCGGCAAAACTACTATTATTTTGAAAGGAGGTATTATTTTTTTTCTAATTATGTGTATTAAGTTTTTAGCGCAGTAGTACTAAACTATGGTATTCATTAATACAACAGAAGGATTGTACTCTTCGCTAAATTATATGTCTCCAAATGAATATTAATTATTAGCCATAAATGTGGTATAAAAAAGTTTAACTCTTTGTGTACAAAATATTGACATAAGACCACTTTTTATAATCTGAAATAAGACGCAGATTCATTAACACTACGATCAATATCAGCCTTTAACTCATTTTTAGATAGTACGTTCATCAGCTATACACTTTATAGCTTTAATTATTCCATTGTTCTAATTTCTTAACATTTAGCTTTTTATTGTTCGACTAATTTTACACGTAATATCATATTGTAATAAAATAAACTCCACGAAATCCCTTGAAGCTACATTACTAATATTGTACTGTAATATTAGTGATCAATTACCCTCATTAACTAAAATCTAGCTAATCTTTCTTAATATCTTTATACTTTTTTAGTTCATCAACTAATATCTTATTCTGCTCATATATTTTTTTATACGCTTCTTTAGCATGCTTAGAATTAGTATCTCTCCTTTTAATTTCTTCTTTAAATGTTCTACATTCTTTTTTTCTTTTCATTCCCTGATCAACTGCTATCAGTGCACATGCCATACTACTTAGTGTCAGTGCCACTCTCCCGATAATCACCTTTTTAACCATTTCAATAATCTCCTTATTTAACTACTCTTATTTTTGATTAATATGATAACCCAATTTCTTTAAATATTTTATCCATATCTTCGCTCATTTCTTTTATATTTGCTTCACGTTCTTCTATATCTCTAATAATCATAAAATCTTCTGCGATTTCTTCTTTAATTTTAGTATCAAAATTTCTAAGTTTAGATAATATCCATCTCCCTCCAATTTGAGTTCCCATTGATATTGGAACACCTGCAAATCCTAAAGGCATTAATACTATCGGTAATAAGTCAATAGCTGTTTTTAGAGAACTTCCTGCGATTGAATCTAATATTGAAATATCGCCATTATATGCAGATTTTACTTCATTAGCTATATCTGCAACAGCTGCAATCAAACAAAATCCACTAGTAACCCCCTCTTGAGCAAAAATTTTAGCTACTTCTGGGGCTTTTCCCTTCTTAATAGCAAACTTATACAAGCCTGCATCAAAGAGTACACCTAGAACACCAGTACCAGCAGCTTTCCCTGAGGATTCTAATAAAGGTCTTACTTCTATTTTTTTATTTGTGTTATATTGAATAATCATAGAAATTACTGCTGCAGTGGCAAAAGCGATTGCAGCACCACCTAACATTCTTCCAGCAACAGCTTTACCACTATATGCTTTTGCAATATCATTACGTAGTTTGATTAATTGTTCTCTTTCAACCGGATTTAATCCATCCAACTCAGCTTTTTTTAAATTTTCCAGCAGTGCTTCCCCTCTTTTGTCAAGATCCTTTACTCCTCTTAGCCTTATTCCAGCCTCTTTAATTTTTCTAGCTTGTTGTGGTGTAAAGGCATCTTCTCCAATTCTAGGAGTTCCATCATTATTTACAAATTTAGCATCTAAAATTGCAGTTTTACCGTATGATTTCTTTTTAGCCATTTCACAAAGACTATCTGCAATATATTTAGCTTCACCAGTCTTAACTTGCCCTCCTGGCGCTAGTATTAGTTTGTCATCTCCAATGTCTATCTTGAAAACCAAATCTCTCTTAGATGCATCATCTGGAGATAGTCTTATATCTTTTACATTTGGAGAATTATGCTTTGGTGCATTTACAACACCACTATCATCACCATTCTGTAATTTTCTATATTCATAAGCTGCTACTACTTCTTTAGTTTTACCTTGCGGGTTAGCACCTTTTATAAGATCCTTTATTTCTCTATTTCTATTAAGCATATTCTCGACAGTATCATTCTTCATCTTATACTTTCTTGCAGTATACTTATAAATGAATTCTTTATCATTAATAATTTTATCTCCGTTTATTATAGGGGTACATTGTTTTTCTGCTTCTTTAACAAGATTGTTTTGGTCTAAAATAAATGAGTCTGTAACTTCTTTTATTTTAATAATCGGATTTGCAGCATTAATGGCTGGTGTACCAACAATGTTATTCTTATTTTTTTTCTTACTTCTAAACAAAAAATCAACTCCTCTTTCTCAATACTCCCACTATAATATTTCATATTTAAATTTATATAAATAATTAATCTTCTCTATCAATATCTTTAACAATTTCTTTTATTTTTTCTATCTGACTATCAATTAACTTTACTTCATTTTGTAACCTTGCAATTTCAGTATCAAGCTGTGCCTTTTTCTTCTCAAGTTCAAATTCTTGTTCCATAAGCTCAATTTTAATAGCTTTTTTATCTTGCTTTTCTGCTTTTAATTTTTTAATTAGGTTCGCACCAAAAACTGCTCCACCTATTATAGGAATTGCCGACACAATTGGAGATACTAATGCAGCTCCTGCAATACCAATAGATCCCAAAACACCTAACCCTAAAGTTGTAGCTGCATTTACATTTATTAGGCCCTTATTATTTTCTAAAAATATCTTTAGTGACGCATCGCTTACCTTACTTCCCTGTCTTCCATTTCCTCTTTCTGCATCAAGTTTCCCATCTCTTATCCATCTTCTAACGGTTTCTTCATTAACAGATAACATTTCAGCTATATCCTTAACTGTGTAAAATTCCATATAAACACATCCTTATTAATGTCACACTTACATATATTAACTACAACTTAATGCTATCATTAACTACATTTGTTGTCAATAATAGTATTAATATTTTTTCCATCTACGCGTTCTTCTATCATTATGTTAACTACAACACGTTTCTTAATATTGGTTAATTAGATAGATTTGCATCAAAACTTTTGATTGAGTATAGCTTATTTCTGTTGAATATAGAGGATTTAATATAAATAAAAGTTGTAAGCATTTATATATACCTAAAAAATTAGCAAAATATAAATTTAACGCAGGCATTAAAAACACAAGGCTAAATGTTATAGCTATAACATTTAGCCTTGTTCTAATTTAGATAAATATTTGATTATCATTTTTGTGTGACATTAACTTTCCATTTAATTTAAATTTACTTGAGTCTGTCATCATTTTTAATCTTAGCTTAACTTTAGTATATGATATTACTTGAACTTCTGAAGCCTATCATCTTTATTTAATGACTTCAACATTTCTTTTAATTTTGATTAGTACAAGATTCTCATTAAAGTTTATTTTCAGTAATTAATGATATCCCAAACATTTACACTGCATTCTCATCCTTAAAATCATAATCCATTTTCTTTTTAATTTTCTCAGTTGCTATTTTAGAAGCATATATTATTTTGGGTGTGTTTTTAGGTGAAACTAAAATAGGCCACCAGAAAGATCTATTTTTCCAGTCTTTATGTTCCCCATTTTCTTGAAGCAGTAATATTACCGGCTCATCTATAGCTAAACTTTTTGCAACCCTTGCTTCACTCTCTCCTGTATCTGGTGCATCTTCAATTCTGCCTGAATCCCTGTATTTTTTAGTGTTTTTATTTCTTTTTACTACTATTTTAACTTTATCCTTTTCACCAAGCATATATCTCATGGTAGTTAGAAACTCATCTTCATTCACAAATCTTATAGAATCCTCATCTGGCTCAATTATTGAGTAAACTAGCTTAATTATTTCTTCAGCTTCTTCTATCGAAAACTCTCCTACAAGTGACCTATCTTGTTTGTGCAGATTACTGAATTTTTTATCTAATTTATTATTCACTTCCAAGGATTTTGATTTGCTAATTGGCAAAAAGCCAACTGGTAATAATCTCTTATGAGGTTTTAATAATATTACATCTGAAACCTTAATTTTATCAGGTGAACAAGGTACTATTTTTCCAGTAGTTCCATACTTACCATCTTGTTTTTTACTGGTTATAAAATATACTCCATCTCCTAATTTCCCTTTTTCTATATCTTCTCTTAACTCAACATCTATCTCAGTTATTTTAGTCATATTATCATGTATTCTGTCTGTGGTGTAAAATCTAGTTACTGATAATAGCTCTTTCGATCTATATCCAAACATTCGAGAATGTTGAAGAACTGTATCTTGCTGCATAGAAATTGGACTTCTACCATAATAAAATCCAATCATATTAGGGATAGTAACGCCTCTATCTAATACTTGTCCGCCAACAAATATTGAAAAAGGACTCCTAAGATTAAGTTCACCAGTTTCTTCATCTAAAAGTTCATCTATATCATTATCACTGTTTACAACATCCACGCTATAATATTCTTTATCAACAGCTTCATAAAATTTTTCAGCTACAATTGAATATTCTGGCATTTTATATCCATATGCTTCTACTGATGCTTTTATATCATTATAAGAGTTCATTATTAATCTCTCAACATAAGCTTCGGTCTCTTTACTTCTATTTCTAATTTGTTCAAATAAAAAATCTGCTACACTTTTCAACCTAGAATGTGAATCTTTTTGCGTTGCAGTATGTATAGCATAAGCATAATGCTTTTTCTTACTTTCCCTTAAAACTATAGCTCCAATAATAAAATTTATAATCCCCAGTTTAAAAACAGGTAGTTTATCTTCTCTTATTAGAATATCTTCTTCCTTAAAAACTCTTCTATCTGCTATTTTAGATTTTTTCCCTTTTCTTTTTTGATCTGATATAATATCATGCTCGTCAACATCTACGGGAGTAAATAAATATTTAGCTGGATGATTATCACGCTGACTACTAATAAAATAATATTCACCACCTATATATCCTTCTCCTGAAGGAACTAAAATAGTTTTGTTCGGTTTAATAGGTTCTGGTTTGTCATCTTCTATGAATTCTGGCTGCAAATACAGAGCATATGGAGTTGCGGTAACTTGAACAAAAATGCATCCATCTAAATTACCTCTAATATCATTTACCTTAGAAGCTACAGTTCTTAAATCAAATTCTTCAGTCTCTTTATTTTTCCCATAGCCTATTCCTGTTGTATCAGCTTCATCATCTACGATTAAGCACTTCTTATTTTTATCAATTGAATAGTCATTAATAAATTTTATAATTTTATCTAGATTGTTTTTTTCTTTTTTAGCAATAATAATCATTTTTTTCTCAAGCTGATATCCAGTAAGGCTATTTCTCATCTTTATGATATTCTTTACCTCTAACTCATAATCAGCTATAAATGGTTTAAATTCTTTTTTCATACGTGATTCTGTTTGCTTAACTAATGCTTTACTATTCTTAGTAAGAATAAATACCATATCAAAATCATTATCAAATGCTAAAGCTATAAGCCCAGTGAAGGCTCTTGTTTTACCACTTTGAATTTTTCCTAGCATCATAATAGGATGCTTCTGTTTTTCCTCATCTGCGCCAAACGTATTATCAATACAATATTGGCATGTATTTTTAATGCATTTTTCCATATCCTCAGTATAATTCATCTCTTGTTTTTTATACGAATAGTACTTTCCTATTTTCACAATAACCACTCCCCCATATTCATTTTACCTTCTTATCTCATTTTAAATATCAATCAAATTTAGTAAATCTTTAGCTCTTCAATAGTAAATGTTATCCTTTAGCTAATTCTGAAGGAACACTTCAGTTTAATTTATTTTAAACTTAATATTTTACACTTTCAAGAATTACTCATGTCTTGCAGTATAATCTGCTTTCAAATAAATTATAAAATTATTAATCTTAATCTCATATCTTCTAAGCATTCTTTCGATAACGTTCCTCACTTGATTGGCACTCATATTTGTCATCAGATAGATATCTGTACCTTTAACATGTCGTGGAGCTCTAATGCCTTTCTGGTCATTACAAAAGTAGGAAACCTTCCGTCCTTGCATTGATTTGTCATTGACAAAAGTACTAAACTTCACAGGGTCCTTTCCAGCCAGTATTTCGCAAGTTTTAATGAGCACTTCCTTCCAGTCTTTTGCATCTTGTCGCATTCCGAAAATTTCAAAACCAGCTGGTCTTTTATGAGTATAATCATCGTAGAGTGTATACGGTATATTTTGATCTACTCGAAGAGAATCATAGTCAGGAAGCTCTTTTGATTCATCTTCCAAATTTTCCTTTTGAATAATTTCTTCTTCAATTTCGTCGTCTAACTGTAGTAAATTTGAGTATTCTTCCAACTTAACTTGAACTTTATCTATTGATTGAAGAATTTCTTGTAAGTTTGTTAATCTCTGATAATCACGTTTGTCAATTGCAGCGCTGAAGGCACCTTTAATACTTTCAACACTCCCACCAATACACTGATTAAGAAGATCTATACACTCTTGTATATCAAGAGTATCTTTAGGAAATTCAGTCTTTAGGAATGAAATCAATTTTTTCATGATAATCCCCCTATCAATTTTTAACATTACTATTTACTATAATTAACTTCTAACCTAACAGATTCTACTAATTACTTTTTATATTTAATATTCAATTATTTAGCAGCACTATGTAAGTTTTAAGCCGAAGTTTTAAATCCGGCTTCTTAACTATAATTCCATTGAGTTTAATATATTCCTTAATTCTATTAGTTCATCACTATTAAAAGTAGTCCCCTTACCAATCTTATTATGTTCTGGATCCCACTCTCTTATATCATAACGTATATCAAATATGATTTTACAATATTCTAAATGACATCATTCTCTCCAATACTCTCTACCAAAAGCATTGCAAAAAACACATTATTTATTAAGTTATAGAAAATTTCTGGTGCTTTTACATCATCATGCAGATCATTCACCCCAATCTTAGAAATGACGATCCAATCCTTATTTTTATATCTTATTAATTCATTACCATATCTCTCTATAAACTGCTGTTGCCTCATCAATTTTTTAGCCTTATCACTTTTTAGACCTCTATATAGTCTGCAAATAGCACCTGGCCCAGCCATGCTTGTAATATTTTTAGCAATATAGATGTAGTTTTCATCTTTGATAGCTTGAGATAGTTCAAGCTGAAAACAAAAATCATGAAATCTATCTGATCCTAAAGTGATATGGGTATTCTTTAATCTGGTTTCGTATCCCCACTCCCCTACATTCACAAATGCTTCATATAATCTATGTTTGTGCTCCAATACCCCATCATTAAAATCATTATTTAATAAATAAAATTCTTTCATTTCATATGGTTGATGATGAGTAGTTTCAGTTGTTTCGCTCACATTATCAACATTTAATTTATATTCATCTACTTCTATTTCTATGGGCTTACATAAACACTCTGATTCTATGATTTCCTTGATTCTGTCTGCTTCATCTTGATTTATTAATTCGTACATAATAATCTCCCCTATACCAAATAGTCTTCCATATCTTCAGCAACCATATCAGCTACTATTTCATCTAGGTCAACATTTCCACACATAAGCTCCGCTTGTCTCATTACTGTTTCTAATGCATGTTTTGCATGTTCTGGTGGATAGTCATATTTCTTTAATAATCTCTTTATTATTTTTCTCATGCCTGCCTGAGCGCTTTTTCTTACGCTCCAATCTATGGTGAGGTTATTTCTAATGGACATTGTTAGTTCGTGTGCTATTTTCTTTAGGGTTTCATCATCCATAAACTCTTTTACTATGCCATCTTCGGTTAATGCATCGTAGAAAGCAACTTCATCTTCGTTAAGACCTAAATCTTTTTCTTTTTCTTTCATTTCTTTTATTTCTCTAGCCATTCTAATAAGCTCTTCTATAACTTCTGCGTTTGTAATAGCTTGGTTTCTGTATTTATTTAGTGCTTTCTTTAGCTTCTCTGAAAACTTTTCTGATTTTACTAAGTTTCTTTTTTCCAGTAACTTTATATTTCCTTCTAAAAGTTTTTTAAGCATTTCTAGTGCTAAGTTTTTATGCTTAATAGCTTTTACTTCTTCTAAGAACTCTTCTGAAAGAATGGATACCTCTGGTCTTTTAATACCAAGTGCATCAAAAACATCAATAACATCTTCAGAAATAATGGATCTCTCAAGCATCTGATTAACTCTAGCTTCAATTTCTCTTTTTGACTTTTTCACTACATTCTTTGAGTCAAGTTTTGCTAAGCTAGCTTTTACAGCCTTAAAGTATCCTACTTCTAGAGCCACTGTTTTACCTTGATCTGTAGCTGCACATAAT
>NZ_JAABNO010000050.1 GCF_009928445.1 Clostridium sp. C8-1-8 | reverse complement strand
CAGTTGTTCCGCCAGGAGCATAGCTGGGTAGCTACGTCGGGAAGGGATAAACGCTAAAGGCATCTAAGTATGAAGAAAGCAAAGCTCTTATTGAAAAATACAATGAAGGTCTAAACACCTATAATGAAGCTGACTACCCATCTATACTACCTAGCTTTGCAAAGAAATTATGGTATAATTTAACTAAGAAAAAAGAAAAAACAATAGATAATTATGACGATTATCTAGATGCAATAATAAAGAGTGGAGACTTTAACTTCGAGACTGAAGGAGAAAAGAAACTTTCCATAGGTTTAGATTTTATTCCTATACTAGGAATAGAAAAGATGACCCTAGAAGGATTACTAGGGGAAGATTTAGTATCAGGAAGAGACTTAAATGGCTTGGAAAGAATCCTTTCAGTAGCTCCAGCAGGCATAGGAGCAATAGCAAAGGTAAAGAATGCAATAAAGCTTGGAGAAATAGGTGGAAAAGTAGAAGGCTCTATCTCCTTTGGAATGAATGGCGGAGGGCAGCTAGACAATATCATCAGTAAGCTTAAAGAAAGTAAAGCTGAAGAAGATATGGTGGCTAAGGAAGCTGTGACTATAGATAAGGGAGGAAGTAAAGCTGACATTATAATAGACGGATTAAAAGTGATTGATGGTAAAGTTCCAATAAGTGAGTATAATGAATTAAGGGATTTGAGCATTCATAATAAGTCATATGATTCGATAACACTAGGAAAATATCTACCAACAATAAATTCAGATGGAACTGAAAATTGGAAGATTGCTAAAAACCATAGAAAGCTATATTGTTGACATTAAAGCTTTCATAGATAGCTAGTTAGTGGAAAATTTGCTTTTTAAGTGTATTGACATAAAAATAATTTCATATGTAAAAACGGATATATGTATATAATCAATAAATTCCAACTAATAAAATAAGTGCTAAATAGCCCCTTGTTGAAAACGGTCAATGGATGTAATATGACTATAGAATCCATTGACCGTTTTGGTTAATAGACACGGAGGCTCAGTATGAATGACAAATTTTTCAAACTGCCTGAAGAGAGACAAATGCAGATTATAAATAGTGCACTGAAGGCTTTTTCTAAGTCAGGCTATTACCAGACATCGACTCTAGAAATTGCACGGGAAGCGGGAATATCCAAAGGACTTCTATTCTATTACTTTAAAATTAAGAAGGAAATGTATCTTTCCCTTTGTGAACACTGCATCAATCTGGTGCTTGATGAGATTAATAAAAACAGAAATGTTGAGGAAAGGGATTTTTTTCAAATACTGCTGCCATCCCAGAGGATAAAATGCAAGCTTATGAAGAAATACAGATATATATATGAATTTATAGTTAAGGTGTATATGGAAAATGATAAGGAGGTCATCGGTTACATAGCTGGATTTGCAGAACCTTTGATTAAGGACAATTATAGACACTTTTTTGAAAGGATAGATAAAACAAAGTTTAGGGAAGGAGTAGATATATCGCTTCTTTTTGAATCACTGCAATGGTGTCTAGATATGAATATCTGTTTGACAAAGCTGTATTTTTAAGTGCCTGGGTCTGCTCTACTCAAAAGACCATTGATAAGTATGTAAAAATCGCAAAGTATTCAAGTTTTACATTGAAATTTGGCTGGCTAATTAGGCTTCAAGCAAAGTACTGGCACTATACAAAGCAGCAGGCGGAATTCATGGTTGAGTATTCAAAGAAGATAACTCCAGAGCAGTATGCAGTCTGGTTTAAAAATCGGATTTTGCTAGATGAAACTACCAATTACCAAAATATAAAAATACCAATGCTGGCTGTATGCGGCAAAAAGAAACTTAATGAAATGATAAGATCCATAGAGGAGCTTGGCAGGAGAAACCTAAATTGCAAAATAATTTTTTTGGACAATGCTAATCATGATTTTCCTCTTAGAAAAGCTGATCAGATAAATCCCATACTTCTGGACTTTTTTAAGTAATGATAAAATCATGATGATAGCAAAGTTGAAGATGCTGCATTTAAAAGGTCTATGTAGTTCTGAGTCTATTGATATAGGGATATAGGTACGGAGCTTGTGTGCCGGGAAGTTAACAGATGTGATGATACCTTATTCAAAGTGGATTTAGGAAGAAAATTAAATAAGTTAGAAGAGGAATGATATAGCATGGAATTTAAAGAAGTAAAAATCGAAATATATGTTCCAGAAGAATATGTAATAAAATTACGGGATGCACTTAATAAGATTAATGCATGTAAGATTGGAGATTATGATAATGTTATTTCAATAACCAATGTTAGAGGTTATTGGAGGCCTTTAGAAGGTTCGAATCCATTCAATGGCCAAGTGGGTAAGATATGTGAAGGCACAGAATGTAAGATGGAGATAAGATGTAAGAGAGAATATGTCAAGGCTGCAAATAAGGTTATCAGAGAAATTCATCCTTATGAAGAGCCATTAATAAATATTATTCCAATTGTAAATGAATTATTTGAATAGGCAGATATGTTCTTCGTTTTCTTAAAGTGAAAAGATGGAACTCTTGAAAGGGAGCTCCATCTTTTATGTTTTACTAGCAATACTGTTAGCCCTTTTTTTTGCTAATTTTTTAGAAAGATTAGGAGATTCCTACTATTTTATAGAAAAACTTACCAAGGGCGAGTTTCTCCTTTAATTTATCCAAATTATGAACATTGTATTAACTAAAGTTCCATGATACCATATAATAAAATGTTGAAAAAGGTATTATTATGGGAAAAAGTGTTGAAATTATAGACGAATTTATCATTTATAAGTCCAAATACGTTACATATTATATAGAACAAGTTAAATCTTAGAATAGACATAAGGGGTGGAGCTTTGGTTCCTATAGGGACAAAAACTGCATACACAAAAAACAACGAGGGAGAGTAAAAATGGAGACGAAAACACACAAAAGAAGAGAAAGAAGTTTTATGGAGAAAGTGCTTTCCATATTACTTTCATTGATTGTTATAGTAACGATCTTACCACCTACTACTGTTTTATCTGAAGCTAAGGGAACTATGAGTGTAGTTATGGGAACTCCTACTTGGAGTAGCACTATTGATTACAGTTTTAAGGATGCCATTGTTAATGGGACAAACATCACATCCATAATGGTAAGTGGTACAAATTACACAGGAGTTATGTCTGTTCCGTACTCGTCAGTTCCTTACGAAACATTAAAAAATACCTCAGGAACAACTACGATGCAAACCTTTGTATTTAATTCAGGTATTACTAGTGAACAGGCTCAAGGATTTATTAGAGGAATAGTTTTTAGGTTTACACCAAATGCAGTGGTTACTATTACTGTTGATGGTAACAAGACAAGCTTACCGCAAGGAGCTTCAATTATAAAATTAAATCCTCCAGATGATGTAAATAATCCGCATTATTATATGTATGTAAATGACATTGTTCCATGGCATGAGGCGTATAACAGAGCAAAGGCATATAATTTCATGGGAATGAAGGGATATCTTACAACTATTACATCACAGGCTGAGGATCAGGTTCTGACAAATATTTCATCATTACCAGCTTGGGCTGGAGCTACACGTCTTACAAAGGATAGCAATAGTAATGTAATATTAGATGACGATTTTATCAATCCTCTAGACAAAAGTAACGAGGGAAATGTTTTCTATTGGGCCTGTGGACCAGAGGCAGGAGGAATATTTTACGGGGGAAAATACTCTGGTGGTGATTCTTACGGATATACTAACTGGAATACAGGAGAACCCAATGATTACAATGATAACGAAAACAGTCTTCAGGTTAACTATACTTTTGAAAACACAAAGGCCTGGAATGACTTACCTGAGGATTATGCAGCACCAGAGCTACTTAGTGGGTATTTTGTAGAGTTTTCTAAGTATGACAGAGGCATGGATACAACTTATTCTGCTACCCAAACCGGTAGTTCAAGTTATACTATGCCAGCAAGCGGGCCTAGTCCAGCTCTTGCTAATTTCTTAATGTTTGGAAGTTTTGATTATAATGGTGAGAGAAAGGGATTAATGCCTATATTTTCTGGTGTGAGACTTACATTAAACACAGATTACACCATTATGTACACCGGTAGAAATTCAACTGTGTATAACAGTTCAGATGCACCAATATATCCTGGAGACTACACAATAAATATAATTTTAACTTCTGCAGGCTTGCAGAAAGCTTATGTACAAAATGAACTGTCAAATGACTTTACTATAACAAAAGCACCACTAACACCCAATGGTATACCCAATCCTAGTAAAAGTTATGATGGAAACACATATTTACCAGGTGGAAGGGAAGTTTCTTTTTCAGGTAAAGTAGGTAATGATGACGTAGGTATAGCCTATACTTCAGCACAGTTTGACAACCCAGATATAGGAGCTAACAAATCAGTTACGGTATCAGGGCTTTCTATTACAGGACAGCAAAGCGGTTATTATACACTAGAATCTAACATTTTTTCAGTAAATAATGGACAAATAACTGAAGGTATACCTGGTGAGGTTACTAATGTCATGTTTGATGACAAGACCTCTACCTACAACGGAGCGACACAAGCTAATGTTTTAGGAAGCTTGCCAACTGGAGTTTCAAGGGTGACCTATAGCTATCAGGGCATAGGAGGCACAGCTTATGAACCAACAGAAGCGCCACCAAAGAACGCAGGTAACTATAGTGTAACAGCAGCTTTTACAATGGAGCCAGGATATAAGCAGCTTGAAGCAATTACGAAAAATCTTACTATAAATAAAGCAGAAATAGTAGTTTCAGGTATTACAGCAGAGGATAAGGTTTATGACGGCAATAAGAATGCAACTTTAGTATATAACTCAGCAAATCTTGCTGGAAAAGCTCCTTCTGATGATCTGAGAGTATCAGCTACAGGTACTTTTGTATCTAAGAATCACGCAGATAATCCTGTAGAGGTCGCTATTGGAGATATGAAACTAACAGGGGATGCGGCTTCTAACTATATTCTTTCAGCCAGTGGTCAGCAGACAGTTACTTCTGCAAGAATTATGAAAAAAGCAGTCAATGTAAGCTTGTCAGTGAAAAATAAGCAGTATGATGGATTGAATAATGCAGCCTTTTCAGAAGTACCTATTCTAGAAGGAGTTGTAAGCGGTGATGCGGTTGAATTGATAAATGGTACTCCTACTTTTTCAACTGTAAACGCTGGAAATTCAATTTTAGTTAACCTTACAGAGTTTTCATTAAGTGGTGCAGATAGTGTTAACTATAGCCTTATACAACCTTCGGGAATTACTGCGGATATTACCAATACATATGATGCAACAGAAGGTACGGATTACACTTTAAATTCAAAAGCATGGTTAAACACAGCTTTTGTAATCACAGCAAAACCAGGTTATGCATTGTCATACAGCAATACAGACACTGGCAATTGGTTAGATAAAATCTCAGTATCAGAGGAAAATAAAGCTGGAACAATTAACTTTTATATTAGAAATCTAAGTACGAAAGCAATTTCTAATTTGAAAACCGAAAGTTATAAGATAGATAAGACTACCCCTAAAGGGGAAATTAAAGTTAAAGAAAGTTCTATTTCAAAGGTTCTTAATAAATTGACCTTTAGTCGCTTCTTTAAAGACAGTATAGAAGTAACAGTAAGTGGAAGTGATGACTTAAGTGGAGTAGCTTCTGTTCAATATATCAAAACTTCATCAGAGATAAATCCTGAGGATTTACCAAAACAAAGTTGGATAGGTTCAGAGGATAGCAGTGAAAAGACTTTTAGTGCAACTGCAAGTGATAAGTTTATGGTATACGGTAAGATTGTTGACAAAGCAGGCAACATATCTTATGTAAATTCAGAGGGAGTTGTGGTATATAAAGACTCCGTTAGAGCAACAGAACAAATTTCCTTTGTGAAGCTAAGTGAAGAAGCTGTAGCGGCAACGGTTAAATTAAATGGTAATACCATAGCAAAGATATCCAATGGTACAACAGTTCTTGTAAAAGATAGAGATTATACTGTATCAGATGATTCGATAAGCTTTAAAGCTAGATATTTAAACAGCTTAGCTGCAGGTGATTATACTTTAACAATTGATTATAATCCTTATGGAGAAGAATATGTGGAGAATAGTACCAATGTAGCTCCAGTAACTACTGCTATTTCCTTAAAGGTTCTTAAAGCAGAACAGGCAAAACTAGCAGTTACTGATGTAACAACTTCTGATATAACCTATGGAGATACCTTTATAATAGGAAACTTAGGGGGAAATGGTGACGGAAAAGTAGCTTATTATTCTACTAATACAGCTGTTGCTGTAATAGAAGGAAATAAAGTAAAGATTGTAGGTGTAGGAGCCTTTGCAATTACAGCTACCAAGGAAGCTAGTTCAGATGGAGTTTATAACGCCACAAGCTCTACAAGTTCAAACTATACTACCTCAAGGAAAGAACTAAAAATTACTGAGCTTACTGCTAAGGATAGGCAATATAATGGAACAGATATTGTAGCGCTTAATGGTGGAAGCCTCATAGGGAAAGTTGACAGCGATGATGTTAACTGCATAATGCCAACTATGGGAACAGCCTCAAGTAAGGATGCAGGACTTAGAACAGTAAAAATTGAAACACCTAAGCTTACAGGTATAAAGAAGGAGAATTATTACCTATCTCTACCGGAGGTTAAGGTAAGTATTGATAGAAAAGATGTTATTATTGCAGGAGCTAGTGCTTCTGATAAGGTTTATGACGGAAAAACTTTAGCAAACCTAACTAGTAACGGAGCTTTATCTGAAAATTATGATGGTGAAAATCTTAAAATTACTGCAGGGCAAGCTAATTTCTTAAGTAAAAATGTAGGTAAAGATATAGCTGTTAGTTTCAGTGGATTTACGCTGAGCGGTACGGAAGCAGCTAATTATAACCTTTTAAAGCAGCCTGAAAATACAAAAGCAAATATAAGCAAGGCTCCAATAAACATAGTACCACTGAGCAATCAAGGTAAATACTATGGCGAGAAGGATATAGAATTACAATATAAATATGAAGGAAATGTTCCTTTAGAAACACCAGCTTTTGATAATAAATTATCTCGTGTTTCAGGAGAAACCATTGGTTCTTATGATATCCTTCTTGGAGAGCTTTCTCTTAAAGACAACGGTGCATTCCTGTCAAGGAATTATGATATTGCACTAGATAAGGAAAAAGTACTTTTTAAAGTAGAAGAATATACTACAGACAAAGTTGGAGCATTAAATCCTGCTCAAGGCAAAGCTGACTGGTATACTGGGCAAGTTACTTTAACTGCACCTGAAGGTTATGAGATGAGTAACAGCTCAGCCTTAGAAGGCAACTCATGGAGTCAGAACATTAATCTGGATAGTGCAGATGGCAGTGATAAATCCTATGAATACTACTTAAAAGATAAGTCCACAGGGGCAATTACAACTACTGCTAAAAAGGTTTTATACAAGGTTGACAGTCATGTACCTAAAATAGATAAGGATGAAATCAAGTATGAGACGGCAAATGATGGAGAGCTTGCAGCTATAGGAAGGTTCTTAAGCTTTGGTAACTTCTTTAAAAAATCCTTCAGAGTAACCTTAAAAGTTTCTGATGTTGGTGATAGTAATCCTTATAGCATAAATTACATCGTAAAAGATACCGATGGAAATGAACTTTTAAAAGGAAGCAGTAAAGTTGACGGTAAAACAGCAACTGTTGAGTTACCTCTTGAAGGTATAAAAGACAAAGAAGTTACCATTGAAGTGTACGCTGTTGATGGTGCTGGTAACGAAGGTGAGAAAATAATATTAAAGGGAACCACCTCAAACAGCGATAAATGGTATGTTTCAGATAAGACGCCTACTATAGATGACTTTAAGCTAAATGATGTAGTGATGAATGATGGACAGGAAATAAAAGATGTTGCTGCCAAAGTAACAGCTCATATTCAGGACGAAGGTGGAATCTATAAGGTAAGCTATAAGTTTGATGGTTTTGATAATTATGTTGATATCACTGAAGGCTTAGGAAAAAGTGAAAAGCTTACTAAGGAATACAACTTCAGCAAACAATTTAATTCTTCGGGAGAACATTATCTTGAGCTCATGGTAGAAAACAACTCAGGAGTTACTACTGTAAAGAAGATACACTTTAATATAAAAACACCGGAATCAGCTAAAAAGGTGACTATTTCTGCCAATGGTAGTGCTTATTTTGAGGGAGACTCAATAAAGGTTTCAGAGCTACAATACAACGTAAGTGGTCTTTCTAAAGATGAAAATGTTAAGGACATATTAGACACTTCAAATGTTATGGCAGTTATTGATGATAAGATAGTTACCGGTGACAGCATAGTATTAAAGAAGGGTACTCACACCTTAAGCTTTAATAATATTTCTGCAAAAGGCTATAGTGTAGTTTATAACAAAGCTGAGTTAGATGTTTATGAAAAACTTACTATAAGCTTCAAAGACAATGACGGTAAGGAACTTCTAAAGAATGCTTTTGCTCAGAAGGGACAGCTTCTAAATATTCCTGAGGAACCTGTAAAAGCAGGTAGTGCCTTTGTTGGATGGTCTACTGATAAGAATGGAAGTAAGCTGTGGAACTTTGCGTACGATACAGTTAATACTAATATGAATCTTTACGCAGTTTGGAGTAATAAGATATATAGCGTTACAATAAGAACCAACAATGGAATTCCAGACACTATTTATAGTTCTGTTGCTTATGGCAAAAAGTTAGAAAAGCCACAAACACCGACTTTGGAAAGTGCAAGCTTTGAAGGTTGGTATCAAGATAGCAGCTTAACTAAGCCTTGGAATTTTGATACAGATACAGTAAAGGGCAATACAACTATTTATGCTAAGTTTACAAAAAACACTTACACAGTGAGCTTTGCCCCTACAGGAAGTGAGACACTAAAGCCTATTACTGGTATTTATTATGATCAGCTTGTAAGGCCGATTCCAACTAAGCCAGAGGCTAAGGGAAAGCTTTTTGCTGGCTGGTATCTTGATAAGGAGCTTACAGAGCCTTTCGAGTTTGCCTTTGATACGGTTAAAAGCAACATAACCTTATATCCTAAGTGGGTTGACAAGACCTATACTGTTTTCGGTGGTGTTACAGATGCTAATGGCAACATCATGAAGGAAACAAAGGTTGAAATTGTGAAAGATAAGGCTGTTATTGCAGCTACAAAAACCGATGAACATGGACTATTCAGATTTGTTCAGGTACCAAAGGGAAGCTATTCTCTTAGAGCTACAGATGAAAAGAGAAATGTAGTTAAGAATATAGTGGTTGAAGATAAGGATCTTATGGAACTTATTCTTACCCTCCCATCCAGTGCGGTTTCCGTAGCTCCATCAAAGGAAAATAGCACCAAGGGAATTTCCTTTGACAAGCTTGATAAAATATTTGACTTTACAAAAGGGAATTACTTGACAGTTACAGAGCAGAAAACCCTTAGAAATGGGGGCAAGGTTGAGGTAAATGTTAATGCCAAGGATAAACAGAATATGTCCCCTGAAAAAATCAAAGAAGTACAGAATTATATAAGTTCTTTAGGAAAGGTGTCTGGAGAACTTTACAATGTAGAAATTGAAAAGCTTGTGTACGATAATTCTGGAAAGGTATCAAAGGGATATATAAGTGAAACCAATGAACCAATAACAGTTAAGATTAAACTAACAGATAGCAGTAAGAATAAGAACAATTATCAGATTATAAGAGAGCATAATGGTAAAATGCAGGTACTTACTAAGAAGCCAGTAAATGGTGAATACTTTGAGCTTAACGGAGACGAAATTATCATCCATTCGGAAAAGTTTTCTACCTTTGCGGTTGCTTTTGACAAGCATTATGCACCAATGGCAAGTTGGCTGTTTGTGTTTATACCTTTAGGTTTGCTTATTGCATTGTTCTATACCAAAAACAGAATAAAAAGTTCTGCTAAAAAGGGTGGTGAGAGTTAATGGATGATTTTATTGTTAGAGGTGAAGAGAAGGAAAGTATCTTAGATAATGACCGTGTGTTCCATGATGAAGCCTATGCAGTGGTGTCCGAGGATAACGCTGCAGGGGTAGATGAAACCCATAGCCATCATGAAACTAGAAATGAAAGACACGATATACATAACGGAGATGAAGATCATAGGGAAAGCAGGGAAAAAGGCTCACTAAGGGAAAATATTCAGTCCTTCACTGGCATATTTGCATCCGTTGCTGTCACCGCAGTGGTGGCAGTAGCAGTTGCCTTTAGTGATAAACCTGTGGTCAATATATCTTCCTTTGACATTGGAAACAACTATGTTGAATATTCAGCAGATATCAACAACGAAACAGGAAAGAAGCTTGTAATAAGTGTTAGCAGCGATAATGAAAACTATGAAAAGCAAGTGGATACAGGCGTGGTTACTGATATGGTGAAGAATCTAAAGCCTGATAAAAAGTATACTTTTTCAATTAAAGCTGCAGATGGGGTAAAGCGTACTTTCTTAACTAAAAGCTTTAGAACCGCCAAGAGTGAAAAAGAGTATGAACCTAAGGTGTCAGGAATTATAACAGAGCGAAATAATTCTGATAAGAATCTATACATTAGATTTGAAGTTTCAGATATCTATTCTTATTATTCAGGTTATAAGCTTATCCTTAAGGACAATGGAAAAGTGGAAGGTGAGATTCCAATAGCTGATATTAAAAAGAACACGGTTTTGAGTTTAGACCGTTATTCAAAACCACAGTATACTGTTGAGCTACAAGCCAACTCTTCTATGCCAAGTGATCGTAATAAAAATATTAATCAAAAAACTGTTTACAGTGCAATCATAAAAAATTGAGGTGACACAAATGAGTGAAAACATAAAAAACGAAAAGAAGAAAAAGAGCAAGGCTGAAATAACCGCAATAATTATCAACGTTTTACTTTATATATCCATTATAGCTTTCATTCTTATAGGAGTATTTGCAGAGAAACTATTTGGACCAGACAATATTTTTACACAAAATATTGGTTCAGTTTTTAATGTTAAAGGCAATTTAATGGATAAGCTTCCTAATATACTAAAATCCATAACTTACATAATACTAGTTTATTTCTTAAGTAAAATAGCAAGATACATTTTAAATAAACTGCTAAGCATTTTAAACAAAGGTAAAACCATAATAAATCTTTTAGATAGCTTCATAAAGTATGGCTGCGGAATAGCTTTAATATTTTTATTTTTAGGGGCTGTAGGTGTGGATACAACCACCTTACTTGCCAGTGCAGGTATACTTGGACTAGCTGTGGGGCTTGGAGCACAATCTATAATAGAAGATGTTATAGCAGGGTTGTTCCTTGTTTTTGAAAAGACCTTCGTGGTTGGCGATGTAGTAATAGCAAATGGCTTTAGAGGTACCATCAAAGAAGTAGGTATCCGTACTACTAAGATAGTTGATATCGGTGGAGATACTAAGGTTATAAACAACTCAAAGATAACTGATGTAATAAACATGACAAATCACCTTTCTCTAGCAGTATGTGAGGTAGAGATTGAATATGGTGAATCTCTTGAAAGAGTTGAAGCTGTTCTGGCTGAAAAGCTAGAGGAAATCGGTTCAAGAATAACAGGAATCGTTGAAGGGCCATTTTACAAAGGCGTTGGTGCATTAAACACTAACGGTGTAAGTCTTAAGATAATTGCAAACTGTCATGAAAAAGACAAGTTCCAAATAAGAAGAGAATTGAATCGTGAAATAAAGCTTCTATTTGATGAATACAACATTGACATGCCTTATCCGCACATAGTCGTAAATGACAACACTGTATTCTCAAAGGCAACTTCAGAGGATAAAGCTAAGGCAAGAGAATTTATGCTTAAACATAAGGAAATGTCAAAGCACATAGAGAATGATATACATTAAGATAATGTACAAGGAGTGTGAGAAAAATGGCTGCCAAGAAAAAAGGTAAGCATCTGCTAGTGGCAGTAGTAATCCTTTGTCTAATAGGAGCACTTGTTTCTATGGCATTATCCCAAAAGATATTTGGAACAGATACCGTTGATGTAAAAGTATTTAAGATTGTATCACAACTACTATATGCTTTAATTTTAACCATAGTTGTAACAAAGTTAGAACAGATTCTTATGAGGCACTTTGGTACAAATAAGATGATAACGGAGTTTGTAGGATCTGTGATCATTTGTATTTTGTTTTTCAACATGACATTTAATTCCTTAGTAGTAATGGGAGTTAATCCTAAAGCACTAAAGTCAATCAGCTCAGTAGCTGCTTTAATAGTAGGAATAGGAAGTAAGAAAGTTATAGCTAACTTACTAGCAGGAGTATTTCTTGCAGTAGAGGATCTAGTACATCCTTTTGACTTCATCGTTATTAAGAAATATGCAGGACTCGTGGTTGATACAAACTTATTTTATGTAACCTTGGAAGATGGAGACGAAAACAGGAAAAAGATTAAGAGCAAGGACTTTGTAAACTTCAATAATTCAGCTTATAATCTTAGCACCATTAACATAGATGCAAAGGTGTCGGTAAAGGTTCCTTTTAAGGAAATCGAAGAGATTATAAAGGCAGTTCTTGAAAACTCAGAGGAAAAGTATCCTTCCTTTGTAGAGAAACCTGAGTTTCAGGGCATTGAAAAATTTATCGACGGAAAGATGCACTTAAGATTTTCTGGAAGATGTAAAGGTAAGGACAGAAAAAAATCAGTAGTAAGTCTAACGGTTGAAATAGCAAAACAGTTTACAAAGAATGATGTGAACATTATTCTACCTCAGATGGAACTTATGTAAAGATAGAGTTATCTTTTACTATCCAGGAAATATAAAATTTTTTGCTAGCAGTGCACTTCAATATCAAGACTTTTTTAGTAAAATAGAAAAAATGAGCTTAACTCATAAAAAGGTTAAGCTCATTTTTTATTCTTTAGGAATGCTTATGAAAGTTTAAACTCTTTGAATAGTATAACAAATGGTTAGAATAGTTTATTAGGATATGAAGTTAAAAAGAAAATTTGCATTTATCCAAAAGATTTGTTAGTACATTATTTACTTTGCAGCATATATCAAAGATTATGAAAATTCATCTGTTTAAATAATATTAAACTATGGTAAAATAACAATATTAGGTGGTGGAGAGAGTATGAAGAAAAAATTTAATGTAACTGGTACATGTATACCAAAGATGCATTATATGGTAGATACTTCGAAAAAGATTGATGAGATAATGGAGTTTGTTGAAGATGGAGAATATTTCATAATAAATAGACCAAGGCAGTATGGAAAAACTACTACATTATTTTTGTTAGAAAATAGGTTGAACCAGGATCAAGAGTATCTTGTTATTTCTATTAGCTTTGAAGGTGTAGGCGATTTGATATTTCAAGATGAAATGAAGTTTTCTAAAGCCTTCTTAAAAATAGTTAAGAGAGCTGTAGAATTTAACAATGAAAAGTTTACTGATTTTATGGAAAATGAAAATCCAGAAAATATTGATGATATATCAAGTTTCATAACCAAGCTAGTTAAAAAAGCCAATAAGAAAATAATATTAATGATAGATGAAGTAGATAAAAGTAGTAATAATCAGTTATTTTTAAGTTTTTTAGGAATGATAAGGAATAAGTATTTGCTCAGAAATACTGGAAAAGACTATACTTTTCATAGTGTAATATTAGCTGGAGTACATGATGTGAAAACTTTGAAAATCAAAATTAGGTCTGATGAAGAGCACAAATATAATAGACCTTGGAACATAGCGGCAGATTTTGATGTGGACATGAGTTTTTCTTCAGAAGAAATAAAAACTATGCTAGATGATTACGTGGAGATTAAGAAAGTTAGCCTTAATAAGGAGTATTTTTCAGATAGATTATATTATTATACATCAGGTTATCCCTTCTTAGTAAGTAAGCTTTGTAAAATTATAGATGAGAAGATAATGGAAGCAGATAACCTAACCTGGGACAATGAATATATGGATTTAGCAGTTAAAGAAATTTTAAGAGAAAGTAATACTAATTTTGATAGCCTTATTAAAAATATTGAAAATAATGCAGATTTGAAGGAATTAGTAAAAAGAATTATATTGGATAACGATGATATAACATATGTAACTGACAACCCTGTAATAAGTTTAGGTATAATTTACGGGATTTTTAAAAATGAAAATGGAAAAGTAAAGATTAACAATAAGATATACGAGCAACGAATTTATAATTATATGAGTTCACTTGTGGAAACATCAATTAAAATAGGAGCTTATAATCAAAGAAGTGCCTATATAAAAGAAGATAGTAGTTTGGATATAAGAAAAATTCTTGTAAAATTCTCTGAATTTATGAAGCATGAGCGTTCAGAAAAGAGAGAAACTTTTTTAGAATCAGATGGAAGATTATTATTCTTAGCTTTTATAAGTCCTATAATAAATGGAACAGGTTTTGCCTTTAAGGAGGTTCAAGGCGGTGAGGAAAAGCGTTTTGATATAGTGTTAACCTATAATAAAAAAATGTATATAATAGAGCTTAAAATATGGCGTGGAGAAGAGTATCACAATAAAGGATTAACCCAATTAGGAGAATATTTAGAACAATACAATCTAGATGAAGGGTATCTTCTAGTATTTGATTTTAGAAAAGAGCAGAGCAAAAAGGGTGATATTGAAGAAGTTACTGTTGCTTCTAGAGATAGTGTAAAAAGAATAGTAGAAGTTTATTGCTGATTAGATAACCTATTATAAGATGAGATAGAATATAAGTAATGGCTGTTGCATGATGGATGCAACAGCCATTTTTCACTGTATTAGCTCAAAGTTATGATATTTGGTCGTAGTCTTTAAGAGAAAGTAATATGAAAGGTACAGTAACTCCAAATATGCTTAGAACTGTATAAAGTGTAGCTTTTTCTGGTCTATATGACTTATAAAGCTTATTCAATGCAAACAGCACAAGAATATAATTAGCCAAGGAAAGTAGTCCACCTAAGAAATGTACATGGTTAAAGATGAATACTACAATAGCTGCTACGGGAAGAACAACTTCAGCGCTTGGAATCTCCCAATCAAAAACCTGTACAGTTCTAATTAACTTACCAAGGATGTATAGCTGAGCTATAGGAATCCATGCAACCCATGAGTTTTGAAGCCCTTGTCTTAAGGCCATTTTGTATAAAGCGTAGGCTAAAATAACATACAAAACTATAGATATTAATCCTGTGAATAAAAGATAGAAGAAGCCAAAAATTAAAAGAGTTTGAAACATTAAACCACCCACCATATTATTTTTTAAATATATTAAAGTACTATGTTGAAATTAAGTGATCAGTCATCCGATGCTTAGATGAGCTTGTGCAAAAAATCATTTAATTCTAATAGCTCGTTCATATAGCATCTCCTTCTTAACCGCTTAATTTCAATAATATTCTTAAACATAAACTGTTTAATAATAAATATTCATAATTCGTGGCAAATAGTACAGTCGTTTTTAGCAGTATTATATATTTAGAAGATTAAAGAGAATTATAAAAAATAAAACTGATACTGTGTACCAGTAGTTTTAACAAATATTGATACAGTATATGATTCTTAATCTAAAGAAGTGTAGAGTAGCACATATATTTTTTTATCTCAAAATTACGTAAGTAGACAAAAAGATATTGAAATATAAGAGAAGAAATTATTTTAAGCTTTTTTTATACCTAATAGTGGCTACGATGCAATTTACTATAAGTATTATAATTGTAAGGCTTTGAAGCACTAATGCTGGCTGATCTCTTCGTTCATTGTAAGTTATTATAACAACTACAATAAATATGAGAGTACAAATATATTGTAATATTGGCTGCCATATTTTATTGATTTTTTTCATAGTTAGAATCTCCTCTTTTCCTATGCAATATACTGGAACCTAATTGAGTTAATTGAGCATTTTTATGAAATACTCATTTTCTAGATTATACCATATCATCAATGAAGTGTAATTACGTGGGAGAATTATTCTATAAACACTCCAATAATATAGATATTAAGGCTTAACTAAAATACACTAGATATATTTATTAACACCTACAATGTAAAGAATGATTCTGTATGAACTGGGAATATACAGTATATTTCCATAAATATATAATGGTGTTAAGGGGGGCATACAACAGTTTTAAAACACCTACTAACACCTACTAAAATATATTGGAATATTGTTAGTTTTATGTTGTCATAATATGTGTAAAGATGTGATAGCATGAAGTATTATACAATTGGTCAATTCT
>NZ_JAABNO010000004.1 GCF_009928445.1 Clostridium sp. C8-1-8 | reverse complement strand
GTTCGAACGTAGTGAGTTTACAGTTTTAGCCATGGAATATGAAAAAATCATATTATTTCTTTGCGCAAGCTCATCTAAGCATCGGATGACTGACCACCTAATTTCAACACAGTACTTTAACATAGGCACAATTTAATATAAATCTATAACATCAACAACATAGAACCATCTGCTGAAACAAATAAGAAAGTTACAGCATATATTGAATTGTAATCAACTATTGGAGGCAAGTTATGATAGCTGCAATATATAGTAGAAAAAGCAGGCTCTCCGAAAAAGGTGAATCTATCGAAAACCAAATTGACTTGTGTAAACAATATGGTAATACTATAGGAATTACAGATTTTTTAGTATATGAAGATGAAGGCTTCTCTGGGGGTAATATAAATAGACCACAGTTTCAAAAACTTCTACAAGATGCAAGAAAGAAATGCTTTAGTTATCTTATTTGCTATAGACTTGACAGAATATCTCGTAATGTAGCTGACTTCTCAAATACTCTTGACCTTCTACAGAGTAATAAAATTGAATTCGTTAGCATCAGAGAACAATTTGACACATCAACACCAATGGGCAGAGCTATGGTATACATCTCTTCTGTATTTGCACAGCTTGAAAGAGAAACTATTGCAGAAAGAATCAAAGACAACATGCTTGAACTTGCTAAAACCGGAAGATGGCTTGGAGGTACTCCACCATTAGGTTTCAGATCAGAACCTGTTGAATATATAGGAAAAGAAAATATGAAGAAGATGTACAAACTTGAAGTTATTGAGGAAGAAATATCTATCGTCAAAACCATATTCGCCTTATATCTTGATAAAAAAAGCACTTCTACAGTGTCCAGATATCTTTGTTCAAATAATATTAAGGGCAAAAATGGAGGTGACTTTTCTAGAAATACAGTACTCCAAATATTGAATAACCCTGTATACACCTTTGCCGATAAGAACATGTATAATCATTTTAATAACTTAGGTGCCACTCTATGTAATGATTTTACTGGAGAATATGGACTCATGGTATACAACAAACGTGAAGGTGGTAAAAAAGATAAACCTGTTAAGGAGTGGATAGTATCCTCAGGCCTACACCCAGGTATTATCCCCTCTAACCATTGGCTACAATGCCAAGAAATATTAAAAGCCAATGCAAGCAATCCATCCGTACGTTCTAATACTAGCAAACATTTTTTATTATCTGGATTAATAAAGTGTGGTAACTGTGGAAGCAGCATGTCCACTTGGAGCAACTTAAATAAGAAAACTAATAAACTTGAACTATACTATAGGTGTGAGCTTAAGAATAAAGCTAGCAATCGCTGCTCTAGCAAAATGCTGAACGCCTATGCTGCAGAAGATGCTATAATAACAGCTTTAAATAATATAGATATAAGAAGCATAATTAGTCTTTATTCTAATGATAAAATTTTAAAAAACATCAAACTCGAACCTCAAACTGAAACCTCATGCTTAAAAAAAAATCTCTCTGCTAATAATAAAACTATTCAGGGATTAGTAAGAAAACTTGCATTAATAGAAGACCCAGTTACCCTTAAACTTTTAGAAAATGAAATAAAGGCTTTAAATAACGACAATCTTTCTATTGAGAAAAAGCTAGATAAACTTTCTGCTAAAAACATAGATGAAAGGGTAGAAAATATAGTATCAAATATAAAAACTATAAAACAGTTCTTTGATTATATTGATGATATGGAGATAAAGAGAGCATTTATTAAAGAAGTGATTGATAGTATTACTTGGGATAATGAGGTTTTAACGATTAATATTGTTGGAGCTAATAGCTCCTTAAGTATTTAAGCATAGTTTATTCAACTATGCTTTTTATTAATGACTAACTCCACTTAGATTTAGTCCAACTACACCCAAAATAATTAACAATATAGAAATTATTTTCAAAGCACTAACACTTTCTTTAAAAATAAATACTCCAATAATTGATATTATAACTATTCCAGCTGCAGACCAAACTGCATAAGCTACACTAACATCTATCTTTTTAAGCGCCATGGACAAGAAAGTAAAACATATCCCATATCCAATTAAACTACCTAATGCTGGTAATATCTTAGAAAATCCATTAGATGTTTTCATTAGAGTTGTTGCTATAATTTCGAAACTAATGGCTAAAATCAAATAAATCCAATGCATACTAATCCCTCCTACATAATATTAGCCCAACTATTGACTAGTATTATTATAGGCTATGAAAATCTGTATTTCAATTATTGTAATTTTTCAAAATCTTAAGCAACTTATAAAATTATAAATATTCTTGTATATAATACGTAATTTTATACGTTCTATTTTTTGTTCTTTACATTTTGTATCATGCTTCCACCATAATTATTAGTAGTATTTGAAGTATTCCAGGTATTATTACCGAAACCATTCTTCGCTGGTGAAATCAAAAATCCTAATACCACTCCCATTGAAAATGCTGTGGCTGCTACTGCTAAAACATCTCTTTTTCTCATGCCAATACCTCCCTCTAACCAATTTAAAACTCAACTTATTCAATACTTAATAGCCAATATAGATTAGTCTGATAAAATAATTCATAAGTTAACTGTCAGCACTTGTAATATGATTATATTACCTTTTCAAATGCAACTCTTTTGTTTTTATCTTCTAGATATATTATCCCACAGTATTGAAATCCACTTTTCTTTAGTAATTTCTGCATGGATAGATTATGCTCATGGGTATCAACTTTAATACTATGTACTCCTCTATCAACAGAAAGTTTTTCTACATTTTCAATTATGACAGACGAAAGTCCTAATCCCTTATACTCATTGTCCACTGCTATTCTATGTATTACTGCAAAAGAGTTGCTGCTTAACCATTGCCCTTCATAAATATTATCATAGGTACTCTCTCCATCAAAAGAAATAGCTGCAGTACCAACTATATTAGAGCCTTTTATCAATACATAACTATACCCATTTGTGATATCATTTCTTATGACTTCTGGATTGGGATAGCCATCCTGCCATTGATCTATTCCATTTTCCTTAAAATATATCTGTGCCTGATTTATTATAGTCATTATGCTTCCTATATCTGCTTCAACGGTCCTTCGAAATATCATTTGATTTACTTTCCTCCTTTGTACTGGTAATCAGAAATACTTGCTGCTACTTTATAATCTCTAAAAATTCTATTAGATTGCCACCAGAGCTTTACACTAATATTTCTTTTTCTATATATGTAATATTATCACATTTATACCTACTTATCATCATATCTTTATGATTTGGCACAAAAGCTCCCTTCCTCTGTCCTAATTGTCAAATTGAAATTTATACACGTTAAACTTTTACAAATTCATAATATCTTACTGATTTTATATACAAATATGCTAAGCTTTTATATAATAAATTTAAATTTATTGTTAAATACTTGAAAAACCGTTTACAGTAGGTAATATAATCAGGCTTTATTCTACTTTATAATATCTATTAAACTTGTTACAATGGGGGCGCTATACATATGAATAAAATATTTAAGGTTGCAATTGTTCAAGAAACTCGTGAGCCTTACAAAATGGATTTAAATACAAATAAGGGACTTAGTGCAATGAAGAGAGCAAAAGAGCTTGGGGCCGACATTGTTTTATTTCCAGAATGTTGGATTACAGGATATGAGTTTCCTAAAGTACAAAAAGATTTAGATATAAACGAAATTCTTAATACTAAAGAATTTATAGAATGGAATAATCAAGCTATAGATGAAGATAGCGAGCATATACAAATATTCTGCAAAGCTGCTAAGCTTTTAAACATAGGTGTTGTTATCACAGCTTATACAAAAGGTATAACTAGACCTCAAAACTCTGCCTTTGTAATAAATAAAAGCGGACAAATTATTATGAAGTATAGCAAGGTGCATACCTGTGATTTTGCAGATGAAAGATTATTAGAATCTGGGGATGAATTTAAGGTTTGTGACTTCGATGGAATAAAGCTTGGAATCATGATTTGCTACGATAGAGAATATCCTGAAAGTGCAAGAATACTAATGCTAAAAGGGGCAGAATTAATATTAGTTCCTAATGATTGCGAATCCATGAGACCTAGAGTGCAGGCTTTGTCTACAAGAGCCTATGAAAATATGGTTGGAGTTGTCATGGCAAACCCTCCAAGAAGAAATGCTGGCTGCTCTTGTGCTTTTAGTCCAATAACTTGGGATAGTAGTGGCATACCAGTAGACAATACTATAGTACTAGCTGATGCAGAATCAGAAAATATCTTAGTTGCAGATTTCGATTTAGAAAAATTACGTCACTATAGAAATCATGAGATGATGGGAAATACTTTCCGTAAGGTAAAAGCCTACTCTGAATTATTAAATGATGCTGTTAAAGAACCATTTAAAAGATAATGTTCCATCATAATATGAATAGACCATTATTAAAACTACAAAACGGTGTAAAATTTAAATCTATCATAAAAGCAGAAATTTGAAAACTAAATGATTTCTGCTTTTTTATTTCAATATAATGTTACATAAATGAAAGCAATAAAGCCATAAATATATTCTAACTAGGATTCATTTCACTGATTATGGTCATACTAAAATAGAAAATTAATGAAAAAATAGTGGAGGATACAAATAATTATGGATATATTTCACTTCATTTATAAGCCTTTGATAATATTTTTTGTACTTTTCATATTAGTTCGCTTAACTGGAAAAAAGTCTTTGTCTCAAATAACATACTTTGATTATGTTTCAGCAATCACAATTGGAACAATAGCTGGTTCAATAACCATCGAAGATAATGTAGGAATTATAAAAGGAATTGTTGTGATGTTAGTTTGGATTTTGATTCCAGTAATTATGTCTTATATAGGTTCTAAAAATTTAACCTTTCAAAGAAAAACTGTTGGGGAGCCTATTATTTTAATAAGGAACGGAACTTTAGACTATAACAACTTAAAAAAGACGAAATACAATATTGAAGACTTATTAATGCAACTTAGAAAAAAAGAAGTGTTCGATATATCTGAGGTCGAATTTGCACTTCTGGAGGTAGATGGTGAATTAAGCATATTGAAGAAATCAGCCTATAATTCAGTAACTCCTAAAGATTTGAATATATCAACTCCATACAAGGGATTAACCTTAAGTTTGATTATTAACGGAAGGATTTTAGAATCTAATTTAGCTCTTTCAGGAAAAGATAAATCATGGTTGAATAATCAACTTAAACAAAAAAATATGGATTCGGTAGAGGATGTTATATATTGTGGATACACCTCAGATGAAAGATTAGAGTTATTTGCAAAAACTGAACATACTACTTAAAATTAATTTGATTAATTCTAAAATCATACTAAAACACAAATGGCAGAAGTCCTTGCAAAAGCAGGTTTTCTGCCATTTGTGTTTCTGTACAAGTTGCAGATAAGACTATGCAGCAAGTATTATCTAAAAGTGTAGATATAGGATTCTGTGGTCCTGAACAGACGATTTATATTTATAACCAAAAAAGAGAAGACTACCCTGTTATATTTGCGCAACTTACTCAAAAGGATGGTTCTTTCTTAGTTGGAAGAAAGGAAGATAAGAACTTCACTTGGGAGTCTGTAAAGGGTAAAACTATCATAGGCGGTCGTCCTGGTGGAGTACCTGAAATGGCACTAGAATATGTTCTAAAAAATCATGGTCTACAACCTGGTAAGGATGTTAATGTAGTCACTAATATAGCTTATACCGCAACTGGTGGAGCCTTCAAAGGCGGAACAGGCGACTATGTTGCTTTGTTTGAGCCAACAGGTTCTATGCTTGAGAAAGAAAAGTCCGGAAGCATAGTTGCATCTGTAGGTGCTTCAGCTGGTGTCATTCCTTATACTGTTTTCTTCTCAACTAAATCATATATAGAAAAGAATCCTGATGTAATAGAAAAGTTTACTCGTGCTATCATAAAAGGTCAAAACTGGGTTGAAAAACACAGCGATAATGAAGTTGCTAAAGCAATTATTTCATACTTCCCAGGTACAGATGAAGATATAATAACAAATGTTGTTAAAAATTATAGATCAATTGATGCCTTTGCTAAAGTTCCAACAATGAAGGAAGAGGACTTTACTAGATTAATGGATATTATTCAATCCTACAAATCAGATTTAATACCATCAAGACCTCCTTTCAATAAAATAGTTGATAACTCCTTTGGCGAGAAGGCTTTAAAGGACTTATCTAAATAAGTTCAGTTTTTATTGTCACGGATATTATTAGCACCTTATCCGTGGCAAATTTTTAATAGGTGGTGAAATTATGGCCCTGCTTGAAATTAAGAATATATATATGAATTTCCATACTCCCGATTCGGTTATAGAAGCCTTAAAAGATATTAATATTACTATAGATAAAGGCGATTTTGTAAGCATCATAGGTCCTTCAGGCTGTGGCAAATCTACTTTACTTAATATAATCTCAGGACTTCTTAAACCTTCCTCAGGAGAAATACTATTCAATGGAGAAAGTCAAAGTGACCATGACAGGGTAGGCTATATGTTTCAAAAGGATAACTTATTTGAATGGTTAAACCTTTGGGACAATGTAACACTTGGTCTTAAGATAAAGAAGGTCTTAACAAAAGATAATATTGAAAAAGTAGATAAGCTACTATCTCAGTATGGCTTATCAAAATTCAAAAAGAGCTATCCCAGCCAATTATCTGGAGGTATGAGACAAAGAGCTGCTCTAATAAGAACCTTAGCTCTTGAGCCAGAAATATTACTTTTAGACGAACCTTTTTCAGCATTAGATTATCAGACACGACTAAAGGTATGCGACGAAATCTTCCAAATAATAAAGCAAGAAAACAAAACAGCTGTAATGGTTACCCATGATATATCTGAGGCAATATCTACTTCTTCTAAAATAGAAATTCTCTCTAAAAGACCTTCTTCATTAAAACAGGAGCTTATCCTAAACTTTAATGAAGATCTTACCCCTCTAAAAAGGAGAGATGAGACAGCGTTTAGAGAATACTTTAATATAGTATGGAAGGAGCTTGATTTGAACGATGAATAATGAACAAGAGCATGAATTGTATCTAAAAGAGATCCGTAAGTCAAAGATAAAATTAGCCTTTGTAAGAATATTAGTATTAGTTATTTTCTTAGCTTTGTGGGAAATAGCTGGAGATTTGAAATGGATTGACCCTTTCCTAACCTCTACTCCTTCAAGAGTGGTTAAATCAATAATAAAGTTTTATGGTGAAGGTACTCTAGTAAAGCATATCCTTGTAACCTGCTATGAAACTATATTAGGCTTTGTACTTGGTACAGTACTAGGAACTATAATAGCTATAGCCCTATGGTGGAGTGATTTTGCCTCCAAAGTTATGGAACCTTACCTTGTAGTATTAAATGCACTACCAAAGGTTGCCCTTGCACCAATAATAATCTTCTGGGTAGGAAATGGTATAACAGCAATTATTGTAATAGCACTTCTAATATCGATAATAGTTACAATAATGGGTGTATTTGCAGGCTTCCAAGAAGTTGATGTAGAGAAGATTAAATTGATGAAAACCTTTGGTGCTAGCAAGCTTCAGATGCTTACTCATTTGATTATGCCTGCCTCAATACCAACTATGATATCAGCTCTAAAAATTAACGTAGGTTTGTCCTGGGTAGGCGTTATAATGGGAGAATTCTTAGTAGCAAAAGATGGATTAGGTTTTCTTATAGTATATGGTGGACAGATTTCTCAACTTGATATGGTTATGATGAGTATAATAATTCTCTCTATTATTGCTTATATTATGTATAAATTAGTTGCAATATTGGAAAATTTCATCAGAGTGAAATATTGATTGTTTAAATTTGCCTCTTTAAATAGTATAATTAAAGATGTACCACTTCGTTTCGAAAATATAAATTTTATACGAAGTGGTATATCTGTATATAATACTACTTAAACGGGGGAATTAACTATGGGAAAAAAAAGCAATGGCTTTTCCAAAGACATTATAATTATTATAGCTATCTTCGCCATAATGTTTTTTGTAAATCCGACAATTGGAAGCATTTTATTTTGGGTATATATAGTTTTTAAAGCTATTATGAATCGTGATGTGTTAGCAGCTTTTATGGCAAATAGTGCTTATAGAAAGTATAGATATGATTCTGCTATTAGTTGGTATAAAAAAGCTGCTTTAACTAAAGTGTCAAAATCAAGAATAATTGCCAATTACGTGTTTCTTGAGCTAAAGCACGGAGATGTTATGGAAGCTGATAAAGTGTTCACAACACTAACTTCAGAAAGAAAATTCAAAGATAAGGACTTACAAAATCTAAAGATGGCTGAAGCATTGATAGAGTGGAAAAAAAGTAACATTGATAAAGCTATAGAGGTACTTGAATCCTTACAAGATTCTGATAGAACTTCTTCTGTACTGGAAACACTTGGATACTTCTTAATTGTAAAAGGTGACTTGGATGCTGCTTTGAAATTCAATGAAGATGCTTTATCAAAGCATGAAGACAGTTCCATAATAAGAGCTAACCTTGGTGAAATATATTACAAGCTTGGTGATTATGAGAAAGCTAAAGAACTACTAATTAAACTAATCAATGAGCATGTCAACTTTGCAGAGCCTTATTACTTCTCAGCCTTAATACTGTCAGAAGAAGGTAAGAAAGACGCTAGTATAGAGCTGCTTAAACGAGCATCTAAACTGGAGGAATCTTTTTTAAGCAATCTTAATAAGGACATAATAGATAGTGAACTAGAAAAGTTAAGTATAACAGAGGCGTAAACTATAATCTTAAAACATACATAATTTAAGTCTTCATAAAGGATACATATAGTCACGAAATCTATGCATTATAAGGGAAACTATTTTCTTATAAGCATAGATTTTTTATTGAAATTTACCAATATTCCTTTCTTAAAATATTCTTTTTCATGCCCTTTTCTCAAATATACTTTGGCTTTACATTAAAATTTCGAGTATTTAGGAGCATGTTTCTAATTCGTATATATAGTTAATCGTAACTACAAATGAAATTGTTTTCTATGTAATATTAAGTCACATTCTGGAGTTTACCTTCTTGTTAAAAGGTGCTAAATTATAATAGTGTATTTGAGGAGGTGTGGTTTGTGAAATTATTTAGAGAATTACTTTTAATCTTAGTAATATTTTTTATTGGTGAATTTATATCAAAAACGCTGTCTCTTCCTATCCCAGGAAATATAGTTGGTATGATTCTATTATTAGTCCTACTTTTAACAAAAGTTATTAAATTATCTTATGTTGAGACGGTAGCAAATTTCTTTCTTGATCATCTTTCATTTTTCTTTATACCCGCAGGGGTAGGTCTACTTACATCTATGGATGTTTTAAAAAGTGCCTGGGGAAGAATTCTACTTGTTTGTATAATTAGCACAATCATAATGATAGCTGTAACTGGCTTTGTGATACAGCTTATGACCAAGCTAATGAAAACTAATTAAGGAAGTGTCTTTATGAACATATTAACAGGAAATGCTCTATTTGGCATAGTTATATCTCTTTTAGCCTTTGAAATCGGATTATTACTTTATAAAAAAACTAATTTCCCTTTATTTAACCCATTATTAATATCTATTGCTTTAGTAATTGGTTTTCTTTTACTATTTAAGATTGATTTCAAAACTTATAATCAAGGCGGTCAGTTTATAAACATGTTCTTAGGGCCTGCCACAGTGATACTAGCTGTACCTTTGTACAAACAAATTGAACTTTTAAAAACTTATGGACTACCTATTTTTATTGGAATCTTCGTTGGAAGTACCGTCGGAATAATTAGTATTATATTACTCTCCTATGCATTCAAATTAGATCCAGTGATTATAAAATCTTTGGCACCTAAGGCTGTTACAACACCTATAGGTATGGAAATAAGCAGTGAACTCAATGGTATAGTGCCAATAACTGTTGTAGCTATTGTAATAACTGGAATAATCGGCGCTATGATAGGTCCATTGATATGTAAGTTTTTCAAAATTCATAACAAGGTTGCTATAGGAATTTCTTTAGGTACAGCATCTCATGCTGTGGGAACCTCTAAAGCTCTAGAAATCGGAGAGACAGAAGGTGCTATGGGTTCACTATCTATAGGAATCGCGGGTTTAATGACAGTATTTCTTGCTCCAAGTATATATAGCTTACTAAATCATTTTATTCATTTTTATAAGTAGTGACTTATAGAAAAAAATGCACTGAAGCAATTTTCTTCAGTGCATTTTTTATTTTATTCAATTTTACTTTGCTTCTATTGGAGAATATGTATTTTTAACACTAATTAATTTTCTATATAGCAAATTTATATTGTTTTGGCTCTTAACTCTTAAGATATTGTTTCTAGTATAGTCCTCAAGCTTACCCATAAAGTTAGATGGCTCTATTTCCTTTTCATATACCATCTTTAAACCTTTTTCCCAGCTTGCAGTAAGTATTGGGTTAAGCAATGATGGGATTGAGGAGCTTATAACCTCATAGATCATCTCACCTTTTATAGTTGGTGTTAGTATCTGTGTTTTTGAGTTAACAGTTAAGTAATTGATATTAATAAGCTTTTTAATAATTTCAGCTCTTGTAGCAGAGGTCCCAATGCCTGAGCCCTTTATCTGCTCTCTCAAGTCATCATCCTCTATTAGCTTACCGGCATTTTCCATAGCTATAACCATAGATCCTGATGTATATCTCTTTGGCGGGCTTGTTTCTCCTTCTTTTATGGTAAACTGTCCAATCTTAAGCTTATTACCCTTTCTAAGCTCATTTAGCCATAGATAGGAATTGTCATCATCTTCTTTACTATCACTTTTCAAAATATCTAAATATCCTCTTTCAATACATACTTTAATGCTCTTAAAAAACTTTTCTCCCATTATATCAGCTGTTATTGAAAGCTTAGAATACTTGGCCGGTGGGAAAAATATACTTAAAAATCTTGTTACCACTAATTCAAAAATTTCGCGCTCTAACTTGCCTAGAGTTCTTACAGCCCCTTCTCCTTCACCAGTTGGTATTATAGCATAGTGGTCCGTTATCTTTGAATCATCAACATATTTACTTTTAACTATATCCTTAGTCCAATTGTTCTTCATTATCTTCATAGCATTTTCTGAAATACTAGGATTGTATGAGAATTTAGTAAGCTTATTTAACGTCTTTCCTATCTCTTTAGCCACTGCTGAAGAGATAACTCTTGCATCAGTTCTAGGATACGTTAATAGCTTTTTCTCATATAGCTTTTGAATTACGCCTAAAGTTTCATCAGGACTTATCTTAAATCTTTTAGTACATTCATTCTGTAATTCTGCCAAGTTAAATAAAAGCGGAGCATACTTTGTCTCTTTAGTCTTCTTGACTTCATCTATAAGCGCAAGTTCTGCAGGTTTTAAACTGGTTACAAGCTCTTCTGCTGTATTTCTAGCTTTGAATCCAGTATCATTATACAAAAGAGGAGATTCATAATACCTAGAGCCTTGCACTGCTTTCCATTCTGCATCAAAAGCATTTTCTTCCTTTTTTAACTCCACATTAACCTTATAAAAGCTTGTTTTAGTAAAGTTTCTTATTTCTCTTTCTCGGTTCACAACTATTCCCAAAACACAGCTCATTACTCTTCCTACAGCAATTACTACATGATTCTCAGATAAAACTTCAGATATTTTTCTCCCATACATCAATGTAAGCAATCTTGAAAAGTTTATCCCTAAAAGAAAATCTTCCTTTGCTCTAAGATATGCTGAAGCTGCTAAGGAATCATACTGGTCAAGAGGTTTTGCTTCCTTAATACCTCTTTTGATTTCTTCTTCCGTTTGCGAATCTATCCAAACTCTCTTTTTCACCTTATTGGGAGTACCAGCCATCTGATCAACTAACCTATAGATGTATTCTCCTTCTCTCCCAGAGTCCGTACAGACATATATAACATCAACATCATCTCTATTTAATAATCTTGAAACTGTATCAAATTGCTTTTTTACGTTTGGTATAACATCATATTTATACTCTTTAGGGAGAAAAGGCAATTCTGCCAAATTCCACTTCTTAAACTTAACATCATAAGCTTCTGGATAACACATTGTTACCATGTGTCCAACACACCATGTAAAAATCGACTCCTGCCCCTCTACATATCCATCACTTTTCTTACCATTTACTTTTAATAACTTTATAAATTCCATGGCTACAGATGGTTTTTCTGTAACAAACAAAGCTTTACCCATAATCAAAATCCTTTCTAAGAAAACAACCTATGTTTTTTTAGGAAGTTCATAAGTTTAATTGTTCAAAAAACAAGATATTTAATTCTTAAGTTATTGAACCTTCACCTTTATACCTAGCTGTTTCAAAGTATCCTAGGCGAAAAAATATAGCTTCCCTCTAAAGAGAAGCTATATTAATTATATACTATTTTAACGATAAATTAAACCTTTATTCGAATTTACTATAAACAACCTTACCATCAACTATTGTATATAGAGTAGTTGTAGCAACTTCAAATGGACTTCCATCTAGTATTACTATATCTGCATCCTTACCAGGTTCTAAGCTACCAACTCTATCCGCAATTCCAGCTATTTCTGCAGCATTTATAGTTATTGTGCTTAAAGCTTCTTCAAAGGTTAACCCTTCCTTCATTGCATAAGCAGCACATAGAGGTAAATGCTCTATTTGTATAACAGGGTGATCTGTTATTATAGCGACCTTAATTCCTGCTCTTATTAACTCTATAGGTGTCCTAAAGCTTTTATTAGCAAGCTCTATCTTTGTACTAAAAGTCATTGTAGGTCCTACTAGGGCAGGAACTCCAGATTCTTTTATCTTATCAACTATTAGATGACCTTCTGTACAGTGATCTAAGGTAATTGGAACATTAAATTCCTTAGCTATTCTCAATGCTGTCAATATGTCATCTGCTCTATGAGCATGAGCCTTAAGCGGAATCTTTCCTTCTATAACTGGTACTAAAGCTTCATACTTAAGATTAATCTCAAAGAATTCGCCTTTTTCTTCGGCTTTCTTTTTCTTTCCTATATAATTCTTTGTTTCAGTCAAGGTTTGCCTAAGAAGCGCCGCTGTAGCCATTCTTGTCATAGGAGCTTTACCCTTTGCATTATATACTCTCTTTGGATTTTCACCAAAAGCTATCTTCATAGCCACAGGTTCCTTTAATATCATGTCATCAATGCAGTTTCCTTGAGTTTTCATAGCTACAAATTGTCCACCAATAACATTGGCACTTCCTGGACCAGTAAGTACAGAAGTTACTCCAGCCTTAACTGCTTTTCTAAAAGCTCCATCCACTGGATTAACGCCATCTAAAGCTCTTAGATGAGGAGTTATAGGATCAGTCATCTCATTAATATCATGCCCTTCAAATCCCATACTTTCTTCTTCGCCACCTATATGAGTATGCGCATCAATCATTCCAGGAATTACATATCCACCTTTTGCATCGATAATTTGCTCATCATATACCTTTAGGTTCTCTCCAACTTCTACAATCTTTCCATCCTTTACAAGAATGCTTCCACATTCAAAAGCTTGTCCAGCCATAGTAAAAACTTTCCCATTTTTAATTAGCATATAACACATCTCCTTATTTCATTATTTGTAGAGTTCCTAGATTAACTATTAATTTATGCATGCCATGAAATATCAAAAACAGATATTTTCGAACAAGTATAAATTGAGTTTGGGTATAGGAGCTCTTTATTATTATATTTACACAATTTATCAAAAAATTTAGTTAAATTAATATATTATAGTAATTTAAGCCACTGAAATTATAGAATTTATATTTATAGAAATTATTTAAATTTATCTTCATAGTTTATTCACCTTAAGTAGGTACAAATTGAATCCAAAATATATTTTTTAGTTCTTATAAGTTCTTATATAAAAACTTATAAATACAACTTTTATTATAAATTGGTCCATGCTACTCTTATAAAAATATTTTATCATATTATTAAAAATAATTAAACGTTAAAATAATTATAGCAAATCAAAAAGGGAGCAAAATTTGCTCCCTTTAATTATAAGCTCTTATTTAGCAGATGGATCAGTTAATTCTACTTTGTAGATATCATATGTCCAATCTCTAAATGCAGATATATTTAAGTTCTTAACTTTTGAACTTACAGCCCAAATTTGCTTTGGATTTGATAAGAATAAATAAGGAACTTCGTCATTTATTAACTTACACCATTCTTGGTAAGCTTCTTTTCTAACCTTTTGATCAGTAGTTCCTAAGCCTTTAGTTATTAACTCTTCAGACTTATCTGGATGCCATCCAACTGAGTTATATCCACCTAACACATCTTGTGATTTAGAGAATATTCCTGATGGATCTGGATCTGTTGAAAGTGACCAGCTCATAGCATACATTTGGTAGTCTTGTTTGTCATAAACTTTTTCTGAAATAGTGTTAAAGTCCATTGCATCAGTTACTAACTTAATACCAAGTTTAGTCCAGTCTTCTTTAACTATTGGAATAAGCGCTTGTATTACAGCACTATCAGATGTTGCTAACCAGTGAACTTCGAATGGTTTTCCATCTTTTTCTCTTATCTTTGTAGAAGCATTCAGCTTCCATCCAGCTTCATCTAATAACTTATTAGCTTTATCTAAATCATAAGTGTATTCATTTATTCCTGTTGGTTCTACCCATGATGTTGGTGCATTATGAGTATTTGCTACTGTAGCATAACCTTGATAGTATGAATCAACAAAATCTTTTCTTCTTGTTCCATACATAAGAGCTTGACGAACCTTCTTATCAGAGAACATTGGAAGTCTTGTATTTAATCCTATATAACTATAGTTGTTAGCTGAGAATATTTGTTGATCTAGGAATCCTGCACCTTGAACCATCTTTACAGTGTTTGCATTTGTTGTGACTTGGTTAACATCAACTTGCCCTGCTGATAGTTCTTGAACATTTGTCTTATCGTTTGTTACCTTGTATATGATTTTTGCAATCTTTGGAGCGCCTTTATAGTAATTATCATTCTTTTCAAAAGAAACTGATTCACCTTGTTTGAAATCTACAAACTTATATGGACCAGCACCTATTGGTTTAAGGAAGCTATCCTTTATTTTTTGCATATTTCCTTTTTCAAAGTTGTATACAGACTTTGGCATTATACCATAACCAAAATCATATATTCCAGGCCCTTTAACTTCTGTTAAAGTGAAGGAAATTTTGTTTTTATCTATAACCTTTATACCTGAAACTGAAGTAGCGGAGCCTTCTTTATATTCTTTGTAACCTTGAAGCTTTTCAACAGCGTCAGTTCTTGGTCCATCATACTTAGGATCACATAATGCAGTATAAGTGAAAGCTACGTCATCAGCAGTTACAGGTGTTCCATCTGAGAACTTAGCATTATCAACTAATGTAAATGTATATGTCTTACCATCTTGAGAAATATCCCACTTTGATGCTAATGCTTGAGTTGGATTTCCTTGTTCATCATTTGATATAAGTCCTTCAAAAATAAGAGAAGTTACATATCCATCATAAACTGAATCAGAATAAATTGGATTAAACTTTCCTTTTGGTGCATTACCACCAACAATTAAAGTGTCCTTTCTGTCCTTAGCAACCTGAGGAAGCTTGCTTGCATCTGTAGCTTTCTTTACCTCATTAGCTTTTTGTGAAGCAGCTGCATTATTGTTTTTCTTCGCACTGTCCTTTGTACCACATCCTGTAAGAACTATTGCTCCTGCAAGTATTGTACTTAATAAAGCGATCGATTTTCTCTTCATTAATTCCTACCCATATTACACAAATATCGTGTAACAGAGTAGATTCACCCCCCTTTTACTTTATATATATAATCTGAAAACAGATTTTAACTATGATAAAATTATAAACATATTGATAAAAATTTATTACTAGTATTTATTAAGTATTAACAAATTTTTAATGCTTATATATTTTATACCATATCTTCTCAAATAACACAACCTCTTTTTTATACTTTTTTATTATTTTTTTATAAATTCCTGATTATTATAATAAGTTTAATAGATAAAACCAACAATTAATTATTGAATTATCATTTAGCACTAGAATTTAATTGTTTACATCTCATTCATCATCCATATAAAAAAGTTTAATGCTCCAGCATATGCAACCCATAACATATACGGAACAAGTAAAATACTAGAAATTTTGTCTACCTTTATAAACTTTATAAAAGTTATTATAATAAAGATAAATAAAATTACCAATTCTATAAAGGCTAGTCCATAAAGTCTTAGTTTGAAAAATATCAATGGCCACAAGAAGTTAAGTATTAATTGAATAGAATAAAACAACAATGCATTATTAATATTTATACCTTGTTGCTTTAGTTCGTATACTCTATATGCAGCAATTGCCATGAGCAAATACAGTATTGTCCAAACTATTGGAAAAAGCCAAGAAGGCGGTGAAAATATTGGTTTAGCTAGATTCAAATATTGTTTTTCACTAGCTGAAGTAATAAACCCAATAACTATTCCCCCACCTAATGCCACCAAAATACTTATTAATAGGTCTCCAAAATTAAATTTTCCGTTCACTTTAAAAATATTCATAATATCCTCCCTTTAATTTATCACCTTATTTAAGATTACAGTGAAATTTGTATTTTATCCTTCAGAAAAATTATAGTAAGAATATTTTTGTTTTATTACACTATATATAAGAACTGAAATGTAATGAATAATAAATTTGCTTAAGAAACTTTTTTCAGCAAACTTTTTTGCGCAGCTACCTTTACAAATACATATGAGGAAAATATGACAGCCAATATAATTTTCCTTTTTTATTCTTTCTCCTACATCTATATTTAAGGCACCAACTAATATTTATCAACAGGCTATATCAAAATATAATCCCATAAAGAATAAGAAAATCACTGAAATAACAATTTCAGTGATTTTTGGCAAATACCTTTACAAACTCGTATTTTCAGACCCTATTAAAATTTTGTATTATTCTTGTACACAAAAAACTCCATTAGTTTAGCAAAACAGTGAATTTTAAAGGCAACTCGCCTACTTGACTGTTACATATTAGTTATATATATCTGAAAATTCTATATCAACCTTTTCTTTTAACTCATTAAATTTGTTATTTGTAAACATTTTATAGTCACACTTCTGATCTTTTATCCTATCAAATCTTATTGTAAACCTATTTCCATTTTCAAAGGTATCTAGCTTTATCTCTCCCCCTTGCAGTTCTACTAGCGCTTTTGATATAAATAAACCTAATCCACTGCCTTCTTTTCTACTATTTAGATCATATTGAGCTTTAGAAAATTTATCAAATATATAACTTTGCTCTTGTTCTGAAATTCTTTTAGAATCATTTAGTATGCATATACTCACGTCGCTATCACTACAACTTATAGAAACAAATATATATCCTCCAGCCCGTCCATATTTAACACTATTTGATAGTAGATTTAGGATAACTCTCTCAAGCAATTCCATATCGCAGTAAACATAAATCTCTTCTTCATCTGCATCAAAAGTAAGCTCCATCTTGAATCTATTAACATATTCCAAAGTAGATTGTGCTACATTTTCAACTAAATATACTATGTTATATATACTCATAGTCGGTGTTAAATACCCCTCAGATATTTTGTTTGTATCTATAAAGTTATTTATGGTCCTAATCAGCCTAAGACAGTTTCTCTTTATATTCTCACTGTTTTTCTCCAAGCCATCCTTCTTTTTCTCCTCTAGATACAAATCATTTAGCTGTAATGCAGAATATATTACATTTATAGGAGTTCTTAATTCATGAGATATATTAGTATAAAACTGTCTTTTTGTCTTTTCATCCTTAATATAATTATCCAACTCACTTTTTAGTGTTCTTACCTTGCCTATATCAGTTATATCTCTAATATCTACAACACATATTGAGTTATTAATACACTCTAATTTTAAGTCGTAAACCTTGCTACTTCCATTACTATTTTCAATAACAAAACTCAATTTATTGATTTCTTCATTATTATCTCGTCTAAGGGTACTAATATATTCAATAAAATCATCCAGATTTAGTTTCTCTATCTTCATCCGATCTTTATAAAGCAGTTTTAACAGCTTATCTGCTGAAGAGTTAACAAAACTAATCTCCCCATGCTCGAATATCAAAATCGAATCAGATATTGAGTTAATAAGCGTATTATATTTATTTTTGCTCATTTCCATCATTTTCTTCAACTCAATCTCTAAATCCATCCTTTTTTGAAGAATTGCTTTATAATGATTTTGATCTCTTTCCATTTGCCTTAACTCATCATACATCTCATTATAAGTACCTTGTATTAAAAACTTACTTATTCCTTCAAATAAAGTATAAAAAGCAAGATATTTAAAAATATGAGACATAAGTACAACATCATAATTGGTCTTGCTAAAGTTATAAAAATTTATCCTTGAGATGCTTTCATAAATCAATACAAGTATGGTGTAAATTATAATATATTTCTTAGCATCTCTTGATGTGTTTCTATTTTTTAATGTTATTGTTATGATTCCAATAAACATGAATATGATAACTATCCAATTAACTTTTATAAAAACACTTCTATTATAACTATTTATATCTGAATTTGTATAATAATATGAAGACATGAGAGTTAGGAATAATATAAAAGAAGATATTGCAAAGATAACACTGGATTTGACATAACTTATGGACCTCTTAGTAAAATATAAGGACATTAGTATAATTAAATACTCTAGATAATTCATTATGAAAGACATTATTAAAGTAAAGCTTATAATATCTTCATACTTCTTTCCACCACTGTATGAAAGAATATGTATTACATTGACTATACAAATAACTGAAAAATTTAATCCTATATAACTGAACAAATTATTCTTTCTTAGATTAAATCTATTCATAGAAAACATAGTAAGAGAAACTCCAAAGGTAGTACATAATATTTCAACAAACTGATGAAAAAACATGTAATCTCCGTTCTTTTCACATATAAGTATTATGATTAAAAGTATAGGAACAAACAGTTTCAGTACTATATTCTTAGATTTTACAATGCTATTGTCATACATACCTATATATACTCCCTCGCGAATTTAATTACTACTTTTGTCCCTTTATTATTAGAACTATCAATAAAAACTTGTCCACCTTGTAATTCTACCAAGTTCTTCACTACATAAAGACCTAGTCCAGAACTTTGATTGGTTGTTATGTTACTATTGTCTTTAGAATTAAACTTTGCAAAAGCTTCATTCATATATTCCTTGCTAATCCCTCTACCTTGATCTGATACCTCTATAAATACATTTGCTTCTGTACAATATATATCAACCTTTATCTCACCCTGATCAGAATATTTAATTGCATTGGATATTAAATTGAGTATTATCCTCTCAATAAAATTTCTATCACATAGTACATATATATCTTCTTCCTCAGTATCAAAAATAAGCTCTAAATTTTTATCTTTTGCATATTCAACTAATTGCTGGATAGTTTCTTCAATTATTTCTACAATATTATTTTTAACCATCTGAGGCTTCAAATACCCAAAGTCTATCTTTGAAGTATCTATTATATTGTTAGCAAGTCTTATGAGAGTCATACAGTTATCCTTATTTATAAGGTTGTATTTTTTTAAAGCTTCAATATCATCATTTTCCAATAGATATTTTGTAAGTTGAGTAGCACTATATATAACATTTATTGGAGTTTTTAAATCATGGGATATGGTAGACAAAAAAGTCCTTCGCATTTTCTCTTCTAACTTTTTTTGTTTTATCTTCTCTTCCATAGATTGCAGATTAAGCTTTTCCGTCACATCACTAAATACTAAAATAGACTCTTCTTCATTATTATTAACAGTAAATTCTCTTATTTCAAAGTGAGCTATCTTGCCACCAACCTCTGCAACTCCATCATAGTTTATACACTCATCTTCATATACGATTGTATCTTCATTAATATATATAAGAAACTTAATACTTTTATTTATAATGTTTCTTAAGCTTTTAATATTAAAAATCTTTAAAAACTGATTATTGGCAAGCATTACTCTGTTATTGGTTTTATTTATAATGGCCATAGGAAGCGGCATACTATCAAAAAGAACCTTATAGTCCCGCTCTCTTGTTTCTAGACTCTCTCTTATCTTTGCCATAGCAATGTTTTTCATATAGATTCTTTTATTAAACTGCTCAAGATTCATATTATGCCAATAGATATCATTGAATATAGTTTTATAAGGCTTATCTAAAAATTTATCTATAAAAGCTACACATATAATTAAATATGCACCAAATCTCAATAGGTTTGAAGGTAAGCAATCAATTTTACTAAAAAACACAAAATAATTTAACCGTATAATATAAGAAAAAAGTATCATATAGACGAATATATAAAAGTAATTAACTTTATTTTTAATTCTAATATGAATGTTATTATTTCTCACTATCGGAAGTAATATCATTACTAAATTGATCACTTGTATAGCAAACTTAACATGCCTAGTAGATAATCCAAGATCAATCATTATAGTATATAAACTAACAAAAGCTACCAGTGATAATAGATATATAAAGATTAAAGTTTTATGATTATAAGACCTGTTCATTGTATTCAAGGATAGATGTATATAGATACTTTCTGCTATACTGCTTATATCCACAATCTGCATTATAATATTGTACTGAGGGTAGTTACCCTGTGTTCCAGATATCTGTAAAGTTATATTCATAACGCTTAATAGTCCAATAACAAAGAATACAATATATGAAATCATTAAAAATCTAGAATTAGCAAATTTAGTTGTAGTATATAGAATAATCATAGATTCAAAACACAACATTGTAATAATTATATTAATTAAATAAATTGATATATTAGGATGTATGCTAAAAGTAATAAAGAATATTGTAGAAAGAACACAAAATACAACGAGTGCTTTTACAAACTTTTCTAAATTAAAGTATAAAAAATCTACTGTTTCATCATTTTCACTCATAATTAATACCTCCTACAGAATTATTTTATATTAATTATGGGAAAATAGGAATATAATTTCACAATTTAATAAATGGAGGTAAAAAATTGTTTAAAGATTTTAGAAATTTTGCTGTAAAAGGTAATGTATTAGACTTAGCAATAGGAGTTATAATAGGAGGTGCTTTCGGAAAGATAGTAACCTCCTTGGTAAATGATATAATTATGCCTATTTTAGGACTTGTTTTAGGTGGACTAAACTTCTCCTATTTAAAGTTAGTGATTAGAAAAGCCTCACCTGGCAATCCCGGGCTTACCATAAATTACGGTCAGTTTATTCAGGCTATAATTGATTTTTTAATTGTCTCCATTTCAATTTTTCTATTTATAAGATTGATAGAAAAGTTCAAGAAAAATAGTCCTGATGAGGAATTATTAATAAAAACTTCAAGAGAAGAAGAGCTCCTTACTGATATAAGAGATTTATTAAAGAATAAATTTTTCTCCTAATGCTAAGAACTTATTTACAAGATAGGTTTACTAACTCAACATTCCTTAATGAACCTATTAGTAACCTGGTTAAAAAAACACAAAAATATAAGCCATGCATATAAGGATATTAATTTTCCTTATTATGCATAGCTTTTATATAGTATCCAACAGCTCTTTTACATATATTTTTATTCTATAGGTCTATATTATTAATAAATTCTAGATATAATTTGTCATTTCTTATTTCTTCAAGTTCATCATCTTCATCAATATATTTTATGAAGCCTGGATAAAGCTCTACAGCCTTTATCAAGTCTTTAGCGGCCTCTTCTACCTTATTTAAAACAGATAAAAAACAGCTTCTATTATAATACAGAAATTCACACTGCTGATTATGGCTTATTCCTTCTGATAAAACTTCTATACCTGTTTCTACTTCTCCTCTTTCTTTATACAAGATTGCTAGATTTAGAAAAGAATAGGGATAGTGACTATTTAGTTTTATTGCTCTTCTGTAATAAGCTTTTGCCTTATCGTAGATATTGAGCCTAGAGTATATTACAGCCATGTTAAATGATGCCATATAATTCATCTTATCTATTTCTAAAGCCTTGCTAAACATCTTAAAGGCCAAATCATACTTACCTAACTCTTCATATATAGCTCCTAAATTAGTAAATCCCCAAAAATCGTAAGGATCTATTTCGGTAAACCTTATATAATAGTTTATCGCGGTTTCCTTATCTCCAAGGCTGTCATAAGCATTGGCTAAAAAGAAGCATGCTTTTCCGTACAACGGGTTAAGTTCAAGGGCCTTTTTATAATATTCTATTGCCTTATCATACTGCTCCATCTCATCATAGATAACACCTAACCCATAATAAGCTCTCTCCTCTAAGTTATCCTTTTCTATTATATCCTGGTATGAATTTATAGCCTCATCTTCCATACCTAACTCATCATATATAAGAGCTATATTAATCAATATTTCAATATCCTTGTAGTCCGACTGTCTACTTGCTTCCATATAATGATTAAGAGCTTTCAAAAGTTGACCTTTTTTATATGCTTTTTCTCCTAAGTCTACATAATCCATATAAATACCCACTTTTATTATTTTATACTAAATTTAATATACTTTCCCATCTTATATTTCCACAATATATATTTTTGCCTATCTAATTCACTTAAGTATTTAAAGAATACATCTAATGCATTCAAATTGTAAAGCCCCTTCATTAAGTGACGTGGATATCTCACAGTTTTAGTATAGTTATTTTTGGGGTCTATGATTACTACGGACATATCTTCTTGAACATATATATCCTTGCATCTTATGTCTATTCTAGTAAAGCTAAGCCTTGTAAATTCGTTTATCATATCAAGTAAGGATTTGCATATCTCTCCATTTAAACCATTATCCTTGATATACTTATCAAGTCTTTCACCACCAACATAATCCCTTATTATATATAACTCTCCACAACTATGTATATAGGGAAAAAACTTAGATCCCTTAACTCTTAGCAATATATCAATCTCTTCATCACAAACTTTTTTTTCTCTAAATATTTTAATTATCTTATTATCAGGAAGGCTATATACAATTCCGTTATGCCCTTCCCCCAAGTACTCGCTATGTTTAAATTGATTTTCTATCTCCTCTGTAAAATCAACACTATAATCCCAATTTCTGACCACACAACTCACATCCTATGATGAATTTTACTAATTTATACGTTTTTTTATTAGTAAATATGACTCATTGGCAAGCAGTATAACAGATATATTATTTTAAAATTAGGCTTAGTTAAAGTACTATGTTGAAATTAAGTGATCAGTCATCCAATGCTTTAATGAACTTCCGCTAATTGGTGTCTCATATAGCATCTCCTTCATAACCACTTAACTTCAACAATATTATTAAACATAGTCTAAAATTAAAAGCCAGTATAAAGAATCCCTATATCTAAACTTAGTTGAGTTAGGAACTCTTTATACTAGCCAATTTGTAAAATTCCTAATTATAACTTACTAGGAATTTTGTTAATTATATCATTGGTGCAGATGACGGGACTTGAACCCGTACGTATATACACGCGCTTCTGAGACGCGCCTGTCTGCCAGTTCCAGCACATCTGCATATATTACATGTTAATATATGGTACTAAGTTTATTCTAGTTCAATTATTTACTTATGTCAACATTTAGTCCTACCTATATTCACTTGCAGCTTTAACAAACTATCGCTTAATCATATATACGCAAAACTCTACTGAATGAAATATAATTATGAATTGCAATATACTCGATACAACATATACTGCTTGTATATTTTAAAATGCAAAAAAGAGAAGTATTTCTACTTCTCTTAAAAATTCATAAAATAACTCCAAAATACCGGTGCCCTGATTTTGACACCTATCTCTCGATAGGTGGGTGTTCTCACAATTATATCAATCGCCTAAGATGCCGTCTAAGGGTCTCACAAAAAGGTACATATCCATAATTAAATCTTGAACTCCCTTTGTTGTAATGTAGGTTCAAAATAAGAGCTTGTCGCATATCCTAGAACATATGAACTTATTTACACTTAGTTAAGCTTTTTGTGTTTTCTGCTTCTATAATGAATTATATACGATTCAGAAACAAATTTCAATAGTAAATTTATCAAGTCACAATAAGTTAAAAATTAATTAAATATTTAATAGTGAACTGAATTATTAACTACTGGAACTTTATTTTATAGCTAAATATTCATTATGTCAATATAATAAAAGCTATATTTCTATATGCAAATTCTTACATATTTTGCACTTATATTTTTAACTATTAATTATATTGAAGATCTGCTTCTAAGTAATACATTTAAAAAACTTACTATATGAATAAGTTTTATAATTATAATTTGTAAGGCTTTAGCCTTCATAAAAGAATCCTATAATAAAAGCATAGAAACTTAATATATTCTATACTTTCATTATAGGATTCCAAACTAAGCTTTAAATTAAGAAAACTTAGGCCCATATTTAACATTAACCTAAAAGTCCTAATTATTATATAAACTAAAGATCTTATATAATTTGCTTAATTTTAGAAATCCTATAATCTTAGCACTAAACATTTATAAAGTAAAAAACTTATTATTTACCCTTTATAAATTACCTAATTCAAATTAGTCATTTTTGTTAGTAACACCCTCAGACTTCTTATAAGCGTCAGCAAGAATATCTGTTGGTACTGCATAAGGATTACTAAATCCACGACTTATAGCAAGCTCACATAGTGCTGCATGACCATTCATAACTTGGCTTAAGCTTGAAGCGTACATTGCTCTTAGTTCTGGAGTTGAGCTTGTTAAAGCAGCATTAAGATATGCATTAGCAGAACACTTAGCAGCGCCAATCATATTGCTAAGTATAATCTCATCATTCATAACGGTATCTTTTAATCCCATGTTTTCTAGTAATGTTGACATCAATTTAATCACCTCTTCCTATCTTGTAACTTGGTTTTCATTAATAAATTGTTGAATTCCTCTTATTCTTCCCTCTGCAGCCAAAACAGCAGCTTCAGCTTGTTTCTTAATTTCATCATCATTTATAAATCCTTGTACTGCTCTAGCAACTGCTAAGCCATCTCTTTCGGCAGTTAGTAATCCAGATAAAGAAAGAACCTCAGCATCTGAAAGTTTTCTCATTATAGCACCTCCAAATAAATAAATTTCTATCCTATTTTCTGTATTAAATGAAATATTAAACATGTAAATAATTCCACAAACTTTTCATTCAATCACTAATTTCCTTAAGTTATTTAATTTATGTATAATAAAATCCAATTAAGCCAAACTATACGAACATAATATAATAAAAGGATGGTGAGTTATTATGGAGGAAGTTAAAGAAATAGATGCTAGAATTATAGATTACTTTAATGAAACTTCAGATGGTTCTATCATACAGCTTGATAAAGAAATTACGTTGTACTTTTTAAAAACTTTAGTAGGTTTTAGCGAAATAATCGATAAAATTCAGATTCCTTATATGAAAAATAAGGATACCTTTAACTTGTATATTCAAAATATGTCTACGAAAATAGATGATTCAAATATAAGCGAGATAGAATACTTAGTAAGTGGCTATGTAGTGGCTAAGATAAATAATACTTTAGTTGCTATGACAGGTTTTTCAAGTTCAAAATCTAGAGCTATAAGTACAGCTATAAGAGAATCAAGCTTTGAAGGAGGGCTAGAATCTTTTATCGAGAAAGTGGACACTAACATTAATCTAATAAGAAATCTTTATAAAACAGACGAGCTTATAGTAAAAATTCTAACCATCGGTAAAACTAATAAAAAAGAAGTGGCTTTACTTTATAACAAAGCTAATGTGGATACAGAATTATTAACTGAAATTAGAGATAAGATTTTAACCATTGAAGAAGGAACAGTTGGTGCACTAAATGAACTGCAGCAAATAATAATAAAGGGTCAGTTTATATTTCCGCGTCTTATAACTACTGAAAGACCTGATAGAGCAATTAATGCTATAGATAAGGGGAAAGTAGTCATTTTACTAGAAGGAACACCTGTAGCAGCTATCTCCCCTTCATCTTTTCATGAATACTTCACTACCGTTGATGATAAGTATTTGCTTCCAGTACCTTCGATTTTTTTAATATGCATAAGATATATAGCATTAGTTATTAGCATAGTACTTCCTTCGGCGTATGTTGCATTTGAAGCCTACAATCCCGAAGTATTTAGGGTTCAACTTGCCCTCTCCATAGCTGGTTCTAGAGCTGGAGTGCCTTACACCTCTTATATTGAAGTTACTTTCATGCTTTTAATGATGGAATTTCTTATAGAAGCAAGTTTAAGACTTCCAAAAACCATAGGTTCTACTGCCACTACTGTTGGTGGACTAATTTTAGGTCAGGCAGTTACTGAAGCAAGCTTAGCCAGCGAAGTTATGATAATAATAGTATCAGCAGTTGCCATATCAAATTTTGTTATACCAACAACCTCGATGAGTCTTTCTATAAGAGTTCTTAAATATTACATACTGTTTTTCACTGTCATAGGAGGAATGATTGGGTTTATTACAGGAATGATTACTACTATTTTTTATCTCACATCGTTAAATAGTCTGAAAAATCCATTTTTTGATCCAGCTAATATACCGTTAAGTAGAATAAAATCTATCTTTGGGAAAGTGCATTAATATGAGATCTAAATATTTTTATTATTATATAGTAGGACATATATTTATTAGCATGATAGTTTATTATCCCAATATACAAAGCAAAAATATTTATAACGGATTTATTTTTGCTATATTTATAGGCTATTCCATATCAATGTTCAACAGCTACTGTCTAATAAACTGTTATAACATTTTTGTGAAAAAAGATCTAATATTTATTACAAAAAAATTATTTAATAAGTACATAGGAACATTGATTGTATACTTACAAATAATTACTTCATTTGTAACTGGAATAGTTATATATATACCTCTAATCATAGTAATAGGAACTAATATTATGCCTCAAACCAATAGAATGTATATAGCTATGTTTATTCTTTTTATATATTACACAGCTTTCAAGAATTCTGAGAGATCAATATTATATTCCATAGGGTTATTTTCATTATTTTCAATTGTTCTGATTCCTGTAATATTCACTGTAATAATAAAAGGTTTAGATTCTAGATTTATAATAGGTACAATAACTCATTCATTAAAGTTTCCTTTTTTTAAAATGATAGTTTCCGCAGCATACTTTTTTAATGGAATAGAGAGTTTATCAGTATATAATACTGGTTTAGAGAAAAAGAGCTTCAAAGTGGCTTACCTAATATATGGTCTTATCGGAATACCACTATCCTTCTTACCAATTTTAGTACCGATAGGAGTCTGGGGTCCGAATGCAGTACAATCCCTAAGCTTTCCAATACTTGCAACAGCTGATACTGTATCACTAGATCTATTTATAATAGAAAGAACTCTCTTTCTAATGTTGCCTTTATATATTTCTTTACAGATATTAGGCTCAACCTCATACTTTTATGTAGCCAATAAGTTATTTAAAAACACGTTAAACTCATCAAAAGCTCGTGGGTTAGTTTACACAGTGGTTATATTATTCCTATTGGTACTTCCAACAATAGCTACAGATTTTGAAGCAATTCTTAATATAGGAACCATCTGGGGATATATTTGGTTTGCCATAATCTGCATTACTTGCCCAACCTTATATTATAAAAGTAAAAAGTGGGTGAAAAGTACTGAATGAAAAGATTATTTTTTTTACTATTATCATTTGTTTTTATATTGAATTGTTACGGATGTGACTATAAAGATATTGATAGGAGAATTTTTATAGTAGCTATCGGTATTGATTCTATCAATGAAAAAGGTGATGTGAAGTTAACCATAAAAGGTGCCATTCCATCAAATACAAAGGTTAAGAGCTCTGATTTGAACTACAAGCTAGTGGAAGTTGAAGCCGACTCTATAGGAGCTGCACTAAGGAAGGTAAAACAAAAATTGGCACTAGAGCCAGACTATAGTCATATGAAAATATTAATTTTGGGAAAAAGTTTTTTTAATCAATCTCAGGATAACCTAAGACATATTGCTGCATTTTTTATAACAAGAAGAGATTTTCAAAATCTTATGTGGGTTACAGCCGCCAATCCATCAGCTAAGGAAATCTTAGATACGCAGTCAGTTACAGAAACCTACGCTGGCGCTGATTTATTTCTAAGATTTGGTCAAGGAGTTGACTCCCCATATACCTATAAAAAAAAGCTTTCTGAGTTATACACTCAATTAAATACGCCAGGACTAACTACCTCAATGCCAGTTTTTGAATTACAGAACGATGGTATACAAGAAAACGAGTTAGCAATATTAAGTAAACATAACAGACTATCAATGCTTTTGAAAAATGAGCAGGTTAAGATGTTTAATATACTAGCAAACAACAAAACAAACTCTGCATTTATATACGTTCCTACAGATGGTAATAAAATACTAGGCTTTAACCTTAGGAGCAGTAATACAAAATACTCTTTTACTAAGCAATCAGACCTTACTATCTGTAACGTTAATGTCAAATTAAAACTCTTGGTAGAAGAAGGAACAGAATATAATATCGATAGACAGGAAGCTTTAGAAATAATAGAAAATGAACTTAAGTGTAAAATAACTTATTTACTTGAAAAGTTTAGATTTGAGAATGTAGACCCGCTAAATCTCCAGCTAAATTATTGGCAGTATAACCCTTCATATTCCTTATCTGATGAATGGCTTTCAGAAATATTACCTAAAGTTCAATTTAAAGTAAGTGTAACTGCAAGGTTCGAAGGAAAAAATGTAGCAAGATAATTTTCCCCCTTGAAACTCGCAGGTTTAAGATCTATAATTTCTCCATATTATATAACATAGGAGGTGTTACTTTATGACTAGTGAACATTTAGATAAACTTAAACCTATGGAATATGCTGATATAGAAGGACAACAATTAAAGCGTTTAAGAGATTTAGAAACAGAATTCAATGAAGAGTTTGGCACAGAATTTTATTTTATGGTAATGAAAAAAGGAAACAAATAAGACACTTCGGTGTCTTTTTTATTTCCCAAGAAATATTATCCTATTCACTTATTTCTTCTTTTATTTGCTTCTCTAATATTCCAAAGCTTAAGTCATCTTCAGAGCCACTAACCTTTAAAAATGACTTTGTAAGATCCTCAACGGTTGGTTCCAATACACCAAAGAATTGATCCATTGCAAATTCCCTCTTCTTGTCATCTTCATTATCTCCAAATACTATGTTTATCAACCCTTCAATCATCTGATCCATGCCCCACAACTTTAGATGAAGTAACTCATGCACCACTATCTCCTCAAGATTAGTACAAGTAGGATTGCTATTAATCAACACCACTGCTTTTCTGTTAGAGGTATCTATCTTTACATCACCAGATTTTCTCCAAGGCTTTTCAACAATCTTCAGGTACAAATCCCAATCCTCTAACCTCAAAATCTTTTGCCACTTAATCATAAGTTCTTCTGTGTTCTTAAAATCTACCACCATTTCAGTCTCTCCCATTTTAATTCTCCGTTTTATTTTAAAAAACATATCTATTTATACATTTTTTCGTTAATGTAATTATACAGTAAGATACTTAATATGTAAATTAATCCAAAACTCATTATTAAGTTGGGTCATTAAGTTCCTATACAATTATAAAACTTCAACTATTAATTTATGAATCCCCTAGGACTGCTACTTTTGAATAAGTGTAAATTATTTAGACAGATAAACGCTTTATAAAATCAACTCATATAAGTAAAACCAACAAGATTATAATTTCTTTATCATGCTACTCCCAGTAGCTTTACCTCAACTACCTTCCAATTGCCGTCAATTACTTTTAATCTTATTTTATACTCACGAGCAGCAATAGGTCCTCTCCATTTATAGCCTCTTATAATTATTCCATCTGGTATGTCAGCACTTACCTCTGTCATCATCAGTAAAACTCCATCTAATTTTAATTGCCCCATATCACTAGCTAAGCCAATTTGCTGCAGCTTGAAAAGAGAGGCATTTAACAGCTGTTTATTATATTTTTTGAAGTAATCAATAGCCTTTTCTCTTTCCTCATGAGTTGTATCAGTGAAATACACGGACTCCATATCTAGTATAATATTATTATGATGTGATAAGTCCTTATCCTCTGAGTACATTGCATCATAGGCCAAAATAAATGCATCTATGATTCTCGGATTAGTATTCCTCTGTGATATATCAGGTATGAAATAGCTTGTAGCAATAGTAATTGAGGTTATCAATGACATCAAAAGCTTCATTTAGTACACTTCCTTTACTTTTTTCAGTAAATCACTAAGTCATTAATCACCTATAGATATCATACTTAAAATATTGATTTACACATTCCCAATAATATTCAGAGGCTGAGATTATAATACATATATAAATTTAGTTATAATCATTGGTATCCATACGATATAACTTCTTCTGTTAGTGTTCTAAATAATAAAATATTTATCCAGAGCACTTAAACATTTACCTTTTTAATAATAGCTATATTAAAATGAAAACTACATAATTCTGCAATCCTAAGCTTCACTGCTTACTCTAATCAGCTATATAAAACTATTGGTATTTTTTCCAAACTACTTCGCATATATCCTAAAATATATTAATATATAAATGAGTAATTATCCTTTTGACATAAATAGAAAATTATTTAATGGAGGATATTTTAAATAAAAAACGTTATATCATTATCTTTATTCTAATATTATCAATAATCTTATTAACCTTGGGCTTAAGTAACATTAACTTGAATCCTGAAGTATCTTATAAAAATAAATCCTATGCAGGAGAAAATTAAAATTGGACTGTTTCTCTTGATGTATGGGATGGATTTCTAGACATTAAAATTGCACCTAAAAACTTAGTACTAGATAAAGACTCTAAAATTCAATGTAAGCTTAAAACCGCCTCTAAATATACAGGTTCAGGAACTATTTATTACGCTAATACAAAAAAGTGTTTTATGGCGTCAATGTCATTAACTTATGCCCCTATTAATTATAAAGGTGAGAGTGTGACTATAACCTACAATAATAAAGAGGAACAAGTAAGTCTACAACCTATAATGAAACAGACTAAATAACTTATATGTAAATTATGGGATTAAAAATCCATTGGAGGTGATATTATTATTAATTTTATAACCACAAAGAAAGTAATAGATTCATGGGATCCTTTTAAACTTATAGATTTTGTAACTCCAAATGAATATGACCGAGAAATAAAAAGAATAGTTGAGAAAGCTAATAAGATTAATGCTCTTACATCTGAAATACTTGCAAATATAATAATGGATATATTCACCAAAAGCTTTGGTAACGACATTTTTGAAAAACACGAAGCTGAATGCTTAGAAATAGCTCGACAGGTTTTAGAATACCAGAAATAAAATGTTTCTATTAGGCGTAGAATACTATGTATATTAATAAGTACAACTCTCACTTCTAAGTTGTACTTATACAATGTTTTTATATTAACTACTTTTATTATTTATTCTTATTAGCTACCCATTAATATTTACCTTCTTTAATCAAGGTATTATTTATAATTTCCGTTATTCTTTCCACATTATCGTTTATAAAAAAATGATTTCCATCAAAATTATAAACCTTAAAGTCTTTATCTCCATGATCTTTCCAAGCTAGTATCTCCTCTTTAGTTATATCATCTTTTTTTCCATTAAAAATTGAAATGTCGCATTGAATCTTTTCTTTCATTTCTTTATAAATATACTCTTCCAAGATTTTAAAGTCACTTCTAAGAATTGGAGCAAACAAACTAAGTAACTCTTCATTTTTTGCTACCTCTTGCGGAGTGCCACCTAACTTAATTACTTCTTTAATAAACTCTTCATCAGGTAATGTATATATCTGTATTTTCTTTCTTGGTATGCTAGGCGCCTGATATCCTGAAAAAAACATGTGCTTTGGCATATTAAGTTTTTCATTGAATCTCTTGCCTCTACCCTTTAGTTCTATAGGTACTAGCTTTATTGAAGGACTTAGATACCTTTTCCATTTATAATATATGGCTCCTGATCCACCTTCATATGGCAAACAAAATAATCTTATCGAATTGTCCTCCACTTATTCAAGATTAAACCCAGTATATTTATCAATTAGACAGTTTTGATCTAATCTTATTATGTTATTAGATATTTCTTGGCTTATTGAACACACAGCTACCTTATACCCTGAATCAATATCAAACAACTTAAAAGTATGCTGATTATATTCATTATCCTTAATAACTTTAATATCCTTAGACTGATCTATTTGAATGGAAAATGAACTTAAAGGCATTGCTAGCCCATGTCCACAACATTTAATATAACTCTCTTTTAAAGTCCATATTTCATAAAACCTATTTAAACTTAATTTCAACTCTTTACTAACAATATACTCAAACTCTTTTTCTGTAAAAAAGCTTTTAACTATCCCCTCATAATCAATAGGCTTTATCTCTTCAACATCAACGCCTATAGGTTTACCATCAATAGCACACAACACATAGTCTCCAGAATGAGATATGTTAAAGCTAAAGTTAGGATACTCTTCCAAATAAGGTTTGCCATATTGATTTTTATTAAAACTTATATGTTTATTATCAACATTAAAATTTTCAAGAATTATTGTTCTTATCAATATTTCCCCGATTAATGTCCTAACTTTATCTTTTGTATTAATAAATTTCTCAATCCTACACTTCTTCTCTAAATCAATTAACTCACATAGCTCGTCCATTTTTTCTTTACTTAGCTCAGAAATTTTCACCGCATATATTTTCATAAAACACCTTTTTATATTTTTTTCTAGCCTTATCGCATATATTTTATTGTAATTATTAACAATAAATCCATTATAATATAACAATTCCTGTTTTTAAATATTTATACACATATATATTTATAATTAATTGCAAAAAAAAGAGCAGGGTCTCCCCTACATCAAGCCTTATAGAGCTTAAATATAAATAACATAAATAGAGATTAGAATTACTCAAATACTATCCTAGGTCTACTTTTGTTTTTGAGCCTACATTGTTTTCTACAATTTCTTTAAAAACTATAATATCATTTTCATCTTCAAAAAATCTTCTAGGTATTACAACAGCATTGCTTTTAGACACTGTAAATATAAACATATCATTATATTCATTCATATCAGTGAAATCATCCCACTTTACAATTTTGTTACCTCTTTCAGACTTAATCTCTATACCTTTTTCATTTATAATATATGTTTGTTGATATTTTAAAAAAGGATCACTTCTATACGCCCTATCAACTGCAAATCTTGCAGAAATAAGCATACATGCCTCAACAAATAGAGCTCCACAGAAGGCTGTTACAACAATAAAATCCATCTCTTTTAATTTATAAAAGAAACCTCCAGAAATTATTAATAAGAGTATAAACAATAAAACAAATATTACGACGTATTTTATCCTCATACTAAATATACTCAGAGATCTACAATCCTCTAGACTTATCATTCCTCTAACTTCAATACTCTTTTTTGATTCCAACTTACTTCCTCCCTATAAAAACGTTAGAAAAGTATTTTTCATCTATCTTCATATATTAACTCATCTTCCCTTAAATTCATAGCTCTTACCAATGAACTTCTCATTTATTAAAATTGATATTATTATAAATACTGTTTTCCTGTTATTATATAAAGTTCTACCCATTTTTTTGAATCATGTATGAATGTGCATTTTTATTACTTCCTTACTATGATATTTTAGTATTCTTTTTAAAAGTATTAAAGATGCTAAAGTTTTGACAAATCAATTTGTAGTTTCCTCCACTCACTTTCATATAAAATAGCTTCCTTCTCAGGAATATTATATTTCACCCAATCTCTTTCACTCACCTTATTATCTCTTGCTATTACTATCTGTATCCAAATTTTCAAATTCTTCTGCAATAGTCTTATGAAGTCTAGAACTTGTGAAAAATTCTTCTACTAGCTTCATTTCTGAATCACTTATACGATTTTCATAAACCGAAATTATCTCTCTATTTTGTAACTTTAATTCTTCTTTTGATCTTTTTGAACAATTAATATTACTCTTACTTTCTCATTTAAATTTCTAATATATATGTCTATCTTAAAACAAGAACTTTACTAACTAAGTAAAATGTTATTTAGATAAGAAAGGATATATCCAATATTTGAAAGATCAAAAGGTAAGAGCAATAATATAAAGACATGATCGTAGCTCCATATAAATAGAAAATGAGCTTATCAGAGCTAAGTAGCGAATATGGCACTTCAAATTCAAGAATAAGAAACTTGAGATTAAAATCGTTAAACGCCTTTAACAATAGTAACATGCATATTCACTACAGATGATTGGTGAAATCAGAGTTATGAGAAATAAATATCAACACAAAAAGCAAATAAAAATATTGCTTTTATAAAGCTAACGAACTTGCTTACACTAATTATCTATTAGAATAATTATGGTACTTTTTACCCAATTTAGATTTAAATATTATTCTTAATTTTTTCAATGTTTCTTCTTCAATATCATTCTTAGGAACTATGTGAGCTTGCCTATTACTAATATATAAGTAAAACATATCACCAATCTCGTATATCTTATGAAATGAATCATATTTTATAATTGAATTTCCGCTAATTGCTTCAGCTATTAATTCTACTTCAATATATTCTGAAGTAAACCTGTATATGGTTGGATTTTCAATAACCTTTTTAGCAGTCTTATAATAATTTTTTGGTGCAAATATTACTAGATAAGTCATAAGAAATGCTAGAACAAGTAACATTAATAATAAAATAGTATTTATAGCGTCAAATCCGAAAGAAATAATAGAATATAAAGACACTACCCCTCCTATCGAAAATATTATACAAAATATTGCCAAGCGTTGTTTGTATGATTTTCTTCTAAATAAACTAAACAGGAAATACTTTTTAAATATATCATATGTCATAGTACTTTTTACTTCTGCCAGTATTTCTTGATTCATATCCTCCTCTTTACCTTTAGTATCCATGTCAATCCCTCCAAATTTTAATTGCTTATGATAGATGCTACCTCAAAATAATATTATACTTTATAATTATACCATCTCTAACTATAGTACTACTAGTGAAATTAGAAGGTAGTACTCAACAGTAATAGCAACACTCCTACAACAAAAAAGAGCAACACGTCTATGACTTTTCCAATCATAAACGTGTTGCTCTTTTGAACCTGTGACATCAGCTATATAACTAATGTCCCTATTCTCTTTGGTGCGAAAGACGGGACTTGAACCCGTACGATTTCTCACACGCCCCTCAAACGTGCGCGTCTGCCGATTCCGCCACTCTCGCATATATAATATCATGTGCCAACATTTTTATGACACGTGAATATTATATTATAATGTTTTAATTATTTCAATAGGCTGATATGAATTTTTCTTCCAAATGATTTTTAATTCTGCATGGCTAGCAGTGCATTGAGATTGTCAAAAGAGTATACTTCCTTGGTATCCCCATTTCCAAAGGAACCATAGATTTCATTATTCTTATCTACTATTTGAAACTCTAAAAGCTTCTTTATCAGTAAGTCATAGAGTTCCTTGTCCTTGCAGTCTTTTGCTATCATTGCAGCTACGGCATATACTGCTGTAGATCTTATATCTGTGGTATTCTTACCTGTTGCTATATCGTATTTTGCATAAAGCGCACCGTCAGTTATCATCTTTTCCTTTATCCAACTCACCGTTGAGGATACATCTTCACCATTTGCTTTTAGGTATTTCACTGTTAATAAAGATAAAAGTGTATCAGCTTCTTTTTGCTCTATAAATTGTTTTTTACCGTTGTCATAGGTAGTCCTATACAAAGGAAGTTCCTTTGATATGTAGGCTTTATTTATTAGACTTTTTGCTTCATTATATTTGGTTATCCATCTTCTATCCATATTTTTAAGTATATTCATAGTATTAATATCTAGATAGCAAATGGTGGTTGTTGTACTTACTCCATAAGCATCCTTAAAGTCTGCTGGTATATCATCCTTCATATTATTTTTCAGTATGGAGTCTGATATCTTTATCGCATCTTTTCTATATTTAAATTCTTTCCATCTATCATAGCCATATATTAATGCCTTTATTATCCTGAAGTCATCTATTGTAGCAGAGGTTTCTGCCAAAGTGCCATTTTCTAATCTCCAGCCAATGGAATTACTTTTAAGCATCATTTTGTTCATAACAATATCACGATGTTTATTAAAAAGAGCTTTATCCCCCTTCTCAACAGCATAGAGCATGATAAGTCCTTCTGATTCTGAAAGAACTGCATGACCCTTTGTTATATCCTTTAAACTTGGTTGATCCAAATAGTTAGTATATATACCACTGTTTTCCGAGCTTAACTTATTAGTTATAAACTCAAAGGTAATCTGCTCCTCCTTACTTATCTTTGGAACAGTCCATTGCTTATTTAGATGAATAGGAACTATATATCTAAAGTTTTTAAAAACCAAAACTCCAGTAATCACAATTATGATCAAGACTAACCCAAGTATCTTTTTTCTCATGTTTTCCCCCCTTATCCTCTTGTAACTATAAATTTATACCACCTTATTCCAAACAAAGCTTATATTATTTATCAAAGCTTGTCTAGTTATAAAGTGGTATACATTAACATAAAACTTCCATATTATATTTTATACTGTTGTATTCTTAAGCAAACCTCTTCAATTATATCTCATGAAGTTAAGGTGTACTGCAATAGGTACAATTTTTATCAATTACACATAGCTTCTTTAAAAATCATTATATTTATAGTAATAAAAACTCTTATATGTTAGCAAATACTATTTTATCCTAGGGAGTACCCCTTGACTTCAACATAGTTTATTTATATAAGAACTTATATATATTATAGTTTACTTTAACCTTCTTCAAATACTTGTCTGTTTCCTTGAAAGGTATATATTTTAAAGTCTTACCGTCACCGGAATACTTACTATCACTTAGCCACTTATTTACGTTTCCTCGTCCTCCGTTATAGGCGGCTATAACTAAATCCATATTCTTAAACTCATCCCTTAGATTCTTTAGATACCAACAACCCATATTTATATTATAATCTGGATCTAGAAGCTCGGAAGAATCCGAATAGCTTATGTTCATCTCTTTTGCCGCCCACTTTGCAGTACTATCCGTTACCTGCATAAGTCCGTGTGCATCTTTAAAAGAATGAGCATTTGAATTAAAATTACTTTCAGCTCTTATTACCGATAACACTAGCAATGGGTCTAAATCATATTTTACACTGTACTTTTCAATAACACTTTTATACTTATATGGGTAAACAACATTATAAACGCACCATCTACAAACTGACAAAACAACAATAACAATAACAAAAAATACAATGTACTTTCTTAATTTCATAATCTTCTCCTAAATATAGTAGGGCCTTAGTTTTATCTACTATAGATAAGCCACTTCAAATATTCAGTTTATATTTTTAAAGCCTCCCCACAGAATCAAGTTTAGTTAAAAATACTATCCGTATTGAAGGACTATATTCTAAGATAATAGATAAATTAATATTAAAAATATTATTTGTAAAGGCTCAATATTTCTATCATATCATCGACCTGCTCTTTGGTTTTTACTAAGCTTGCGCTATTATCTATTATAAAATTTGCATATTCTTTTTTTCTCTCCAAAGGAAGCTGAGCATTTATTCTATTCAAAGCCTCACTTTGGCTTAGTTTGTCTCTTAATTTTAATCTAGAAATCTGGGCACTGCTATCTGACCAAACTAATATAACAAAGTCCATGTCTTCATTCATATTATTTTCAATCAGTGTTGGAGCGTCTAAAATGACGATTCCAACACCTTTTTTATTGTATGCTTCAAATTGTTCGTTTATTTCCTTTATTATATAAGGCATTATTATATTTTCGTATTTTACTCTTTGCTTAGGAAATCTGAATATATGATTGCCAAACTCTTTTCTTCTAAATTCGCCTCTCCAGTCAAAAAAGCCATCTCCAAAATCGTCTTTTACTCTTAATAGTATCTCTGGATATTTTGAAAGTACATCCTTTGCAATCTTATCTGCATCTATGATACAAAAGCCCGACTCTAGAAGTATCTTAGAAACAGTACTTTTTCCAGTACCTATCCCACCAGTTAAACCAACCTTTATCATAATTTCCTCCTTACTTAGCATCGTACCAGCTTTCACCTATATTAATATCAACTTCAAGTGGAACATTAAGCTTTACAGCACTTTCCATCTCTTCTTTAATTAGCGCTTTAATTTGTTCAAGTTCTTCAGGAACCACATTTATTATAAGTTCATCGTGTACTTGAAGTATTAACTTACTTTTCATGTTCTTTTCTTTCAATTTATTATACACATTGACCATGGCCATCTTTATTATATCCGCTGCACTTCCTTGTATTGGCGCATTCATGGACAGTCTTTCACCTAAGGCCTTAACCATTTTGTTCGAAGAAGTTATCTCAGGTATGAATCTTCTTCTATTCATTATGGTTGTAACATAACCTTCTGCCCCAGCATCTTTAACTATGTTATCCATAAATTCTCTGATCTTAGGGTATCTATCAAAGTATATATCCATATACTCCTTTGCTTCTTTTTTAGTAATGTGTAGATCTTGTGAAAGACTAAAATCACTTATTCCATAAACTATTCCAAAGTTTACCGCCTTTGCTCTGCTTCTCATTAAAGATGTAACTTCATCAATTGGTGTTTTAAACACCTCTGATGCAGTCTTTGTATGAATATCAATGTCATGCTTAAAGGCATCGATCATATTCTCATCATTTGCTATATGAGCCAAAACTCTAAGTTCTATTTGAGAATAGTCTGCTGAAAGAATAACGTCTTTCTCTTCTCTAGGAATAAATACCTTTCTTATCTCTCTACCCATTTCATACTTTATAGGTATATTTTGAAGATTAGGTTCTGTTGAAGATAATCTTCCTGTGGTTGTAACAGTTTGATTAAAGTTAGAATGTATACAACCATCTTCATCTATAACAGCCTTAAGACCTTCAATATAGGTTGAATAAATCTTAGTAAGCTGTCTAAAATAAGTTATCTTATCTATAATTGGATGTTTATCTGATAGTTTTTCTAAAACCTCAGCATTTGTAGAGTATCCTGTCTTTGTCTTCTTAACCACTGGCAGATCAAGCTTTTCAAAAAGTATCTTTCCTAATTGTTTAGGCGAATTAATATTAAATTCTTCCTCTGCAAGCTCATAAATTGTTTTTTGTGTTTCATCTATTTCCTTCTTAAACTTTTCAGAAAGCTCATCTAACATTGATGGATTAACCTTAAAACCATACTCTTCCATAGAGGAAAGTACTAAAGTTAGTGGAAGCTCTACATCATAAAGCAGGTTTTCCATCTTAGCTTCTTCAATCTTAGTCTTAAGGTAAGCATATAACTTTTTCATATGGAAGCAAAGCTTCATGTTTACAGTTTCTACATCACCTTTAGGATCTTCTCCTAAATATTCATTAACTAAGGTTAATATAGGATAATCACCCTTTGAGGAATCTATTAGATAAGCAGCTAATGCAGTATCAAATATAAGTCCCTTCATATCAATATCAAGTTTTCTTAGAGCAGTTAAGAAGTTTTTAACATCATGACTTACCTTCTTTATGTCCTCATTTTCAAAAAATTGTCTTAGTATATCAATTCCCTTATCATTGTTGACGGCATCAAATACGATCTCATAATTCTTTTCTCCATCAGCTATGAATATATCTTTTATTGTTAAAAGAGAATATTTGCTGATGCCTTCCAAATTAAAGGTAAAGTAAACTTCCTTTGCTAAGGACTCTAATGCTGCTTTAAGCTCTTCAACTGAATCTACCTTCTTAAAGTCTACTTCACTATCAGCACCAGACTTTTCTTCACCTTCAGCCTCTGGAATCTTATCAAGCAGTGTCTTCATTTGAAGTTTGAAGAAAAGCTTTCTAAGCCCTTCTCTATCAAAGTTCTCATTAGATCTTATCTCATCTAGATCAAACTCTATTGGAACCTCTGTGTTGATAGTAGCAAGTCTCTTAGAGAATATGGCTTGCTCGCTGTATTGTATTAGGTTTTCTTTAACCTTTTTACCGCTTATCTCTTCAACATGTTCTAATACACCTTCTACACTTCCATAGGTTTGAATCAGCTTATAAGCAGTCTTTTCACCTATTCCAGGTACACCAGGGATATTATCTGATTGATCTCCCATAAGACCTTTAACATCTATGAATTGAGTTGGAGTTACTCCCATCTCTTCGATCATTCTGGTTCTTGTATATATCTCTTTTTCAGTTATTCCTTTTTTAGTTATAACAACATTAATATTATCTGAAGCAAGCTGAAGCGCATCTCTATCTCCAGTAACTATGTATACCTCTATGTCATTACTTTCAGCAAACTTAGCCAAACTTCCTATAAGGTCATCAGCCTCATAACCATCCATCTCGTAGATGCTTATGCTGAATAAATTAAGCATTTCTTTTACAATAGGAAATTGTGCTGCAAGTTCTGGAGGCATCTTTTTTCTTCCCGCCTTGTAATCTTGATACTCAAGATGTCTAAAGGTTGGAGCTTTTCTATCAAAAGTAGAAACTATATAGTCAGGTTTAAGCTCTTCTTTCATCTTTATAAGCATATTAGTAAAGCCATAAACTGCATTGGTATAAACACCTTCATTAGTGGATAAAAGCGGAATAGCATAGAAAGCTCTGTTAAGCAAACTATTACCATCCAATATCAATAAACGTTTCATAAATACTCCTCCAAATTTGTCTCATGTTCCATGTTCATATTTTATCTAAATCCAAGTAATTTTTCATTATCATATAGATGTACCACTTCATAATAAAACTTAGACTTCGGATTGAAGTGTTACATCCTTAATATCTTTATTGACTAAAATCTATAAGTATATTCCATGGTGTAAGTTAAAGTTTTATTATATATAAATCATTTAGCTACTTAATCAATGTTCAAAAGTATTTACAGCTTCACTATTAATAACCTAGACAATCTTTAAAAGATTCTTTCAATGCAACTGTGAGCTATTTATAAACATTCCTTAAAATATGAAACACTAATTTTAACATTAAAGATTTAATCTAAAACTCTACTTATTTATTATAATATAAACCCTATTTCTTTCCAACCACACTAAGCCAAATACTTAGTAAATGAAAGCATATTCAATGTATGTAGAATAAAATATAAATATCTTTTAATATATCTACAAATATTATTCCTTATAATGATTTTTCTCATAATAATTTTATTAATTCATGTTTTGCATTAATTTCTCAAGAATTAGTAAAAATTTATTAAGAAACGATTTAACTTATTACTATGATTTGGTAAAATCTTATATAAAGTACTTTTTACAAGAGAGGTGTTCATATGAAAGATGAATTATTAAGAAAATATGCTGAGCTTGCAGTAAAGACTGGTGTTAACATACAAAAAGATCAATTGCTAGTTATAAGCTCTCCAATAGAATGTGCTCCATTTACTAGATTAGCTGCTGAAATAGCTTACGAAGTAGGAGCAAAGGATGTAATTATCCAATGGAATGACGAGATATCAAATAAAATAAGATATTTAAAAGCTCCTGAAGAAACCTTTGATACCATACCACAATGGTTAGCAGATGCTAGAATATGTCCAGCTAGAGAAGGCGCTGCTTTCTTGAGCATATCTGCTTCTGATCCAGAGCTATTAAAAGATGTAGATCCAAAGAGAATTGGTAGAAATCAAAAAGCTTCTCAAATAGCATTAAAGGAATTCAGCGAAAGACTTATGAGCAATAGAAACTCTTGGTCTATAGTTTCTATTCCAACTGTAGGTTGGGCTACAAAGGTTTTCCCAAATAATACTGCTGAAGAAGCTGTAGAACTTTTATGGGAGCAGATATTTAAGGTTGTAAGAGTTGACAGTGAAGATCCAGTGGCTGCATGGGATAAGCATAAGGCTACCTTAAAAGAAAAGATGACTTTCCTTAATTCCAAAAACTTCAAAACTCTTCAATACACAAATGCAAAAGGTACTGACTTAACTATAGAGCTTCCAGAAGGTCATATCTGGGCAGGTGGTGCAGACTATACCAATGATGGTGTAGAATTTATAGCAAACATGCCTACAGAAGAAGTTTTCACCCTTCCAAAGAAAACAGGAGTAAATGGTATAGTTTATAGTTCAAAACCATTAAACTATGGTGGTAACTTAATCGATGACTTCTCAATAACCTTTGAAAATGGAAGAATAGTTAGCTTTACTGCTGCTAAAGGCTACGATGTTTTAAAGAGCATAGTTGAAACAGATGAAGGTTCACACTATTTAGGAGAAGTAGCTTTAGTACCTTATGACTCTCCTATATCAAATTCAGGTGTTATATTCTTCAACACTCTTTATGATGAAAATGCGTCTTGCCACTTAGCAATTGGTGCTTCTTATTCTATAAACATGAAGGATGGAGAAAACCTAGGTGAAGAAGAGCTTGAAAAAAGAGGAGCTAATCAATCCTTAACTCATATAGACTTCATGGTTGGTACTGAAGATCTTAACATTATAGGTACTACAAATGAAGGCGAAGTAATACAAATATTCAAGTCAGGTAACTGGGCTTTCTAAAGTTTAGCGATGTATAAAGATGGTTTCCCCATTCTTTATGCATCGCTTTTTTACTGTCTAGTAAAGTATATTTTTGTGTTAGTGACAACTAGTAATATCAATGGTTCAGAACACCTATCTAGGGTAAGCAGTATAAATAATTATGGTGACCACAAGATTTTCCTCCTGTACATTAGAAAAACCATATTAATAAGAAAAGTAAATTTGCTTGAAATTAAACAAGTTAAAAAGTAAAATTCTTAAATTCTTATGATTATATACTTATAAAATCAAAACTTTATATATTCATATAATTATATAAATATATAGTCCTAGTTGGGGTTAGCAGTTTTTTATTGTTTTACCCAGTAATAGCTGCAGTCTTTCTTCCTATCAAAAAAGCCATATTCTATAAGGCATCTTCTTATAGTAGCATAGTCATCAAATATTCTCATTAAAACCTCATTAACTTCTTTTTCAGTATACTTTTTATCTCTAGAAAAATTAGTTACTATTTGAGATAGTACTGCAAGTTTTTTCTTCTCCTTTGATGGAAATACCTTAAGGGCACCATTGTCATCAAAGTAATTCTTCAACACCTCTCTCCGTTCTTCTTCAGTTATATTATAGCGATCATCTAAAGTTGTTGCTGATAAATGTGCATTCACAAATTTTGACATTTCCTTATCCTCTACCTCCTGTGAATTATTTTTCATTAAATCTAAAATAGCTAGAAGGGCTTTAGCTTGAAGCTCTTTTTCCTTAAGCTTAAATCTATAACTTCTCACTGTAGACGCTGACAAGCCCATATTAGTTCCAATTTCTTTATCGTTAAGCCCCTGATGACTGAACTTTATAAATTCCTTCATGTTGTCACTTAAGCCAGTTATTTTCTTATTTCTATCTATAAGAAAATCAAACATGTCGCCATGAACCTCATTTATATGCTTTTCACAGCTTTTCTCTGCATCGTAAAATTCTTCTCCTATTTTGTATACTCTTCCCTTTTCAAAGATACTTTCACAAATCAAGCATTTGTAGTGCTTATTTTTTTCATCATAAAAGTACCCTTTCTCAATTATGTCTAGGCTAAAATCAAACAAATAATCTTTTTCCATATAATCACCTCACTAACATTATATGCAATGACAAATATATTATCAACATATTTTTAATAAGTTTATATATTAATAAACAAATTGTAACTTAGTTTAAAATATAATTTCTTCACCATCTTAATTACGCATATTTATAGATATCCTTCTAAAAAGATAAACTACTTCAATCCTTGACTTAAAATAATATTTTCCAGGAAGCTACGAAGCTTTATCTTCATAAATTTTACTTTTAAACAGCATAAATATAGATGTACAGCTTCCATACAAAATCCACTTTTTAAAGGCTGTTTTTACGGTGGTAACTATAAAGCTTATCCACGCCTTGTGTATATTGAAGGAAAATACTATTTATGCTACACTTTTATTCATAAAACCCTTAAGTCAAAGCTTTGTGCAAAAGTATTCATTACGAGCATATTACAGGGCTTTATTATTTTTTTGTAAATTAAACATCTTTAGGAGGATATAATGATTAAAATAAATAAAATACATCATATCGCTATAATCTGTTCTGATTATAAAAAATCAAAAGATTTCTATGTAAATAAACTTGGATTTACTGTAGAAAGAGAAATATATAGAAAAGAAAGAGATTCTTATAAACTTGATTTAAATGTTAATGGAGTTTATCAGATAGAATTGTTCTCTTTTCCAAACTGTCCTGAAAGGCCTAGCTATCCTGAAGCTAGAGGGTTAAGACATCTTTCCTTTGAGGTAGATGACATAAATGAAGCTGTTCGTGAATTAAACGAAAAGGCTATTATAACTGAACCTATAAGAATAGATGAGCTTACCAAAAAGAAGTTTACTTTCTTCGAAGACCCTGATCATCTTCCTTTGGAGATATACGAGAAATAAGAACAATGAAAAATTCACTGAAACTACTTCAGTGAATTTTTATTAGTTATATAACTTTTTTTAAAAGCCTCTGTATAGAAATATTATTTAAAAGTTCTTATTTAAGAAATGTTATGAAGCTAGCTACTAGATAATTAAATGACTCTTTGCACAAGTTAATTGAAGCGTAGGATGACAAACCACTTAATTTTATTTAACAAAAAAATTTTAATATTCTACAATATCTTATATCTCTACTTAAGCAACTGCTTAATCCTATTATTTATATCTTGAATATTGTACTGCTGAGGGCCTTGCTGCCCTAATTTATATTTTTCTTTAAGCTTTAATATTCTATAGACCTTGTCATCAATTTGCTCTTCGGTTAATTCTTTATTCTTAACTGCATTTCTTATTGAATCTAGAACAGTCTTCTCTTTATTAAAATCATGACAAACCAAAACTATATCACTACCTGCTTTTAGTGAGGTCACCGCTGCTTTGTTTATATCATAGTTTAAGGTAATTGCACCCATAGTCATATCATCGGTTATAATAACGCCATTGAAGCCTAATTCCTTCCTAAGTAAATCAGTTATTACATTCTTAGATAATGAAGCTGGGTACTGACTGTCTAACTTGGGCAATAATATATGAGCTACCATTACCATATCAGCCCCATTATCTATGGCCTTTTTAAATGGTATCAGCTCAAAGTTTCTAAGCCTGGTCAGATCATTATTAACTAAAGGAAGCCCTTTATGAGAATCTACAGAAGTATCTCCATGTCCTGGAAAATGCTTTACTGCAGATATTATTCCTTTAGACTGAATGCCCTTCATGGTTGATAGCCCAAGCCTTGATACTAAATCAGCATTATTTCCAAATGCTCTATCTCCTATTATAGGATTTTTAGGGTTGCTATTAATATCTAGAACTGGTGCAAAGTCAAGATTTAGTCCTAAAGAACCTACTTCATCACCTAAAACTTCTCCTACTTTATTAGAAAGAACTTCGTTATTCTTCTTTCCAATATATCCACTGCTAGGTAGCTTTAAGTACTCACTAGGAATTCTCGAAACTCTTCCACCTTCTTCGTCAACAGCTAAAAATAAAGGAACTGCATTTTCATTATAATGGTTCATAGCTTCAACCAAACTCAAAGTTTGGCTACGACTAGTTATATTTTCTTTAAAAAATATCACTCCACCAACATGGTAATTCTGTATAAGTTCTTTAATATTATCGTTCATCTCTGTGCCATCAAAGCCTATAATGGCAAGCTGTCCTATCTTCTCTTCTAAAGTTAATGACTTTACTTTTTCCTTTATCGGATCTTTTTCCACTACAGGTGGAACGGTACTTTCACCTGTATCATTAGAATTTTTATTTTCATCAGCTTTAGTACTATTGAAAGAAGCATCATTTATATGCAGCTTTCCTCCAGCAATTAGAAAACCAGCTGCAAAAGCTATGATAATAAACACTATGGACAATGATATTATTAAGAACTTACGCATACTACACCACCATTCTTAAAGTTTTTCCCTCCTACTCGAGGATTCTTTAAAGATTTTTACTAGCTTCTCTTTATCATTATTGACCAAGGATTTTTTTATATCCTCAAGCTTCTCTTGAAAAACTTCAATGGTGCTTATTAAATTCTCTCTATTGGATAAAAAAAGTTCACTCCATAACTCTTCATTTATATTGGCAATTCTAGTGAGATCTCTATAGCTATCACCTATAAGCTCTCCTGTTGGATATCTGCCATCATCGCTATTTACCAATGCTACTGCCATAGCATGTGGTAGCTGGGAAGTGTATGCAACTATCTTATCATGCTCATAAGGATTTACCTTTTTAACATTAGAAAACCCTATTGAATATGCTAGTTTTTCAACAGCATTAATACTCTCAGTCTTATTTCCATGATGAGGAGTTATTATATAATTTGCCCCCTTAAATACTTCTGCTGATGCAAAATCAATTCCCTTTTTTTCTCTTCCAGCCATGGGATGTCCAAATACAAAATCAATATTTTCTCCAACTGACTCTAGGATATCATCCACCATTATCCCTTTTACTCCAGTAGCATCTGTAATTATGGCCCCTGGTTTAAAATATTGCTTATTGCTGTTTACAAAATTCAGTACAGACATTGGATATATACAAAGAATTACTAAGTCAGATAGCTCTAAAGGTTCTTTTCCGTCCAAATATCCTTTTTTTATTATTCCAAGCTCTTCTGCCTTATTCAAAGTACTAATATCATTATCTATACCATAGACCTGATGTTCCTCTAAAGGCTTTAATGCTTTAGCAAAGGAACCGCCTATTACACCTAGCCCCACTATAGTTATATTCATAATTCTCCCCCAAAGTTCTACTTTATAAAGTTATTTATTTATAAGTTTACTTAGCTCCTCATATAGTTCCTCGCCAATATCATAAGATAGCTCTCTTTCAAGCCATATTTCCTCTGCTTTTATCCCCTGAGCTATAAGCATGTAAAGCCCATCTACGGTCTTCTTTCCTAAGGCTTTTGCTCTCTTTAAAAGCTCTGTTTCCAAAGGATTATACACTATATCTACAACTGTATTACACTTTTGTATTACAGTATCTCCTATAGGTGAAAAACCTACCTTAGGATACATTCCTACTGGCGTTGTATTTATTATTACTTCTATATCCTTTAATTGTTCTAGTTCTGAATAGCTAAGGCAACTATATTCAGGGTATTTATTTAAAGCCGCTTCCTTATCTCTAGAAACTATATATATCTTTCCAGCTTTTTTATCCTTAATATACTGCACTACAGCTTTTGAAGCTCCTCCAGTTCCAAGCACTGCAAAAGTCCTGCCTTCTACCTGCACTTCATTTCTTATAAGAAGCTCTCCAAAGCCGAAGTAATCAGTATTATAACCTATGGTCTTATCTTGTTCTATTTTTATAGTGTTTATTGCTCCTATACCTTTTGCTTCTTCTGATATAACATCAAGCTGATCCATAAGTATTTCTTTATAAGGTATGGTTACATTTACTCCTTTTATACCTAAAACCTTTAAAGCTTGCACAGCCATTCCTATATTCTCAGGCTTTATTTCATATAAGGAAAAGCTTGCGTTCAAATTAAGTTTTTCAAATACTTTCTTGTGAATTTGTGGCGAAAGACTATGCCCTAGTCTCTCACCTATTAACCCCAATGCATTCATTTTTCCACCCCTACAAACTATACTTTCTTTAAGCTTTTAATTACACTCCAGTTCCCTTTTATACACTCCTAAAAGTTTAAAATAGGAAGTATTTTTTTCGCAGAGCTCTAATAAGTCTTTTACCACTACATCTTTTATATTTCCCTCGAAATCTATATAGAAGAAATATCTCCAAGGCTCTTTTGCTATAGGCCTAGACTCAATCTTAGTCATGTTCAGATTGTTTACTGAAAACCACTTTAAAGCATTGAATAAAGCTCCAGCCTTATTTTCAACTGCAAAAACTAAGGATATCTTATTATTTTCTATTCTATTTATAATGTTCTTTCCTACTACAATGAACCTGGTAAAGTTATCTTTTTCGTTACTTATGCCTTCTTTAATTATAGAAAGGTTGAATATATCTGCCGCTCTCTTAGAAGCTATAGCTGCTTTTTCTTTTACGCCAGCTTTGCTTACACGCTCAGCACTTATGGCTGTATTTAGATCTGGTACGGCATTTACACCTTCTAAGCTGTTTAAATATCCACTACACTGCTCTATTCCTTGAGGGTGAGAATATATTTCTTTCAAATCCTCTTCCTTTGCTCCATTTACCCCTAACAGATGATGTTCTATCTTTAAGCACTTTTCACCTACAATATAAAAACCATACTTTCGTAAAAGATCATAAACCTCCTTAACTGCACCTGTGGAAGAATTTTCAATAGGCAAAACCCCAAAATCAATTTCATCCTTAGCTAAGGCCTTGAACACATCTTCAAATCTTTCATAGTTTGAAGTATTGTGTCTTATACCAAAGAACTGAAGTAGTGCTTCTTCTGAGTAAGAGCCATTAACCCCTGGATAGCCTAATCTTAAGTTTTCTTCTTTATAGAAAGGTTTTTCTTCATTAATAGAAGCTTTAGCTATATCATTTTTAGAAAGCTCTAGTGACTGATATTCCTTGCTTATATCCATCATTGACAATAAAAACTCTTTTACAAAAGGTTTTAAGTCTTCCTCTTCAACTAAAGCAACATTTTTTTCTATCACTTGATTTTCTCTGTTTCCATTAAAGATAGGAACGTTGTTTTTCTTCTTATATTCTGCTACCTTTGTTACAACCTTCATTCTTTCTTCAAATAACTCCACTATCTTCTTATCTATGTCATCTATAGACTTTCTATAACCTTCTATATCATTCATTAAAATTCCCCTTCCATTAAGTCAAGTAATGCCAAAGCAGCAATTGCCTCAATAACCACTACGGCTCTAGTTACGATACAAGGATCATGTCTTCCTTCAATTTGAAGCTTAGTATCTTCTTTTTTATCTATGTCTACTGTATCTTGATACTTTATTATTGAAGCTGTTGGTTTAATGGCTACATTGAAAAGTACTGGCATTCCATTGGTAAGTCCACCTAAAATTCCACCATTATTATTAGTTTTTGTAGCTATTTTTTCCCCTTCATAGTAGTAAGAATCGTTGGCTTCAGAACCTTTAAGCTTTGAGAGTTCAAAGCCTTTTCCAAACTCTATACCTTTAACTGCTGGAACTGAAAAGGCTAGATGGGCTATGGTACTCTCAAGAGAATCAAAGAACGGATCACCAACTCCTACTTCTACGCCAGTTATAGCACACTGTATCACTCCTCCTACGGAGTCTCCTTCCATCTTTGCAGAAAGAATTCTGTGCTCCATAAGAGCTTTTTTATCGTCATCTATTAATGGGAGATCTTTTTCTTTTAAAGTATCTAGAACAGTACTATCAATATATATAGGATTAAATTCTTCATCTTCAATGTCTGCAATGGATTTTATATGGGCACCTATGTTAATGCCCTTTTCTTTTAGAATTGATTTTGCTATAGCTCCTGCAAATACTAAAGGAGCTGTTATTCTGCCGGAGAAGTGTCCTCCTCCTCTGTAATCATTAAAACCTTTATACTTAACTGAGGCTGGATAATCTGAATGGCTTGGTCTCATAACATCTTTCAGTTTGCTGTAATCTTTAGATCTGGTATCGTTGTTTCTTATTATTCCGCAAAGTGGTGCTCCTGTTGTCTTACCATTAAATACTCCACTGAGTATCTCAACTCTATCCTCTTCTTTTCTAGCTGTTGCAAGGTTGCTTCTTCCTGGAGCTCTTCTTTGCATTTCTTTATAAATTTCTTCTTCATCTATAGCTTTTCCAACTGGAAGTCCGCTAATGTTTATACCTATAGCTCCTCCATGTGACTCTCCAAAAATAGATAGCTTTATATTACTGCCCCACACTCCACTCATTTAACTCACCCCCTAATGATTTATAGTCTTGCCAAAAGCCTGGGTATGACTTTTTTACACATTGTGGATTGTTTATTATAACTTTTTCTTTACAGCAGGTTGCCGCTATGGCTAAACTCATTGCTATACGGTGATCCTCAAAGGAGCTAACCTCTCCCCCCTTAAGACTTTCAACCCCTTCTATAACCATGTAATCTTCGCCTTCTCGTACCTTTGCGCCTAATTTATTTAATTCTGAGGCTATGGCACTCAATCTATCGCATTCTTTTATTCTTAACCTGCCGGCATTTATTATATTTGTAGTACCTTTTGCTAGTGCAGCTGCTACCGCTACCACTGGAATTATATCTGGGCACTGCGCTGCATCAACAGTGATTCCTACTAATTCTTCCACCTTTAGTGAAACTTTATCCTCTGAAACACTAATATTAGCTCCCATTCTATTTAGGATAGCTAATATCTCTTTGTCTCCTTGAAGACTTTCAAGATTCAGCTTTGACAGCTCTACTTCATTACCTAGACAGCTAGCGACCAAATAAAAGGCAGACTGAGAAAAATCACCTTCCACTTCATATTTAGTAGCCTTGTAGAAACTATTTCCTTTAATTACAAACTCTTTATAATCATTATTTACAATATCTATCCCAAACTTCTTTAGCATGTCTAAGGTAAGGTCTATATAACCTTTAGATTCTAAGTTAGTTGTTATTACAATCCTTGAATCACCATTAAGAAGTGGTAAGGTAAACAATAATCCACTTATAAATTGAGAGCTTACATCTCCTCTTACATGAAATTCTCCACTGTTTAAGCTTCCATTAATCTTTAATTCAAGAATTCCTTCCTTATTATAATACTCTATGCCCTGTTCTTCGAAAATCTCGTAATAAGGCTTTAGTGGTCTTTTACCTAGATTCCCTTTTCCAACAAAGGTTACTTTGTTATGTTCTACAAGAAATAAAGGAACTATAAATCTTAAGGTAGATCCAGATTCATTGCAGTCAACTATGGCATTGTCCTTAGCCTTCAAGTCTCCACCTGTTACCTTAACCCAAGTATCACCTTTTTCGTAATGAGCACCTAGGTTTGCTATAGCTCCTAGGGTAGCTATGATGTCATCAGAAAAATCAACATTGGTGATCAAGCTCTCTCCCTTAGCTAGTGCTGCACATATAATAGCTCTATGAGCCATGCTCTTAGATGGCGGAATGTTTATATTCCCAATTAGCTTTTTGGGCTTTATCTCAACTTTTTTCATTCTCTCTCCTCCAAATCTAAGTCTTCAAATATATCTAAGGTTGTTTTATATATCTCACTTTTACCTATTTCACTTATCAATATAATATTTAAACTGCCGTTTAAATTTTTCTTATCTAGCTTTATTGTGTCCACCAATTCTTTTATTTTTAAATTGTTAACCTTCCAAGGTAGATTATACTTTGCTAAAATATTCTTAATATTTCTATTAGTACCTATCTCAGTAAGGCCTTTAGCTTCTCCAAGCTTAGTTATATAGTACATTCCTATAGCTACTGCTTCTCCGTGAGTATAAGCTTCATAATTATAATACTTTTCGATAGCATGGCCTAAAGTGTGTCCGAAGTTTAAAAGCATCCTATCCCCTTTATCTTTTTCATCCTTTTCTACGAACTGTCTTTTAATATCCACACACCTATAAATAACATTTTCTATCTCTGCCATAAGCTCTTCTTTGTTATTAAAACTTATGAGTTCATCAAATAAATCTTTATCACTAATGGCACCGTATTTTATAACCTCTGCTAACCCATCAAAGAAAAATCTTTCAGATAAAGTAGCTAAAACCTCTGGATCTATTATTACTTGTTTAGGATGATAAAAACTTCCTACTAGATTCTTTCCTTTTTCTAGATCTACTGCAACTTTTCCTCCAACTGATGAATCCACCTGTGCTAAAAGTGAAGTAGGTATTTGTACAAAGTCTATTCCCCTGAGATAAGTTGAAGCTACGAAACCTGCTAGGTCTCCTATAACTCCTCCCCCTAAGGCTACTATCAAGTCACTTCTCGTTAAGTTAAAGTCCGATAAGCTGTTGTATATATATATAAGACTCTCAAAGCCTTTTGTCTTTTCCCCCGGTTCAAGTATTATCTGTCCCACAGAAAAGCCTTCTTTTTCTAAAGAGTTACGAACAGTGCTTCCATAATGTTCATGCACATTCTTATCTGTTATTACTACTATTTTTTCCCCTTTAAATACCTTCTTTATCTGCTGTCCGCTTTTAGCTATACTTCCCTTTTCTATGATAATTTCGTATGAATTGTTCGTTAGATTAACCTTTAAATTCATGATAATCTCCCTTAATTATATACATATTTATTCTACGCTTAATAACATTGTTGAAATTAAGTGGCTATGAAGGAGATGATTAATCACTTAATTTCAACATAGTATTCTAACATCTCTCTTATTTAATCTCTCTACCTACAGCAGTAGCTATATTTTTAAGGTCTTTTACTAGGTTTTCGAATACTTCAGGTTTTATTGACTGCTGTCCATCACATAACGCATTTGCAGGATCATTATGAACTTCTATTATAAGTCCATCTGCTCCAACTGCAACTGCAGCCTTTGACAATGGTTCTACCATCCACCACATTCCAGCAGCATGACTTGGGTCAACAATAACTGGAAGATGACTTAGCTTCTTTATAGCAGGTATAGCACTCAAATCTAAAGTGTTTCTTGTGTAGGTTTCAAAGGTTCTTATTCCTCTTTCACAAAGTATCACCTTTTCATTACCTCCAGCCATTATATATTCAGCTGACATTAGAAGCTCTTCAATTGTTGCTGATAAACCTCTTTTTAGTAATATAGGCTTATCTATCTTGCCAAGTTCCTTTAACAAATCGAAGTTTTGCATATTTCTAGCTCCAACTTGTATCACATCTACATCTCTCGCAAATCTATCAAGCTGGCTAGTGGACATTATTTCTGTAACTATAGGAAGTCCTGTATTCTTTCTTGCAACCTGTAGTAAATCAAGTCCATCCATTCCAAGTCCTTGGAAGCTGTAAGGCGAAGTCCTTGGCTTGAAAGCTCCTCCTCTTAGTAGTTTAGCCCCAGACTCTTTAACGTTTTTCGCTATCTCTGTTATCTGCGTTTCACTTTCTACAGAACATGGTCCTGCAATTAAACATATATTTTTCCCACCTATTTCTGCATCCCCAATCTTTATAACTGAATCTTCGGGATGGAATAGTCTATTAGCTTTTTTATAAGGTTCTTGTACATGCATAACTTTCTCCACATTTCTATTAGCTTCAATTTTTGTTGGATCAATCTTTGTGGTATCTCCAATAAGTCCTATGATACTCTTTTCTGACCCTTCCGATAAATGAACATGAACCCCAAGTTTTTCAAGCTCAACAACTAGTTTTTGTACCTCTTCTTTTGGTGTTTTGTGTTTTAAAATAATAATCATAATATAGCCCCTTTCAAAATTAATATATATTTTATATAAAATTAGTAAACTTGATATAATGAACATGTTATTAATAAATTAAAAGTTACTCATATTAAATATGAACCACAGATAATAAAAGATTTGATTACAGCATTCTTTAAGTTTTCTAAGGATACTTATCCAAAGTTTTATCAGTGTTATAAATTCATATAAGAGTAAAAAAGTCTCTGAAGTGATCTTCTTCAGTGAGTTTTTTGCGCATCTGCCTTTCCGAATGCATATGAGGAAAATCTGGCAGGCGAATAAGTTTTCTTTTTTACTGTTTACCATAAATAGCCTTTTCTAGCTATTTATATCGCTAGGTTTAAACTAGTATTTTTTTTATATTCTCCTAAACAGTAAAAAAAATAAGGCCCACTAATGAGCCTTAAGATTTACCGAATTATGACATTTCCACCTTAGAATGTATTAAGCTAACTCATTAGAGATTTCTTTATTCGATTGCAGAACAAGTAACCAGCGTTATAAAAATAACCCCAGCTAAAAAAGTAAAAAAAGCTATTAACTTGTTCTAATCTAACTCTAATATTGTTTAGCATAATTACCTCCATTGGTATTTTAATCTATCAATTTATAAAATCATAATCCTTTAGAAATTATTTGTCAACCCTTAGTAAACTTTTACAATATATATTTTTTGGAAAATTTAAAATATAGACTCTGTTAAAGCACAGTGTTGAAATTAATTGATGAATCATCTGATACTTGTATGAACTTGTGCAAAGAATAAATATGATTATCCCTGCAAAGCGCTGATTATTTTTTCTATGCTTTCATAATCTTCGTTGTCAATTAGTTCCATGACCTTGCTTCCAATAACAACACCATCGCAATATTTTGCCACATTCTTAGCCTGGTCAGGATTAGATATACCAAAGCCCGCTAACACAGGTAAAGCTGATATTTCTTTTGCTTTCTTTAAAAACTCTATAGTTCCTTCATTGAAGCTTTTTCTAACCCCTGTAACCCCAGCTACAGTAACTGCATATAAAAAGCCATCTCCTGCTTTAGAGATTTTCTCAATTCTACTTTCTCCACTGGTTATTGCGCACAAAGGTATTAAGCTTATATCCTTACCTTTTATATGAGGAAGTACAAAATCAAATTCCTCTAGCGGAAGATCTGGTACAATTAGTCCATTGACCTTCACCTCCTCCATTGTAGTAAAGAAAGCTTCTAAGCCATAATTTATTATAGGATTAAGGTAGGTCATCAGTATAAGTGGCACTGAAGTACTGTTTCGAAGTTCTTTTATTGTTTCAAAAATCACTTTCAAATTTACTTTATTTGCAATAGCCTTGTTACCTGCTTCTTGTATCCTGTCTCCATCAGCTACAGCATCAGAAAAAGGCACTCCTATCTCTATTGCTGTGGCACCTAGCTCTGCCAGTCTAAGTATGGTATTCTTAGTGCTCTCAATAGACTTCTCTCCAAACATTATATAGGGTACAAAGGCCTTCTTATTTTCCTCTTGTAACTTCTCTATAGCAGCTCTAATCAACTAAACTCACCCCCAAAATCTCACTTACTCTTTCTACATCCTTGTCTCCTCTACCTGAAAGGCATAAAACTATTATCTTATCTTTTCCGTAATTCTTGGCTATCTTAGCGGTATGCGCAATAGCGTGAGCACTTTCCATAGCTGGAATTATACCTTCAAGCTTCGTCAGTAACTTGAAGCCTTCCAAGGCTTCTTCATCATCTATATAAGAATATTTGGCTCTTTCAATATCTTTAAGATAGCAATGCTCTGGTCCTACGCCAGGGTAGTCCAATCCTGCCGATATAGAATAAGCCTCTTGTATCTGTCCACTTCTATTTTGAAGTATATACATCATGCTACCGTGAAGAACTCCTACTTCACCCTTTGTTATGGTTGCAGCATGCTTTTCAGTATCTACTCCCTCGCCTGCAGCTTCAACTCCTATTAATTCTACATTTTCATCTTTTATAAATGGATAAAACATGCCAATAGAATTACTTCCACCACCAACGCAGGCAATAACTGCATCTGGAAGTCTTCCTTCTTGCTCCATAAGCTGCTTCTTTGTCTCTTTGCCTATAACGCTCTGAAAATCTCTAACAATCATAGGAAAAGGGTGCGGCCCTAATACTGAACCCATAACATAGTGGGTATCAAACACATTACTAACCCAGTATTTTAAAGCTTCATTAACAGCATCTTTTAAGGTTTTCGTTCCACTTTTAGCTGGAACTACCTCTGCTCCTAGCATCTTCATTCTAAACACATTTAACTTTTGTCTTTCTATATCTTCTTCTCCCATAAAAATCTTGCATTGAAGACCAAATAAAGCTGCTGCTGTTGCTGTTGCAACACCATGCTGTCCAGCTCCTGTCTCTGCTACTATTTTTTTCTTTCCCATCCTTTTAGCTAATATCACTTGTCCTATAGTATTGTTTATCTTATGAGCACCAGTGTGATTAAGGTCCTCTCTTTTCAAGTAAATCTTTGCTCCGCCACAGTACTCAGTAAGATTCTTAGCGTAATAAAGCGGTGTTTCTCTTCCAACATAGTCTCTAAGATAGTACTCTACCTCATTCTTAAACGCTTCATCATCCTTGTATTTTAAATAAGCTTTTTCTAGTTCAATAACTGAGTTCATTAAGGTTTCTGGAATAAACCTTCCTCCGTAGTTTCCAAAATGTCCTCTTTCATCAGGCATTGCATAGTCTTTAATTTCTTTCAAAATCTCTCACCTTCCTTATAAATTCTTCAACCTTATTTAAATCCTTTATTCTATTTGTTTCTACACCGCTGCTCACATCTACCATAAATGGACTTACCTCTTTTATGGCGCCTAACACGTTGGAGGCATTAAGACCACCAGCTAATATGAGCTTGCTTCTTATTTCTTCTGGTACCGACTTTATAGACTCCCAGTCAAAAACCTTACCTATCATATCTCCTGTAAAATCCTTTGGAGAGTCCACAAGATATCCAAAGCAATGGTATTTTGCCATTTGTTGAAAGTCCAAGGCATTAGACTTAAAAGCTTTTATATATGGTACTTCTAGGCTTTTGCAATAATCAGCACTTTCTTCACCATGGAGCTGAACCACATCCAATTTACATATTCTTTGAATCTCTTTTACTTTTTCAAGAGAATTATTCATAAAAACTCCGATTTTCAATATCTCCTTAGGAAGCTTTTCTATTATAGCTCTGGCTTCTAAAGGTTCAATTTTTCTTATACTTTTACAGAATACAAAGCCTAAGGCATCAGCACCTAATTCACTACATGCCAAAGCAGTATCTACATCTTTTATTCCACATATCTTTACAAGTGTTTTCATAATTAATCTGAGCCTCCTTTAAAGCTTAATAGTAGCTCCTTAAAGTTACTTGAAGTAACAAAGGCCTCTCCTACTAAAACTCCTCTTATCCCTTTCTGTTTAACCTTTTCAACCTTAGCAAGAGAGTCAAAACCACTCTCAGATATGATATAACTATCTGGAAAGTCCATCTTTTCCTTTAAGGAAATTGTATTTTCAACATTTACTTCAAAGGTCTTAAGATTTCTATTATTAATTCCTATAAGCTTTGGCTTAAGCTCTTTTATCTTTTCTAAGTCCTCTTCATCATGGATTTCTACTAATACCTCAAGGCCTAGGCTTAGTGCCTCCTCATAAAGCCTCTTTAGGCTTTCCTTTGAGTTAATTGCAGCTATTAAAAGCACCAAATCTGCACCTAGACTTAAACTTTGATATAACTGCACCGAGTCTATTATAAAGTCTTTTCTTAATACAGGTATGGAAACTGCTTCGCATACTTCATAAAGATCTTCTTCCTTTCCTTTGAAGAAATGCTTTTCTGTTAAAACAGATATACAGTCTGCGCCACTAGCTACATACTCTAAGGCTTTAACCTCTGGTTTCAGCTCCATATTCAAAGCTCCTTTAGAGGGTGAAGCTTTCTTTATCTCGCTTATGATCTTAAAATCATTATATTTAAAACCTTCCACGAAAGAATGAAAAGCTCTATTTCTTTTAGGGAAACCCTGTTCTTCATATTTAAGCTTGAGCTCTTGTACTTCTGCTTCTTTAAGTTCTAGAATCTTTTCTAAGAAATTTTTCATATTTTATTGCTCTCCTCGATTAAACTTTCCAGTTTTTCCATTGCCTTACCTGAGTCTAATATGTCTTTTGCCATATCTATACCAGACCTTATATCCTCGCAAACTCCGCTAGCAAAAATACCAAGAGCTGAATTAAATACCACTGCTTCTCTATAAGGACTCTTCTCTCCATTCAATATTGACAAGGTTATTCTGCTATTTTCCTTCGCATCTCCACCAGCTAAACTCTCTAAGCCTATCCTATCTATTCCGTAATCGCTACTTTTGATAACCATATTATTAACTTCTCCATTTACCAAAAAGGCGCAATAATTATCTCCATCTAAAGTACCTTCATCCAGCCTATTGTCTCCATTTATAACCAAAGCTCTCTTCTTTCCTAAAAGCTTAAGAGCCTCACAAAGATCTTTGACAAGCTCTTTTTTGTATACACCTATTAACTGGTTGCTAGGATTTAAAGGGTTGGTCAAAGGTCCAAGAATATTGTAAACAGTAGGTATACCAAGATTTTTTCTTACTTTCATTACATATTTCATTCTTGGATGCATGGTAGGAGCATACAAAAATGCTATTCCAACCTCATCAATGAGCTTTTTAACCTTTTCCTTAGAAAGATCAATATTTACCCCAAGCTCAGACAGTAAATCTGCGCTTCCACATTTACTTGATATTGATCTATTACCATGCTTTGCTACCTTAACCCCTGCCCCAGCAAGTACAAAAGCAGACGTGGTACTTATATTAAAGCTATTAGAGTAATCTCCTCCAGTACCGCAATTGTCAAAGGAATCTTCTACATCGAAGTCAATACTTGAAAGCTCTCTCATAGCTTTTGCCATACCAGCTATTTCCTGGGGATGCTCTCCCTTTGTCTTAAGCGCCGCAAGAAATGCTCCTATTTCACCTTCCTCAGCTTCACCACTTAAAATATATTTATTTGCTTCATAAGCCTCTTCAAAGCTAAGTCTTTCATTTATAGTTACTTTTCTAAGTGCACTTTGAAATTCTGATCTCATCACTTATTCCTCCTAATATTATCTTTTATATCTAAAAAGTTTGAGAGAAGCTTTTTCCCTTCTGGTGTAAATATTGATTCTGGGTGAAACTGAATACCGTAAACAGGGTACTTTACATGCTTTATTGCCATTATCTCACCATCATCAACTGAAGTTGCTAGTGAAAACAGCTCCGTCCCCATGTCCCTAATGACTAGAGAGTGATATCTCATAACCTTTGTGGGACTCTCTATTCCTTTAAACAAAGCATCGTTGTTATGCTCTATCTTTGAGGTCTTTCCGTGCATTACCTTATTGGCTTTAACAATGTTGCTTCCGAAGACCTGTCCTATGCTTTGGTGTCCAAGGCAAATTCCTAGTATAGGTATTTGCTTATAGGTTTCATTAATTATTTCCAAGGTATTTCCTGCATCCTTTGGGTATCCAGGCCCTGGAGATATTATTAAGGCTTCAGGTGAAATTGCATTTATTTCCTCAGAAGTTATCTTGTCGTTTCTATAAACCTTAACCTCTTCTCCCAGTTCGCTTAAATATTGATAAACGTTATAGGTAAAAGAATCGTAGTTATCAATAAGTATAATCATTCTATAACCTCCAGTACTCCAAGAGCCTTATTATAGCTTTCTTCATATTCAGTCTCAGGAACTGAATCATAAACTATACCAGCTCCAGCTTGCACATATCCTTTTCCATCCTTTAAGATCACAGTTCTTATGGCAATGCAGGTATCCATATCTCCATTAAAAGAAAAATATCCGATGGCTCCTGCATAGACTGTTCTTTTCTCTTTTTCAAGCTCTTCTATTATTTCCATAGCTCTTATCTTTGGTGCACCAGATAAGGTACCAGCTGGCAGACAGAACTTTAGTGCATCAAAAGCCTTGCTTCCTTTCTTCAACTTTCCTGTAACCTTTGAAACAATATGCATTATCTTAGAATAGAGCTCTACCTCCATAAGTCTTTCAACCTTAACGGTGCCAACCTCACTTATTCTTCCTATATCATTTCTTGCTAGATCCACAAGCATTAGATGCTCAGCTACTTCTTTTTCATCTTCAAGCAGCTCTTTTTTTATAAGCTCATCTTCTTCTGGCGTAGTTCCCCTCTTTCTTGTTCCTGCTATAGGCATTGTAGTTACAAGATCCTTCTTAACAGATACAAGACTTTCTGGAGAAGAACCAACAATCTGAAAATCTATATAATCTATATAGAAAAGATAGGGTGATGGGTTTTTGCTTCTTAGTCGCCTGTAGATTTTAAAAGGGTCCTCCTTAAAACTGCAGCTAAACCTTTGAGAAACTACTATTTGAAATGCATCTCCATTTTCTATATATTTTTTAGCCTTATCTACCATGTCCATATATTCTATTTTTGTGGTATTTGAGTTTACTTCTCTTTTTGAAGTTTCATAAGCTTCTAAGTTATTGTTTTTTGAGTATGAGCAAAGCTTCTCTCTTATTTGTAATAGCTCTCCTTTAACTTCCTCGTACTGTTTCCTCTCGTCTCTTAATAGGACTCTGTGAATAGAGATATTTTTATCGAAATGGTCGTATACTATAAAGTTTTTGTAGAACATAAGATACGCTTCAGGAATACCCAATGCATCCTTATTGGAACTCTCAATATATTCATATTGCTTTATAACATCATAGCCCACATAGCCTACTGCTCCTCCCTGAAAGGGAATGTTGTTTTCATCTTTATAGTTAATCTTCTCTATAAGGTTTTGTACTTCATCAAGTACCTTACTTGTCTTTTCTACTGTGACCTTATTTTCTGTAATTTCAACATTCTCTCCTGAACTCTTTATCTCCGCATAAGGATTGAAGCCTATAAAGCTATATCTTCCCTTCTCAGGCTCAAACACTGAGCTTTCTAGAAGAAACATCTTGTCTTCTCTTAATGCGTAAAATATAGAAATTGGTGTCATCTCATCTCCGTTAAATTTGTGATATAAATCTAAGGAATAACCTTCTTTTCTAAGCAAATCAAATTCTTTTTTTGAATAACTAAAAATACTAACCACCTCTTTATCTAAAAATTAAAAATATTTCAAAAATTAAAATTGTTATTAGAAAGCCATCACTCATTAAAATCTGAGCTTAAAAAGTTTCTTAAATACTGTTCTAAGTAATTGAAATTACTAGGTTTAACTACTATAAAATTTTATACTGGTCTAGACAGTAAAAGGTAATGCTTTTTTAAGATTAATAGACACACCTAGGCATTAATATATTTTGGATATATCTAAAAAAACAAAAAGTCCCCTACATGCAAAAAATGCATATAGAGGACGATAATTATCGCGGTGCCACCTCAATTTACTTAACAAAAAGTAATCTCTTAATCAGATACATAACAATATCCTATCCCTATAACGTGGGAATACGTGTCACCTACTAAAACTTTCGGCTCCCTCTCGTAAGTCCATTCAGCCTATGTCCAAATACTGCATCTCACCGCCTGCAGCTCTCTGTAATTCTTTCAGTACGCTTACTACTCTTACTCATCGATTTATCACTTTATGAATTTATTATAATAAAGTAACCTTATTTTGTAAATATATTTTTTTAAAGTTTTATTTATTCTTTTTTAGGCTAATCTAAGTACTGGATCATTTACACTTCAATTTGAATATGCTATCTTAAAGCCCTTTTTTATTTATTAGGAATTTTAACTTAATTTTTATCAGTCATATTTAAATTGAATTAAATAGATTTTAATAATTATCTTTATGTTAACATAGCAATATTTCTTATAAAATTTATTGTTTTTGCTAAAAATAAGATGATTATTTAATATAAAAATTTTTTTAATGATTTGTTGTTAATTTTTTATTAATAATTTTGTAACTTATTAACCATTTATTTAGTCATAACGATTATGGATTATGTTACATCAGAGTATATAATGTTATTTGCAATAAAAATATATAAAACTTTCATTTTATAGTTAGTTTATTTTTTTAAGTTATTTTAAATTTTATGTTTCATGGAGGGAGAAAAATGGAAAGTAAAAACAAGAAAAAATTAACTCTTGTACCACTGATTTTAATGATATTTACTTCAGTGTTCGGATTTGCAAACATGCCAAGATCATTTTATCTTATGGGCTATAGTGCAATTCCTTGGTACATAATATCCGCAATTACATTCTTTATTCCATTTGCATTTATGATGGCAGAGTATGGTGCTGCTTTCAAAAATGAAAAAGGTGGAATATATTCATGGATGGAGAAATCAGTAGGTCCTAGATATGCATTTATAGGAACTTTCATGTGGTATGCGTCTTATATCATCTGGATGGTTAATATATGCTCATCTATATGGATACCACTATCAAATCTGATATTCGGTAAAGATACTACTGCTACTTGGTCATTATTCGGCCTTGGATCCACACAAACTTTAGGAATCCTTGGAGTAATATGGATTTCAGTGGTTACCTTTACAGGCTCAAGAGGGTTAGAAAAGATAACAAAAATAACTTCCGTTGGAGGAACAGCGGTTGCTTTATTAAACATAGTTCTATTAGTTGGTGCAGTTGTAGTTCTAATTGCAAATGGCGGTCATGTAGCTGAGCCTATAACCGTTAGTGCCTTCACTACATCACCAAATCCTTCATATCTAAGCTCTATATCAGTTTTATCCTTCTTAGTTTTCGCTATATTCGCTTATGGTGGAATAGAAGTAGTTGGTGGTTTAGTTGATGAAACTGACAACGCAGAAGTTACTTTCCCTAAAGGAATAACAATAGCTGCTATAGTTATTGCAATAGGTTACTCCTTAGGAATATTCTTATGTGGAATCTTTACAAACTGGACAGATGTTCTTTCAGTAAAGGGTGTACACATGGGAAATGTAGCTTATGTAGTAATGAAAAACTTAGGATATCAATTAGGAATTGGCTTCCACTTAAGTGAAGCTGGAGCTTTACAACTTGGTGCTTGGGTTGCTAGATTTGTTGGTCTTTCTATGTTCCTTGCTTTATCTGGTGCCTTCTTCACTTTATCCTACGCTCCATTAAAGCAATTAATAGAAGGAACTCCTGCAAAATTATGGCCTGGTAAGATGAGTATAGTTGAAAAGGGAATTCCTAAGAATGCTATGTATGTTCAATGCGCGATAGTTATTGTATTTGTATTAATGGTTTCCTTTGGTGGTCAAGGTGCAGCTGCTTTCTTTAGTAGACTAGTACTTATGACAAACGTCGCTATGACTATCCCTTACTTATTTATTTCAGGAGCTTTTGCTTCCTTTAAGAAAAAAGAGGAGATTAAGAAGCCATTTACAGTTTTCAAAAGCAATACAACTGCATTGATAGCTACTATAATAGTAACTCTAACAGTAGGTTTTGCAAACTTCTTTACTATAATAGAACCAGCAACTAAAGGTGACTTATCATCAACGCTTTGGATGATAGGTGGTCCTATATTCTTTACTATTGTAGCAGTCTTAATGTACTGGAGATATGAGAAAAGTCAAAATTAACACCTTAATTTACAAGTAAATATTCATATTTTATACAACCCGCTAAAGTGATTTTCTTTAGCGGGTTCTTATATGTATTTATTCAACTCTTTATATTACTAGGTTTAGCTAGAAAGAATTATGTATTTTTATTAAGAGTAAAAAATACAGCTTGATTCTTTCAACTCACCATCCTCATAAACAAACTTAGCTGAAAAGAATTTATCTTGTTTCATCCAACTTAAAAACAACTTATCTCCTTCCCAGAGTGGAAGCATTAACAAATCTTCATCATCAATCCATTTCAAATTGCCCTCATTTGACTCAGTAAGTTCACCCTCATACTCTGAAGCTGAAAACAAAAACACATACCAATCTTCACCATCTTTGAAGGCAGGAAATGTAAGCAGCCCTTTTAAAGATGGATTTTTTAATGTTAGTCCGCTTTCCTCCAACACCTCCCTCTTAATGCACTCCTCAGGTGTTTCTCCTTTTTCCATCTTACCACCTAAACCTACCCATTTACCTTCATGTACATCATTTATCTTTTTTACTCTATGTAGCATAAGGGTCTTATTATTCTTTCTTATGTAGCAAAGAGTTGAGTTTTTCATCTTATCACCTCAATCATTTAATATTTCTTCAAGATATATGGATTCAATATTTTTTACAAATCTCTTATATATTCCAATAATAAATTCTAAAACATAATTTTCTCTATTTTTTATTGTATTAACAATTATAACCATATGACTACAATTCTATCTCATAATATAGCTAATTTCTACATATAATTATTAAATAGTTACTAGCTCTGGATATGATTTTTTTATATTAGCCATGATTTTTCTTATTATTATTTTTCTTATATTTGCACTTAAGCCCTCTAAGCATACTTATCCAGAGCTTTATCTAAAATATAATTTATTAAAGAATAAAAAACTATTGCAAACTATATCTTATTAGTATAGTATATTATATTATATATAAAAAAGTAACTAACTAATTATAAGTAATTCTTGATAGGAGATAAATTTATGAAAGATAGATTACCAGCACTTTTCATCGGCCATGGAAGCCCTATGAATGCTATTGAAACTAATGAATATACAAAGATGCTTAATAAACTAGGAGAAACTATAGGAAAACCTAAGGCAGTATTAGTTATCTCAGCCCATTGGCTTACAGAAGGTAGTTATATAGATATACAAAATAATCCTAAACAGATATATGACTTTTACGGATTCCCAAGAGAGTTATATGAAGTGGACTATAAGCCCTCAGGTTCTTCAGAATATGCAATAAGAGCCTATGAACGCCTAAAGGCCTTTGGAGTTAAATCCACAAAGGAATGGGGTCTTGATCACGGCTCTTGGGCTATATTAAAACATTTATACCCCAATGCAGATATACCAGCTTTTCAGTTAAGCCTTAATCACGCTTTTACGCCTGAAGAGCATTATAATTTAGGAAAAAAGCTAAAGGAGTTAAGAGATGAAGGTTATTTGATTCTAGGTAGCGGAAACATTGTTCATAACTTAAGAAAGATGGATTTCGACGCTTCTGATAGTCCATTTGACTGGGCTAAGAAATTTGATGATTACATTGCAAATTCTTTAATTAGTAATAATCACCTTAACTTGATTAACTACAAGTCTCAGGGTATTACAGAAAAATTAGCTTTACCAACTGATGAACACTATCTACCACTATTATATATAGCTGCTCTTCAAGAGGCAGATGAAAGTATAAGCTTTCTTCATGAAGGCATTGAATTCGGCTCGCTATCTATGAGAAGTTTTGTTGTTTCGTAAAGTACAAAGCCTCACTAATATTTATTTCATTAGTGAGGCTTTGTTATATATTTATGTACAGCAAAAAAGATGTACCAACTAATTGGCTTATACTCCAAAGAAATAGCACCCATCATTAATCCTAGGATAAAATCAATTAGTATAGCTGGCACATCTATAAATTATTTAATTCCGCTTATTTTCCCTTTTAATGCTTTCATACGACCATTTACATAGTTTAAAAGTTCATTTTTATTTTCCTTTATTTCAGCAGGAGCATTAGAAACTATGGTTATTAGATCTAGCTTATTTGCTTTAACTTTTTCAGCAATTTCGTAAGCTAGATATCTATTTTTTACGCTCCAGTAAGCATTATTAAACTCATCTACCTGTCTTCTATTGTAGTAGCCTTTTTCTATACCAAATTGGAATAAATCTGCTGCTGCTTCCAATTCTTCTAAATCTTCAGCTTCTAAAGTTTCATTGATTAGCGATTGAAATGTTTTCATTCTAGCACCCCTCTTTAGTGAGATATTCTTATTTTAAACCTATAGCTAATTTATATACTGGTGTATACTGGATAATACTCCAGGAAAATATATATAGGATAAGACTCTACTATTTACTTATAATATAAAATTTTTACCACTTATATAATACATTATAATACTGTATTAAATCAAATAAAGTTTATTTTAAATTTTTTATTAATTTACTATTACAATTTCTAATTTAATATTTATATCTGTTTAGTAATATAATTTTAGTATATATACTTTAATAAATATAATGCATAGGTGTTTATAAATCTGTGAAGTTCTCTCTATTATAACTAAACCAATGATTTTATTAATCCTTAGTTATTAGTTACTATTTAGATTATACTTTATTTGAAGCCATTCCGTTATACCTTATTAAGAAATATTTCACATAATCTAAATTATTTTAGAACAAATCTTAATCATAACGTAAAATATTGGCAAAACTATAAATATATTAACCTTTATATTGAACGTCAACAAATAAAACTGTATATTATTTATATGATTAAAATGAAATCTGAATAAGATATTTTATATGAAGCAAATAATTTTTATTTTTTTACTGTATTGCAAAAAAGATATTCTAGTGACTTAAGATTCTAGGTTAATCTAGAAAAAATTTTATGCTTTCAATTACAGTAGAAATCATTATTTTATTGTACATATATCTTAAGAATTTTGAAAGGAGTTAACAATGGAAGATAATTTTTATACTAAAAAAGAAGAATTAATGAATTCCCTAACCCACGGGATTGGAACTGCATTTGCAATAGCAGCTTTGGTTGTCGGAATTGTTCTAGCTGCTTTAAAAGGAACTGCTTGGCATGTAGTAAGCTTTTCCATATACGGCTCAACCTTAGTTATACTTTATCTAGAATCAACCTTATATCACAGCTTACCTGGTAAGAAGGTAAAAAGATTATTTAGAAAATTTGATCATATGTCTATATTTATACTTATTGCTGGAAGCTATACTCCCTTTTGTCTTACAGTATTAAGGGGACCAGTAGGTTGGACTATATTTGGTATTGTATGGGGCTGTACAGTGGTTGGAATCACTTTAAAGGCCTTTTATACCGGTAAACGCGAAATACTATCTACTGTACTATACGTTGTAATGGGTTGGCTTATAATGTTTGCTATTAGACCTCTTTATGTAAATATGCCTTTTTACGGGTTCTTATTTTTGGTCCTTGGAGGGGTTTCCTACACTGTAGGTGCATTCTTCTTCATAAAGGATTCAATCAAATATAATCATGCTATATGGCATCTATTCGTAATTGGAGGAAGTGTATTCCACTACTTCTCTATTTTAAGTTTATTGTACTTGAAATAATAAAAGCTTTATATTGGTGTTAATATTAAAAAGCCGCTTAAGCTATCTTTCTTCAGCGGCCTTTTTGCGTATCTAATTTTTCTTAGAGTATATTTAGTTACACTACTCTTCAACAAATTCTAATACTATCCTACGCTTTTTAAAACCATATCTATTATAGAAGTTTATTACATTTTCATTACCAGAAGCTACTGTTATTAATTTCTTCTTTACCTTATTGCTTTCTAGCCATTCCAAAGCTCTTCTTATCAATTTGTCACCAACTCCATACTTTCTTGCCTCTTCCTTTAAAAATAAAGAGTCTATTTCTCCAATTGAATCATGGCTTATAGTACTTATACAATATCCTATACAATTATCAAAGGGGTCAATAACTATATCTATATTTATTACTTTTGAAGTCAGCAGCTTCTTTTTCCTTTCATTAAAGGTAAAGCTTTCGTACTGACTTCTGAAGTCTATAGATTTCTCCTTATGATATTCATTTAACAACTCCCATAGCGGTTCTACGCTATCTAGAAGCTCTTCGCCTCCATTAAGGTATCTATAACGCTCCATATCCTCACAGTGAAGGTTCCTACAACTCCCCTTCATATCTCCTTAACATTATTATTAACTAAATCACTTTAAATCAAGGCTATGTTTAATACTATTGGTGAAATTAACAGAGCCTAAATTAATTATAATAATGTTTTATTTTTAATACCACCTATATCAATATTCTTATGATTTTATAGCTATTATCTATATATACCTCTTCATAATAAAATTTATCAAAATAAAGCTTCTTAGATTCATATAAAGCTTTATTTTCAGTCTAAAAATTAAAGTGGTACATCTTGATAAACCCTAAGCAAATAAATAAGCTTCAACTGACAGTTAAATTAAATTATCAACTGTACAAAATACACCAAACTAACTGTAAGAAATTTATAAAAATCATACAAAAGCTACAACTTTGTTAAAATAAGGTAAACTTTACAAAAGCTCTTTATATTTGTACCATATTCCTGTATATTTGTTATTGTAAGTGATGAATTTCTTTTTCTAAGTAACTTAAAACACAAGAAAATAAAGTTATATTCCTAATAAAAATAGTATATTATAACTCAACAGTTAATTTTCCCATGACATAACCTATCTTAGAATGAGATCCGTTACTTATTTATTATATTTGAGAGGATTGATATAAAATGAAAAAACTAATAAAAAAATTAAATCTCTTCCTAGTATTCACTTTTATGCTTGCTTCAGTATTTGTAACAAACTTCACAAGTACAGCTAAGGCATATACATCTACAACTTCTGCTTATAGCAGCTACGCTGTAATAAATGATTTTCAAGGAGTTGCAAATTATATCCATGTCTATGGTCACTTACCAAGCAATTATATAACAAAGTCCCAGGCTTACGCTTTAGGTTGGGAACCTGGAGAAGATCTTTGGGACTATGCACCTGGTAAAAGCATAGGAGGCGATGTTTTCACAAACTCTGAAAGAGTTTTACCAACTAAGTCTGGTAGAGTTTGGCACGAATGTGATATCAACTATAACGGGGGACATAGAGGTGCTGATAGACTTCTATATTCTAATGACGGCCTAATATACGGAACTACTGATCATTACAATACTTTTACCCGTTATTATTAAAGAATTTCTAAATATATTATGAAGTGGCAAACTATAAAATACTAACTTAACCATTTCATTGATTTCGACTATAATAAGAAGAGCAGCTATTGGTTCTATTAAGGAGATGGGTATATGAAAATAGTATTGGACGGTTCAAAAATTACCGATAAAGAAAAGCTTCATTCCATACTTAAATCAGAATTTAATTTTCCAGATTACTATGGTAATAACTTAGATGCCCTTTGGGACTGCCTAACTGGCGACATCAGACTGCCCATTGCCTTAGAGTGGAAAAACTTTGATATAAGCCGAAATTTACTAGGTGATTATGCAGACAAAACACTAAATATACTTTTAAAAACTTCAGAACTATTAAAAGGAAGATTTGATGTAAAGGTATCTTAAAACACTTTTCTCTGTGGGAAATAATATATTATTATAAAATCAAATGGCTAAGGAGAAAAAAGCTCCTTAGCCATAATTATTTAATGTATATCCAATAAACTAAAATCTAATTGATTACACTAACACATAAATCATAATACTTTTTTCTAGTTTCTAGTCCACTATATCCTCCGTTTACTCTTAATGTAACTTCCTCTACAGTAGCTCCTTTATCACATAAATCATTCATATTATTCGAATGCCACCAAAAACCTGCACTCATCCAAGGATACATCACTGAGACATAGTCTGCACCTTCCATGACTCTTTGGTCATCGATATCTTCAGCAAATCTTACATAATTATCATAGCCTGTTAGCTGTATATATCCAGCCCCCTTATACTTAGGACCATCACCAGCATATCTATTACCTAAACTTGATCTGTATTCATATGCAAGTCCGCTACCAATCTCCTTAGTATATAGTCCTAATCCAGATTCGTAACTACATTGGCTTATAAAATGCCATATCCTTGGAAACGTTGTTATTTCATATTTTTGGAGACAATGATTTAAGTCAGTAATTATATTAATATTAACATTTTTCCAGCCAATAGCTCTAAGCTGCTCTCCACTTATATAAATACTTGTAGCTCTCTCTCCTAAACTTTGACTCAGCTTAGCTTTATTGTTTAATATTGCCTTGTATATCTCTTCTTCTGTAATATCACCAACAATTCCGTCCGGCTTCAAGTTGTTGTCTCTCTGAAATTCTAATACAGCCTCATAGGTATCCCTTCCAAAACTTCCATCAGCTCCAGAAGTACCTACCTTATAACCCAAGGTCATTAGATTCTCTTGTAACTTGGTTACTTCAACACCAGTGCTTCCAAGCTTAATCATAGCAGCAACTCCTTACCCTTATATTTTAGTATATTTTGTATACCATAATCTAATATATGCATCTACTTAATAAATGTGCTATTATTCAAGATACTTAGGACAAGCTAAAAAACAATATAGTAATGATCTTATTTCCAATCACATGTAAAATAAAGCCTATATTAAAGTAAAGTGTTTAAACATAGTCAACATATAATTAACCGTTAACTTATTGTAAACACTTTACATAATACATATAAAAACTTTATATTATGCTATAATTACTAAATAAATCTTTAATATTACAATTAATGTATAGATATCCAACTTAAACTATTAATTTATACATTCCCGATAATCCCCAGAAGCCTTGATTGTCAAACATCTATAAATTAAGTTTTCGTAAAGGATACCTATATATAACAATACTATTTTTTTACTAAGGGAGCTCATCTATGTCTAATAAATACATATTTCTTATAGCCTTAACGCTGGTAATTCATTTTATCGATACATTATCTTACTCCGTGAGACTAAATTCAGTAAAGAGTGGTAATTTTGCTTTATCAACCTCTCTATTTAACATAATTGTTTTAATTTCAAGAACAGCCAACACTTTTCAAGGACCTTTGATAGGTTCATTAATAGATTCTAGTATTAGTAATAAATATGATCCTCTTATGCAGGTTCGTGGGATAATACTTGCTGCCTCAGGCGGAACACTTATAGGCATATTTTTAATTCCTACATTTCTAAAACTTTTTGAGATTGCCATGGCAAAGTTAGAGGTTAGCGGATCTATTCCCAGTCTTGTAGTGCAATCACTTAGCGTAAGTAACATTAAAAGAATAGCCAAAAGCACCATAAAACCTAAAAAGTCCATGCTTGATAATCTCAGATATAAAAACATACCCAAAAGGCTTTTACTATTAAACGCCTTTATAACCGGTGTATACACCATAGGAGTTCTTTCATCTAATTATGCAGTTATATATTTACCAAACAAGGCAGCCACCATAGCTCAGTCCTCAGGACTTATAAATGGTATTGCAACTATAATGTTGACTCTTTTTATAGATCCTAAATCTGCTGTAATAACAGACGAGGCTTATAGAGGAAAAAGAGAATATAGCGACGTAAAAGCTCTGGTTATAATGCTCATCGGAACAAAGCTTATTGGTACGCTTTTAGGTCAATTACTTTTAGTTCCATCAGCTAGACTTCTATCTCTTATATATAAATAATAAAAATTCATCTTCCAATATATGCACTTGCAGATCAGTGTTTATATTCTCTGCATAGAAGGAAACTTTTTCAAACCTTATTCTTCTAACTTATAGTTGAAAATTTTTATAATAGCTTTATAAAGAAAAAAGGACATTCGTATATGAGAACTATCTCATTTGAACGTCCTTTTTTTTTACCATATAGGTAATTATATTTGTTAGTATATAGGTTGTATACTAACCTACAATAACATTGTATCTACAGCTGAAGAACTCTTCTCTTCTAACTTCAACAGTTCCTTCTCTATCTTTAAATTCACCATTAAAGTCCTCATAGTCAGGATGCCCAAACCATGGTTCAATGCACATAAACGGAGCTCCCTTTTCCGGAGCCCAAATACCTACATATGGAAATCCATTAAATTCTACTGTTAAGAATTTATCGCTTTTCTTAGACTTTATTGTTATTGAATCAGACTTTAGTTTATCAAATATAAACAATCCACTCTCAAATAGAGCCTTGTTAAGTTCTAAGGTATTTGAATCCTTTAGATATTCTTTCCTATTATATGAGATATAAACTTCTTCATTAATAAGCATTGCAGAAGTAGTTTCTTTTTTATTAAATTCTAAATAGCAGTCTTCTAAGGTTTCACTTGAATCAATTGGACACATAAAAGCCGGATGTGCTCCAACAGAAAAATAGATTGATTTATTGTCAAGGTTTATAACCTTATAATTAGTTTCAACACTATTTCCCTTCAAAGTATATTGAATTTGGAAAGAGAATTTAAAAGGATATATCTCTAGAGTATTTTCATCATATTTTAACTCAAAGGTAATTGACTCTTTGGTCTTTGAAAAAATCTCAAATTCTGATATTCTTGCAATACCATGAGCTGGCAATTCATACTCTTTACCATCAACTTTATACTTGGAATCTACAAGCTTACCTATGTTAGGAAATAAATGTGGAGCATGGTACTTCCAGTATTCAGGATTTCCATTCCATAAGTATTCAGTATTAGTTTTCTTTCCGTATATAGAATGTAATTCTGCACCACTTGTACTTGCAGCAACCTTAATATCTTCATTCTCTAAATAATAAATCATAAAGCTTCTCCTAACCTAAATTAATTTCATCTACTATAATTTTATTAAATAAATCATTAACAACCTCTTCTTTTACAAAGCCCGTCTCACTTTCCATTGCATTTGCTGTACCACATGCCGCAGCAAACTTTAAAGTATCTTTTATGCCATAACCTCTAGTTAACGCTACTGCTATTCCTGAAACATAGGAATCTCCAGAACCAACTGGATTTACAGCTTCAACCTTAGGCACAGTAACCTTATAGAACTTCCCATCTAAACCAGCTATAGATCCCTTTGAACCTAGGGATATAACTACGAATTTAATCCCCATCTCATGGAAGCTCCTTATTTCATCTATAACATCTTCTGTACTTTCAACCTTTTTGCCAGTTAACGCTTCAATCTCATCTCTATTCGGCTTTATGAAGTAAGGCTTTCCTTTTATACCTTCTTTTAAAAGATCCCCACTAGTATCTAAAAGAAATCTTTTTTCTTGAACATTAGCTAACTCTATCATCTTTCTATAGAAGTCCTTTGGAACATTTCTAGGAACACTTCCTGATGCAACTACAATACTAGCCTTTTCAAGCAATTCTATATATTTCTCAAAAAATATTAATTGTTCTTCCTCACTGACTATAGGACCTGGTTCAAGAATCTCTGTTTGAACTAAATCATCAGTTATAAAAGCTAAACATTCTCTTGTATCTCCAGTAATACGTGTAAAGTCCTGCTTTATTCCATAATCTTTAAGTTTCTCTTCTATAAACTCCCCAGTTTTTCCCCCAAGCACTCCTGTAACTACACAGTCTTCTCCTAGGATGGTTGCAACGTTTGCAACATGTATTCCTTTTCCTCCAGGGGTATTCTCTACTTCCCTAGCTCTCATTACTTGTCCTTTATTTATATCTTTAATTTCATACTTTTTATCTACTGATGCGTTAAGATTTACAACTAAAATCACTACTATTCACTCCCATATCTAAAAATATTATTTTTAAAAGCGTAGGAAAATCCTACGCTTTTAATTTTTTTAACATATAGATGTATATCATATACCACTTCACATTAAAATTTATATTTCCAGATTGAAGTGATACATCTTTATTAACTAAGCAGGTATATTGTTTTTTTACTCTAATTAATTTAGAATATATTTGTTTGTTAATTTATTTTTATTTTCTTAGGCTTATATGTTTGTATGCCTAAGTTTTTTTATTCTCTTTAAAGAATAACTTCTATATATTAGTATCTATTTACACTTCCGCAAACTTCCATCTTGTGCTTAACTATTTCCTTCATGGCTTCCTTACCAGGTGTCATGTACTTTCTTGGATCGCTTTCTTCAGGATGAGCATTGAAGTATGCTTTAACTGCATTAGCAAAAGGAATCTTTAAATCAGTAGCTACATTAACTTTGCATATTCCTAGAGAAATAGCCTTTTTAACTAGTTCATCTGGAACGTCTGATGCACCGTGTAAAACTAGTGGAACTTCTACAACCGCTCTTATTTCTTGTAGTCTTTCAAAATCTAACTTAGGCTCTCCCTTATATAAACCATGGGCAGTTCCTATAGCAACAGCTAATGAATCTACGTTTGTTCTCTTTACAAACTCAGCTGCATCCTTTGGATTAGTATACATAGCATCTTTTTCATCTATAACTAGGTCGTCTTCTTTTCCACCTAATTTTCCAAGTTCAGCTTCTACAACTGTATCATGAGCATGAGCATAATCTACAACTTCTTTAACTATGCTGATGTTTTTCTCAAAATCGTATTTTGATGCATCTATCATACATGATCTAAAACCTAAATCTATGTTCTTCTTTATTACATCAACCTCTTCAAAATGGTCTAAATGTATAGCTATTGGAACATTATACTTATTTGAAGCAACTTCAGCTATTGCCTTTATATAATCTGGTCCTGCATAGCTTTCTATTGTTGATGGTGTTCCTGCAATTATTACTGGTGATCTCATTTCTTGAGCAGTTTCAACAACTACTTGTAATGTTTCTAAGTTGTGCACATTGAAGGCTGGTACTGCATAGCCTTCTCTTTGTGCCTTTAGAAGCATTTCTCTTGTTGATAATATCATCAAAATCATCTCCTTAAAATTCTAATATTCTATTTCACTTACATCTACTAATCTCTTAGTTTCAGATACCTTCTTAAACCAATAAGCACTCTTCTTGGCATATCTATTTTGTGTAGCAAAATCTACGTAGAATAGGCCGTAACGCTTGTTATACCCATTACTCCAAGACAGCACATCCATTAGTGACCAGACAAAGTATCCACTTACTACTACCCCTTGAGCTTTAGCTTCTAAGATAGCTTCCATGTGTCTCTTTATATAAGCTATACGTGGTGTATCGTCTATCTTTCCAGCTTCGAAATCATCCTTATATCCCATACCATTTTCAGTGACATAAATCTTCTTATAGTTAGGATATTCATTCTTTATTCTGATAAGCATATCGCGAAGTCCTTGTGGGTATATTGGCCAATCCCAATCAGTAGTTTCTACTTCAGGATTATTTACACGCTGCCCAATTCCTTTAAGAGCAAATATGCTTGTTCCCTTTTCACCGGTTCCATTATGATATATATTGCTTTCTCCATCATAAGCTTTTAAGAAATGGCTAGAATAATAATTCATTCCTAAGAAATCGATTTGTGCTGCAGCTTCTTTGAAAGCTTCCATATCGCCATCGTAAATTTCTAATTTACCACCATTTTGAGTTAATATTTCATTAATAGTTTCAATAGTATCCTCTGCATAGTATCCTTTGAAGCAAGCATCTAGCATAAACTTATTTGATATTGTATAGTCTAATTCAGCTGCTCTCTTATCTTCTGCAGAATCAGTTATCGGGTATTTTCCTTCAAGTGTATGGATTATTCCTATCTCTCCTGGTAGATTCATGCTCTTATAAAGGTTAAGAACTTTTGAATGAGCTACCATCATATTGTGCATTGATTGTACAGCTTTAGGAATATCGTACTTTACGCTTGGTGGGAAGTTTCCTATTATATAACCGTTTTGTGCAACAGCCCATGCCTCATTGAAAGTTGTCCACTTCTTAACCCTGTCACCAAAGTTTTCGAAGCAAACTTTTGCAAACTTCACAAAGTAATCTATAGTATCTCTATATAACCAGTCTCCCTTTTCAAAAAGAGATAGAGGTGTATCAAAGTGATGTAAAGTTATGAATGGCTCTACATTATTTTTTATGCATTCATCTATTAAATTGCTATAGTATTCGATTCCTTTAGGATTTACTTCTCCAACTCCATCTGGAATTATACGAGTCCACGCAATAGAAATTCTTATACCATTAACCCCAAATTCTTTGGACAATTCAAGATCTTCTTTATATTTGTGATAAAAATCACTTGCTGCATCCCCAGTAAATGTGCTTTCTGGTCTATTTAAATGTACATCCCAACAACATGGTCCTCTTCCATCTTCCTTAGTTGCTCCTTCAGCTTGGAATGCTGCAGTTGCTCCACCAAAGATAAAGTCGTTTTCAAAGTTATTCATATCTTCTATCCCTTTCTTTTATGTTTCTTCAGTTTATGGATCATTGTTCATTATGTCATGATCTTATAGATCTCTTTAATCACTATAGTTAACAGCAGTAATACTTATTTATTTTCTTTTTAAGTTATATCAATTTATACTTTATCACTAGACTTGTACAATATTAGTCGTGATATTCGCCTCTATCCCATTTCTCTAAGAATTCATCATAGAAATGTTCATTTCCAAATTGATCTTCTCTGTTAGAAGCTATAGCATCGATTTTAGCTATTATCTTTAAATCTTCTTCTGTTGGTTCAAACTTTGTTTCTAAGAATGCATCTATTATATTTTCCATTAAGCCAACACCAGTTATTCTTCCACCGAAACCTATTATGTTAGCATTTAAATGTTTCTTTGCATATATAGCAGAAGTAACGTCTCTTACTAAAGCTGGCCTTGTTCCAACTACCTTAGCAGTTGTAGCTGTTATACCAACTCCAGTACCACAAAGTACTACTCCTAGATCAGCTTCACCTGAAACAACCTTTTCAGCAGCCTTTTTACCAAATATAGAATAGTGCGTTCTTACATGGTCATAAGTTCCACAATCTATAACTTGATGTCCTTTTTCAGTTAAGTACTCTACTATATGTATTTTTCTATCAGTAACGATATGGTCACAAGCAACTGCAATTTTCATAAAAATCCCCTCCTATAGCATCTTATTAAGCATGTCTACTCTTATTTGGTGTCTTCCACCAGCATATTCTGAAGATAAGTAGTTATCTACTAAGGCTTCAGCAAGCGTGTCCCCAACAATTCCAGCACCAATTGCTATAATTGAAGTATTGTTATGATTTCTTGTCATATATGCTGAATGTTCATCTGAAACTTCTGCACAAATTATTCCTTTATGCTTGTTAGCTGCCATGAAAGAACCAGCACCATATCCATCTATTAGGATACCTCTATCGCCTTCTCCAACAAGTATACCTTTGCAAACTCTGTCTGCTGAATCTACTAAATCTACTTCATCTTCAGTCTTATCTATTACTTCAAATCCCTTGCCATTTAAGTATGCTTTTAAATGTTCTTTTAATTTTGATCCGGCTCTATCTGAACCAATTAAAATTTTCATTATTTATTCCTCCCTTATCCCATAAATTATTTTGATATACCTAAAATATTATTTAGCTTCTTGGTTCAATTTAAACTCAGTCTATATACAAACCTAAATAATGAATAAAGGTGTTAGTTATCAATTTTGTTTGACTCAAATAAAAAAACATCTATTCTCTATTCATTATCACTTTTTCGAACTGAACTTGTTATAACTTCAAAGCTGTTTATATCACTTAAATATAAATACTTAATTCCCAAAAAGCTCTTACAAACTGAACTCATCTAGGGATCAGTGCTCATTGATAACCGTGTTTGTTTGTTATTGTGTTGTTTTGTTTCCTTTTGATGTTTTCTTTATACTTTCATTATATTTCTTTATAACATTATTTCAATTCTTATTTTTAGCTATATATAGCTATTTTAAAGCATAACATAGCATTTATAGAATTTAAACTCGTGTTTCCTAGTTTTTCTTTCAGTAGATACCATATTTTCTCTAAATATAGTGTTATCAATGATTTCTTTTTATCTTTTTTGTTCGAAAACAACACATTTTATTTTACAACATAGTATATTTTACTGATAATTAAACATTTTCCTAATAATTTATTACCTGTACTTTTTTATAATTTAAGTTATATATATATTGCATCACTATATCCCTTATATCAAGCCATTAGTAACTCAACCAAAAAAGTTTGTTTATTTTTGTTCGAAATATATTGATTTTTTTCTTTTTTGTTGGTAATATTTAATCAGCAATTGAAAACAATTACTAATTTATTTGCTACTATAAAAGATTTGGAGGTGATTACAGCAAATTTCACTTTCTCCATATAGCATGCTTATATAGAGAAATCACCCATAATTTCTGTATAGTTCAACAATTATAATCTACAGACAAGGATGTAATTTATCTTTATCAATTAAGTAAACGTTATAAGTAAACGTTTGTATGATTCTAATTTTTAGGAGGTTTAATTTTTATGTTAAAGAAAAGTGTTAAATTGATGATTTCAACAATGATGTGCATGGCTTTAGCCGTAGGTGTAGGAGCAAACAGTGGTGCTACAAAACAAGTTCAAGCCGCTACAACTTTCGCTAAAGGCGCTGATATAGGTTGGTTAAACCAATTAGAAAATCAAGGCGTTAAATGGCAAAATGATAACGGTGTGCAAACTGATGCACTTCAGATATTAAAGGATCATGGCATAAATTCAATAAGATTAAGAGTATTTGTAAACCCTCCATCTAACTTCGAATGGACTAAGAACGATGGTACAAAGTGCATATTAGGATACGGCGATACAAACGGTGTAGTATACACTGCTCAAAGAGCTAAAAAACTCGGAATGAGAATTATGATTGATTTCCATTATAGCGATCATTTTGCTGATCCAGCTTATCAAGACAAGCCTACCGCTTGGGCAGGACATAGTTTCTCTCAATTACAAACTGATGTATACTCTCACACTAGTTATGTTATGAATGCTTTAAAGAATGCAGGAGTAACTCCTGAGTGGGTTCAAGTAGGAAACGAAACTAACGGTGGAATGTTATGGCCAGACGGAAGCTCTTCAAACTTCAGCAACTGGGCTGCATTAATAAATCAAGGTTACAATGCAATAAAGGCCGTAAGCCCTTCTTCAAAGGTAATACTTCATTTATCAAACGGAGCTAACAACAGTCTTTACAGAAGTGTATTTGACGGACTTACAAAAGCAGGCGCAAAGTTTGACGTAATAGGAATGTCTTACTATCCATATTGGGACGGGGTTGATTACACTAAGAACATTGATGCTCTAGGATCTAACATGAATGATATGGTATCTCGTTACAACAAAGAAGTTATGATTTGCGAAATAGGCGGACTTGAAACTAATCCAACTAATTCATATAACATGATAAAAGCAGCTATAAGTAAAGTACAAGCAGTGCCAAACGGAAAAGGGCTTGGAGTATTTTATTGGGAACCAGAAGCTAATTCCTCTGTACTTCCAGATAAATATCCATTAGGAGCTACAACTAAAACATCAACTAATGTACTAAAGTTCTCAACAGCTTTAGATGCATTTAAATAAAGTTCTCACCCAAAAGTTTTAAATTCAGATAATTATAGGCCAATTATCTATTTGAGTATTTATATATAACTAAAAGACAAACACTTATCTACTAGTGATCAGTGTTTGTCTTTTTATTTTTCGCCTAACTCTTTGCTAATTCATGCGACAGTTCAAGCCATAGAACACAAAAAATCACATAAATTGTTTACTCAACCTAAAGCATTGGATAGCCAAAGATTTGGTTTTATAACATTCCCCTAGCATCCCATTAACTTTGAAACAAACCTCTTCATCCTCTTCATAGCATCAATTATTTCATCTGTGGAAGTAGCATAGCAAACTCTTACAAACCCTTCTCCACAATCTCCGAAAGCGTTTCCCGGAACCACTAAAACTTTTTCTTCCAAAAGAAGCTTTTCACAAAATTCGTCAGAGGTTAATCCTGTGGATTTAATACAAGGAAATACATAAAAAGCACCTAAAGGTTCAAAACATTCAAGTCCCATATCATTAAAAGCACTAAGCATAATCCTTCTTCTTCTATTATATTCCCTCACCATATCCTGCACATCATCATCACAGTTCTTCAAGGCTTCGATAGCTCCATATTGCGCTGTAGTAGGCGAACTCATTATGGCATATTGATGTATCTTCTTCATAGCTTCTATTAGCACAGGATGGCCACAAACATAACCTAACCTCCAACCCGTCATAGCAAATGCTTTAGAAAAACCATTTATAACAATAGTTTTATCCTTTACCTCCGGAAAACTAGCAATAGAAACATGCTTATCGCCATAGGAAAGCTCTGAATAAATTTCATCTGAGAGTATTATTATTTCTTTATCCTTTAAAAAGTTCACTATAGGTTCTAACTCTTCCCTCGTCATTATAGCTCCAGTAGGATTGTTAGGGAACGGAACAATCAAAACTTTAGTTTTTTCAGTAATAGCTTCTTCTAACAAGTCTACAGTAAGCTTAAACTGATCTTCAGCTCTCAGATTTATTACAACAGGAGTTGCTCCAGTAAATGTAGTACAGCCTTTGTAAGCTACAAAACTAGGCTCAGGTATTATAACTTCATCTCCAGGCCCTACTAGAGCTCTAAGAGCTATATCAATACCTTCACTACCTCCAACAGTGACTATTATTTGGTCTTTCGGATCATATTTTAATTGGTATTTCTGCTCTAAATAACTAGATATCTCTTCTCTAAGTTCCATAAATCCAGCATTGGAAGAATAATGAGTATGGCCTTTTTCCAAGGAGTATATGCCCGCCTCTCTTATATTCCAAGGAGTAACAAAATCCGGCTCACCAATACCTAATGAAATCACATCCTCCATTTCATTAATCAAATCAAAATACTTTCTTATGCCAGAAGGAGGCATATCTTTAACTCTTTTTAGAATCATATCCTCAAGCATCATATAAATATATCCTCCCTATCATCTCTAGTCTTTTCTTCAAAAATAGTTCCATTATCTTTATACTTCTTTAAAACAAAATGAGTAGCAGTACTCAATACATTTTCTTGAACCGCAAGCTTTTCAGAAACAAAAAGAGAAACCTCCTTAAGGCTTTTTCCTTCTACTATTACTGTCAAATCAAAGCCTCCAGACATCAAGTAGCAAGCTTTTACTTCAGGGAATTTATATATCCTTTCCGCAACCTTATCAAAACCTTCTCCCCTCTGAGGACTAACTCTTACTTCAATTAAGGCTGTAACACTATCCTTATGGGTCTTTTCCCAATTTATCAAAGTTGTATACCCAACAATTATATTATCATCTTCATATTTTTTTATGGTTTTCTCAACCTCTTCAAGAGTTCTTCCCGTCATAACAGCTATCTCCTCAGCTGTATATTTACTGTTTTTTTCTAAGATTTCAAGAATTTCATCCATGAATAAAACCTCCCTCAATATATTTTCCTATAAAATAAAAAACCCCTTCAATCCCTGTAAAAGGGACGAAGGAGTATATTCGCGGTACCACCCTAATTAGTGCGCAAGCACTCTCTTAGTAGGAATAAAATATTCTTTTTCTAAAACCGAGCATTGTCAATTGAATACCTTAATTCCATTCCTCTATAACGTGAGGCTACGTCTTTATCTAATTAAGATTAAAATTTAATCTTATTTTTCAACAAGAGACTCCAAGACTGCTTCCACAAAGTTTTTCTGTTGCACTTCCACCATCTACAACTCTCTTTAAGAAAAACACTAAGTGTACTCTTTCTTTTCAACACCTTTGTCATTTATAATTTTTATTTATTATACTCGTAAAATAATAAACAATCAATAGTTTCGTAAAAACTTTATTTCTTTAGTAAAAAAGTCATCGTTACTTTTTTAGAATAATAATGTTTCTTTTCTATAATACCTATAAAATATACAAAAGAGCGTCTAGTAAAACCAATTACTAAACACTCTTCCTTATTAATTTGTAATATACATCTATTTTTTATTGAAATTGAGCCACTACAAACTCTACTGCCTTCTTTGGATCTCTTGTTAAATTAATATATTCTACTCCCTTTGTAGCCACTAACTTAACATTTAATCTTTCAGCATCAGCCTTGATGTCTTCATAATATGAAGCTACTTGAGGAGCTAAAACTATTAAATCAAAATCCTTCATAATCTCATAGTGTGAACCATAAGCTCCTGCTGCTGAAGTTATAGGAAGATTGTATTCCTTAGCTCCTTCTTTCAAAGCATTAGCTAACATTGCACTTGTTCCTGCTCCGGCACAAAGGACTAAAACATTCTTAGCTTCCTTAACAGAAGCTTCAACAACCTTTTTAGGTTCTACTTTTGTTTCTACTGCAGATACTGAAGCTTTTTGAGCTACAGCATTCTTTTCAGCCTCAGCTTCAGCCAATGCATTTGCTGCTTCTTGTTCTAATAATTGATCATCATAAGCCTTAACAAATGGGAAGTATATTATAAAGTCTACAAGTAGTAGTAATGCTAGTAAAACGAATGATAGAACTCCAAAACCTGTTCCTAAAATCAATCCTATTGGCGCTGGTGTAGCCCATGGAAGAACGTACATAAAACTGTTCATCTTCAATATATCTACAAAGAATTTGAATAAGCATACGTTTACTATTGGTGCTAAAAGGAAAGGTATAAAGAATACTGGGTTTAATATAATTGGTGTTGCAAATAACAATGGTTCATTTACTGCAAACATTACCGGGATAACCGACGTCTTACCAACGGCTTTTAATTGTTTTGATTTAGCGAATAGTAAGAATATAATTGGCACTATGAAAGTAGCACCTGTACCACCCATTGTTCCAACGAAGTTTCCTAATCCAACAGTCAATACCTTACTTGCTTGATGTCCTGCTTTAAATAATTGTAAATTAGTATCTACATTAGCATATATGATTGCTGCTATAGCTGGTTCTACTATAGATGGTCCATGTACACCAACAAACCAGAACATAGCCATTGCACCCCATATTATTGCTATCCCAACATATCCGTCAGCTGCTGTGAATAATGGTTGGAATAATTTAATAACTGCTTCTGCAAAAGTTGTACCAAATATACGATTTACACATAAATCTAATGCTACCATTATGAAAGTAGATAGAGCAAAAGGAATTACATCTTTAAATGTTTGAGAAATTGTTCCTGGAACTTCTTTTGGCATTTTTATTGTGATATTGTTCTTAACACATACCTTGTAGGCGTTTACAGCAATAAAAGCTGAAGCGAATGCTGCTAATAAACCTTTAGTTCCCATGTATGTAGTTGAAATTCCACCATTAATTTGGCTTACACTCAATAGTAAAAAACCTACAACTGAAGCTAACATAGTAGAAGTAGAATTAATTTGATTGTTCTTTGGCATCTTTCTATTCATAGCATCAGTTAAGCTACGAGCTGTTGTTGCAGAAACTAAAAGCGCTACAACTCCCATTGAGTAATTATAGATCTTCCATAACCATCCTGATAATCCATCAGGCCAATAAAAACCAAATGCATTCGGAACTGCAGCTATCAGGATAAATATACTGGAGAATAATATTACTGGCATAGCTGACAAGAATCCGTCACGAATTGCTCCTAGATAAATGTTTCTTGAAACCTTTTCAAAGAAAGGTTTACCTTTTTCAATAAATTTTATTAATTTATTCATAATTGCAAACTACCCCCTCAAATAAAAATCACATTAATAAATCGCTTTGACTTCTAAAATTAATAATAGAACGTTTACTTATAATAAGTTCTTCTTTAGCTTGTCTTACTAAAGTGCAACATCTAAAACAGGATTTAACTTTAAAAACAGGCCATTTAATACCTTAATACCGTTCCCCCCTCCTTAATGAAACCTAGTATAAAATGAAAAGTTTACGTTTACTTGTTGTTTGTTTTTGTTCTATTATGTTTGTTTGATAATGTTATTATACTGCCCTGCACAAAACATGTCAAGCACCATTTGTTGTTTTTTTTCAAACAAGTATTTGTTCCAAACACATAGAACGCTATAACCTTAGTATTTTCAAGCATCTAAACAATAAAAAATATTTTAAAATCCTCAAACAAGTGTATCCACAACCGGATACTTTTTTATTTTTTCATGAATATTTCACACTAAACTTTTTTATAAAAACGCACTTTTACTTACATTTATGTCACTATATTCGAATTTTATATTTTTTATATCAACAAAATCAAACAATTTTATTACAAAATAAAACATAGCATAAAGATTTTTAAACAATATCATGCAGAAGTTCCATTAGCATCGATTCTTTTTATCATAAGTTTAGCTATTATATTTTTTCAGATAACGATTTCAGTCAATTACGCACAATATTTCTGTTTGTTTTAGTTCATATATGTTTGGTGTATTTTTTAGTTATTAAAAAGCAACTTCATTTTTAACCTACTAATTTTTAAAGCGTAGGAAATAAATTTCCTACGCTTCTTGATCTACAGACGTGAAACCTGATCCTAGAATATGCATTTTCACATCTCTAATATGTAATACCACTTGAAAAATAATATGGCTCCTCATTCATATAGCTCTTTTGCTAGAAAACAGCTTTATTGGAATGACAGTTATAATTTTTCAAAATTATCAATCAATTCATCCGATAATCTTTTTGGTTGCCCTTAAAAAACTATTTAGTTCTCTTATATAATTCAATAAAGTTACTTATAATATCTCTTAATAATACAACTGTCATCAAGTGATCTTGAGCATGAACAGTTAGGAAACCTACTTCAACCGCTTCTCCGCTTGCTTCCATTTGTAACATCTTAGTTTGAACCTTATGAGCTTCTGCTATTAATCCATTTCCTTCTGTTACTAAAGCTGATGCTTTATCAAAATCTCCAGCATTAGCCGCATTTAGAGCCTGTACATAACATGTTCTAGCGTCACCAGCATAAGCTACTATTTCAATCGTTACCATTTCCATTTCCTGTTTAGTCATTTTAAATCAATCCTCTCAGTATAATAATATTTTAAATCTATATATTCATCTTTATCCCACTCAAGGAATTTATAGAATAAATGATTGTTCACTAGATAGTTGTAAAAGTTTTAATAACAAAATCTCTATCCTAAAATTTATATAAAAATAGCTATAAACCACTGCTTCTGCCAATCAAATAATAATAACCTTGGCTTTAAATGCAGGCTAATCAAAGGTATCAAAATAATGAGTGCCATAAAAATATATTTCTGAAGGCAATTTCAGAAATCAAAATATAAATACACCCTTCATTATAATTATTAAAACAGATATCTTTAATTAACCTGCAAAACCAGTTAATCTTAGATATGAATTAAAAAAACTCAAAATAATCAGAATTATATATTCCAATTACTCCTCCTTTATACTATTAATTATCTTACAGTATTTAGAGTACTTTTCTTTCAGATCTTCATCTAAACTTGAGTCAGTTACCAATGCAGTTAAATCTTCTAACTTATATAAAGTATAAAAATCTTCTCTCTCGATTTTACTTGAATCACATACTAAATATCTCTTAAGAGCATTATTCATTATAATCTGCTGGCATTTACCTTCTTCTTCATTTGAAGTCATTATATGATTTTCTAAAACCCCATTTGCTCCAATAAAAGCTAATTTAACTCTTATGCCTTCTAACAAATGATTGGCAAAGCTACCTACAAAAGTGCTTGTTTTATTTCTTAATCTTCCACCAATAAGTATCAGTTCAATCCTGTCATCATATCTTAACTTTTCAAATATATTCAGGCAATTTGTTATAACCTTTATTGATGATGCATTAATATAATCGCACATATATTCAGTAGTAGTTCCTGGTCCTAAATATACAATATCATTTTCTTTTATTAAACTGGCAGCAATTTTAGCTGTTTCAATTTTCTTATCCGCATTTATTCCTCTTTTTTCATTTGGCGAAAGCTCTTCAACTCTATTACTTTGTTTACTTCTAGCACCACCATGAATCCTAATTAGTAAATTTTGTTCTTCTAGATATTTAAGATCTCTTCTTATTGTCATTTCAGTAGCTTTCAATTTCTGCGTTAGGTCTGCTACTTTTATTGTTCCGAACTTATTTAAATTCTCTAATATGAATTCATATCTTTGCTCCTTTAGCATTGTTATTCACAAATCCTCTCTTATATATTAACCGTTATCACTTTTGTTTGTTTTTGTTTATATTTATATTATAAGTTCTTATACTTATCTTACAAAGCTCAATTTATAATCATTTTACTACATTTAGACAACTTATTCTGATATCTCCTTCTCTTTTCTTCAGATTACTTTTAATAACTATATTTTATATCTATGTTTTCGTTTACAATCCGCTTTTTTTCTCAATATTATTTTCTTTTTTGTTTGTTAGGAACATTTATATATGTTTTTTCTTTATAATTACATAAGATCTATATTAGAATACATCTACATCTAAACTAAAAATTATGTGGCATAGGTATAAGCTCATTCTATCTACGCCACACAAATTAGCTGATAATTATATAATTGTTTTAGTTTCACTAACCATCTTATACCAATATGCAGATTGTTTTGGGTATCTCTTTTGAGTTTCAAAGTCTACATAGAATAGTCCATATCGTTTATTATATCCATTTGTCCAAGAAAATAAATCCATTAAGGACCACAAGAAATATCCTTTTACATTAACCCCAGCATCAATTGCTTTGCTCAAGGCTTCCAGATATAATCTTAAATAATCGATTCTAGGAGAATCCATTATTATACCATCTTCAAAGTCATCTTTGTATCCCATTCCATTTTCAGTGATGTAGATTTTATTATAAGTCGGATAATCTTCTTGTATTCTTAATAATAAATCATACATTCCTTCAGGATAAATCAACCAATCCCAATCAGTTCTTGGTATACCTTCTTTATATATTCTCTCGCCAATGCCCTTTACTTTATATACAGAAGTTCCTTTATCTCCAGTTCCATTATGATGTATCATGTTCTCACCATTATAGGCCTTAACAAAATGACTGTGATAATGATTGATACCTAAGTAATCATTTCTATTAGAAGCTTTTTTCATTTCTTCAAAGTCTTCCTCTGAGAATTGATAGCTAGCATTATTAGCCTTACAGATCTCATCAAGCGCAGATAAGGTTTCTTTTGAATAATATCCTAAGTAAGTAGCATCTAACAAGAAACGGATTGATAAAGCATCATCAAGAAAAGCCGCATGTCTATCTTCTTCAGAATCTGAAGCTGGATATTTTGTCTCTAATGAATGAACAACACCAATTTCCCCTTTATACTTCTTATCCTTAAATATATTAACTGTTTTTGCATGAGCATACATCATATTGTGTAGGCACTGGATTATCTTTGTAAAATCATATTTTATTCCTGGAGGAAAAACTCCTAGTAAATATTGATTAGTAGCTACTGGGTAAATCTCATTAAAGGTGCTCCAATATTCCACTTCTTTAAATTCTTCAAAACAGAACTCTGCATATTTTACGAAAGCCTCAACATTTTCTCTATTTAAAAAATCACCTTTATCAAAGAGAGCCTTTGGTGTATCAAAATGATGAAGAGTGACAAATACTTTGATATTACGCTCTCTACATTCTTTAAATACATTATGATAATAATCTATACCTTCTTGATTTATGTAGCCAACTCCTTCCGGAAAGATTCTACTCCAGGCAATTGATATCCTTAAACCATTCACTCCAAACTTTTCACAAAGCTCAATATCTTTTGGATATTGATGATAAAAATCACTAGCTGGATCTGGACTAAAGCGGCCTTGATTTTCTAAAAAATCATCCCAGGCCACAGCTCCTTTTCCCCCTTCTTTAGTAGCTCCTTCTACTTGATAAGCAGCGGTTGCTCCTCCAAAAATAAAATCTTCAGGTAACTTTCTCATTTTTATCCCTCTTTCCAAGATAGCTTTTCTATTAAACTTCTATCTATATATTATCATAAAAATATAATTATTTATTATCAATTGAGATGATTTGCTCATACTATACTTGTATTTTATTATGACTTTTAAAGCATAGCATTACCACATATTGCTTATATATTTATAAATCTTGCTATATGTATGTAACATTTTAATCTTAAGTCTATTTTCAAAGCTCATTTGTGTCCTTAGAGTAGCTTGAAAATATAAATTTTACTATGAAGGAATACAACTATAGTATATAATTTATACTAAATATTTTTAAAACTCATAAGGAGGACTCATGTATACAATCGAGCAAGGTGTGCTAGCAAATTCTTATATTCATTTTAATGCTCCAACAAGTACTGCAAAATCACTTTTTTATTACATTGACTCAGTTGGCCACTTTTATTGCGACAACAACTACAAGGTATCCAGAAAAAACTTTGATAGTTTTTTACTTATGTACATAGCTAAAGGAGAAGGCCTTTTAACTATAGAAGATAAGACTAGAACAATAAAAGAAAATGATGTAGCTTTAATTAACTGCTATGAACCTCATAAATACGAGACTAACTCTTATTTAGAAACTTTATGGATTCACTTTGACGGTAATGTCATTAAAGATTACTTTAACTTAATAAAAAAGGATAATGTCCATGCTATTTTTTCTACAGAAGGAACTCTAATCCCTAACTATTTAATATCAATAGTAAATTTATTTAAAGAAGGTCAAAGAATAAATGAGCCTCTAATTTCTTGTGAAATTCAAAGAATTCTTGCTGAGCTATATAATTTATCTACTGGGAATCAAAGCACCACTTTACATAGTTCAAGCTTTATTAATACATCTATTTCTTATATAAACAATAACTTTAAAAATAAGCTTTCATTGCAAGATATTGCCTCAAAAGTATCTATAAGCCCTTTTCATTTCAGTAGATTATTCAAAAAAGAAACCGGCTATTCGCCTTATGAATATATAATAATCACTAGATTAAATCATGCAAAAAAACTCCTTAAGACTACAAATATGCTCATAAAAGAAATTGCCTTTGAGTGCGGTTTTAACAGCGAATCCAATTTTATAATCAATTTTAAAAAACACACCAGTATGAGTCCTAAACAGTTTAGAGAAGTTCCATTTTAATCTCGCTATCATGGAATTGAAACTTCACCTATTAATTTATACAAGGGTATGTATCAAATTTAGGCTAGATTTAATAATATTTTTGAAATTAAGCGTTCATGAAGGAGATGCTATATGAGCGAGTAATTAGTTCAAACTCATTAAAGCATCAGATGACCGGTGTCTTAATTTTAACGAGATACTTTAACAGAGCCTAAATTTAATGTTCTTAAGACGAGCATAAAAATTTATAAATGATAGTATGACTGTATTCTTCATTTTTTCTCAATAATGGAGTTTTTATAGAATTATAATTAATTGAATTCGGTGCATATTGCGCCTCTAAACATATTGAATTATGATACATATATCTTATATCATCTTTTCCAATATCCTTGCCATCAAAGAAATTTGCAGTGTAGACCTGAAGGCAAGGATAGGTAGTGTGCACCTCCATTACTCTTCCACTATGCTCCTCAATCAATACAGCAATTTTTTCAAGCTTATTTTCTTCAGTTTGTAGAATATAATTTTCATTATATCCATGTCCAATTTTCAATTGATCATATTCACATTTTATATTCTTGCCTATAGTTGTAGGTTTTCTGAAATCCAGTGGAGTCCCATCTACAGCTCTAACCTCTCCTTTGCTAATTGATTGTTCATCATTCACAGAAAACATCTCTGCTTTAATCATTAGCTTATGCTCATAGATCTTATTATTGAAATCTCCTGATAAGTTGAAGTAGGAATGATTAGTTAAATTGACAATAGTATCTTTATCACTAGTTGCCTTGTACTCTATTCTTAAAGCATCTTCTTCTGTAAGAGTGTATATAACCCTTACCTTTAAGTTTCCTGGATATCCTTCCTCCATATCTTTACTCATGTAATAAAACTGTATTGTATCATCAAAGTCAGATATGTTTTCGCAAGTCCATAAAACTTTGTCAAAGCCTTTTTCCCCACCATGTAAGTGATTGCTACCTTCATTTTTAGTAACCTTATATTCCTTATTATCTATTATAAAACTGCCATTTTCTATTCGGTTACAGCATCTTCCTATAGTCGCACCTAAGTATTTATCGCCTTTTAGATATCCATCTAAATCCTTGTAGCCTAAAACTACATCTTCAAATTTACCATTTTTATCTGCTACCTTAATACAAACAATAGTTGCTCCATAATTAGTTACTTCAACCTTTGTCCCATTTGAATTTTCAATGGTATACAAATATGCTTTATCCCCATTAAAAGTCTTTCCGAACTCTTTTTTTAATACACTCATATAATTTCCCTTCTACTATAATTATGAACTGCTTCAAAAATAAACCTTATATAGTAACTTTCTACCATACACAATTTCTTATTATATTGTTTCAAGATGAAGCAGCTCATTCTTTATTAAAAACTTTGTATTATTAATCCTCCTATAAGTCTAACTCTCTTAAAAAACTTAAAACGCCTTGATGATTAACATCTAACTGCAATACACGTTCAAAGTTTTCCTTTGCCTTAGCTCTATGGTTAAAGCCCAAACTTCCAAGCCCCATTAAGTAATAACAATGAAGATGATTTTTCTTATCCAGATCTTCATCAAAGATTAGAAAATCTGGTAATGAAACCGCAAAATAATCTAACTTTACATGATCATATAAGTGCTTTTCACCATAGTCTTTAAGCTTATTAAATCTTCCTTTTGCCTCATCTATTTTATTAAGCCTTAGTAAAGCAAGGCCTTGGTAATATATACTCTCAGGCGGTTGATCATTATAAAACATAGCACTTGCTGGTACATCTAAGCCTATAGTAGCTTTTTCATAATGCTCTATAGCTTTCTCTATTTCCCCAATTCCATCATAAGCACATCCTAAATAGTAATTTATATCATTGTCACAAGCTCCTTGCAGCTTACCTTCTCCCAAATTATCCGGATAAAATAATGCCTGTTCTAGGTATCCTATTGCTTGGTTATATCTCTTTTCTTTTATAATAGCTTTTCCAAGCTCCACATTGGCATATATATATTGCTTAGTTACTTTTCCTTCTCCACCTTCCCATGGATGAAATACCCTCTCACTTAACAAACCTAAAACTTTTTTATGCTCCTTTTTTGTATTAAGTAAAGTGATATATTCAATATACAGATCATCTCTGCTTTTTACTGTTTCAAGGTTTTCATGAAGTTTATTAAATCTTTCTTCATAGGAAACATTGATTTTTTTATATAACTGATCTAGCTCCAGCAATACCCTTGCATCAGATTTGTTCAATTCAAAAGCTTTCTCAAGGCACTGTCTAGCCTCTATTGCTTTGTTTTCCTTATTGTAATAAATAAGAGCTAGATTTCTATATACCGTAGGAAAATCATCATCTATTTCAGCAGATCTTTCAAAATAGTCACGGGCATTAGAATACTGCTTTTTGTCAAGAAGAATATTTCCTAGATAATAATAGGCCTTACTGCCTGCATCTTCCCTGTTAGTAGCCTCCTTAAGAACCAATAGATCCTCCAAGGTATTTGGAAAGCAATAATCACTCTTTGCCATATCACCAAGTTCAAACTCTTCTTTTGATAAACTTATTTCTCCAAGCTTAGTTAGATAATATGCCTTATAGTAATGGGCCATTGGATAAGCTTCTTTTGTACTACTGAGGTATCTATCAATTATCTCAATAGCCTCCTCATAGAACCCTGAAAAACCATACTCTATGGAAAGATTAATATAGCTATGAACATCCATTCTCATTACTTTATTCAATTCTTCCAGTATATCTTTTGCCTTTATTTCATTTTTTCTTTCTTTTTCTATTAAATACAATTCATTTCTAGCACCATGATTAAGCTTATCTATTTCTTTAGTTTCTAGTGCAAAGCCTTGGCTTTTCTCAAATCTTCCAAGTTTTCTTAAAATGGCACACTTTAAATTTCTTGCTTTACTGTTATGGTAATTTCTTATTATAGCTAGATTTATATGTTCAAGAGCCAGATCATAATCTCCCCTTATCACATCTATTTTTGACAATGAATAAAATCCACTGTCTTGATAAGCTCCATTCCAGGTAGCTTTAAAAAAGGCATCATAAGCTTCATCTAAAAATCCTTTGTACTGTAATACTAACCCTAAATTATATAAGGGTTCTCCATCGTAAGGATTAGGACTATGTGTTTTTGAGGTTTCAACTGCTTGTCTAAAAAACTTCTCTGCTTTATCAAATTCACCTCTTCTTAATAATAGCGCTCCATATGCATTGTTTATCCTTATGTCCTCCGGATCTCTTATTAAACCTTCTAAATAATATTCATCCGGCTCATAAGTTGCATGTCTGTATTGTTCTAAATGTATACCTGCAAGAAATAAAGCTTCGTTATTTTTAAGCTCTTTTGGAGCTTTAATTGGTTTAGCAGCTTCAGGGGTCTCTTCTATAGTTTTTTCTTTAGGCCTATAGTATATTAAAGTCTCTCCGTTTTCTTTAGATACCAATATTGATAAATCATATTCTTTTTCATCCTTATCAATCTCAATCTCATTATTATAAGTATTCTCAGGTGATAAACTTACCACTTCTGTTAGATAATTATTGTATTTACCAGCTACTTCAATCTTGACATTATTGTATTCAGCAGTTGTATAAATACCAATCTTTAGCTTATTCTCTTCAACAGAAAAGCTTACAGAAGCGTTTATATTTGCATTATGAACCATCCCAATATTTTTATAAGGCATAAAATATTGCTTAAAATTCTTCTCCTCATAAGGCTTTAACCATGTAAAATCCGGCTGATTATCGGTAAACACACCAGTCATCAGTTCTATATACGGGCCATTATTATCTGTTAGATTTCTATCCCAAGCCTTTCCAAACTCTCCGCTCCCCCATGTCCATTGCTTTTTGCCTGGTGAAATATGATGATCTGCTACATGTAATAACCCAGCATTAACGCTATAATCATAGCCTCCAACAAAGTCATAATCTGAATGATATGCCATATAAGACGTAGGAACTGGTATATTCTTATACCTTGATATATCAACACCCTTTGAGTAGTCCATTTTATAGTAAATACCAGTTGCTATAGGAAACTTTGATACATCTCTCTTACCATGGTCAAAAACCGCATGAACATCTGGAGGAAATACAGACTGTGTATAGTCGTTTACTGCCACTGCCGGATTGGCCCACCATAGAAACGTTTGATTTTGTGGTGTTCCGTTATAAAGCTGTCCAGCTATTTCTATATATGCCTTATCAGGATAAAGGGTAAACCCTGCACTGCCCTTAGTTCCATACATTCTGTCAACCTCGCTAACCCACAAGGTGCTACTTCCATCTTCATTCTCTATTAATTTGTAATCAACAGGTCCAAAGGTATTAGGTCTATGATGCTGAGGCCAGTTAAACTCTATACCTCCAGATATCCATGGACCAGCAAGCCCTACTAATGCTGGTTTAATAACCTCATTGTAGTATACAAAATCATAATTGTTTGTCTTATCTAAAGCTCTTTGAATTCTTCCTCCTAGCTCAGGCATTATCATTACCTTTAAATATTTATTTTCTAAAAATACTACCTTATATTCCTTATCTATTTTTTCATCATTTATCTTATCAATTACTGGCAAAGGATATACTTTCCCAGAACTTCCTTGATAAACTCTTTTTTCTAAAAACATCGGATTTTTATCAGGGCTTCCAACAGTATATGTAGGGAGCTTTATTACTTCTTCCCATATCATTGTCTTCATATTTCTTCTCCTCACTTTTTATTTTTTATAGATTTTTAATAGCATTGTTATAATTAAGTGACTATACAATAGTTGCTATAATTATCTAACTTTAACTATTAATTCATGGATGCAAGATAATCTCTAGAGGCTTGTATTGTCAAATATGTCTAAATTAAATTTTCATAAATGTCTATATAAAAAATCTAATTAATGTATCAGATTCTCAGCAGCCTAACATTGATCTAATTCTCTACAGATACTTATTCCTCGAGTTAATTTAAATATATTGCTAAGAATTTATCTATATTCTATTACCATATACCAAAGATTACATTACTATATTTTGCTTATGTATTTATAAATCTTGCTATCAATTAATTATCCTTAATCTTATGAATATGAGAAAAATCTGATAGGGGCATATTTTTTACTATTTGCCCTAAATAGATACTCCAAAGCGTTGATATTGATGGCTTAAGCTAAAAAGATTTACAATCTCCTAAACAGTAAAATAGAAGCCCCTATATCCCTGACCTAGGGATATAGGAGCTTCATAAAAATATTTAATTTTGTCTATGTTTAAGAATATTATTGAAATTAAGTGGTTAAGAAGGAGTTGCTATATGAGCGAGCAATTAGAATTAAAGCATCGGATGACTGACCGCTTAATTTCAACACGGTGCTTTAACAGAGCCTTAATTTTAAGCTGGGAGAAAAATACTTAGTTTTGTGCCTTTTCCTTCCTCACTTTCAATATGTATCTTACCATTGTGAAGCTTTATTATTTCATCACAAACAGCAAGGCCTATGCCACTTCCTGGCTTATTTATATCCACCTTATAAAACTTTTGAAAGATATTTTTCAACTCTTTATTCGGTATACCACAGCCAGAATCTTCAATTGAGATAACAATATAATTGTTATCTTTAAACAATCTAGCATTTATTACTCCACCTTCTTCAGTAAACTTTATTGCATTATCAAAAATATTTATAAATACCTGCTTCAATCTATTTCTATCAATCTTTATAAGTTGATTGTCAGTTATCTCTTTTATAATGGCTATTCTATTTCTCTCAAGTCTAGGTGACAACTCGTTTATAGTTTTGTTTAACAAATCACTTATGTTAGTAATTTCATAATTTAGACTTATCCTTCCAGACTGAAATCTAGAAAAGTCCAGTAGTTCTTCTACCAGCTTTGTAAGTCTTTCGCTCTCATCAACTATTATATCAAGTGCTTCTTCTCTTAGTTTTTCATCCTTAAATTCTTTTCTTTTTAAGGTGAAAGCCCATCCCTTAATAGAGGTTAGCGGTGTCCTAAGCTCATGTGATATTGAAGACATAAAGTCATTTTTTAGTTTATCGCTCTTAAGAATTTCCTCCGCCATATAGTTTAAAGTATCTGAGAGAGTTCCAATTTCATCATCATATTTTTTATAAACTTTTACTTTAAAGTTCCCTTCCGCCATCTGTTTTGCTGTTTCTGTAATTAGATGTATAGGTTTTATTATGTTTTTCGCTATTGTAATACTTACTATTGAAATAAAAGCTATAACTAAAGCTCCTACAACTGTAAAAATGATAAATAGCCTTTCCAAAAAACTATCCGTCTGCTCTAAAGATACCACAACTCTTATTACATTAGGTTTATCCTTTTTATCTCCCCATAATGGATAGGATACAGCCATACACTTTTCTTTCGTATACTTAGGTACCCCTATCCATCTGTAGGGCTTACCATTTTGCAAAACATAGTCAACATCTTCATATTCTATTTTTGTACTCTCTTTAAGCCCTAAAGAATCTCTTAATAAATTTTTATTTTTATCTATTACTTGTACTTCTGAATTTGAATTAGTATTTATATACTCCACCATCTCATCCACATATATAGTTATATCTTCATTATAAAAATACTTGTTATAAAATTTAGCTGAACTTTCAAGCTGCTTAGATAAACTTTCCTCTATATTTCTGTAATAAAAACTTTTGATACTTATAAAACATATTATTTCAATAATTACTACAGATAAGAATATGGCAATAAAATGACTTCCTAATAATCTTGTTTTTATGCTATTCATATTAAATTTCCTGACCCTTTGAAAATCTATATCCATATCCCCAAACAGTTTCAATGTAAACAGGTTTTGAAGGATCATCTTCTAATTTCATTCTTAATTTTCTAACATGGACATCAACAGTTTTATAATCTCCAAAGAAGTACTCTCCCCAAGCACCATCCAAAATATCATCTCTAGTAAAAGCTTTTCCACAGTTCTCCATAAAGAATTTTATAAGGCTAAACTCTTGATTAGATAATGAAACTTTCTTATTATCTTTGTAGAGAATTTGAGCCTTCAAGTCCAACTTAAGCTTATTAATCTCTATTACACTGTTTGCATCAGAATTTATAGCTTGTCTTTTTATTCTCCGTAGAATAGCATTAATTCTTGAAATAAGTTCCATAGGATTAAAAGGCTTAATCATATAATCATCTGCCCCAATATTAAGACCATGTATTTTATCAGAATCCTGGGATTTTGCAGTAAGCATGATTATTGCTATACTAGGAAATCTATTTCTTAATATCTCACAAAGCCTATAGCCATCCATTCCAGGAAGCATCAAGTCTAATACCACCATATCTGGAGTAAATTCATTACATACTTTTAAAGCTTCTTCACTGGATACAGTTTCTCTTACTGAAAAGCCGCTAATTTTAAGATTTGTTACTATAAACTTTCGTATATTCTCTTCATCTTCGACAATAAGAACCTTATCATTCATATTCATTCTCCTTGATAGACTAATCTATAAAAATAAAGCACTTCTATTTTTGCAAATTATTTATTTCATTTTGTACAGTATCCAAATCTATACTTTTATATATTTTTAGTGTTTCCTCAGTATTATAATAATTTACCTTATCAAGTTTTTTGAAAACTTCCTTTGCCTTACTTAAGAGTTCTAGGGCTTCACTCTTTCTGCTTAATTGCGCTTTAATTCGTGCGTCCTCTAAGTAAATATAGCCTAGTTGCCTATAAGCAGCATAACTATTTTCATCAAAAGCATTTTGATTATGTTTTTGCTCTGCTATGGTAATATCTATGATGTGGCTAGCTTCGCTATAATTGCTTTGCTTTTCATACACCTGAGCAGTTAGAAGCTGCACAGCTTCCTTAGTTAAAGGGTAAGCTCCTTCAATCTCCTTTATTGTACTTAACGTTTTTACTGAAGCTTCCACATCTCCACTTTGAAGTTCTGTTCTAAGCATTCCATACCAGGCAAAGTGGCTGGGAGATTTGTATTTTAGCATGTCGCTAAGTATATCATTATAATATTTCATAGTCTTATTTTTATAATCTTTATAAACATCCTTGCTTAGATAAGTTCCATTATCATCAAATTTAATAAAATCCACAAGCATATAATCTTCCCAATCCTTTTTCCAAGCTGCGGCAATTAATGGACCTCCATTATTTTCTGGTGTCTCAATAATATCTAACTTGTTCCATACTCCCATATATCTTTCCTTAATTCCGTCATTATCTGCAGTATAAGCATCGTATTCAACTTCTCCAGCATCATCTACAATAAAGCCAACAATAATACTATTATTTAACTTATTGAACACTTTTAAGAAGTTAAACTTAACTATAGATTTACATTTAAGAATTTTTTGATATTCCTTAACCCATATATTGTCTCTTTTTTTCAGAACCATAAAGCCTTTTTGTTCATCCTTTTTAATAAATACAAGCATTTCATTAATCTTATCATTATCTATATCTATAAATTTTATAGTACTTCCAATAGAAGCATCTTCTTCAGACATCATAGTAAATCCTGAAGGCAAAAATCTTATATATGTTTCATTAAGGTTATCTTCTTTAATTATGTCACTATGATTTAAAATAGGCGGTTTTATCAACGAGTTCGGTTCCTTATATGCAGTACATGCTGTACTAGTAGACATAAAGATAACCAACAAAATAATCTTCGCTAATTTTTTCATATAAACCTCTTCTGCTTTCTCATGATAAGTTAGTTATCGATACATCTTCCGAAAAGCTTATAGCATTGTACAAGAACAGTACATCATTTATTTTATTATTTTCTATAAGTTCCATAACACTACTATCAAAATATCTTGGATCAACCATATATATTTCACTATAGTGCGGTATCAAAAACGGAACGAAACTGTTAGCATAGGAATCTTTTATTATCATTATCTTTCTATTAGTTTTAGCTTCAGTACTTATCTTCACCAAAGGATGATTTCCACCAAAGAATATACTGTATTTATCTTTTTTATTAAGGTTGTCAAACTGATAAAGTGAACTTCTTTTATTTTTAGAGTCCGAATCCTCAACAGTATAATTAGTAACATCTTTAGGAATATAAAGCTTGATGCTATCTGGTAAAACATCTTTATATCCACCTTTAGAATAGGATGTGCCAAAAAAACTATTTGTTACTGTTTTTATATCAAAATCATTTTTATTAAAAACCTTTAATCCTAATGCATTAACAAACTTTTCATAAGCATAATAGGCACCATCTGTTGTCCAGTGATGGTCTGTCTTATAGTAAATATATTCACTTTTCTTTCTCTTCATGGTTTCATTCACATCTATAACTTTTACATCTTTATTTAGCTGCTCTTCAACTTTTCTAATATACTTTTCCTGATCTTCCATAGGTGCTGAAAAAGGTAGCTTATCCTTCAATATCTCTATTGAGTTAGGCACTAGCATAAAATACTTATTTGTATTCTTTGCATTGTTAAAAAGGTTATTTATAGCTAAAAGCTTTTCTTTTGTATCTTCATCGGTGCTACCTTTAAACTTTTGAATAAGATATCCATCTTTCCCTTTATATACACCGTTATTTTCCTTTTTCCCCATAGCTTCTTCCACTTCTGACTTTATTGAAATCCAAAAATCTCTTTTTGGAAATTGATCTGCTATAAAGTTCTCAAAATCTTTTGTATAGCTGCCACTTTTTAGTGTTTCCAAGGAAAAACTAGGCATAACTTGAAGTTCTCTATTTTCCTGATCAGAAAATACTTTCACAGGAGTTATTACTTTGAGCAATATTATTAATACAATATATAAGAAAAATTCAATGATAATAATTTTATTCCAAGCCTTTTTCATGGTTATGCCTCCTAAAACCTAAAATATAAAAATGGATTATAGCTTTGATTTACAAGATATGCTGTACATAAAAATACCATAGTCATATAAATAAAAGAAAAAATAATAATACCACTAGTTCTTAGCTTGTCCTTAATTTTACAGGATATTTTATTACAAATTGGTGTAGAGCAAACAAGTGCAATAATGAACATTAGAATATTAGTATAAGAGTAATAGATAGCAACATTATCTATTAGGCTTTTCGCATTTACTCCAAACATTATGCCCAGAAAATTAAATAACTTGTGCAAATCCTCGAATTCAAATAAGGCCCAGCCAATTATAATCATAACCATACTATATAAATTTCTAATTATTTTAGGCAATCCTTCAAGCCACTTTAGAATAAACAACTTTTCTAAAACCACTAAAGCTCCATAGTACAATCCCCATAGAATGAAGTTCCAATTTGCCCCATGCCATAAGCCTGTAAGCAACCAAACTACAAAGATATTTCTATAACACTTTATTTTACCTTCCCTATTTCCTCCCAGTGGAATATAAACATATTCTCTAAACCATCCACCTAAGGTCATATGCCACCTTCTCCAAAATTCTGTTATACTTTTTGAGGTGTAAGGATAATTAAAGTTTTTAGGCAAATTAAAACCAAACATCTTACCTAACCCTATAGCCATATCCGAATATCCGCTAAAATCAAAATATATTTGAAAGGTAAAAGCAATTATTCCGAGCCAAGCTGATAACACTGCTAGTTGTTCTGTAGGTATAATCTTTATTACACTCCATATTGCACCTATATTATTAGCTATAAACACCTTTTTGAACATACCAATTATAAAAAGTTCTATTCCTTCACCGAATAGTTTTATATTCTCATTTCGCTCAGCTATTTCTCTTTCAACATCTCTATATTTTACTATTGGCCCTGCTAAAAGCTGTGGAAACATTGACACATAAGTGACGAAGTTAACCAAACTTCTTTGAGCTGGAACTAAACCTTTGTAAACATCTATAACATATGACATAGTTTGAAAGGTATAAAAAGATATTCCAAGCGGCAGCGGTAAAGCAGTAAATTTAATAGAAAAACCAAGTACTTGATTTAAATTATTAACTATGAATCCATAATATTTAAAAAAGCATAGTATCCCCAAGTTAACTGTTATAGAAAATATAAGTATCTTTTTTGATATTCGTTTATTATCTTTATATTTATATATAAGTCTTCCATTGGTGTAATCAAAAATTGTAGAAAAAATCATTATTATTATGTATACAGGTTCTCCCCAAGCATAAAATATAAGACTCATTATAGAGATCACAATATTTCTATATCTTTTAGGGGATATATAATATGTTATAAGTACAACTGGCAAAAACACAAAGATGAATAACAGACTGCTGAATACCATGTCTTATCCCCCTAGTCTATTTAACTGCATCGTTAAAAGCTTGTATAATTTTATCCGCATCCTTTGATGCTACAAATATGATAATATTACCTTTAACCTTAACTACGCTATTTTTTAGTAATCCATATTCTTCAGGTAGATAATCTTTAAAATTAACTTCTTGTTTTTCTATCCTTTTATTTATTTTGTCTTGAAAATCCTGTATATCACTTTTTTCTTTAGCCTTTATTATCAGAATTTCATCAGCTTTGACATTTGAATCTGCTCTATAAAATTCAAATCCATCCAATTTATTCTCTTCTATACCATAGGTTTTTTTTAGCTTAGTAGCATCCTCACTTTTCAAAGTAAGTAAATCAACTGCATTTCCTATCTTTTTATTTATATCCTCTACTTTGATTTCTTGCTTATTTGAACAGCTTACCATTACTACAACTAACATTACTAAAATTGCAAATACTCCATATATTCTTTTCATATCTATCTCCTAAACAATCTATTTAACATTTTTTTCAATATAATTTAGCCATAAAGTGTAAAACTTTGATTTAAAATGCTCACCATCTGGTTCATACAAATTCTTGGTATAATCATCTATAAGCGAAGCTATATTTAGATAATTTAAATTCTCCTCTTTTGCTAATGCTGCAATCTCAGCATTAAATTGTCCTATTCTAGTGTTATTAACAAGGCTGTTATTTTTTGATGCCTTTGGCAACACCGGAAGTATTGATTGAACATATATCTTAGCGTTGGGAATTGTTTTCTTAATCTTTTCTAAAACCTTTTGATATCTTTGCTTAAAGATATCAGGAGTTGTCCCACCATACTCTAGGTCATTTGAACCTAATAATAAATATATTCTATTGGGGTTTAATTTTTTTGCTTTCTCTATCTGAGCATCTACTTGGGTTAAATTTATTCCTAACTTTGCACATACATTTTCTTCTGGCAAAAAATCAAACTCAGATATTCCCTGAGTTATGGAATCCCCAATAAAAATATCTCTTTTAAAAAACGAATCATATTTTTCCATGGCCATGCTGTTTTCAGTGGTTTTAGTATTATAATTTTGCTGGTTAATTTGTTGCTCTTTTTTATCTCCCTGCATCTTTGAATTCTCATTATCTTTTTTACCAATATCAGAACTCACTACAACTTCATTCTTCTTAACTGCAGTGTTAACCTCCTTTCCATGATTTTTCCCAACAGCTACATTAGTGGAATACAATGCCGTAATCGCTGTACTTATGGTTAAAATAAATATAACTATTACGTAGGTTTTTTTTAAATTTCTTTTGTTCTTTTTCATTGTGTAAGCCTCAACTTCCATAAGTATTTTTCATAAACCAATTATAGTTCCTCTAAACTTATAAATAGTTATCAAATGATTAACGTATTTTTTTAACTTTGGTAGCTTTCATTTTATATGAATACTAAGAAAGCTATCCGAAATCTATTTACAAAACTCTTCTGTTTCTTCAAAAGCTGCTTTTGAAAATATAATTTTTAATATGAAGTTGTACCTACATATAGATTTTTATGTTATTATTATCTATAACAAATTTAACTAATCACTTAGCTATTGGGGGATTATAATGAAAACAACTTTATATTTAGTAAGACATGGTGAAACAAAATGGAATACCGAAGGAAGATTTCAAGGCTGTATTGATATAGAACTATCAGACAACGGAATAGCTCAAGCCAAAAGGCTAAAGGAAAGGTTAAAAGATACCTTTGACATAGTATATACAAGTCCTCTTATTAGAGCAAAAAAAACAGCAGAAACCATTTGCGAAGATACTTCTATAACTCCTATTGAGGAATTTAATTTAAGAGAAATAAATTTTGGTGATTGGGAAGGACTTACCTTAGCTGAAATAAAGGAAACTTACTCTCAAGAGTTTTTAAAATGGCGTGAAGATGAGCTAGTAGGACCAATTTGTGGTGGTGAGCTTTCTATAAAAGCCGCTTGTGATAGAGCTAAAAAAGCTGTTCTAAAAATTATTGAAGAAAACCAAGGTTCTAGAATAGTCATAGTTGCTCACGGCGGTATAATAAAGGCTGCACTTATAGCCCTTTTTGACTGGAAGATGAATATGTATCATAAGGTACTTTTAGGCAACACTTCAATAAATGAGCTAAGCTTTAATGAAAGCCTTGAACCTAGATTAGTTTCAGTAAATGATTTGAATCATCTTAAGTAACTTGACTTGTTCATTAATTCGATAAATTTTTCTCTGGTTATAAATCAACAAACTACTTTTAAAAATATTTTTTAAAAATAGCATAGATGAACAAATATTTCATGCTATACCTGAAATCTTAAATACATAAAAATATGATGCTATTGGATTTCTAATTATTGATTATACTTTAAGTAAAGGCTATGTTTAATAATATTGTTGAAATTAAGTGGTCATGAAGGAGATGCTATATGAGCGAGCAGTTAGAATTAAATGATTTTTTCAGATGGAATGGCGTTAATAAACTGTATGTTCGAACGTAGTGAGTTTACAGTTTTAGCCATGGAATATGACAAAATCATATTAATTCTTTGCGCAAGCGAATCAAAGCATCGTATGACTGACTACTTAATTTCAACACAGTACTTTAACAGAGCCTAAGTAAAAAGGATATTTCTACAAAAAATATTGAAGGCTTAGATTTTAATTGAGGAGTGATATTTATGCGAAAAAAAAGATCGATTATTTTATCAATTTTAGTATTTTCAATTATCCTTGTTATAGGAACTACTTCCTACTATTTTCACTATAAAAATGAAAAAAAGTATAACCTTTTACTATCTGATGCTCAACACATGGAAAATACAGGTGAACTTGAAAAAGCGAAACAGTTATATAAAGATAGTTTAAAAATGAAAAGTAGTGAGGATGTAATTTCAAAACTAAATAATATAAATACAAGTGAAAAAAATCTTATAGGAATAAAGAATTTAGATTCATTGATTAGCGATAAAAAATATAATGATGCATTAAGCTATTTAGATTCAATAGTTGATAATTCAAAATATGTAATGGACAAGGTTACTATTAAAAAGCAGGAAATTACTAAATTAAAATCAGATTATGAAGAGCAGGTAAAGAAAGAACAAGAAGACCAAAAGAAAACTAACCCTAATACTCAACAATCTAAAGTTACTCAATCCAAACCTATTTTAAACTTAAATATCCCACATCATCCACCTATAAACAAATCTTATATCCCTTGGGAGAAGGCTGTATATATAGCTGTTGAAGATTTCTTAAACAAAAATCCTAATCTTGCTCAAAAGGATATAAGCTTTTCTGATAAATATGGTGGAGATACTACTATTGATGGCAGTTACTATATAGATATTAGAGATGCTTCCACAAAAACAATTCTAGCTGATTATGAAATATCACCTACATTAGGTGGGTATATTGTTAGAATTGATAAATCACATTAGAAATAAGCATGTTAAATCTTATGCTAAAAACATGTTTAATAACTATAAAGATGTAATGTTTAGATCTAATACACATAATCTTTGAATTAACGCTATCAATGCTAAAAATGGCACTGCAAAATAAATGATTACTGGAATAAATAATTAAGTTTGAGTAAATAAAAAATGGCTTACACACGTTAAGGTAAGCCATTTTACATACTTTATTTAAGTTGTTAATTCACAAAAATTTTTACAAAAAAATAGCATAATGGTTCTTTGGCTTCGAGATCATGGCTCATTATATTATATAATATTAAAACTTCATAAACTGATATATTCTTATATTTATAAAATTATATAAATATATAGTTATAATGCGCTTTCAGAGCACTTTTCTAAGTTTTTCTTTAATTTTGACACTTCCTAATGCAGCTCTCTATTAAAATCCTTAAACCAAGTTCCTTGATATGTTAGCTTACCTCTGTCTCCTTCTGCTAGCAGTCCATACACCCTACCACTTAAAGGCAGCTCTAGTCTTTCTCCATGCTCTGTCTCAAAGGTTATGTAGTAAGTTGTACTAGTAGAAGTGGAGGTTGTACTATCAATACCTGAATTACTACTATGATGAGACACATTGGTTCTTTTTCCTATAACCTTTGCCTCTACTGTAATTATAGGAGACTTGGCATTTTTTATACTTTGAGTTACTATTCGTATTAAAGCAAATATAAATACTATAAAAAAAACAACGAAAAACAACTGCATAAAGATAGGTATCCCATTAAAGAAAAATGAATCATTAAACCCTTCCATCTAATTCCTCCTAACTCCAATATTATATTAAATTTTACATTGATTACTTTATAGCTGTTATTATTCTATATATCTATTGCTTTTCCTTTATATTATTCCCATTTTATCAAAATTTGCCATATACATTATAAATACATTCTCCAATACAGTAGAAACATACTGAAACGACCTTACTTAACAAAAAAATAACCATATCAACTTTCTACTTAACAAATTAGCTGATATGATTATTCTAATATTTTATAAATTTATAGGTAATGTTAAACCGTTCTACCTAAGCTATATATTCTAATATTTAAAATACATATACTAATTAGCTATAGCATATTGGCTGTTATATAAATTAGCATAGAAGCCCTTTGCGTCAAGAAGCTGTTCATGATTACCCTGTTCTATAATTTTTCCGTTGTTCATTACAAGTATCAAATCAGCTTCCCTTATAGTTGACAATCTATGTGCTATTACGAAGCTTGTTTTTCCTTTCATTAAAGTTAAGAAAGCCTTTTGTATTCTAACTTCTGTCAAGGTATCTATACTACTAGTAGCTTCATCTAGTATAAGCATAGAAGGATTCATAAGCATAACTCTTGCAATAGTCAGAAGTTGTCTCTGCCCTTGAGACAGATTTCCTCCATCCTCGGTTATCATAGTATCATAACCATTTGGGAGTCTCTTTATAAAACTATGGGCATAAGCAGCTTTTGAGGCCCTTATTATTTCTTCCTCAGTAGCATCTCTCCTACCATAGGCTATGTTATCTCTTATGGTTCCTGCAAAAAGCCAGCTTTCTTGAAGTACCATACCAAAGGAACTTCTTACACTTTCTCTAGTGGAATCTCTAGTATCTTTTTCATCTATGAATATGCGGCCATCACTAATCTCATAAAATCTCATTAAGAGGTTTACTAAAGTGGTCTTACCTGCTCCAGTTGGTCCAACAATAGCCACTGTACTTCCTGGTTTTATATCCATGGTCAAACCTTCTATCAAAGGTTTTTCCTTTTTATATGAAAAGCTAACATTTTCAAACCTTACTGCTCCAGCTCCATCATGTTCTATATTATCTTTTGTTTCTTCTGAAGCTTCACTCTCTTCATCCAAAACTGCAAACACTCTTTCTGCAGAAGCCATAGCTGATTGAAGCTGTGTAGCTATACTTGTTATATCATTTATAGGCTTAGCAAACTGGTTTGAATATATTAAAAAGCTTGAAATCTTGCCTATTGAAAGTCCACCTGCTACTGAAACCAAAGCACCTATTATACCTGATAAAATATAGGTCAAATTGTTGATATATCTAGTTCCAGGATTGGTCAAGGATGAATAAAACTGAGCTTTTTGCCCACATTGATATAATCTCTCATTGATTTCTTTAAAACTTTCTTGAGATCTCTCTTCATAATTAAAAGCCTTAACTATTTTTTGATTTCCTATTATCTCTTCTATATATCCATTGAGCTCTCCTAGAGTTTTTGACTGCTCTCTAAACATCTTCTTTGAGTTCTTAGCTATAAATGAAGATAGTAAAAAACAAAGCGGAGTCATCACCACAACAACTAAGGTAATCACTGGGCTAAGTATAATCATAAAGATCAATGAACCTAAAAAGGTAACCACTCCAGAAAACAGCTGAGTTATCCCTTGTAGTAATCCTTCTGAAATAGCATCTATATCGTTTGTAAATCTACTAATCGTATCTCCATGGGCTTTTCCATCGTAATATTTAAGTGGTAAGGTATTTAACTTTTCAAATAACTCTTCTCTTATATCTCTTACAGTTCTGTTGGATATCACATTAGTAAATATAGATAAAAACCATTGTAATATAGCGCTTAATCCATAGATAACAGCAAGAAATACAACTACCTTAAGTATCTGAGGAAAATTAACCTGACCTTTTTTAACCATAAAGTCTATAGCTTTACCTGTAAAAAAAGGTGCTATTATAGTAAGAATATTGCTAGTTATAGCAAAAATTATAACCAAAACTAACTGAATCCTATACTTTTTTACATACCCTAATAATCTAAATAATGTTTTATTTTTCAATGTACTGACCTCCTATTTCTCCACCTGAGAGAGGCAAATTTCTTTGTAAACTTCACAGTTTTCTAAAAGTTCCTCATGTGTTCCAAGGCCCACTTGATTGCCATCATCTAAAACTAGAATCATATCAGAATCCTTTACTACATTTACTCTTTGAGAAACAATAACTAAGGTCATATCTTCAGTATTATTCTTAAGAGCCTTTCTAAGCGCCGCATCTGTAGCATAATCAAGAGCACTAGAGCTATCATCTAATACAAGTATCTCAGGCTTTTTCACCAAAGCTCTTGCTATGGTTAATCTCTGTTTTTGTCCTCCTGAGATATTAGCACCTCCTTGTGATATCTGTGTATCATAGGAATTAGTTTGTTTTTCAATAAACTCTGAAGCCTGTGCTATCCTTGCCGCTTCTTTGATATCTTCCTCTGAGGCATTTTGTTTTCCCCATTTTAAGTTTTCCCTTATAGTTCCAGTAAATACTACTGCTTTTTGTGGTACAATTCCTATCTTTTCCCTTAACTGAATTTGATTATAATTAACTACATCAATACCATTTACTTTTATATTTCCTTCATTACAATCATAAAATCTTGGCATTAGACTTATAAGAGTGCTTTTACCAGAACCTGTAGCTCCTATTATTCCTAGAGTTCTACCTTTTTTTAGCTTAAATGAAATATCCTTTAAAGCATATTCATTTGACCCTTTATAAGTAAAAGTAACATTCTTAAACTCTATAGCCTCTTCCGAAAAATTGTCAGTACTTGCTTCACCTAAGTTGAAATTATTTCCTTTATCTACTATACTACCTTTTGTATCAAAGATTTCATTAACACGGCTTGCAGATGCAGCTGCTTTAGTAAATGTAACAACTAGGTTAGCAACTACAACTAATGCAGAAAAAATTTGAATAATATAGTTTATATAGGCAATTACTTGTCCCTGTGTCATGCCACCTACATTTACTCTAACACCACCAAACCATATTACTGCAATTATAGCAAAGTTCATTATTATAGATGTAGCGGGATTCATAAGCGCTGCTATGCTTCCTACTCTAACTGCTGTATTTGACAAATCTTGATTAGCTTCATTAAATCTTGATTTTTCGTAATCTACCTTATCAAAGGCTCTAACTACTCTAACTCCAGATAAATTTTCTCTAAGTATTACTGCCAATCTATCAAGCTTTCCTTGAACCTTCTTATATAGTGGTATAGATTTTCTCATAACTAAGAAAAGTACTAGAACAAATACTGGAAATATTATTAGTATTACTATAGACAGTTTTAAATCTAGTAGCATAGCCATAATAATACCACCAATACATAGAAATGGCGCTCTTACCACTAGACGTATCCACATTGCTACTGCCAACTGTAATTGATTCACATCGTTAGTTGTTCTGTTGATCAAAGATGCAGTACCAAAACTATCTATCTCTGCATGAGAAAATGTTCCAATATGCTTAAAAATGGCATTTCTCAAAACAGTTCCAAATCCTTGAGATGCAATAGACGCAAAGTACTGGCAGGTAAAAGCAAAAGTTACTCCTAGAGTGGCAATAACCAGCATCAAAGATCCCATTTTTAGTATATAAGGTACATCTCTGTTCTTAACTCCATTATCAATAACTAGCGCCATTATGGTAGGAATCATAAGCTCAAATATAGCTTCTAAAAGCTTAAAAAACTGACCTAAAAAAACATTCTTTTTATAATTTTTTAAAAAGGGTATTAACTTTATCAAGACTTTTCCTCCTTGAATCATTCTTTCAGCAAATCTTCTTCAAGGTTTACTATGTTTTAATTATAACAAAGGATTTTCTATATTAAAAATATTAATTATGTGCATTATCCATACAAAAAAAGTATAGGTATATATTACCTATACTTCATATTTATCATTCATACTATAACCAAGTTGTACTAAACCCTTGATATTACTAGGTTTAGCTAGCAAAAAAATTTATACGATCTAGAAAGTACAAAAGTTAACTTTATAAAAGCTATTGTAATTTATAATTCTAGTTGCTTACCACAATTACTACAAACCTCTTCACCATCTTGTAGTTCTGCTCCGCAATAATAACAATAAGCTATTTTAGGTCTATTATTTTCTTCCTTTTGTATCTGCCTTTCAGCTTGTCTCTTTATATTGTTCCAGGTAGCCATTGAAAATATGTAGGATAGTGAAACGCAGGCTATGAGTTCTATACACTTTAAGAAAAACCTATCTCTATTAAAAGAAATTCTCCCCATTAATATTCCTTTAATATCACCGATAAAAAATACAATAATCATCATTATTATTGTTGATATCACATATCTTTTTTTACCTATGTTTTGAAAGTTGTCCCACAAAGTTTTTGAATCCGTTCTCATTTTGTCTCCTTCCTAGCAATACAATAATAAAAGCTTTTATCTTAGCTCTTAATCACTAAGACTAGTTTAAATAAACTTCAAATTTAATTCTTCTTATAAATTGTACTATTTAATCTATATATTAACAATACGATATTATTTTTCTACCTATATATAAATAAGAAAGAGCTTCAATATTTTTTATTATAACCTTTGAAAACTTGTACTCACTGCCTATACAGTGAATAAAGATGGCACAAGTAAAAATAACTTATACCACCTTTATCTATTATATAATGAAATATTTAATTATTTTGCTATTATTCCTTTTATAAATTCCTTTGCATTATCCAAATCACTTGCATCAGGATGATTTTTTGCTCTTCCGCCAATAAGTTTAAATGGACCAAATGTATCCCAACCCTTACAAGAAAAGTTTCCAAGGACCTTAGCTTTCTTCCCTTCAAGTATATTTAAAACAGCTTGATGATTTTTTACTGATCCGCTGTCATTTGTAGAAAACACAAAAACATTTTTATTTTCTAAGCTTGAACTTTCAATTAAGGCAATCATCTTTTTATCGAATCCAAAGCCATATATACCTGATCCAAAACCTATTAGATCATATTTAGAAAAATCTATATTCCTAGCCTGAGCCTCTTCTATTACCTCAGCTTTTGCCATTTCTCCCATAGCTAAAGCTACTTTCTTTGTATTACCATGATGATAAGAACTATAAACAATCAAAGCCTTCATCTTTTTCTCCCTCTTTCTCTAAAATGCACAATTATATTTTACAAGATTAAATTTTATAAAATCTATTCACAACCATAATATTATACTAATTAGTTTAAAAAGTAAATATGTTATTTGATAAAAATTTATCATTATCTTTATCTACACCTTAAGCTTTCAAGGAAATGTCTTCTATTAAAAAATCCTAACAACATTTCTTTAATACATATTTACATAGATTAATTAAATTCTATATATAATACTTCTTATAGGTAGAGTTATTTTAGAAAAAGCCTTAGTTATTTGTGCAACTAGTAAATATTAAAACTCTATAATATAACTGCAATAATTAGATTAATTACTCTGTGTAGCTAATACTCTAATTAATAAATTAACTTACAAATTTTATAACACTACATTTTAATACTTAAATTTGCCTTAAAGCAAATTCGTTATTTGTTTTATAAATTAAATTGACATTATATCATCATAATGATAATATAAAATTAAATTGCACACAATTTATATTGTTCTAGATATATAGTATTGCGTAATATATCTATTTAAAAGGCTAACACCTAATAAGGAAATAATTATATTTAGTTTATATAAAAATTTTATCAACATAGGAGTGATAACTATGGCAATCAATGATAGACTGTTAAAGGTATTAAAAGCTCTTCAGAAAAGTGAGCTTACAGAAAAACTTATCTATATAAACATAGCCAAATATATAAAAGATGATAAGAACCGACAAACTCTTCTTAGAATTGCAGAAGAAGAACAAAAGCATTATGATATATGGAAAAAGTATTCTAAGGTGGATGTAGAACCATCAAAACTGCAAATATTCTTCTACACATGCCTTGCTAAGATTTTTGGATATACTTTTGTAATAAAAAAGATGGAAAACTCCTTAAATAAATCTCTTTACAATGATAGTGCAGATGATGAACTTAAAGAACTAGTGCCAGAAATAGAAACTATCCAAAAAGCAGAGCTAGTGCACGAACAGAAGATGATAGAATTATTAGACGAAGAAAGACTTCAATATGTTGGATCAATGGTATTAGGTTTAAATGATGCCTTAGTTGAATTCACTGGAAGTTTAGCAGGTTATTCTTTTGCTATGCAAAGCAATAAACTTATTTCTTTGGCAGGTTTGATAACTGGTATATCTGCAACACTCTCTATGACTTCTTCAGAGTTTTTATCTGCCCGTTCAGAAGGTGATAAAAACGCAAAAAAATCTGCTTTCTATACTGGAATAGCATATTTATTAACTGTTGTAATATTAATACTTCCATATTTACTACTACCAGATAACATGTATAGCTTATCTCTTATGATTATGCTTGTGCTAGTAATAATGATAATAGCAGCTTTCAACTACTATATTTCAGTAGCAAAAAACTTATCCTTTAAAAAGCGTTTTGCTGAAATGTCACTTATAAGTCTTAGTGTTGCTGCAGTATCCTTCGTAATTGGACTATTAGTAAAAAAATTCTTAGGTATAGATGTATAATTTTATACATTGTTATAACATAAAAACTCCCAATAAATATGAATCAATTGTATTTATTGGGAGCTTTTTTGCATTATTCAAGTTTATTTTCTTCAACATATTTGTCTACATCAATTATAACCTTATTCTTAATGCTAAGGATTTTCTTTGGCAAACTAATAATCAAATTACTTCCATCAAAGTTGCCTGTTATACTTCTTGAGTCAACATTTGGTACATGGAAGGTTTTCCTTACGTTATTAACCTGTTGAAAGAAAACTACTCCTCCATATCCACTTCTATTAGAGACTTTCTTTATAAGCACATCAATAGTCAAGTAATCATTGTCATAGTTCAAATTTATGTTATCTCTAGGGACCCCTACTAGCTTACCAAGAACCACATATTTATCATCTAAATCCAACATTTTAAATTCGGCTTTACTTTCACTAAAATTGCTCATCATATTAAATAACGCAAACATTAGGTTTTCCTCGATAAAATTGCTTACATTTTATTTTATTTATAAATTGGCTTTTTGTTCACATTAAATAATAATAGATCATTTTCCAAAATTTTTTTTGAAATAAGTATCAACGTCACTACCAGTTTCCTTGATAAAAGCTTCATTAGTACGTTTAACCATTACGGACAGCCCATCTATATACTCTTTAAAATCCTCACTCAGTACCTTCAAACAGGTTGTAATCTTATTTCTCACTTCTCCTACAACTTTAATTTCTTCTTCCATAACCTTTTCCTTAGAATAAATATCCTCTATGTAAAGTTCTTTAAAAGAATTATCTTTCTTTGTGCTCTTTATAAAAGCTTTTACTTCCTTATCCATATCATCTTTTTTCGATTTAATACCAATTATATTTTCAGTGAACTTTGATACTCCATTTTTATATTTCTCCATATCTCCTATATTTAGATTTTCATACCATTTTATAAAGCACCTATTATTATCTATAGTATCGATATCATCTAGAACTTCTAACAACTCTATCCATGCCCTCTTTTTTTCTTCGCTATCAATATTGATATTTAGAAAAGGCTCATGCCAAGCTAAAAATACTCGTCCAAACTTCCCTGGAAATTTATCAAGTATCATTTCTGATATTAATTTTTTCTTTTCTTCCATAGATATCTCCAAGCTTTTCCTTAACTTTACGATGCTATCTCCAGCTTCATTATAATTATCAAAAGGTTTATCGATAAGTTTACAAATTACAACCTTGCTATTTTCAAGTTCTTCCATCCTTTTACTCAATGTCTCTAAAGAACTTTTCATAACTTCATTAAATTGTCTCTTTCCTTCTAAGATTTCTTTTATATCTTCTAAGGGTATATTTAGCATTCTTAAAGCGGCTATCAGATTAAGCTTTATCACATGTTCTTCTGAATATTCTCTGTATAAATTCTCCTCATTTTTATGTGGTTTAATCATTCCAAAGTCTTCATAATATTTTACGGCTCTTTTAGTTAATCCAGTTCTTAATGCTACTTCTTTTATATTCATATATATCTCTCCTTTTTAATGAAGTATTAATTAAGCCTCTTAATCAGAAATTCAAAGTATTGTTGCTAATTATAAGGTGAGTTAAAGTACACAACCTAGAACTACATATTTTATCTTATATTTCAACATAGCTTATAAATTTAATTGTAATGATATACGTAACGTATATGTCAATAAAAATTTTAATTTTTGTATATATATTACAAAAATCTGATATTATCACGAATATTACCCCTAACTTAAAATAAATTATTCACATATATTTCACTCAACTCCAATTCAAACATCATTCTTTCCACATCACTCAAGGCATTGAAATTATTGATTCAACACTTTTACACTTCTTAAATATTAATAAATTTAACCTACAATTAACTTATGTTTACTAAAATTAATAATCATTGATTATTCGTACTTTTGATGATATAATCTCCTTGTATTTATTTTCCATAAATGCTTTATTATCCAACAAATTCATTTTAGACAAACCAAAATACCAAATAAAATTTTAAGGAGGATTCTTAATGTCATTGAGAAAAATGATGTCTCGTAAGTCACTTATGGCTATTACTCTTTCAGTTGCCTTAACCCTTGAGCTTTCAGGTTTTACTGCTCCTTTTGTAAGCGGTAACCTAAAGGTTGCAAAAGCAGCTGATAACACTTCAACTGCATATAGCTGGAACAATACCATACCAGTAAAAGCACCTGCTTCTGGAGCTAAAAACAATGGAAAAGTAGTTTTATTTGATAATGCTCACGATAATGCAGCAGGACAAGCTGACTGGGTAATTGACGGAGGTTTTTCAGACTTTGCAGATGCTCTTGTAAACCAAGGCTACACTGTAAAAGAATATAGAGGTGTAGATAAAAATAACGATGGTGCTATAAGATTTTATGATGATAGAAGCTTATCAGCAGACCAAGAAGGTACTGCAGCTGATAAAAACGAAGCAATAATAACCTATGATGCAATAAAAGATGCTGATGTATTTGTAACCGCAGAAGCTAACAGACCTTTTAGAAAATCTGAATATGAAGCCTTAAAGAAATTTGTTGACTCTGGTAAGGGTGTTTACTTTATAGCAGACCATTATAATGGAGATAGAAATTTAAATACTTGGGACTCCACAGAAGTTTATGATGGTTATAACAGATGCGATAACGCTAACTATAATATGAGCGGTGTCTATGGCGATCTAAGAAATACCAAAGATGCTTCAAAGGGATGGCTTTCAGAAAACTTTGGATTAAGATTTAGATTTAATGCTGGTGATTCAAATCCTCTAAATTCTGGACAAACAGGTCCTACAGATATAAGACCAACAGCAGAGAGTGAAGGTTTAACCGATGGAGTTGTTGGCCAAAAAATTCTTATGGCAGCTGGATCTACTATTGCCATAACTGATCCAAGCAAAGCAAAAGGTATAGTATACTTCAATGAAACTGATGACTTAAAACCTTGGGCTAGTGGAGTTGAAAACTCTCATGGCGGAAGTAGTATATACTTCGGAGGACATAAGGAAGGTGCCTTTGTAGCTATATCAAAACCGAGTAAGGGAAGAGCAGCATTTATAGGTGATTCCTCTCCTATAGAAGATAAGACTGCAAAATACAAAAATGCTACAAATGGGAACGCTAAAACCACTTATGATGGCTGGAACGAACTAGGCAATGCAGCTAAACTTTCTGTAAACATAGTAAATTGGCTTGCAGATTCAACTCAAGATTATGTAGGTTTTGGAAGTTCTACTCATCCAGCAGACGTATACGGAGCAACTTATACTCCAATGGCTGACGTAGAAAAGTCTGATCCAGATAACGGTAATCCATGGTCAGCTCCAGCAAATGGATATGACCCTTGGAATACAGATACATGGAAACCAGGTTCCTATGGTGCTCCATATCTAACTACACCTACAACTCCTACTGATCCAACTCAAAGTACATTTAAAGTATCTCTTTACCCAAGCTATGTTTACGCAAACGAACCTTTCGCTTTAAACATAGGAGGAAGTGGTTCAGGGGTTAGCGTTGGAATGTACCTAACCGGAGGAACTCAAGTAGGACAAGTTTACGATAAGACTTCAAATTCATGGTCCACTCCAGGTTACACAACTCTAACTGGCTCTGCACCTTTAACTGTAACAGCAAAAATAACTAATACTGGTTCAGACAATGTACTTAATATAAGATTAAAAAATGGTAAGAATAATGTTGATACAAAAACTGCTACTACATTAACTAGCGGCTATGGCTATATAGAAGGAAGTGTAGATGGAACTCCAGGTAGCTTAGTTACTGCAGTATCAAATGGAACTGTAATCGGTACTGCTCAATTAGATGATTCAAACCATGTTAAGCTTGCAGTTAAGTCTGGAAGTGGAATAACCTTAAGTCTATACGATGCAGCAGGAAATAAAAAAGCTGATCTACCAAATGCCTATAATGTAACAGATGGTCAAACTACTCCAATAATAAAAGTTATACCTAAGTCAAATAATGCTAATTTAAGTTCTTTAAATGTACAAACTTCAGACTTAAAGGACATAACTACTTCACCAATTTTTTCTGCTGATGCATTAAGCTATAACTGTCAGGTTGACTATTCATTGTCTTCAGTTATAGTTACTCCAGTTGTTGCAGACAGTAAAGCTTCAGTAACTGTAAATGGAGCTTCACTTGATAACGGAAAGGCTACTGTAAATAATCTAGCTGTAGGTGATAACCCAGTAAATATAGTAGCAACTGCAGAAGACGGAACAACTAAGACTTACACATTAAATGTCAAGAGAGATGTATGCCATCCTTCTAATATAACAATAAGCAATACTAATCTGCAGTTAAAGCAAGGAGATACTGCTACACTAACAGCTACTGTAGCACCTGATGAAGCTGCAAACAAATCCCTAACTTGGTCTTCAAGTAATACAGCTATAGCTACAGTAGATCAAGATGGCAAAGTAACAGCTGTTAGTGCTGGTGAAGCAAATATAACCGTAACAACAGTTGATGGCAATCTAACTGCAAGTTGTGCCATAAAGGTGATACCAAAATCAAGTAATGCAAATTTAAGCTCTCTTAGTTTACAAACTAGTAATGCTAAAAATATAGCTATATCTCCAGTATTCTCTTCTGATACATTGACTTATTCAGCATCAGTTGATTACTCAGTATCATCAGTTGTGGTTAATCCAAGTATAGCTGATTCAACTTCAAAAGTATCTGTAAATGGTTCTGCACTTTTATCAGAAAACATAACTATTCCTAACCTTACTGTTGGTAATAACTCAATCACTATACTAGTTACTGCTGAAGATGGAACAACTAAAACTTACACGTTAAATGTTAAGAGAGATGTATGTCATCCCTCAAAGGTTGAGCTTAACACTTCAAGCGTACAACTTAAGAAAAAGGAATCCTTTACTCTTATAGCTACTATAACACCAGTAGAAGCAGTAAATAAAGCTGTAAAGTGGTCTTCAAGCAACACTTCTGTTGCAACCGTTGATCAGAATGGTAAAGTAACAGCTGTTGGTAAGGGTACAGCTACTATTAAAGTAACAACCGTTGACGGTAACTACAGCGCCAGTTGTGAGGTTAAAGTTGCTTCAAAACCAATTACTTTAAAAGACATAGTAGATGCTATATTTGATTTTCTATGGGATTTACTTTGCCCTTAAGTCTTAATGTTCTATAAATAAAAAAGGAGCTGTTGCAAAATGAAGTAAATTACTTCATTTGCAGCTGCTCCTTCTTTGTGTGATTAAAATTCTGTTTCAAAATTACTATCACGTATTATGATATACTATTCTAGGATGCTACTTCTTCTTTTATTTGTATCTCTCCATCTCTAAGTCTAAGTATGGAAGTTCCATAATAAGCGGCCTCTTCTGAGTGAGTAACCTGTACTATAGTCTTACCTAGATCCTTATTAATCTTTTGGAACAACTTCATTATATCTGTTCCTGTTTTTGAATCTAAGTTTCCTATGGGTTCATCTGCAAGAATTATATCAGGCTCAAAAACCAATGCTCTTGCAATGGCTACTCTCTGCTGCTGACCACCTGATAGTTCTCTTGGAGTAACTTTTCTTTTATGGCTCATTTCAATAGTATCTAGAATCTCTTTAAGCTTCTGTTCATATTTTTTTAATGGCTTTCCATCAAGTATTATTGGAAGTAATATGTTATCCTCAACTGTAAGGTTAGGGACTAAGTTGTAAAATTGAAATACAAATCCTAGCTCTCTTCTTTTCATAATACTCTTTTGCTTCTCACTTAATCCATTTAATTCTCTTCCATTTATTGCAACAGAACCACTAGTAGGTTTATCTAAACCTCCCAATAGATATAAAAGAGTTGATTTTCCGCAGCCAGAGGGTCCCATTATGGATAAAAACTCTCCCTTATCTACAGAAAAATCTATGTCCTTAAGAACTTCTATCTCTTCCTTACCTACTTTGAAACTTTTATTTAAACTAATAACTTCAATTGACTTCATTTTTTCATCCTCCAATTCTTTACTCATACTTCAATTCCTGCATTATAGATAACTTTCTACTCTTAAATAGTACTGGTATAGTAGCCAAAAATACTAAAGCAAGTGACACTACAATTACTACTGGTAGATAGGAAATATTGAATTTCACATCAAGCGGAAGCCCTATACTTTCACTTATCTTAGCCATCAAGGATGAAGTAAGATAAGAAAGAGGAGTTACTATTACCACTGCCCATATAACAGAAAGTATTGATTCTACTATTATCATTATAGCCCTTTGCCCTTTTGTCATTCCTACTGAGCTAAGCACTGCCATATCTTTTTTTCTCTGTATAAAGCTTATTCCTATATTATTAAGGATTCCAAAACAACCTATAATAACTGCCATATAGGAAAATATACTAAGGATAGTCATTAGCTGCTTATTTTGTTCTATATTACGATCTCTTGTTTCTTCAAAGGTATTCACTTGTCCGCCTAGGCCCTTTATGTCTTTATTCATGCTTTCTTTTACAGTTTTAGAACTCTTAGTGGTGTTAAAGTAAACTGAATATGAGGCAGAATCAATGTATTCCTTAGGTAGTGCCTTATAATTCATTAGTATAAAAACTCCGTTATTCATTAGCTTTCCATCAATTATTCCTGCAACCTTAAAGGATTTAACTGTATTTCTGAGCTTCATCTCAAAGGTGTCACCTTCAGACAGCTTTGCTTTTTCTGCTATTTTTTCTGTTATTATAACTCCATTACTGTCACCAGATTTGAATTTATCATAAATAGCTTTATTATAAGAATCATTCCAGTCTATATAATGATCGTAGCTAGTGTATTTATCTGGTTCTATAGCCATTGCATAATACTGATTGTCTTTTATAGTGCCATGAGCATCATACATAAATTGGATTGTATCCTTATTAACGCCCTCAGTATTAGCTGCAACTTCTTTAATCTTATCTAGATTACTTCTAACTCCGCCACCAGAGGCTTCTATAGCAATACTATAATTTAGCTTCTCATAAGCTTCACTTACCACATTTTTAATACTCACCCCAAGAGAATTGATTGTAATTATAGAAACTATAGATAATATCATAAGATTTACATTTCCAAGTAAAACTCTTGAAGTTCTCATATTATTGAAAGATAACGCAATAGCTCCATTTATTCTTCTAAGTGTTACATAAATAAACCTTGTCAAGTAATCAATAAGTTTTGGGAATATAAGCATTGATGAAGCTACTGCAGCTATCATTAAAAGAGGACTTATATTTATTACAATTTTATTCTTTAAGGTGTTCAATACTGTAACAGCTACAAGAAGGCACACACCAAAGATAAACTTGCTCATTCCCACTTCATTCACAGTGCTTGGGTTATTTAGTATAACATTCTTCACTTGTAACTTTCTTGTTTTTAACACAGGCAATGCTGCTGATATTATTGAAAGTAAAACTGAAAATATCATCCCTAATATTAAGTAATTAAGATTTATATTTGGTTTGTCGATAATTCCATATTCTCTAAGAGGAGATATAAAGTAATTTATAATATACAATATTCCTACGCCTGCAAGATCTCCTAGTATCCCCCCTAGTATTCCATAAACTAAGCTTTCCAAATATAATATCCTTCTTATAGTTCCTCTTGTAGCTCCCTGACTCAAGAAAGTTCCTATAACAGGCATTCTTTCCGTTACAGTAAGCTTAAAGGAGCTGTATATTATGATTGCACTCATGAAAACTACTATGGTAAGCATCATATAAAACATACTAGTCATCTGAGATAACTGAGACTTAACCTGTTCCTCATCAAACAATTCTTTTGCAGAGAACTTAGTATTTGAATCATTAAACTCCTTAACAGAGTCTTTTACAGATGCTTTAACCTTATTAGCTGTAATTGAATTATACTTACCTTCAACTCCAAGCTTTTTAGAAATGAATTTATAAGGCACTAAGATTTTAAATGTATCCTTACTGTCCATATAAAAAGTTCCTTGATTAGCGGATATAGCTGCAACTTTCAAAGATACCTTTTCGCCGTTTAAAATTATTTTCAAATCATCGCCTAGTTTAAGCTTAAACTTATCACTAGTTCGCTTAGAAATTATACACTTTTCATCTTGAAAGTCCTTCAATTCCTTTCCATCTATCAATATACTCTTATCAATATATTTATCCTCTCTTCCACTAAGACTCAATGATTGTAGTTCTTTGTTATCAAAGATAACAGGAACACTAAGCTGTGGAAGCAAGTTTTTAATTCCATTCTCTTTTATATCATCCAAGGAAAAAGTTGTTTCTCCTGACTTAGATGATATGTATACATCTTTATTTTCTAATTGCTCAAGCTGTGGCTTCACATAGCTTTCTATACCTGACTCTACAGCACCCATACTTCCTACAAATAGTGCTGTACTTATTGTTATTGCAAGTAACAAAAGTAAAAATCTTGCTTTCTTTTCTATCATGCTTTTTACTACATATCTTAGAAATATTCTCATTTTACGCCTCCTTTTAGGAAAATAATTACTAGCATATGTTAACATACATTTTCTGGTTTTTGTGGTTTGTTAAGTATTTTTCAGCAAAACTTAAGATATTTTTAAGATTTAGGGTTTTTCAGCCTAAAGTAAACCTTTACTCAACTTGACATCATTATATAAAAACCTATTTTTAAACTATACTCGGTTTTTAAAGATGCCTTTTGAAATAAAACCTTAGTTACAAAGTAGTACATCTGTATATAAACAGAAATATACCATGATATGCTGGATTTATATGGGTAGCATATCATGGTATATTCTAGACTTTACTATTGAATTACTATTTCAAACTTGGATTTTGTTAAAGTATTCTGTTGAAATTAAGTGTTCAGTATCTTGTGCTTTAATGAATTTAATCTCAATAATATATCAAACTTAACCCAATATCAAATCACCTTTTTATAATACTCAAAATTAGGCTTATGATAAAGGTGGTTGCAGAAAGTATCAAAGCTATGACAAGCATTCCTGTAATCAGTATATTATACTTTAGAATAGCGGTGTCCATAAACTCCATGGATAAGCCAAATGCATTTATAACAACTAACAATAAGAACAGAACTATCAATCCTCTGGAGGCACCTTTTATGTCAGCCATACTCAAGGATATATGTGAAGCTATACATATTGATAATAACAAAAATAAATAGAAATAGGGATTTCTAAAGTTCTCTGCTGAAAATATGCTTTTAATAAGCATTCCATAGGAATTGAGCAAACCTTCTATAGTGACCTTGCCGATTTTTGTTATATGTAGTGAGTTGAATAAAATACTTATAAATTTGTTATAAGTTCTTGGAATAGAGAAATACATAAGTACAATTATAGCTATGACTCCTCCGAATATAGGGGCTACTCCTATAAAAAAATTACCTATTTGCTGATATAAACTATTAGGATTATAGCTATGATCTACATATCCCATTACTCCGTTACTATCTGGTTTTTGAAAAAGCTTAATTCTCCTTATATCATGCCTAAATACTACAGCCAATATAGCATGACTTAATTCATGTATAGGAACTCCTATAACTCCAGTAATCATTATTGCATTCATGCCTAAGCTTCTGTGGAAGTTTTTAACAGAATTATTTCTAAGCACTCCAAGCAGCAACCCAAAAACTATTATCATTCCTGTTAAATACAAGGTTTCTACTGAAGCTCTAAGTATCAAATTAATAAAGAAATCCATTTATATTCTCACCTTTCAAAACTAAAATTTTATTAGTTTATTGAACCATTTTTCTAATATAAATTCTCAATACTAACTATCTTATGAAAAATGCTATAAGAATATAATGCTCTCCTCTATTATCCTCTCATAATTGATTTTAAAATTTAAAAATCAGTAACAAAAAGTCTATCTGCGCAATATACTGTACTATAAAACAAAAGAAGAAGTAGTGATATGAGCTTATCAAATGTAATAAATAGATATCACTAATTGAATTAATATAACTAACAAAGGATAAAGGAGTAATAAACTATGATAGGAAGAAATTTTTACGGATGCAGACAAGAATATCCAGTTCCAGGTTGCCCTGGACAAGCAATTGTGCCAGTTAGGCAAACAGCTCAGCAAAGACCAGGCTACTCTGGCAGAAGACAAAATTGTAGTAAAATGCTTCAAGTTCCTGTAATTGTAGCTTATGGCGAAACTCAAGAACTAGTTAGAGATGATTCAATAATATCTCCACCAAGTCCTCCAGCATTCAGAGTAATCAATGTGGATTCAGAAGTTGTAATAACTAACTTAGACCTAATCCCAAGAATTATTCACAATACTTGTAAATGCGACGGTTTATGGTGGGCAAAGGTTATTGTTGAAGGTTATATAGATAGAAACGTAAACTATAAGACAATTGAAGATACAACTGCTGATTCAGTTAACGGACCAGTATACCACTTTACAAACAGAATACCATTCTCAACATTTGTAGAGCTAAAGGCATATGAACCTCTTTGCGAGACTGACAACGTTGAAGTTCTAGAAGCATATATCGAAGGTGAAAGAGCAGCATTGACAGATCCAAATCCAGTAGCTGTTGGTGCTCCTGACTGGGCAGTAACTTACAACAGAATTTCTGGTAGTGAAATAGTTAGAATAAACCTAAGAGTTACTAGAATGGATAATGTTCCAGTTAATCCTATGTCCAGATAATATATTTTTCTTGCTTAAGCTAGCCTCCTAGATAAAATTAGTTAAAATAACGAAGTGCAGTCTGATAATTCAGACTGCACTTCTCAAATTCAAGTTCTTTTTTCATTCTTTATTGTTATTCTCAGACTTTAACAACTCTAAATCCATGTTCATAAGCTCTTCTACAGACCTTATCTTTGTTGGTCTATACTGCCAAACCTTAGTCTTACTATCAACCTGACTTTCTTCTATAATAACCTCTTCATTCTCTACAAAATCCAGCTTTCTAAACACAACCACCGAATAAGCTAAGTGAATCCGGCCTTCGACAAATAGGTTATAAACTAAATGATCTTCACTAGTACTAACAGCACCTTCATTTTTCACTTTAAACTCTATTGATGCCTTACTCACAACCTTTTTTTTACCTTTTCCATCTGTAGCTTCTTCATCAGATTCATTACAATTTATTACCTCCGAAAAGGTTTCACATATCTTTTTAACCTTATATTCTTTCTTTACTTGATCTATGCAGTTGGCATAAAAAATATAGAGTTCATAATCACCATATAACCCTATCTCATTTTCAGAAATAACTTTTGTAAATATGTTCGATAATTTGGCACTAAAATCTATTAGTATTTCATTTTCCTCCAGGTTTAACTTAAATACATCATAGAAACTTTTTTCAACACTGATAATATTAGAGCCGTTTTTTATCATAACTATAGTCAGTCCTCTTAATTTATTTTCACTCATTTATTATAGTATACTTTTACCAAATTTCCGTTACAAACAAATGAAGAAAGCTACTACTTTCTTATTACTTGCCTGTATTTCTAGCAGACTCGCTTATTATGTAGGCCAGCTTAAGCCTTACAAAAAGCTTGTCTGAGCTTGTAACCAGATTTGTACTTCCATTAGCTTCATCCTTATACTCTAAACCTTCTACAGTCCTATAAGAAACCTTCAGTTTAGCTATTCTATGAACGATCATAGGCCATTCTCCATCGGTCATTTTATCCTTAGAATATTTATTTATATATTCAGCACTGATCCTTGAAAAACCGCAAGAGCCAGCGGTTATATCAACTTCCTGTCCAAATTCTAATGAAAAAATCTTATTACTTATCTTTTCTGTCTCAATCCACTCTAAGGGATGAGTAAAAAAAGCCCTATCTGTCCGACCTAATATTAAATAACCAGTTTTAGGAATTTCAGAAACTACAGCCTTTAGCTCATCCTTATAACCAGAAATCCAAGTAAGCAGTCTATCAAAATCGCAATAATGATAAAATTCATCATCTCCCTCTAACCCAAACTCTACAACTCTTCTTCTGGCATCTGCAGCTCCATTCTTTTTTATCCTTTTAACATTAAATCCATCATGTTCAAGCAAACTAATATAAAGAGGACAAGTCTCATCACTTATAGTTACATATTTCTCTGAATATAAATTGTCCAGTTTGTGCACTAATTTCCTGCATAAATCTATATTTTTACCTTTGGGATCATGTATAACTGTTAATAATGCTACCTTTTGCATATACCTACTCCTCTCCTAATGCTTGTACCTCTTCGAGCTAAAATCTATTTTCACAACACCTTTAGACTCTCACAGGAAAATTTTAAAAAATAGTTTTTATTTTGAATTGGTATATCTATATATCAAACATTTTACTAATACCAACTTTATCCAGATGCCTCTTAAATCATTTGCAAATATATAATGTCACCAGTTAATAATATATACCCAATATAGATCATCATTTTTTTCAAGTCAATAGACAATTATTCATTAATAAGGTATAATAGGATATTATTTACACACGCTACAAAAGGAGTTTAATATGGACACAAAATGTACAAACTTATATAACAAGGAATATATCATTGAGAAAGCTACACTAAAAGATACTGACGAATTAGAAGTATTATACGATAGCATTAATGATTACTTAAGTGAAACCATAAACTATGCTGGTTGGAAAAAAGGTTTATATCCAGTAAGAGAAAATGCTATAAACGGTATTAAAGAAGATAATTTATTTGTATTGAGAATAAATGATGAAATAGCAGGTTCTATAATTCTTAACAACCATCAAGAGGCTGCTTATTACGGAGTTGATTGGGGGGTACAAGCAAAAGATGAGGAAGTCATGGTAATTCATACTTTTGTTGTAAATCCTAAGTATTTAAGAAATGGTGTTGGTGAAAAACTTTTAACTTTTGCTAAAGAATATTTCAAAGAACAAGGCTGCAAAGCTCTGAGACTTGATGTTTCTATCAATAACGCCCCAGCCATAGCCTTATATGAGAAATGTGGTTTTAGATATGTGACAACTGTGGATTTGGGATTAAATGTTCCAAACCTTATATGGTTCAAATTATATGAGTATTAAAAAAGTCACTGAAGACCTTCAGTGACTTTTTTGCGTATCTGCCTTAGCTGAGCCTATGTTAAAAAATTCTAGCAGATGTCATATTTTTTGTTATCTTTAATCTAATATGTTCAAGTTATCTAGATGCCAACTTTAAATAAAGGCTCTGTTAAAGCAGCGTGTTAAAATTAAGTGGTCAGTCATCCAATGCTTTAATGAGCTTGCGCAAAGAATTAATATGATTTTGTCATATTCCATGGCTAAAACTGTAAACTCACTACGTTCGAACAGTACAGTTTCTTAACGCCATTCCATCTGAAAAAATCATTTAATTCTAGTTGCTCGCTCATATAGCATCTCCTTCATGACCACTTAATTTCAACAATATTCTTAAACATAGCCTAAGTAAACTATCTAACCACATTAATTAATGGTTCACTTTCCTTTATCTCTTTTTTATCAGTAACATTAACAGTACTATAATCTTCAGTATTACTTACTACTATAGAGGTTATAACATCATACCCCTCATTTTTTATTGCTTCAACGTTAAATTCAAGTAATAGATCCCCTACTTTTACATGAAATCCTTGGTCTACATAAGCTCTAAAATATTTTCCCTCTAGGTTTACAGTATCAATTCCTACGTGGATCAACACCTCTACTCCATCATTACTCTTTAAGGCCAGTGCATGCTTAGTACTAACCATAGCCTTAACAGTACCTTCAACCGGCGACACTACTCTACCTTGTTTAGGTTCTATGGCAATGCCTTTTCCCATTAACTCTTGTCCAAACGTTGGATCACTTACCTCATTAAGTTTTTTAACTTGTCCAATCATTGGACTATATATAACTTCTTCTAATTTTAAATCTTCATCTTCCTCATTATAAATATTTTCATTGTTTAACCGTAAAATACTTTTAAATAACTTCCCAAGCCCCATTAAACCCCTCCTTAAAAACTTTTGTACTCAAGTTAAGTTATGCTCTCTGAGGAGTAAAAATGATAATTATTTTGTACAAGCATAAAAATTCACTATAAGAGATTATATCATTTTCAAAATAGATTTGGATTAAATCAGTTCATGTCTATCTAGATTATATCTATAATACAGGCAAGTACTTTTTAATACTAACTAAATAATAAGTTAGTATTACACTTAAAAGTAAGTTATTTATTCAATTATTTTTTTATTGTATATTATTAATAGTAACCATACAGATGTACTACTTTAGCTTCAACAATAATATTAAATATAGCCTAGAATTTAATTTTATTAATGAAGTATTACAATAAATACAATCTGTAATTGGTATGTCATTTATAATATAGAAGAGGTGTAAGAATGAAGGTTTTACTTATTAATGGAAGTCCTAAAGCCCAAGGATGTACTTTTACTGCCTTAAGTGAGGTTGCAAAAGAACTAAACAAAGCAAATATAGAAACAGAAATATTTCATGTAGGAAATAAACCAATCCGTGGTTGTATGGCATGCGGAGGCTGCTATAAGACTGATGGCACATGTGTATTCAACGATGATACAGTAAATATAGCCTTAGAAAAAGCTAAAGAAGCTGATGGTTTTATATTTGGCTCTCCAGTTCACTACGCTGCTGCATCTGGACAAATAACAGCATTCTTAGATAGATTCTTCTACGCTGGTGACGGGTTCCAATATAAACCTGGAGCTTCAGTAGTTAGCTGTAGGCGTGGTGGTTCCACTGCTGCTTTTGAGCAATTAAACAAATATTTTACAATAGCAAATATGCCAGTGGTATCTTCTCAATATTGGAATATGGTTCATGGTAACACACCTGAGGAAGTAAAGCAGGATTTAGAAGGCATGCAGACAATGAGAACTTTAGGAAAGAACATGGCTTGGCTGCTAAAATGTATACAAGCTGGAAAAGAAGCAGGAATAAGCCTACCTGAAAAGGAAGAAGAAAGAGCGGTGACTAACTTTATACGTTAGTTAATTCAAACAAAGGTATCAATCATTCAAAATATTAAAATTGAAATTAAGGTTTTACCTGTCCGATACTTTAAGGACCACCTAATTTCAATACTATTCTTAAACATATCCTAAAAATTAAAACAATCTTAATAAAAAGAAAGCTTAAGTGAGCAAAATATAAGCTTTCTTTTTTATTTCCTATTATGTGCACTTTTCAATTATTACCCTCTCAATAACCAAAGAGGTTTATTAACTAATCTATATTTGTAACAATAGTCTTAAGTAGTCTTATAAGTTCAGCTCTTTCCTCAAAGGATGTAAGTGAATTAAGAAGTTTTCCATATACCTTATATTCGAAATCTATATGCTCTTTTTGCGCTAATACTCCTTCTTCTGTTAGTTCAAGTCCATAAGATCTTCTGTCCCTTTTACTAATTATCCTGTTTATATATTTACGCTTTTCTAGCCTATCAATAGCACTTGTCAATGTACTTTTTGGTATATCTAACTCTGCGCAAATCTCTCCTAATATAACCTCAGGGTTTTTAGAAACTATACTTATTATACTAATCTCAGTGGTGGTTAAACCCTTTATTCTAGGAAATTGATCTTCTATGTCATGGAATTTACTTTTTTTCATCATCACATGCCATAGCTCACTAAATTCCTCAATTTGCTTTATATCAATGTCCATAAGTTCTCCTCCATAGCCTCAAAATATGAAGAAACTAATGATATTAGGATATGCTATAGAGTTCCTAACTCAACTATCAATTCATAAATGTTCGAAAATTGCCAAAAACCAGCTATTTTAGGACAAGTACAAATTAAATCTAAATATATCAAGGCTTTATTGAAAAACAATAAACAGCCAAGTTCATTTCTACAAAAAAAACAACTATTCATCGTATTTTATATATAATTACATATCCTTATTAATTCCATATTTCTTTTCATATTTTTGTACATATTTTTCTGTGGTTCAATTAAACTCAATTCCATATTATTACTCCTATAATATCATATTTTATTATTATTATCATCACATAACTACAATATAAAGCTTATACATATATTTATTTTCTTTATAAATATATAGTGTTTAAAATTTAATAATCTTCGCAGTTACAATAAAAGAGTTTAGATTTACAAGCTTCCAATCAACAGAATCAAATCCATTCTCTATAAGAAGCTTAGTTATCTCCTTTTTTGAATATATTCTATAATCTCCACCTTTGCTAAACTTCAAAGACCAATTTCCAATGGTCTTAAAAGGAGATATGAGCCATGGATCTCCTATAATTAAACTCCCATTAGGTCTAAGTACCCTTGACATCTCCTTTAAAACTTTCTTTGGTTCTGTATAGTGATGAAAAGAATCCGTACAAATTAATGCATCAAAATGATTATCCTCCCAAGGAATATGCTCAGAATCTCCAAATTTAAGCTCTGCTCTACTCTTTAATTTCTCTTTTGACTTTTCTAACATAGCATGAGAAAAATCCATACCAAATAAGCTTAGATTATCTTCGTCAGCCAATAGTGAAAGAATATTCCCCGTACCACAGCCTACATCTAAAACATTGGTACAGCTCAACCCCTTAACTTTATCTATTACAGTGGTATATAACTTACTAGCATGCTTTCCATAATAGGTTGCATCATATATCTTTGCTTGTTTATCAAAGGTTTCTTTTGTTTTTTCCTTATATATTTCTTTATTTATCATACTATTTCTCCTTTTAGTACGATTAACGTACTTTATTATATATAAACCTTACATCTTTAGAACTTACATGTCAATACATACCAAAAACTTTTATTAAGACATCTTAGGTTTCTTTTCATATTTATATAAATGCTAAAAACATGGTTTTTTGAAACCACATAACAGTATTTGATATGACATATATTTATATAGGAAATATTTCAGGAGTATAAGATTATGAGTATAATAAGTATTGCATTATACAAGGTAACCATAGAAGGAGGATCACTATATAAGAAGAAATTTAATAAATATACTAAAAACTGCAAAGAAGAAAATGAAAAAGTATTATTTGATATTCTTAAGAAAAACTCCAAAAGCGAAATAGGCATTAAGTTAAACTTTGAAAATATAACATCTATAGAAGATTTCAAAAAGAAGGTTCCATTAACAGAATATAGTTATTACGAAGGTTACATAGACAGAATGTCTAACGGTGAATCCAATATTTTAACCAGTGAAAAGGTTCAATACTTTGGTCACACTTCTGGTACTACAGGAAAACAGAAACTTATTCCTTCTACTAAAGCAAGTAAAAAATTCGCCTCTAAATATATGGCATTTCTCACAAATAAGTTTTGCTACGACAATTTTAAAGATACATGGAGTTATGGAAAAGGTTTAATGATAGCTGATATCATAATGACAACCTATACTAGCGCAGGAATACCTATTTGCTCTGCTACATCTGGTGGAATGAATAGCATAAAACATATACTTCCTTATCTATACACCTCTCCAATTGAGGTAATGAAAATAAAGGATAAAAAAGTTTCCTTTTACCTTCATCTATTGTTTGCTTTAAAGGAAGTTACCTTATCCTATATTAGCGGAGTTTTTATTTCCAATGTATTGGATCTACTGAGAATATTAGAGAATAATTGGCAAGACCTTGTAAGAGACATCAGAAAAGGACGTATTAATAATAATCTTGATATTGATGACACCACTAGACAGCGTTTAAATAAATTACTCTCTCCTAATGCTACTAGAGCAGATTATTTAGAACAAGAATTCAAGAAAGGTTTCAAAGGTATAGTTCGAAGAGTATGGCCAAGTTTATCTTATATAGTTACAGTGACAGGTGCAAATTTTTCTATCTATGATGATAAGGTGAATTATTATACTGATGGACTGCCTATTTACTCACCGGTATATGCTTCAACAGAAGCTATGATTGGAATAAATCCTTACGCTAATAAAATACGTTATGTTGTTATTCCTAATACTGTTTTCTATGAATTTCTTCCCATTAGTGATGATAATATAACCTCAAAAGATACCCGTTGTATAGATGAAATACTTCTTGGGGAGAAATATGAAGTTGTTATCACAAACTATGCAGGGCTTTATAGATATAAGCTTGGCGATGTAGTTAAAGTAGTTGATTTTTATAATAACTGTCCTGAAATCGAATTTCTATATAGGAAGAATCAAGTACTCAATATGGTATCCGAAAAAACAAACGAAGAGCATCTTACTAGTGCTATAAGCAATACTTTAAGAATATTAAATTTAAGTCTTATAGATTATACTACCTTTCCTGACAACTCTGTGACTCCAGGAAAATATATTTTTTATTTTGAATTAAAAACTCCTATCCATAAAGCTAAATTGAATGAGTTAGAGAAAACTTTAGACACTCAGCTTAGAATATCAAACCCTGCTTATGACAGGGCAAGAGCCAGCAATAAATTGTCACAAATTAAAATAGTGCTTCTTTCACCAAACACCTTTAGTTCAGTAAAAGAAGCTTTATTTAAAAAAGGAATATCTAAAAATCAAATTAAAATTCCTAGAGTACTTATCAATAATAAAAATGTATTGGATATAATATCTAAAAATATTCTATTAACTTAATTATAGGGAAGCTTTATGAAAACTTAATTTATACTTGTTCGAAAGTTGTCCAGTACTTGTATTCTTAAGTATGTATAAATTTATAGTTGATTTAGTAACTATATATATGTGTAACTTGCTTTGTGATCAAATCAAAGATAAATTACTTATATAAAAAACTAAGGTATCAATTTTAAATACATTGATGCCTTAGTTTTTTTATAATTATATTGAACCTAACTTACCGAAGAATGAATAAATTCCTCAACCTTTATACCAGAATAATCTTTACTTATAATTAAAGTTTCTACTCCATACGGTGGATTATGCGGTCCTACAAAAGTGTCTACTTTAACTTTTACAATATATTTACCTTCTAAATTATAAATATCAACTATTTCATCATTATTATATTGCCTTGGCTCACCAAAATATTTGTTTATAGCTTCACTTATATAAGGATATAAAGTATCTAGGATAAATTCTTCATTAAGCTTATCTTTAAAAACATACTTTGGTAGTGGATTGCCTGAAAAATCAATGTTTGTTAAGGCTATTTCTGGTAAAGTTCTTATAGGGCATAAATCTTTTATATTATTATTAGCAATATCTAATCTATTTAATTTATATAAATTAGCTAAGGGCGTAATATCCTTTAAATTATTATTTCTAAGTCCTAAATATTTTAGTTTCTTAAGTTCATTTACTTCCTCTACTGAAGTGATATTATTGTAGTCAAGCCTTAGTGATTCTAAGTTTTTAGCTGAATGAATGCCTTTAAGATCATTAACTCTATTGTTATCTAAATCTACAAATTTTAGATTTGTGAGTTTACCTAACACTCTAATATTCTTAATTTTATTTTCTGATAGAAATAACCTTTCTAACTTTTTAGCATTATTTATAGGTTCAATGTCCTCAATGTAATTTCTAGTTAAGTTTAGATAAATAAGTTCATTGAAGTTGCTTATAGTCTTGATATATCTTAGTTTATTTTCACTTAAGTCCAATTCAATAAGCTTTTTTAAGGTTTTTATATCGCTTATATCCTTTATTCTATTTCTTGCCAAAAATAAACTTTTTAAATTCACCAAATTTCTAAGTGGTTTTATATCTTCTATATTATTTGCAAAAAGATCCACATAAACTATGCCTTCTATTCCTTCTAGTGGTCTAACATCGTTCACTTCATTATATGCTAGATATAGCGACTTTAAGTTAGTAAGCCTATTTAGAGGTTCTATATTAGTTATCTTATTACTTGTTAAATCAAGTTGTTTTAACTTTGTCAAACTACTTAAAGGCTCTATACTTTTTATTTGATTATAACCTAAATTTAAGTCTTCTAGTTTATTTAGTGCCTCTAATGGCTTTATGTCCATAATATTATTAAATAACAAATTCAAGGTTTTAAGATTAGTAAAAGCCTCCAAGCCATCTATAGAGAATATATTTTTTCTGCTCAAGTTTACTTCCTCTATGCTCATAATATCTTGGTTGGTTATATATCCTTCAGGCTTTTTTATAATTTCTCTTATAGCTGCTTCAAGATTGCGGTCTTTAAACTTTATAGCAGTTGAAGCTTCTACTGAAGCCAAATCACTGTAGCCACACTTTACTTTTTCTTCACCATATACCTTCATATTAAAAGAACAAATAATCAAAATAATTGCTAAATTACTTAAACCTACTCTGAACTTAATCAAACTTTATCACTCCTATAAACATTAATAACAGCTTTATTTTCTGCTTAACTAAAAAAATTAATGCTCATATTAATATAAAGTTAACCTGTTTCTCTTAGTATATTTCTGTTGACTTATCCTGAGCTTTTTCTAAAATATAATTTCTACTAAAAAACAAGTTTTTTCATTATACTATTTTGAAGGATTTAGACTTCATGTGGGATTGCTAAAGAATAAAAAAATATAAATTCATATAATCATATATTTATAAAATCATATAAATATATAGTAATAATCAGCTTTTCCAGGCTTCTAATTTAGATGCTGTTAAAGTACTATATTGAAATTAAGTGGTCAGTGATCCGCTACTTAGATGAGCTTGCGCATATAGCATCTCCTTCATAACTACTTAATTTCAGCAATAATCTTTAAAATAGCCTTAATTTAGTATTTCAATACTACTAAAATTCCTTTAATACATTTAATGCATTAATAGCTGTAGGAAACCCTGAGTAAGGGACAGTTTGGATAATAATCTCTTCTATCTCCGCTTTACTTAAACCAACATTTAATCCAGCTTTAATATGAACTCTTAACTGAGGTTCTACTCCACTTCTGCTTGCTAGCATAGCTATTGTAGCAATTTCTCTTTCTCTTAAGCTAAGTCCCTCCCTAGAATATATGTCGCCAAAAGCAAATTCTACTATATATTTGCCTAAATCCCCCAAAGGTGCTACTACTTCTTCTCCTACCTGTCCATCTACTTCTGATAACTTTTTACTTCCTCTTTCAAATCTTTCATTATTCATTTTACTTTCTACCTCCACTTAATTATATTTTTATTATTGAAATCTAAACCTATAAGTTCCTATTGTCTCAACACTTTTACATCTAAAAACTTATATTCCTTATATTTCCTCTGCAAATTAATACTAACATCTGGAGTTAACTCCAAGTCAATACTATAAACACAAATAATTCGTAAAATGAAAAGTTGAATTCGTGAATGCAATATTAAATTCGTGTTAGATGATTTTAGTCTTGCACAGAATATGGTGTTGTATAAAAAGCTTTATTATATTAATAACTAAAGAAATAGGAAGGACACCCAAATAAGTGCTCTTCCTATTTCTATTAGCTAGTTACCTATTAAGTAAAAAACATCTAAAATTTATATACTATAAGACTAAGCTAAATTTATATTAGATTGTAGTAATAAACTTATCCAAGTCAGATTGTTCTCTGGTTAATTAGTCTTATTGACATACCTTTCCTGGGTTCAATATGTTCTTAGGATCAAAGGCAAGTTTAATTCTTCTAAGTAAATCTAAACTTACTTCTCCTAACTGTCCACTTAAGTACTGCTTTTTTGCATAGCCTATACCATGTTCTCCAGACACTTGTCCTTTTAATTCCTTTGATTTATCATACATGCATCTAAATACTTGAGATAATTTATGCTTCCACTCCTCTTCTTCCTTCTCATCTCTCAATATATATACATGCAAGTTTCCATCACCAGCATGTCCAAAGTTCTTTATTCTTATGTCAAATTTCTGTTGAAGTTCATAAGTATAATTAACAAATTCTGCTACCTTGCTTATAGGAACACAAACGTCACATTCATCCATTTCACTTGTTGATGCTTTTATTGCTTCAAGAAAAGCACCTCTAGCTGACCATATAGCATCTTTTCTTTCATCAGTATCAGCTATTAATACATCTAAAGCTCCTTCGCTTAATAAAATATTAGCTACAGCAGTATAATGTTCTTCTATCTCTTCCTTGCTATTACCATCAAAAGTCAATAATAGATATGCATCTGCTGTATTGTCCGGAAACTTCTTACCTAAAAATTCCTCTGCAGCTAAGATAACATCTCTTTCCATAAATTCTATGGAAGTTGGATTAGTTTTTGACTTTACTATTTTAGGAACAGCACCTATAGCTTCTGATAAGTTATTAAAAGGAGCTAAAATACTTACACTCTCCTTAGGTAGAGGTATTAGTTTTAATATAGCCTTTGTTACTATGGCTAAGGTTCCTTCAGAACCACATATTAGGTCTTTTATGTTATAGCCTGAACTATTCTTAACTACCTTTCCCCCAACCTCTACTATCTCTCCATTTGGAAGCACTAGCTCTAATCCTTTAACGTAATCCCTAGTAACACCATACTTAACCGCTCTCATACCGCCTGCATTTGTATTTATATTTCCTGCTATAGTAGCTGACTTTTCACCTGGATCTGGTGGGTAAAACAAATCGTATTCTTTAACGAACTCTCCTATATCCATAAGTAGAACTCCAGGTTCAACAGTCAAAGCTAAATTATCCTCATCTAGTTCAAGAATTTTATTCATCCTACACATATTTATCATTATACCGCCATAAACAGGTACAGAAGCTCCTACAAGCCCTGTTCCAGCTCCCCTTGGAACCACTGGAATATTCTTCTCATAAGCATAGGCTACAATCTTTGAAACTTCCTCAGTATTTAGAACTTCTACCACAACTTCTGGGAACTTACTTATTCCACCTAACTCGTCATGGCTAAAATCTTCACTTATATCATCACCAGAAAAAACTCTTTTCTCACCTAATAACTCTATGAAATATTTAATATCTTCCTCATCTATAGCCTTATATCTATCTAACTCCACAGTAATCACTCCTATATCTAATTATTTAATGAATGGATATTATTCGCTCTTTATCTTTTCAATTAGCTTAGGTATTATGTCATATAAGTCTCCAACAATACCATAATGTGCAATATTGAAAATAGGTGCATCAGCATCGTTATTAATTGCTATTATACAGTCAGAATTGTTCATACCTGCTGTGTATTGTACTGCTCCTGAAATACCTATAGAAAAAATTAATTTAGGTTTTACTGTTCTTCCACTTAATCCAATTTGATCTTTAACATCTATTAAACCTGCTTCTACAAGGGGCCTTGTTCCACCTATCTTCCCATCTAGTAAAGCAGCAAACTCTTGAACTAGCTCCATATCTTTTTTGGATTTCACACCTCTACCTACTGAAACTATTACTTCTGCATCTGATATACTTACACCAACATCCTTTTTAGCCATATCTAACACTTCAATGCTTGAGAATAATTCTCCCACTGGACATAAAGTAAGTTTACCTCTTTTTTCTCCTCTATCTGGTGCATTCATAACCTTGTATCTTACAGTTGCTAGTTGAGGTCTATTATTAGGATTTACTATCTGAGCCATTATATTTCCGCCAAAGGCAGGTCTTATCTGAATCAAATCAGTATTTTCTTTCATATCCAATATGGTGCAGTCTGCTGTTAGCCCTGTCCTAAATCTAGCTGCTATTCTTGGAGCTAAGGATCTACCAATTGCTGTAGCTCCTACTAGTACTGTTGAAGGTTTTTTATAGTTTATGAAGTTCTCGAAAACCTTTGTATATGGTTCTATTCTGAAATATTTAAGAGCCTCATCATCATATACAAATACTTCATCCACTCCATAATGAAGCAATTCCTCTGCTTTATCTTTAATATTACTTCCAATAAACACAGCATAAACGGGGTGATTTATTTTACTTGCTAGCTCCCTAGCTTTTCCTATCAACTCCAAAGTTACGGGGTGTATCTCGCCTTCTAAGTGTTCCACATATACCGCAACACCCTTCCAAAGGCTTTTATCTATTCCCTTCTTTTCTTCCTCTATAAACTCCATGACCCCAGAAGGACCTTTTCTAACACATAGCTTGCACATCTTACAGGCAGCTGATATCTGAACCTTATCTCCAGCTTTTTCTATTGCCCCAAATGGACATATCTTTAATAATTTATCAATGACTTCTTCATTCAATTTATCTTCATTAACAACTAATCTACCCATTTTTCTCCGTCCTCCTCTTAAATACCTTAAATTTATACATATCTCATATCTTTTAATTTTTCAAAAAGCTTATCACAGATATCTTCTGAAGTTCCCTGCCATATTTCCTTGGCTAGATTTACTTCTGGTGGAAATATTCTTTCCACTTGAGTTGGAGAACCGCTTAACCCATACATTTTTTCATCTTTATCTTCAAAGTCATCTAAGCAATATGACCTTATTTCCCTACTTTTAGTTTCAAGTTTCTTTTTATAAGAAGGTAGTCTAGGTTCAAAGATATCCTTTTCAATTGTTAGCAAGCAAGGATATTCAACCTTTAACTTCTCCAATACATTTGTCAAATCTGCTTCTAATATAATAGAACTTTCCTTTATATCAATAATATTTTTCACATTAGCTACATGTGGAATATTTAAATACTCTGCAATCTCTGGTCCAACCTGTGCTGTATCTCCATCAGTTGTCTGTTTACCACACAAAATCAAATCAAAATTACCAGCCTTTTTTATTCCTTGTGAAATGGTATAGGAAGTTGCCAATACATCTGCGCCAGCAAACCTTCTGTCAGATATAAGCACTCCTTCGTCCGCTCCCATCATATAGGCTTCTTTTATAACTAATTCAGCCTGTGGCGGCCCCATACTAATAACCGTAACCCTTCCACCCACTTTAGCTTTTATTCTTAAAGCTGTTTCTAAAGCATATAGATCATATGGATTTATTTTTGAAGCAACACCATCTCTCTTCAAAACTCCTGTCTTTTCATCAACCTTAACCTTACTTGTTCCTGGAACCTGCTTAATGCATACTAGTATTTCCATAAGACTTCCTCCCTCTATCACAATATTAAAACCACTGGTATTATGGTCTGACCAGTATAACTATAAAATACCATACTTTACTAAATATTGCTAGATTTTTATTTAATTTCTTATAGAAAATTAATTTTCTGCTTTATTACTCTAAGGTAAAGTTTATGCTATAACTTAGAATTTCTTTATTAATTTTCTAAAATAGCAACCTAAACACTTATAATTACTAACCTTATATGTTATGAGCCTTTATGCTTTCCATAAAATAAAAAGGTATGCTAACTAAATTAGTTAACATACCTCTAAAAAATGTTATTTACTCAACTTAAATATTCACATTGGCTTATTTTATAAATACATCTAAAACTTTAACGTATATCTGTTTTATTTAGCTATGTATTCCTGAATCAAGTCTAAGTGTTGTCTCATAGCTTCTGATGCTGCATTTGGATTATGATCCTTTAACCCTTTTAATATAGCCTCATGCTGATTTACTAAAACACTTCTATTTTCACTAAACATTAGAATGCTTCCTCTAGCATCACTAATAAAAGAATCCATCAGAGAAGAAACTGCATTCATCATATTAATTATAAGTATATTTTTGGATGCTTTAGCTATATTGTAATGAAAGCTCTTATCCCACTTAACCTTTGAAGCTTCATCTTCAGCCTCAATTAAGTTAGCAAGACATTGACCAAGCTCAGTTATTTCCTCTTCAGTTATCTTAATAGCTGCTAAAGCAACGGTTTCAATCTCAATAACTCTTCTTAGTTCTAGTATATGTTCCTTGTTACTACCGTTTAACATAAAAATAAGTAAAAAAGGATTAACAAGACTTTCTTCAAAACTTTCCTTTATGAAGTTTCCTTCTCCCTGTCTCGCCTCTACAAGTCCTATGATTTGTAATGCGCTTAAGGCTTCCCTTATAGCTGCCCTACTAACCCCTAGCTGCTCTACTAATTCTCTCTCAGAAGGCAACTTGTCACCCTTTTTCAAGGTACCATCGGAAATCATAGTTTTGAACTGTTCTATTATTTGCTCATATACTTTTGTATTCTTAACTTGAGTAAACACTGTTCTTATCTCCTAACCAAAGAAAAATCAAATTATATTACATTAATCTTACTATATTATATAAATATTAACAACTGCAGTATAGATACACTTAGTAACTGTTTTAGATCATTTATACTGATAGTCGAATATTTTTTTTTACCATTTGCCATAAATACTCTAAAACCTTAGTGCTGCTAGGTTAATCTAATGAAAGCTTCTACAATTGACTTTGGACATTAAAAAAAGCCCCACGACAAACCCCTTACGTAAGCCGTGAGACCTTATATACTAATTTATATTTATAACTTAGTTAAATATTTTATATCGAATGCCATGTAGTGAAAAATAATTTTTTATCACAAAATTTGTATATTACATCAGTTTACTGTTAAATTAATAAATATCTTCACAAATTCTTAACAAAAACCAACTATTTCATTATATATAAAAATATATTCAATTTCAACTATTAAAATTACAATAGCAGCATTTTTTAATAATTAATTTATCTAGTACATGATAGACAATACAATGTGAAATCATTAGATTTACTACCATCTATTAGCATAATAAAAAAACCAGAACGATCTTCTACTATTTTGTATTTGATATTGGTATTATTGTTAGTTACATCCACTAGCTCATTTAATTCACTTTTCTTGCTTACTGATTTAAGGAACAAGTCATAATTAGAATAAAACTTGCCATCAGCTGGTATAAAATCAACTTTCTTAATCAATTCATCAAAGACAGGTTTATCATATTTAAACTTTACAAGCTGCGTACCATCGCCATGAAAACCGCTTATTTCATCTGATAGCACCTCTGTGTTTTTGATAGGTTTAGGTAGATCAACCTTCCAATTAGCCTTGATCATATAAGTTATGTCTTTAGTTTTGTTTATATAAGATCTAATAAACGTAAAGCTAGCAATTATTATAACAATAATCAAAATAAGCACTTTTAACTTTCTATGGTTCTTCATACTGAATCACTCCCCTATTACATAGGTTAACGTAATCTAACTCCTTAATCAACCATTAATGTTATCATTTCTCACAACAATAATAGACTCATACAGTAGTAATAAAGACAAGGTAACTTACTGGTAGGTAGATACATAATTCATAAATAGTAAAAGTATCTAATATATTACTGAATATTTCAATTATGTATTCAAGACAGTAAATTAGCCTTGTACATAGATTATTATCTAGGAACAAGGCTAATTTGTTCATACTAATATTGGGCCAAAATATTTCTTATTCAATAACTCTTAGCAAATCTCCAAATTGCTCCAAACTATAAGTTGCTTTTCCACTAGATACTGCATCCCCTATAGCAGCGCTATCCATTTGTGCTCCTATAGCTGCCTCAAGTCCTGCTACAGCATCTTCTACAACCAAACATTTTTTTGATGGAACATTTAAATATTCTGCTGCTTTCAAAAACACTTCTGGATCAGGCTTTGACTTTGTTATGTTGTTTCCATCAGAAATAGCATCAAAAAAATCTCCAAGACCTATTTGGCTTAGTATAAACCTTGCATTTTTGCTAGATGAACCAATTGCAAGCTTTACTCCTTTATTTCTAAGATCAATTAATGTTTTTCTTACTTCTTCACTTAAATCCTTTTCTGCCATGTTCTTTAGCAAATCTTTGTATATAGCATTCTTCTCTTCAGCATATCTTAGTTTTTCCACTTCAGCCATTGCTATATCATATCTTTCAAGGATAATATTGAAGCTTTCCATTCTACTTACTCCACGTAGTCTATTGTTTATAGTTTCGTTGAATTCTATATTAAGTTTATCAGCTACAGCCTTCCAAGCTTCATAATGGTATTTATCAGTATGGCAGATTACTCCGTCTAAATCAAAAATTATTGCTTCATATTTCATATTTATCCTCCAAATATATCCTATTTGTTTATGTTACTATTTTCATCCCCCAAGTGTATGATTAATATCTCGTATCTTCTCTTCCGCAGAAGGGGTCTATAGGGCTCACTCCTTTAAACTCGCTTTTCCCAACTATCTTTTCAACTACTTTTTCTAATACAAAATCATTATTTGAGTAGCAGTTAATAAATGTTTTAATCATTGGTGCATCTAGTAAGTGATATGGATTACCTACACTTATAAAAATTGCTGGAACTTCTTCCACAAACCAAGGAAGGTTATTTCCAAGTCCGAAGAAGGTATGCCAGTTTATGCGAGATACTGTCTTATTGCTTGCATTTTCTATATTTCCTATATATAGAACAAGATCATATTTACTCTTAAAATCAGCAACATTATCAAGAGGCATGCCGAAATCTTCTTTAACATACTCCGTAACCTGAAACCCCTCTGAAGTTAATAAAACTTTAATCTTATCATTTACACGTTTATTTGATGAAAATTCCCCTAATATCTGAAGTAATACTCTCTTATTTCTTTTAGCATCTATTGGAAGCAAATCTTGCGTATCCTTTACTAATGTAATTGCCTTATCAGCACAGTCATACGCCCAAACCTTATGCTCTTCACTGCTTATAACTTTAAGTTCTTCTTCCTTTGAATATAAACTTCCATCCTTTTGCTTCTTATGAAGCTTTAGAGCGGCTTTAGTAGCCAATATTCTTGTTAATGCTTCCTGTAGTCTTTCTTCTGTTATAATTCCATTTTTATAACCCTTCATCATAAAATCGTAATCTTCAGCTAAATCCTTATTGAATAAGAACATATCACAACCGCTAGCGATTGCAGTTGGTACTGATAACTCCCTACTCATTGCAGCGGTAAATCCCACCATCGGTGTAGCATCAGTAACTACCATTCCATTAAAACCTAACTGTTCTCTTAAAAGTCCATTAATTAGTTCAGAAGAAAGAGTTGCAGGAACTATGCTATTTTTTAAATCAGGATTAAACTTCTTTTGATATGAAGGCAAGGCTATATGGCCAATCATTGCAGTCAAAGCACCTGCTTCTATAAGTCCTCTATACACTTTACCAAAGGTTTCATCCCACTGCTCACATGATAAGGTGTTCACAGAAGTCAGAAGATGTTGATCTCTTTCATCAACACCATCTCCTGGAAAATGTTTTATAGAAACTGCTACATTACACTCTTTCGCTGCTCTTAAATATTCTAATCCATTAGCTAAAACTCTTTCAGGATTATCTCCGTAAGTTCTTACGTTGGTTATTGGATTTCTAAAGTTCATGTCTATATCAACAACTGGTGCAAAAGCCCAGTTACATCCAACGGCTGCACCTTCTCCACAAGCTATCTTTCCTAGCTTATATGCATATTCTGGATCATTTGTTGCTGCTACTTGCATCTGTTTTGCAAAGGCTGTACCATCTGTAGCTATACCATCTCCCCCTGCTTCCAAGTTGGCAGCTATAAGTAGAGGAACCTTAGAATTTCTTTGAAGAAAATTGTGAGTTTTTTGCATTTCCTTACTGTGTCCAGGTCTAAACAATATTCCTCCTATGTGCTTACTTAAAATTTCATGCTTTAGGTAATTTTCATCTGGAGACATTCCTATTGGACAAAAAAGCTGCCCTATCTTTTCCTCAATAGTCATTGAATTTATTGTATCTTCCACCCATTTTATATCCTCATCTGATAAGTAAAATGGCTTCTTCTTTAAATCAATCATCTTCTTACTCCTATCCATAATAATGTGAAATCTAAATTTTATTAATGCTGTCCTATCTTAATTAACCTTGTTATATCCATATATCAAAGGCTTCATGTATCAAAGCTTAATTATACAAGCTAGATACTCTAAGCTCTATGCGCTTATTTATCACGTATAACTTAGCAGTTGAATTAGGAATTGTATATTTTACTATCTTCTATATATCAAAACTAAGTGATAATTATACTAAATTAAACACGCTCATTAAATTTTTTATATATTATAAAATACTTATTGCCCTATGCTTTAACTCTCTATCAATTCTATTAAGTGCATAATCCCAATCAATACCTAAATCCATTCCCCCAGCGCTTATTTGCTTTAGTGTGTTTTGAAATAAGAAACCTAGGGCTGGATTACTTGCTAAGCTTGGAATAACCTCCTCCAGTATTTCTTTTACTTCTTTGTTTTCCATAAGCTCAAAAAGCTTGCTATCAAGACTATATATATGTCTATACTCCTTTGAAGGCATGTACTCAAAACTATAACTTCCTGGTGTAAGCTTACAAACTACATCGCACCCTACTTGAATCGCTCCTATTTCACTTTCAATTAATAAATTTTCACTTATCTTCACATTTTCCAATAGTGCATCAGGCAGAATTAGCTCCGCAGTAGTGTTAAACGGAATTTCAAATTCAAAACTTAATCTTCCTTCATCACTTAACTTCCAGCCGCTTACTATAGCTCCATTAGGAGAATTAAAGTTTGCTTTAGCATATGTTAAACTTCCATGTGGCGTTGGTTTAAGTGTTATCTTTCTAAATCCTGGCATCTCTTCCACTGGATTTATGCCACACATATTTCTATACATCCATTCTGCAATAGACCCATAAGAATAGTGATTTAAAGAATTCATTCCTGTATCCCCAATTGATCCGTCTGGAAGTACAGAGTTCCAACGTTCCCAAATAGTTGTAGCACCAAGCTTTACTGCATATAACCAGCTTGGATAATCATCATTTAGCAATAATCTATAAGCATCTTCGTTGGCACCATTTTCTGATAATACTCTACAAAAATAAGGAGTTCCAACGAAACCAGTGGTTAGATGCATATTGTCCATATCTAGTTTTTCTCTTAGATCCTTTATAGTTCTTTCTCTATGCTCTTCTGGAACTAGATCCATATAAAGTGCCACAATCATTGCTGTTTGAGTGTTTATAGCACTTCTTCCACTAGGTGTAAAATACTCTCTTAGTATAGCTTGTTTTATTTCTTCAGCTAAGTTTGAATACTCTTCAGAAATCTCTATTTTCCCTAGAACTTTTGCAGCCTTAGCAACTAATCTAGCTGAGTAACAGTAATACGATGAAGCTATATAGTACTTATCTGTTCCACCGGTTAATTCTGAAGGGTTCTTTGCATCTAAAGCTAACCAGTCAGCAAAATGAAAGCCTACAGTCCAAAGTCTTCTCCCTCCAGTACTATCGTCGACACCTTTGATATAGTCAACCCAGTCCTTCATAGTTTCAAATTGCTGTGCTAAAAGTTCCTTATCTCCGTAGTGTAGGTACAATGTCCAAGGAATTATTGTTGCTGCATCTCCCCAGGCAGTAGAACCATTTCCATTAACTATACCTATTGGTTTTTTTGGCTTTATAGAAGGCACCACAAATGGTACTGAGCCTCCTAACCTCTTTTGTTCCTCACGTAAATCAAACATATACTTCGTGTAGAACGCTGGTGAATACATATTGAAGCAAGCTGTTGATGCAAATACCTGTGCGTCTCCTGTCCATCCCATTTTTTCATCACGTTGAGGACAATCTGTTGGCACATCAAGGAAGTTTCCTTTTTGACCCCATTGAGCGTTTTTAAATAACTTATTTACAAGGGTATTAGAAGTTTCAATACTTCCCGTAGTCTCTATGTCTGAGTATATTACGCAACCAGTAAAGTCATCTAAACTAACTTCTTTGAATCCAGTAATCCTTACGTATCTAAAACCGTAATATGTGAAATGAGGCTGAACCACTTTAGCATTTCCATCACTTATATATCTAAACTCTGCCTTTGCTGTACGAAGATTATCTCTATAGAAGCATTCCTCCTGAAGGATCTCTCCAAACTCTAAAAGAAGTTCCTGTCCTTTTTCGGCAAAAGCTTTAAAGCTTACCCATCCAGTCATGTTTTGCCCCATATCCAAAACTGTTTCACCTTTTTTGGTATGTATTATCTCTATAGGCTTAATCTCTTCTTTTATCTTAACTGGTAAGCTTAGCCTTGCCGTCAGCTTTTCATATCCAATATCTAATAGTTCTACACCACTCCAATCACTTTCATCAAGACCTGGCTTAGACCATCCTACTACTTCGGCATTAGCATCATATATTTCGCCATCATACAATCCACTGAATTTTACTGGAGATTCTATAGCTTTCCAACTTTCGTCAGTTCCAATAATTACTGTCATTCCATTCTTTAAAGTAACTACTATTTCACAAATTAAAGCAAACTTATCTCCATAAAGCTCATTGTAACCACCATCGAATCCATATCTGCCTTTATAAATTCCATTTCCAAGCATTACGCTTAAACAATTATCCCCTCTATTTAGTAACTCTGTTATATCGTAGGTTTGATATTGAAGCCAAAAATCATAGGCATTAAACCCAGGCGCAAAATACTCTTCGCTAGCTTTTTTTCCATTGACCTCAAACTCATATAGTCCAAGACCACAGATATAAACCCTTGCTGAAGTAGCTTCTTCTGGAAGCACAAATTTCTTTCTTATTATTGGATGAAGATCTTTATGGAACTTTGGTGTAACCCACTTAGCTGTCCATGGTTCTTCCATCTTAGCTGTTTCAAACCATGCGATTTCGCTAACTTCACTATCCCCACTATCCCCCCAAACAGTGACTCTCCAAAAATAACGAGTTCTAGCACTTATATTAATATCAGGATAGAAGGCTAAACTATCTATATGCTCTTCTTTACCACTGTCAAAAACTATGTATTTAAAGTCTTCATCCAAAGATATTTCCACTCTTGCTGCAGTTTGATATTTAGAAACTGTATCATCTGTAATCCAAGACATACGAATTTTCCCTAATTCAAACCCCAATGGATTTGTAATATGATTGGTTCTCAAATTCTTAACTCTCATTATTTACAACCTCTATTCTTATTTTTTCTAAGCATGGATTTGTTATCATATATACAGTGCATTTACAAATCTAATATTTATACACTCTACTTCCAACACTACTAAAACGGAAAGTTTATATAAATTAAAGCAATATATATTTATATACATTTTTTAATAAGCTAAAGAACATAGCTTTATATTGTTGTCATGGATAAAAGCTCATATATCCATTACATCTAAATTGTAAAATATATAGCTTAAGAAACAAATGTAGTTATTTATTTAAAACAATATGCATTTTTTAATCTCTGCCTATATTCTTAGATGCTGCTAACAACTCAAACCTTCATTAATTTCTCTATGCATAGAATTGAAAGCCCAAATAATACTAAAGCGCAGTTACTTATATAGGATAAGCATTAATATAAACTTATTAAGGTAAATGAAACTAGCTACATAAAGATGAAAAAATGTACTTTGATTCTTTCTAAAATATAGGAGAGCATGCATCAGAAAAATGTAAATTTTCCTATGCATGCTCTCACAAAACTCTATAGACTTGTTTCTTAATTGCTGTTAAAACATTAGCTTTTCTATGCTTTCTTGAAGTTTCTTTCTTGAAGTTCTTTTAGTATAGTTGGATACTCCTTATCTAATTTATAAGGGACCAATATTAATATTTGAATAACTAGTACAGCTATAGGTATAAATATAAACAATGCCTTGATTGAAGAAATTGCTGATGCGGATTGGACTGCTGCTCCTCCCACATATCCACCTGCTGCTAAAACCCAACCTATAAGTGCGCCGCCAAGTCCTGAACCAGCTTTTCCACCATAGCTTTGTGCACTGAATACTAAACCTTCAGTCCTGTTACCAGTCTTCCACTCCCCGTACTCAACTGAGTCAGCAAGCATGGCAAATCCTACCCCAGTTCCAGGTGCTGTTCCAATACCTCTTATTACCGCCCCAACTATTACCATACCTGCATTGGTTGGGTTAAGTAAAGTTATCACATATCCTACTATCGTAATTATATTTCCAGCTATGTTCATATTTCTTTTACCAAATTTCTTTACAAAAGGTGCTAGTACAAATAGTCCGCCAATCATTGGTAATAACATAGCCATTGAAAGAGTTCCAACAAGATTTGGATTGCCTAGTATATAAGTAGCGTAGTAAACATTTACTCCCATGGAAATAGCCATATTAACGCCGTTTGCAAGACCATTGGCAGTTAGAATCACCCAATATTTATTCTTAAACAAGCCTTTTAATCCCTCTAATACTGGAACATTTTCTTTGCTTGAATGTTCAACTTCTGCAGCAGTTCCTACTCTTTCTTTTGTAAAGAAAAAAGTTATAAAGAATAATATGCAAGCTATAATACCAAAGGCTAAATATGCTAATGTCCAGCCTTTTTGTCCTCCACCTAATGCATTGACTACTGGTAAAGTGAGCATTGTAATTCCAAGACTTGAAACCAAAGAAAATATCATTCTAACAATGTTTAATACTGAACGATCATATTGGTCTTGTGTCATCAAGGAACTTAATGTTCCATAAGGCACATTTATAGATGTATATATAATATTAACAATATTGTAAGTTAAGAATATATAAATAAGCTTGCCACTCTCACCTAAATTAGGTACAGAAAATAAAAGTACTGTTGCTACTGCGAAAGGTATACTCATTCTTAAAATCCAAGGACGAGCTTTTCCATACTTTGACTTAGTTCTATCGACAACAAATCCCATTATAATATCAATTATTCCATCAAGCAAACGTGAAATAAGCATTATAGAACCAATAGCAGCTGCACCTACTTTTGCAACATCAGTATAATAAAATACTAGAAACGCTCCCATTGAAGAAAATATTATGTTATTTGCAAAATCACCACATGCATACGATATTTTTTCAAAAAATCCAATCTTACCTGTAGAGATATTTTTAGATGTATTAACGTTTGTACTCATTTTTCATCCCCCTCGGAAAAAATAGTTTTAAAATTTTTCTCTCGCTGAAATTTGTTAAATCACTTTTAGATAATCGGCTTATTTATATGCATTTTTTAACCAATAACTTAAAGAAGATTATGAAGTTTATATTACTTACCATCGATGATATCGTTTATATTGCTATTATAATGCATATACATAGCTTAACAAACTGCATAATTTACTATGATACATATGCATTTTTTAACCTGATTTATTTTTCTCTGAGGATAATATATCTTTTGTACACTGGGATATAATTTCTTGTTTACAGGAGGTTTTAAACCCGTTAATATTAGAATTATAATAAACTACATTAAATTTTGCATATAGAATATTGAGTTTTTTCACAGTTTTCTATACATTAAAGAATACTCACCAATAGTTTTTACTTTCATAAAATGCTGTACATAAGTGAAGGAACCTATACTTAAATTTGTATTCTTAGGTAATTCAGGAGCTGCTAAAGTCTCAAATAACTATTTTAGAACTAGAACCAAAATACTTTTGCTTAGATTACAATTTAAATATTATATATGTGCAATTTAATATTTTGACAAGGTGATAATATGACTATAGATGAATTAGATAAATACCTTAAAACCTATACAATAGATGAACTTTTCTATAAGGATTACTATTTAGCAAAAAAGGATCCTGCAAACCTTAAAGATTTTATTGATAATGTAGATGTAGCTCTCATTAAGGAAAAAAGTCTTATCGTCCCAGATATAGACGATGTAGATATAATGGAACCATACCTACTTATAGAGGACTATGTATTTGAGAGCAAAAAAGATTATAATATTTTGGCCTCTAAACATTTCAGATATACACCTGAATTTACTCATAAACACGCTTTCTTTGAAATGATATATGTACATTCTGGTAAATGCGAGCAAAATATTATGGGTGATAAAATTCTGCTAAACGAAGGCGACATATGCATTGTTCCGCCTGACGTGGAACATTCCATATCAGTATTCGATGATTCTGTTGTAATAAATGTAATAATAAGAAGTACAACCTTCAACGATACATTTTTAGAAGTTCTTAGTGAAGAAAACATTCTTTCTTCATTTTTCACAAAAATCTTATATACAAAGAATTATAATAACTACATTATCTTCAGAACGAATAACAGTGACTCAATCAGAAACTTTATGGGGAATATTATCATTGAAAGTATTGAAAATCAGCAGTATAGCAATAAAATATTAGATAATTTTCTTATGATCTTATTTGCTCATCTGCTAAGAGATAAAAAGCATACTGTGGAGCTACCTCAAGAACTTCAAAAAAGCAACCGACAGCTTACTTCAATACTGACTTATATTCAAGGTAACTATAAGACTGTGTCTCTCGAGGATCTATCTAAAGAATTTCACTTCACAGTTCCTTATTTAAGTAAACTTATAAAAGCTAATACAGGTCATACCTTTAAGGAGATGATCCAAACCATAAAACTTAATAAAGCCATAGAACTTTTGACCTCTTCAGATCTAAAGATTAGAGATGTAAGTGATCTTATTGGGTATGAAGACGATAATCATTTTATCAGAACATTTAAGAAAGTTTATGGGGTTTCACCTAATCAGTACCGAAAAAAAATAATGGACTAATATTTTAGCCACAGTAATGTAAGAATTCTTCGCGGATTCTCTTATCAACACTTTTGTTTTTAGGCATATTAAAAGCACTTACTAAATAAAAATAGTAAGTGCTTTTATACTTAATTAATATTAGATGTCAAAACATAACCCCGCCTACTATTGGCAACTGATTTTAGTATAACATCATGAATTTAACCTCATCCATTCATCACTACTTATTACATTACTAAACTTTAAACTTTGTGTAATTAAAGTAACTTTATGAAGCTCCTCACTGCTTACAATCCCAACTTTATTATTTACATCTATGGTTCCAGTAGCATCTGATAAGAATTCAACGTGGTATCCTTTATGGAAGGCTTCCCTTGCTGTTGTATCACAGCACATTTGAGTCATATATCCTGAAATAACCACTCCTGTTATACTTTCTTTTTTCAATATTTCTTCTAAGTTCGTTTCATGGAAACTGCTTGGTTTGATTTTTTCAATAAGATAGTCATAAGATTTCTCAGAAATCTTTGGATGTATCTGCCACTCATTTGAATTCTTAATGAAGGTATCTCCTGATATAGCTGTATGTTGAACAATTATAATAATCATATTATTTTTATGTGCATAATCCATTACCTTTACAATATTATCAAGACTATTACTAGGGTAAGTTACCTTTAGCTTACCAGTAAAATATTCATTTTGGACATCAATTACAAGTAGTGCTTTTTTCATTTTTATTCCACCTTTACATTTAATGATTTAATTATATCTGTTATACTAATGTTATCTTAAATTAAGGTTGAAATGTGAAAGGAATCCATTGGTTTTCCTTTAAAAATGAAAGGATTTTTCGCATTATGTTTGATGAAATAGATTTGAAAATTTTAGATATATTAAAGATTAACTCAAAGATATCCCTTAAAGAAATTGGCGAGCATGTACATCTAACCCCACAAGGAGTATCTAACCGAATCATACGCCTTCAAGACTTAGGTATTATAACTCAATATACTATATGCACTAACAATTCTTTACTCGGTAAAAATATCACTGCATTTATTACCATCTTTATGAAAACTACAAAACATGATAACTTGGTTAAGTTTATTAAATCAAATACAATTATAACTGAGGCTCATAGAATTAGTGGTGATGGCTGTTACTTACTTAAAGTAGTATGTTCCAATATGGATGAAATTAATTTATTACTTGATAATATTATGGAATTTGGCACCTACAGATTAAATTTATCTACCTCTACAATTACTGGATAGATATTATACTTAATATTTATTTCAAACTAAATAATTGTATATCTCTTAATACAAGTTTTTTTAGAATTTAACCTATGTGTTTTCACATTTTTTATAGCCTAGGAATATTTGTTTCACCAAAAAATCAATTTAGACTGTGAAATTAAGGCCCATTATCTTACATTAAGTCGCAGTTTTAAATTATCCAAAGAGAACAGTAAGGATATAACTGTAAAATCAAGAATAAAGGCGTCATCCGTAATAATAAGTGACTTATCAATTAATATATTTCTTTTGTAATATAAATCTATATACTGAGCTCTATGTTTAAGACTATAGTCAAATTAGTGAAATTTTTTATACTCTTACTAATACTATAGACAAAAATTATTCCATTATCTAATTTAGATTCAATCCAATTGTACCTATTAAGATAAAACTTACGAATATTATTTTAGACAAATTTATGGATTCTTTAAAAAATATGACACCAATAATAGATAATAGTACTATACCAACACCTGACCAAATAGCATATGCAGTTCCTATTTCTAACTTCTTTAGAGCCAAGGTTAACATGCTTAAACTTAGAACATAAAAAATCAACATAACTATAGCATATTTAACATTTGAAAAGCCATCTGACAGCTTCATAAAGGTGGTTCCTGAAACTTCAAATGTTATTGCTAAAATCAAAAAAATCCAACTCAATTTCAACACCTCTCCCAATTGTCTATTAATAAACCTTTTATAAATAGTAAAGGATAAATAATTAAATATAAATTAAAAATCCACCATATTGGATCAAAGTCATATCTTATTACCCAAAATGAAATAGCCTGCAAACCTGAACATATAGTTAACACAAGCGAGATCAAGCTAACTTTCCTCCATAATATGTTTTTCTTATTATGTAAATATACACCTAAAAATCCTGTTATTGAAATTGCCATATCAAGCGGAAAGAATGACCAATTCCATGCAACTAAAATAGGATCAGTGTAATCTTTAAATAATAGATTCTGTGGAATTAAATGAAAAAGAGTAATAAACCAATAAATCATAAATCCTATATCTGTAATTAAAATAAATTTTTTTAAATTTTTCATTATAACTTCCTCCAAGAAATTAACTAACTTCAATTCAGTAATATATCCTTACGGTTCTATAAGTTTATCTACTACTTTCTGTAATAGATTATCAACAATATTAATTTCTTCATCAGTTAAGAAATCACTAAAGGTATTTGATAATTTTTCATACAGCTTATTATCTCCTTCAATAATTCTAATTGCTTTATCCGTAAGATTTAAAAAATAAACCCTCTTGTCCTCTTTAGATTGAATTTTTACTATTAATTCATTCTTTTCTAATCTTTTTACTAATGCTGAAATTGCAGGCTTTGTTAAATTAAGTTTTGTCGCTAATTCTCCAAGTTTAGGTGCACCCAGTTGATAAATCGATGTAAGATAGTAATAATCGTTCATATTAAAATTACTAATTTGTGCCTCGGATAAGGTATTACTAATATTGCTAATAGACTGCTTCCAAAAATAATTTGCAATTAAGGCTATATTGTTCTCAATCATATCTATTCCCCCTTTATTTAAATGGTTAAATAAATTTAATTAAATTCTTTTAACCATTTTATCATTTATTTATTACCAAGTAAAGAAAAAATAACCAATAAATAAAATGAAACCCAGTCATTATTAAGCTCTCTGCCTTATTAATGACTGGGTCTCTACCAAAAATGTTTTCAAAACTATTTTAAATTTAATACTTATAATTATTATTTCGATTCTAATCACAATACTATCATTAATGGCTACAAATGAAATATTATGATGTAATACCCATTTCTTTATTCTTTTCTATCCTCTATAATATTTAATGACCTTATTACCTTTCTGCTAATAATTTCTTCACCATCATTTTCTTTAATATCAGTCAGCAAATCTATAATAATTTGGTCATTAAAACTTTCAAAAATTCTCACTTGTTACTGGCAAGTGTATAATAAAAAATCCTTAGCTTATTATCCTTACAGCAAGGGATAGTCTTCTATGGGCCATAGTATTATGTTACCTAAATATTTATGTTAATTAGCGTACTATGTTTGCAAAATTAATTGTATATTTTGAGTATCATATGTTATGAATCTTTATCAATTAATACACTTAATTCTTTAATGCCAATTGAGTTTTTTAACCTTCCATTAATATGACAAATAAAATTTATTACTTCTTTACTCCTTATACGGACTAAATTAATAAATTTATCTTTTTCTACTATATCTACTATTCCTATTTTGTTAAACAAATCAATTTTTCTCTCTCCTGTAACTAAGAAATTAATATTTTCAACTTCAGATTCTAGCTTAGTAATAAATATTTTATCATCCCTCATATCCAGTTCTAGCCAATATGGTGTATCAGGAATATAGCATATAGCATAACTATTACCGTTAAGTTCAATAATTGCTCTGTTCAATAATGTAAGCCAGAATATAATTAATTCGTTTCCAAATGGTATATCTTTATGAACATACCCAAACCTTATTCTTTCAAAGACAATCTCAAACTGTCCTTCGACTATCCCACACTTGTTGAAACTCATGAGTTCACAATCTCTCAATCTTTTTATTTCTTCCTCTAGAATAAGCCAATTTATTTCCATGTTAATACCCCGTTAATATCAAAAACTCTTTTAGTTTATAGCCTATCCGATCCAATACTATCTTGAATCTACAATTAAAACTATTCTACTATCTCCATAATTAATTGCTAATATAGGCATAGCATTCTTAATTATATAGTTGCTATCCAAATTCAATAACTACATTTCCATATATTTATTGAATTTTAACGAATAATATACTGTTACAATCTAAAGCTAATACTTTTTTCGATGCTTTTTAGTAAATCATATAAATAGCAACTTTCTGCTAATTTATCTTTTTAAGAAAACTATATTTCAGCACTTTAAACTATCTTCACTAACATTATTCTTCAAATCACTATGCTTTGCTTTTTATCAGAAATTAGTTATTTAGTTATTAAACTAGTGCTAGAAGATATCAAAGCTTATTTATATATACAATTGTCATTTAACTAACTTTGGATCTTTATAACACCACTCAGAATCAAACGGAAGCTTTCTCAATTTTTCCATATCATCTAAACTAAATACCCATTCATAGGAATCTACCCAAAAATAATCCTTAGGATTTAATTTTAAATATTCATATATAAAATTAAAGACTAGTTCCTCTCTATCAGAAATATTTTCAGCATATGCTATTTCATATAGTTTTCCACCTTTCTCTACCCAATCAAATTCATTATCTAAATCAAAAATTCCTTTTTTTATACCGAGAACACAAAAAATAATTTGAGGCGTTTCGTCAGTTATATTCACAGTTCTGTCAATTATATTAAATCTTGTGTTGGCAAAACTACCATCATTTAAAAAATTAGTTTGATTTTTAAAATACAGCATGAGTCCTGCCCTAAATGTAGCACTTAAGGTATCAGACATAACTTTTTCAGTTGAATAATCAAGTCTTCTTTTTAGTATTGATCCTGGTGTTGACATTTTATTTCACTACTCCTTTCACCACATATATTGAATTTATTGCAAATTCAATATCATTGCCACTTATTTGTTGTGTTAATAACAATTATACATACATAACAATAAAACAGTTAAATGAAGAAATTAAAAAAGTTCAAAGATTACCTCTTTTGTGTACTTCCTTTATGTATTACGTGTGTATTATCTATATAGTTTTAAGAGATTCCATTGGATTTTGAGTACATTTAATTATATGAAAATAATTCAATGCTTTTACTTGTATTTGTAGAATATGTGCTTAGTAAAAAATAATGAACTAGCATAATTAATTCAGCATATTTTCCACTTATGATTGCAATTGTATCACCATCAGTAATTACTTATATTTTCTAAGTTCTTGCATATAGTCTTAATTGCCAAGCTTGAATTAATAATATAATCTGTCTTTGTATTAATACTACTGTCTGCTATGGAAGTACAGAAGTACTTTTCATTACTTAATACCAACCTCTTATTTGCTCTAAGGAGCGTGGCTATTAGCCCTTTATGGTTTAGCACCAATCATTCCTTCCTTGTGCTGACTCTTAACGTACAAGGGTAATTTTTAAAAAAGAAAAGTCTTATTTTATAATTACATTAATACATTATCAATTTTACTCCAACAAATACAAGTAGTACCATTAGCATTTTCATGGATAATTTATTGACTTTGTTTGAAAACTTAAGACCTAGCCATTCCAATGGGCCTAACATTATTCCTATACCACAAATAATAAATCCTCCCCCTACTAACTGAGGAAAACTTGAATTACCAAGCATTGATATGCCAGTTATACTAATCCATATGCCCATACATAGAAACCCCATTGTTTCTCCTATTGAGTTTCCACAATATATGTGAAATGATTTAAAAATGATTTCAATTGTTTCTTTCTTTTCAGGGATAGTATTCTCATCTAAATATTCTTTTGATAGGCTATCAGCTAAAAATACCCATCGCATAAGTCCTAAGACATAAAAAATACCAGAAGCTATACCAAATACCTCCCCTATCATCAGATAAGGAGTATCATTTCTGTTGAGAATTTTATATAATATTGCTGACATTGGAATAAGCATTAATGAACTTAACGCAAAACAAGACCAGAAGATCTTCAGTTTTACTCCTCCCTCATAAAATCTCCTCAATATGATATCAGAAGATGACCTCAATATTTGAGGATAATTGAAAATCTTAGTGATGCCTATTTGACTAATAGTAAATCCTAAAGCGACTATTATAATAAAAACTCCTGAAATCCTATAAAATGTAATAATATTCATTACAAATTCCTCCTATACTTTATATTGCAATAGTGTTTAGTTGCTAAACACTATTGCAAAAAATAATCATTTTGAGTCTAAGAAATTTTCTAATACATTTAAAATATCTAAAAAAGTTTCAATGTTTTCCTCCGATAAATAATCCAAGCGTTGTGAGATCTCAGCATAAAGCTCTTTGTGGTACTCTTCATGTCCATTATATACAATAACTCCTTTTTCAGTTAGTTCTAAAGAAACTTCATTTTCAGTATCAGATACCAACTTCTTATGTACCATACCTTTTTTTATTAGTTTATCTACCATTTGAGAAACAGCACCCTTAGTTATTCCTAAATATTGAGCTAATTCAGTTACATTGATTTTGTTATTCTTTCCTATAGCCTCAATTGTATGAGCTTCGGATCTATATAATAAGTCTTTAGTACCATAATATTTGGGTTTCTTTTCTGATCTATTATATTTATACATAACTTTTTCAAATTTATGTATCATAGCTTCTGTGTTTAATTTTTCAGACATTATATCATTCCTCCATATGTTTAGCAGCTAAACACTATGATATACCAATAGTAAATTTATGTCAATATATTTATGTTTGATTAATTAGCTTTGTTTGACTCTTCTTTAAATTTTATTATGACCTTGTCATAGATTTACTCTAACATCTTAATCCTTTCCCTCCTTCTCTTAAACCAATCCATCTAACACACTCTAAACTACTTATTAACTTAGCTATTATAAATAAAATGCCCTATGTGAATGGCAAAATTAAATGGAGATATTTCGGCAAACAAAAATGGAGAAAATTCACCAGTGTAGTTCAATAATACTCCTACCTTTGATAGAATAGAATCGTTGTTCATCAGAGGAGGATACAGAATGAAGCAGGAACTTCCTAATGAAGAGAAAACATGATCTAAAAATTTAGATTATATGAAGTTTATAGAAATATTTAATACTAAAGGCCGCAGAAGCGCTAGAAATTATGTTAAAGAAAATATTCCATTTAATTATGATTATTTTATAAAACTAGTTAAGAGATATACAGGGTATCAGTATAATAAAGAATCAAAAAAGTTTGAATTGTTAAAAGCTGCTGAATCTCAATTTATGAGTATTGATGCTTTATTAAATAAACCTAAGGATATAGAATCTATCCCTAAGGCTATATACTACAAGGATCCACTCGATGAATTGAATTTAGATCTTCTTCGAGATAGCTTAATAGAGCTATCGAAATATATAAAAATTAAGTCAAGTACCAAGTCTATTGAAATAAACCTTATTCGCCTACGCAAAGGCGGGTACCACATAGAATTAATAGGCTAATGACTAAACAACTGTAAAAACATGACGAACTATACCATAACACCTTACTTTGTCTCCATAAACTTATTCACAATGGTCTTAAGCCATTTTATGTATAAGGTTATGCGGTAAACAAATCAAAGTAGATATATTACATATTTTCTATAGTTTAATATAAACACCGGAAATACTGCTGATATAGGCACTTCATTGTGGATTACAATATAATCCTAAGGGCTTAAAGAACCTATTTAGTAGAATCCATTTTTTTTTTGCAATTCTTTTACTGTTTCAGTTGAGTTTATAGCAACTAGGTACTTATGAGGAAATATTATTTTTAGTGATAGCCCGTTCTCATCTCCTTCTTTAGGTGCTTTATGGTTTACTACAGAATACGTACCATTCGAATCCTCTTTAACTATAACAACTAATGGGTTAGATCCTCCAGCACTTGTACCAGATTTGAATAATGTATACATATATACGTATTTAAGTCCAAATTTTTTATCAATTCCATAAATTTTATGAGCTTCATATTTTTCACTTGATGATACATTAGACCAATTGAAATAATTATTTTTTATATAATCTGATAACACCGCATCTAGATCTTTTTTATTCAAATTTTGTGAATATACAATATTATGCTTTGACGGTGCATAATATCGTAAAAAAGATAAGAATCCTATTGATGCTATTATAATTAGTAGAATGATAGTAATGATATTTTAAATTTTTTATTCATTATTACTTCCTAATAATTTATTTTGAAGCATAGATAATAGTGATTTTAGAAGTATATCAAAATGTGGAGTACCTAGGCCAGTAACGCAATCCTATCCATCTTTTGCATATAACTCCCCATTATCTCCTTTAATTATATCATTAAAGTTAGTATGATCTTTGTCATTTTTTGCCATGTAATATAATTTTCCATGCATATTTTTGAATCTTGTACCTGAGGCTTCATTAGCAATAGCTATGAAAGCAGCCCAACAAGGTGTACCCAAACTAGTGCCCGCTAAAGTTTGCCAACCTTTATTTTTACTTAATGAATTACTACAATAGATAAATACTCCTTTTGATATATCACCCAAAAATGAAACATCTGGTACGCATCTATTTTGTATGTTTTTATCAGTTAATTCAATTTGATAATACTGATCTTATGTCAATATCTTGGACACAAAAAGTCAAACTTTTTTATACTGCATTTCTAGCTAATTAATGATTCGCCTCTATCAAACCGGAAGTACTTTCTATACCATAACCTCTCAAATTTTATAAAATTTCAAAATTTTAAGTTTTATATATTGTTATGCTATAATTTCAACTCACTAATATAGTTTTAATTTGCCTCATCATTGCAAGCATAACACCCAAAACATGTTCGTAACATTTTATGTTTTTCACATACAGGAAATCCTTGGTTTAAAGGATCGGATTCTTCTGATGCATCTAACCACTCTTTATAGTTATTTTCATCTATATATTTAGGATTAAACTCATCTATCATATTGTAGAAAATATCAATAAAAAGAAAAACAAACTCTTCATTTGGATAATAATTTAAAGTTTCCCATCCAGTTTTTTCTTTGACCTCTCTTATTACATTAAGTAGAAATTTTCTTTCTTCCACAAAAGTGTTAATTTCCCAAGGCATATCACATATATCAAATCCGATTGTTCCACGCCCTACATATTCTTGATCTTTTTCTAATAGCCAGATTATAACTTCTTTTTCTTTCTTGCTTTTAGCAAGTCTTGATCCACTTAATCCTAGTACAGTAAAAAATACAGCGGAAGCGCCATTACTCATACCTAAAGATTTATCGCCTTCTATTTTAGTTGAATACATATTAAAATTATTTGCCACTCTTTTTCCACACCCTTAATATATAATTTTTAACTATGTAAATCTTCATAAAACCTTATTTTTTTAATTGGATCAAAGTTTATATCGTTATGTTTTTTCATATTAAATTCTACTTGTAAATAATATAACAAGTTTTCTCCATAGTATATAATATCTGTTTAATATACTAAAAATATTGGGTTATCTATTTCATTAGGTTCTGATGGAATATATCTATGTAAATATATAGGTATAAGTTTTGGAACTTTTCTCATCTCTTACTAATAAATTTATCACTTTTCATCCTGTCAACCATATAAAGTAATTATAATCAACCTATATTAAATTTAATTATTTCTCCCATACTATCTAATATAATCTCATCTCCATCAAATGCTATATTATATGGCGTCTCAGCGAATCTAGTCCATAATTTTTCTCCACTATTCCTCCAACACGCTATATCTAATTCAGCCATCATAATCACATAGTCCTTATATCTTAACCAACCTAAAAAACCTTCATAGTAATAATCCTCATCAATTTTCTTTATGTATTGCAGGTTATAAACTAAAATTGTTTGACCTGCACCAATAAATAGAGTATCTGTTTCAGGGATTAATAAAAAACCTGGATGAAAACCACCTGCATTAGGCTCATACCTTTGAGTCACTGTTAAAAATGGCCAATTATCTCCAATACTAACAGACATAAAAAATAATTCGCCATCTACATTATTCAATTCATATTCCTCATTCAATTTAGCATTTTTAATATACTCACTGTACATTTTTGGTAGTTTACATTGTTCAACATTTATTATGTATTTTCCTATATTACACTTTATCATTATAAATTTGTTCCTCACAATTTCATTTTTCAAATATAATTATATTTTTAAAACTCTAGTTGAACCATTAATTATCTAATGAATTAAACATCTTCACTCAGTATTTTGAACCCCTGATATTCTAGTAATGCCCTAAAAGCACCAGCCCCTCCATAAGGCCAAGACCACGGATTAAATTCAATTCTTCCTTTTGCACTTGATATTCGTTCACAAGATACAAAATCATATTCACCATTAGAGAATGCATCTATCATCGATTCAAAATCCCATGGATGTTGTAACTTTGGAGATGTAAATCGTTCATTTATCGAAGTTTCTTTCCATAGTTTTGCATATTCGTTAAGTTCATCAGAAGTTGGCCACCAGAATTTCATCAGAACATCTTCTTCGAAATATCCCATCCATTTTGAATCATTTGATATAATATTCTCTTTTACTTTATCTTCTTTTAGTGCATAAAAAAATTCTTGTAGATTTCTAAATCTATCATTATTATTAATCTCAAATTCAAAATAACAACTTTCCACTTTTTCCCCTCCTTAATTTTTCATATATCTATAAATTCATTAGTTCATCAAAAAATTTATAAATCCAAAAGTAGTTTTCATTATGTAAAATGTTATATTATTCTTGTAACTTGTACCAATCTTCAACCTTTTTCCATGATGCTTCTTTATCTTCTCTCTCATATGCAGCGCCAATTACACTTTTAACTATTTGTAGAAATTAAGATATCAGACAAAACTTTTTCAGTTGAATAATCAAGTCTTCTTTTTAGTATTGCCCAAGGTATTGACACTCTATTTCACTACACTTTTCATTACATCTATTGAATCTATTGGAAACTCCGTATCTTTGTACCTTATTTGTTCTTAACTATTCTGTGTTAATCATACACACATACACAACACTATAACAGTTAAAGTGAGAAATTTAAAAAATTCTATAATTCAAAGATTACTTTTTTGTGTATTATGTGTGTATTGTCTCTGTGTATTATATGTGTATTACGTGTGTATTATCTATATAGTTTTAAGAGGTTCCATGGGTTTTTGAGTATAGTTAATTATATGAAAAAAGCCTTGTATAAAGCCTGTTTAGGGCTAAATACAAGACCTGATATATTTACTAATTACTTAGTTAAAGCTTCTTCAACAGCAACTGCTACTGCAACTGTTGCTCCAACCATTGGGTTGTTACCCATTCCGATAAGACCCATCATTTCAACGTGAGCTGGAACTGATGATGATCCTGCGAATTGTGCATCTGAGTGCATTCTTCCCATAGTATCTGTCATACCGTATGAAGCTGGACCTGCTGCCATGTTGTCTGGGTGAAGAGTTCTTCCAGTACCACCGCCTGATGCAACTGAGAAGTATTTCTTTCCTAGATCAATCATTTCTTTCTTGTAAGTTCCAGCAACTGGATGTTGGAATCTTGTTGGGTTAGTTGAGTTACCAGTTATTGATACGTCAACGCCCTCTTTGTGCATTATAGCAACACCTTCTCTAACGTCATCTGCACCGTAGCATCTAACCTTAGCTCTTGGTCCCTTTGAGTAAGCAACTTCTCTAACTATTGCTAATTCTCCAGTGTAGTAGTCAAACTTAGTTTGAACATATGTGAATCCATTGATTCTTGATATTATTTGAGCTGCATCTTTTCCAAGACCGTTAAGTATAACTCTTAATGGCTCTTTTCTTACTTTGTTAGCTTTTTCAGCTATCTTTATAGCACCTTCTGCAGCAGCAAATGATTCATGTCCTGCTAAGAAAGCAAAACATTTAGTTTCTTCGCTTAAAAGCATTGATCCTAGGTTACCATGACCTAAACCAACTTTTCTGTCGTCAGCAACTGATCCAGGGATACAGAATGCTTGAAGACCTTCACCGATTGCTTTTGAAGCATCAGCAGCTTTTGTGCAGTTTGATTTTATTGCTATAGCAGCACCTAATACATATGCCCAACCAGCGTTTTCAAATGCTATTGGTTGAGTTTCTCTTACTATTGTATATGGATCGAACCCTAAATCAACACAAAGTTGTCTAGCTTCTTCTAATGATTTTATACCATACTTTTCTAATACAGGTGTTATTTGTCCTATTCTTCTTTCATAACTTTCAAATAATGCCATTTCTTTCTCCTCCTTCATCCACTTAATTATGCATGTCTTGGGTCAATTACTTTAGCAGCTTCATCGAATCTTCCGTATTGTCCTGTTGCACCTTCTAAAGCAGCTTGAGCGTCAGTTCCCTTAGCTACAGCTTCCATCATTTTTCCAAGGTTAACAAACTTGTATCCGATTATTTCTCCAGCTTCATCTAGAGCTACATTTGTAACATAACCTTCAGCCATTTCAAGGTATCTTGGACCCTTAGCTAATGTTCCGTACATAGTACCAACTTGGCTTCTAAGTCCTTTTCCTAAGTCTTCAAGACCAGCACCTATTGGAAGTCCGCCTTCTGAGAAAGCACTTTGTGATCTTCCGTAAACTATTTGAAGGAATAATTCTCTCATTGCTGTATTTATAGCATCACAAACTAAGTCTGTGTTTAATGCTTCTAATATAGTCTTTCCAGGTAATATTTCAGATGCCATAGCAGCTGAGTGAGTCATACCTGAACATCCTATTGTTTCAACTAAAGCTTCTTGGATTATACCATCCTTAACGTTTAAAGTTAATTTACAAGCTCCTTGTTGAGGTGCACACCAGCCTACTCCGTGAGTTAATGCTGATATATCTGTAACTTCTTTTGCTTGTACCCATTTTCCTTCTACAGGAATTGGAGCTGCTCCGTGGTTAGGGCCTTTTGCAACTACACACATTTCTTCAACTTCTTTTGAATACATCATTTTGTTTTCTCCTCCTTAATATTAATAAAGAATTTCAAACGCTTGTTGTAGCCTCTATCTAGATAAACATATTACATTTTATAACCTATTCTCAAATTAACTTATTTGCCTTAAGCAAATACTTAAAATGTGAACTGATCTAAAATCATAACTTGTCCACCTCAAATAAAAATAATTAATTAGCTACCTAAAATTCTAAGCCTATTATATCGGTATTTCAAAACTGGGCTGTATTGAAAATACCAAGGCATTCTTAATGCTGGGTTAAAAAAGATCCCACTGGGATATATTTCGTTCCCCACATATATTCTAGCAAAACTAACCCTTAGTAACAATATATTTCTAAAAATTTTTCCACAAATTTCGCTTATTACAGTGTTTACCCTAACTAGACTAAGTATTTACAGTTCTTAAAAAGGCTAATTTATAGTTTATAGCACCTATTATATTCCATTAAACTCATTATATAACAGACAATAATGAAATTAATAAAGTTTTAATTTATAGCTTTAGCAATTTCTATTTACTATTTTCAACTAAACCTCCTTCTTTTATATCGCTAGTTAATTTATTTTATAGAAAATTATTGTGAGTATTTTCTAAAAGGCTTTTTCCAAACTAACTTTTCTTATATTGCAAAAAGTAATGTTCATAAGATAATAGATTCTTGCTCTTTACTACACTTAATTTTAATACTGTTTTAACAGAGCCTTCTTTTTTATTCTCTTGCTTAGGCTAGTATCTAAGCCTATTGTAGTACTTATTTGCACCTTTAATGGAGAAATAAATATTCAAAAGAGCAAAAAATTGTTGCACTATGTTAATATTTATGATAATATAATCATGTTGCTTGCCGATGTGGCGGAACGGCAGACGCACTCGACTCAAAATCGAGCGGGAAACCATGTGGGTTCGAATCCCACCATCGGCACCAAAAAAGAGAAAGTGATATACTCACTTTCTCTTTTTTGTTTTATTATTTTTCTATATAATTAAAAGCTTAACCTCAATATTTAGTAAACAGGCCTTAAATTTTAGCCTCTGTTAAAGTACTGTTTTGATCTTAGCCAAATTTTAAAATAAAAGTATAGCTTATAAGCTATACTTTCACTATATTTATACCAACCTTGCTGCAGGTATCTTTTAAGTAACTAACTATACAACCTTTATAGAACTATTAATTTACATATGAACAAAAATTCTAAGGACCAGCTATTTCCGAGCACGTATAAATTAAGTTTCAATATATGAACTTTTTATCTAAAGTTCCATAACCAATGAACACATAAAAAATGCTAAGCCTCCTATCTACTCAATAAGAAACTTAACATTGTAAATTTATGAAAAGTTCTAATTATTACTGTTTAGAAAAGGTAATACATCCTCCATATAAGCTCTTAGAACTTCCCCAACACTCCAGGCTTGACTGTAGCAGCCTCTACTTGTACAAGTAAAACTACCATCAAATATTTCTGCAATTCCATTTATACAACCATCATGCATATGGTCATCAAAAAGCTTACACATTTCATTTGCTTTTTCAATAGCCTTAGGAGAATGATCATATACCTTACAATATGCTGTTATAAACCCTCCTATTGGAAAAGCCCAGCTGGTTCCCATATGATAAGCCGAATCACGGTTTATTAGCTTTCCTATATACTGCGGTTTGTACTCTTCATCGGTATAAGCTAAGGAGCGTAAGCCGTAACTTGTATAAAGATATTTATATACTGTTTCAACAATATTTTTTTCCTTTTCACGGTCTAACATTGTATAAGGCAAGGAAACTGCCCAGATTTGATTAGGTCTTATCTTTGAGTCATTTTCATCCACTACATCATAAAGGCATTTGTCTTCTTCATTCCAAAACTTTTCATTGAAAGATTTCTTTACTTTTTCTGAAAGCTCAAGATATTTTACGCTCATAGTCTCTTCCTCAAAGTGTTTTGATAACTTTTCCATAACCTTCAAAGCATTATACCATAAAGCATTTATTTCTACTGGTTTACCGTGTCTTGGTGTTACTACCCAGTCTCCTACTCTAACATCCATCCAGGTTACTTGGTCTAAATTACTTCCTGCGCAGATTAGTCCATCTACATCCATCTTAATTGAGAAATCTGTTCCATTTTTATAAGCTTCTACTATTTCCTTTAGTTTAGGATAGATTTTTTCTCTTATAAATTCATAATCCTCGTCTTTACCTGTATAGTTAAGGAACTTATCTACAGAATAAAAATACCATAAGGAAGCATCTACAGTGTTGTATCCAGGGGCATCCTTAGAATCATTAGGAAAAACGTTAGGTATCAATCCGTTCTTTACATATAAGGAAAAGGACTCTAATATTTCTTTATTATCCTCAAATCTGCCAGTACACAAAGTTAGTCCTTGAAGGGCTATCATTGTATCCCTTCCCCAGTCTGCAAACCATGGAAAGCCTGCAAGTATAGTTTTAAGACCTGTGGATTCTCTTTTTACAATAAAGTTATCTGCTGCTTGAGCTAGCCTATTTGCAAAATCATCCTTACAATTCTGCTTATCAATTAACCCATTAATTCTATTTTTATAAGCTTCTAATATAGAAAAACCATCTTTATCATCCACTTCCTCAATAGTACATTTCACAAAAAATTTCTTTATTTCTCTAGGATTTAAGGTTACAACGATATCATAAGGAGTAAAATGATTGTCTAAGCCTAAAAACCCGTTTCTGTTGTCTATAGCATAAAACTGATTTTCTTCTATAAGATAATTAGGAGTAGCCATGCTTGTTGGTATCTTACTTCTATCATAATAATTACCACAAGAAGAATAAAACTTTACATCAAGCTCAGCTTCAGAATGCTTCTTAAGAGAAAGAGTATTCTTGTCTAGCTTAACATCAAACTTTAAATCAGCTTTTTCATTGGTACTTCCAAAATCTCTACAAGCAAAGAGAGGTGTAACTTTAAACTCTATTTCATCTATTCCATTTTCAACTTCATAGCAAACTACAACTGTGTTTTTACCATATTCCATCGAAATCGTCTTCTTAATGCTTATGTCGTCCACCTGATACCTAAAGGTAGGAACTATATCTATTTCAAAACTTTCAAGATATTTATGTCCCTCTTTTTCATAACCTACATACTGTTGACAAGCTAAATCTATTTCTTTTCCATTTACTATAACTCTTTCTTGAGTTTTAGCTAATATGTTCTTTCTATCTACTGGAGGCTTTAAAGATGCTATAAGATATCCACTAAATATTCTGCTGTTATCCCCAACTATTGTCCCATTGGCAAACCCACCAATACCATTAGTAAGTATCCATTCTTTTTCTATTCCTTCACTTAATTTTCTCCAGTTGCTTTTACCAAACCTATATTTATTCATATATTTACTCCTCTCATAAATCTTTGTATAAGTTATATTTAATTTGTTTAATGAATTAGCTGGTTATAGTTTTCTTATTTTAATAGCTTTATAAATAAACCTTTTTAGAACTAATAAGCCTCCAACTTCAGCTATTAATTGATGCATACTCTATAATCCTAAGAAGTCCGGATTGTCTAACATATTTAAATTAAATTTTATATAGGATTCATAAGTCAACTATTAAGTTATACGCACCAGATAATCCCCAGGAGCAGCTATTATCAAACAAGCGTAATTTAGTCTCAATATAGGAATCCTATAACTTCATAACTAGGTTTTCAATCAACTTATATCTATAATTAACTTAAGTTTGTTAAAGTATTAGATAATAACCCCGTCTATGATAAACAAAGTGTTTTAACATCCTATTAAAGTCATTATAAAATTCATTCTACTAAATATATTTGAAAACAGTTGTATATTTTTATTTTTTTTTGTATATTTGTAATATAATTTAGTTTAATGTCCAAAGTTAAGACAGTGTATCTGCGAAGGTTTTATATTTATTAAATTTTAAACTGCTATATAAACAATAGACTTTGTTAAAACAGAGGATTGAAATTACTAGAACTTATTTGCTAAATTGAGCTTACTAATAGATATTTAAAAGAAAGGTTGGAGTATTAATGGATGAATTTTTCAAATCTGATATTTATCTCTTTATAGACGATATATTTTTCCTTATCGACTGCAAAGCTAAGCCTGAGATTTTTGATAAAATAATGGAGAAACATACTACTGAAAAAGAAATTTCTCTGTCAGTAGAAGATAAGAGAAATGATTTATTGATATGGAATGCAGTATATATAAGAGAAATAGTTAAGAGTGGTGTTTCAAAAAAATATCTTCATACGGTTTACAATAAATACTACGAGAAAATTCACACACTCTCCACTCTGCTTGAGCTACAGCAATTAGAACTTGATTTTATAGACACCTATCTAGACATTATGATAAATGATGTGGAGATAAAAGATAACTTCATAGTTAATAAAATTCTTCAATACCTTCATATCAATATTGAAAGTTATGTATCTCTTGAGACTTTATCCAAAGCCTTAGGGGTCTCTATTGGCTATGCTTCTGAAAGCTTCAATAAGTATATGGGTACATCTATTATGAAATATGCAAAGCAAATTAAGATAGATAGAGCCAAGCATCTTTTATTAAACACCGACAAAAGTATTTTAGAAATAGGCTCTTTATTAGGCTTTTATGATCAAAGCCATTTTAGTAAAACCTTTAAAACACTTGTCGGTGTATCCCCTACTGAGTTTAGGAATAAAAACTACTAATCACTATATTACTTTTTTAAAATTTTAAACTCATAAGGCTTTAATATGATTTCATCTTCTAACTCAACTGCTTTATCTAAATATAAATCATAAACTGATGTATTTCTAAGATTATTAGGAAGATGATATGCTTTAGCTTCATCTGAGTTATTAATAATCACAGTAACAGCACCTTTTCTAAAAGCTACAAATTTTGTTGAGCTACCAGCTTCTAACCAATCTATATCTATGATTTTGAAATCTGGTGTTTTTGCTCTTATTTCTATTAATTTTTTTATAAAGGCATATAATTCTCTATCTTGTTTTTCTTCTTCCCATATCATGCATCTTCTATTTAGGTCAGAATAATGACCTTTCTCACCATCTAACCCAATTTCATCACCGTAATATATACAAGGTGAACCTGGTTGAGTAAACATAAATAGGTATGCTAATTTTGCTTTAGCTTTATTTCCTTTTGCTATAGAAAGAATTCTTGAAGTATCATGGCTATCTAATAAATTGAAATTGACTTCATTTACTTGTCTTGGATAGCTTATGAGTACTTGATTTACTATATGCTTAAACTCTTCTCCATTAAAGATATCCTCACAGAAGAATCCATTTATTCCATCTGTAAGCTTATAGTTCATAATTGCATCAAACTGATCTCCCATTACCCAAGGTAGACTATCATGCCATATTTCACCTAAGATATAAACATCATCTTTGATCTTTCTAAGTTCATTTCTAAAATCTCTCCAAAAGGAATGATCTACCTCGTTGGCAACATCTAATCTCCAAGCATCAATATCAAATTCCTTAACCCAATATCTACCTACTTCAAGTAAATATTCTTTAACCTCTGGATTTTCTGTATCTAGCTTTGGCATAGCAAATACAGTACCAAAAGTTTCGTAATTCAGCTTCTTTCCATTTATATTTCCCTCGACCAGGCATTCCTTCACTGGGAACTTCTTTATATGGAACCAGTCCTTATACTCTGAATTTTCTTCGTTTTTAAGCACATCCTGCCACTGTTTTGATAAAAAACCAGCATGATTAAATACAGCATCAAGCATTATCTTTATTCCTCTTTTGTGTGCCTCTTCTACCAATTCTTTAAAGGTTTCTTTGGTTCCTAGTCTTGGATCTATTTCCATGTAATCTATTGTATCGTATCTATGATTTGCGCTTGCAGTAAATATTGGACAGAAGTAGATACCGTTTATCCCTAAGTCTTTTAGGTAATCAAGCTTATCTATTACACCTCTTAAGTCTCCACCCATAAAATTATTGGACGTAGGCTCCGCGCCCCATGGTGCTACATCTTCAGGATCTATAGAATGATCCCCATTGGCAAATCTGTCAGGAAATATCTGATACCATACTGTATCTTTAACCCATTTTGGAGTATTGGCTACATCAATACCATTTAAATAAGGAAAACAGAAAAAGTTCATTGGATTAGATAGCTCTTCTATATCTTCATCTAATTCACCCATTGGAAGATTAAATATCTTTCTCTCTGTAACTAACAATCTTTCTGATTCATTCTCTAATATAAACGCATATCTTGAACGCTTGTATGGAGGTTTATACTCAGCAAACCAGTAATCAAAATATTCTGTTTCAGCCTCTTTTATCATCTCAAAGTTTTCTGCGCTTGACCAAACAGACCCCTTTGCATTTAAATTACCACCATCAGCTCCTCCAGCTTCCCATATATAAGGATCTCCTACTCTTAAAAAGGCTTTTTTTACTTCACCTTTTTTAGTTCTAATTCTTAAATGAAGCGTTTCTCTATCATATCCATAACTAAAATTACTTTTTGGTAAATGATATATTGCCTCTTTAGTTATACTATCTTTCATACTCATAAAATCACCCCTGATTATTTTTTTCAACTTTTTCACCTTTATTCTAGCAAAATAATCAATCCATATTTGTATATTAGTAATATTTATTGTATATATTTAATGTAAGTTTTATTTGAAAAAGAAAAAAATCCCTAAGGGATTTTCTTAGAAAACTTATATATTAAGTTACTTCTTTAAGTAAATAACAACTACCAGAAACTCGCTTAACCTCTTTTTTTATAGAAGCTACATATAATCCTACCTCCTCCGGATTAGAAAAACTATTAAATATACCAAACAAGCCTGCGATTGATAACGAGGTAATAGGAAGCTTTTCAATGTTCCCACTTCTACTTACTGCTTCTATATATTTATTATTCTTATCTTTTTCATTGAAATAATTTAGAACCCCTTTGTCAAAGCTAGTTATAATTTCATCACATATTTTTTTACACTCCTCAATGGGGTTTTCTATTATACATACAAAATCATCTCCACCAATATGGCCGACAAATCCATTGTAAGGGAAAAGAGCTTTTATCTTAGAGTTTATCAACTGAGCTGCAAATTTAATAATCTTATCTCCATTCTCGAACCCATATGTATCATTGTATACTTTAAAATTATCTAAATCTAAATAAAGAATACAGTATGTACGCTCAGTCTTAATAACATTATTTATAGTATTTTCTATAACCATGTTTCCAGGTAGTTCTGTAAGAGGATTAAGCTGCCTTGCATAATTGCATTCCAGCATCATATTGTAGTTAAGCAAAGACTTTATCGAAACAATTCCGCTATACTTGCCATTATTAGTTACAATTATATAATCATATATATTCTTAGTTTTTCTAGCCATAGCTAGTCTAGACACTTCATTAACTGGGGTATAATAGTCTACTATCAGCGGCTTATCATCCATAACCAAGGATACTGGCCTCTTAGTAAATACGGCAACCCCAAATTGGGTAGCAAGAGCAGAATCCAAGGTATGCTTCATAATAAGTCCTACTGGAACTTGATCCTCCACAATGCAAGCACCGGTAATGTCATTTTCATCAAAGTACTCTTTCACCACTTTACAATGTGTGTCAGGACTAAAAGGCTTGTCGTATCTAACTATTTCCCCTATGTGATTAGAGTAATTACTGTTATGCATATTACTTTTAAGCTTATTACATCTTATAATAAGATCCCTTACAGATCTAGAAATATCTAAAAAGGTTCCAGCTGGTCTTGCTATAAAAAAGCCTTGTCCAGCATATACTCCTAAGCTTATTAGAGTCTTCAATTCCTCTTCTGTTTCTATACCTTCAGCTATGAGCTTCATATTAGTTGCATCAGAAAGCTTTACAAAACACTCTATTAGAGATTGTTTAAACGAATCGGTGTTCACATTTCTGATTAAATCCATATCGATTTTAATAAAATGGGGCTTAGTCTCGTTTAACATTTTAAGACCCGAATAGCCTGAACCAGTATCATCAACAGCAATCTTATAGCCTTGATCCACATAATTATCAAGAGCTTGCCTAAATCCTTTATAATCTTCTATACAGGTTTTTTCAGTTATTTCAAATACTATACAGTCCGGTGATACATTGTTTGCTAAAAGAAATTCCTTAGTAAAACCTTTCTTAAATTTTTCATCCTTAAAAATATGAGGATCTACATTTATAAATAGATGCCTATCTTTTTCAATATTAGAAGCACGTTCAATAGCTTTTATTCTACATAGTTGTTCTAGTTCCCAAGTTTTTTTGTAAGTTTGAGCAGCTTTAAATAGTTTATCTGGACTCTGCAACGGTGACTCCTCAGGCCCTCTACTCAAAGCCTCATAGCCTATGATAGTAGCATCTAACAGTGAAACAATAGGTTGATATACTGTGTAGATATCTTTATTATCAAGTATACTTTCCAATTCATCCACCTCACTATAATTTGAAATCTCCACTAACTCATTTATCATATAAGTAATCTCCTCATAGGTTTTCATTACGGTCTCTAATAATCAAACTATATCCACGCATATTCTGATATACTGCTCAGATATTTTAGAAACCTACTATTTTCTTAGCACTAAATTTTAATACATTTAAAATCTACCATAGCTTCATTAAGGCTTATTGTTATTTAAGTTAATTTCATGTAAAAAAAGTTAATTTAAGAGAAGCTGCTATTAGTATCTTACTTTTCTGAACGTATATGAATAAATTCTAGCATGAGACATAATTTTTATTTTTCATTATACTTTGGCTAATTTTCCCTTTATGACGAATTACTAAATAATAAATATAGGCTATGCTAATGAAGGTGTTTCTCTTCCTTCTTAGCATAGCCTCTTTCTTCGTAACTAATTATGAAATATTATATTTTTTCTTGGAGAAAATATATTTTATAAAACTCTAGACCACAAGTAATTTGATTCCTCCAAGCACTAAACCTATTAGAAAGCCACAGATTGCACCATTGATTCTTATCCATTGAAGGTCGCTTCCTACTTTATCTTCAATCAAATCGACCAAGGTTTCTGTATCTAGCTTTTCTATATTTTCTTTAACTAACAACCCTATCTTTTCATGGTTTTCATCTATATAGTTTGATATTTGGCCTCGGATATCTTTTTCTAGTTTATCTATGAGTTCCTTATCTTCTGCTATATTTATGAGTAGGTTATCTATAAAAGGTAATATATTTTCCTTCATTGATACTTCGTCATTAAAATAATACAAAATCTTATCTTCAGCATCTTTTAATATACTCAAGGAAATTTCTTTAAACCTATCACTATTGCTTAATTCCATCTTATAATTATCTATCTTTTCTACAAAACCATCATCATCAGTTAGTTGTCTTATATTATCATTAATAGATTCAATAAGCATTACCCTTGTAGGATTATTAATTTCCTCTAATTCTTTAAGTATAAGCAGTATAAATTCTTGAATGGTGCTTCCAATCTTATCTTCTCCAATAATTCCAACTACTGTATTAAGAGTAAACTGAAGCATACCTTTTTTTTGAACCTTCTTAACAGCATTGACAGATGTTGCTGCTATTTCTCTTCTTACATCTTCCCTCTTTACTGCTTCTCCAACCTTTTCTATAAGAATATCTATAAGCTTATCCTGATAGTCATGACTTAAACCTTCTTCAATTAATTCTTCAACAACATTTTTGGTATCTACCCTAGATAAATAATCACTTATATATTTATTTATATGTATTGAAATTTCTTCTATTTCAACTGAATTCTTCACTCTTTCTATTATACTGAGTAATCCTGCTCTAAATTGCTCTGTATATATGCCTTTTCTGCATATACCTAAGAACTTTTTAGAAAAATTAATTTTTTCCACTCTTTGAATTACACTAGCTTTACTTAGCAAATCATCTTTCACTATAGAAACTAAAGCCATGGTTATACGTTCTCTATTCTTCGGCAAGAGCGCAGTATGTGGAATAGGCACCCCTAGTGGGTGACGAAAAAGAGCTGTTACCGCAAACCAGTCAGCAAGTCCTCCAACTAAACCAGCTTCAAAGCCGCTTTGAAGTAAAAAGATTATTGAGTTATTATTAAAAAATATAGTTGCTATAAAGCCAATAAGCATTATAACTAATGATATTGAGGCCTTTTGGTAAGTTTTTATCTTCATATTTATACTCCTTCTTACAGGTTCCTAACTGAACTATTAATTTATACATAACCTAAAATTCTCAGAAGGCAAGATTTTAGAACAATCATAAATTAAGTTTCTATATAGGAACTCTTTAACTGTATCAGTATACAAACTTCATTTTATTATACTATATCCTATTCTATAATAAATTTCATTAAGATACATTATACTCTCATTCTTCACACTCTAAAACGAATTATTATAACAAAACGAAAAAATCACTGAAGCAAACTCCTTCAGTGATTTCATATTAATTTAGGCTATGCTCAAGAATATTGTTGACAACTTAATTTCAACATAGTATTTTTACAAAGCCATATTTTAATATTTATTAAAATATGCCTTTTGCATTCAAAAACTTACCATAACTTATATCTTCTTTAACTATATGTTCACTTATCCAATCAATTAGAAATGTTAATATGTTCATCATAGCATTCTTTTGCTTTATGTATATGTCTTGCTTTTGTAAGTCAGAAAGTTTTCCTATGAACTCCTCATGCTGCACTTTATGGTCATCAACGATATCATATCCATTTCGACGTAAAAGCTGTTCTTCATAGTCAAAGTGATATTCAGTGTAGTTCTTAAGCTCATTTAACACTTCTCTTATTTCTTCATAACGATCTTCTTCCTCTGAACTGCTCTTAATTAAGTCCATTAGTTTTTCCGCTATAGCAAATAACTGTTTATGTTGATCATCTATTACTTGTACATTTACACTATAAGAATCTTTCCATTGCAACATAATTTAATTCCTCCTGATTAATGCTAGTGAATTCATTATAACAGAATCTCTACTCATTAATCAGTGGATAGTTATTAGCTTTTTTTGAATACCTTGGAATAAAACTCTGTTGCTCTTCTTAGTACTCTTATGGCATTTAACGGATCAATACCTATCGAGGTTTCACCAGTAAGCATAAAACCACTTACACCTCCACCAATGCAATAAAAAATATCATTCATCTCATTTACTGTTGGTTTTTCTTGTTCTTTCAAAGAGTCTAGTACATGAGTTGCTATTATAACATCCTTAGAACTATTCTTCATAGCTCTTATAAAGTTATGCTGATAGAGAGCCATTTTATATATATTAGTCTCTGGAAGTAAATCTCCCCGCCCTAACACCACTCCATCCACTTTTGATGCTATTAATTTTATGTTGTTTATCGCTTTTTCTGTCTCTATCTTTGCCCACAGCCTTGGGGTATATCTTTGTTCTTTATTAAGATCCTTTACCACTCCTATAAAGTTATCAATATCCTTTTCATCATACACATAAGAATATACAATAATGTCTACTTTATTATCTACACAAAACTTTATATCCTTAAAGTCTTTCTTATTTACTTCTTTTGACTTCCTATTCAGCCCTGGCAAGTTACAGCCTTTTTCTGCCCTAATTACTCCTCCACATACAGTTCTGCATTGAAGTATGCCTCCCTGCTTACTTAATACCTCAAATTCCATGCTCCCGTCTTTCATAAATACAGTTTTTACTGAGCATTCAATTAAATCCTGTTCCTTTATATTAAGTGGAACAAGTAATTCATTTCTATGCTGCCAAAATTCTAATATATCACTATACTTATCTTCCGAACAGAAATACAATATATTATCATTAGTTACCTTTACTACCTTATCAAAGCATCTTCCTACTCTTACTTTATAACCTTGTATATCACCAATTATAGATACTCTAGGGAAGCTCCCCTTTATGTATTTAATTATCTCTACCACATTGTCATAGTCACAATGTGAAAAATTTATTCTTATACTGTTTGCCCCTTCTCCTATAATCCTTTTTATATCTTGTCTTGTCCTTACTTTAGGTCCTATTGTAGCGATTGTTAGCATATAACCCCTTCTAGATTAAATTAATTCAATTTTATAATATTAAAAAAAACACATATTTATGTCTAAAATCAGTAACAAAATATTATTGCGGAACATATTATATCTAAGAAGGTGATGCCTATGTTTAAACAAATAGTGAAATTAAAGAAGCTTTGGCTTTCTCAGTGTCTAGCAATGAGGTTTTTAACTCTGTTGGGATTCACTGCCTTTATTCACACATGCATCACTATTTTTACAAATGGTAGCTTTTCTGCATCCTCAAATGAAACCATAAGATCAGTGATGTCATCTATATTTGGATATATATTTGGTAACCAGATTATACCCAATAACAATATAAAAAATAAAAAATTTCAAGTTTTAGTAGCTGGATTTATGGCAGTATTATCTTTATCTGTCTGCATTATAGGTTATTGGACAAGCATTGATGAGACTAATTCAGCAGTAGGGGAAATCAGAAACATCTTATTTTCTACTGTAGGATTTCTAATTAGCAGAGTTAAGAGTGATAATAAGCCAGATAAAGATGATGCTAAAGAGAAAGATAATTGTGAGTGCGATAAAAAAAAATGATATTTAATGATACCCACCTAATGTTAGGTCTTAAATCTTATAACTATGTATCCTACAAAAGTGGGTATCTTTTTTAACTACATTTTATCTGTACTTATTGATCTACATTATTAGCTTATGTTAATTAAACATTCAGAAAGTGCTTTGCAAAATTCTCCTTTAGATATGTCTATTAGATTAGATTTGATATTCATAATTATAGTAGGTGCTTTAACCTTTTTACATAGATATAATGCTGATCCATCTCTTATACAAACTTCCTGGAAGCCTATTTCCTCCATTTTTCTTTTAAATATATGCAAGAATGTCAATACTTCATCCTCATTGCTTACATACACATCTATTATATCAACATCTTTTATTTCATCATTAATATTTAAGTATAAATCTACTCTGGTTTGATTGGCCAGAAGTGCCTTTTTAAATAACATCTCTCCAAACTTCATATTTTTATCAAAAGTGAAATTTACAGTTGCATGTCCATTTTTTATAAGCATCTCATTTACAAAAGAAGAAATATCTTTATTCTCTATATCTAGTCCGTACTTCACCCCGAGCTCCTCCTTATATATCTTTGGCCATCCGATTCTCCAAATATATCTTTGGAAAGTCTAGAAGGCAACATAATTTTCTAAAGAATAAAAAATTTGTGTCTCTATATATTACTCTAAAACTAATAAAATGTTCTATTAAACTAAAAGGATACATATTATTTTAAGGTAATACTATGATATTGGAGGTCTCATGAAAAAACTTCTATCACTGATTCTTGTTTTAATTATTTCGTCAACTTTTATCGGATGTTCTAATGCTCAGTACATAAATTTAAAGAAAAAACCATCTAATCATTACTATACTGAAGAAATGTACAAGCTTATTAGTACTGAAAAGTTTAGCATTTCTGCTTTTGATACTGATGTATACAAAGAGCTTCACCCTAAAGAAGAAGATGATAAGATATTACTAGACTTCGTAAAATCTCTAAAAAGTACTAACTTTATAAATAAGCCAGGCAACCTTCCTGACAAACCGAAGTTTAAAATGTTTATAAAAACCTCAAAAGATAAGTATGTTATAAATATATATGATGACAATATTATCTCAATATTTCCTTGGGATGGAGTTTTTGAAGAAGATTTTATCAATATGGACAAGGTTCCCCTTGCTTATAGATTGGATTCTTTTTGCAAATATGTTTTTAACAAATAGAGTTTTTATTAAAGGCTCCTCTGAGCCATTAGAGGAGCCTTTAATAATGAAAATTCCGTTAAGAAGTAGTAACTCTTTATTCTTTATCTATATTAATTTCTCTTACTTAAAAGTTCCTCTTTAATTTCAAAAATTCTTTTTCTCAAAACAGGATGAAATTCATAAGGAGCTATTTCAGCTAAGGGTTCTATCACAAACAATCTTTCATGCATCCTAGGATGAGGAATAACTATAGCTTCCTCAGAAGATATTATGTCATCATAAAGAAGCACATCTAGATCTATAGTTCTAGGTCCCCATTTTATTATTCTTTCTCTCTTCAATTCTTTTTCTAACTCTAGAAGGTAATTTATGAGTTCTATAGGAGAAAGTATTGTTGATATTTCAGCTACTCCATTCAAGAACTTATCCTGACTTTCATAGCCCCATGGTTCGGTAGTTATAAAGTTAGAAACCTTAATTACCTTAGTGTGCTTTGATTCTTTAAGCTTATCTATAGCTGCTGTTAGGTTAGAGTTTTTATCCCCCATATTTGATCCTAGAGCTATAAATACCTTATGCCACTGTCTATATATTTCAATAGCTGCATATTCAAGATGCTTACCTATAGGTGCCCATGGCTTCTTTATCATTACTTTTACAGCTTTTAAAATATCATACTCTTGTAATATAAACTCTGCAGTTTTCTCAGCAGCGGTTTCTATTAGATCATAACTTTCTCTCTGGAATTCTTTTTCAAGCTTATGACAAAGCTCTCCGTAATGAACAGATTTAGTTAAATCCCCTGTTATTGCGGCTTCTCTTGCATCAAAGAAAAGTTCTAATGATATTACAAATTTTTGACCTAAGGCTTTTTCTTCTCCAAAGACACCATGCTTTGCGAATATCTCTAGATTTTCAATATAAAGTTTATCCAAAATAATTCCTCCTAAAGCTAACCTCTTACAATAGCATCAGTCATAACTGCTGCTCTTTTATTTTCTTTTACATCGTGAACCCTGACAAAATCATATTTTTTCATTATTCCTATAACTGTTGTAGCCACGGTTCCTTCTACTCTTTCATTTGCAGGTAGATTTAAAGTATTTCCAATCATTGATTTTCTTGAAGTTCCTAAAAGCATAGGATAACCTAAGACATTAAGTTTTTCCAAGTTATTCATTACATATAGGTTTTGCTCATAAGTCTTTCCAAAGCCTATTCCTGGATCAAGGATTATCTTCTCCCTTTTAACCCCTGCCTTAAGAGCTATATCTATAGACTCTTTAAGCTCTTTTATCATATCCTCTATTATATTTTCATATTCAGTATTATCTCTATTATGCATAAGACAACAGGGAACCTCGTATTTTGCTGCAACCTTAGCAATATACGGATCCTTCTTAAGTCCCCAAACATCATTTATTAGGTTCGCGCCAGCTTTAATAGCTTCTTCCGCTACCTTTCCCTTATAGGTATCTATAGAGATAGGCACATCAAATCTTTCTCTTATGTCCCTAATAATAGGTATAACTCTTTTTAATTCTTCCTCTTCTCCAACAGGCTCATGATTAGGTCTCGTAGATTCTCCACCTATATCAATTATATCAGCTCCTTGCTGAAGCATTAAACTAGCATGCTCAATAGCATTTTTGCGACAATTAAACTTTCCTCCATCAGAAAAAGAATCCGGTGTCAAGTTTAATATTCCCATTATATAGGTCCTTTTCCCCAAGTCAAATTCTTTATTTCCTATGTACATACTTTACTCCTTTATGCAGAAAATATCTTAATTAAACTACAAAAAAGTAGCATAATCTATGTTTAATATATTATTTTCATATTTCTTTTTTCTTCATTCCAGTTACATAAAAGTGTTGCCTTGCAATTATAGCAATCTCTTGAAAGCTTGTCACTTCTGTAAAATATCTTATTAAACTGATTTTCATCTGAATTTCTATGTTTAATTATAGCTTCTAATATAATGTTTTGCTCTCTATAATCAAATCCAGCTTCTTTTAAAAGTTCCTCAGCTATCTTATATGAAGCTTCATGATGGGGCGTACCATCTTCGTACTGCTTAAATCTTCCTATATCATGGAGCAAAGCTGTAGCATAAACTATTTCCTTAGAAATATCTAGCTTTTCCTCTAAAACCATTATATAGGCTATCCTAGCTACATCTAAAAAATGATCTAAATCATGCTTACAAAATATTCTATCAGCTTCATAGTTTCTAACCTTAGTCAAACATTCATTATATTTCAAGCTTTTTAGTATATAATTTACTTTATCCATACTATCACCATAGTTTCTTAATAATAAACAATTCTTTAAAGCCATCTTCTTTATTGAATCTTTTTACGCATCTGCCTTTTCTAAACCTATGTGAAAAAGTTCTGGAAGACGCCATATTTTCTCTTTTTTATTCTTTCTTCCATATGTACATTTGAGCCATGCCAGCATACTTATCCACAGATTTATCTAAAATATTATTTTCTAAAGAATAGTGAAGAGATTTATTTAAAGCCTTATTAGGGTTAAAACTTCATTCTTCAATTCATTATTATTAATGAACTCTCCTCTATAAGTAGTTGTAACAGTACAACTGCCAGCTTTCTTTATTCCTCTCATACTCATGCACATGTGCTCTGCTTCTATAACCACCATAACTCCACTTGCATCTAAAAACTTCATTATAGCATCAGCTATTTCCTCTGTAAGTCTCTCTTGAAGTTGAGGCTTCTTAGCATAAACATCTACAGTTCTAGCTAACTTGGATAACCCTGTAACCTTGCCATTTGGTATATAAGCTATATGAACTCTACCATAGAACGGTAAAAAGTGATGTTCACACATAGAATAAAAATTAATATCTTTCTCTAATACTAAATCATTTCCTTCCACAGTAAATTGCTTTGAAAGATATTCTTTAGCATCCTTCCCAATACCAGAAAAAATCTCTTCATACATCCTAGCTATTCTATCAGGAGTTTCTACTAAGCCTTCTCTATTTACATCTTCACCTATTGCTTCTATTATCATTCTTGCAGCTTGCTTTATCTTTTCTTTGTCCACCATTATTTCCTCCTGCAACGTACTCAATAAAATTATTTTAACTTATTCATAAATGTATGTTAAAATCATTATATCAAAAAATACTGATATAGATGTACCACTTCATAATAAAATTTATATTATCAAATTCTCCTCTTAAGCCCCATAGGAGTTTTGATAAGGGATTTAGGATTGAAGTGTTATATCTTCAAATATATAGTTTTGAAAGGAATGATCCTCTTTTGAATATAAAAGCAGAATTTCACTGTCATACAACTTCCTCTGACGGAAAGATGTCTCCTACAGAAGTTGTACAACGTGCAAGTATAAAAGGAATACAATTCTTAGCTATCACAGATCATGACAACACTGAAGGAATTGATGAGGCTATTGAAGCCTCAAAGAATCATGGTATTACAATAATACCTGGTATAGAGCTCTCCTGCAACCACAATAAAGAAAGCGTCCATGTGTTAGGTTATTTTAGAGATGATTCTTATAAAGATGAGAGTTTACAAAAGTTTTTAAGAGACCTTAAGACTTCTAGGGTGGAAAGAGCTAAAAGCATAGTAGATAAATTAAAAACTTATTTTGATATTGAACTAGATTATGCAAGAGTTCTGGAAAAAGGTGAAGGAGTCGTTGCTCGTCCTCACATTGCACAAAGCATAATAGAGGCAGGTTATGATTACTCTTGGGAATATATATTTGATAAAATAATAGGCAATGACTGCCCTGCTTATGTTCCTAATAAAATAATAACTGTTGAAGAAGGTGTAGCTCTTCTAAAAAAATACAATGCTGTTGTAGTACTTGCTCATCCAGTACTCCTAAAGAAAAACACTCCTGAGGATTTATTAAAGTTTGGTTTTGACGGTTTAGAAGCCATATACTTTATGAATTTTAAAAAAGATGAGGCTCGCTTGACAAGTTTATGTAGAAATAAATCTCTTCTTTTCACCTGTGGTTCTGACTTCCATGGTATTACTGAAGGTGATACTAAGCATGGAGATATAGGTGATATGTCTATTGACACAGCTGACTTTAATAACTTTATGAATTTTTACAATAAAGACTACTGTATATAATAGCAAGCCATACTAACCTTCTCATATTACTAGATTTATATAACAAAAAAATTGTATGCTTTGTTTTACAACAAAAAGTTTCTATGCATTATAAGAGATTCCTATATTTAGGAATCTCTTATATTTATCTTATTATCACTATTCTACTATACTACATCTTTAATTATGGCTATATTTAATAATATTGTTGAAATTAAATGGTTATGAAGGAGATGCTATATGAGCGAGCTCATCTAAGCATCGGATGACTAACCACTTAATTTCAACACGGTGCTTTAACAGAACCTTAATTATTTTTTCTCTTCATTTTCTCTTGAGATGGTAGCCTGAGTAATTTCATCATAGGCTTCTTCTGACTTTTCAGCCTCAGCTTTCTTTTTATCATCTAAAAACCACTTTGCAACAGTTGTTGGATCATTTAAAATACCAGCCATTACAAGTATAGACAAAATTGCATTTATTATATCCTTATAATTAGAAGGAAGTATATCTAATCCAAAGCCCTGCAAAACCATAGGGATTAATGCAGCTATTGCTACCCATAAACCGTAATTTCTAAATCTTGATTTGTCCATAACTTCCCCTCCTTCATTTGTTATACTTCATTATATTCAATATGCAAATTAATGTGTATTTCATTATTATTTTATGATGGATTTTGCCATCATAGGTATTGTTGACAGTAAGAAAGACATAGACAATCTTAAAGATCATCTATGTCTATTATCTTATTATCTATATATTCAATTACTTTCTATACTTATTAGTAAATCAGTTTTAAGCTTCTAATAAGAATGCTTCATAACCTCTAACAGCTTCATAGATATCTGCTTTAGATGCAACTTCCCAAGGAGCATGCATGTTTTGAAGTGCTATACCACAGTCAATTACTTCCATATTATACTCTGCAAGTATATAGGCAATTGTACCACCGCCGCCTTGATCTACTTTTCCTAATTCAGCTGTTTGCCAAGCTACGTTATGTTTATCCATAATAGCTCTTATTTGTGCTATGAACTCTGGATTTGCATCGTTGCAACCACCTTTTCCTCTTGAACCAGTATACTTATTGAATACTACTCCTTTACCAAAGAAAGCAGAATTCTTCTTTTCCATTACTAAAGGATAGTTTGGATCAAATGCTGCACTAACATCAGAAGAAAGCATCTTTGAATTAGTTAAACATCTTCTTAGCTTAAGTTCGCTATAATCTCCTACTCTATCCATAACCTCAGCTACTATATTTTCAAAGAATTTTGAATGCATTCCAGTAGCTCCTACGCTACCTATTTCTTCTTTATCTACAAATAAAGCAACACAAGTTTTATCAACTTCTTCTAACTTAACTATTGCTTCAAATGAAGTGAAGGCACAAATTCTATCATCATGTCCATATGCCATTACCATACTTCTATCTAGACCATAATCTCTAGCCTTACCTGCTGGAACTATTTCAAGTTCTGCTGAAACAAAATCCTCTTCTGTTATATCGTACTTTTCATTAAGTATAACAAGTATATTTTCTTTTACTTTTTCCTTAGCATCCTTATCTTTTATAGGTCTGCTTCCAACTAAAAGATTAAGATCCTCTCCCTCAACAACTTTGTCCCCTTTTTTACCTAATTGATCAGCGGATAAATGTATAAGCAAATCAGATATTCCAACTACAGGATCATTGTCATCTTCACCTATAACTACATCTACAATAGTACCATCTTTCTTTACAACTACTCCATGTATAGCTAGAGGAATAGCTACCCATTGATACTTTTTAACTCCACCGTAATAATGAGTTTCTAAAAGAGCTAAATCTGTATCCTCATAAAGTGGGTTTTGCTTTACGTCAAGTCTAGGTGAATCTACATGTGCACCTAGTATTGTAAGACCTTTTTCTAAAGCCTCTTTTCCTATAACAAACATTGCTAAAGTTTTGCCCATATTGTTAGCATAAACCTTATCACCAGCTTTTAGGGTTTCACCTTTTGATATAATTTCTTTTATATCTCTATAGCCCTTTTCTTCAGCCATTCTTATAAATTCTGTAACACATTCTCTTTCAGTTTTGCACTTAGACATAAAATTCTTATATCTTTCACTAACTTCAAAAACCTTAGTAACATCTTCGTCTGAATATTTATCCCAAGCATTTGGGAACTCTCTAGTAAGTACTTTCTTAGTCATTCTAACCTCTCCTCATATATCTATAAAAATCGCTAATACGACCTTCGCTAATATTTTTTTGCAATGTTTAAATTAACCCTTGCAGTTCTATATTTTTACATTCTATTATCATAGTATATGTTTCTTTTATATTATTATAGAATATAGTTGTTTAGATATCAAAAACTTAATACACACAAAGTCTTATTCTAGATATATTCCTATATATCTTTAGTAAACTTTATCAATATACCTATAAATACCTTTTCCACTTAAATATCCCCATAAGTATTACCACAAGAAAAGCCATGGTGCCTATCAATCCTTCAAAAGCATATTTCTCATATTTAAAAGGTATATGTTCAAAACTCATTCCAAAAATTGCAGTTATAAGTTGTAAAGGTAAAAATACTGCGGTTATTATAGTAAATACCTTCATAAGATCATTAGTCCTATTGGCAATCTCTGCTTCATAGGCTTCTCTTACCATTGCTAGGTCCTGTCCTAAACTTTCCATTGATGACAGTAACTTTTCTATCTTATCGTTTAAATTCTTAAACAAGTACATTTTATCTTCTTCAATCACATTATTTTCGTTTAATAGAAGTGCATCACCTATGTAGCGAAGTGGATTCAACAGTTTTCTTAACTTATAGCTTTCTCTTCTCAAGGAAACAATTTTACTTATATGCTTCGATTTAGGAGACTTTAATATATCTAACTCTATTTTATCAGCTTCTGTTTCTAAATCTGCTATAATGTTATAATTATTTATTATAAGCCTATCAAGAATATAATACAATATTATGTAAGGTTTACAAATTTCTTTTAATATAAAACAGTTCTTATCTCTTCCTATATCCTCTAAAAGCTTAGATATAAGTTCTACTTCATTTTTATAAACAGTAATGATAAAGCTTTTACTTAAATAAATATCAATTTCCCTAGGTATTATCTTTAAACTTTCATTGTCTAGTGCGTTAAACACCATAAAGGTATAGTTTTTATAATAATCAATCCTAGGATACTGTCTAAAGTTTTGGCACTCCTCTATAGTTTCCTTAGAAAAAATAACCTCAAGTTCATGTACTTCTTTTTGGTTGCAACAAATCCAATAATAAGATCTCTCAAGTTCCCATTCCTGCACAACATCTAAATTATTACAAATATCATACACAATCATAAATATCACCTTTTTTCAATGATTTATTTATTATGTGCATGATCATGTACTTTTATGTGAATTAGTCAACACCTCTGCTCATTCTGCTCTCTATTACATCAACTGGTGTAGTATCAGACATGAGGTTATATCTATAGTTGGCTGCCGCTGCTTCGATTATAACAGCAATATTTCTACCTGGTCTTATTGGAACCCTCATCTTTCTTATAGGAACACCTAGTATATCCATAAACTCCGCATTTATTCCTAATCTATCGTAGTCTCCATCATCTCTCCAGTGCTCTAGATGAACTATTAGCTTTATTTCTTTAGAGGCTAGGACAGAACTTAATCCATAAAGTGCCGAAACATCAATAATACCCATACCTCTAACTTCTAACATACCGAAGGTTATATGAGGTGATGTTCCTATCAAGTCTTCGTCTATCTCTTTTATGTCTACAGCATCATCTGTAACAAGTCTGTGACCTCTTTTAATAAGCTCTAAAGCAGTTTCACTCTTACCTATTCCACTTTCACCTGTTATTAAAATACCTATTCCATATACATCTACAAGCACTCCATGAAGTCTAGTTTCAGGAGCCATCTTATCTGCTAAATAAATAGTGGTTTTACTCATAAACTTTGTAGTCATCATGGAAGTTCTAAGCACCCAAGTTTTATTCTTCTGTGCTGCTTTTATCAGTTCTTCGTGTGGATCTAGATTTCTAGTAATTACGAGACAACTTACATTAAAGCTAAAAAATTTATTTACTCTTTTCTTTCTTAGATCTACCCCCATATCATCTAAAAAGCTCCACTCCGCTTTTCCAATGACTTGTATCCTTTCAGGCGCAAAGTAATTATAAAATCCAGCTAGCTGAAGTCCAGGTCTATTTATATCGCTAACTGTTATAGGTATATTCTTTTCACCTTCTACTAACACTTCAAATTCGAAATCTTTCACTAATGTTTCAACGGTTACAACGCCCATAAATATCATCCTTTATTAATTTTTAATATTTTTAGGTTTACTAGGTTTGTTTGGTTTGATCGTATTTAATTGAGATTTAAAGTTACTTTTAACTCTGTCTATATAATCTCTTCTTAATTCCTCTTGTTCTTTCTTTTCTTCCTCACTTAAACCTTCTTCTTTACTTTTCTTATATAAAAAATTGATTCTTGCAATTAACTGGTCAATGTTCATTAATATTCTCCTTCTTCAGTTAAATTATCATATTTCGTAATTATGCTAAAAAATTAATTATATGTCTAAAATTTATTTTACCTTTCTCCCATACATTAATCAACAACAATTCTTTAGACTTAATTCTACATTCTCACATTATTACATTTATGTAAAATTCTACATTTGCAGTGCTATTACATATATTTCCATATGTTACTTTATGCACTTTGTAGTATTTTGTTAAGTTTTTATAGCATTAATTGTAAGAATTTGACTTACAAATCTTTTTTACAAACATACAAAATTTGTTATAATAATATTACACTTCGCATAAGTTAATAATTTAAAGAATTTGGAGGATAAATATATGTACTGCTCTAAGCTAGAAAAAAGGATCAATAGAAGAAAATTTTTGCTCAACCTATGTCTCAACTTTCTATCCCCTACTAATTTCTTTGTACTGAAATTAAGTGAAAACTTAGACAAGCTAGTTGTAAAGCAGCAAAAGAGTCTTTTAAAGAAGCACATGATAAAAAATAATTTATGGAAAAATAGACGTAATATATTTTATAGAAGCATTGCTTAATTAATGTTGGAGTCTTATATGAACACTATATTTTCAGGACATTAAAAGGCCTCTTTAGAAAAATACTAAAGAGGCCTTAGATAATAAATTATTCAATAAAATAACTATACTACTATAATCCTAACTCATCCATCACATCATCAATATCAATTTTTTTATCGCCTTCAAAGAATACTGCAACAAACTCATTATAACTGTAGTTAGCCGAATCTATATCATAAGAAATGAATTGAGCTTCAACCCCAAACTCTTCATTCAATTCGTCTACAATATCAGTTACATTGTCAATGGCTGTATCGTTTAAGTATGGCAAGAAAAATTCAGAGTACCACTCTGCGCTTTCTTCTTCGTAGTCACTTTCTTCATTTGAATATGCCTTTGCTCCATCTAATTCGACATCATCAAAATCATAGAAAAATCTTAATACAAGACCTTCTTTGTATTCGATTTCTTGAATATCTGAAAGTTCATTTTCACTTAAAAACTTAATAATTCCTGACTTATTCACATTTACACCCCCATTAATATAATAATTTTTTATATTCTTTCTTTACTGCTTCAAATTCATTATCATCTTCTACAAGATTATATTCTTCTTTTCCTTCTACTTCATCCACTCTAAAGACAAATGCATCTTCTTCATCAGCACCTTCTTCAAGAGGTGACAATATTAAATATTCCTGTTCTTCTAAAAATATTCTCGCAACTGCTTCAAAATCAACTTTATTTCCATTTTCATCTCTGAAAGACATTATTTCTTTTTCATCTAAATCACTCATAAAAAATCTCCTTATACTAATAAGTTTATATATAAATTATTATTGCTTCAACTTAAATATCTATTCTTAATAACATTACTACCTATGTATTCCCTAAATCTTAAATGTATTTTAGAACACCTGCAATTTATAAAAAGATGCTTTGAAATTAATTGTAAATTTAGGATATCTCTAATAATATTTTAGAAGTTAAGTGGTTATATAGGAAATGAAACATGCCAAAATCATATTAATTCTTTGCGCAAGCTCATCTAAACATGGGATGACTAACCACTTAATTTCAGTGAATACGTAGATATCACCTAAACTAACTGTACCACTTCAATCTGAAAATATAAATTTCATCATGAAGTGGTACATACATATAGGGTTATAACTTCAACTATTAAGTTTTCGTAATAAAACCCTATAATCCTAAACTAAGCTCATGAAGCTTTCAACAAATTGATCTGCGTTTTTAAAATCCTCTTCAGATGGTACAAAATTAACCTTAAGTCCATCAATAGTTTTTAGCTTTAGACTCTTAAGTCTTTCTGTAAGCATTGGTACACCTTCACCACTCCATCCAAAAGATCCAAAAGCAGCAGCAGGCTTTGCTCTGTTAACAATTGGATTAACTAGAGATAAAAGATCCCATGATGGCTTAACTGCATCTTGATTTATTGTTGGTGATCCTATTAGAAATGCAGAACTGTTGTCTATTAACTCTGCCGCTTTTTCTAAGGACATAGAAGTTATCTCATGAACTTCTACCTTTACTCCCTTTTCACCAATCTTTTCTGTTACATATTTAGCAATAGCTTCAGTATTTCCGTAAGCTGATATGTAGAATACTTGTACATTTTTTTCAATTGGTGCTACAGTTGACCATTCATCATAAAGTTTCAAATATTTGCTTGCATCTGAAACATGTAGTGGTCCATGACTTGGTGCTATTATATCAATCTTAAGTCCATCTATCTTAGCTAAGCCTTGCTTTACGAATTTCTTAAATGGTCCCATTATAACTTCAAAGTAATACTTCATTTCTTCAAAGTAGTCATCAGAAAAACTGTCTGTTATATTTCCTTCTGGACAATAATGGCATCCTGTAAAGTCACAAGTAAATAGAAGCGCTTTTTCTTCTACATAAGTGAATATTGTATCTGGCCAGTGTAGATTAGGAGCTGATATAAACTTTAGAGTAGTTTTTCCTAAACTTAAGTCTTCCTTAGCTTCAATAGCATCAAATGGTCTATTAACTATATTTTTAAGATAGTTAATAGCTGCTCTTGAACCAACCACCTTAGCTTCTGGATAATCTTCCATTAATCTTATCACAGATCCGCTATGATCTAATTCTGTATGTTGAACTACTATATAGTCTATAGCCTTATCGCCGATTACTGCTTTTATATTACTTTTAAACTCTTCATAAAATCCATTTTTTACGCTGTCAACTACAGCTATTTTATCATCTTCTATTAAATAGGCATTATAGGTTGTACCTTTTTTGGTTTCCATTATGATATCAAATACTCTTAATTCAGCATCTTTAACACCAACCCAATATATATTATCTCTGATCTTTTCTGCACTCATTTTACTACCTCCAAACACATAATGAAAATTTTCTAAAGAATAAAATAAAAACCACATAAATTGTACCATACACGCTTGTATTTTACAATCTTATCCATATTATCCCTTTTAAATAACCTTACTTTAAAGGTATACCACTTCGATACAAAATCTACTTTTAAAGCTATTTTTGATAAAAACTTTTAAAAATATAAATTTTATAACGAAGTGGCACATCCTTACAGGGTTCTTAACTAACTATTATTTATAAATTTTCTAAAATCTATAGAACTCTGGATTTTCAAACAAGTATTAATTCATTCATGTAAACTCTTCTATTATTCTAACAAATTGCTAACATTACCATTATAAAACACATATTGATAATGAAGTGCTCTTGTCAAAACTACATATAGCAGCTTTTTATTAAGTTCACTATCTCCATAAACTTCATCATTACAGTTAAATACTATAGAACAGTCAAACTCTAAACCTTTCGTAAGATAAGATGGGATTATTATCTTATCAAGTTTTATATTCTTGTCAGCTTCCTTGATAAGCGTCCACTGATTCTTAGAATTTTTCTTCATTATATCTCTAATCTTTTTACATTCTTCAAAGGTACGGCCTATTATAGCAACGCTGTTCTTACCATTGTCTAAAACTTTTTCTACAATAGCATCTGCTTGCTCTGCAAACTCTTTATTATCCTCATATTGTATTATCTTTGGTTCCTCTCCATGCCTTAATACTGGAGTGGCAGGCTTTAAATTATTTTTTTGCTTTTTAAGCACTTTATTTGCAAAATTTATTATTTCAATAGTGGATCTATAGCTTTGAGTTAATGGTATGTAGCTGCACTCACCATGAAATACGTCTTCGATTAATTTTTCCCATTGATCAATTCCTTTATAATAATATATACCTTGGCCTATATCTCCTACTATAGTCATAGAGTTGCCTAGTGCAAGCATTGAAGCTACACACATCTGAAGTGGAGAGTAGTCCTGAGCTTCGTCTATAACTATATGCTTATACTTTTTATCTTCTGGAACACCTTCAACCATCAACTTTAGATAAAGCATAGCTGCAATATCGTCACTATCAATTATTCCCTCTTCATCATCCTTTTGAAGCTTTGCACTAATGTAATCCCAGAGTTTTTTAGGTACAACACCATCCGTCAACTCGTCAAACAATCCCTCTTCAGTAAATAATCTTCTATATAAATCTTTTGTATCAATACCCTTCCAATTATCAAAATAAGTATCAAATTCACTTCTGCCTTCTGTTCTGATCTTATTTTTAAATTTGTCTCTTTCATCATATATTTCTATGAGCTTTTCTCTTCTTTCTTGACAATCATCCATTTGCTTTTTTATTCTAGATATTTGATACTCATACTGAAAATCTATCTTCTCAATAACCTTCATCAGCTTTTCGTTTAACTTCAATAGAAAATATCTCTTAATTTCGTCTTTTCTCCTATTGATAGGCATATGCTTCATATCTTTTACATACAACCTTTTGATTTCCTTCTCTTCAAACACAGTAAAGCCTTGAATCTTTATATCTTTAATATCTGCCGATTCTCTCTCTAATATTAAAAGGAACCTATCCAAGATTGACTTAAACACCATGGAACCTTTTACTTTACTAGAATTAGTTATATATTTAACTTCCTCGGTATCTTCACTCTCTAAGACTTGTTGGAGCTTTTTATCTTTAGAATATATCTTTCCCTTAAGCTTTAAAAAGTCTTGTGCAAAATCTTCAAAAGTTTTTTGAAGCACTTCACCTACTCCTAAGGTAGGTAAAACTTCAGATATATAATCTAAGAAAAGCTTATTAGGAGCTATAACCAATATATCCTGACCACTTAGCTTATCCTTGTATCTATAAAGCAGATATGCAAGCCTGTGAAGTGCTACAGTAGTCTTTCCTGATCCAGCTGACCCTTGAACTATTATAGGAGCGTTTTTTTCCGCTCTAATTATATCATTCTGCTCTTTTTGTATAGTAGCAACTACTTCCTTAAGCTTCCTACCAGTGCTTTGCTCTAAATTAATCTTTAAGAATTCATCTATTAAAGCATTATCTCCACTATCACCCATAGTATTCTTAAGTATAATTTCGTTAATTCCCTCATCAAAAATATCCTTTATATCGCCATCTTCAAAGAGAAATTTTCTTTTTAAAGAAAGGTTTCCTTGTATTACTCCTGCAGGTGCTCTATAATAGGCATCTCCTTGAGTTCCACTATAGTATAAATCAGCTATAGGAGCTCTCCAGTCAATAACTAATTCCTCACCCTTAGTCATATCCCCTAATCCAAACTTACCTATGTAGAATACCTCTTCCTTCTTTCTGTATTCTCTAAAATCAATTCTAGCAAAGTAAGGTTGCTCTATAGATTCTTTATACTTCTCAACATTTTTATGAACAATATTATATATCTTCTCTTCGGTCTCTAGCTCTTCATTGTATTTTCCCTTAGATGCCTTTTTTAGCTTTCCTATCTTTTCTAAAAGTTTTTGTTCTTCCTCGCCCTGTTCAGAAGCAGCATCCTCTAGCCACTGTTTAGTTTCTCTAAGATGCCCCTTCTCATAATTTAATTCCTCTTCTTTAATCATATCTTCACCACCTTTGGTCTCTAAATAAAAATTATATTAATTTTATACAATTGTTGTCAATAAACATATGGTGTTTTTCATATAATTTAATGTGAATTTATGTTTTTAGTGAAAATTAAATTTATTAAAGATGTACAACTGCAATCCTAAAACTGTTTTCATCCTCCCATATTTGAGGTGTTGAAAATATAGCTTTAATTATGAAGTGGTACATCCCTAACAAATGGAATGAGGTGAGTTTATGAAAATAATGGTTTTAGGTTCTAGCGGTAATATAGGAAACTATCTATCTAACTATTTAAAGAAACAGCACCAAGTCATAGCCCTAGATAAAGATACTTTGGATATAACTGATAAAGACTTAGTTCTGCAACAAGTACAATCGTATTCACCTGACATAGTTATACAAGCTGCTGGATTGTCAGATATAGACTTTTGTGAAACCCATGAGACTGAATCTTATACCGTAAATACTCTAGGAACACTAAACGTAGCTTATGCTTGTAATAGCCTATCAATTCCTATTGTATACATTTCTTCTGCTTATGTTTACGGAGGTGAAAAGCACTCTCCATACTTTGAAACCGATAAATGTACTCCAATAAATATATATGGTAAGTCCAAGCTAGCAGCAGAAAAGCTTATTCGTACCATATGTAGTAAATATTTTATAATAAGGACCTCTTGGTGCTTTGGAGGAAGTGATTGCTATATAAAAAAAGCTTTATCTCAATCTACTACTCCTATATTTTTAATATCCAACGCTGTTATAAATCCAACTTATATTGAAGATTTATGTAGTTCTGTTTCCCAAATTATAGCCTCTGACTTTTACGGAGTGTACAATTGTGTAAATGAAGGAGCTGTTTCAAAAGTTGATGTGATTAAGTATGTATTTGAGTATTTTAATCTTCAAAAAAATGTTTTACCTCTTGCTACTGAGGCCATAACCAATATAGCTCCAAGACCAAGCTATACTGCTATGAATACCTGTCTTTTATATAACTGCTTCAATATAAAAATGCCTTCATGGCAAGATAGTGTAAAAAACTACTTAGGCACAATAGCAATTAAATAAAGTAAAAGGCCACCTTGTCAGGTGACCTTTTACTTTATTTAAAACTATTTATCAGTAGATCCTGCTAAGACCTTTCTAAAATCTTTTCTAGTTGCCTTTGATATAGATTCAACTAAGACGTATGTTATAGTACCATCTATGAAATGGTGAATTAAAGTACCTATAAACACAGTTATTAGTATGGCTTTAAAATTAAAACCTGGGAAAGGCATAACTACTAACGCTTCTAACCCACCATGGATTGGGGAAGTAAATGCTACTGTCTTTCCATAAGAAACACCTTTTTTAATCATTAATGCTCCAGCAAGTCCAACAAAAACATGCATAAGCGCTCTTAAAACTACATATATAGGCTTTCCAGCTATAAGAAATCCCACTGCATTTCCTAAGCCAACTGCCACCGCTGCAAAAGGCGATACAAACATACTTAGGAACATTGGAACATGAGCTGCTATAGTTGCTGTAAATGGTGGTATTGTTATTGTTGCAAACCCGAAAGTAATAGGTATTAAAATGGCTAACGCCACAAGTACTGCAATATAAGTTAAATTCTTAGTTTTATTCATAGTAATTCATCTCCCTTTAGTGTATATACACCAGTATACAATAATAATAGCCATGAGTAAATAACTTATTTTACTATTAATCTTTATAAAACCAAGTGTTTTAGCACTTAAGTATAAATCTTTACTTTTTGATTAAACTATCAAATGAATATAACTTTATATATAGTATCTTCTAGTATCAATATAAATATTAGAACTGAAAGTAGAAAATTTATGGGTTGTATATAAAGATGTTCCACCTATATCTAAGAAATTATTTAAGGGAGTGATGATGTATATGTCTATTCAAGCTCCACCAAAAGAAATAGTGATAGAGTTAAATCGTGTATTAAAAGGAACTCAAATGGGACTTGAAGCCTTTGAAAACCTTCAAAAAAAAGCAAAAGATAATAGTTTAAAACAGATTTTCTTACAAGTTCAAGCTACCTATCTAATGCATAGCAATATACTAAAAGAAAGAATTGATCAACTTGGAGGCATTCCAAAAGAACAGGTAGGACTTATAGGAACATTATCTCAAATATACGAAAACATAAAAAACTTAACTGTTGATTCAGATGAAGAAGTACTTAATGAAGCCTACAAAGCTTGCAAAACCGGTTTTACTATGGGAGATAGATTTATAGAAGATAATAACAACTTAGATTCCACCAGCCGTGAAATCATTGAAAAGATAATTCAGGATAATAAAGATCTTGCTCAGATATTTTTAAACAAAATTAGTCAAAGTAGGTTTTAGACATATAAAAAATCACTAAAGCGTTCTTCTTTAGTGATTTTTTTTGCACAGCTGCATTTTCCAATGCATATGAGGAGAATCTGGCAGTCAAATAAATTTTTTGCTGTTACCATAAATAGCTGTTATAGGCTTTTAAAACTACTAGGTTTGGCCAGGAAAAACTATATACCTTTATTAAAAGCAAAAATAGGACTTGGCATTTTTCGCTAAGTCCTATTTTTAAAACTATTCTTCTTCTTCTTCAACAAGCTCATACATTTCAATAGCCTGATCAACGTACATGATTCCATCTAAATGATCTATCTCATGACAGAAGCATCTTGCCAAAAGTCCAGTTGCTTCATACTCAACAACCTTCCCTTTTTCGTTAAGAGCCTTAACTTTAACCTTTTTAGGTCTTTCTACTAGTCCTTCATAGCCAACATAGCTTAAGCATCCCTCATATCCCTCTTCTTTACCTTCTCTATAAGTTATCTCAGGATTTATTAAAACAATTGGCTCAGAGCCATCTCTTAAATCTATAAATACCACTCTTTTATTTACTGCTATCTGAGGAGCAGCAAGTCCAACTCCATCTACTGAGTATAAAGTATCCTTCAAATCCTTAACAAGAGCTAATACTTCTCCGTTTATTTCCTTAACAGGTGTTGATATTTTTTTCAAATGCTCATCACCTAATTGAACTATCTTTCTAATTGCCATAAAGGTAACTCCTTTCAAAATCTATCTAAACACATTATTACATACTGAAGCTAAATACTTCAACTAAAATTTATAGATTCCAAGAAGTCACCAATACTTATAAGGTTCTAAGCTCAACTTTTAATTTATACTTATGGAACCGTTTTTTGTTTCCATCATGAACAAGTACTTTCCGCCGTTAATTTCACCACCTAAAGTGCTATTTTTGTTTTTATTATCACCAGAAAGTCCTAGGTCATTAGTAATAGTACCATTTCTTGAAGAGCAATTAAACTTTGCTGACTGTTCCTTTACTATCTTGGTGTTTATACTTCCATAATTGCTATATACAGTTACATCTCCTTCTATAGGCTTATTGCAATCAATTTTAATTGTACCGTTGTTAGCTTCAACATTTAGCCCTTTTGTAGGATTGGTAAGATTCACATCTCCATATTTACTAGTAACCTTAGTAAACCCTCCTAGGTTCTTTCCTGTAAAAGCTCCATTTGAGCCTTTAAACTCTATATCATCAGTTATGCTCTCCACATTGGTAGCTCCATAAGAATTTGAAGCTACTATCTTTCCTTTTACATTAAATAGGTTAATATTTCCGTTATTGCAGCTTAGCTGCAAGTTTCCTTCTAAAGTGTCTACCTTAACTGATCCATACTTATTAGTTATTTCTGTATTACCCTTCACATTGGTTATATTAGTACTACCATTGGATTGACTACTCTTTCCATCACTAGATATGTTAGAGATTGAAACATCACCATATGCACTCTCAACATCATATCTTACTGACGCTGGAAGCTTTATTGTATAATCAACCTTTCTTACAGCTCCATCTTTTCCAGATTGATTGCTTGTACTTACTACTAAGTCCTCACCATCTGCAAACTCAATTGCCTGTTTCTGCAATTCACTAATAGCAGACTCATCATTATATGCTATGACTATGTTAGCCTCAACCTCTATCTTATCACTATCACTTTTATCGATTGAAACTTTTCCCTGTTTGTTCTCTATAGTTATTGACTTCTTTCCTTGAAACTCCATTTTGTTTGACACAGTCTTTTCATTACTATAAGAATTAAAGGAAAATCCATTCCAATCTAAAAACGCACCTTTATTTCTTGCAGCGAAGCTTATTCCACTACCGACAAATACGAAAATCACTATTAGCACCGCTATAAAAACACTCTTTCCATCAACAGTTACAGTTATTTTTGAATTTCCTGCTAAGAATGCACCTACTACTAATTCTATCCCCAGACATATTATTAAAACTGGCCACCATTTTTCTAACATCTCAAAATAGTAAAGACTTTGTATCCTTGCAATTATAAGCAGTACCCCTAGTAAGATAAGTCCAATACCTGCGGAAAGCCTTCCAATCTTCCATTGTTTCATAATTAATCCTCCCTGCTGATATCCTTTGGTTTTCCCATGAACAACATCTTAACACCAAAACCTATTAATACTACAGAAGATAAAATTACTTTAGTATAATCTCTTATCATGTACTCAATTCTAGTATCTACAAACTGTCCTAAGAATCTGTTACCAAGGGTAATAATACCTGCTGCTATGAATATGAATCCAAGAATCTTTACCCAGTTTTCAAACCACTTACCTGAAAAGTTTATTTCTGTAATACCGTTTGTTGCTCTTACATTCATCAAATCAAGAATGGAATAAATTATTACTGCTGGCACTCCAATTTTCAATATATCAATATTTACTAAGGATGAAAAAACATAAATCACCAAAAATACACAAAATAATTTCTGTCCTTTCTCTTTTTCTCCTAGATAAAGTTGACCTAAACCTGGAAGTACTGAAAGCATATAGGCTATAAGTTTTCTATCTGCTTCAATATTATTTTCGTCAGCTAAATTTATCATTCCTTTGTTTATCTTATCAGCATTAATCATACAATCTAGTATGTTAAATGCCCATAGTATCGGAAGTGCAGCATTAAATACTCTGCTATAATCACCTATCATGTCATAGGATCTGTCTAAGAAGCCCACTGTAAATAAATAAGATACTATACCGCCTAAAAAAATTAAACCTCTATTATTTTCTCCTAAGTATATGTGTCCAAGTCCTGGGATAAATGAAAGAAAAAATGCTTTTGTTTTACTTTTCATTTGATAATTCCTCCTATCAAAGCTTATACTCCTATAATAAATATAAAAACTTAAGATTATAGTTAATAAATTCTTAACTTTTTCTTAATCCTTATGATAACATACTATTTTTAAATTAAGCTGTCGTTGATTCAATGCTTAAATGAGCTTAAGCAAGGAATTAATTCACTATTTCTTCATGAAAACTTAATTTCAACAATATTTAGAAACAAATCTTAATTTAAAGTTTAGTGGTAATAGATATATACATAGTAAATTTTACCATAAAGTTTACTATTAAACCAATTGTTAAAACTTTATAATTTAAATTATAATAAAGAAATAATGATCCCCTGTACAGTAAAAAAGTAGCTAGACCTGCTTTTATACAAGTCTAGCTACTTATAAATTACATATGTGGATTTATTTCTTCTCTTTGAATTCTTTTTAGGTCTTTTAATCTTAGTCTAGTTTCATCCATTATCTTATCCCAGGATTCACCATCTATAATCATCTTTTTAGCAACCTCATATGCATGATCTTTCTCGCTAACTCCCATGATTGACCCTCCTTATTAATTAAACAACCTTATATCTGTATAGTAAACACTGAACTTTAACACCATTTAATTATTTAATTGATATTTAAAGTTATAGGTATTTGGGATATATTTATTTTGCTTTATATAGAGGTATCATATTCGTTGAAATTATTGCTAAGGTTGCTTGTTATATAAAAGTATAAATTAAGTTTTGTTGTAGAAACTCTTTATATAGCCTCTTTATTAATATGGTTAATTAGTGAAGAAATGCTGGTAGTTATCTTATTGGCTATATATGGATTATTCATGGTATAAAGATGAATTCCATCTACTCCACTAGAAACTAGATCAACAATTTGTTCTGTAGCGTAAGCAATTCCTGCATCTCTTAAAGCCTCTTGATTATGTTCATACTTATCCATTATTTTTATAAACTTTTCAGGCAGATATGCTCCTGAGAGAGATGCAATTCTCTCTATTTGCTTCTTATTGGTAACTGGCATTATCCCAGCTTGTATAGGCACGTTTATACCTTTTTTATAAGCTTTATCTAAAAATGTATAGTAAAGGCTATTATCAAAAAACAATTGAGATATTAAGAAATCTGCACCTGCATCAACTTTGTTTTTTAAGTATATTATATCTTTATCAATATTATCGCTTTGTATGTGCCCTTCAGGATAACAAGCTGCTCCCAAACATATATTTCCTCTTTCTTTTAAATATTCAATAAGCTGATATGCATACTTATAGCTATCTCCCATGTTTTGTTCCTCATTTATATCTCCTCTAAGCGCTAGTATATTTTTCACGTTATTTTTGTTCAAACTCTCTACAATCTTAGTTATCTTTTCTTCGTCAGAGTTTATGCATGTAAGATGAGCTAAGGCTTCTATACCATACTTATTTTTAACTAAAGAACTCAACTCACAGGTTCTATTATTGTTTACACTACCACCAGCACCGTAAGTCACACTTATGTAATCTGGATTTAAAGTTGCTAACTCTTCAATAGTCTTATAAACCGTATCAATTGGTGATGTTAGTTTTGGAGGGAATATTTCAAAAGAGTATACTAACTTTTTCTGTTTAAATAATTCTTTTATAAACATATACAATCATCCTTTTTCATATTATTTATTTAATTTCCTTTTTATTCTTTATTTAACAATAAAAAACCTAGAGAATATACCTCTAGGTTAAATCCAAAGTATATCCTATCTTCCAGTAAAAACTGCAGGATTTAGCACCTTTATATTTTTAGCTTCTATAGGCTAATAACTTATATATTCTATATATATACAATATAAAATATATAAGCTAAGTCTATCAAAACACCTGTATATAAGGTTGCCGGGTTTCATAGGGCCAGTCCCTCCACCACTCTTGATAAGAATAATTATTCAGTTTTAATTATTTTATTATATATTATTAATTAATTTATGTAAATGACTTTATTATAAGTATTATCAAAAGCCACATCTAACTATAATAAGATTTATCTATATTCATATTATTATAATATTATTTTTCAATTAATTTATACCTAATAAATTAATTAATAATTTTCTATGAAAAAGACAGACTATTTTTCATAATACTTTTACCAGCGCTTTAGATTTCATCAGTAATTCCTAAAAAATTAACTACATATAACTATAACCTTAATAACAATATTAATATAGAGATAAGACTTAGACATGTACTTATTAAACATATATATGAAACTACCTGTCTTGTATTCATTCCCTTTTTTTCAAGTCTATAATGTATCTGACTTCTATCAGCTTGATAAACTGGTTTACCTTCTATAAATCTCTTAAATATAACAAATAAATTATCAAATATAGGTACTCCTAAAGCTAAAAATGGTATAAATATAGACATAACTGTAGCTTGCTTAAATGCACCATCTAAAGCGATTATAGCTAGCGTAAATCCTATAAAGTTAGCTCCCGAATCTCCCATAAATATTCTTGCTGGGTGTCTATTGTATTTTAAAAAACCAAGTATTGAACCCACTAAAATTATAGCCATCAAAGCAGAATCTGTTTGCCCTTTTGCCAATGCCACTACAAAAAGTGTTGTAGCTGATATAGCTGATATTCCTCCAGCTACTCCATCCATACCATCAGACCAATTGATAACAGTTGTTACACCGAATATCCAAGTAATAGTAAGTAAATACCTAAGTATGGTTGGTAACTCCACATAACTCCCATTGAAAGGATTTGTGATCCCATTAAAAACTATTCCTGATTTATATACTAATGTAGCTGCTAAGACCTGTATGATTACTCTCGGAAGAATCATGAATTCTTTTCCTCTTGTTTTGTAATAATCATCTATCAAACCAATGCTTAAAATCATGATAGATGAAATAAACAAATATAAGCTTCCGATTCTATCATTTTTAACCAGTAAAAAGTATCCTATAAAAAAACCTATGAACATAGCCACTCCGCCGATTATAGGAATAGGCTTCTCATGAATTTTCCTCTTGGTAGGTTTATCAGTAAATTCTATTTTTTCAGCAATCTTCATTAAGGATGGAATTATAAGTACTACAATCAAGGAAGATACTATAATTCCTATAATATAATTAAACATTAAAATCTCTCCTTTTATCCTAAGACACAACAATATTATATAATATTCTTAAAGACATTCAAAGAAAATTTGGTTACAAAAAGAAAAAGAAAGGGTCTCATATTGAGCCCCATTTTAATCTATTCTTATCCTTGCCTTAACTCCATTTTCTGATAACCCTTCTTTTAAAGATTTAGACAACTTTACTAGGATTTGTTTTTTTACTTCTCGCTCCACTTGCTCTCTTACAAAGCTACTATTACCAAGCAAACTAGCAAAGCCACCTTTATGTCTTTCAAGTATTTCTGAATGATTAAGTATGTCTATATCTATAACAATCCTCATCACTATTACTCCTATCACATAATATCTATATATGATATGACAATATTTAATTTATGATTATTAACTTTGTGTAAATGCTTACTTTTTATCATCTTCCATTTTACATAATACTGAAAATCCGTGGCAGGATATTGTTCCTTCTCGCTTATTTTCATACTTAGCAAAAAGTTCTCTTGTTATAGTGTTAAGCTCATCAAATTCTTCCTTAGTTAAGTATAGAGTTCTTGAGGTAAGAGATATATTAAATTCATCGCTGTGCTCTCCTATTCTTGAACTCAATGAATCAATCACATCAGTTCTAGAATTTTGATAATAGTCACTTACTAAATTAAGTACTTCTGATTTATAGATTTGCTTTGCCTGTTCACCTATATTTTCTCCAACAATTTCAAATCTATCAGCAGTAAGGTAATAATATTTTGCAATTATCCCTTTAACTTCTTTTGTTCTGATTAGCTCAACAATACCTGCTTTCTCAAGCTTTTTTATGTGATAATGGACTTTAGCCGGTACTTCTCCTAGTTCATCAGCTATTTCCTTAACAGTTGCCGCATCTCCCCTATTTCTTAACAAAGTAAGTATCCTCAATCTATATGGATCTGAATACGCTTTAATCTGCTCTAAAGTGGTCAATTTAACCTTATCTTTCATTACTCTCACCTCTACTGGTTTATTGTCAATTCTCATCTTTAATTATAAGTTTGTCTGTTACATCTTCATCATGCTTACCATAAAACTTTATATCTCCTAGTACTAACGCTTTCGATTCATGAAAATATAAAATATCTATAAAATAGATTTCTTTAATATCTTTCTTATACTGCTTTTCATTTATATCTACAGTATAATACTTTGCTATATCTAAAGAATTAATTCCAAAAATTATATACTTCTGATTATTTTTTTCTTCACTAATCTTAAGTGCTCCAAATAGTGACTTACTAGATTTACCTTGCTCCATAGCCTTGGAGTGAAAAGTAGCACCAGCATCAATAAATCTATTAAAATGCCATTTTTTAAAAGCAAAGAGATTGGCATCACTAGATCCTTTTTTAGTAAACATTATATATTTGTAATTTTCTTGTTCTTTTATTGTTAATATGTTAACATCATATCCAACAGTTTTTTCGATATAACTCTCAAAATCCTTCTCATTATCTTTCAGGCTTGAAGAGTAACCAGAAACACTTGTCCACAATAATACTGCAAAAGTGATGACTATAACTGATACTATAGTGAACAACAAAATCTTTTTCATATCTATTTTCCCCATAGTACTTCTCCTAAAACCTTTTTCTGTATTATACCATATAATTTATGTATTATAAACAGATAAATATAGCATTACTCCATTTTAAACTCATATTATTTTATTGATAAATAAAATTTAATAATTATTTATTAGTCACATCTATAATTATCAAATTTTTATTGTAATCTACAATAATACTATCTTCTACAAGAATGTTAGAAATCACTCCATCGCAAGGACTTAGAATATCTAAGTTTATCTTAAGATACTCATACTCTGCAAGCTTCATTCCCTTCTTAATGCAACTCCCCACTTTCACAAATGGTTTCCCATTTTCATCATTAAGTCTTATTCTAGCTACATATTCAGATTTTATAATAATATTCTCATGTTTTAAGCTTGTCTCATCATCTATAGCAACTTCATCTTTAACTTCTTTTTTAACACGACCATTATTATAAGAGCTAAATTTCAACTTAACTCTTTCACTATTATAAAAAAATTCTGCAATACCTTCTTCTCTTGCACTTTTAACTAACTTAATAATATCATGTATATCAAATTCACTTTTTCTCATGTAAAATACTCCATTTAACTACACTCTCAATATGACGTAGCTTTAAAAAATGTACTAATGCTTTACTATCCAGAAACCAACATATATCGTTTTCTAATTCAACGCATTTAGTATATTATAAAACTCTACTTATAAAAAATATATATCTAATCTCATATACAATAAAAAGTTTTTAAAAAAGTGACCTCCACCATAGGCAGAAATCACTTTATTAAATATATATTCAAATTATTTTTTCTCAGAAATTATTTCTTTAACCTTCATCAGCCTAGTTAATGCACTTCTCTCATTTTCTTCAAGCTTCATTCTAATATACTTTATAGTTTCTTCAAGTTCTGGTATCGTCCTATACTCAAGTGCATTAACTCTTCTCCTTGTCTTTTCTATTTCGTCAGCCATAAGCTGGCAGCTTTTCTCAATCTCTGCAAGCTTCAAAAGCCTAGGCAGTACGTTATATAGCTGACCTATAGAATCGTCAAGCTCTGAAGATGTACTGGCAAAGCCGTAAGGAAATATGCTTCCTTTATCCCCTTCTAACTTTCTCTTAAAGTCCATAACTGGCACGTTGACACTCATTATGTTCTTGCTTTTTATATCAACAGTTATGTTCTCTTTAGGATAAGCAACTGCTTCTTCTAAAAACTCCGAACTCATTACTGCACTTGCCATAACAAAATCTTTTAAAGAGCCGTATAGCTCCTGCTCGACTTCTTTTCTAAGCTCATTGTTGTACTTTACTAGACTTATAAACTGCCTCATAAGCTCATCTTGTTTATCCTTCAAAAGCTTGTGTCCTCTAGTTGCTGTAGCTAATCTTTTTTTAAGCTTGGTAAGCTCCATTCTCGTAGGATTAACATTAAGTATTGCCATAAACTATTCACCCTCTCCTAAAGGTAAATATTTTTCTAAATATTCTTCTCTGATTCTTTTAAGCTCACTCTTAGGAAGTATTTTTAGCAATCCCCATCCAATATTTAAGGTTTCCTCAATGGTTCTATTTGAATAAAAGCCTTGTGCTACGTAGTTTTTTTCAAAAGCCTCAGCAAACTTAGCAAAACTTTTATCTACCTCTGATAGAGCTGATTCTCCAAGGATTGTTGCAAGTTCCTTTGCCTCCTTACCTTGAGCATAAGCTGAGAATAATTGATTTAGGGTATCTGAATGATCTTCTCTTGTCTTTCCTTTACCTATCCCTTTATCTTTTAACCTTGAAAGTGACGGTAATACATCAATTGGAGGCATAACACCTTTTTTATACAATTCCCTTGAAAGAATTATCTGTCCTTCTGTTATATAACCTGTTAGATCTGGAATAGGATGAGTCTTATCATCTTCTGGCATTGTAAGAATAGGAATCTGAGTTATAGACCCTTCCTTCCCTTTTATTCTTCCTGCTCTTTCATAAAGAGTAGACAAATCTGTATATAGATATCCAGGATAACCTCTTCTTCCTGGAACTTCTTTTCTAGCTGCAGACACTTCTCTAAGCGCTTCGCAGTAATTCGTTATATCTGTCATTATAACAAGTACATGCATCCCCTTCTCATAAGCTAAGTACTCCGCAGTAGTAAGAGCCATTCTTGGCGTTGCTATTCTCTCTATCGCTGGATCTGACGCAAGATTCATAAACAGTACAGATCTATTTATAGCACCAGTGTCAGTGAACTCTTCCACAAAGAACTCTGCTTCTTCAAAAGTAATTCCTATAGCTGCAAATACGACTGCGAACTTAGAATCAGAGTTTAGAACCTTTGCCTGTCTAGCTATTTGTGCAGCAAGTTCCGCATGTGGAAGCCCTGAGCCTGAAAACACAGGAAGCTTCTGTCCTCTAACCAATGTATTTAATCCATCAATGGCAGATATACCTGTTTGAATGAATTCAGATGGGTAGTTTCTTGCCACTGGATTGATAGCCTCTCCAGCAATATCAAGCCTTTTCTCTGCTATTATCTTCGGACCTCCATCCTTAGGTCTTCCCATACCATCAAATATTCTCCCAAGCATATCTTCAGAAACTCCGATTTCTAAAGGTCTACCTAAAAACTTTACTTTAGTTTTATTTAGATTGATCCCTGAAGATCCTTCAAAAAGCTGTACCATTGCTTTTTTTTCATGTACTTCAAGCACTTTACCTCTTCTTTTTTCTCCAGTATGCAATTCTATCTCTACAAGCTCATCATATTTGATTCCCTCAACATTATCCACGATCATCAAAGGACCTACTACTTCTGTGACTGTTCTATACTCTTTAAGCATCTAGTACACCTCCTTCTGCTATAAGATTATCTATATCTGCCTTAAGTGCTTCCGAAATGTGGTCTATTCTTGAAAGTTCATTTTCTGATATATACTTACTTCTAGAAATTCTTTCTCTTGAAGGAATGTTAAGTATTTTTTCTAGATATATACCATTGGAAAGTGCTCTTTCAGCCTCTTTCTTAAAGCTTAACACTAACTTAAGCATCTTATATTGCTTAGTTAACGTAGTATATGCATCTTCTTCATGAAAGGCATTTTGCTGAAGATAGTCTTCTCTTATGGACTTGGCAACCTCAAGCTTCAATCTATCAGCTTCTGATAATGCATCTATGCCTACAAGCCTAACAATTTCCTGGAGATTTGCTTCCTCCTGTAATAGTGTCATGGCTTCTGTTCTCAAGGCTGACCACTGCTCATCTATATTTCTATCCATCCATTGTCCAACTCTATCTGCATATAAAGAATATGAATTAAGCCAATTTATAGCTGGAAAATGTCTTCTATATGCAAGCTGGGCATCCAATCCCCAGAACACTTTTACAATTCTTAAAGTAGCTTGAGATACTGGCTCAGATATATCACCACCTGGAGGAGATACTGCCCCTATAGCGGTAATGCTACCTTGTCTTTTTTCAGTACCTAAACATACAACTTTCCCTGCCCTTTCATAATAGTCAGCTAGTCTAGAGCCTAAATAAGCAGGATATCCTTCATCACCAGGCATCTCTTCAAGTCTACCTGACATTTCTCTTAAAGCCTCTGCCCATCTCGATGTAGAATCTGCCATTATTGAAACCGAATATCCCATATCTCTAAAATATTCTGCTATGGTTATTCCTGTATATATAGATGCTTCTCTTGCAGCTACGGGCATATTGGAGGTGTTTGCTATAAGCACTGTACGTTTCATTAAACTCTCTCCAGTTTTAGGGTCTTTAAGTTCTGGAAACTCATTAAGAACGTCCGTCATCTCATTACCACGCTCACCGCAACCAACATATACTACAATTTCTGCATCACCCCATTTTGCTATTTGATGCTGCACCACTGTTTTTCCTGCTCCGAAAGGCCCAGGAACTGCTGCCGCTCCACCTTTTGCTACTGGAAAAAACGTATCTATTACCCTTTGACCAGTAACCATAGGTTCTACTGGATTTAGCTTTCTTCTATAGGGTCTTCCCTTTCTTACCGGCCACTTCTGGAGCATAGTTATTTCCTTAACTCCATAGTTAGTTGCTATAGAACAGATTTTTTCTTCTACAGTAAACTCTCCACTTCTTATATCCTTAATAGTGCCTTCAACCCCATATGGAACTAATATTTTTTGTTCTATAACTGAAGTTTCTTGTACTGTTCCTAAGATATCACCTGCTGAAACTTTATTACCTATATTCGCTACTGCTTTAAAGATCCATCTTTTTTCCCTATTTAAAGCTTTTATAGATAGTCCTTTTACAAGAAACGCACTGTTAGAAGCCTTCATAAAGGCATCTAAGGGTCTCTGAATACCATCAAACATTGATTCTATCAATCCAGGTCCTAGCTCTACAGAAAGCGGTTCTCCAGTTGATATTACCGGATCTCCTGGTCCGATACCTGCAGTCTCTTCGTATACTTGTATTGAGGCTCTATCCTGCCTCATCTCAATTATTTCACCAATTAACCCTTTTTCTCCAACCTTAACTACATCATAAAGGTTGGCCTCTTCCATTCCTTCAGCAACAACCAAAGGTCCAGAAACCTTTATTATCCTTCCTGTCTTCAATATACCAACCTACCTTCCTATAAGATGTTCACTCCTACTGCCTTCTCAACATTATCTCTTATTCTTCTTAATCCTATATTTAAAGATCCTTGGTTGCTAGGAATAAGTATAACTGCAGGGAGTGTTTGTTTACTATATCTCTCTATTGTATCTTCAATATCCTTTGCCACTTGTTCTGTGACAAAAATAACGCCATAATCCTTCATAGCTAGTCTATCTATAGTTTTTCTCGCCTCTTCCACCTCAAAAACTGGAAACACCTCTATGCCTAAGGCCTTAAAAGCAAGCACTGAATCCTTATCTCCTACAACTGCTATACCTTTATACATATACCTCACGCAGCCTTTCTCTTATAACTTCTGAAGGAATGTTATTTAACTTTCCAACCATTATAATCCTTAAATTCTTTATCTCACTTTCTTTTGCAAATATATAGGCTAATATAGGCTCTGGTCCAAAAGTTACATACTTAGCATCCTTCATAAACTTCATTAGGTAATTATCACTAAGTTTTTCTATGTTACTAGCAGATTCCGTTTTTATATAATGGTCAATGCTACTTTTAAGTACCATTGCGTACTCAGTATGAGCTAGCTTATTATATATATTTTCTGGAGCTTCATTTAATAGAATAAGCAACTTATCCTTGTCTAGCTTTCCTCCAGTTAATAAAGTTTCTCTAAAAAACTCTCTTCCTTTTTTAAGTTTTTTCACTCTTAATAAGGTTATTATATTACTTAGATCTATTGAAAAATCTACATACCTTCCTATGAAAGGATTATCTAGTAGTTCTGAAATATCCCTTATTGCCTGATATTGATATCGATCTACTATTATATCTATCCTCTGAGGATCTTTTTCCTTTGAGAAATCTAAAAGAACTTCTTCTATTGCCTTTGCCATAACCTTAGGTATATCTCTATAACTTTCATTCATTACAGCATCACTTAGCTTCTCAAGCTCTACAGTTCCTATATTAACTAATATATCCTTCATATCCTTTTCAGAAAGTTTGCTTTTTATTAGAACTTTTATATTATGAAAGTCATACTTAATGCTCATCAAGTCAACTATCTCTCTATAAGGACTAACCTCATACATTAGGTTAAATACTCTCTGTAATTCATTACTCAATACTCCCTCATAAGCTCTAGGATTACTTGAGTTATTTAAAACATTATTATACTCAGTTTCCTGCAGTATTTTTAATACCTCTTCAGTAGAAGCTGCATCAGTCATCCTATCAATTTTAGCTTTATCAAGGAGTCTGTTTTCAAGCACTCTAATCCTCGGAATAACCTGGGTAAAATCCATAGCCTCCATATATTTAAGCCTCCTCAATTAAAATAGAATACTTGCTACCTCTGTTTCCAATTCATCCCTACAAGAACTTATTAGCGCCTCAAAGGTATTATTTATTTCCACTCCATTTTTCTCCAGTATAAAACCACCTCTAAAATTTCTAGTTTCTTCGCTTATTGTAAGCGTCCCAACCTTGCCCATGTTTAAAAGTTCTGTATTAAGTTCAGCAATGAAAGAACTATCCACAATGTCTTTTCCATAAGAGTTAAGTATAAGCTTCTCATCACCTTTAATATCTGCTTTTAAAATTACCGACTTTAAGTATATTAAGAAATCATCTTTAGTCATAGAACAAAGATCATTTAAAGCTTGCTGAAACACCTCATCCATTATTTTCTGCTTAAGCTCAAGCTTTTCATTTCTCAGTTTTAAGGATGCAGTTGACAGCATTCTTTCTCTCTTTAATTCAGCTTCTTCATAGGCTTTAGCTATTATAGTTTTTTCTACTTTTTTTGCTTCTTCAAGCGTTTTTCTTACAACCAACTCTTTCTCTTTTTCAGCTTCTTCTAAGATTCTTTTACTCTCACCTTCAGCATCTTTAAGTATTTTATTAACTAAATGCTCTATTTTAGACATTTATATCACTCCAAACCCTCAACAAGGTATCTTATTACTTATTTAACAAACAAAACCATGAACAGTGATGCTACGAAGCCTAAAACTGCATAGGTTTCAACCATAACTGCATATATTACACCCTTCATTACATCGTTAGGCCTCTTAGCTAAGATTTGTACCCCAGCTGCAGCTACCTTACCTTGCCATATAGCTGATCTCCAACCTGCTATAGCAACAGGAAGGCAAGCCATGAAATACTTTAATCCTAAAGATAAACTAGGAGCATCCCCTCCAAAAATTCCTATCTTAGTAAATAATAATAAAGCTATAACAAATCCATATAACCCCTGAGTACCAGGAAGCGCTACAAGAATAAAAGTCTTACCAAACTTTTCTGGCTCTTCTGTCATAAGCCCTGCTGCTGCTTGACCTGCAATTCCTATTCCTTGTGCAGAACCTATGCCTGCGAGTCCTACTGCAAGTGCAGCCCCTAATAGTGCCATTATCAAACCATTACTTGTTGATTGAAAAAATTCTACCCATGTATTCATAACTTCATTTTCTCTCCTTATTATTTAATCTTTATATATTTATTTGAAAAGTTGTATGGAGTAAATTTCTTGCCCCCACCTTCATAAAACTTGTTAAAGAACTCCAAATACTGAAGTCTTGCTGCATGCACATACGCTCCTAAGGCATTTACCAGTAAATTAAAAGTATGCAAACCTACAAATAAGAATGGCGCTAATACATATTTGTAAGGCGATGGAATCAGGCTGATTATAAGATTTAAGGCATTAGCAATAAATCCTGTAGCTAGTCCTAAAGCCAATAATCTAGAATAAGAAACTATATCGCCTAAGTAGCTTGTTATACCATAAACTCCATATACCCCCCAACCTATCTTTCCTCCTATAGTTGGAGCGCTTCTACCTTGTGTAAGCAATAGAACTACTAAGCCTACCACTATCATTATTAACCCTAACTTTCCTCCTATACCTAAAATAGCTATAAGTATCCCTATTAGTGTTATATACCAAGTTAATACGTCATATATAGCAGCCCTTATATCTCCTGCTCTTATAAGCATATAGCCTTTAATCCCAAGACCTATAAATATGTGCACTATCCCAAAGCCTAAGGACATTATAAATATTGTTGTTATATCTCCTGTACTATCTAATAACTTTGGCGGAACTATTCCAAAATAGCTTGGAAGATCTCCAAACCAACCTCCATATATTGCTCCCCATATAACCGTAGATAATCCAGCTAAGAAGAACAGCTTGTAACTTTTTCTCTTTTCCTCATCCTTTACCCTATAGAGCGCAAAACTGGCTGCTGCAACTATAATCAAACCATAGCCTGCATCCGATAACATCATGCCGAAGAATAAGAAATAGAATATAGAAAGTATTGGTGTAGGATCTACTTCAGAGTAAACTGGCATGCTATACATTTCAATGACGCCCTCAAAAGAAGCTGCGAATTTATTGTTCTTAAGCTTAATTGGTACCTGCTCTAGCTCTTCTTGTCTTACTTCTTCAAACTCTATATAGTAATCTGATCCAATTGCCTCTTCTATAGTCCTCTTCAATTCATCATTGGCTTCAACAGGATTCCACCCAGAAATAGCTATTACATTTTTTGTTTTTAAGAAGTTAATAGAAACTTGTAGTTTAGTTATAAGGTTATTGTAGTATTCATACGCAAACAATAATTCTTCTCTTTTATCTTCAAACTTAGATATAGCTGCTATTATGTGTTTTTTCTCTGCTCTTATTTCTTCTATCTGTGTTAAATTATTTTCTATATATTCTTTTGGAATACTTTTTATATCTGAAGTAAAAGATGTGAACCCGTAGTTTTTTAAAATTTCCTCAGTAAGGTCAGTTTCACAATTATGAGTGATGACCAATAGATATAGATCCTGATTTGTTCTCTGCACGATCTCTATATAAGAATAATTAAGCTTTTCTTCTAGCTCTTTTAATGCATTGCTTTCATATTGCTTTGATAAGGTTCCTAATATAGCCTTTGAAGCTTTGAATTGTTTAAATCTAGAAGGTTCAACATCTAAAGCTTCCCAGTTCTTTAGCTCGTCAATGGCTCCCTTAAGTGAATTAATTTTGTTATCTAAATCACTTAAATAAATTTCTTTAGCTTTAAGCTCTTCATAAACCTCATTCCAATCACTGTCTGTAGCAATAGCTTCTAGCTCATTGATAGTAACTTCTCTTTTATCCTGAAGCATAGAAAGTAAAGGTTTCTTTTCTGGAAAAAACTTATTTATAAAGTCTATTGAAAAAGTTATTTTCGAAAGACATTGTTCATAAACTTCATACTCTTCTCCTAGGTTATCTTTCATTATAGTTCTACTATTCTGGTCATCTTCTAACTTTTCTTCAGCTTGAAGATTAATAAATTGAACCTTTTTTAATTTTTGCAGAGCGGTTAGAAGCTTATCTTTGTCAGATTGGATAGAGAGTAATGTAAATTTATTCATCTTAACTATTGCCATGAATATCCACTATCCTCTCAATTATTAATTTCACCGCACTATGTTTTTTTTCTTCTGTAAGGTTTTTATTTATTTCATCTAACTCTTTATTTGTCTGTATGCTAAGAGTTTCAATTTGCTTTTTAGCCCTTTCAGTAGCAGAATCTAATAGTTTCTCAGCTTCTTCTTTGCTTTGCATTAAAACTTTTTTATATTCTTCTTCACCAAATTTTGTAGCACTTTTTATTATTTCCTTGCTTTTTTTGTTAGCCTCTATTATAAGTTTCTCTGCCATCTTCTCTGCATTAGTTATTTCTTTAACTGCTTCTAGTGCCAAGCCTTCATCCCTCCTCTATACCACCAATATACATTAATGCTTTATAGGTTATTTAATAACGCTTTATTATTAAAGGATACCATGTTTTCAGTTATTTTTCAACTCATTTTCATTTTTTTTACATCCATCAACGGACTTTTTATACATTAAAAAATGATAAGGATTATTTTTACGAATATATATTTTTACTTAAATATAAAATTTCAGCCACTTTAATTATACTTATTCACTATTATTTATAAAAAAGTGCCACTTCTATTCGGATTACCTTTCCAAATAGAAGTGGCACTTTTTCTCTTTTACCTATATTTAATAACATCGTTGAAATCAAGTGGTCATGAAGGAGATGCTATATGAGCAATCTATTAGCTCAAGCTCATTTAAGCATAGGATGACTGACCACTTAATTTCAACCCAGTACTTTAACAGCGCCTTTATTTTTAATATTCCCTCTGAAGATATATCATATTATCTGCATCATCTAAGTCAAATATTATGTAATTAGTCTCCATACAAAACTGATTATTTTCCAAATACTTTTTAACATCTAAATCAAACTTTTCTATATGAGCTCTCTTTAGATTCATATCCTCTTTTAAATTGTCCTTTATTATTCTTTCCTCTTCCTTGGTAATATCTCTATTCAAAAAGTCAGGAAGCCACTTTTTCTTATTATATCTTAGATAATCATATTTGATTATATCTCTTACTGCTTTATCATTTTCTCCGCTAAATCTATAATTATTAAAGTCTACAAAGGCTCTATAATACTCTGTGTTTCCTATATTTATATTAAAATATCCTCTATCATAAAAATACTTACCCATTTCATGATAAAAGTCAAAAGGACTTTCAAACTTACTTAAGAAGTATTTTAAAATAGTATTAAACTTTTGAGAATTATAGTATTTATCCACTATTTCTTCTACCTTTTTAAGCTCTAAAAGTTCTTCGTAGCTTATATCCTTTGATTTTAGGATTTCATAGGGAGCGTAAGGCGCATAAACTATACCCCACTTTTCAGCTTCTTCTCTCATAGAAGATCCCTTTAGAAGTTTTAAGAATCCAAGCTGTATTTCATCAGGTCTTATAGAATGCACATCATTGAAGGAATCTTTAAAAGATGAAAAATCCTCTCCTGGCAGACCTGCAATTAGATCTAGATGTTGCTTTACGTTATTGGCCTTAGCTATCCCTACAACCTTATCCTTTAGAGTTTCAAAACCAACATATCTATTTATATTATTTAAAACCTGATTATTAGTGGTTTGAACTCCAACTTCAAGCTGAATTCTTCCTTTAGGCGCTCTGTTTAACAATTCTATCTCATCATCTCTTAATAAATCTGCTGATATCTCAAAGTGAAAAGTAGTTTCAGTATCTTGCTCTATGAGAAAGATCCAGATTTCCTTAACAAAATCATGCTTGCAATTAAAGGTTCTATCAACAAACTTAACAAGTCTTACCTTTTCATCAATAAAGAACTTTAGCTCTTTCTTTACTCTGTCTATATCTAGAAATCTAACCCCATCTGCTGTAGAAGATAAACAATACTTACATTTAAACGGACATCCTCTAGAAGCTTCATAATAGACAATCTTATTATGAATCTCCTTATCCCCTTCTTTATAAGGGAATACTAATTTATTCATATTCATCTGAGGTCTTATACCATTAAATAGAATACCATCTTCAGCTCTGTAATAAAGGCCTCTAATTGATTTTATTTCTCTTTGACCAAGTTTATATTCTACAAATTCCTTAAAGGTCTCTTCTCCTTCGCCAGCAATTACATACTCTCCTAAGTTCTCCTTAAGGAAATTCTCACTGTCATAGGAAACCTCAGGTCCACCATATAATATCTCTATATTGCTATCAACTAGCTTTATTAGATTTGCAAGCTTATTTACATATTCCATATTCCAGATATAGCAAGAAAATGCCACCACATCTGCCTTCTCTGTTATTATCTGTTCTAGTATTATTTCAATTCTGTCATTAATGCTAAATTCTCTTATTTTACATTCACATGGTAACTCTTCAGTATAGGCTTTAAGATAGCGTATAGCTAAATTACTATGTATGTATTTTGAATTTACCCCTGTTAATAATATTTTCATCCGCTGTTCTTTCCCTTCTTTTTGCTTTCACAAAGTAAATTTTATCATAAAAATCAACTTTTTCTATTTCAAAATAGCTTTCTACAACTTTTTTTAGAAGATCAATATTAAGTTGATTGATAGGATTTAGATCTCTATATTTAAAGGATTTAGTTTTTTCTCCTGGAAGTAGCACATTTATCTTGGCATTTACTATCTCCTTTGATTTTTTATCATAATCCCATATATAAAGATAACCATCATCTTTTATCAAATCCCACACATGTTTTATTATACCTCTTCTTTCGCTATTAGTATAAATTTTTCCCATGGTAAAAAATAAAACCGCGCCATCGTAAAATACTTTTTCCTCTTCAGCTATAGTTTTACTATCGCTATAATAATCCACTGATATCTCATCATCCATATTCTTTTTCAAGTTATATATTATACCATAGTTTTCTTTTCCTATATCAAGTAAATCTCCATCTAAATTTATCTCTCTTAAATCTAAAGTATATTCCATATAATACCACCTTTGTTAATATTATCTTAAATTAGTATTCTACATAAAAAAAAGAATTCCTCTAAATCACCGGAATTCTTTTTCAGTATTCTACAAGTCTTTTTCTTTATCGTAATTCATAATTACTGTATCATAATAGAAAAGCAAATATCCTGCTGTAGTTATTTGTGCTTCTCTTAAAATCTCTTTTGATACTTTGTAATACCTTTGCTCTGTATCCTCGATTTCCATATACTTATGGTGGACGCTATTTGCAAACTTAGCATTATTTTTAATGAATTCTTCCACACTATTATATCTTTTTGTCCCAGCCATTATTGAAAAATTATATTGTTTAAATAATCTATCTATAATCCAAAGCTCAAACTTTCTATGACTTTTTAATAGCCTGTTATTAACATGATGAGGAACAGTCATGTCTTGAATCAAGTGTGCTGAAGCTCCTAAGAAAAACAACCCCTTATGTTCCTCTCCATTCTTTATAAGCCTTATAGACTCTTCATAGTACTTTTGGCACTCAACTAGTGCATTTGAAAAACCATATAAGCCTCTTTCTAATTTATAATGATAAAAATGATTGGTACTTTTAAAGTCTTGATCCGCCCAAGTGACTCCATCATTTAAATGCTTTATATGTTTTTTATAGAATATATAGGCATCGTCATACCCGTCATTTTTCAATATCTCTACCGCTTGTATATTTATATATTTATGAACAACACAATGAGTTTTCACAGCCATCTTCTTAACAGGATTAACTGCAACCATAACTCCTCTGGCCATCCTACCATAAGTTTTTTCCATCTGTCTTCTCATAATTTTCTCCTTGCTTTTATCTACATAATTTACTTTATCTTAATACTAAATTTAACTATTATTATACCCATAGCTAATATTATTACACAGAGTGAAAAAAACACTAAACTGCTGGAACTACTCATAAGGTTTTTCTTCTGTTTTTGTGCTTCATATAGTACCCCATTATTTTTATCTAATATATAAAGTGAATTATCTATTAACTTTATATCCTTTATTTGAGCATTACTTCTAAATTTAAACACCTTACTAATAAGTCCATTTTTATCTAGATTGTAAATAGCTTGTTGTTTTTTATCATAAAAAAAACTTGAATCCTTTCCTTTAATGATGCCATTTTTGTCTATAATTAAAGAACTAATGGCTCCTACATCCTTATAAACATAAGCTGGCGCAGGAGGACTAACCATGGGCCATTTACTTAGAAGCAGTTTTACAGCTTTACCCTTATCATCTGTAAACTTTGGTGAATCTAAAGGATCTCCCCCGCTAAAGTCAGGCCAGCCATACCATATATCCTTTTTAAGCTCATATATATAATCCGTATCTCCTTGAATTGGTCTTAGTCCTCTATCCTCCATACCTCCTACTATTGCCATTAAGGAACCTTCAGAATTGTAGTCCCATCCTTCAATATTTCTTATTCCTGATGCAAATAGTTCTGCTTTATTATTTTTAATACTGTACTTTATCACCGATGCGTTACCAGGAAAGCTCTTTTTGATAACCTGTCCATTTTTAGTTTTAACACCATACTTAGAGAAAGCTCCTGTAGGTTCTTCTCCATAATTACTTCCTTTTAAGGTTATATCCATAGGTGAACTGTCTGGAACAGCTTCTTTGCCACTTACTATTCCTGAATTAGTTGCTGCCCCAATGGCTATATATATATCATCCTTGCAGATGATTAATTTACACTTGTTATAATCTCCTTTATCTGGCAAGTTATTAATTAATTCACTTTTTATCTTATTTTTAATATCATAAGATATTAGATTACTACCTTCTACATAATAAAGCTTTCCATCCTCATACCCTATGGAATTGATATTTATATTACTTTCTTTTATTACGTATTCACTCTTGCCATCAGTTCTATATAATTCTATACCATTATCTGAGCCAAAATATATATTCCTTTTTTCATCAAAGGTAAAGCAGTTAGCTTCTTTAATACCTTTTACTTTTATTTCCGTTCCTAACCCAGAGCCAATCAAAGATACATTAACCCTCATGGCATTTGTAAAAAGCAAAGCACCACCTAAAACTGACAGGATTATAATACCTATTATAATTTTTGTTCCTCTCATACCATCCTCCATCATAAGGTTTCTAAGTTAAATATATTTTTAGTTAATACAAATAATGATAACCAATGAATATTTGTCCACTTTTTTGAATAATTTTTATTATTGAGGCTTAGAGGAGTGATTGTATTGGAGCAAAATAGTTTTTATAAGAATTCTATTCTTTTAACTGTAGCCAACCTAACCACGGGAATGTTAGGATTTATATTTTCGATTTATCTTTCAAAGGTATTGGGACCTGAAGGAATGGGGCTTTATGGTTTAGTAATGCCTATTTATAATCTTTTTATATGTCTGATGACTGCAGGAATTGTGGCAGCTATTTCTAAGGTATCAGCAGTTTATTCTTCAAAAAATGATTTTGGAAATCTGTTTAAGACAATTCGAACTGTAGCTATCTTCAACCTTGTTTGGGCTACTATAGTTGGAATTTTAGTATATTTAGCTGCACCAGCTATTGGATCTTACTGGGTTAAAGACCCAAGAACAATAAATGCCATCAAGATCACTTGCCCTGCTATGGTTTTTATTGCTCTTTCAAACATATTAAAGGGATACTTTTATGGAAGCTCAAAGATAGTTATGCCGGCTTTCATAGACATACTAGAAAAAGGTATGAGAATTTTTGTAATTGCCTTACTGATTTATTTTTTCAAAGCTAATTCTCTTTCTTCCTTGGTCACCGTAGCGTATATTGCTCTTTGTATTGGTGAGTTTCAAAGCTTGGCTTTACTTTATGTATACTACAAAAGCCTTACTAGAAAAATTATGATTATGCCATCAAAAAAAGAAGGACGAGCTCAGCTTCTATTCGATGTTTTAGTTGTATCTGTCCCACTTTGTATTACTGGATTTTTAACAAGTATATTCTATACCATGTCAGCTTTAGTTGTACCGAGAAGACTTGTACAAGCCGGTTTTGAATATAGTACTGCTTTATCCATGATTGGTAAGTATAACGGAATGGCCTTGACCATAGTAACCTTTCCTTTTTTAATAATACAATCTCTAAATACTTTGCTTATACCAGACTTATCTCAGTCCATGAATAAAAAGGATTATTATTCAGCTGCAAGGAGAATAAAAGAGGTAATAAAGCTAGTTTTCCTAATAGGTATATGTACTTCTGTTATATGCATATTGATTCCTGACTCCTTAGGACAAATGTTCTTTCGAAGAAATGACTTAGGTGATTACATAAAAATAGCCGCTTTCTGTACACCGCTTTCTTTTACTTCAGGCACTATGTTCGGTATACTCAACGGTTTAGGAAAACAAAATGTAATACTGAGAAACTCAATAATTATTGAAGTTATAGAACTTATCTCTCTATATATCCTAACAGGAATACCTTCTATAAATGTTTATGGATATGCTATAACCGCATTGCTAGTTTCAAGCTTAAGTCTTATCTTAAACTTATATGAGGTTAATAAAAACATTGAACTAAACCTATCCTTTGGCGCAGTTATTATCTTCATACTTATAGGCGTTTTGACCTTCTACCTATTGTCTATATTATTGCCTTTACTTACTGGCATTAATATAATACTAAAGAATATCATATTGATAGTTGCTTGCTTTACCTTCTTTATAGGGGTTTCTGTAAAATTGAGAATAGATTAATGTTTATATACTTAGAAACTTGGTTCTTTTAAAGTACACTGTTGAAATTAACTGTTCATTCATCCTACACTTTAATAAAAGTTACAATTTCATTAAAGTTTTATTAAAAAAAGACGATAAATAAGGGATGAGCTCTAAGGCTCACCCCTTATTTATTATTTTAGTAACCCTATAAAATTATATAATTAAATAATTTAATAGGAATACACTAATTACTAAACTTATTATATTTTATTTTAGACGTCTTTTTAAGAATCCAGGCATCATCCTAGATACCTTTGGAGATAGTGAATCCATCTCCTTTTTAGTGATACCTCCGATAGATATCATAGCGTATAAGTAGGTTATGCCGCCTAAAGCTATAGCTATAAACAGAATAATAGAGTTTACTATTCTTCCTTCTCCTAAATAAGTATTCATTATGCCAAAAACTGATATCTTTAAAAGCAAGATAACTATGGTCATAGCAAGTGAACTTAATATAGGCTTAGAGGCCACTCTAAGCAAGGAGAACTTGAACTTAAGAGTCTTACACATCTTTCTATGATTCAATATCATAGGTACGAAGAAGCATAGCACTCCTCCTACTACAGCTCCCTGTATATTTATATCTTTATAACCAATCAAAATATAGTTTGATACTATCTTAAGCACTATACCTATGCATAAGGAACCAACTACAAAATAAAACTTATTTACTGCCTGTAGTATGGTATTTTGTATTTGTACTATAGCCATAAATACAACTACAATAGATCCGTAAAGCATAAGCTGTGAACCTGTGGTCTTTCCAAATAAGACCTTATAAATCTCACTGCTTAGTATAGCTAGTCCGAATGCTGCTGGAATTGCTACATCATAACTTATTCTAATAGCAAATAATATTTTTTCCTTCATTGTCTTCTTATCTTTAACTACCAGCGCTCTAACTATTGCTGGCATAACTGCAGTAGCTAAGGCAGTTATTATTGTCAAAGGAACATATAAAAGTGTCTTATAGTATCCCAAGATACCATATAATACATTACCTTGATCTTCTGTAAAGCCTGCATATAATAGTCTTTTAGTAACATTCGTCATATCAACTACAGCTCCAAAGTTCTGTAGTCCTGCACTTAAGGCTATTGGGATCCCATACATACCAAGCTTCTTAATTATTGTCTTAGTTCTTACTCGCTTTATTTCTTTATCTTGATTAGAAACCTTCCTGTCAATTCTCTCGATTGCAGCTATGTATATTAGATAAACTATTGCTATAAACGCACCTAAAGAAGTTCCAACGGTTCCTCCTGCACTTCCTTTTTCAACGCCATACTTTATAAATATATATGCAAATATTAAACTTGCAGCTACGTTCATAAACTGTTCTACTACTTGAGACACAGCTAAGGGCGTCATTATTCCTTTTCCTTGAAAATACCCTCTATAAACGCATAAAACTGAAGTTAACGCTATAGCAGGTGCTAAAGTTATAAGTCCCATAAATATTCTTGGACTTCCAGTATTTACAGCTATAAACTTAGCACTAACTATAAGTATGATTGATATTCCAGTTCCAACTAATAATAAAAGCGTTCTAGCCAATCTAAAAGTTCTTTGTGCATCTCTATGGTTACCCATGGCCATAAGTTCAGATATGTATTTTGCCACAGCTGTTTGTATACCTAGATTTAATACAGCGTATAGGAAAGTGAAAATTTCATAAGTCTTTTGGTATATGCCATATCCTCCAGTCCCGATTATAGCTTGTAGCAGAGGTACATATAGCAAAGACAAAAGCTTTGCTAATATGCCTGCTAATGAAAGTATGGCAAATCCTTTGGTGGTTGATTGCTCTTTCATGATCTACCCCTATCTAAATAACAAATTTAAATACGTCCTTTTTAACCTTTTTGAACATAGGAGGAAGTCCTTCTGCTATAGTCTTATTGTTAAGGTAGTTAAACTTCTCTGGAACTTCCCTAAATATAACCTTATAAGCATATAAAAATTGATAGGTAAGGCCAAATTTATTTTCAAAGAAATTATTTAGCTTTTTGTCACCGTATTTAGGATCACCTATAATAGGATTATTCAAATGTGCTAAATGAGCTCTTAGTTGATGACTTCTACCTGTAATTAATTCCAACTCTACAAGTGAATATGCACCATTACTTTGAATAGTCTTAACATCCATAGCTATCTTCTTAGTATCTGGAGCATACTTGTCATACACTGTAGCAGTGTTGTTTTCATCATCCTTAGATATATAAGCTTCATATCTACCGTCTTTAATTCTGCCTTTAACCAATGCAGTATAATACTTCTGAATCTTTCTTTCTCTTATCATCTCATTGAGAAGCTTTAAAGATTCGAAGTTCTTCCCAAAGAAAACTATTCCTGAAGTATTTCTGTCCAGTCTATTGCATGGAGCTGGTGTAAAGGTAAGTTCCTTCTCTGGTGTATAATCTCCCTTTTTGTGTAGGTATGATAATACATAGTCAGTTAGAGTAGGATCTCCATTCTTCTTATCTGAATGAACCAGTACTCCTGGCCACTTCTCCACTAAAACCATATTTTCATCTTCATAGGTTATCTTTATTGACTTAGGATCAACAAGCTGAAAAGTTTCAGCCTTTTCCCTCTTAGACTCTATGTATTTTATCTCTATGCTATCTCCAACTTGAAGAGAATACTTCTCTTTTTCTTTCTTGCCGTTTACTTTAACGTCACCTTTTCTAAGTGCTTTAAAAATAGCACTAAGTGGAACATCCTTTAAAAGCTTTCTAAGAAATTTATCCAATCTTTGACCTGCTTCATTTGTTCCTATCTCTATTTTCACATAATCAACTCCTAATTAAGTTTCTTCCATTGTTTAGCTTAATATTATTTCATTATCTTGTCAAATAATTAAATACAGTTTGGCATTGTACCGCTACTCCAACAGGTAAACACTGTTCATCAATATCGAAGTTTGCGTTATGGATTGGAGCCACAATGCCTTTCTCTTTATTGCCGCAGCCTAACATATAAAAGCATGCTGGTCTTTCATTTGCGAAGTAAGCAAAGCTCTCCACCCACATTCTTGGTACTGGTTGAATTAAAACATTTTCCTCGCCTATTGCTTCTTTAGCAGAAGCTCTTAAAAGTTCAACCATGTCATCATCATTGTATAAACAAGGATAGCTTTCTTCTATTTCAAGCTCATAGCTTCCTCTCATTGCTGCACATATGCCTTTAAGTATTTCTTCTAGCCTTAATTTTGTATTTAATCTATCTTCTGAAGACATTGTTCTAATTATTCCTGTTAGCTTAACTTCATCAGGAATAATGTTTTGTGCTGTACCACCTTGTATGCTTCCTATAGTAACTACAGCAGGGTTAAATGGATTTATTTCTCTGCTTACTATAGTTTGCATTGCCAATACAACTTGAGCTGCCATAACCACTGGATCTACAGCATTATTTGGTGCTGCTCCATGCCCACCTTTACCTTTAACCTTTATGGTAAAAGGATTTGAAGCTGCATTAACAACTCCATTCTTAACCATTATCTTTCCTGCTTCTAAGTCTTCAGTTACATGAAGTCCAAATACTGCATCTACCTTAGGATTTTCTAGTATTCCTTCGGTTATCATAACTCTTGATCCGCCAGTGGTTTCTTCCGCTGGTTCGAATATTAGCTTTACTGTTCCCTTTAAAAGATGTTTATTTTTATTTAAAAGCTTAGCTGCCCCTAAAAGTATGGTGGTATGTGCATCATGACCGCAGGCATGCATCTTACCAGCTACCTTTGAGCTGTAATCACAAGATTTCTTATCTTGTATAGGAAGTGCATCCATATCTCCTCTTAATGCAACAGTCTTACCTTGCTTTCCACCTTCAGCAGTTCCTTCTATGATTCCACATACTCCTGTGCCTGCATAAACTTCATAAGGTATACCTTCTTTTTCTAAAAACTCTTTTACCTTACCTGAAGTTCTATGCAAATCAAAATCCAGCTCAGGATTCTCGTGAAAATCTCTTCTTAAACTTACAAGCTCATCATTTATTGATAATGCTTCTTTATAAAAGTCTAGCCCCATTACTTATTCACCTCTTAATTCCAAAATACTTCTATTTTGTCGCCCTCGTTTAATTTATCAGTATAAGCTGCATTTTTACCATTTAGCAGTAGATTAAGTGTGCCCTTAACTACAGTGAGATCAAATTCAATATAATTGAATATATCTACAAAAACATAATCCTTCTTACCTTTAAGCTCCTTAGGTTCACCATTTGCAAAAACCTTTAAGGTTATTCCTTGTTCTTCTTTTTTAGTAGGATTACTTTCTTCCTTATCTTTAAGCTTTTCTTCAACTATAGCTATTCTATCTCCGTTTTTAACTTCATATCCTTCTGGTTCAATTTCACCGTTTATACTTAAGATTATGCTATCTTCAAGCTTTAATATGTATTTTTTTATTCCTTTTAAGGTTCTAGGATAAATTATGTTTACTTCATCACTATTTTTTATTACAGAATCTAAACTTGCTTTCTCACCATTAATTAAAATTACTGGTTCGATTGTTATAAGCTGTTCCTTATAGTAGCAAGTTAAGTCCTCTATATCTGTCATATAGTCCATAACCCTTGGTGCAGCATCTTTTCCATCCTGAGCATAATCAATTGTTATCTTATCACCATCGGATACTAAGGTTTCAAGAGTTGCCTCTTCATCATTTATTTTTAACCTTGCGTTGGTTCCTAATTCACCAAAAGCCATTCTTTTTGAACCATTGATAGTAAATCTTATGTTTTTGCCATTCTTACCAATCAAAATTTTAGGATTGATATTAGCATGAAGTAAAACATCCATAACATTGTGCTTGTGAGAGTTAAACAAGCTTATTAAGCTATCATTTAAAGCTACATCTATAAAGTTGTGACCTAAGCTCTTTATAGATAATAAGGCTATACCAAGCACTGTAACTCCTGAGCTTCCTGGTGTAAGATCTGTACAAACACAATCAGTAACAGCATCTCTTCCTTTTATGCCGATTCTCTGTATAGGTATATTTAACTTTTCACTGATTAATTCCTTCAAATATGGAGTATGAGCACCACCACCTACTAAAAACACCGCACTAGGAGCCTTAGATCCATTTAAATCTATTATCTTTCTAGAAACCTCTTCCGCTATTTTTTGAACTATTGGCTCTACAAGCTTAAAGATTTCATCCTTACTTACAGTATTTTCAAAACCAATTACATCGGTATAGGCTATTTGATCCTTTTCAACAGATTCCTTTTTTATTCTCTCTGCAGTATTAAAGTCCACAAGATAAGTTTGAGCTATGGCTTCTGTAACCTCATCACCAGCAAGGGGAACCATACCATAAGCAGTTACGCTTTCTTTATTGCATATGGCTATATCTGAAGTTCCTGCTCCAACATCCACTAGGGCTATGTTAAGAAGTCTTAGGTTCTGAGGCACTACTGCTTCCATAGCAGCAATAGGTTCTAAGGTTAAATTAACCACATTTAGATTAACTTTATTCATTACGGAGTAAAGGCTGTCCACAACTGATCTAGGCAAAAAAGTAGAAATAACTTCTACAGCTATATTCTCTCCCTTATGACCTAATAAGTTGGATATTACATAACCATTTAAATAATAATTTTTAACACTATATCCTACACAATATAATTTACCATCAGTAGTCTTATTAATTTCTTCCTCAGCTTTTAGCACTGCAGTCATTTCCAGACTTCTAAGAGTATCCTTACTTATCTCTTCATCATTAAGTTCCATTTCAGCTTTACTTTCTACAGTTCTTAAGAATCTACCAGCAGCTGCTATAGCCACCTCTTTTAACTTAAAGCCAAGCTCCTCTTCCAGTTCTCTCTTAACATTGTTCACCCCAGAAGCTACTAGATTTATATCATGAATTTGTCCATCTACCATAGCTCTTTCATCATGCTCTAAAAATCTTTCACAAATAACATGAAACTTCTTATCCTTAACCATTCCAACGGTAGCTTTAATAGTTCTTGTACCAATATCTAAAGAAAATATGACATCCTGCTCTACTATATTATCCATAATCATATTCGCTTAACCCCTCTTACGTTAAAATCTAAAGGCTCATATTCTAATGAATATGAGCCTATACTTACTTATGATTATATTATAAATTTACCAATGCCACAATGTTTACTTTTCATTCTTACATAATCTAATAATAGAGTGATTTTAAAGAAACTTTTATTTTAAATTGTTTATAGAAATATATTCTATTCAATTACTATTACCTCATTGTGGAGCCTTGAAAAATATAGTAAAATTCCCTTAATGCATTGATTTCAATATCTTGAGGTTGGTAAGGCACTAACATTTTTAAAGCAGAAACAGAAAAAAATGACAGTCCCAAGTAATCAATACTTTAAGTTCGATATATATTTAGAGACTATTAAAAATAATACGTTTAGAAAATAAATAAGCTCTTAATTTTGCTAAATAAGAGTCTTAAAATGTTTCACATAAGTAAATAATAATTTGAATATGTCCATGAAAGGATATGCACCATGTATAAGAATAAACACAATAAATATAATATGCCTATACGATTTTTTCCTAAATATAATATAACCTATAAAATTGTTATTGCTTATTTTAATTTATGTACTATAGCTCTTGATATTTTTTTATTTTATGAGCTTATTATAGAACATATGAATATAAGAGATATTTTAATAATATTAGCTATAACACTTCCTTTACATTTATATGTAACATATCTAGATGCTGATTTAGTAGGTTCTATAATTCTAAAAAGGCAATACGTTGAAATAAATTATGACGGTATCATAATCAAAAAGTTGTCTAAAGAAATAATAATAAAATGGGCTGAAATATTTGAAGTTGAATGTCATTCATACAGAGGGACAGATTCTATAAGGATATCAAGAAAAAAAGACATAGCTATAAATAAATATTTAAGAGTTCTGGGACGATGGTTGGGGCTGTTTTATATAGAAATTAATAATAGTAAATATAAGAACATAGATATTAATAAATTTATTGATACAGCAGGTAGTTATATGAAAAAAATTCATCTTCTATAGCCTTATCCAATTTTAATACTTATCACATTTTTCTTTTAGATTATGCAATATCAAATAGCATTGACTTTATATATCAATGCTATTTTTCTGAATTCTATTCAATTAAAATTATATAATTTCACTCTAAAAAATATAAAATTTTAACAAGTTCAATTCTTAACTTTTTTTCCTCTTAAATTGTTAAGAAGTTAAGAATTTATTGTATTCAAGCCAGTTTGGAGACTTTTAAATTTAATCCAAGCCTCAAAACTCTATTTCGATTTTATTAGTTTTTTATTAGATATAAAATAACCAATAACTACACCTAAAACAGCTACCATAAGAAAATCTATATTTATAGTTATCTCCCTATGATAGGATAATCCAAAGATAGAAAAGATAGAATTTATCAAAAAGATTCCTATATAAATTGCTATACCTAAGAGTATGCAGTTGTTAAGCTTTCTAAAGCTATTATAAGCAATAGGTGCAAGAATACCTAAAAGAAAATATCTAAAAAAATATTTTAATACAACTCTTATAAAAATATTTAGTCCTAGCCCTTTAAGTGCCATTCCTTTTAATATATTAGGTATACCTATGATTGGTATTAGGTTTATTGAATAATTTATTTGTTTAGAAGTATCAGAAAAGGTCTGTATATATTGAATGTAACTTCCTATAAGATATGCTATATATATTACAAAAAATAATCTTATCCACTCAAGCTTTAAGCTTACTGCATCTTTATTCTTTATACTCTCTTTAAGCTTTATAGCTCTTAGAATAATGTATATTGGAGCTGATAATATCATTACTACACCTTTTATTGTTCCTTCATCCCTTACATAATTGGCAATACAAAATATAAAGGCAAATGAAATAGTAATCATACCTAAAGCTACAAACAGCGCTATATTAAAATTCTTTCTAGTAAAAGGAATCACCTTTGAAAGTTCAGCCTTTATCCACGGTGCCTCTCCAAATCTTTCTATCGCTATCTTTATGCTTTCAGCTTCACCTTTTCCTTCTCTCTTAAGTTCCTCTACAGTTTCTATTAAATGCTGTCTCATATCATTTTTTATTTCTTCTATCTCTTCAAAATCATCATCTGCATTTTTATATATAGAATTTATATAGTTATCTATCTCCTTCACCACCATACCTCCTTAAAAGATGTTTAGTCTACAAATCCCCTTTAATAAATTGTAATACTATCATTGAGCCTTAAAAGAACTCTATTTATGCAAATACCTATGATTTTCTTATCTTTTTGCTATATATAAACCACCCAACAACTGTTCCTAAAATACATGATATAAGGTAATCTACATCAAAGTTAATAGTTCTTACTAGTGTTAATCCCAAAATAGACATAGAATAATTCAACATAGTAGCTATTAAAAAAATTGTCCCCCCTAATCCTATACATGCACTTAACTTTTTATATCTACTACTTACAATTATGGATAAAGCCCCTACTACTAAGTATGAAATAAAGACTTTTACACAGCTTATTACTGGTACATATATAGGAACCCCTCTATGGGTTACATCTATCATATGACTCAAAGGTATAAGGCTTACAGAATAATATACTTTGTTATTATAGTTTGGAAAGGTTCCAAACTGATGTATAGCAGAGCCTATTATATAAAAAATAGAAATTATAAATAATAATCTTATTCCTTCTTTTTTCAAGTCAGTTTCTTGGTTACTCTTTCTTATACTCTCTAGTTTTGAGGCTCTGATAATAATGTATATAGGTACTGCAAGAACTGATAGCATAGTGCCGTCAAGTAAAAATTTATTACCTGCATAATTTGCCAGTGTAATTACAACTACAAGCAATATACCAATCATCGACAAAGAAGCACATAGAGATATGCTAAAATGCTTTCTAGTAAACGGAATCACCTTTGAAAGTTCAGCCTTTATCCACGGTGCCTCTCCAAATCTTTCTATCGCTATCTTTATGCTTTCAGCTTCACTTTTTCCTTCTCTCTTAAGTTCCTCTACAGTTTCTATTAAATGCTGTCTCATATCATTTTTTATTTCTTCTATCTCTTCAAAATCATCATCTGCATTTTTATATATAGAATTTATATAGTTATCTATCTCCTTCACCACTATTCCTCCCCAAAAAAGATGTTTAGTATATCTCTGAAAAACACCCATTCCTCTTTCTTTACTTTAAGATACTCAATACCCTTTTCTGTTATCTTATGATATCGCCTTCTTCCGCCTCCGCTTTCTCCATCATCCCAGTAGGTAGTTACAAGCCCGTTATTTTCAAGTCTTTTAAGTACTACATACATGGTGCCTTCTTTTATCTCAAAGCTTCCCCTGCTAGTATTTCTAATTCTCTTTGCTATCTCATAGCCATATAGATCTTCTTTTTTCAAAAGCGTCAGTATAATGCTTTCTATATAACCTTTAATCATTTCTTTGCTTAATTCCAAATAGTTCACCTCCAGTAATATTATACCATAAACTACTCTATGCTATAAAGTACTTCATGCTATAAAAATAAAGTTTTGTATGTTTTTTACAACCTCAATGCATAAAAGCCTTTAATCTACTGTGAAGATTGTAAAATTACACTTTTTTACGTTTTAATCTATACTTGAAAACATTGTTTTTTTATATTCCTATGTATTTAAAAAATGTTGGTGTAGGATATCATCAAGCCAATAAACTGATTTTACACAGTAAATGACTAACTTAATATCCGATAACGCTAACCTCTAGAGCAAATAAAGATATACCACTTTGATAGAAAATATACATTTAAAGCTTCTCTGCCTTCTGAAATGAGATTTTGAAACATGAATTTTATTACTTAGCGATATATCTTTATCTGTCATTGTTCAACTTAGTATTTAATCCATAAATCCATTAACAACATTTTTTAAATACATTCCTATATACCAAAAAAACTTTACTATATAGTGTTCTATATAGCTTGTCTACATAATATTATTTAAATCTATATTTATATTTTATACCATCATTTTAAAACTATATATTAGAATTACTGAGCTAAAATCACCCTATATGTTTACACAAAATTTAATATATGGTAAACTTATCTAGAACTTATGTTCGTAATATTATTACTTAAAGGGGCCGTTTTGATGAAAGTATCAATAAATAATTTAAATATTAATTATGAAACAATTGGCGATGGGAAGCCAATTGTTTTGATTCATGGATATTATCCTGATCACAGACTTATGTCTGGATGCATGGAGCCTGTTTTCAATAATCTATCCAGTTATAAAAGAATATATATTGACTTACCAGGCATGGGTCAGTCCGAAAGTGCAAGCTGGATTAAAAACTCTGATATGATGCTTGATATTGTAATAGAGTTTATAAACACCCTAATTCCTGGCGAGAATTTTCTCCTTTGCGGTGAATCTTATGGAGGATATATTGCAAGAGGTATTACCTATAAGATTCCTGAAAAGGTAGATGGGTTATTTCTTCTATGTCCTTGCATTGTAGCAGATTATAATAAACGTAATAATCCTCAACATGTAGTCTTATATGAAGATCCTAATTTATTATCAACCCTTGAGGAATTTGACGCTAAGGACTTTAACTCTATGGCAGTGGTTCAAAGTGAAAAGATATGGCAAAGATATAGTGATGAAATATTATGCGGCGTAAAAATAGCAGATGATAAATTTTTAACCAACTTAAGAAATACCGGTTATGAGTTTTCTTTTAACGTTGATAACCTTGAAGCTGTCTATGAAAAACCAACTCTTATGCTTTTAGGCCGTCAAGATTCCAGTGTAGGTTATAAAGACTCCTGGGACATATTAGATAATTATCCTAGAGCAACCTTTGCAGTTTTAGATATGGCTGGTCATAACCTTCAAATAGAACAAGAAGCTGTTTTTAATACATTGGTTAAAGAATGGCTTGAAAGAGTGGAAAAAAATTAATCTTTCGAAATGATTAATAAAAATAATATTCTGTTAAAGTACTATATTGAAATTAATTTACCAGTTATCCTATGCTTTAATGAACTTAGACAAATAGTTAATGTTGAAATTTAAAAAAGGGATTCTTTTTTCAAGAACCCCTTTTCTAAACTTATAGACGTTAAAGTATTTAATTTTCATTGTTATTTTATAATATTGTTTCAAAAATCTAGCCTATAAACTTAACTTCAGTTTCCAAATCTATATCCGTCTTATCCTTAACGGTCTTCTTAACAAGTTCAATTAAAGACTTAATATCCTTTGCTGTAGCATTTCCTGTATTAACTATAAAATTGGCATGTTTCTCAGAAACTTTTGCTCCGCCTATTGCTACATTTTTAAGCCCTGCATTCTCTATTACAGCTCCAACTGGATGGCCGTTTATTCTCTTAAATATACTGCCTGCATTTGGATAATTAAGTGGTTGAGATGAAATCCTTTTAGCTTGTATCTCACTCATCTTAGCATGTATAACTTCATAGCTATCTTTCCTTAGATTAAACCCTGCAGAAAGAACTGTATAATTTTCCTTTTGTATTATGCTGTTTCTATAAGAAAGCATAAGTTCTGCTTTACTTATCTTTTCTGTCTTATCTTCTTTTAAGACAATAGCATAATCAATTATGTCACTTATCTCAGAATTGTAGGCACCTGCATTCATGGTGATAGCTCCACCAATGGTACCAGGTATACCTGAGAGAAATTCAGTTCCAGCTAATCCATGCTCTAGTGCTATTTTACTAACAGTTGAAAGAAATGCTCCGCATCCTGCTTCAAGTAGATTCTCTTTAATATTAATAGAATTCAATTTTGATGTCTTAACAATAACTCCCCTATATCCGCTGTCCTCTACAACCAGATTACTTCCATTCCCTATAACTATGTGCTTAATATTATTTAATCTTAAATACTCAAGTACTGATATCAATTCAGCTATAGTATCTGGACTTACCAATACATCTGCATTTCCTCCCACACGAAAAGTCGTATGCTTACTCATAGGTTCATTTACAAAAACATTTTTATTATTAAGCAATACTTCCAAGCTTGAAACAATATCGTCAGTGTTCATAATGATATCTAGCTAATATGATATAAAATCATAAGAACTAGAATCCTCCTTTTTATCAATCTCCCTATATTCTATAACAGATTATATAATTGCTTACATTTATTTTCAATATAAAAGTATACTACTATCTATTAAATTATAAAAGGACTATTTAACTTTCGCTAAATAGTCCCTATCATAAGCAGATATCTTATTAATTTATGCAGCCTCAGATTCTCTAAGTTGCTGCTTCTTATTTTTACCAAGCTCCATTATTGCTCTTACTATAAATCCTCCACTTAAAAATACTAATATAAAAATCAATAATCCTATCATATTACTATTAAGTAATGATTGATTTATACCAGATATGGTCATTCTAAGTGTACTTACTGAGTAAGTCATCGGTACTACTTTATTAATAATCTTATAAAATAAAGGAGCAGTCTCTATTGGGAAAGTTCCTCCAGAAGAAGCTAGTTGTAGTAGAAGTACTATAAACATTACCGCTCCCCCCAAAACTCCTATAGCATGAGATACTCCATACATTACACTGAAAAATGCTACAGCAATCAGAATATTTGTCATATAAAATTCAAGTATATTTGCTGGGTCTATTCCTAAGCCTTTTGTAACAGTTAAACTCAATATTATGGCCTGCATAGTTACAAGACCTGAACCAACTATAAACTTGCCAAAGAAGCTGTTCATTAACTTACTCTTAAATAAATTCTTTGATTTTGCAATGGAAAGTATTAAACTCATAAACATTGCACCTAACCATAAGGATAATGACATAAAATATGGTGCTAAGCCTTCTCCATAGTATTTCACATCATTTATAGAGTTATCCTTAAGAGTTATAGGCTCGGATATAAACTGAGACATATTCTCAGAATTGAATTTAAGTTTATTACTCATCTTATCATAGCCGCTATTTAGTCCATCCTTAAGTTTGCTAGTTCCATCATTGGCATCGCTTAAACCGCTAGTCAAAGTATTTGCTCCGCTGCTAAGCTTATTAAGTCCATTAGTTAAATCTTCAGTTTTACTTGCTGCAGTATTTAAACCTGAACTTAAACTTACCGCACCATCATTTGCAGTTTTTAATCCATCTCTTAAAGCTATAGAACCAGTGTTTAGCTGTTGCAATCCATTAGACAGTTCTCCAGTTTTGCTAGCAGCTGTGCTTAAGCCACTATATATAGCAGAACTTCCACTTTGAAGCGCCTTTGCTCCAGCTAATAACTGATCTACGCCCACTGAAGCTTTATTTTGTGTATCTGATAGACCATTTACCAATTGATTTATTCCATCTGAAAGATTTTTGCTTCCTTGTTTTAACTGTTCCATAGCATTAGGTAAAGGCTTAACCCCTTCTGCCATAGCTGAAAGATGTCCAGATATCTTTGCAGTTTTATTTACTGCATCTACCTTTTGCACTGTACCAACTATTTGTTTTATTTTTGCTTTATCCGCTTCACTCATATTTGAGTTATCAAGATCAGCAACTAATTCTGGACTAATTGCACTATTGGCACTGCTAATAGCTTGTTCTGTTTGACTTGTACCATAAGCTAAAGCACTAAAATTAACATAATTCAAATCAGAAGTTTTTTGTGCTAGTTCACTAGTTTTATCACTTAACTGAGAAGCACCACTAACTAACAGTGGAAGTTTGTCATTCTTAGCGGTTAAACTTTGCTTAAGCGTGTCTAAGCCACTAACTAGCTTACTTGCTCCATTTAAAACTTGATTTTCTCCAGAAGCTAGTGTAAACAATCCATTTTTCAAGTCATTTGCTCCATTGGAAGCTTGTGTAATTCCACTAGAAAGATTGTTACTACCATCATATAACTGTTTTGTTCCAGCTTGAAGTGATTGCCCTCCAGTCGCTGCCTGCTTCAATCCATCTTCTAGTTTAGAAGCTCCACTAGCTGCTATTCCAAGACCATCAGTTAAAGTTTTACCGCCATCAAGTAGCTTTTGTGTACCATCTTGAAGCTTAGAAGCTCCATCTCCAGCATCCTTAATAGATACCTTTACGTCATATAAACTATCTACCAATGCTTTTGAAATTTCTTTTTGTATGCTGGAACTAACTTCAGTTTTAATACCCTCAGCAACCTTTGAGGAAACTTGCGAAAACACAAAATTTTTCCCTTTGTTTGCTGTATAAGTTATCTCTGGATTATTAAACTTTCCATCTTGTGCATTTGAGATGCTTTGAGAAAAGTTTTCCGGTATCTCTATCACTGCATAGTACTTAGTTCCCTTAACGCCATCCATAGCCTCTTCATGACTTACAAAACGCCAGCCTACTTTATTGTTATCTTTAAGCTTATCTTCAACTTCCTTACCTATAGCATATTCTTTTCCATCCTTCGTAACCGACTTATCTAAGTTTACAAAAGCTACTGGGACACTATCAAGCCTCCCATAGACATCCCATACGCTGCCAAGGTAGATAGAGGAATATAGCATTGGTACAAACATAACTGCAACAACTAATACAGATATAATAACTAGTGTAAACTTTCTATTATCTTTTGCTTTCTTTAATTGCATTTTGCTACCTCCTTATACTATTGATCAGTAATACAATTACATAAACACTTGTTTTTTAATAGACACATGTGTATTATAAGATGTGTGTTGTCCATTTTCAATCATTAATATAGGCTGATTTGATGGTTATTAGACACATAATAGACATTTGTCTATTATCTCACACAAAAAAATATTAACCTTACTAGAATTTTTTTTGTAATATAACTTTGTAACTGCACACTTAAAAAATTTAGCATATGAAGAATTTTTATTTTATGGAGGATTATTATATGAAAGAAGAGAAAGTTGATAGGCGTATAAGGAAGACAAAATCAACGCTACTCCACGCTCTTACTGCTCTAATGTCTAAAAAGAAAATAAGTGACATTACTGTGAAAGAACTGACTGATTTAGCTGATGTTAATAGATCTACCTTCTACTTATATTACAAGGATATATTCGACATGGTGGAACAAATAGAAAATGAAATGCTAGAGGATTTCAATGATGCCTTCGATGAGTTTTCAAAGGACGCCAATAACTATTCCAATTTCTTGTCCTTTTATACTCATATCTTTGAGTACGTACAGGATAATGGCGAGATGTGTAAGATACTGCTTGGCCCAGACGGAGATTATTCTTTTATAGAAAAATTTAAAAAGGCTATCATTCAAAAGAAACCACCTTTTGGAGAAACTATACCTAAGATAAAGATACATTTTGTAAGACCATTTTTAATATCTGGCTGCATAGGAGTAATACAACAATGGCTGAAAGATGACCTAAATGTTCCCCCAAAGGAAATGGCTCTTATTGTATCAGACATAATTCAAAACATAACTAATAATTTATAATAGCTAGTTCTTGTACCTATTATGTAATTTAAAAATATTGAATGTAAATTTTGATAAATGGAAAATATTATTTTTTGTTAAAATATCAATTTAATTTTTATTAAGTTATATCTAAAGTTCTTGCTTAAATGGTTTAAAATTTAAGTATAAAGCTATTCTTATAACAAGCAGATATTGTATTTTAAGAAAAAAAGTACTTTTATTTTCATACTAATACTTGATTATATTCACTTTTATACATATAATTACAAGTGAAGTTACCCAAAACTTTTAGAAGGACGTAACAAGCTTGTCTACAATTTTCATGTTGCGTCCTCCTATTTTATTTGTAAGGCTTTTATGGCATTAATAATATAAGTATACTGATCTTATGATAACTTTATATAAGCAAAAGTAACCTCTTTAATACATCTAATTAAAGAGGTTTTATTTATATATCACTATATTTTAAATTATTACTAATTTATAGCTTCTCAATCTTACTCAAAAGCTTATTTTCCACCAGAATCTTTAAGTTGAAGCCTCTTACCATTCCATCATCAAAGGTTATTTCTATGTTATCCTCAGTGGTTTCTTTAACAAAGCCTGCTCCAAAGCTTTTATGGAACACCCTATCTCCAATGCTAAAGCCATAGTCTTCTCTCACTATATACTTGTCTATGGCTATCTCATTTAAGAATTTGGATCTTTCCTTAAACTTTCCTCTTAACATCTTTGGAGAGTATATGAAAAGATTATCCTTGGCTCTTGTTACTCCAACATAGAAAAGTCTTCTTTCCTCTTCCCCGTCTTCTTCTGCATTTTTGTGAGGGATGATGTCTTCATTAACATCTATAACATATACGTTTTTAAACTCCATACCTTTTACGCCGTGAATAGTGCTTAAGATTACTGAGTCGTCTTCACTCTTTCTTATGCTGTTTTTTATATTTTCTTCTACAGTTTCTACATGAGCTAAAAGAGTTATTATGGATTTGAATTCTTTGCTTATTTCCTTAAATTCTTCTACGATTTCATCAAGTTCATTGATACTTTGCTTGAACTTATCACTATATTCTCTCAGATAGCTATAGTACTCTAATTCAAATAATATAAAGTCAATGGCACTGCTTAAGGTCATCTTGTTCAAATTAGCTACGTCTCTTTGAAGCTCGTCAATTTTCTTAAGCTGAAAAGGATGTATGTCTCCTAGTTCCATCAGCTTCTTAAAATTACTTTCTTTGATTCTTGAAGCGCTAACCTTTTCCAGGTTAGACTTTGAAATATACCTAAAGGGTTTGTTTATAACTCTAGTAAAGCTTTCCATGTCCCAAGGATCTATGGATAGCTTTAAATAAGCTAGTATGTCTTTACATATGAAATGATGGAAAAAGTTATATTCCTTATCTAAAAGCTTAAAGGGAATCTTATGTCTAATAAAACCATCTATAATGCTTCTTGACTCCATATTGGTTCTATAAAGTATGGCATTATCTTTATATCTGTCTCCACTGTTCTTAAATCCTTTAATCTTTCCGATGATATCTTCGATTTGAGAACTTTCATTAAAAGGAATAACCACTTCTAATCTTCCAGTTTCTTTCCTAAAGTATTGAATCTTCTTGTTATTTCTGTTCTTATTATTTACTATTATCTCCTTGGACAAATCTACAATATTACTAGTACTTCTATAATTATAATTTAGGTAAAACTTTTCTCCTTGGTCAAAGTTATTGTGGAACTCAACCATATACTCAGGCTTTGAGCCTCTAAAGGTATAAATACATTGATCTTCATCGCCAACTGCAAATACAGAATTGCTGTTGTTTAAGAGTTTTAAAAGGCTTATCTGTAGATCATCACAGTCTTGAAACTCATCTACTAATATATATCTGAATAATTTTCTATAACCATTTAAAATTTTTGGTTCTCTTAAGAAAAGTTCTTTACATCTAAGCTGCAAATCATCGAAATCCATCAGATTTCTCTGTTTCTTGTACTCCTCATACTTTTCATAGCATTCCATAAATACTTCCTTGCTTATAGAGGATTCAAAGTCATCTATTGAAGTATTGGAGGTTTTAAAAAGTGATATGTTGTTTAGCACTTCCTTAACTTTTTCCTCTCCTACTTCATGAAGCTTTTCTAATAATACTTTGTTTATCAGCCTATACCCCTCACTAGGATTAATCAAATCCACATTTCTTTGATGCCTTTTCAATATCTTATAAAAAAGACCATGAAAGGTACCGAAGAAAGGATAGTTATTTAACTTACAAAGCTTAGTAAACCTATCCTTCATGTTTTGAGCTGCTGCCCTTGTAAAAGTTATTACTACAATGTTACTTGGGTGTACTTTTCTTTCTTCTATCAAAAACTTTATTCTATTTATAATAACCATAGTTTTTCCGCTACCAGGAGCAGCAATTACTAAGGTATTTCTACTATTACATCTAACCGCTTGTTCTTGAAATTCATCTAAATTAGTCACTGTTCTCCTACCTTTGTTCATTCAATTCTATGTGAATATGCGTACCTTATATAAGATCCATTTATAAAACTCCCACCATTTCTTCTAGGAGCCCTTTACACATATATTAATAACTGCCTCATCTATAATTATATCTCTGAATTTGTATACTGACTTGAAACCTATATATAATTATAGCAAATGAAACACATTCTTAAGTATAACATCAAACTTGACTTATATAAAAGCATATATGTCTTCCATTGCCCTAAGTAAATTATTGCCTATATATCACAAAGCTCAAACTCAAAGATATGAGTAAGCTTAAAAATTTCTAAGTATATTGTAATAATTAATTTATAAGGTTACAATATCCTTATGGTATTTCATGTAAAGGAGATTAACTATGACAAAAGAAATTAACTTCGATGTAAGAAGTTCTAGAAATTTGACTATGCTTGTAGATTTCTATGAACTTACTATGGGAAATGGATATCTTAAGGATGGATTAAAAGATAAGATAGCTTATTTTGATATGTTTTTCAGAAGAGTTCCTGATGGTGGTGGATACTGTATAATGGCTGGTGTTGAACAGCTTATTGAATACCTAAGCAATTTAAAATTCACTAAAGAAGACATCGATTATTTAAGAAGCAAACAAATATTTGCTGATGAATTTTTAAAATATCTTGAAGACTTTGAGTTTTGCTGTGATGTATGGGCTGTACCAGAAGGTAATCCAGTATTTCCAAATGAGCCTTTGGTAACTGTAAGAGGTCCAGTTATACAAGCACAGTTTATTGAAACTATGATACTTCTTACAATAAATCATCAAACACTTATCGCTACAAAAGCAAATAGAATATGCAGAGCCGCACAGGGAAGAACGGTTATGGAGTTTGGTTCTAGAAGAGCTCAAGGATACGATGGAGCTATATATGGTGCTAGAGCTGCTGTAATTGGTGGCTGCGCTTCTACAGCTTGTACTATAGCAGAAGAAATGTTTGACATTCCGGCTTCTGGAACGATGGCTCATTCTTGGGTTCAACTTTATCCAAATGAATATGAAGCTTTTAAAGCTTGGGCTGAAGTTTACCCAGAAAACTGCACCTTCTTAGTAGATACCTATAATGTATTAAAATCAGGTATACCTAATGCCATAAAGGTTTTTGATGAAGTTTTGAAACCAAAGGGACTTAGACCTAAGGGAATAAGAATAGATAGCGGAGATATAACTTATCTTACAAAAAAATGTAGAAAGCTACTTGATGCTGCTGGTTATAATGATTGTAAAATCGTAATTTCAAACTCTCTTGATGAGCATATTATAAGCGATGTAATAGCTCAAGGAGCTAAGATTGATTCTTTTGGTGTAGGCGAAAGACTAATCACTGCCAAATCAGAACCGGTATTTGGTGGGGTATATAAGTTAGTTGCTATAGAAGAAGATAACAAAATAGTTCCTAAGATTAAAATAAGTGAAAATGAAGAAAAGATAACAAACCCTGGTTTTAAAAAGATTTATAGAATCTTTGACAAGGACAACGATATGGCTATTGCTGATCTTATAGCTCTTAACAATGAAGTAATAAACACCGATAGCAGTTTAGAAATTTTTGATCCTGTTTATACTTGGAAAAGAAAAAAGCTTACAAACTTCTATGTTAAAGACTTGATGGTACAAGTTTTTGATAAAGGTAAGCAAGTTTACGAAAACCCTTCTGTACTTGAAATAAAAGATTTTGCTAGCGAAGAAACCGAAAAACTTTGGCCAGAAGTTTTAAGATTTGAAAATCCTCATACTTACTATGTTGATTTATCAAGTAATCTATGGAGTTTAAAGCAAAGCCTATTACATAAATATACAGATCAATACAAATAAGAACGTAAGCGGTTACTATAATAAAATTAAACTTCTTATTTTAGATAGGGTTAAAACCCCATAAAACACAAAAGATTACAAAAATAAGTGTCCTTCAGATAAAACACACTATCTGAAGGGCACTTATTTTTAGGCTTTAAACAGAATATATATTTTAAACAAAACCTAATTATATGCTTATAGATTGCTTAATTCAACATATGTAAGTTTTAGTATCCTGTGGAAGTCTTAAACTTTTTGATGAAATAATCCTCTTCAATTTCCTCTGAGAATTCTACAGCACCAGTTACTTCCTTTAATGAAACTCCTGTAAGATGCGTCCTAAATACACAATCTTCTTTATCTTGTGTACTACTTTTCATAGGACATTCTTGATTACATTCAATTGCTTGATTATAATTTGACCAAAAAGGACAGTTTCCCATAATTATCCCCCCTTTAACAATTAAGAAAATTCTTCCCATTTTTCTATAGAGATATTATATTTTAATTTTAGAAAAAAATAAAGAGACTTTTTGTTAACAATTTAACTAGTTTTATTTATTCATTCATACTTCCAACCCATTCTAATGAATCAATATATATATTGGACAGTTTCTCGATAGCTATATTATGTTTTTCTGTAAATATCATTAGTTTATCAACGTCCATACTTTCATAACTAATTGAGATGTCTAATATTTCATAAAGAAAGTTATCTTTTTTTATTAATGCTCTTTTTATTTCCTCATCAACTGGAAGTTCTTCAAGTAAAGTTTCCATATCTGTTGAAAGCACTACATCTAAGTGAGAGAATAATCCTACCATAAAAGCAGATGCTGATACGCTATTTCCCATTGCTTCGCATAAAGCCTCACAAAAATGAGCTCTAACCATAGCATTTTTAGAAAGCTCTTCGTAATCAGGGTCTGTAAATAAGTTAAAACTAAGCAATATTACCCATTTCTCTAATTCTTTTATCCCTAGTAGAGTAATTGCTTGTCTAACTGACTTTATCCTATTAGGAATTCCAAAATGTGCAGAATTTATATATTTTATTAGCTTATAAGATAAAGATGCATCGCTTATTATAAACTGTTCCAAACTTTCAAGACTTACATCACTCTTCTTTAATTCTCTCATAAATATAACAAAACTTGTACTCGCCACCGGACTATGCTTTCCTGAAATAATCTTAGGCTTACTAAAGAAGAACCCTTGAAAATAATCATAGCCTACATCCAATGCCTTTTCAAAATCTATACTATTTTCAACTTTTTCAGCTAAAACCTTAATTCCTAACTTTTTAAAAGTGCTACATATCTCTTTCTGTTGCTCTTCTGTAGTTAAAGAAAAGTCCACCTTAACAATATCAAGCATACCTATTAAAGGGGTTATATCTCTGTCATTTGCAAAGTCATCAACTGCAATGGTATAACCTTTGTTCTTAAGTTTTTTGCATGCTGTAATAACATCATCTGTAAGTTCAACATCTTCTAATATTTCAACTACAACTGTTTCCTTAGGCAAAAGAGTTGGTAACTCTTCAATAAGAGTATTTTGGGTGAAATTTATAAAAGCTTTTTTACCTTCCGTAATTTTATCTAACTCAAGTACTGCTGCGTTAGATAAAAGCTTTCTTGTTGCAATATCACCATCTATATTAGCAAACTTATTTACATTACTATTTCTATACAACAATTCATATCCAAAAACTCTCTTATTTCTATTAAATATAGGTTGTCTAGCTATAAAAATTTCCATATAATCTCCTCAAGTATCCGTAAAGTAAAATTTATGTCTAAAAAAATAGGATTTCTATTTCATAAAATTCATACATATGATATAATTACACTCGATTTTTGTGTTTTATCCTTGTACCCACATAAAAAAAAGGAGGTTATTTTATGAATACACAATCAAAAATCAGGTTTTTAGCCTACACGGCAATTGTTGCTGCACTATATGTAGTAATAACACTTTCATTTTCTTGGATGGCTTATGGTCCTATTCAACTAAGAATTTCCGAAGTTTTGGTACTTCTGGCTTTTATAGACAGAAAGTATATACCTGGCTTAGTTTTAGGCTGCATTTTAGCCAATCTATCAAGTCCAATTGGACCTCTTGATATAGGAATAGGAGCTTTTGCTACTTTTTTAGCAGTATTCTTCACAAGTAGAACCAAAAACTTATTTATTGCTACATTATGGCCAACCATATTTAATGGTCTTATAGTTGGAGGAGAACTTTACTTTTTAGGCTTTGCACCAAATGCAGCCTTTGGAATTCACCCTCTAATACTATCCTGCGGTTTTGTAGCAATTGGAGAATTTGTAGTAGTTTCTATAGTAGGGTACATATTATTTAACGTAATATTAAAAAACAAGAATATCGTAAATGCACTAAAAATCACTAGGTAAAGACTTTTAAGTCTTTGCCTTTTTAATTTCTACAAATTCCTCTTATATTATTATAATCTAATTTAATCTATTTTTAACATTTTATTCACGACATATTATATCAAAGCAAGTATTTTTTTACTTATAATGGATATTTTAAAAGGTATTTTTTAATTACTGCTTGTTTTTCAATTTAAATATTTATTATTTATATTTTATTAGAACATTGAAATAATTTCAAATATATTTTATATTTCTAATTAAATATACAATTGTTATTGTTTTGCATATCTAGTTTTCTTAAATACACTTAAGGAGTTTCGACAGGTAACAGTTGCTTCATTTTTTTATAGTATATAAAAAATAATCTTTTTGCCTATCTTACTTTGCCAATATATATGAGAAAAATCTGGCAGGCTACATTTTTTTACTTTTTATAGCAAACAGCTTATCTAAGTCCTTTAAATCACTAGTTTTTTTCTAGCAAAACATTTATAATTTCATAAACAACAAAAAAGAAGATGTTTTCACATCTTCTTTTGTAGATATTATCATTAATTAAAAAATTCCTAATAAACCTTAATTACTATCTGTTGTATCTGCATTCAGGGTGTATAGTATTTTTAGTAACACTTATATTTATAATTTCGTTTTGGAATGCTTTAAGTAATGCTTTTTCAAGTACTTTTTCTTGATCAAAGTTCTCTACATCACGACATTCTGCAAATACTTTGTTTAGCTCGCCATTGGCATTTCTATATGTCAATGTAACATAAGGTTTCTCATATTCTACCTTAATTACTTTTAGTCCCCATGATATCTGTGCATAGTCACCATCTATACTTAATTTAGTAAGATCCTTAAGTCTATCTTTTTCTTCGTTTGGGTCATTAATGATAAGTAACTCATCACCAATTTTATATTTTGCCATATTTCAGTCCCTCCTTAAAATAAAATATATGACTTCCGCTACTAAAGTTAAGTTTATCACTTTAGCATCTTTTAGTAAAGGTTATTGACTATATTCTTTATTTAATTATATATTATAGATAAACTATTACTATAATGACATTAGTTGTTAAGGCCAATTAACTTGGTAATTGTTTTTTATTTTGATTCAGCAAATATATATAATCTGATTTGTTTGCTACAATTATTATATTAAAATATACTTTTCACAAATTTGTTTAATAGTATAAGTTTGCCAAAGAGTAAAGACTAAGGAGTGTAGATATTTGTTTGGATATGTTTTACCCTACAGGATGGAGCTTAAAGTAAAAGACTATGAAAGATTTAAATCCTATTATTGCGGCTTATGCCACTCTATAAAATCGATTTATGGCAATATGCCTAGAATATCACTTAATTATGATATGACCTTTTTATCTATCTTACTTGATGCTTTAATTAAAGAAGAAAATGATTATAATAGGATCGTCTGTGCACTTCATCCCACTCAAAAGAAAATAATATTAAAAAATAGTTCTGCATTAGATTATTCTGCACATATAAATGTTGCACTATTTTACTATAAACTAGTAGATGATATAAATGATGATAAAAGCTTAAAAGCTAAATTAATGTCCGTAATGTTCGTTAACAGTAAAAACTTATTTTCTAAAAAATATTCTACTATTAATGAAATCATAAATACTGAACTTAACGATCTAACCTATAAGGAATTAAATCATACCAATTATACATTAGATGAAATTGCTCATCCTTTTGGTAATCTTACTGGAGAACTTATGCGAAAATTTCCTGGTGAATTTATAAATGACTCCCAAATATTAAGGGATAACTTGTACAATCTAGGATATAATCTTGGTAAATGGATTTATCTAATAGATGCTTTAGATGATCTTAAAGAAGATATGGAAAAGAAAAAATTTAATGTGTTTAATAATTGTCTTAATGATAAAAACTTAAGTTTTCATGAATTTTATCATAGCATACTACAAAGAGCAGAGTTTTCTCTTTTAAGCTATGCATCTCAGTGTTATAATTCATTTATGGAGCTAAATGTTACCAAAAATAATGAAATATTAGACAATATTCTAAAACTCGGATTGATGGATAAGTTAGATTCCGTAATAAAAAAATATGAAGACAATAATTCAACTGACAGGAGGACATTTTATGAATAATCCTTACGAAGTACTTGGACTTAAAGAAGGCGCCTCAGAAGAAGAGATAAAGAAAGCTTATAGAGAGCTTGCAAAAAAATATCATCCCGATCAATATGGCAATAATCCCTTAAAAGATTTAGCAGAAGATAAAATGAGGGAATTAAACGAAGCTTATGATTACCTTCTTAAAAATGTAAAGAGCAACTATAAAAACAACTACTCTGGGTATGATAGTAGTAATACATCTTCCAACGGATCATACAATGCAAACTATGCTGAAATTCGTAGAGACCTGGCTTCTGGAAGAGTTTCAGATGCAGAATACAAGTTAAACGCTATGAAAATGCGTGATGCAGAGTGGAATTACCTATATGGTATAGTTATGCTTCAAAAAGGTCATATGGACTCTGCTTACAGCTTTCTTCAGCAAGCTTGCTCTTTAGATCCGAATAACGGGGAGTATAGAGACACTCTAAATAGAGTATCTTCAAGAAATAATAATTATAGACAGTCCTACTATAGAACAAGTAGGAATAATGATGCTTTTGAATGCTGCATGCAATTATGGTGTCTTGATAGTTTATGTGAATGCTTTGGTGGAGATTTAATTGGTTGTTGCTAAGCTATAGGAAAAGGAGAGCTGTTATATGAAAGCAAGTCATATGGCAAAAGGGGGTATATTTACAGCCCTATCAGTTATATTCTTATATTTGTCTGGTGTCTTACCTACAAATAGATTAGCTTTTATTGCTTTGGCATCAATTTTGATTCCAATATCAATCATGGCCACTTCCATATCAACATCAGTTTTAATTTACGTTTCAACGTCTATTTTAGCTTTACTTCTAGCAAATAAACTTACTGCTTTTTTATATATAATATTCTTTGGGTCCTATGGATTTATAAAATATTATATAGAACGTATTAATTCTATATTAATAGAGTATGTTTTAAAAATAATATTCTTCAATCTATGCTTTTTTGTAATCTATAAACTATATAGTGTGTTTTTAATCACTGATGCTATGAAGAAAGTACCAGTATGGCTTCTTATTATAGGAGCTCAAGTAGGCTTTCTTGTATTTGATTATGCATTAACTATCGCAATAACCGCTTATATAAGAAAATTCCACAATAAAAACTTGTAGTTTGAGAAAACAGTTATATATAAATTAATACTTAATAAGCAATAAAAACGTCATATTCAAAATATGACGTTTTTTTATATCTTTTGATGCCTTTTCTTTTATACAATATTATTTTAAAGCAAAAAAATAAAAGAACAGTAAAACTGTTCTTAAGGATAAATAGAAAATGAACATGGACTTGAAATTTGTTAATTAATTAACAACTTCGTTTATATTTTAACAGATACAGATTACTATTACAAGAGTTTATTAAAAAATATTTTTTTACTTTTTTCGCAAGTGGTAAGTAGTAGTATTTGACAGTTAATAATAATTATTATATAATATAGATATCACAATATTGAGGATGGTGAAAATGGATAATATAACAAGTATCTTTAGAGAAAAAAAATTAAAGCTAACACCTCAAAGAATTGCTGTATATAAATACTTAAAAGGCACTAAGGAACATCCTTCTGCAGAAGTTATATATAAAGCACTTCAAGCTGACTATCCTACTATGAGTTTAGCCACTGTTTACAAAGCTTTGAAAACTCTAGTTGAGGTTGGTTTAGTACAAGAGATTAACGTGGGCGAAGGAAATTTCAGATACGATGCTTTTTCTACTCCTCATCCACATATTCAATGCGTCAATTGTGGAAGAGTTGATGATTTAGATCAGTTAGATCTAAGCGGGCTTAATAAAGAAGCTGAAAATCATAGCAAATACAAAGTTCTTTCTAACAAAGTTTATTTCTATGGTATTTGTCAGGAATGTCAAGAAAAATAAAGCTACTTAAATAAGTAGCTTTATTTTTCTTTTGAATAAGTTTTAGAAAGAATATTCTGCCACTCGTTACCACTATATCCACCATTTAATATACTTTTTGTCTGCTCTATTAAGGTAGGTTTCATTTTATATGGCAGATTATGATAAAACACTATGTTATTTTCATTTGCAACAGTTATTGGCCAAAGCATCTGAGATTGTACTTCCTTTAGCTTAGAGTTTGCACTTCTATTGCCGGTTATTATTCCTTCTGCCGCTAGACTTTCATATGCCTTATCATCAGATAAATAATCTATAAATCTAGCAACTTCATCCTTATTCTTAGCATTTTGTAGTTGACATACTATATGATCAATTATCACCGGAGGATTTATCTTCAAACTCTCCATAAGATTGCTATTGGCAACTCCAATTTTCTTACTCTCACTTAATTCTTTTGAACTTAATGAAGTAACAAATGCAAAAGGGACTTCTCCACTCTCTACCTTTTTTACTATACTACTATCACTCGCTACAAACTTATCAGTATTAATACCATAGTCTTTATATAGAGTATTCATATAGCTAAACACTTGCTGCATCTGCGAAAAGTTCTTATATTTCTCTTCACCTATATCAAAGTTTTTTTCTAAATCAGCTTCATTAATCATATTATCGGCTACTATTGAAGCAATTGCTAAAGATATATCCATATCTTTTGGTAAAGCCACTGGTATCTTCATATTCTTATCTTTAGCTATCTTTAGTAATGCCGTCAAGTTAATATCATCTGGATTTCCTCCAATACCAGTTGCTTGTTCCCTATTATATATAAAATTCATGGAATATGGTATAATTCCCATACCAAAATATTTGTTATCTACCCTTCCATAGGTTGAAACAATACCATAAAACTTATCTATAACCTTATTATTTCCTATACTACTAGATATATCTGCTATATTTCCTTGCCTAGCCATACTTATCATAAGGTTTCTCTCACAGATCAGAACATCATAATCTGACTTTTCAGATGTGACCTTCTCTATCTTATCTTGCTCTGTCATGTTTTCAATTTTTATTTCTATTTTTGGATGATCCTTTTTATAGTTTGCAATCAATGTATTTATTCCATCCACATCCTGCGAAGCATTATTCTCAATCAATATACTAAGTTTACCGCTTGATTCAGATTTACTTTTTGAGCAACTTATGAGAAACGTAAAGCTTAAAGCTACTAGCAAAGCAATAGAAATAATATTCTTCAGCTTTTTCATATTACACCTCCTAAAATAACTTAATAATATTTTGTGTAAATTAATTTATTCTATGTTTGTTTCATATAATTTTAACGAGGTGATAAAATGAAAAGAACCATAGTACTTATGAATAAGAAATTTTTCTATATCTTAACCTTTATCTTAATCACTATTTTGATTATGATAACTATATTTATTTTTTTTACGTTAAAGTCTAGGCCACAAGATGACCAAGCTGTATCAACTAATACTTTAGTAACAAATGAAAAGGCTATAAAAAAAGACTTAAACGGTGATGGTAAGGATGATATCTTATATATATCTACGCAAAGCAATAAATATTATATGGAAGTTCATAGCTTAGGAAAAACAATTTTTTTAGACCCTGACAAAAAGATCGGAACCGTTGGAACATACTCAAGTTTTTGGCCTATGAGTGTTTCTCTAATAGATCTTTCTAGAGATAAAATACCAGAGATACTAGTCCAAGCTTCCCAAGACAAAGTTCCAATTCAGCATATATTTTACTACTCTAGTGGAGAATATAGAGATATTTACTTTGGATCAAATAATGTCTTTGGTATATTAGACTCTAAAAACAACAAGACCCCTAAGCTTATATCCATGAATTTAAAAAGCAGTAATAAGGATACCTCTCAGTATATACTAATAAAAGATTCTCTAAAAAAAGTTAGTTCTGATAGCTTAACAATACCTGGTCTTCAAAATGTACTACTTTTTATTGACATGATTGAAAGTTCAGGTGAACTAGATAACACTTATGATGTCTTCACTTCAGATATAGATAGTGATAGTATGTCTCTCATTTGGAAACTTGACAAGAAAGATTATATTTATGAATTTCAAGATGCACTCTTCAATGATACAAAATGGGATGAGAAAGGTTCTCCAAGAGAAATACAGTGGACTTTAAATTTTAAAAAAGTTATGGCTCAAGGTATTGGTGATCCTACTCAAGTAAAATTAAAAATCAATGTAATGAAAGAAGATGATAAATTTAAAATAAATTCTATAAAAATACAGAAAAATTAAAAGGGTCGCTTTCGCGACCCAAAAGGGGGATGGGGGGTTTTAGCTTTAATGAAGACAGTCTTCATTTAGCTATAGGAGATTTCTCCTAACTACATTTATTATTATTGACTAGTTTGCTTTTTTTATACATATTTATTATTTTAATATTCTATTTCACCAGATTGGTACATTTCTATAACTCTATCAATAAATCTAGCTCTAGCTGGATCTACAAAACTTCTTACTGCTCTTAACATAGATATGTTACCATCTTCACCACCTGAAAAATTAACAGGCCCACTATACTGTGTTTGATTGCTATTAAATCCTCCATTGTTGCTTCCACCATTAAAAGAGTTAAACATAGAACCTAAATTGTTTAAATCAAATCCTTCAGGTGACATGGATGAAAATAGGGATGATAAATTATTAAGATCTATATTATTAAACATTTCAGACATTTGAGGATTCATGCTAAAAGGAAATGGCAATCCTCCTGTAAGAAAACTTAATGGGTTCATGCTTCCCATTGATCCCATCATACTATTCATAATGTTCCCCATAGGTCCCATATTATTCATATTACTCATGTTGTTCATATTATTCATGTTGTTCATATTCCCCATGTTTCCCATGTTTCCCATGGGTCCCATGTTATTCATGCCACCAAGGTTCTCGTTTCTGCCTCTATGTCTATGCTTTGGCATAATACTCCCTCCAATTAATTACTGTGTATGTATTATATAAAATTTGCTTAAGAATAAAATAATATATTTTTTTGGAGGGCATAAAGCCCTCCAATCTATATTCTAGCGATAGCCATATCCATAGCCACCGTATGGTGTATTGCAGCCTCTACCTGAGCTGCATAGCCAGAATAATAAGAATAGTATGAACCCATTTTTATTACATAATACTCCGGAAATCCATAAGATAATGAAAGCTATTAGCCAACCACATCCATTATAACTTCCACTTCTTCCATTTGGATAATAACCATACTGGGGACCAAATACAGGATATCCATAGTTGCAACAACTATTACACATATCTTAAAGCTCCTTTCCCTAGCATTGTTAACTTATGGTTTTAGCAGCATCTTGGTTGGAAGAATCCAGCTCCGCCTCTGTTACCACCGAAGCCACCGCAGCCACATAATAAGAATAATAGTATTAGAAGAAATCCCTTATTGTTGCATAGTAATCCAGAATACTGGAATATTAATAGTAGTATAGCTATTGTACAAGGACTTCCACCGAAGCCTCCACAGCTAGATCCTCCACCAAATCCACCGATTCCAGGACCATATCCACCACCGTACATTGGCATTGGGTATCCACCACCATATGGGTTACAGCATGGGTCACAGCAGCATTTTCTCTTTGACATATCAAAATCCTCCTATCATCATTTTTTTATACTTTAGTATTTCATTGTTTATTAGTCGTTTACGCATGTGTTGTTATCGTTGCATCCACAGTTGTTACCTCTGCCCCATCCTCCACATACAAAGAATAGGATTATAATTAAGAACCATAGCCAGTTTGAACCGTAGCCACCAAAGCCACATCCACCGCCTAGGCCATATCCACCATATCCTCCGCCGTATCCAGGATATCCTCCGCCACAGCATGGATTTTGTTGTGGATAATAACAGGTTTGCTTACAGCATCCATGTTTAGTTTTCTTAACATTGCAGCAGCAAGGGTTTATTGCTCCATAACCACCATTGCCTCCACCATAATTCCCACCGTTTCCGCATCCACAGAAGATTAGTAGTAAGAATATTATCCAGATTCCAGATCCTCCAAACCCTCTATTACCTGTTCCACAGTTATCATTACAGTTATCATTGCCGCCTGTTAATCCATTTAGGATTTCATTTAGTTCCATAAATCTTCCTCCTTCTTGTTAAAATGGATTTATTTGGATTTATAATATATACTATTCTACCAATTCCAATTTGACACTGTTTTTAGGAATATAATTCGTCAGGAGAGAATATATTATTTTACTATATTAATTATTCATTCTTTCTAATATTTTTTCTCCAGTTGCGAATCGATAAGAATCGGTATAATTTTAAGATATGAAATTATGCTAAATATGTACCTAAGGATGTACCACTTCATCCCAACAAGTTCAGTTTTTTAGCGTCTAAAAAAGTCACTGAAGCGATCTTCTTCAGTAAGATTTTTTTTACATCTGCCTTTCCCAATGTACATAAGTGAAATCTAACAGGTGAATAAAATTTCCTTTATATTTTTCTATACAATAAAAAAAGACATTAAATCTTCAAGTGATTTAATGTCTTTTTATTAACTTTGTAAGCTTAGTAATTTAACATATTAGGATTCTTTTGGCTGCTCATCATCTTTAAGTATAATATCGTCAAATATTGAATCCACTAGCTCATCTCTTCCAACTTTATTTAATGAAGAGAAATAATATAACTTATCTTCTTGAGCTAACTTCAAAGTATCTCTTATTACTTTTTCGCTTTTTCTAAGTTCATTTTTAGATAATTTATCGCTTTTAGTAGCTATAACTAAAACATCATACCCGTAGTGCTTTATCCATTCATGCATCATAATATCATCTTCTGTAGGCTTGTGTCTACAATCAACTAAAAGTACAACTCTTTTCAACTGTAATCTTGAGCTAAGATATGTCTCAATTATCTTTCCCCAACTAGCCTTCTCAGTCTTTGATACCTTTGCATAGCCATATCCAGGCAAGTCTACCAAGTAAAAATCATTATTTATGAGAAAAAAGTTTATAAGTCTAGTTTTCCCAGGAGTTTGACTTACCTTTGCAAGTCCTCTCCTATTAGTTATAGAATTTATTATTGATGACTTACCGACATTTGATCTCCCTACGAAAGCAACTTCTATTCTCTCATCTGTAGGATATTGCTCCCTTCTAACTGCGGAAGTAATAAACTCTGAGTTCTTAATCTTCATTTTTATCAGCTCCAACCAATGCATTTTCCAGTACTGTATCTACTTTTTCAGCAAGTATAAAATTAAGCTTACCCTTTATACTTTGTGGTATTTTTAATATATCTTTTTCATTTTCCTTAGGAACTATTACTGTATCTATTCCAGCTCTATAAGCTGCTAAACTCTTCTCTTTTAATCCTCCAATAGGAAGAACTCTTCCTGTAAGAGTTATCTCTCCAGTCATCGCTACGTTACTCTTAACCTTTTTGTTAGAAAGCGCAGATACCAATGCAGTTATCATAGTCACTCCTGCAGATGGACCATCTTTAGGTACAGCACCTTCTGGAACATGTATATGAATATCCTTTGATTTATAGAAATCATCTTCTATATTAAGTCTTTTAGCATTAGCTCTAACATAGGTATATCCTGCTCTAGCTGATTCCTTCATAACATCACCAAGCTGGCCGGTTAGCTCTAGCTTACCAGTTCCGTCCATTACCATAACCTCTACTGGCAGTGTGTCTCCGCCATATGCAGTCCAAGCCATTCCAGTAACTACTCCAACTTTATCTGCTTTATCTACTTTATCATAGTTAAATACCTTAGGTCCTAAATATTTTTCTACTACCGTTGGAGTTACTAATACACTTGTTTTTTCTTTTTCCATCATATCTTTTATTGCTTTTCTTATTATGCTTCCTACTCTTCTCTCAAGACTTCTTACACCTGATTCTCTTGTGTAACCTTCTATAATAAGCTTTACAGAATTATCACTTATCTTTATCTCATTATTCTTTATGCCATGTTCTTCTAATTGCTTAGGAATAAGATATTTTTTCACTATATGATATTTCTCTTCATATGTGTACCCAGATACTTCTATAACCTCCATTCTATCTAGAAGAGGTCTAGGAATTGTATCTAAAGAATTTGCAGTAGTTAAAAACATAACATTTGATAAGTCCATCTCTACTTCTAGATAATTGTCTCTAAAAGTAGAATTTTGCTCTGCATCCAACACTTCTAAAAGTGCATCTGCAGGATCGCCTTTAAAGTCATTTGCCATTTTATCTATTTCATCTAATAAAAATAAAGGATTCATTGACTTAGCTTGCTTCATTCCATATATAATTCTTCCAGGTATTGCACCAACATAAGTTCTTCTATGACCTCTTATCTCAGCTTCATCTCTTACACCACCTAAGGACATTCTTACAAAGTTCCTATTGAGAGCCTTAGCTACACTTCTAGCAATGGATGTCTTACCAACTCCTGGAGGTCCAACTAAACATATAATAGGTCCCTTCAAAGTATTACTTACCTTTTTAACAGAAAGATATTCTATAATTCTTTCTTTAACGTCCTCTAATCCATAGTGATCTTCTTGAAGAACTTCTCTTGCCTTCTTGATATCTACGTTATCTTTGGTTTGCTTGCTCCAAGGTAAATCTAAAATCCAATCCAAATAGGTTCTTATTATATTTCCTTCGGAGGAATAGCTTCCTGAAGTTTTAAGTCTAGAAAGCTCATATAAAGCTTTTTCTTTAGCTTCTTTAGGAAGTTTAAGCTTTTTGATTTTACTCTCATAAGCTTCAACTTCTTTTCTATCCTCATCATCTTCGCCTAGCTCTTCTTGTATAACTTTAAGTTGTTCTCTAAGATAGTATTCCTTCTGAAGTTTATCCATCTTTTTCTTTACTTTATAACCGATTTTCTTCTCTATCTTTAGAACTTCAATCTCATTCTTAACAATTACAATTAATTTTTCTAATCTCTTTTTAATATCAAAAGTTTCTAATATTTCTTGTCTAACTTCTTGTTTTAGCAATAAATATGATGCTACAACATCCGCTAATCTAGCAGGATTCTCAATGTCATCCAATGAGATAATTATATCCGAAGAAGTATTCCCTGATAAACTTAAATAGTCACTAAATTCATCCTTAAGTGATCTTGTAAGTGCTTCTAACTCTAATTTAACCTTTTCACTTAATGTATCTTCTTCATCCTCAGTATATATCTCAGCTTCTATTGTAAAGTACTTATCATCATCGCTTAGAGAAAGTATTTTTCCTCTATTAACACCTTCCACCAATACTCTTATAGTCTCTCCTGGTAGTTTCAGAAGTTGTTTAATTGTACAAAGTGTTCCTACTTCATATATATCCTCTTTTACTGGTTCTTCAATCTTAGCATCCTTTTGAGTCGCAAGGAAAATTTGCTGATTATTTAACATCGCTTCTTCTAAAGCAGCAATGGATTTCTCTCTACCTACATCAAAATGAATAACCATGTTTGGAAAAATGGTTATTCCTCTAAGAGGAATTAAAGGAAGAACTTTTATCTCTTTATTCATGCTTCTCCCCTCCACAAATTAATTTTATCAATTAGACCTATTTAGTATACACATTATATGGCTATTTTTCAATAAATATTAGTATTGATTTTTAACACAATAAGTGCTGCTGATATCAGCAGCACTTATATCAATTATTTAGTGATCTTGCAGATAAAACTTCTACTGATTGCTCTGTAGGAGCATTACTACTTATTTTATCACATATATTGACCAATGCCAAGTTTATTACCTCAATGATATTATCTACCGCCTTAACTTTTATCCCCTCTAAAGCCTCAAAGGACTGACTATAATTTTCACTTGGAACTATTACAATCTTAGCACCAGCCTTTTGAGCTGCAGATACCTTTGCATTTACTCCACCTATAGGCTTCACTAGACCCTGCAGAGAAATCTCTCCTGTCATTGCCACCTGATTGTTAATAGGTATATTTTTTACAGCACTATACACTGCAGTTGCTATACTTATACCTGCTGAAGGACCATCGATTGGTACACCACCTAGAAAATTTATATGAATATCATAATTTTCACACTCTATATCAAAATTATTATTTAGTACTGTTAGTACGTTTTCTACCGAACAATAAGCAGTACTCTTTCTCTTCACCTTTCTGTTAGAAGATGATATTTCTTCTTCTTCAATAATGCCAGTAATCTTTAGGCTACCCTTTCTGCCTATAACTTTCTTAGCACTAGCTTCAATCTCTATTACAGTACCCATATTAGCACCATAAACAGCCAATCCATTTACCACTCCAACCTTAGGTTTAGTTCCAACCATCTTTTCAGGTCTTAAGGAATACTGTCCGTTCTCAACTACCCATTCTATATCTTCTTCATTTATTATAGTTCTGCCTTCATTTATAGCTAATCCTGAACATAGTTGAATTAAGTTAACCACTTCTCTACCATTGGAACAGTACCTACTTACTATATCTAATCCATTACTACATATTCCAAGGCCTACTTTTTTTACAGCATTGTCTGCTATTTGTTTAATTTCCTCTGGTACTAAAGCTCTAAAAAATATTTCGACACATCTAGATCTAATCGCTGGCACTATCTCTTCTGGACTACGTGTAGTAGCCCCTATTAGTCTAAAATCAGCTGGCAATCCTTTTTCAAATACCTCCTTAATGTAAGTAGGCATATTGGGATCTTCAGAACTATAATACGCACTGTCTAAAAATACTTTTCTATCTTCCAATACCTTTAAAAGCTTATTGAGTTGTATAGGATGTAACTCTCCTATCTCATCGATAAACAATACCCCACCATGCGCCTTAGTAACAGCACCTGGCTTTGGTTGAGGTATTCCAGCTACCCCTAAGGTACCAGCTCCCTGATATATAGGATCATGAACAGAACCAATTAATGGATCTGCTATTCCTCTTTCATCAAACCTAAGAGTTGTAGCATCTATCTCCACAAACTTTGCCAAATCTCTAAACGGTGAGTTATTACTCTTTTTAGCTTCTTCAAGAACTAACCTTGCTGCAGCTGTCTTTCCAACTCCTGGAGGACCATATATTATAACATGCTGTGGGTTAGCACCACATAAAGCGGCTTTCAAGGCCTTAATACCCTTTTCCTGCCCTATTATTTCTTCAAAGTTTTTAGGTCTACTTTTCTCTGTTAACGGTTGAGTAAGTTTTATCGCTCTTAATTTATTAAGTTTGTCTAGTTCCTTATGGTTCTCTTTATCTATTACTAATTTATTTGTCCTCTGATTACTAGAATTATTTATCATATAGATAAAAAGTAAAACAAGCATAATCACCTGCAACAAAATAAGAATATTGGTCATTTATTATCGCCACCTTACTACTTTCTAATTTCCTATTTTGTATTATGCTCATATAAAACATAGAATATAACCCATATAATGGTATATAAGTATTTATTTTTCGAATTTCAAAAATATTTTAAACGACATTTTTTACTGTTCGACCTAAACAGCTAATCTAAACATTGATATTTCTAGTTTTAGATAAGAAAAAACTTTGTACTTTCCTTAACAGTAAAAAATCCACTAAAGCGACCTTCTTTAGTGAATTTTTTTCCGCATTTGCCTTTCCAAATTCATATGAGGAAAATCTGGTAGACGATATAATTTCTCTTTTTTCATTCTTTCTCCAATATATGCATTTAACCCATATACACATAGTTATGCACAGCTTTATATAAAATATAATTTACTAAAGAATAAAAAAGACTGACGAACTAAGTCGTCAGTCATGTTATGCAGATTCTATACCTTTTTTAGGTTTAGATTTTTTACTCTTTAATACTGGCCTTGTTTCACCTTCTGCAACTAAAGTAATTTCTGGTTCCTTCTTATCCTTAACTGAATCTTCAGTTACCGTTACTTTAAGTATATTATCTTGTGAAGGGATATCAAACATTATATTAGTCATCATTTCTTCTACTATAGCCCTAAGACCTCTAGCACCAGTATTTCTCTTTATCGCTTCATCAGCAATTGCATCTAATGCTTGATTATTAAACTCTAGATCAACATTGTCTAACTCAAATAACTTCTTATATTGCTTTACTAGAGCATTTTTTGGTGTGGTTAGTATATTTACTAGAGCACCTTTATCAAGTGATTCTAAAGTAACTACTATCGGCAATCTACCTACAAACTCTGGTATCAATCCAAACTTTAAAAGATCACCAGGCATTATATCTTTTAATAATTTACCTATATCCTTTTGTTCTTTAGATTTAACATTAGCACCAAAGCCAATAGCACTCTTACTTGTTCTCTTTTCTATTATCTTATCAATACCATCAAAAGCTCCACCGCAAATAAATAATATATTGCTAGTATTTATCTGTATAAATTCTTGGTGAGGATGTTTTCTTCCGCCTTGTGGAGGAACTGAAGCTACTGTGCCTTCAAGTATCTTTAATAAAGCTTGTTGAACACCTTCTCCAGAAACATCTCTTGTTATTGATGGATTTTCTGACTTTCTAGCTATTTTATCAACTTCATCAATATATATAATACCTTTTTCAGCTCTTTCAACATCATAATCAGCATTTTGAATAAGCTTCAATAAGATATTTTCTACATCTTCTCCAACATATCCTGCCTCAGTTAATGTAGTCGCATCTGCTATAGCAAATGGAACATTTAGAAACTTTGCCAAGGTTTGAGCAAGCAGTGTTTTACCTGATCCTGTAGGACCTAAAAGAAGTATATTACTCTTTTGCAATTCTATATCATCATCTGCTTCATTGGAGTTTATTCTCTTGTAATGATTGTAAACTGCAACTGAAAGTGCCTTTTTAGCCGCTTCTTGGCCTATAACATATTGATCTAAGTAATTCTTTATCTCTACAGGCTTTGGCAAGCTAGTTGAGTCAAATTGAATGCTTTCTTCAAATTCATCTGCTATAATTTCAGAACATAATTCAATACATTCATCACATATATATACGCCTGGTCCAGCAATCAGTCTTTTAACCTGATCTTGGTTTTTACCACAGAAGGAGCATCTTAACTGCTTTTTGTCTTCGTATTTAGCCATTAACTACACCTCACTAAGGTCAAACAAAGAAACTATTCTTTATTTTTCACCTCTTCATTTTTTCTTATAACTTTATCAACCAATCCATACTCTGCTGCTTCGTCAGCACTCATAAAGTAATCTCTTTCAACGTCAGCTTTGATTTTTTCTAATGGTTTGCCAGTATTCTCACTTAGTATTTGGTTTAAATTATCTTTTATCTTTAGTATTCTTCTAGCATGTATATCAATATCTGTTGCTTGGCCTTGGAACCCACCAAGTGGCTGATGAATCATTATTTCACTGTTTGGCAAAGCAAATCTCTTTCCTTTTGCCCCAGATGAAAGAAGGAATGATCCCATTGAAGCAGCCATACCAACACATATAGTCGCTACATCAGATTTTATATATTGCATTGTATCATATATAGCCATTCCGGATGTAATAGATCCTCCTGGACTATTTATGTATAAATAAATATCTTTATCTGGATCCTCACTTTCAAGGAATAATAATTGTGCTACTATCAAGCTAGCAGAAGTATCATTTACTTCTCCATTAAGCATAATAATCCTATCCTTTAAAAGTCTCGAAAATATATCGTAACTTCTTTCTCCTCTGTTTGTTTGTTCAATTACCATAGGAACTAAACTCATTTTCAATCCTCCTTCAATTCAAAATACTCTATTTATAATATATCCTATTTTGATATTTTATTATAATTAAATTATATAAAATATTTTATCATTTGTTAATCAATATATATATAAGTTGCAACAAAAATTAATGTTTAATTCAAATATTAAGATATTCCCTTATATCTTATGCAACTTACCCAATAAATTTAAAATTTTATCAAAATTAAAATAAGTGTATTTAATCCTAGCTAATAAATTTTGAAGATTATATATTTAAAATGATTGCCAGAATTTCTTCTGGCAATCCATTTTACACAATATATTATTCAGTTACTTTAGTATTTTCTACTAATAAATTAATTGTTTTTTCAGTAACAACATCTAATCTTATAACTTGTTCTTGAGCCTTTAGTAGCATTTCTGCCATTTTTTCATCTTCTCCAGCTCCATACATCTTAGCTAATTCAATTGCCTTAGCTTTCTTTTCATCTTCTGTAGCATCTATAGCTTCAACTGCAGCTATCTTATCTAAAACTAAATCAGTTTTTACCTTTTTAACTGCACTTTCTTGCATGTATGTTTTCATTTGTTCTTCACTGCTTCCAGTGAATTCATAGTATTGATCAAGAGTTAATCCTTGATATCCAAGTCTGTTTTCAAGATCCTTAACCATAGTTTCTACTTCTCTGTCTACCATTATTGCTGGTACTTCTACTTTTGCATTGTCAACAGCCGCAGTTACTACAGCTTCTTCAAATTCCTTCTTAGCTCTATCTTCGTTAGAATCAGCTATCTTCTTTCTTATATCAGCTTTAACTTCTTCTATAGTATCGAATTCTGACACTTCTTTAGCAAATTCATCATCTAATGCTGGAAGTTCTTTAACCTTTATTTCCTTAACAGTAACTTCAAATACTGCTGGCTTTCCATTTAAATCTTCTTTACCATAGTTTTCTGGGAAAGTTACATTTACATCTTTCTTTTCTCCAATTGTTGCACCTACTAATTGATCCTCAAATGTATCTATAAATGTACCTGAACCTATCTCAAGAGAGTAATCAGTTGCTTCTCCACCTTCAAAAGCTATTCCATCTACAAATCCTTTGAAATCTATTGTTACTATGTTTCCTTTTTCAACAGTTCCTTCAGTCTTTGTTTCTATTCTAGCATTCTTTTCTTGCATTGCTTTTAATTGTCTTTCAACTTCTTCTTCTGAAACTTCGTAAGAAACTTTCTTAACTTCTAAGCCCTTGTATTCTCCAAGTTCTACTTCTGGATAAGTAGTAACCTCTGCTGTATAAACTAAATCTTGACCTTCTCCAACTTCTAAAACATCTATCTTAGGATAGTCTACTGGTTTTATGTTGTTAGTACTTAAAACTTCTGGATATGTTTCATCTATAGCAATGTTTATAGCATCTTCAAGTAATGCTCCTACCCCATAGTATTGCTTTACTATGTTCATTGGTGCCTTACCTTTTCTAAATCCTGGAACATTGAATTTTTTTATATTTTTTTTGTAGGCTTTATTTAAAGCTTCATCGAATTTCTTAGCCTCAACCTTAACTTCAAATTTAACTATATTTGCTTCTATTTTTTCCATTTTAACGTCCATTATAAAATTCCTCCTAAAAAGTGTACTAATCGTCTTTAGACTAAGATATTATAACACATTACTTCTTTTATTTACAAACATTTATTTATATAATTATCTAAAAGACCCATTAACTTCTACAATGGTTATTTTTATAAACTTCTTATAAGTTTATCCAAGTAGTTTTTGCTTTCATTTATTTCACTATAAGATGAGTAATTATCACTATATACCTCAATTATTGCCATACCTTTATATTTTATATCAATTAATCTTTTAAAAATTTTATTGTAATCTATATCGCCTTTACCTGGCAGCATACAACTTTCATACTGACTTTTATCATTTATATGAAAATTACACAATCTATCTTCCATTACATCAATGTATTGTTCTGGTTCCACATTAGCTTTATAACCTTGCTTTAAATCTAGAGTATAGTATAAAGGATATCTAACTCTTTCTCTTAGCATTTCCAAATATCTTATATCTGAAGACATACACCAGGATACATTTTCTTGAGCTAGCTTAACACCATTTTCTTGTGAACTATAGGTAAGTCTATTGTACATGTCTATTATCAAATCATAATCTAGCTGCGAAGCCTCAACTTTTCTCATTCCGTGGAAAGTATATATTTTGTTACCACCTAATAGACTTATAGCCTTGCAAACCTTCTTGAAAACCTTCATCATATCGTTTCGCCTTCTAGTATATGAATCAAATAAAAAAGGTTCCACCATACTGCTGCATATATGAACAGAATTAACATAAAAATCATTCTCTACACATTTTTCTTTTATTTTAAGTACAAATTCTTCTTCATATTCGGAAAATGTGTTTAAAAACAACTCACCTTGAGCAAACCCCATATCTTTCATAACTTTAACGCTATCTTCTGCATTTACATTTGGATACAAACAAGCAGAAGACATACCAATCTTCATCATTACAATTACCCTATAAGCTGCTGAATAGGAATAACCTTATCACCATCATCAGCTTTTACGTGTAAACCATCAGCTGCTAGACTAGTTATCGTTAAATTCTTTGATTTTGTAGTCATTACAGCTTTGTGTTCTCCAGTATTTATATCTACTACCCATATATAAGAATAAAGATCTGGAACTCCAAACCATGGAAGTTGACTCACATATGCCACATGACTATCATCTATAAACTTAGCATTTACAGACCACAAATACCCTTGATACTGTTTTAATATGGTCTCTCTTGCGAAGGCTCTTCCATCCTTTGTTGTATAATTAGGTTTTGTAACATCCTTTATCTGACCACTTCCATCTACTACTTTTATCTGCTGTGTATTTGTTTCGTTTATTAAAATAGAAGTTTGAGATGGACTTATATCAAAGGATACTCCATTATCTATAGGATCTAGTAACTTAAACTTTTTTGTACCTGAAACCTCATCATAAAAAGCCTTTGATACAGCCCCACTAGAAAGTGTAACTTCTATATACTTATCGTCTTTACTGTCATCTTGTTTTTTATCATCTTTGGCAAGAGCATCGGATTGTTTACTATTATCTTTTTCTTTATCATTTTTTAATTGAGATGCTGTTTCCTTATCCTTCTGAACTTTATCCTTACTGCTCTTATTAGCAAAGATAGCTACAACCTTGTTTTTTATATTAGTACTAAAGTTCATTTTAGTAGATACTAAAACTGCTGCAACTGCCACAATTAATAATACAATTAAAGTTGATACTATCCTCTTTCTTCTTTTCATCCTTTTTTGATATTCCTTACTGAATATACTAGGTTTTCCCAATATTATTACCTCCTAGTTGATTTAGTCTTTTTTATTTTATTATTATAAAAAGGCATTATATTAATATAATTGATAATTGATAATTCATATTTCCTTTATCTTTATTGTAAGTCTTTAAGGAACCATATATATTATACCTTAATGACAGCAAAATTAATAATAATTTTTGTAAAAATTCATATCTTAATGTATAATAGACTATAACTTACCTAATTATGATTGGAGGTCACCATGACGAAATTGCACATTTTAGGCACTGGTAGTGCTATGGTAACCAAGTGCTACAATACGTGTTTTACAATTTCTAATTTGGCAGGGGAGCACTTACTAGTTGATACTGGAGGTGGAAACACCTTACTTACCAATTTAGAAAAGCTTAATATCCCTATTTCAAAAATACATAATATATTTTTATCACACACACATAATGATCATATAGCTGGGATAACTTGGATTGTTAGAGCTGTTGCTCAAGCCATAAATACAGATAAATATTCTGGAAACCTGAACTTTTTCGGTCATCCAGATGTTCTATCAGTTGCTAAACAAATTTGTCTTCTAATGCTAGAAAGTAAATTTACCAAGTTCTTTGACGACAGAATATTATTCATACCTGTAAAAGATAATGAAGAAAAGAATATTATAGACTTCAATATTACTTTTTTTGATATAAATAGTGCCAAACGTCTTCAATATGGTTTTAAACTTAAAGACAGCGAAGGTATAACCTTCACCTTCATAGGAGATGAACCATATAAAGCATGTCTTAAAGAGCATTGTATTGACTCTGACTATATGATGCATGAGGCATTTTGTTTATTTGAAGAAAAACACCTATTTAACCCTTATGAAAAACATCATACTACAGTAAAAGAAGCCTGTGAAAACGGAAGAAATTTAAATATTAAGAATCTTATTTTAATTCATACGGAAGACAAAAATTATCATTGTAAACCTGAGTACTACTGTGCTGAAGGAAGATATTTTTTCAGTGACAATTTAATTGTACCAACAGATTTAGAAATAATTGAATTAGTAAAAAACGAAGATTAGCTTAATAGAAATGCTTTTTAAATGTACTACTAATCCTAATAGATATTTGGGACGAAGTAGTACATTTTTTTATTTTAGCCTATATCTAAGAGGTTGGCTTATATAAGCATCAAGTTGCAAAGCAATTAGTTTCAACAGTTAGTTTAACGGTGCCTTATTTAAAATTTGTTATAGGCAACTGTATATTCTTATATTATATTAAATAGAATTATAATGAATATATAAATCACTTCATATTAGTTCTTAGTACAAAATTACTATAAATAATAAAGGAGGCTATAATGCTTAATTATTTTAATAATAATAATTTAATAAGAAAGTCAGACTCAAGAAAAAAATCTACGCCAATCATATTAGTTTTTATTCTATGCTTTGTCTTTGCATTTCTTTCTCAAATAATAGGTGGACTAGCGATTGGCTTTGCGGTTCACTACCTTAATCTATCATTTAATCAATATAGGAACTTTATTTCTAGTAGTTATTCGATGCTTCTTACTACCTCAATATCTATTGCCCTATGCTTTTTGTGGGTATATCTTTATGAGAAAAGGAAGCCTGTATCCTTAGGATTCTATAAAAAGAATGCAGCCCCAAACTATATTCAGGGATTTTTAATAGGATTACTATTAATGTCTATTGAAGCAATAATACTTAGCATTACTAACAATGCTTATATATCAAAAGGTGATGTTTCTAGTTATGGATTGTTAAGCTTGATAATTGTAGTTATTTCCTGGATAGTACAAGGTGCTTCTGAAGAGATTTTAATTAGAGGTTTTGCACTACAAGCAATATCTGCTAGATATAATACTATAGTTGGAGTATTGGTATCCTCAATAATATTTGCATTGCTTCACATGCTCAATCCTGGAGTGTCTTTATTGGCTATAATAAATCTAATTTTATTCGGGATATTAGCTGCTCTTTTGGCATTGTACACTGAAAATCTTTGGGCAAGCTGTGCTCTTCATAGTGCATGGAACTTCGCTGAGGGAAATGTTTATGGTTTTTTAGTAAGTGGTACTAATGCTTATGGCGGATCCTTTCTATATGTTCAATATAAAACAAATAATCTTATCAATGGAGGGTTGTTTGGTCCAGAAGGAGGACTAGCCGATACGCTTATAAGCGCTATTGCTATAATTGTACTTCTGCTTCTCATATCTAAGAAAAGCAAACATAACTCATCAATTTCTGAATAATGCAAATAAGCTTTGATAGATTAAAGTAGATCTTTATTACATTGTAGTTATCATAGAAATACTAATAACTTCTTTGTAGTTTTGCATAAATAAAAAAGTGATCTAGTAGTTGTTTCTACTAGATCACTTTTTATATATTATTTATTACAACAACCACCCTTTGAGGAGCATCCACTGCAACCACTACAACCTCCACTGCTTTGACAACAACCAAGACTTATTCCTAAGCCTTTAGCTTCATCTTCAGTAAGAGTTGCAACATTTTCACTGTAGTCCTCATAGTCAGGAGTATCCTTAAGATATGAATTCTTCTGTATTTGAATCATATATACACCTCATGCCTAAAGCTTTGAATTATATAAATATAATATTTATCTAAATAATTATAATCTTTAATAATATAATTATCCACCATAATATAAAAATTATCACAATATCAATATATTTTTGTTTCTTAAGTGACTTTTTTTGCGTATCTACTTTTTTCTGAACACATGGGATGAAATTCTGGTAGTAGAATATTTTTTTACTGTTCCTCCTAAATAGCTACTCTAAAACCTTTATATTAGTAGGTTTAGCTAGGGATTTTTTTACTGGTATAGACAATAAAAAAAGAAAAAGAACTAACCTAATAGCCCTTTTCTTCATAATAAAATTATTCTATTATTATAATCCAGAAACGTAATTATGCGGATTCTGAGGTTGCCCATTTACCCTTATTTCAAAGTGAAGATGAGGACCAGTACTATATATTCCCTGGCTGTCTATATACGCTATAGTTTGCCCTTGATTTACCTTCTGTCCTACTTGAACATCTACTGTCTTCATATGTCCATACATTGTCTGATATCCATTTCCATGATCTATAACCACCATATTTCCATATACAGTATCCCATTGAACCCTAACAACCGTTCCACTTTTGGACGCCTTTATAGGAGCTCCTTTAGGCCCGCCTATATCAACACCAGTATGGTTACTCAACGTATGTTTAATCGGATGTATTCTTGGTCCAAAATCATCTGTAATTGGCCCAACAGCTGGTCTAATAAATGCTTGTCCATTAGAAGTAGCTCCATCATCTGCCTTTTCATTATTTATGCTATTGAACATTGAGTCTAATTGCTTTTGAAGTGCTTCATTATCTTCTTCTAAATCATCCACTTTTGCCGCAATCTTCTTTTCACTGTCACTTAAAGAACTTATGATATTATTCTGTTGATTTCTTAATGATGAAAGCTCATCATACTTATGCTTATTATCATCTCTTTGTTGCATTAGAGACTGCTGAGCTGATTTAAGTTGTGATTGCTGAGCTACCACATCACTCTTCTGCTTATCTAGTTCTGACTTTTTACTAGCTAAATCCTTTTGCTTACTCTTTAAATCCTCTTGAACTTTTTTTACTTCTGCAATTAATTCATTATCTTTTTGCATTATTGTAGTTATTACAGTCATTTTTTGCATAAAATCAGTTAAGTTATCACTCCCTAATATTACGCCGAGAATTTGTTCTCCTATATTTGTCTTATATGCAGCTCTGAGTCTCATTCCAAGCAAATCTCTTTTTTCTGCCTCTTCTTGCTCTTTCTTCTCTATATCCTTTTCAACACTTTCAATATCTTTCGAAATCTTATTTATGTCAGATTGGACCAAATTAATCTTTCCCTGAAGAGTATTAATATGTCCTTGATATTCATCAACCTTACCTTGAGATTGTTGAAGCTCTAAGCTCTTTTTGTCTAATTGATCTTGAATTGATTTCAATTTATCATTCTCTTGATTTTTGGTATTTTGTATCTGATTTTTTTGATTTTGCAAATCATCAATTTTGTCTTTGTTAGCGTCGATTTGATTTTGCAATGTATCCGATGATGCAGCAAAGGCTTGTACCGAATTTAAGCCAGATATAAGAACGCAACAAAGTACTAAAGATAAAATCTTCTTTTTCATCTTATCTGTCATTACCTCCAGTTATTATTCTATCTTTAATTATACTACAAATTTCATCATAATATCGTTATTTTTTAATTTTTATGCCGTTGTTTAAATTAATTTTACAAATTTCATATAAGTTTTGCTTTTTATAGCTTATATTGTAAAATAATTGAACGTTGTTCTATACTAAAACCATATTATTGCATTAAAATTACTTTAATTATATATTGGCAATTCTATCAAACTCTATTATAACTTTGGTAAACCTACCCTCTTCACTCTCTATTTTTATCTTTCCTTTATGTAAATCTACTATCTTTTTGGAAATAGTTAAACCAACACCTGTACCTGCAGTAACTTCTCTACTCCTATCCCCTCTATAAAATCTTTCAAATATAAAAGGTATATCACTTTTCTTGATCCCTATTCCGGTATCTTCTATAGTGGAACTAATAATTTCTGATGTTTCAAGCAAGGATACCTTCAGCTTACCTTTATTTTTATTATATTTTATTGCATTAGATATTAAATTTATATATACCTGCTTTAGCATATCCTCGTCTCCCCATACAACAGCATCATCTGAAAGATTACTATCATATTTAAGAGTCAAATACTTAGAATCGATTTCGGCTTTGTAGTATTCCAATATATTTCTTATAAGAATATCTAAATTCACCGGTTTACTATCTATATTATTATTTTTTTCATCTATGTAAGTTAGTGATTTCATGCTATTCAGCAACTTACCAAATCTTATAACTTCACTGTTGATAAGTTCTAAGGTCTCATTATTAATTGGATATATACCATCTATCATAGCCTCTATTATATTTTGAAGTACGTTTAACGGTGTTCTTATTTCATGAGAAACATCAGATATGAGTCTTCTTCTAAGATCATCTTGATAATTAAGTTTGTCAGCTAAGTCATTTATAGTTTCTTTCAACTCTCTAATTTCTGTTATTTTCGTCTCATAGGATGCTCTTGCCTCTAGATCTCCATTAGCTATTTTCTTAGACACTTCTGCAATTCTTCTAACTGGGAGACTGAATTGCCTTCCTACTACTAAACTAACAGCTAGTCCTATAATAATAGAGATAGTTATTGCAATAACTATGCTTCCATTAATTTTCTTACTAAAATCCACATCATCCTGAGTTAGCAACAAATCTGAAAATTGCCCTATATTAACATATCCAACCACAACGCCATTATAACGTATTGGTAGATTCTTACTTACATAATCACCTTTATGACTACTGACTACCATGTTATCGAAACCTAGGGTCTCAGTAATAAGCTTAGGATCCATCCCCCATATCATATTCTTCTTATCATCTAGGAGTGATATACAAAAATTACTCATATGAGCCTCATGTTGTAACTCAATTCCTGATACTGTTGTCCACTTTTTATCCTTTGAATATATGCTTTCAAAACTAGCTACAATTCTATCCTCTCTCTTCTTCTGACTTTCTTCCATATAGCTTTTAAAATGTGACGAAATAGAAATATTTATTATTATTCCAGTTACTCCTATACAGAAAATAACAGTGAATATCATAATTAGAAATAAGTGTGTTCTTATATTTCTCATAGTTTTTACTCTCCGCTAAATCTATAACCTAATTTTACTACTGTTATTATATATCGTGGATTCCTGGTATCTCTCTCTATTTTTTTTCTTAAATTCTTTATATGAACATCAATTGTTCTATCATAACCTTCAAAATCCATTCCAAAAACACTTTCAATCAATGCTTCCCTGCTAAAAACCTTACTTTTATTTTTTGCCATAACATAAAGTATATCAAACTCATTTGGAGTTAAGCCTACATATTTTCCATCCACCAATACTTCTCTAGTTTCAGTATTAATTATTAAACTTTTATCATTAAAAGCCAATATAGAATCAGTGTCATCTTTGTGTGAAATTCTCCTAAATAGGGAATTAACTCTAGCCACTAGCTCTCTCGGACTAAAAGGCTTAACTAAGTATTCATCTGCCCCTATATTTAAGCCATGTACTTTCTCATCCAAAGCACCTTTTGCAGTCAGCATAAATATATACACATCTGATATCTTTCTAAGCCTTTGACAGATCTCTTCTCCTTGAATATCTGGTAGCATTAGATCTAAGATAACAAGATCTACCTTTTCTTTAATAAACATCGAAAGACCATCTAGCCCATATTCAGCACAAAGCACCTTATACCCTTCTTTTTCTAGGTACGCCTTTGTTACCTCTCTTACAGTTTTTTCGTCCTCTATAACAAGCACAGTATCCACATTGTTCCCCCCCGTAACTTTAGTCTATTTCATTAAGTATATCTTTATATTAGATAACTTATATAATCATATTAATATTTTTATATAAAGATTTTATGTAGAAAGCTTGCTTTTGAGTCTAGGTATTGAAGTGGTACATCTCTAGCCAGATAAGCTATTCATTTTCACATACTCCTCATAACTTACACTGAATTCTGCCCCAGAGATGAATTCTATTCCTAATGAGTTAAATTCTTTTAATATTCCATCATCTAGCTTTGCTTCATCTATGTTAGCTAAAACAACAATTTTATCAATTTTTTTAGATGCTTTGATTCCTATGAGCTTATACATATTTATCTTGTTAAACTCATCTGATTTAAAGCAGCTTACATAAACTTTTTCACCTGTATGCTTACATAGTAACGTATTTGTATCAAACTTATTTATAAAAACATAATTTTTATTCTTTAAGTATTCAATACACCAATCTATGAATTCTTCAGAGCTAAGTCTATCTAATTCTTCACCTAAGGTATTTATCTTAAAATCTTTTTTTATTATATTAACTATTCTTATCAGAGTTCTACCAATCCTGAATAGTTGGTACATGGACAATATTACTATTATACCAGTTATAGTAAACATTCTAAACAGCTCCTTCTGAGATCATCTCTTTCTCTATGTTCTTTCTTATAAGCTTAACCAGCTCCTTGCCATCTATTATCCTAATATCTATACCTGAGTTTCTAATATCTTTAATCTCCTTATAGCATTGAGGTATATATCCCCCTTTAGTTATCAAGATACCTTTCTTAAGCTTTTTAGATTTCATTTTTCCTATTATCGAATAGAGTATATCTAAGTCTACTAAATCATCTACAGGCTTTAGTAGATATACTACCGTAGGTGAATTATCCTTGTAGCATAAAACTTCTTCAAGATTTTCTGCTATTACAGGATTTTTATATCCTAAATCCTCTAATGTACTACAAATATATTCTAATAATTCTTCATTTTTCATAAGCTTAAGATCACTGCTGCAAAACAGTCTATAGACCTGCCTTATATCGGTCCCCTCTTTAGAAATGATTACAGCCAAAATTCCTAGTATTTTATTTACTATTATGCATAATATGAAAAAACTAATCATAAACTTAAAATCTCTAATAATATCCATAAATATCACCTCATTTAATTTATTGACATTTTATTAAGAAGCTAAAACATTTTTATAAAGTTAACATAGACTTAATTCTACAATAACATTATCTTAATATTCTCCCATTATCATAAAATATAAACAAAGAAATTCTCCTTTAACAGAGGCAATTTTTTTGCCAGCCAAAAACTCTATTTCTCAGGTTATGCTTTTTATAGCATAACCTATTTTATTATTTAGGAAATTATATTCTAGCTAGAGCTGTGGATAAATATGCCCAGTCTACCTAACAGTATCTAAAGGAGAATCAATAAAAGTCATGCCGCCTGCCATATTTTTCTCGTATACATTCGGAATGGCAGATATGCAAAAAAGCTATCTTGATTGCATAGTTGTATTAATTTAATACCTTGCCTACAATCAAAATAGCTCTTAATTTATGTACATATTTAATTTTCAACTTACTCCATTATGTCTATAATCCACTTTTTACAGTTTAAACATTTATATATTCTTATTACATATAAGTTAAGAAATTTTTCTCCATATTGCTTTCTATACTCTTCTATTTCTTCTTGAAATATAAAGTTTTCTTCTTCATCAATATAACCAACAATATCTCCATAAAGATTACTTTTTGTTTTTTCACAGCAATCGTTTAAATCTGTACATTCAATAGTATCTAGTTTTATTAGTGCAGCTCTTTCTTGAATTATAGGGATTATATCATCGTACTCAGTTATATCGTCTAAAAAATCTTCCTTATAAAACATTTCATCTTGTATTACAAATAACGGTTTCATCTTGCATCACACATCCTTATCATAGGTAAATACTTTCTATTCTATTTCTACCATTTTTCTTAGCCTCATAAAGTTTATTATCACATATATTTATAAAAAAATCTAGATTAAAGTCGTCAGTAGGAACAATAGTTGCTACCCCTGCACTTATTGTAACAAATTTATCTTCTCCAAGGGCTTTATTAGGTATACTTTCTTCCTCTACCTTTTTCCTTATTTCCTCACCTATTACTAAAGCTTCATCAAAACTTCTATTAGGAAGTATGACAAAGAATTCTTCTCCACCATATCTACCTACTACACCTAAGTTCTTTTCAGCAACTTCATTAATAGCAGTGGCAATCCTAACTAAACAACTATCTCCCTTGACATGTCCGTAATAATCATTATATTGTTTAAAAAAGTCTATATCAGCTATCATGATAGATAAGCTTCCAGACAACTTCTTTAAGCTATTCCAATACATATATGTCATTCTATCAAGTTTTCTTTTATTGGCTATATTGGTTAAAAAATCTTTATCGCTCATCTCTTTTAATTTCTTGTTAGCAAAATGTAGAGAATTATTTATCTTCATTAAACTCAAGTTTTTATTTCTAATGCTATTTTCTTTATTGTAATTATCTATCATTCTGCCATAATTTCTTATAGATATAAGTATAGAAACTATGCAAGTTATAGTTGTATTAATTATCACCATATCTTGTCTTCCATAAATGCTCATACCATTTAGAGCTCCAATGAACGAAGCATATGCAAAAGCATAAGTGAATATTATCTGCGTAGTAGAAAGATAGAATACTATAGAAATACATAGTATCACTTGATTGTACACCATAGAATTAACCATATAGTAAGAATTTGAACTTTTCATATACCATAATGACCATAATATAACTATAAAAATAATACTCATCTGTATAAGCGAAAAATACTTTTCTATGAACCTTTTTTTCTTCTTTATAACATTTAATATTATAATAGAAGTTACAGATATAGAAAATAGAACAAGATAATTCATTCTATAGTGTATAGGACTATATTCAGGTATATCAATTTTGTATACTGCAAAATATATAAAGCCAAACAGTGCAAGTATTAGACTTAATAGTACCAAAATCCTTAAGGCAAAATAACTTTTCTTATAATTATATCTATTTCGTAATTTTATTAATTCTTCATCATAGTTATCATCAGTTGCTGAAAACAAGCTCTCACTAATTTCTTTCAACATTAACCCTCCACAGCTTAATTATCGCCTATATTACTTAGAGCCCCTTCTATTATATCCTTAGGATAACCTAGAAACTTTAAAAGCTTTATAGCGTTTCTTGTAGGCGAAATTCCTTCCTTTATCTTATAGTCAAAAGTTAATCCTTCAGCTTCATTAACTTCCTCGCTAAAGTAATAGCATCGATAATCTTGTCCAACAAGTCTTGCAATTTCATGGTCATGAGTTGCTGCTATTACAAGGGTATTGAATTTTATGACATACTTAAGAATTTCTGCTGAAGCCGCAATTCTTTCTATAGGATTAGTTCCTCTGAAAATCTCATCGATCAAACAAAGCATTGGTTTTCCATCTTTAGCATTATTAATTAATCTTAACATAGCTTCTGCTTCACCTAAGTAAAAGCTTTTTCCACTGGTTACATCATCAGATGGACTTATAGAAGACATAAGCTTCATATAACAAGCTTCATACTTGTCACATAAGCATGTATAAAAACTTTGAGCAAGTAAAACATTTATTCCAACCATTCTCAAGAAGGTAGACTTTCCAGACATATTAGTTCCTGTAAGAATTATTCCTTTTCTAGACAATAAGATAGAATTAGGAACTGGCTCATCTATTAATGGATGCACTCCCTTTTCAATGTTTAAATACGCATCTCCCTGAATAAAATTAGGTTTTGAAAATTGCTTTATGGATTCTCTGTAAGCAGCAAAACCTATTAAGCTATCAATCTCACCTATTAGCTCATAAATATCCAGAAGTTCAGATGTCTTTTCATTTATTTTATGAGACATCTTAAGATATACTCTTTCCTGGGCTAAAAACATTATATATATAGTATCTAATAAGCCATCATTTCCTTCTGCTCTACCAAAGGATACAGAATTTTTGGCTATATAGTGTATCTGTCCATATAAAGTCTTTAGCTTTGAAGTGTAATTACTTATCTCTTCGTAATCGCTACCACTTATCCTTTTAGCAGCCTTAATAACAGATCCTAAATATAAAATACTATCAACATTCATATTATTTCTCTCTCGAGAATGGATAAAAGAATTGATAATAAATATTGGCACAAGCAATGCAAAGTATCCTGGTCCCATAAACAAAGCTGTAACCACTGCTAATAATGGAAAAACTAATCCTAACATGTTATACATCCATCTTTTAGAATTATCTTCTACCAGTCCATCTTTAAGCATATTTACTGTATAATTATTTTTCTTTCTTCCTAGCTTATATAATTGAAGTTGAATTTCTTCTCTTGCCTGTTTATTCTCTCTAAAAAAATCAATTATTTTATCTCTATTTTTCAATTCTTCTATATCACTTACTGGTTTTCTAAGCATGTGATAAAATACATCTTCTCCTGGGGAAGTAAGGGTTCTGTCCATATTACTATATATCTTGTCCATGTCCAGATCATTCCAGGTCTGATCATCTATATAGAATTCTTCTTCTTTTTTTACTGAATCATGAAAATACCTTATTTTCTTAAAATCCCTTTTTCTTTCCACTCCCTTTGGCCAAATATATCTTACGTAATCTAGATAAGTCTTATTACCAAACACACAATCACTCCTAATCTAAAATTGATAGGTAATATACAGAAATAATCTTAAATAATAACATTATTCGCTATTTAAATTCATACTAATTATTTTATAACTAATAATGTAAAATATCAACAACTATACAATTCTTATAATTATAGTATCAAGTTCCTATAAATTGAATTTAAGTTGTTTATTATCTCTTTTAAATAATAGTTATATTTAATAATATTGTTAAAATTAAGTGGTCATGAAGTAGATGCTATATGAGCGAGCTAGTAGAATTAAATGATTTTTTCAGATGGAATGGCGTTAATAAACTGTGTGTTCGAACGTAGTGAGTTTACAGTTTTAGCCATGGAATATGAGAAAATCATATTAATTCTTTGCGCAAGCTCATCTAAGCATCGGATGACTGACCACTTAATTTGAACACAGTACTTTAACAGAGCCTAAATAATAAGATTTTTGTAGCTACTTTTTTCTGAATGTCTAGTGTACACACTAAAAAAAGATACTGAAATACTTCAGTATCTTTAATAATTATTTAATTACTTTTTCTAATGTATTAAATAGTTCTTTATTTTCTTTTATCTTATTTTCATTTCCTACTACACAAATTAAATCTTGCTCCATTACACACTGAACTAAAGGTGCGAAGCTTCTTATTACCTTTTCATCAGCCTTAAGAACTTCATCTCTTTCTCTTTGGATATCTTCTGCTGTTATATTGCTAAGATAGTTTGCTACAGCAACCTCTGATTTTGATGCAGTGGTAAGAGGATAATCCAACTTCCTTATAGTTCCTATGATATATTTTGTCATTTCCCTTTCGTTACTAGTAAAGTTATTTAGATAATCCTTCATATCATCATAAATTTTTATAGTTTCTTTAAGATTTGGATCTCTATAAGACACAATATATGCCCCACCATCTCTTCTGAAGTTTGCAAATACACCGTACGCTCCACCTTTAACTCTTACATTATTCCACAAATAATCAAAGCCAGAAATAGTTTCTAAAACATTTAAAGCTCCATTATAACTGAAACCTTTCTTAATGTAGTTTCCACCCTTAGCAACATATTGCACATTTCCTTGAGTTAAAAGACCTTCATTAGTTACGATTTCTCCAAAGCTAAATACTCTAGCATCTATATCGCTTTCTTCTAAATAGCTTACAAGTTTTGGTGTAACATGTTCTAGAGTCTTATAGTCCTCTTCTTCAGAAGAATAACTTATAATTAGATTATTCTTGTTAAACAAAGCCTTAGAAACTTCTTTTAACTTAGAAATAATATCTTTCTTTTCTGTGCTAAAGCTGTCTTCAAGCTTACATAAAAACTCATAATAACTAAGTCCTAAGGTTATCTCGTCATACTTACCTTTTTCAGTACAATAAGATAAAATCTTTCTTAGAGCCAATCTATGTCCATTGTCTATAAGTCTTCCTTCAATTCTTGACCTAATCTCTTTTATTAACTGTAGAAGTCTATCTTCCTTGTCATATACAGTATTTTTTATTATTTCACCTAACAACTCTACTCCGTCTTCAAGCTTATTAAGAAGTGTTTTAAGATTTATTAGTAAATAAGGGTTGAAGTTATCTGGATCTCCATTTATTGAATAGCTTACTGGACTATATGCAATTCCACCAGTGTTTATATTTATCTTATTTGATAAAGTTCCGTAGTCATAATTTTCAGTATCTAGCTTACCTAGAATGTCCGCTAAAAATCTTACATAAACAACATCATCAGAATTAAGTGCGTCACTATTAAAATACAGATTTAGATAAGCAATCTTATTAGTAAATAGCTTATGATATAACACCTTAACTCCATTTATATTTCTTTCCTCTAGTGGAAGTATTTCAGCTTTCCTATCAATGTCATCTATAGACAGCATAGGAATAGAAGCTAAAGCTTCTTCAGTATCTGGAGCATTTTGTCTTTCTTTTAAATTCTTACATTTATTTATTAACTCATTAATTTGTTCTTCACTGAAGGATTTCTTAATGTCAGTCAATTTGTCTTTTAAAGCTTTTTGCTTTTCTTCGTTAAGATTTTTCTTAGGTTTTAGCATGATGAATGAGCTATGCTTATTTTCTAAGATATACTTTCTTATAAGCTTCTCAAAGTAGTCTTCCTTTAAAGCAACCTTAATATTTTCTAAATAGTTATCGTACTGTAGGTGTACAAAAGGATCTCCTCCATATAACCAGCTATCCATTATTCTAGTGTAATGGATAAGACCTTTAGGATACCCATCGTATTCTCCTTCTCTTAACTCAAACTCTATTCTATTAATTGATGCCTCTATTGTTTCTTTATCAATACCGTTATTGCACAGCTGTTCCAGAGTCGAGAACACTATATTCTTAAACTTTTCTTTATCCCCTTCATTGCAGTTCTTAGCTATGATAGAAAATACAGGTTGCTTTATAGAACCACTGTATTCCCCTGAAATAGCCTTACCTATTCCATTATCCAGTAAAGCTTTCTTTAAAGGAGCTGCAGGTGTTTTCAAAAGCATATGAGCCAATATCTCAAAGGCTAAAGCTAATTCTCCTTCCTCTGCATTTCCTATAACAAAATTTAGATTTAAGTAAGTTTTGTCTTCTAAACTGTCTTCTTCTGACACTCCATACTCAAACTCATTTTCGCTTAACTTTTCAAAAGCCTTTTGAGTTGGAATATCCGAATCAACCTCTACCCTATCAAAGTCCTTTAAATAGTTTTGATCTAAGAAGCCTAATTCTTTATCCAAGTCTCCATCACCATAAACTAATATATAGCTATTTGATGGATGATAGTATTTCTTGTGAAAGTTTAAGAATTGCTCATAGCTTAAATCCGGAATAAATTCTGGATCTCCTCCTGATGATTCTTTATATGGAGTATCAGGCAAAACAGTTTTATTTACCATTCTATAAAGTAAGGATTCAGGTGAAGAGTAGGCTCCCTTCATTTCATTATAAACAACTCCATTATAAGCTAAGTCATCCTTAAAGTTTTCTATATTATAATGCCAGCCTTCTTGCATAAATATTTCTGGATACTTATATATATTAGGATATAAAACCGCATCCATATATACATCCATAAGATTAAAATAATCTTTTTCATTTCTTGATGCTACTGGATAAATTGTCTTGTCTGGATAAGTCATTGCATTTAAAAAGGTATTTAGCGATCCTTTTAAAAGCTCTACAAAAGGTTCTTTTGTATTAAACTTCCTTGACCCACATAAAACTGAATGTTCTAATATATGTGTAAGTCCTGTGCTATCTTCTGGAGGAGTTCTAAATCCAATAGAAAATACTTTGTTATCATCATCATTTTCTATCTTAATAAGCTTAGCTCCACTTTTTTCATGTTCAAAAACATATGCCTTTGAGCTTATCTCCTTTAACTCCTTTGCGTCTTTAAGCTTAAAACCATGTAGCACTTCATTTATTTTTAATGTCATCTAAAGCTCTCCTTTCAAATTTCTACTTTACTCCATAGTAATTAATTCCATTAATAAATACAAGTTTTAATTTAATAATTTTTACTTCTTCAGCTTTCCCAGATTCTTTTATAAACTTCACATAAATCCCTATTATATGTTTTACCACTTTTATTCTTTTCATGATTAAATTTTATACTTTTTTTACTATAGCCATAAGAATATAGCAAAAAATCAGTAAGATGACCTTCTTTTAAGCCTTCTACTAACGCTTCTTTACAAATCTATCTACATATAATTTCCTAAGAAATAAAATACAGTAGCCACAAAACTATGAAGCTAATAGTTTTATGACTACTATATTAAAAATTCAATGTATTCGCTTTATTTACTCTTTAAGACTCTTTAGCATATTAGCCGTAAGCTCTGCAGCTATTGCTTGCTGCTGATCACTACTAATAGTTGCTTTTCCATCACCTTTTTGATGTCCATAGCTTCCAAAACCGCCGTGGTTTCCACCATCAATTTGTTTAAAAACTGCTGTATCTGGTAGTTCATCTTTTGCAGCTTTTACCTTATCTAATTTAGCCACCTTATCATTCTCTCCCCAAAGGCTTATTACCTTTAAGTTAGTTCCCTTCAGGCTTTTATCCTTTAATGGGTAAGAACCATAAAAAGCAACTCCCTTTATCTTATTTTGGTTGCTATAAGCATAGCTTTCTGCCATCACTCCACCTAGCGAATGTCCACCAATAGCCCAGGCCTTAACATCTTTATTATCTTCTATAATCTTATCTGCTGCCTTGCCATCAAATACCGCCAGTTTAAATGGCATTTTAGCTATATATACATTAAAGCCCTTGTCCGCAATCTTTTCCATGAACTTTATATAAGCCTTCTCATCAACTTTCCCACCTGGATAAAATATAAATCCTACATCGCTCTTTTCGCCCTTAGGTACTATCTCTATATACCCAGCTTTATCATTTACTGTAACACCAGAATCTTCGCTGGCCATAGTTTCTATGCTCTCTTCTGCTTTATAATAAGTATTCAAATAAATTATGCCTGTTGCAAGTATTAGAACCAACATTATTGACAAGAATAATAATAGTTTTTTCTTCTTTTTCATAAACTCACTCCTATAAAATTATATATATTCTTATTATATTAGAAATTCTTAATTTGAAAAGCATTTTCATTTAGATTTTCTTATGGTAGTTATAGGAGTATTTATATCATTAGAATTGTTGAAATTAGAAACTACAAATAGTATTAATTTTAGGAGGTTTTTCTATGTATACAATAATGGCAATAAAGCTATCACCAAGAAATAAGATAGCTCCAACAGTTCAAGAAATATTGACTAGATACGGCTGCATAATAAAAGTAAGGTTAGGACTTCATGAAGCTTCAGTAGATGCTTGCTCAGCTTCAGGTTTGATACTACTTGAACTATTAAGTGATCAGAAAAATGAGATTATAAAATTAACTGAGGAATTAAATTCTCTGGAATATGTTACAGCTAAACTTATAGAAATATAATAAAAAATTCACTGAAGCAACTTCAGTGAATTTTTTTATCTGTACACCAATGCAATTTATAATGTTAGAACTATAAATTTATTTAGCCTGGTAGTAAAACAAATCTTATTATAAATAAAACTGCAAATACATATAAAATAGGATGCACTTCTTTATATTTTCCGTTCAAAACCTTCATAAGTGGATAAAATATTAAGCCAGTCGCTATACCGTTCGCTATACTATATGAAAAAGGCATCATTGCTATAGTGAAAAATGCAGGAACAGCTTCTGTAAAGTCACTAAAATCTATATCCTTAACTGAGCTTAACATAAGAACGCCTACTATTATAAGAGCTGGCGCTGTAGCACTTGATGGTATCAAGCCAACTACTCCACTAAAGAACATAGCAATAATGAACAGTATTCCTGGAACAACGTTTGCCAATCCAGTCCTAGCACCCTCAGATATACCCGATGCAGACTCAACTACTGTAGCAATTGTTGTAGTCCCTAGTAGACCACCTATAGTAGTTGCTAAAGCATCACTTTCAAGAGCCTTTCTAAGGTTTTTAACATTACCTTCTTCATCAATCATACCAGCTCTACCTGCAGTTCCAACCAATGTCCCTATAGAATCAAATAAATCAACAAGACTCAAGGTTATTACCACCATAGTTATACTTAAGAATGCTCCTACTATTCCTGAGCCATTATGAGATAAAAGCCCTTTAAAATCTAACGCAAAAAATGTAGCCCCTATAGTTGGCATTGAAAAAATCTTAGTAGTAGGATCTATAGTTGTAACTCCCATAGGTATACCTATTAAAGTAGTAGCAACTATCCCTATTAATATCGAACCCTTTATATTTCTAGCCATTAGTACAGCTATAATTATTATTCCAATGATAGTTAATATAGTAGCTTTATTTGTAAAACTTCCAAATGCCATTAAAGTAGAGGGATTAGCAACTACTATTCCACCGCTTTTAAGACCAATTAAGGCTATAAACAAACCTATACCTGCTGTTATCGCAAGCTTTAAATTATTTGGAAGTGCCATTACTATCTTCTCTCTAATTGAAGTTAACGTAATTAAAATAAATACCAATCCAGATATAAATACAGCAGCAAGCCCTTGTTGCCAAGTATATCCTAAGTTCAAACAAACATTAAACGAGAAGAATGAAACTAATCCTAAGCCTGGTGCCAATATAAATGGAAGATTAGCACGAAAGGCCATTATAAGTGTTCCTATTGCTGCTGCTAGACATGTTGATGCAAAAGCAGATGCTACAATAGGATCATTAGAAATAAGAAGCTTAGCAGCTTCATCACCTTTTAACCCTGCCATGTTCATTCCACTTAACTTTAAAATATTAGGAATGACCAAAAGTGCATAAGCAACAGTGATAAAGGATGTTAACCCTCCAAGAAGCTCTGTTTTTACATCTGTTTTATTCTCTTTAAGTTTAAACAGCTTCTCCAGTAAATTGTTCATATTAAGTTTTCTCCCTTCAAAATAAAAATAATACTATTTATTCTTGCACTTGAATTAGCTTTTAAGTTTTCTATATATATACTTATTATCAGCTTACCTAAAATTCAAGGCATAATGAATAAAAAATGCCGTTATTTGAGGCAAATCAAATAACGGCATTAACCATTTTGATTTACCCATAGTGAGAAATTTTACGGCTTTCTCGTAGAGACTTCTGAACCTTATCATCAGAAATATATGGATAAAAATTTTTCTATATATTTTTGTACATGCTTTATAATAGCACTCTCGCTACATTTTATCAACAAAAACTTTATAATTTCGACATAATATATCAGTTGAATTTAAACAAGAAAACGGTTATATTAAATAGAGGCAATAACTACTAGGAGTGTGTATTATGAACAAAAATTCTAAGCTGCAGGCTTTGCTACAATTTATTACTTATTCTATGGTTGGAGCTAGTAACGTTATTATAGATATAATAGTCTTAAACATACTGTGGACCATTACAGGACGTTACTTCGGACCAATAAACTTTCTATTTAAGTTAATATCCTTCTGTATATACTCTACAAGTGGTTATTTACTAAATAAACATTTCACTTTTAAAGGCGATTCAAATTCTTCTTCCTACTTTGGCTACGTTAGCCTTCTAGGTATTTTGTCATTTTTAGATGCAGTAATCATATCCTATATGACCATGCACAATGTGTTTCACTTACATAGACATATGTGGGCAAATATATGCGCTATGTTAGCTGCTATGGCCACAGGCCTAATAGGATTTCTTGTGAATAAATTCATAATATTTAACAAAGAGTAAAGGTGGACAATAATATGTTGTTCACCTTTACTCTTTGAATATACATAATAATTTATATTCTTAAACTCTACTGTAAGAACCCAGAGGATAATTAAGACTATATTCTCCATTGAAGTGGTACATCTTTATAGAGTTCCAACTTCAACTAATAAGTTATGCATGTGGTAAAAATCCTCAGAGGCACGATTTTCGAACATTCATAACTTAAGTTTCCGTAATGAAATCCTATATAAGCTTACTTCTTAATAATAAGGATTTCCCCTGCTTTTACTTCTAAGCTACCATTACTTTTCACCTTTTTATTTTCTTTATTGTCAAGCAACACTTCATACTTGCCTTTTTCAAGAGGAATCTTACAATCAGCAGAGGTACTATTAACTATAACGTATATGCTGTCTTTATCGTAAGTTCTCTTCATGTTAAGGACTCCACTATCATTAGTTTCAACCTTATCAACTTCGCCAAGTCTTAGTGCCTTATAGTTATTTCTAAGCTCTAAAAGCTTTTTATAAAAGTTATAAATTGAGTTTTTATCTTCCTTTTGAACATTTAGTGCAATCTTATCAATATCATTTGTACTATCCATCCATTTAGTGTTTTTACTTGTATCCTTATTATCCCAAATAAATGGTTCTCTTATATGTTCATCTGGTTTTGTTCCAGTCATCCCAGTTTCTTCACCATAATAAATATATGGAGTTCCTGGAAGTGTTAGGTACATAGCAGCAGCCATCTTAGCCTTTTCAACATCTCCAAGGTTGCTCATAACTCTATTCTGATCATGATTGCTCAAAAAAGGAGCAGGAACAAAATTCTTATTCTTATCTTTCAATATACTATAGTTATCTTTTATTTCAGAAGGCAAGTCTTCAATACTTTGGCTACTTAAACCTTTATTTATTGAATCAGCCAATGGGAAATTAAATGTACTGTCTAAAGCTTCTTGATACGGTGCTATTGCATAAAGATTGTCCCAGACCTCTCCAGTTAGTATAAAGTTTTTATTAAGACTCTTGCAATAGCTGCTATATTCCTTCCACCATTGAATGTTCTTGCTATCATCTTCATATATCCACTTAGCTGCATCTAATCTAAAGCCATCCAAGCCCATATCAATATAGTATTTAGCTATATTTTTAACCTCTTGCCTTACTTCCTTGTTGTCATAATTCAAATCAGGCATACTTTCAGAAAATATAGAATAATAGTAGTCATTTAACACATCATTTTTAGTCCAAGTCTTTGTATTCATTTTTGAAATAACATCTTCCACACTAGAATCATTACTCCAGATATAATAATCTCTATACTTGCTATTCTTGTCCACTCTAGCTTCCTTAAACCATTTATTTTCTGTAGAAGTATGATTTATTACCATATCCATAGAAACCTTAATATTACGTTTATGAGCTTCCTCTAAAAGCTTCTTCAAATCCTCCATGGTTCCATACTGCGGATTTATTTTGTAATAATCAGTAACATCGTACCCATGGTAACTAGGTGAGTCATTTATTGGCATAAGCCATATGCCGTTAATGCCTAAATCCTTAAGATAATCTAACTTCTCAGTTACTCCATTAAGATCGCCTATCCCATCACCATTACTGTCATTAAAAGATCTTACAAAGATTTCATAAAAAGTTCTTCCATCATAAATTTGCTGATCCTTTTGCGCAACCGTTTGCTTAGAACAACCAAAAAATAAAGAAACTATCAGTATAAGACCCATTGCTATACTTACTTTCTTTCTCATAATTAATCTCCTTAAATATATTATTCTACTTCCCTTAATAACGTATTAGAAGCCTGTCAAATAATACTGCTTACTTGCTTAAGATTATTAAAGCATCGCATCACTGACTAGTTAATTTCAACGACGCCTTAATATCACCTAATTTATATATATCCTAGCTTCATAAGGTCTAAGTTTTACTAACTTTTCTTGAAGTTTTATACTCCCATTATTATATAATCCATAGTTATCAAGTTTAAGTTTATATCCGCTTTCAACTACTTCATCTGATAAATTTATTTCTGAATCCCTTCCGAAGAAATTACAAACAACTAGTATTTTCTTGCCACCTAAGCTTCTTTCGTAGGAATATACAGACTTATTATCCTCATCAATTTCCTTAAAGCTTCCATAAACAAGTGTAAGCTCTTCTTTTCTAAGTAAAGTTAATTTCTTATAATAATTTAAAATAGAATTCTGATCCTTTTCTTCTTTTTCCACATTAATGATGTTATAATTGGAATTTACTTTAATCCAAGGATTAACTTCACTAAAGCCTGCATTTTTTCTATCATTCCACTGCATAGGAGTTCTTGAGTTATCTCTCGAAGTAAGGTTTAGCCCCTTAACATAATTTTCATGGCTTACAAGACCTGACAAAACATACTCCCTATACCCATTACTTACTGAAATATCTCTATAGTCTTCAAGCTGAAAATCAGCTGCATTAGTCATTCCAATTTCATCTCCATAATAAATAAATGGAGTTCCCTTATGTGTCAATTGAAGAGTTGCAAGCATCTTAGCTGAAAGTCCATGATACTTTTTGTCATCCCCTAATCTAGAAACAGTTCTAGTAGTATCATGATTAGAATAAAATATAGGGCACCAACCTTCATTTTCTTCTCTTGTAGCCCACCCTGTCATTTTTTCTTTAATATCCTTTATTAAGTCTATCTCTACTCTCTCCCAAGGTTTTTCACCCTTGCCCACACTATGCATATCAAAATGGAAGGTAAAATCAAGTTCTTTATTGTCCAACCCTGTGTAAACATGAGCATTTTCATAGTTTATGCCTCCAGTTTCACCTATTACAACCTGATCAGCAGTAAATACATCTTTTCTTAGCTCCTTAAGATAGTCATGGACCTCTGGCAGGTTTTGAACATATGGAATAAAATCTCCGTACAGAGCCCCTTCCCTCATCTCGCCATCTGGGAAGTTCATATCCTTTGCCAAATGATTAATAGCATCCATTCTAAATCCATCAACGCCTTTTTCAATCCAGTACTTAATCATTTTCTTCATGTCTTCTCTTAAGCTTTTGTTGCTCCAATTAAAATCCGGCTGCTTTTTTGAGAATATATGAAGATAATACTCTCCTGTGTTTTTATCTAACTCCCAAGCGCTTCCTCCAAAAAATGATCCCCAGTTATTTGGTGGGTTTTCTCCTCTTCCTTTGCTCCAAAGATAGTAATCTCTATATTTATTATCCTTTGATTTCTTAGCTTCTATAAACCAAGGATGCTCATCAGAGCTATGGTTTATTACCATATCCATTATTAGCCTCATATTTCTACTATGAATGCCACTTAGCAATTCATCAAAATCAGCTAAGCTTCCAAATTCAGTCATTATATTTTCAAAATCACTTATGTCATACCCGTTATCATCATTAGGAGACTTATTTATTGGATTTAAATAAATCATATCAACTCCCAAGGACTTTATATAATCAAGCTTCTCTATTATCCCTCTTAGATCACCAATTCCATCATTATTGGAATCTTTAAAGCTTCTAACATAAATTTGATAGGCTACGCCTTCCTTCCACCACTTTCTTTCCACCACAATTCCTCCTTATGTTATCAATTCTATTCTCCAATTAGCACTACAGATTTAGCCTTATAACTGTAGAAACATACCAGTTCAAGGTAAAATATATAAATCAATAAAGATACTTTTAATAGATAAAATACTTCCTTGCATTTATCAAGATTATTTATAATTTATATCTCCTGAACGTACCTAGTATTTGATTATTTATACTTAGTATATAATCCTATTACTCACAATTAAGTTTTAATAAAGCTTATAAACTATAGCTTCATAAGGCCTAAGTTTTATGTTATTCTCTACTGAAACCTCTCCATAGTTAGATATAATTGTAGTTCTTTCTAATGCTATTAGCTCCTCAGGTACAGTAAATTCCACTTCATTATCAAAGAAATTTAATACTACTAGAAGTCTTTCTCCATTAAGTTCTCTCTTATAACAATAAACTTCTTCACTGTCCTTATAGTATTCTTTGAACTCTCCATATACTATAACCGGATTTTCTTTTCTTAGTTGAATTAGTTTTTTGTAATAATGAAAAATAGAGTTACTATCTTTTAGTGCTTCTTCTACATTAATATCCGTATAGTTAGGATTTACTTTAAGCCATGGCGTTCCTGTAGAAAAACCACCATTTAAGGTATTATTCCATTGCATTGGAGTTCTAGCATTATCTCTTCCCATTCTATAGACTCCAGCCATGAAGTCTTCCTTTTTCATAAGACCACCTTCAACAAGCTCCTTATAAGCATTTAGTATCTCCAAATCCTTATAGTCCTCGATAGAAGAGTATTTAACATTGGTCATACCAATCTCTTCACCTTGATAGACATATGGAGTTCCTTGCATGGTATGGATCATTGTTGCCAGCATCTTAGCAGATTCAACTCTGTATTCTTTATCATTTCCAAATCTAGATACCATTCTTGGCTGATCATGATTGTTTAAGAATAAAGAGTTCCAACCGTCATCACTTAGTTGCTCTTGCCATTTACTCATAATCCCTTTAAATTCTCTAAGCGTCCATTTCTTTTCTTCCCATTTTGTTCTGCCTTTTCCTATATCCATAAGCTCAAACTGGAATATCATGTTAAGCTCATTTCTATCTTTCCCTACATAAGTTTTAGCCATTTCTGGTGAAACCCCTGGACACTCTCCAACTGTCATAACATCATACTTACTTAAAACTTCTCTATTCATTTCCTGTAGGAACTCATGGATTCTTGGTCCATTCATCGAATATGGAGCAAAGTTACCGTATAGATCTCCTTCTCCCTTTGGTCCGTCTGGAAGCCCTGGAACCTTAGATATAAAGTTAATAACATCCATTCTGAAACCATCCACACCCATTTCGAACCAATGTTTCATCATATCATAGACTTCTTTTCTTAACTGTGGATTTTCCCAGTTTAGATCAGGTTGCTTCTTTGAGAATAAATGAAGGTAATATTCATCAGTAACTTCATCATACTGCCAAGCACTTCCACTAAAACATGAACCCCAGTTATTTGGAGGATTGCCATCCTTACCTTTTTGCCATATATAATAATCTCTATATTTATTATCTACGGAGCTTCTGCTTTCTACAAACCATTTATGTTCATCCGATGTATGATTAACCACCAAATCCATTACAAGTCTAATACCTCTATGATGAAGTCCTTCTAGTAATAACTTAAACTCCTCCATAGTTCCAAACTCGTCCATTATTTCTCTATAGTCACTTATATCATATCCCATATCATCATTGGGAGATTTGTATATAGGATTAAGCCATATTATATCAATACCTAACTCCTTAAGATAATCTAACTTTTCTATTATCCCCTTTAAATCACCTATGCCGTCTCCATTAGAATCCTTAAAACTTCTAGGATAAAGTTGATAAACCACGCCTTCTTTCCACCACTTTTGTTCCATTAAGTATCACCTCTATAAAAAATATATTTTTGTGCATACGGTTTCACAACTATTTTATCATACTAATTTTCTTTTAAAAAGAGCTTTAAAGAATAAATGTAAAAGTTATCAAAGTGTTCGTTATGTTTGAAGAGAAATCTTTCTTTCAAATTCTTGAAACCTGCAAAAAACTACTAAAATAGAAAAAGATAAAGATAGTTATTCTACCTTTATCTTTTATCCATTAACTATACAATTTTTATATCTTAGTCATTAAACTAAAATGTATACTTTTCTAAGTTTTCTATAGCCTTATCAACTAGCGCATCTATATCTAGCACACTTTCTGACTTTCTTATAGCATCAACTCTTGGTTTTGTCTTTGGATGCTTTGGAACGAATATAGTACAGCAATCTTCATATGGTAATATTGAAGTTTCAAAAGTACCTATGTTGTTTGCTATTTCTATAATATCTTCCTTATCCATTGCTACAAGAGGTCTAAAGACTGGTCTATCTGCTACATCTGTGCTAACTATCAAACCTTCCATAGTTTGAGACGCTACTTGACCTATACTTTCTCCACTGGATACAGATTGTATTCCTTTTATTTCTGAAAGCTTGCATGCAACTCTCATCATAAATCTTCTCATTATGATTGTAAGTTCATCTTCTCTGCACTTTTCTATTATAGACATTTGAATATCCGTAAAAGGTACTACATACAGATTAACTTTTTCAGTATATTGAGCCAATATCTTAGCTAAGTCTTTAACCTTATCCTTTGCTCTCTCTGAAGTGTAAGGATGAGAATGATAATATACACAGTTAAGCTCAACGCCTCTTCTTGCCATAAGATAACCAGCTACTGGGGAGTCAATACCTCCTGAAAGCATAAGCATAGTGCTTCCATTCATTCCATATGGAAGTCCTCCCGCACCTTTTATCTTGTCTTTATTTGTATAGACATAAGCATTCTTTTCTCTTATTTCTACCTTTAATCTACATTCTGGATTATGTATATCTACTGATATATGTTCTAGCTTATTAAGTACGTATCCACCAACACCTCTTGAAGTTTCCATTGAATTAAATGGGAACAGCTTGTCAGCTCTATTAGTTTCTACCTTGAAGGTCGAAGCTCCGCTTTCCTTTACTTTTTCAAGAGCTAATGCTTTTATAGCATCTAAATCTCTCTCAACCTGAGTAACTATACAAATCTCCATTACTCCAAATACGTTTTTAGCTCTTTTGCTAGCCTCTTCTAAATCATCACACTTTATAAACCATCTGTTTTGATCTTCTATTATTTCGAAATCAAGCCCAGCTAATTTCTTTTTAATATTTTCCTTAAGCTTTCTTTCAAACTTACCTCTATTAAGTCCCTTAAGAAATATCTCAGGTGCATACTTAACAAGAATTAATTTTCTCATATTTTTACTCTCCTTAAAAAAGTTAATGAATTTTTTAATACTTCTATAACATAATCAACTTCTTCTATTGTATTGAAACTTGAAAAGCTGAATCTTATTGCTCCAGTTATTTCTTTTTCAGATAATCCTATAGCATTTAGCACATGACTGCCTTTAGTTGAAATATGTCTAGAGGAACAGGCTGATCCTGTTGAAACATATATATCCTTTTCCTCTAATAGATGAAGAAGAACTTCTGCTCTAACTCCTACAAAAGATACATTCAAAATATATGGTGATATATTATCATTTAAAGGACTATTAATCCTTATATCTTTTACATCTTCTAATCGACTTATAAAATATCTCTTTAACTCTAAAGTCCTATTAAACTTATCATCTATATTTTTATAAATTATTTGTGCTGCTTTTACCATTCCCATTACTGCTGGCAAGTTTTCTGTACCAGATCTAAAGCCCTTTTCCTGTCCTCCTCCACTTACTAGAGGGGCCAAAGAAAGGCCTTTTCTAACATAACAAAATCCAGTACCTTTGGGACCATGTATCTTATGGGCACTTACAGAAAGTGAGTCTATTTTAGACTTTTTAATATCTATCTTAAACTTACCGAAGCTTTGAACCGCATCTACATGAAATTTGGCTCTTTTACTTCTTTCTTTTACTAATTTTCCTATCTTCTCAAGGTCTTGAACAGCACCAATTTCATTGTTAACATGCATAATAGATACCAATACTGTATCCTTACATATACTTTCTTCAAGCTGTTCTATATCTATTTGTCCAAAATTATCAACATCAAGATAAGTAACCTTTACTCCATGTTCCTCTAATTCCTTACAAGTACTCAAAACACTTGGATGCTCAAAACCAGAAATTATAATATGATTTCCAGGCTTAGTTAGTCCTTTTATTATCATATTATTACTTTCACTTCCACCAGAGGTAAAATAAATTTCCTCTTTAGTACAATTTATTATATTAGCTAGTATCTCTCTACAACTTAGAAGTTCTCTATCACACTTTATCCCCATCTTATGCAAGGAAGAAGGATTACCATAGAATTCTCTCATCCCATAGTTCATGGCTTCAATAACTTCATCAATAGGCTTTGTAGTAGCACTATTGTCAAAATACACCTCCATCTTATCACCCTCTCAGTATATACAATACTTTAATATCTGTTTTGCGAAAAATATACACTTATTACAATGCTAATATTCCGCTTAGTCATAAACTCTCTATACAAAATTCAATCACAAAATATCTTTTATCATCAAATATAATATTTTACATGAAATTCTTCTTTTTTTCAATGTTTAAATAATAACTGTAAGTATTATCCTTTAACTTATACTTCCATATACAGTAAAAAAACATGCATACAGGATAACCTCCTAGTTTGCATGTTTTAAACATCATAATCGATTTAATATTATTATTTTTAGCTAGCCTTCTCTAAACCTTTAAATAACTTATCTTTAAACACTATTCCTATTATTATTAAAGCTATGAATATAGTTGTTCCTGAATAAATTACTATTCTGTTGCCCATTGCCAAATTAGCGCCATAGTAACTTGATAATATAAGCATTGGCAAACGTCCTAAAGTGGAGTATATTAGGAAATCCTTCAAAGAAACCTTTGAAAGGCCACACAGGAATATGGAGCTATCCTTAGGTATCCCTGGTAAGAAATATATCAAGAAAACAACAAGATTTAGTCTCTCTGTGTTCATAATCTTTTCAAAAGGCTTTATGGCTATATCTGGTACTACTTTACTAACAAAGCCAGTTCCATACTTTTTAGTGAGTTGAAATAATATTACTGATCCTAAGTTTATACCGATTATAGATAATACAGTTGCTTCTATAGTACCGAATACGTACCCCCCAGCTGTTTGAAATACTTCTCCTGGAATGAAAAATATAACCACCTGGAGAAATTGAAAAAAAGTATAAACTATTGGAGCCAAAGGTCCAAAAGAAAGTAGGTACCTCTTAAACTTTTCGTTATTCTTCAAAGTTTCTGTAATATTGTGTATCTGTGTTCTAAATATATAGAACAATAAGAATAAGGCTATAATGGACAGTACAAGAATGATTATTCCTTTGTACTTTTTTAATGAGCTTATCAGTCTATTCATAAACTCCTCCTCTTAGATAGTCTACCTTATATGCTTTTTATAAGTTTATCACTTCATGATAACATCTATATTTTAAGTTTACCCTATCATAAAATAGAGAAGTGATTAAAATAGTCTTTAAAGCGAAGTGACTGGATATAGGAATTATAAAAGTTCATTTCATATGTTCCTATATACATCTTACTATGAATTAATAAAAAGTAAATTAATTTTATCTTAATTTTATCTTAATTATTTTATTTTCTCATAGAATTTTATCGTTAAAATAGTATAAAAACACAATGAACTAGCTTCTACCATTTTAGCTAGTTCATTGTATTTCCTGATTATGTTATTGTAATAGATAGCAAGCCTATCTACTATAACCCATGCTATCATATACAAATACATTATTTAAACCTGCTGTAATCTCTTAAACAATATTTCCTCTTTAATGCCTTCATAGCTCTCGCCAGTAGTGGATGCTATGGTGTCAACAAACTTTTCTAGCTTTTCTATAATTTCATCTATCTCTTCTTCGCTCATTTTCCCTCTAGCTAATCTATCACAAAGAGAAAGTAATATTATCTCATGTACTGAACAGTCATCAACCATATTAGATATTTGTGCAAAAGGTAATCTCTTATTAACATATAAATTTTGCATATGCCATCGTACAAGACCTACCACTTTATCATTAAAATACTCATCTGAAGAAAATTCTCTCAAAAATCTTCTACTCATCTCAGCTCCCACTGAATCATGATCATAGGCAGTCCATCTTCCATTTCTTTTGACAGTTGTTTTTATCTTTCCAACATCATGAAGAAGTGCTGACCACATCAAACTCCTTTTATCCTCACTAATATCTCTTCTTAAGGCAGCTTCATCAACCACAAGCATAGTGTGATTCCATACATTGCCTTCAGGATGGAACTTTTTCTCCTGCTCTATCTTATCTAAACCACCAATTATATCAAAGGGTCTTTTATATAATGTCCCATCTTTTTTAAGTTTATCTAAAAAGTTAGATGGTCTATCATCTTCTAATAAATGCTTTTCAATCTCATTAAATATATCTATATTCTCCAAGTTAACACCTCCATTCTATGATTTATTATTGCCTAATTTCTTCTATAAATATCACATATATAAGTTTTCATAAATAAGTCAATATTTTCACTATTAATTAATTAGATTATAGCATTAAATGTAAGTATTTGTATTCTAATTATAATATTTTGTAAAAATACTATCTTTTAATTTAGTCCACATTTTAAAAATTATCCACTTAGAGGATATCCCTTTAAAAACTTCCCATTTTTAGCTGAAACAATCACTTCAAATACTATACTAGTTGAGATTATACTATTTGTATTAAGCATTATATCTGTTTTTTATTCTTTCTTAAATATATAAATTCAAGCTATATATACATATCTGTCCACAGCTTTATATAACATATACTTTTCTAAATAGTACGAAACTTTACAAACACTAAAGTTCAACTTAATCTTTTATAAAAACAAGTATTATTGTTAATTTTTAAACAAAGGAACAACCACTACTGAAAGTTTTTATTTTCTGAATCTTTTTTATACAAGTATCAAACACAGTGATACCAACAAGCACCATTGTAAAACAAATCCTGCTAACTTTATTTTTTATTTAAATCACTTGATAAAAACTTAATACATGCTAAAATACATTTGTCGGTATTCATAAGGAAACCGAACTAATTGGTTTTTTAATTAAAAGCCGAATTATATCCTATAATTTAAGGAATAAGAACGGAGGTAAAGTATGGAAAGAGGTTTAAACAAATCAAAGTTCAGCACAAGACAAATGGTGACTACTGCTATGCTAGCTGCCATATCAATTTTTTTAGGATTAAGTGGTTTAGGATTTATTAAAATTCCACCAGTTAATGCTACTATAATGCACATACCTGTAATAATAGGATCCATTATTGAGGGGCCTATAGTTGGTGGATTAATAGGCTTATGCTTTGGACTATTTAGTATGTATCAAGCATTTACTGCTCCAACGCCTACTAGTTTCGTATTTATGGACCCTAGAGTAGCGCTTATCCCAAGAATATTAATTGGTGTTGTGAGTTACTATGTATTCATATGGATGAAGAAAGCTGTAAAAGCAAATGCAAAGGCTTCTGGACTGGCGGTAATAGCCTTTCTATCAATTGTATTAGAATTAGCCTTAAACTTAAATAAATTCTTTTCTATATATATAAGTTGTACAATTGCAGCAGTTGTTTTTGTTGTGTTAACTTTCTTATTCATAAAATATAAATTGAGTGAAAAAAGCGAGGTCCTTTCAATAGGTACAGCTTCTTTACTTGGAACACTAACAAATACAGTTTTAGTATTAACCTTAATTTATGTACTCTATGTTGATAAATTTGCAAAAGCTATAAGCATAAATCCTAGTACCGCAGGAAAAGCTATAGCACTTATAGGAATGACAAACGGTACTCCTGAAGCAATAATATCAACTATAATTATAGTTCCTGTAGTATCTGCATTAATCAAAATAAGAAAATAATACTGAAAGTGTGTAGCTATGAAAATAGCAGCACACTTTTTTACCTATATATCCAAGAAAGGAGCTTTAAAAATGAAAGAAATAAACTTTTTAGACATAGATGGAATCAGAATGGGTCACAGCCAAAACTTTGAAGCCGGTACTGGCTGCACAGTTGTAATATGTGAAGCAGGTGCCTCTGCTGGTGTAGATGTAAGAGGAGGTGCACCTGGTACTAGAGAAACTGATTTATTAAATCCTACTGAAATGGTTGATAAGATCCACGCAGTAGTTCTATCTGGTGGAAGTGCTTTTGGACTAGATGCAGCTTCTGGAGTTATGAAATATTTAGAAAATCACGATATAGGCTTTGATGTATCAGTAACCAAAGTACCTATAGTATGTCAAGCAGTTCTTTTTGACTTAGTTTGCGGTAACGGAAAAGTAAGACCTGATAAAAAGATGGGCTTCGATGCCTGTATAAATTCTGAAAATTATAAAGAGGATATAAACGGCAATATCGGTGCAGGAACAGGAGCAACTGTTGGTAAGATACTAGGACCTCAGTACTCAATGAAGGGTGGACTTGGCACCTATGCAATGCAAGTAGGTGAATTAAAGGTTGGAGCGGTTGTCGCAGTAAACTGCCTTGGTGATGTAATAGATCCATCCACCAATGAAATAATAGCTGGAGCTCTGGACAGTGAGCTTCAAAACTTTGTTAATACAGAAGAAGTTATGATATCTCAGTATTCGAAAAAGAATAATGTATTCAATGGAAATACAACCATTGGAATTATAGTCACTAATGCAATACTTACTAAAGCTGAAGCTAATAAGATTGCTTCCATGGCTCACAATGGTTTTGGAAGGACCATGAGACCAGCTCATACTATGGTTGATGGTGACACTATCTTTACCATGGCTACTAACAAGGTACAGGCTGATATAAATGTAGTTGGTCTTTTAGCGGCTAGAGTTATGGAAAAAGCAATACTTAAAGGAGTAAAAAATGCAACCTCAGACTATGGCTTTAAAGCTTATTCTGATAAAATAAAGTAATTAAGCCTGAAATCTGCTCTTGACATAGCAATTTATAGTTTCTAATATTTAAACTATAGGGTTCTTATAGTTTTTACAACTATGAAACTTGCTCTATGTTAAGGGCAGCTTTTATTTGTACTTATAAGAAACTTTAATTCGATATAATTTTAATGCTAGATTCACAGCTAACTTTCTTGTAGCTTTACAAATTATAAATTTTACGCCATATTTAATAATATTGTTAAAATTAAGTGGTTATGAAGTAGATGCTATATGATCGAGCAATTAGAATTAAATAATTTTTTCCAATGAAATGGCGTTAATAAACTGCTAATATTACTATAAAGGATTATAATGGTGCCTATATGAAAACCAGTCTAAAGTTAAAGTTTTTTTGTTTATTTCTTGCACTTTTATTTACTAATTTTATTATAGGGGGTGTATCCCTTTATAACTTATTTAAGGTAGAAAATAATACCTCAAAGTTAACTTCAAATAATTATGCAAGCATAAAAGCTACTAATAAGATGATTCAAATTATTGATGAAGAAGCGCAAGATATTATAAGCTACATAAATTCAAAAAATCCAGTATATATAAGAAATTTTTATGATACAAACAATAGTTTTCATGAAAACTTCACCTTCCAGTCAAATAACGCTACTGAAGAAGGGGAAAAAGTTATTAATGAAAATATAAACAAGTCCTATTCAGACTTTTTAGACTCTTTAACTAGCCTTATTGAAATTAGAGATTCAAAAGGGAAAGAGGCTGCCTTAAATAAATACACCAGTGAGATACAGCCTTTATATGAAAAGCTAAATAAATCACTTAGAGATATATCTGAAATAAATGATAAAGCAATGACAGACAAAAAAGATTCTATGAATAAAAATATAGAATCAGCTATAAAAATGACACTAGGCTTAAGTTTGTTCTTGATTCTAGTTGGTCTTGCTTTATCCCTAAAATATATAAATAGATTTCTTAACCCATTATATTCTCTTCACGATGATATCATTAAAGCAAAGGAAGGCGACTTCACTCATAGAGCTGAAATCCTTACAGATGACGAGATAGGTATCTTAGCTGAGGAATTCAACAACATGAGTGAAAAAATAAATCAATTTCAACATAGTACTTTTGGAAAGCTACTAGATGAAAAGAATAGATCTATGACAATAATAAAAAGTATCTCCGATCCTATTATAGTTTTAGATACCAATTATAGAATAGTACTATTAAACGATGAAGCAGAAAATTACTTCAGAATTACTCAAGCTCAAGCTACAGGTCGTCACGTATTAGAAACCCTAACTTATGGGGAACTATTTGACTTTATTTCAAATGTAATGGACAATAACATAGAAAAAGATAGTAAGATAATGAGCTTTAAAAACAATAGCACTATCTTCAAAATCAATCTATCTAAAATCAATGATAATATGAATAAGACTAATGGTATAGTGGTCTACTTCCAAAATATAACAGAAATAAAGAAGGTAGAAAAGTTAAAACATGATTTGATTTCCTCCTTATCTCATGAAATCAAAACTCCACTTACATCTATTATGATGGGAGCAAGCTTATTAGAGGATTCAGAGATGATGGAATCAAATAAGAACTTTAATAAGATTGTTTCTGCTATAAGTGAAGACAGCCAGAAGCTGCTTAATCTTATAAATAACTTTTTAAGATATGGTCAATTAGAATCGGATCAAAAACTTTTAAATATGGACTTCTGCTCTGCATATGATATCATTAATAGGAGTGTAGAAGAATATTATTCACTATTAGAAAACAAAAACATTGAGCTTCGTATAGGGCTTCAGGACAACCTTCCAGAACTTCACGTTGATGAAGAAAAGATAGGCTGGGTATTAAATAACCTGATGTCCAATGCTATTAAATACACTAAAAACTTTGGCTCAGTACTGATAGGAGCCTATGAAAATAATGGATATTTAAGTATCTTTGTTAAAGATACAGGTATAGGAATCACCAATGAATATCAGACTAGGATTTTTGAGAAGTTCTTTAGAGCTAATAGTGAAAGTGACGGTACTGGTCTTGGACTAGCACTTTCTAAACAAATTGTAGAACTTCATGGTGGAAATATTTATTGTGAAAGCCAATATGGCTTAGGTAGTACTTTTACTTTTGAGTTACCTATAAGGGAGGATTAAACATGAAAAAGGTATTGGTGGTAGATGATACGAAAAATATAAGAGAAATGCTAAAAACCTATCTAGATATGGAGGGTTTTCATGTATTCGAAGCTATAAACGCCACAGAAGCAATTGAAATAATAAAAAATGAAGACATCTCTATTGTATTTACTGATATAAAGATGCCTGAAGTAAGTGGAACTGAACTTTTAAGGCTAATAAAGAAGTACAATAAAAGTATAACTGTAATAGTTATGACTGCCTTTGGAACCATAAAAAATGCTGTTGAGTGTACAAAACTTGGCGCAGCAGCTTACCTTCAAAAACCTTTTACAAGCAAGAGAGTTAAAGCTGTATTGGATGAGGTATTAAAAAAGGATTCAATAAAGAATAACCTAATAGCCCATCTAACCCTCGCTAAAAAGCTAATAGATGAAAATGAACTTGAAAAAGCTGAGGAAGTTTTGAAGAAAACCCTTACTATAAAGGATGACTGTGGAGAAACTTATTTTCTTATATCTAAGCTTGAAGAACTTAAGGGAGATATGGAAAAAGCTGCTCGTTTTAGAAAAACTGCTGAAATATTTCAATTTGAATGTAATCTAGAGTAACGCTGTAGCAATTACATTCTCATGTTTAAAGATATAATTCATATTACCAAGTGGTACATCCATAAAATAACGCTATATACAAATACTCTATAATAATATAGTTTGTATATAGCGTTATTTTTAATCAATATTATTTATAATAAAATCCATTACTTCCTCTATTTCTGATAGGACCTTATAAGATATCTTAACTTCAAACCCTTCTTTAGAAAGTCTGCTTTTCCAAGAGTTTTCATTGTCAGAAAGCAAGTCTCTTTTCCCATGGAACCCTAACACAAATAGCAATGGCTGTAATAACACAGAACTAACATTTCTCTCTCTAAGCTTATTAACTATTTGTTCAAAGGACGGCTCTCCTTCAATTGCTGCTATATGAACATTGCTATAGCCTTCTTCACTTAAACGCTCTTCTAGTTCAAAGTAAGAAACCTTAGCAGAATGACTGGATCCATGAGCCACCATAACAATCTCATCTTCCTTATTAATCATGGTCTTTATTCTATTTATAAACTCACAGTATCTAAGTTTATCTTTTTCTATAAGTGCTCCGTGACTTATGTTAAATCTTATAGATTTGTTTTTCACCCTATACTCATTAACTAAGTTTTTTGCTTCTTCATACTCTTTTCCTTCGATTAGAAATAAGGTTGCCACTGATATCTCTTCAATTCCACTAGTTATAAGTTGTTCTAAAGCCTCACTGAGATTAGGAACTTTAAGATCATATCTACTTTTTAACTTACCTATAATTTTCTCCGATGAAAAAGCTTTAATAACTTGTTTGTATTTGCTTGTATCTACACTTTTAATTACATTTTCATATCTGTCTAACGCCTCAAGATCTGCAGTTCCATTGCTAAGTATAATCAAACCCTTTTTCATTGCTTACCTCTTTACATAAATTTATAGTATACACTAAAAATCAAGCACTGAAGCCCCACCTAAAATTGTATATTTATCTCCCCTATGTTACTAATTATTATAGCTTTCTCAAAGCCTCAGCAAAGCTTTCTATCTCTTTCTCCCCATGTCTTACAGATAAAAACATCGCTTCATATTGTGATGGTGGAAGATAGATTCCTTCCTTTAGCATATGTGAAAAATACTTATTGAACATATCTATATCGCAAGTCTTTACATCATCATAAGTTCTTATAGCTTCACTATCAGTAAAGAATAAAGTCATCATACCACCACATCTATTTATCACATGTTTTATTCCTTTTTCAGTTAGTACAGACTTAATTTCCTGCTCCAATAAAGCTCCATACTTTTCAATGTTGTCATAATAACAACTATTATTATAAAGCTTCTTTAAAGTTGTAATACCTGCAGTCATAACTATAGGATTTCCAGACATAGTCCCAGCTTGATATATATGCCCTGAAGGAGATAGTTTTTCCATTATATCTCTCCTTCCACCATATGCTCCACAAGGCATTCCTCCGCCCATTATCTTTGCATAGGTAACTAAATCAGGTTTCACGTCAAATAAAGTCTGTGCACCTTTATAAGCTACTCTAAAGCCACTCATGACTTCATCAAAAATAAGAAGGCTTCCATTGCTGTCACATAAGGCTCTAAGTTCTCTCATAAAGTCATCTTCAGACTTTATAACTCCCATATTACCTGCTACTGGCTCGATGATCACCGCAGCAATCTCTTGACCAAAGGCATTAAAAATTGCCTTTACTGAAGATATATTGTTATATTCTGCTACAAGGGTATTTGAGATACTTCCCTTTGGTACCCCAGCACTACCAGGTATGCCCCCAGTAAGCACTCCTGAACCTGCACTAACTAAAAAACCATCAAAGTGACCATGATAACAACCAGAGAACTTTATTATCTTATCTCTTCCTGTATATCCTCTTGCAAGCTTTACAGCACTCATGGTTGCCTCTGTACCTGAATTAACCATTCTTACCATATCTATATTATCAAGGGTTTCACACATAAATTTAGCTAGTTCTAGTTCTAATAAGGTTGGTGCTCCAAAGGCCAAACTATTGTCTAAAGCCTCTTTCATGGAATTTATTACATCTTCATCCTTATGACCTAAAAGCATAGGCCCCCATGCCCCAACAAAATCTATATATTCCTTGCCATCCTCATCATAGATATAAGCTCCTTCTCCTCTTTTAATAACAGGCGGAATCATATCAAGACCTTTAAAAGCTCTTACTGGCGAGTTAACTCCACCAGGCATATACTTCTCAGACAACTGAAATATCTCACTATTATTCATGTCTATTCCTCCTTAAGCCAAGCTGATGCTTCTAATGCATAGTAAGTTATTATTATATCCGCACCTGCCCTCTTTATAGAAAGAAGACTTTCTAACGCTACCCTCTTCTCATCTATATACCCAAGCTTTGCGCCAGCTTTAATCATAGCGTACTCACCGCTTACACTGTATGCGGCAACTGGATAGTTATATTTTTCTCTAGCCATCTTTATTATATCTAAATAAGATAAAGCAGGTTTAACCATTATTATATCTGCTCCCTCTTCGATATCATTTTCAATCTCTCTCTCAGCTTCTCTGCTGTTGGCCGGGTCCATCTGATAGCTCTTTCTATCTCCAAATTGTGGTGCCGAATTGGCAGCTTCTCTGAATGGTCCATAAAAGGCTGAACAGTATTTGGCGCTGTAAGCCATTATGCCTATATTTTCAAAGTGATTTTCATCTAAGGCTTCTCTAATAGCCCTAACTCTTCCGTCCATCATATCAGAAGGTGCTACCATGTCAGCACCAGCTCTTGCATGGGATACAGCTACCTTAGCTAATATTTCTAGAGTTTCATCATTTTTAACATATTCGTTCTCAATGACTCCACAGTGTCCATGGTCCGTATACTCACATAAGCATACATCTGTAACCACCCACAAGTCTTTATTAAGCTCTTTTATCTTTCTAACAGCTCTTTGGACTATCCCCTCTTCTGCAAAGGCTTCTGATCCACAGCAGTCTTTTTCTTCAGGAATACCAAAAATCATTATTCCTCTAACCTTAGCCTTTTCTATCTCTTTAACTATTTCTTCTAGTCTATCTATTGAAAAATGATAGTTTCCAGGCATAGATTCTATTTCTCTCTTTATATTAGTACCTTCAACTACAAATATAGGATATATGAAATCCTTAGAGGATAGTGAGTTCTCTCTCACTAAATCTCTTATTTCTTTTGTTGTCCTGAGTCTTCTATTTCTTTTATACATTTATATCACCCCATACTTCTATAAGCTTTTCTATAGCACCGTCTTCACTATGAACTTCTGATAGCACAGCATCTACAGTTTTATCTGTAAGAGCCTTATAGGTAATAGGTCCAATAGCTATGCAAAGCTTATCTTTCACCTTATCAATACCTACTGCTTCTATTAGATTATTTACCGTAGAAGGACTTGTAAATATTATTGTATTCACACTATCAAAGGCATTTAAATTCCTAAAATCTGCTTTCTGAGTTTCATAGGTATGTATCCTATATACTTCAGCACCTTGCTCTTTCAAAAACTCTTCTACTAAGCTTCTTGAATTTTTTGATATAGGCATAAGAACCTTCTTGCTTTTAAGTTCGTAACTTGCTAACTGCTTCACAAGTCCTTCAGCTACAAACTCATCAGCCATAACACTAGCAACTATACCTCTTTCACTTAAAGCCTTTAAAGTTGCTTTACCTATAACTGCAAATTCTGCTTTTATCTTTCTTACATCAATATTATTATCCTTAAGATAATCGAAGAATATGTTTACCCCATTTACTGACGTTAAAATTATATAGTCAAAGGAGCCAAATTCATCTTTGAAATCATCTAAGTTATCTGAAGTGTTAACTATCTTTATAGCAGGTATCTCCGTTACTTCAGCTCCAAAGCTTCTTAATTTTTCCTTCATGGCCCCAGCCTGCTCTTTAGTTCTTGTGACACAGACATTTGCACCAAAAAGCGGTAGTTTCTCAAACCAATTTAGCTTATCATTTAAAGTTACAACCTTACCAACTACTATAATTGAAGGAGACTTTAAGCCATTGTTCTTAACTAACTCTTCAATGTTCTCTAAAGTTCCTATAACTTTCTTCTGCTTTGCAGTAGTACCTCTCATTATGACACCACATGGAGTATCCTTTGACTTTCCGTTCTCCACAAGATTTTTTACTATATCTCCTAAGTTCTCTAGTCCCATTAAGAACACAATAGTATTTTGAGACTTAGTTAAAACTTCCCATTGTATATTAAGAGTTGCTGCACTCATTCCTGTAAGCACATGGAACCCTTGTGACAAGCCTCTATGAGTTATAGGTATTCCAGCATAGCTCATAACTGCAACAGCAGAAGTAACCCCTGGAATAACTTCGAAGGGAATGTTTTCTTTTTCAAGTGCTAAGACCTCTTCTCCACCTCTTCCAAACACATATGGATCTCCACCTTTTATTCTCCCTACAGTGTGTCCTTTTTTCGCCAGTTCTACCAGCATAGCATTTATCTCATCTTGTGTCTTATAATGACAACCAGGTTCCTTACCACAGAAGTATACCTCGCAATCATCATTTAGATAAGAAAGTACGTTGTTTCCTATCAATCTATCGTAAAGCACCGCAGTGCATTCCTTCATTATCTTCACAGCCTTAAGAGTTAATAATCCTTCATCTCCTGGACCTGCTCCAATTATATATGCTTTTGCCATTTTTCCACCTCTTTGATCTTATATCTATTTCTCTGAACAGACATACTACTTCATCCTTAAACTCAAAATAAAACCTTAGATGAATCTACGAAACTTTATTTTGACAGATTTCATTTTGAATTAGTATATTTATAAATCCACCAAATCTCAAATAAATATATTAATAATATTATAATTCCATAATAACCTTTTTTGCTAAAGACTTGCCAAGCTCAAGGTGATCATAAACCTTACCTTGAATATCTTTTTTTACTAATCTAGCATTAGCTTCATATATTCCTATTATATAAATATCATCTTTCTCTATCCTTGCATAAGCACCTATAGGAGAGTGACATCCTCCATTAAGTTCTCTCATAAAGCTTCTTTCTGCTTCAACCGCCACTCTTGTATCCCTATGATCAAGCTTTGAAAAGATATTCTTTTTATCACTATTCTTTAAACATTCTATTCCTAGAGCACCTTGCCCAACGGCTGGTAGAAAAGCTTCTTCCTCAAAATAGTTAGTAATTATGTGTTCCATTTCTAACCTTCTTAGGCCAGCTGCTGCAAGTATTATGCCGTCTAAGTTCTCTTTTTCAATCTTGTCTATTCTAGTCTGTACATTGCCTCTTATAGGAACAATCTCTATATCAGCTCTCAACGCTCTAAGCTGAGAACTTCTTCTTATACTTGAAGTTCCTATCCTTGCACCTTTAGGTAAATCATAAAAGCTTATACCTTCTAAGGATACAAATGCATCTCTTGGATCTTCTCTTTCAGTCATAGCAACTATCTCAAATGGCTCCTCTAACATAAAAGGTACATCCTTCATGCTGTGCACAGCTATTTCAGCTTTTCCCTCAAGTAAAGCATACTCTATCTCCTTAACAAACAAACCTTTTCCACCTATTTTATTTAAGGCTACATCAAGACGTCTGTCCCCTTCTGTTGACATAAGAAGTTTTACACTGTCTTCTCCACATTTTTCTTTTAATAAACTCATAACAATTTCTGTTTGGGTTTGTGCAAGCTTACTTTTTCTAGTGGCTATAACTAAACTCATGCTAATATCCTCCGTAAATCAAAAAATCATCTTCAATCAAATTATCTACATATTCTTTATTAAAATATAAATATAATACTTTTTCTCCATAACCTTTTCCAAAAAAGAAACTAAACTCTTCTGAAGTGATAAACTCCATAATAACTTTATCTATTTTTCCTAATGCCTTCATCCTTTGTCTTAATTTCGTAGAAAAGGATGTAAGCTCAGATAAAGGTTCCACCGCTTTTTCTATGTCCCTCAATATTCTTCGCGCCATCTTAGGATTTGCCTTATTGGTGTTTATAGCATAAGAGATTGCTTTATTATTAGCCTGCATAGGCATTACAGCCAAGCCTTCTTTGGAATCAACACAGTTTATATAAAGCTTACTAAGCTCATTACAGTCATTAATTATTTTCCTAGTAACTTCTTTATCATCTATACATATAAATACCAAATGCTTATCTAATATAAAAGCTTTATCATAGCCTTCTTTTATAAATACAGCATCCTTGTAGATTAAAGCTTCCACCTCTTCATCAAATTCCTTTGATACAATGGTTAAGTTGCAGCCTTTATCTACCAAAGACTTAGCTTTAATATATGCAGCCTTGCCTCCACCAACTATAATTACATTTATCTTGTTGCTTATCAAGGATAAAAACATATAATCTAGCTCAGGAATATCTGACTTATTATCTCCATGCACTGCTCATCACATCCCTTTAACTTTGCTTCCTTTAAGACTTTTATGGCTTTATTTATGTAATGGTCAGAAGTACTCTTTATAAGAACTTCAGCTAGACCTTCTGACTTTTTATCACTAGCTTTATTTTTATAGCTTTCATACCTATCACTAACTACTTCCTTCCCCTTTTCTTTAATTGCTGCAATCACAGGGGACAGTTCCCTGATCTTTAACCAGTAGTTATACTCTTTAACACAGTCATCAATCAAATACTTAAATTTGTTCATTCTCTCTTTTCTTTGAAGCTTATTGCTATCATCTATTTTTGATATATCATCAATATCAAAAATTTGTATTTTTTCTAAAGTCTTTATCTCTGTATCCACATCTCTAGGTACAGCTAAATCCAAAATAAAAAGTTCCCTATCTAAAGGCATATCCTCATACTTTACAACTGTATGAGGAGCAGAAGTACAGGATATTATGCACTGAACATCTGTCATAGCTGAATTTTTTTGATTAAAATTAATAACCTGAACTCTATGGTCAAAGATATCATTAACATTTTCAGGAGTCCTTACCACTAGGAATATCTTTTCAACATGGTGGCTTAATAGATACTTCATAGCCAAGCTACCAATCTCACCATAGCCTATAACCATAAAGTGTTTATAACCTCTATCTATAGCTTCATGAACTGCTATAGATGAAGAAGATACTGGAATTTCATAAAGTTTTGCCTCTGTTCTAAACTTTTTTCCGCAGGTTATAGCATTTTGAAACAGCCTACCTAGCTCTCCTGATGCAGCTTCTTTATCCTTGGAATATTGAAAGCTGGCTCTTATCTGACCAAGGATCTGATCTTCTCCTAAGATCTTAGAATGAAAGCCACAGGCAACCTCCAGTAGATGCACTGTGACTTTGTCTTCTTTTTCATAAAAAATATATTCCTTCAAATTAAGATCCCAGTCAAATAAATTAAATATGTAATCTAAGTTTTCCTCACTGTACGCTTCAGAAGTAAAATATATCTCAGTTCTATTACAAGTATTTATTATTATAATCTCCGGAAACCTCTTAATCAGTTCTGGCATACATAAATCTATCTGACTTTGTCTTAACGCAAACCTCTCTCTTATATCAAGAGATAAGTTTCTCTTAAATCCAATAAGTTGGTTCATTCTCTATCACTCCAAATATTATCAACCCTCAGTATGACTATATATTTATATAATTTTATAATTTTATAATTATATAATTAAAAATTCTTATAAATATAAAAATATGTAATCTTATGATTATATTAAAATGAATATATAGTTACTATTGCTGATGTAAATGATTGTCTATATCTTAAGTTATAATTATACTTCATAATATGCTATGTAACCATAACTCTAATAAAGTATATTTTACGTCCTATTTTCTTATCTATCAACAAAAGTATAACCTAATAACAGTTATACTTCAACAAAGTGGACAATTTTGATACAAAAAGGAAGCAGTCACCTGCTTCCTAGTTATTAGTACCTTATTCCACTCCAATATACATTATCCTTAAGAATAGCCTTTGGTCCTAGTTCAACATCTTTCAATGCCCATTTCTTGAACTCTTGGAATCCAGTTCTATCAACTATATATCCTATATGCTCTTTTCCACCTGGAGCATCTTTATCTATATATTCCCTTACATATTCGTAAGTATTCATTATTATCTTCTTTATGCTTTCTTCATCTACCCAAATTATAAAGTCTTCTGCAAGTCTTGGGTTTTTCTTACCGGATCTTCCCATTATAGCTAATCTATAATATTTCTCTTCACTTCTTGTCCATGCTCCAGTTGGGCATTTACCTACGCATTCCCCACAACCTATGCACTTGTCATGATCTCTAACAACCTTAAAGTTCTCAAACTTTAAAGCTCCAGTCGCTCTCTTTTTACAATTAGTAACACAAGCTTGACAGCCTATACATCTATAAGAATCATATTGAGGTTCAGTCATACCAATAATACCAAAGTCATGTTGTCTAACCTTTAAGCAGTCATTTGGACATCCTGTTAAGGCTACCTTAACATGTAAGTCATCTGGAAAAATCATCTTTTCTATTCTTTGAGCAAAAGCTGTTGTATCGTAGTTAGCAAAAGGGCAAACTCTGTTACCTATGCAAGAAGTTACATTTCTTGTACCAGCTGCTGGGTACCCCTTTCCTTCTTCTTCTTGATTAATATCAAGTCCTTCAATCAAGTCTTGAAGCATTAAGTTTACTTCATTCATATCCTTCATTTCAATACCAGTGATCTCAAAGCCTTGTCTTGTAGTTATATGAACGGATCCATCTCCAAACCTTTCAGCGATCTCTCCTATTTTTGCTAAATACTTAGCATCAAGATGACCACCTGGAACTCTTATTCTAGATGAGGTTATCCCTCTTTTTTTAGTAACTCTGAAGGCATTCTTTTTAAGTGACTTAGTGTTTATATCCATTATTTCTACCTCCCTCTAGTCTCTTAGAAGCTTTCCAACTGAATAATTAAATACAGGTCCATCTAGGCATACATAAGTATCATCTATCTTACAGTGACCACACTTACCTAAACCACAGCACATCTTTCTTTCATGAGATATCCAAATCTTTTCTTCTTTTATCTCTCTCTTTAAAAATTCACCTACAGTAAACTTCATCATCATTGGAGGTCCAACTACTATAACCTCTACATTGTCCATATCTTCTATTGGAAGCTCAGGAATGTACTTAGTTACAAGACCAACCTTTCCTTCATAACCTTCTGGAGCTGTATCAACAGTTAATATGAAGTTTATGTTTTCCTTCCAAGATTCCATGTCTTCTTTAAAGAGAATATCTGTTGGAGATTTGAAGCCTGATATTAAAGTAAAGCTCTTTGCTTCCTTTGGATTTTGTGAAAAGTAATCAACTATTCCCTTTACTGGTGAAAGTCCTGTACCACCAGCCACAACTATTACTTCTTTACCTCTGTAATTATCTATATCGAAACCATTACCGTATGGTCCTCTTAATAAAAGCTCTTGACCTACGTAATAGTTAAATATTTCATCTGTAACAACTCCAACTCTTCTTATAGTAAGTTCTATATAGTCTTCACCTATTCCACTTACTGATATCGGCGCTTCCCCATACTTTGGAAGAGACACTTCAAAGAATTGTCCTGGCTTCACATCGCCTTTAAAAGAAAGTCTAAAGGTATACTCTATTTCAGTATGCTTTTTTATATCTAATATCTTTGATCTTAGTGGCATATATGGGTTAGTCATTTGCTTTCACCTCTTCCATTCCTTTTGCTAATTTATTTACACAGTTAGAGAAGGATATATATTCTGGACATATGTCATCACATCTTCCACAACCAACACACATGTTGTAGCCCCATCTCTTCTTATAGTCATAAACCTTGTGGAGAACCTTAAATCTCATTCGTTGTCCTTTGTCTAATCTGAAGCTATGACCTCCAGCCATGTTTGTGTAGCCATCAACTTGACAAGAAGCCCAAACTCTTCTTCTTTCACCAGACTTTTTATTATCTTTATAGAATATATCTTGCATTGTAAAGCAAGTACATGTAGGACATACAAAGTTACATCTTCCACATGCTATACATCTAGCAGAGTATTTCTTCCACATAGATGAATCCATTACGCTTATATCTAAGTTCTCTGGTATATTTACCTTTACTCCGTTTTCTGTAACAAAGTCAGGTTCTACATCCAATTCTTCTCTTGTAAGCTCTTCAAGTAAAGCTTCTAACTCCGCATCCTTTACATCAAAGTACACCATGTCATCTTCTACTTTTATATAAGCTTGATGCTCATCAGTTTTGTTAGTTCCCATACTTACACAGAAGCAATTGTCAAAGCTTTCCTTGCATCCTATAAGAACAAACTTAGTTCTCTCTCTAAGAGCCTTATAGTAGGGATCCTCAAAACCATTTCTCAAATATATATCGTCAATTCTTCTAACAGAATGCATGTCACAGCTTCTTAAGAATATTATTGCTCCTTTTTCTTCCTGCTTTGGTTCTATCCATTCATCTTCTGTAAAATAGAATAAAGTCTGAGTTATTGGAAGTAAGACTTCCTTATATGAAAAATCTGATTTTTTATCAAATACTACTTGGTTTATGTCATTTATTTCACCATATCTTACTACATCAGTATCAGAATAACTTCCTTTACCTTCGAAGACCTTTGGTGCAAATATTTTATATTTTTCAGATAGTTTAGCTAAATATTCATTATAGCTTTCTACAGTCATCTTAAATCCCATAATAACACTCCTTATTTTTCTCTAGATATTAAATAGTAAGGTATTGCTAATATTATTGCTCCACCTACGATATTGCCTAGTGTTACAAATGTTAAATTGTGAACAAAACCACCTATTGTTATTGCTGCCTGATGAGGAATAAACAAACCTATTGATAATAAAGTCATGTTTGCTATACTGTGTTCAAAACCTGCTGTTATAAATACGAATAGACACCAGAAGATCATAACAAGCTTTCCTATCTCTTCCTTCATCTTAAAGGTACACCATACTGCAAGACAAACTAATATATTACACAAGATACCTCTAACAAAAAGTTCTTGATTTGATAAATGCATTTTTGTGTTTGTAGCACTTAATATGAACTTTCCAACTGGTCCTGAAGCTAGTCCAGTAGCATAGAATAACCAAGCTCCAAAGATTGAACCTACAAGATTTCCTATAAAGCTTACTATCCAAACTAAAATAACATCTAACCATGAAACGGTTTTCTTTAAAGCACCAATTGTCATAACAAAATTATTACCTGTAAATAATTCCGAACCTGCAAAAACAACTAAAGAAAGTGCAACTCCAAAGGATGCTCCCATTGCTACTTTAGTAAATGGTGAGCTAGCTGCTGATAGTAGTCCACCTACTGTAAAAATAAGCATGATTCCTAGTCCCACATATAAACCTGCAAAAGCTGACGATAACAAATATCCAACCTTATTATTTTTTAATAAATCACTTTTTCCTTTTGCCGCCTGGGCAACTTTGTTAATTTCTTCACTAAACATACTAAACCCCTCCTATTTGTCTTTAGTATACTTAAAAAAATAAAACAAGACTGTGATAAAAATCACAGTCTTTAACTTTTTTTATTAATAAGTTTTATCTAATAATATAAATTATTGTTTTTCGTGTCTTTAGGATGATAAATACCTTCACACCTTGTTTTGCTTCCCAGTCAAACTCTTTTTCTCTATCGGGCAACTTTATTATTTATAGCCTATAAAGCCCAAGATCATCAGGATTTTTACTGTCCTCAATTTTGTTGGTAAAAAAACTATTTAGTTATCAACATCTGTCGTAACGGTATAATAACACTCCAAATCACTTGTCTTTTCTCCATGGTTAATTGAGTCTGAACCCTCTAACGCTCTTTCATTAGCTTCTACTTTTATTGAAATATTGTATCCACTTTATTGTCTTTTAGTTTTAATTATACAAAAAATCCTTACACCAATATACTAGTAAAAGCTTTAGAAACTGTTAACTTATCAATATTAACAGTGGTTGCTGCTTAACCATTAACTTTTGTTACAGTAAAGTTTCTATTTTGGCTTATTGTACTTCCATCATTTCCTATTGAATCTATCCTTATATTGTGATTCCCTGGATTTATAGAGTTTATATCTAAATTATAATCAAAACCACTCTTCTCTCCATTTTCATACTGAGGAAAGGCATTCTTTACATCTGGTCTTGAGCCACCAATATTTGCATTACCTATAAAGTTTCCATCTATATATACCTTTACCTGTTTTACTCCACCTTTGTGTAAAGACCATCCGTATACTTTTAAACTACCGTTTAGGTTTTGGCCTTCAGTTGGTGCATCAATGTTAATTTTTGGAGTTAAGTCTTGTACTATAAAGTTTCTATTTTGACTTACCATACTTCCGTCATTTCCTATAGAATCTATCCTTATATTGTGATTCCCTGGATTTATAGAGTTTATATCTAAATTATAATCAAAACCACTCTTCTCTCCATTATCATACTGAGGAAAGGCATTCTTTACATCTGGTCTTGAGCCACCAATGCTTGCATTACCTATAAAGTTTCCGTCTATATATACCTTTACCTGGTTTACTCCGCCTTTGTGTAAAGACCATCCATATACTTTTAAACTACCGTTTAGGTTTTGGCCTTCAGTTGGTGCATCAATGTTAATTTTTGGAGTTAAGTCTTGTACTATAATGTTTCTACTTTGACTTATCATACTTCCGTCATTTCCTATTGAATCTATCTTTATATTGTGATTTCCTGGCTTTATAGAGTTTATATCCAAATTATAATCAAAGCCACTCTTCTCTCCATTTTCATACTGAGGGAAGGCATTCTTTACATCTGGTCTTGATCCACCAGTATTTGCATTGCCTACAAAGTTTCCATCTATATATACCTTAACCTGGTTTACTCCACCCTTGTGTAAAGACCATCCATATACTCTTAAACTACTGTTTAGGGTTTGGCCTTCAGTTGGTGCATCAATATTCATTCTTGTTAAGTCTTGTACTATAAAGTTTCTATTTTGGCTTATTGTACTTCCGTCATTTCCTATTGAATCTATCCTTATATTGTGATTCCCTGACTTTATAGCGTTTATATCTAAATTATAATCAAAACCACTGTTCTCTCCATTATTATACTGTGGAAAGGCATTCTTCACATCTGGTCTTGATCCCCCAGTATTTGCATTGCCTACAAAGTTTCCGTCTATATATACCTTAACCTGGTTTACTCCACCTTTGTGTAAAGACCATCCGTATACTCTTAAACTACTGTTTAGGTTTTGACCTTCAGTTGGTGCATCAATGTTTATTTTTGGAATTAAATCTTGTACTAAATTGATTTTAAAAGCTTCTATTCTCTTACCCTCACCAGTGGTTCCTGCCAACTGTCCATCCATTACAGGATCCATCCATCCTTTATCCTGTACATGTACTTGATATTGTATATGGTAGCCTGCTGGTGCATTTTCTAGTTGCATTCTCATAGCTTCTATTCTTAATCCACGTCCCATAGTACCTGCGTCTGCCCCATCATATACATAATCCATCCAGCCTATGTCTTGAACATGTACCTGATACTTTATTCTAGCTCCTTGTGGCAATCCACCTCTATTAATATTTATAGCTTCAACTCTAAGACTTTGCCCTATTGTTCCAGAAATTTGTCCTTCTGATACGTAATTCTGCCATCCTATTCCTTCCACATGAGCCCTATAGCTTATTGGACCCGTCATTACATCGGTAACCTTTTTACTCTTCAATATATTTAAGAAAGCATTGGTTACCTTTTGAGAAAATGCTCTGTTTATGATATCTTGACTACTACTTGGCCAAGGTAGCTCTACTAAAGCAGCCTTTGCCCCTATAGACTGTGCCCAAGAAGAAAAATATCCTTGTCCATTTAATTCGCACTTATGGGAAAATCCAAATTCTCTATCAAAATATCCACTGATTTCACTATTTCCTATGGTTGTATTTTCCCATCCATGAGTGTCCACTACTATCATTTCGTTAGACTGACTCTTAATACCGCTTACTAAATTAGCTAAAGATTTAGCTTCTGATGGTATTAAGCTAGTATTTCCTGTTTTATTTCTTGGATTGGTTAATACCCTAAAACCATCTGGAAAGTCTCTATTTATATCTATTCCTTCTTTTATAGTTGTTCTTCCTGGCCCGTTATTGGTCGTACCTTCTATAAGCCCATCAGGGTTAGCACAAGGTACTATATATACAGACCAACCATCTAACCCTCCATTTGTAGCCGAGTAACCAGCTACATTAGATACGAGATTTGCTGCTATCTTAACTAATTCTAGACCATCAGAGTCCCAAGCATCTTCGAAACCATGAATAGCAAATACTGCTACTATAGCATTTTTACCATTTCCTACTCTATATACATTAAGACTTCTTCCTTCACCACTAATCCCATATTGACTTACCTGTACACCTTGTGCTGATATGGTTGGCAAAACTATAGGGGAAGCTTTAGAAAGTGTATTAACAAATACTTTCTCCTGACTTCCAATAGTTCCAAGCGCTGCATAGGATGAGTATTGTCCTGTATAAGTATTTTGAGCCGTATTAGATATTCCTATATGCTGCTGAGATTTTATATCTGAAAGACTTCCTCTATCTGCTATATTATTTCTATCAGTATATCCACTTTTTCTTCCTGCCTTAGTGTTATACTCAACATGATACAAACTATCGTTCCACTCCAGAACAATAACAAACTCACTATTTTTTACGGAATCAGTAGATACATAAGTACCTTGATTGCCTGGACTAGAGTATATTGGTGTATCTACCTTAGCACTACCTAGAAATCCTTTTTTTCTTCCAATAAGAAGACTAGCTTGAACATAGCCTCTCTTAGTTCCTAAACTACTACTACATTCAATATAAACATAACCATTTTGAGTTTTATTAAATACAGTGATATCTTCTCCTTTATCTACTGCACCTATGGAAACATAATTAGTTCCTGGTCCAGAATAGATATTCGAATCACTTGTTAATCCATCACTGTAGCCAGTATAAGATATATTTCCTAGCCTTGAGAACACATCTTCTTTATCTTTAACACTATCAAGCGGAACGAAACCTCTTTCCGGCCCACTTGGTGTACTGTATTCAATGTACAGCCAGCCTCTTTCCACTCCCAAACCAGTAACAGCCTCATTGGTATCTACACTTCCTATATTAACATAGTTTACTGTATCTGGACCTGTATATACAGCAGTTCCTTTATGTATCTGTACTTTGACAGGTGTACCAATAGTTGAGTATAGTGGAACTTTACTTACAACCTTAAGCTTTGGCTTAGGCTTCTTATCACTTATTTCTTTTAGTATGGCAGCATTGTTTTCCTTTGAACTTTCATCAAGTTGATTTAAAAGCTTTAAGGCTAATTCATTGCTTAACTTGCCACTTTCAAGTTCTTCAAAAACCTTAGAGTTTAATATAATTAGCTCACTAGCTTCATTAGTTAGCTTGTAGCTTTCTTCAGTAGTAAATTTACTTTTTAATAAAGTATCAGTTTTGTCATCATAATATACAAAACCGTTATCCTTGCTAAGTATTATCCTTTTATTATTGTTGATTAGTTTATCTAAAAGCTTAGAAAAGATATCTGATTTTAATAAATCTACAGTACTCCTCTCATCTGCTTTTAAGTAGCCTTTTTCATTAACTAAGTATTTCTTGCTTGAAATATAATTAATTAAGTTAAGTACAAACTGCCTATCTTTTTCTGGTATCCATATACCGTTCTCCTCCGGCAGGTTATTAAGGTAAGCTGATAGCTTGTCCTTCTCTAGAGAAGCAACCTCAGAAAAAAGTCCTGCTATAGCTACCTCAAACTTTCCTTTCTTTATTTCAGTACTAGAAGGTTGCTTGCTGTTTTCCTCTTTATTAGTTAAGTTAGGTTCTTCCTTAACTTGCTGCTTTTGTTCCTCAGCTTTAGAGCTAGTATCAGAAATATTAACCTTATCAGCTTTATTTTCAGTAACATCATCAACATAAGTTACTATCTCTTGCTGATCTGCTCTTTCTCTTATCATATATATACCTGGCTGTTTTACAAAGAAACTTATTTTCTTAGCGCTTACTGCAAGCTTCACATTTTCTTGCTCTGTAAGTAATCCTTTATCATCCATAGCATATATAGTGAGTTTATTTTCATCTATTTTTCTGTCATTATCATAATAATAACTTAAGGTTAGCTCCCTATTGATAACCTCTGTGTTATCCTTATTAATAACAATCAAATCTTCCACACCATAAAGATCCTTAGAAACAGCCTTAAAGCTATTCTTTTCAAACTCTTGCTCAGACTGCTCTTTTAGTCTTTGTAAAAGCTTATTATACTCCTCATTATTTAACTTAACTTCATTAGTTTTATCAGTAATAGCATCACTTTTCTTTTGCTCATTGGTATTGACATTCTGTTGCTTTAAAAGTTCAACCTTTGGTACTTCCTTTTTTTTCTCCTGATTTAAAGGAACCTTAAGGTTATTTAAAGGATATTTAGCCCCATTCTCATCTATAAGAGCTACCTTATACTCATATTCCTTATCTGCGGCTATATCTTTGTCTAAGAATAAATTTCCTTCTGCTTTTTCTACTATAGTCTTATAATTCTCCTCACCAACAGCTCTTCTCGAAATCGTGTAGAACTTTAAGGCCTCTACCTTGTCCCACTGCAATTCTATACTGTTAGACTCTCTTTTCCAATTCAAATTAACCTGCAAGTTACCATTATCTAGCTTACTTTTTGAAGCTTTTAGATCTTGTACTACTACAAGCTTAGTAACAATCTTATCCTTATAAGAAGCTGTCAATGTAGCCATACCAGTACTTGCAGCTACTAGCTTTTTATCTTCTATGGTGAAAACCTTTGTATTACTAGACTCATATTTAACATCATCTTTTAGTTCTATAGTTCTTTCTTTGTAAACGCCATAGGTCTTTAAGTCTATCTTGTTCCCTACATAGATATCCTTTGAAGCTAGTTCTACTTTTAATCCTTCTAAATAACTACCTTCAACTGCTAAACCTGTTTCTGATGCGGATATAAAAGTAAAAATCATGACCAGAAACACAATTAAAAAGTTCTTCAAAAATCCATTAAATTTTTTCATAAAATCTCCTTTGCAAAATTAAAATATTTAATACTCCCCCCCCCTTATACCATTTGTAAGTATAATTTTATCAAAAAAGTCGTCTTATTTACAAGTTATTTTTGCGCATATTCCTTTTTGAGCGCATGTGAAGAAATTCTGGTAGGCGCTATAATTTTTCTTTTTTATTCTTTATGTCATGTATGCATCAAACCATATAAGCATATTTATATAATGCTTTATATAAAGTATGCTTTTATAAATAAAGAATAAAAAAGAATCCTTGAGTCTTCAAGGATTCTTATCTACCAGAGGTACACTAGCTTTCAGTATAAGTTGAAATTGTATCTTGAGTTACGTTTATTGCATTATTAACAGCATCTAAAGATCTTTGAATCTTTTGTCTGTTTTGATCTTTTTCTACTGTGTTTAAAGCATCTTGAAGATGTTGTTTGCAATGGTTTAACTCATCAAATGTAGTTTGAACGTTTTGTTTTGCGTTTGCCATCACTAATCCCTCCTTTTAAATTATTAGACTAAAGAAATATAAAAATATATTTCAGGTCCTTTTGCAACAAAATTATTATGTGTAAAGAACACATAAAAAATTCGCCAAAAAGAATATACCTAATGATTTTTTTACACATCTGAAGTTTGAAAGTGATGTATCTTTATGCTGAAGTCTGATAAAATAGTTGTATATGTTTTTTAAGAAGGGATTTATATGTCAAAACTCAATACTGAAAATATAAGTGATTTAGAGATATTTTTTGGTCTTAATAACGATACCTTAGAAAAGCTCTGTAATCTCGGAACCATAAAGGAATATAAAAAAAATTCTCAAGTGTTTTTAGATAAAGATACTATAAATAATATATTTATTGTCCTCAGCGGAAAATTTTCTTTATATAAATTAAGTGAGAACGCTCAAAAGAAAATAATATTTATACTTGGAGAAGGAAAAATACTAAATGAAGTAATATTAGATGACCTTCCGGCTTCAATCTACTGTGAAACCTTTGAAGATGGTAATCTTCTTGTATATGATAAAAAGGCTTTTATTGAACTTATGAAGGAAGACTTTGACCTTACTAGAAATGTTCTCAATTCCTTAGCAATAAAAGTAAGAAGACTTTATAGGCAGATGAAAAATACAACGCCTATAAAAATAGAGAAAAAGATCGCCGCAAAACTTTGGAAACTATCCAAGGACTACGGTGTTCCTCATCCTTTAGGGACTTTAATAGATCTTAATGTGTCTGTAACTTACCTTGCAGATATGTTTGGAAGTCAAAGAGAAACTGTTTCTCGAGCCTTAAAAAAGCTTACACAACTAGAGTTGATGTTACTTGAAAATAAAAAGATTATTATCCCAAACAGAGATAGACTTTCAAGATATTTTAAAGATATAGAATGAAAAGCCACGCTATAAACTTTATTTTAGAGAGAGTTCAAGGGGTTATGAAGCAATTTCCATCTAACACTGATCATTAATACAAAAAAATCGCTAAAGTCTTTTAGCGATTTTTTTTGTATCTGAAAATATTATTCCAAACATCACTGATCTGTAAACAACTATAAATTCTTACAAATCTCTTCTGCAAACTCAGTGGTTGTAGCACTACCGCCTAAATCTGTAGTAAGTACCTTTCCATCTATAAACACCTTTGAAAGAGCATTTTCAATCTTCACTGCATGATCATACTCACCGATATGCTTAAGCATCATTATAGCAGATTGGATTAATGCAGTAGGGTTTGCTTTATTTTGGCCTGCTATGTCGGGTGCACTTCCATGTACCGCTTCAAAAACAGCATAATCTTTTCCTATGTTAGCCCCAGGTATTATTCCAAGACCTCCAACAAGACCAGCACATAAATCCGATAATATATCTCCATATAAGTTTGGCATCACCATAACATCATATTTTTGAGGATTTATAACTAGATTCATAGCTGCAGCATCTACAATTAAATCGTTAAATTTGATTTCTTTATTTTCTTCTGCCACTTCTCTTGCAGTATTCAAGAATAATCCATCAGAAAGCTTCATTATATTAGCTTTGTGCACAGCAGTAACCGTCGATCTTTGGTTATTTTTTGCGTATTCAAAAGCAAATTCCACTATTCTCTTAGATGCTGGTTTCGTTATAAGCTTTATGCTTTCAGCAGCATAGTCCCCAATTTTATGTTCAATGCCAGCGTAAAGATCTTCTGTGTTTTCTCTCACTATGACTAAGTCTACATCAGAATATCTTGACTCTATTCCCTTAAAGCTCTTAACCGGTCTAAGGTTTATATAAAGATCAAGATTTTGTCTTAAAGTTACATTTACGCTCTTAAAGCCTTTACCAATAGGAGTGGTTATTGGCCCCTTTATAGCTATCTTGTTTCTCTTTATCGCTTCTATTACATTATCCGGAAGCGGGGTGCCATACTTTTCTATCTGAGCTTCCCCTGCTTCAACCTCTTCCCATTCTATGTCTACGCCAGATGCCTTTAACACCATCTTCATGGCTTCACTTACTTCAGGTCCTATTCCATCTCCAGGTATTAAAGTTATTTTATGCATTGGCGCTACCTTCTTTCATTAAATCTTTAGTGTAATTAAGTTTTCCACCAGCTAAAAGTATCTCAATCTCTCTTTGTGATAAGTCAGCTATTACCTTAAAGCTAGTTCCCTTAGTTATATTTTCAACTGTAAGCTCCCCAGTATAGATATCTCCCTCAATATTGTTTATTGTCAAATCATCTAAAAGTTCAACAGTTTCATAATCAGCTTCATTTTTAAAAGTAAGAGGAAGTATTCCGCTATTTATTAAGTTTGCCTTATGAATTCTTGCAAAACTCTTAACAATTACCGCCTTAACTCCTAAGTATAATGGTGCTAAAGCAGCATGCTCTCTGCTTGAACCCTGTCCGTAGTTGTTTCCTCCAACTATAAATCCACCGTTATATGCCTTAGCTCTTGCTGGGAATTCAGTATCTACTGTATTAAAACAGAAATCTGCAAGGTAAGGTACATTTGATCTATATGGTAAAAGTTTTGAGTTTGATGGCATTATATGATCTGTTGTTATGTTGTCCGTTACCTTTAGCAAAGTCTTTCCATCTAAAGTATTTGTTAGTGGCACACCATTTGGGAATGGCTTTATGTTTGGTCCTCTTACAACCTCAACCTCACAAGAAGCTTCAGCTGGTTTTAGTATCATAGAATCATCTAATATAAATCTTTCAGGAAGTTCTACAGTTAAATCAACTTCAAATTCTGTTGGATCTGTTAATACTCCAGTTATTGCACTGACTGCAGCAGTTTCAGGACTAACTAGATAAACCTTAGCAGTTAAAGTTCCACTCCTTCCATAGAAATTTCTATTGAAGGTTCTAAGAGAAATCCCTTCTGTTCCAGGCGCTTGCCCCATTCCTATACATGGTCCACAAGAGTTTTCAAGTATTCTTGCTCCAGCACTGATTATATCTCCTAAAGCTCCATTACGTGATATCATCTCCATAACTTGCCTTGAACCTGGAGCTATAACTAAGGATACCTCTGGATGAACCTTGTTACCTTTAAGTATCTTAGCCACCTTCATAAGATCTTCGTAAGAAGAGTTAGTACAGCTTCCAATAGCTACTTGATCAACTTTAATCTTGCCAATTGTTCTTATTTCCTCTACGTTGTCAGGGCTATGCGGCTTTGCAGCTAAAGGTTCTAGCTTTTCCAAATCTACAGTTATCTCTTCATCATATACTGCATCTGCATCTGGAAGAAGTTCTTTCCATTCCGCTTCTCTACCTTGCGCTTTGAAGTACTCTAAAGTTCTTTCATCACTTGGAAATATAGAAGTAGTTGCACCAAGTTCTGCTCCCATATTAGTGATAGTAGCTCTTTGCGGTACTGATAGAGACTTAACACCTTCTCCAGCATATTCAAATACTCTTCCAACTCCACCTTTTACAGTAAGTCTTCTAAGAACCTCTAAGATTACATCCTTTGCCGAAACCATTGGAGAAAGCCTTCCAGTAAGATTAATCTTACATACCTTTGGAGCATTTATAAAATAAGCTCCGCCTCCCATAGCAACAGCTACATCAAGTCCACCTGCTCCGATAGCTATCATTCCAACGCCACCAGCAGTTGGAGTATGACTATCAGATCCTATCAAGGTATCTCCAGGAGTTGAGAATCTTTCTAAGAATACCTGATGGCATATGCCATTACCAGGCTTTGAAAATAGAACTCCATATTTAGCTGCTACAGTTTGTATATATCTATGATCATCTGCATTTTCAAACCCTTGTTGAAGCATATTGTGATCAACAAAAGCTACAGATCTTTTTGTCTTGACTCTATCTATTCCCATTGCCTCTAATTGAAGATACGTCATAGTTCCAGTAGAATCCTGTGTAAGAGTTTGATCTATTTTTATCCCTATAGGTTCCCCTTGTACAAGTTCTCCTTCAACTAAATGCTTTTCTAAAATCTTATATACTAAATTTAATCCCATCCTAGGCTCCCCCTTGTTTTAAGTATTACTTACTTGAAAAGTCCTTGTACAGCTGTACAAGTTCCTTATCAAAAAGACTTCTCTTAAGCTTCACCGATAGCTCTCTAACCATAGCAAGTAGCTCATCAGCTTCTTTTGGAGAAAGCTCTATATCATATTCCTTAAATTTATTAACTATTGCTGCCTTTCCTGAATGCTTGCCTATAACTATTTGTCTTTCTAATCCTACATCAGAAGGTTGGAACACTTCATAATTTAAAGGATTTTTTATGGCACCATCAGCATGTATACCTGATTCATGTGCAAACATGTTAGAACCAACAATAGCCTTCCAAGCAGGAATCTCTCTTCCAGAAGCCTTAGCAACATATTCGGATACTTCCTTGAACATCTTTGTATCCACAGTTACATCATATCCATATACATGCTTTAATGCCATTAATACTTCTTCTAATGCCGCATTACCAGCTCTTTCACCTAAGCCGTTTACTGTAACGCCTAAATGAGTTGCTCCACCAGCAAGTCCAGCTAACGCATTAGCAGTAGCCATACCAAAATCATTATGAGTATGCATTTCTATATCAAAGTTTGTATTATTACTTAAAAAACTTATATCTTCTAGTATCTTTGCTGGATGCATTATACCTACAGTATCACAGTATCTAAACCTATTAGCTCCAGCTTTCTTTGCTTCGTTTATGAACTGAACAAGGAAATCTCTATCAGCTCTTGAGGAATCCTCCCCACTTACAGAAACGTAAAGTCCATTTTTCTTTCCGAACTCTACTGCTTTAATCATGTTTTCAAGGACCCATTCTCTTGAAGTCTGAAGTTTATGCTGTATGTGTATGTCAGAAACAGAGATAGATATGGCTATTGCATCCACGCCACAGTCAATTGATTGCTCAATATCACTTATAACAGCCCTATTCCAAGCCATTATACTTGATTTTAAGTTTTTCTTTGCTATTGCCTTTATAGCTTCTTTTTCGTCTCCTCCCATAGTTGGAATACCAACCTCAAGCTGATCCACCCCAAGATCGCTTAACATTTCAGCTATGGACACTTTTTCATGATTTGCAAATACAACTCCTGCGGTTTGTTCACCATCTCTCAAAGTTGTATCCACTACATAGATTTTTTTACCTGTTCCTTTTTCAAAAACAGCCATTTTAGTAACCCCCTTTAATTATTGCATGACAAATTATCTCATTCTCTCATACATATTTTGTAATCTTTTGTAATTTTGACTTATAATCTATTACGTATAGTTATATACAAATTTTATTATAAATCATTCTATCATACTTTTTTTAAGAATACTATACCAATTATGATAAATTAAGAAAAAATAGCTATTTTCTTTTTTATTCTTTATACTATAATTGCATTTAGCCATCAAAAGCGTATTTACGCACATTTTTTTCTTGCATAAAAATATATAAAAAAAGAAGCTCTAACCCTAAAGTTAAAGCCTCTTTTCAATATTCATCGCAAGCGTAAAGTATTTAATTGCCTCTCTCACTTCACCAATTTCATGGTACATATTTGCCATCTCAATGTATCTGGTATATCTTTGAGAATGGTTTCCGAACTTAACCAATGAATCTATAGAGAGATTCATGTACATCTCTGATTGCTCATAGAGTCCTTTTTTCTGGAAAACAGAAGCCTTTAAATAATATGATCTCTCTATAAGTCTCACATTGTCGCAGCCTATTGCTATGTTTAGCGCCTCTGAGGCTATTTCATCTGCAATTTCTAGTTCTCCATTTTCTATGTATATGGCAACAGCCTTGTTTAATAACTCACAAAAATAGTCATTTCTTTCTCTCGGAAACATATCCATTGCTTCCTTTACTTCTTTTATACCCTTTTCTCTTTCGTTGTGCTTAAAATAACACTCTCCATAAAATAACTTTGCTTTTGCTAATTCCCTTTGATCTTCTTTAAGATAAACCAAAGCTTTAGCTCTAGTATCCTGACCATCAATTTCACCAAATCTTATTAATAGCCCTGCGTATAAGCTTAATACTTTACCCTTTATGATAACATCATCTATTTTTCCAAGACTATCAATATACTTTTTTAGCAAGTCATAGGCTAAATCATCCTGCTTTAACTTTAAGTAACAGCGAGCCTCAGAATATATGATATCTGCAATATATTCCTGACTGATATCATTAGAGCTTATTCTTAGTTTGCTATAATAAGCTAAGGCTTCATTAAATTCCTTGTTATTGAAGAAATATCTAGCCATATCTCTATAAAATGTAACAGTTTTGTCTCCTAGCTTTTGAGATATATCATAGTATTCATTCATCATACCTTGTATATCATTATACTTAAGCTCGTCCAAATAATAAATAAACAGAAGATGCATAAATTCAAAAGCTAAATCATTATAACCATAATGTATAGCGTAACTTATACTCAACTTTAAATCTTCCTCATAGTCATAATCCTTACTTCTCTTCTTAAAAGCTTCAAGATTATTTTCAAGTTGATCTTTAACATCCTCATTTAAGTAACTTACATCTAAATCTAGCTTTTGCGCAACAATCTCTATGATCCAAGGCTCTGCTTTTACTTTACCATTCTCAATACAGCTCATCTTAGAAATAGATATATTCTCATCGCACAACTCTTTTAATGTTATTCCCTTATATATTCTAGCTCTTTTTATCTTTTCTCCGGTTGATAAAATCTCCATTCCCCTCACCTATCAAAAAAAACTAATTTCTAATAACGCCAATTTTTTTAAAAATCCCTACACCTTCATCTAGGAATTTTGCTGCTTCGCTATCGTTTCTTTGATCTAAATAGAACTTTCCTACCATAACGGCAATTTCTCCAGCTTTTTTAAAGTTTTCGCTATCCTTTGAAACTTTAAAAGCATCTAACAACACAGCTTCTGCCTCCAAATAGCTTTCTTTTATTACTAGAACTCTAAACTTGATCAGCATAAACTCTATAATATCTGAGTAATTACTTGGATCTATACGTTCTTCAATTTCTTTCATAACCGCTGTACACTTTGAAATGTCTTTTAGCTTAATATAATTCTCACAGATATTAATAAGTGTCTCAGGTAATTTGCTGTCCTTATTTTTCTCTCTAAGTTCCTTAGCTATTTCATAATGCTTGAAAGACTCTTCTAAGTTTTCGAATTGATAGAATAATCTTCCTAAATTATTTTCAATATAGGATATATTCTCTAAATCTTCTAACCCTTTATACACTTCTAAGGTTTTCTTAGAGTACTTTATAGCATTAGTTAAGTCACCCTTGCTATTATATTCTTCTGATATTAACAACAAAGTTTTTGCATATTTTTTCTGGTCATATATTTGTTCAAACTTTTGCTTAGCTAAAAATGCATAATTCATTGAATTCTTGGCATCTTCTAACTTAAAGTATGTCTTTGAGATTGTAAAATATATCTCTCCTAGTAAAAAATCATCACCAATATTACGATCTATATATAGCTTTTCTGCTTGTTTCAGATATGATGTAGCTGAATGATACGCTTTTAACTCAAGTGTTATCTTTCCTAAATATAGAAAGGTTTTTACCATTTCCTCGTAGTTGTTGTTTTTTATAAAAATAACATTAGCTGAAAGGAAAAACTGTTGTGCAGACACATTCTCACCCTTAGCCATATAGATCTTAGCTCTTAAATATAGGTTCCTAGCTTTTCTATATTCTAAGTTGTATTTTTCCGCATAGTAAAGTGAATTTTCTATATACTTCTCTGCGGTTATTGTATCATTATCTAATATATAAGATTCTGCCACTTGTTCAAAATACGTACATATGTTTTCCGCTTGAGTTTCTTCTGATTCCATTAAATACTCTACAGAAGTTTTTAATGTTGCAGCTAAATATTCAAGTAAATCCATGGATGGATTTGATCTTCCAGACTCTACAAGACTTATCTGCCCAGGTGTGATTCTGTCACCAGCTAAATCCTTTAATGTCATATCTAATTCTTTTCTTCTTCTTTTTATCTTTTCTCCTAATGAAAGAATCTCCATACGCACTCTTCCTTTTTCCTTAATTATGTAATTTTTTTATAAATTAAAATTATAATTTATTATATCATAAATATATACTATTAGAACTGTTAAACTAACAAATTTCTTTTATTTTTTATTAAATTCCCTATTTTATACAAAGTTTTTGTAAGATTTTATACTTTTAATTTTATTTTTGGGTTAATTACTGGAAATACTTCACTTTTAATACCATAATTTTCATATGTTATTTATAAAAAACCTACTAAATTTAACTTTATTGGTTATATATTTTTGTATATACATTATCTAAATGCTTTTATCATAAATATTAGCAATAAATGTATTTATAACTTTAACAACATAAAAATACTCGAGGAAAATCCTCGAGTATTTTTACTTAAATATGTTCATCATCCCATCAGCTCTATCTTCAGCAAGATTCATAACCATTCTTCCTGCTCTCTTTAAAGATTTTTGAGTTTTTCTATCTAGCTGAGGCAAGATCATCATGCCAAATGCTGCTCCGACTATTGCTCCAGTAGTTACACCACTCATAAATTTTCCCATAATCCAGCACCTCTTTTTATTAAATTTTCATTTATAGATTATGCATTTTTCAACAAATTATTTGCTCCAATATATTCCTATGGAGATACTGCTTTTCCACAAAAACATAGACTCTTCTCCATTATATATTATTGAGTGTCTTTTTGTGGTGTGCTTCTTTTCGCTTAAGCCTTATTGAAGTGATCTAAGTAAACTTTTTTAGCATAACTTATAATCTCTCCTTGTCTTCCTTCTGGAAGAGCATCTATTATATCTTTAATTGATTCAGGTACTTGAATCTTAGATTTATTACTATTTATAGAAGCCTTAGTGTTATCCTCACCATCTATAATAATATTCTCTGAGTGCTTAGGAGCTAAACTCTCAATTTCACTTTTTATAGTTTCATTTGATACCTTTAATGTATTACTGCTTAGCCATCTAGATACAACTTTCTCCGATGCTATGCCTAATTTTTCTTTACATTTTTCGTCTACAAGCTCATTAAAGAAATCACCAGTATGACTATCAACCTTTACAAATATTAATTCAAGGCCCTTACTCATAATATCGTTCATTCTAGCATGATATTGCTTAGATGAATCATCCTTTCTTTCCCAAAAACCAGTAGCATGATAGCATATTCCAGCATAATCATGGAAAAGAACCATTCTTTTCTCACCAATACTAAGAGCATACTCTGCAGCTTTTACAGCAGCCTCAAGCTCTCCAGCAATTTGCCTTATATTCTTTTCGGAGTTACTCTTTCCAACACCACTATCAATATATTCCACCACATTGTCACGAACAGCTACTACCCCGTAAGCATATTCTTCAGTACTTATGCTATAGCTTCCATCAACATAAGCATGCAAACAATCCATTGGGTATTCATGCTCACCTTTTTTTAATATATTTCCTTGTTCATTTAAGAACTTCCTAGCTTCTTCTAAGCTTTCAAAACTCTTGTATTTCGCTCCCTTTACGCCCTTAACAAGCTTCAAACACTGATCCCAGGTATTTACTATTATATTTTCCACCTTTTCATTCTTAGAAAAATCGAAACCTTCTTTTATTGCATATACTTTTTTACCCATATCTAACCTCGCTATATTTTTCTAGATGTACCACTTCGTATTAATACTGAGCTGAAATTAAGTGGTCATGAAGGAGATGCTATATGAGCGAGCAATTAGAATTAAAT
>NZ_JAABNO010000049.1 GCF_009928445.1 Clostridium sp. C8-1-8 | reverse complement strand
TTAAATCTTAGTTTAAAACTTAAATTTAAGTTTCTGTGCTTTGTCGCTTTCTGTTCCAGCGACATGACTAATAATATCATATAGTTGTTCTTCAATCTAAATATAATATATCAAGAAAAGCAAATAATTATTCATTGATTGCTTATTCTCTGTATTTCGACATATTTTACTAATTGATACACTAGGCACTGTTATCATCTAATAGTTGATTAATTTGGGTATAATATGATTAAAAGTTATAGAACTAGAGTAACATCTATATTGTTAGACATTCACTTCGATCATTAAACTCCCCCCTCTTATTGTCCGCTTCTGTATAAAACAGATAATAAGCATAATTAGTTTTTATATGAACAATATGTCTACTTCTATAGCAGCAATAGAAGTAATTATTTTTACATAATTTCCAAATAGTTCCGTCGCATTGTCTTTAACCATTACAAAGTCCTTTTGAATATTGGTTTTTCACTTTTATTGTAATCTACATAACATGGCTTACTTTCCTCTGCTTTATATGATATTATTTTCCGAAGAAAGAAAGGTATACAAACAAAAGTTTGTATACCTTATATCAAATAGTTCAGTAATTAATGAAAAAGACTTATAAATGATTTTGAAATAATATACTAAAGTAATTTCTATAGAAGCGAAAAAGCTTTATTTTAGTGGCTTAAGCTATAAAACACATTATTAAACAGTTCTTTTTTCTAGTAACTCTAAAAACTCATCTTCAGTTAGAACTTCAATTCCAAGTTCTTTAGCTTTACTTAGTTTACTTCCTGGGTTAGCCCCTACAACTAGAATATTTGTCTTTTTACTGACTCCGCTTTTAACATTTCCACCATACCTAATAGCAAGTTCAGAGAGTTCCACTCTGCTTTTCACAGTCTCTCCAGTAAATACAATATTTTTGCCATTTAATATATCTTCTATTATGTTTTCTTTAGCTAATTCAAGCCTTGCCTTATTTTCTTCTCTTTCTTCCTTATCAAAAATATAGCTTCTTTTTTCTTTGATTTCGGCACTGCTACCTAGTTTACTCCATTTCTTAGGTTTCACTGCTTTTAATAATTCTAATAAATCTAGTACGTCTTGCATCGCAGTATGCTCTTGAGTATCTTTTATATTATAATGCTTTAATAAATCTTTTAATTTATAACTATCTAACTTTTCCAGTTTCTTTATTGTATTCATGCTACAATAAAATACTTGATCTTTATCTACCCAATTCCAGTAAACTAAAAAGCTTTTATCAAAGCTAGCATTATGAGCTACTAGAGGACACTTATACTTAAGAACAAATTTCTTGAATTCTTCTCTTAAAGCTTCATTTTCTTCAATATTCTCTAGTCCAGAACCGTAACCTTTTTTATATTCTTCTTCATCATTAATAATAGCTAAATGTAGATTATCTATGATTTCATAATCTTCTATAACTGTAGCTGCTACTTCCCTTATTCCGTCTTTTGGCGAGAAACTATAAGGTGTTTCTATATCAACAAGTATAAGCCTCTCTTTTTTCTCAACTTTTTTATTATTTTTGCTTTTATCCGGTTTTATATCTTTTTTGTTTTCATCCAATTGTAATTCTTCACTTGAAGCATACAGCGAAAAATCTTTCTTCTGCATATCCAAGAAATAATCTGGATGAATGCTATGAAGCTTTCCATCAACATAAAGCACTATTTCATTATCATTCACATATCCAGCAACCTTGCACTCAACATGCTTGTCTGTATACCCACCTTTATAATAAAAGGCTTTTACTTCTGTAGCTTTTGGAGATATTAAATGCCATTCTCTAAGCTTATCAAGTTCTTCCTCTATGGATTCAAAGGTCTTCCATTCTCTTTTAGTTTCTATCATATATTTTCTCCCTTATAGGCTTTCAATTTCAAATACAAAGTTATTCCTACCTAAATTCATAGGTTCATTATATTGGAGCATACATAACTTAAATTTAAGCAATGAACCTCTTTAACTCTTACGAATATATAATTTTCGATATTATTGTTAATATAGTTATTATATTGTACAAACCTCTACATATCAAATTAATATTGTTTCTATTCTTACCTAGTATCACCGAAGTTCCCTTTTCACTAACTTGGTTATTTCTAGCAAAAAGATTAGCTTCATTTCATGACTTTGCCCGCTTTGTCGACTAATATATAGGTATCCTTTATGAAAACTTAATTTATGAATGTTCGATAATCTCGGCTTCTGGGGATTATCTGGCATGTATAAATTAATAGTTGAAATTGGATACCTATAGTAAAAATAAGAGCCTATATTTTAGACTCTTAAAAAATGCATATAATCTTTTAAAAATACTTTTCTAAATCCTCTACTTTTTCTAATTCAAATATATCAGTGGCTATTAATTCTATTTTTTGCCGATGAAAAGATATTCCAGTTATATTGTTTATATCTAATTATCTTAGTCACTAAACACTATTTGAACTATTCAACTATTACGTTTTTAACCGGAATATCTTTCTCTCCAAAGCATAATAGTAAGAAAGATGTAAAGCAATGGATACAACCTGCCAAGTGCATGATAAATGGCTATTCTATAAGAAAGTGTACCGAGGAAGTTAAAATGAGCATACCTACATCATTCTATTGGAGGCATAAAATATTAGAAGCAATTAGAGCCTTTATGTGTGTAGGAAGTGTTGGTGGTGTTATCGAGGTTGACGAGGCTTTCTTTAGGGAGTCTTTTAAAAAGCAACTACAAAAAAGCACTACCTTTACTATGCCACGAAAATCTCATAAAAGAGGCGTTATAGGTAGTTATAGCAGTAAGTCTGAAGAGAGGAAAAAAGGTATCTCGAAAGAGCAAGTATGTGTTTTATGTGCAATGGATAGTTTTAATGGTGTTGCAACAAAATATCTTGCTAACTATATGTATTGGTTTAAATGGCTTAAAATCTTCAATACTGATAAAGATACTGTAAAGAGCAAAAAACTTTTAGTACAATCTCACACTTCTCATATTGACATAAAATTAAAGGACTTTAGGATTAGAGATGCAATTTATATATAATTATACCAAATATTTAAAAATAATATCAATATTCTGTATAATGGATTAAATATACGGAGGAAGGTGGATAATTTGCTAACTCACAGAAATACATTTGATTGTATTGAGAGTTTTATTGAGCATATGAAACAAAATGAAAGTGTGATAGGAATAGTTGAATATGGTGGCCGAACTTATACTGATATGTCTGTAGGTGGAGATTACGATTTAACTATAATTTTCGACAAGCCTGTTTCCAAGAACTTTTCAGGATTTGCAGTAGTCTATAATAAATTAATAACAGTTTTTAAATACAATTTAAAGGAACTCTTTGGTGAGTTCCTTTAAAAATGATTTATTATCAACAATATTCTTTAACATAACCAAAATCTAAAGTTCTTTCCAAACTTATATATTTTTCTATATAGTTAAAGCTTTTGTCCTTTTTATTACAGAATAAAATCACCTATGCATCTGCTAACTGCTTCTTCAGTATTTACGAAGCATATTTCCTGATCTCTAAGCTTATTATTACATATCCTCAGGTCTCTATTGTTTTCTTTATATCTTTCTGTATCCTTTATTAAAAGTTCCTCTACCCTATGGCCCAGTCCCATGTTCTCCAGAATTACCTTACCAACTTCATATGTACTTAAGTTATTTTCGCTTCCAGTATTGTATACTCCCTTTGGCAGGTAAAGAAGCTTATGAAAATTTCTTATTAGATCATAAACATAGGTTATCCCCCTATATTCATTGGCTGGAAGAGATTTTTTCTCGCTCCTTAGTGCAGCTTTTACTAGATTCCAAATTATATTAGAATTTGTCTTAGCACTTCTTTCTGGTAAACTAAATAACCAGGTAAGTCTTAATATAACTGGGTCCTCCACAATACCACAAATAGCATTTTCAGCTTCAAGCTTGTGTCTACCATAAACCGTATTGGGCAATACTTCACAGTGTTCCTTATATGGACCAGCTTCAACATTACCATTGTATATCTGATCAGAACTTAAGTATATTAACTTTGTCTCTGCTGCAGCACACCCCTTAGCAATATTAATTGTACCATTTACATTTACATTGTAAGATAATTCAGGATCATTCTCGCATTTGCCTGTATCAGATATCGCTGCAGAATGAATAAGATATTTTGGCCTAATATTAATAACTTTTTCTATAGTTTTTTCTTGGTCACATATATCTAAATCCATATGGTTTAGAGCAATTATGTTATATTTATCTCTATAATATTGAACAAATCTGGAGGCAAAAAAGCCCTCTGCTCCAGTAATTAGTATTGTATCCATGTATAATCCTCACTTTATTTTCTTTTTAATAAACCATCATCCTCTATTTATTCTTAATATGTGTGAAATAATCATAAAAAAATACATCTATAGAAATTCTGCTATAAATCCTTCCACACTCCTCATAATATCAAAAATCACGAAAAAGAACATTACTTTCCTGTTAAATCGGTTTATTAGTACCCATTTCTATGCGGCATTTAAAATTTACATTTAATCTATAATAATTAATAGTTTCACAAATACTTTGATATCTTCCATCAATATATAAATTAACATAATCCTTAAAATGTCTGATATGAATATTGAAAATATGCTTTGCACTGGGGGACAAAAGCTCCGTGCCCTTAGAACGTAAAAGCGTGAGCAACTCTGGTTACTCACGCTTTTTATTAAGGATTTATTGGTTTAGGCCAATCAATATAAGTTTTATATGATCCTCCAATGTTTTTAAAGCTTGTACTAGAATTAATCATTGGTACAGCAACTACAGCTAAAAGTAAAGCACTTACTATAATTTTAGTGACTCTCTTTTTCAAGCTCACTCACCCCTTTTTATGTCTTTACTTCTATTATATTACAAAAAATAATCATATTACTTTATATATTGCTAACCAAAATAAAAAAAATTACACAAGGCATTCTAATCTGTGCGACAATTGCATAGCTTTTTCATTTTGATTTTTTAAAGTAGCTACTTCCATGAGTTTAACGAGAGCATACTGAATTCCATCCTCAATCTTATTTATTTCAAGAGTTTCAATCATAGAATTCAACTTTGTCTCCATTTTATCAGTGTCATTATTATCCTCAAGGATTTTCATTAGTTCTCTATAGTTCTCTACTAACATATCAAAGCGCCTATACTGCTCAGCCATATCAATTGCTAATTCATAAAGTAAAATACTTTCTTCCCTCATCCCTTGACCAAGCAGTATTTTACCCTTTAGTCCTAATGTGCTAGATAAGAACTCTTTGTTTGTTGCAAGTTTATGTTTTTGTGCCTCAGTTACGTATACTAGAGCTTTTTCATAATTTTCTATTTTGTAATAGTACTCAGCTATATTGTTATAAATAAGACCTAACAATGATGGATCTAAAACTTTAACCTCTTCCACTATGTCAAAATATCCCTTAGCTGCTTCGTGATTTCTTTCTGTAGCTAAAAACACGTTTGCTTTCATAAGCTTAGCATTCACTAAAATTACCTTATCAACTTTATCTTCATTTTTTAATATATTATTCTCTAGTACCTCTAAACATTTATCATACTTTTTTATCTGTCCATAAATTGTAGCTAATGAATGACTAGCTATAAAGTAAAATCTTTGTCTTTCGTGTTCTTCAGCATATTTAATCGCTTCTTTATAAAAGAATATAGAATCATCAAACTGATTACACCTAAGCTTGCAATTACCTAGATAACAAAGCACCTCAATCTGCGGAACATAAGCTCGTATTTCTTTATACTTCCCCAATGCATTGTGAAAATTAATGAAAGATTTGACATACTCATTCTCATTAAAATATAGAATTCCTTTTTTCTTATACGTCTCTGCAAGGAGATCATTAAGCCCGAAGGCTCTTTCTATTTCTATTAACTTATCTAAATCCTTGTGTTTAATTGATTGTTCTTTTTTTATTTTATTTTCGCAATAATACCTAGCATCTTCTTCAGGAGATCTAGAAAAGTATTCATCATCAATTTCGATGTTAACGTGAATCCTACTGCCAATATTCTTAAACTTTTCAACTAACTTTCTAGAGCTGGCTTTGCTTACAGTTCTTTTCCCACTCTCCATCATACTAATGAAGGCTCTAGTCATGTTTTCCCCTTCTAGTTCAGATTGATTCACTCTGAACTTTTTTCTCATCAACTTTATCTTTTGACTTGGAAGATAAAATTCCAAACTACTCCCCCCTTTTTACCAATATGCTTAATAAAAGCTATATTCAGACTAATTATAACTCTTTTTTTATTATTATACACTCTTCTTATACAAAACTGTAAATTTTTGACCCTCCCCTTTTAATTTAAAATATGATAAACCATATTAAACAATATGATGTTGTTTATTAAAATGAATATATGAATAAACCACGACAAAGTATGCCGTGGCTCAAGCCTTATTAAATTAATTAGCTAACTATTTACTATTATATAGTTCAATAACCTTTTTCCCGTACTGTTGAATTCTTTCTCTACGTATTTCTTAAAGTTATAAGGCATACAAACCATCCTCTCAGTATTTATATATAAATCAGTGTACTTAATCCTATAAGTGGTCGCTTTAGTATAAGATTATTACTAGTTACTATAAGTTCATCCCACCTTTTAACTTTGCCACTGATCAAATTCAAATTTTTCAGAGTTTGTACAAAAATAATTCATCTGAATAAATAACTCATTACCATCTTGTATCTATTAAGGTTTTAACATTAAAGCTCTGTCAATAGTCTCAAAATACTTCTCAATTAGATTAAAGATGTCTCCCTTTCTTAATCCTTTTTTAGGTTGATCTTCATATAAAATGTAATAAAGATGCTTCAGATCATCTACTGTAACTTTATCTAGGCATTTCTTTCTTTCCGTATCATTACTATGGTTATAGGTAAGCTTACTTCTATAGAATTTTTCTACCTCTTCTTTATTATCAATTGCTATGATTGCTTGCTTCAATGCTGGTTTTTCTTTTTTTATAACATCCTTACCTTCTGATAATGCTTTAGTAATGGCCTTCTCTACATCTGCAGGTGAATACCTAAAATAACCTTTGTTAAATAGGTTCTTTGCTTTATACATTTCCTTATATAGCGATATTAAGTTCTCAAGAATTTCTTGTTGCTTATCTTCCATTGACTTCTCCTCTATATAATATTAGCTATTATATTTGTTATATCATAATATGCTTCGTGTATACCACCATTATAAAGCGTAATTGGGATTCCTAAGTTCTTTGGGTCTGATCGATTATCAAAATGTTTTATACGGGTATTAAAGATATGCTTTGTATTTGGAGCTGCATACTCTGTTCCTTTAACTATAGACTTAATTCCAAGTGCTGTTATAGCTTCATCTAATGCTTTAATTATTGGTGAGATCTCTTCTGAGCCTTTTCTTCCTTTATTAATTGTTTCTAATACTCCGATTAAAGTAGGTTTTCCATGGAAATACTTCTTTACTAGTAAGCCTCCTATTTCATTATTATATGCGAACTTTAGATAGGTACTCTCTATCTCACTTATATAGTCAGCTACCCCATCACTACTTATCTCATCGCTAATGGTAGGAATAAAATAATAGTCACAAGCTAGGAAAACACTTTGAGTTATTATATTACTTGTTGGTGGACAATCAAATAGAATATAATCGTAATTATAATTGTTCTTATCCTCCCCAATAATATCACTTAGTATCTTAGGAATAGCTAAAGCACTTATTGGATTCTTAGATAGCCTATCAGATATGTCATTTAACCTTGCATTTTTCATATCAAGAACCGTTGGGATGAAATCTAATTTTCCTCCGTCTTTTGAAAACTCACTAATATTCTTAATTGCCCCCCTAATTGTGCTAGAATTAGTTTTGATATTGCCTTCTAAAATCTCAATTCTGCTAGCTTCTTTAACGTATTCAGCATACAATTCCACTGTAAAATTCAGTGTTTCCTCAATATTTAGCTCAGTAGCATTAATATTTCCTTTTTTGCAGCATATCTTACTTAGTGAACACTGCGGATCCAAATCGATAAGCAGCACCCTTTTTTCATGATTTTTGGCTAACAACGCTCCAATCTCAAAAACAGTAGTGGTCTTGCCTACCCCTCCCTTATAATTTCCAAAGAATATTTTTCTTACAGCCTTCTCCATCATTCTCCCTCTTTAATACATGTTAGATAAGATACTTAAGTGTATAGTTTACAAAATTCATTTATCAAATAAACAGATATGTATCATACATACTTAGATCACCTTATACTTCATAGAGTAAATATATGTTAGGGATAATGCTTTATGACTGCGTATATATGGTGTGATTTTGCAAAAATATAAGAGCCTATATCTTAGACTCTTATAAGTATTGAAACATATCTATCTACGTTCCCATTAATTGATAATTATATTTGTGATTGTTCATTTAGTTAACAAAGTACCAATGAAAAGATAGATCAATAATACTACTCTCAAAATCCAGAAGGGTTCTGATACTAAGTTATAGCTAGATGTGGTACATCTTTAAAGACTTCCTATTTCAAAACTAAATACTGTACTTACAATCTTATCAATAACATTAGAGCCACTTAAACTACAAAAAGAAAATACTATGCTATTACACTAGCTACATTATTTCTATTCCACTTCTCTATTGTACTTATATCATAGTAAAGAGAAAGATGCTCAAAAAACTTTTCTTCTAGCTCTTCATCGCTTAGCATAGGAACCATGACTACAGGATAACTCTTATTAAATTCAAAAATTACCCTTCTTCCGTATCTTTCATCCTTGCCTAAATTATATCTTTCAATTACTTCTCTATCTTTTATCTTAGCTTTTAATATTTGACTTATTTCATATTTGTCCACTATCTCTAGGATCTTAATTAAGAACACATCATTTCTAAAAATGCTATATTTAATTATGTAATTATATAAATCTAAGTTTTCTGCAATTAATTTATAATACCTTTTTTGATGATTCTCATCTAATATGATATCAGTTATGTATTGAGCTCCAAGTATGCATTTATATATGTAATTTTCCCAATCAAAATCTTTAAAGACTATATTTTTAAATTCCTTAAAGCCACCATCTTTAATCTGAGGGTAATTTTCTAATAAATATTCTCTATGGTGCTGACATAAAAGTGAATGCCAAAATCGCTCACTTAAATGTACATCTCTATCTGTCTTTATGTAATGCTTAGCCATAACCTCAAAGGCTTCTAGGAACTTATCAACTTTTTCGTTCTCTGTTCCGTTTGCTATGTATACAGGAAATGTTGGTGCTAGATCTATCCTTACTTTTTCTCCTGATAAAAACTCATCATTTCCTACTAACTTATCTTCTAGAAAGGCTTCATATAAATCCGTATTACTTTTGTACTTGTCCTGCAGCAATCTAACCTCTATCATTTATGTACCCCCTTATTGTATTAGTAAATCTTTCAATGATTCCATCAGAAATTAGATAAATTACTTCATCTATATTATCTTTACTTAGCTCTTCTATCAATTTATTTTTCATAAGACGATACAGCTTTAAATCAAGCTCTAGCTCTGGTTCTTCCATTTCACTAATAATTACTTCCTGCTCTTCCTCATTAACTCTATTATTCAATATAAATTCATGCAATGCCCTTTGAAGTCCCATATAAATATATAAGTTGTTAATAGAAGTATCAGCTAGTACATCATTGAACATCATTTCTTCCTTCTTATATGTAATTACTATGGAGTCAGAGGTTAAATCTATTTTTATTTCTGATCTTATTTCTGGGTCTACTCTCTTTTCAAATAGTTCTAAGCCTTTCTTCGAGCTTTCATCAAAAGTGACAACATTGGAAAATCCTAAGACAGAATTTTTAGAAACCACTATTTCTTCCTTTAATTCCGCATATAAGCCACATATATCACCATTATCCTTAAAATAGATTTCATCATAGGCTTCAACCATCATTTGGATTTGAGTTCTTCTACTTAGTGATAATCTATTTTTATTTATGCTTATATTCTTTTGCCCAAGTTTAATCTCAAAGAATTTATTATCCATGGATTGAATTATTAAAAATAGTCTTGCCCTACCATGTTCTAATAACTCATTTATGAAATAAGAGTCTATAGTGTATTCCATTTCTATATCATAAATATCCTTATTCTCCGATAACTTAACATCTAACTCAAAAGAACAATTCTTATAGCTATTTGATGAATTATTTAATACAGGATATGGGAAATTAACGTCCTTTTTGTAAATCATTATTATACCTCCACATAATATACAAATTTTAAAGTTCTATTAGCTGTGTCATTTAACTTAGCTTCAATATTAACTCTACCTTTTTGTATAGTTACATCTTTAATAAGGTTGTCCTTAACCAAACAATTGTTACCAGTACTCTTATCAATTATAGCTTTATAATTATCTACTATATTGAACTCATTAGGACATTCTTCTCCCATACCATTGACAACTATTAACGCTACATCACATACCTTCTTATTTTCCGCTTCACTATTAACTAAATCAAAGTTTATGTATTCCCTATCTTTAACTATAACTCTTTCAACTGCCTCAGCACTTACATTATATCGCTTCTCTTTTTTAGTATTAGATATTTCGCCATCAGGATTATTAGTAATAGTAGTAGCCCTTCTAAGTTTTTTCTTCTGAGGCTCATTAATTTCTTTCTTTTCTGTAGGATTAGTCTTTCTTTTCTGTAGGATTAGTCTTTCTTTTCTTTTTATGTCCCAAGTCTTTTATAAGCTCTTTTTCCTGTCCTTTAGAATCTCGTATCTTTACAGATTCTGTTGCTCCCTTTAAATCCTTCTTAAATTTTGATTCAATTGTATATAATATATCCTTTGTATCAATCTTCCCACTTGTAGGATTCATCTCTAGTATTTTTTCATTTATTATTTCAGCTAACCTATTTGAAATATTATTTATAAACTTCTCAGCGTTTCTTCTAGTTGTTGCATCCTTTATATGCTCATGTTCTATTTTAGTATGTGATTCATTCTCAAGTAATTTTAAAAATGCATCTTCCTTTATGGAATATGGAATAAGAACTCCATTAAAAGGTTTAGTAGCATTATTTTTTATTTTTTTATCTTCAATTTTCATACCAATAGTTCTGATTATTCCAAGTCTACCTTTTTTAATCTCACTATCAAGCTGAAAATATAATTTAAACTTGTACACATCTGTTAAAGATCTTATTTCTAGCTCTGTAAACTCATAATTTAAATATGTATTTAAATATAATGGAGTAAACTCCTTTTTGATTTGGCTTATATTTTGTTCATAATATGTAGGGTCTTCTATGTATGATGTTATAGTATCTTTATCTAAGCTATTATCATTTACCTTAACTAACAATCTATTTTCTAATATAGCTACAAAAAAGCTATCACAAATGCTCTTTATTATTTCTTTTTCATTGTTAAACTCTTCTCTCAAAAAAGGTATTACAATCTTTAGTCCGCGTGTATCTTTAACAAATTCGCTGCTAAATTCATTTTCAAAAGGAATATATTTCTACAATCACTGGTTCATCTATCCCCTTAAGTTTTCCATCCAGTGAGTTTTGGATATTTTCTCTAACGAGCCCAGCTATACCTAACTTATAAAACCTTTCTAAAGCTCCATTAAAGTTAGCCTCCTCTATGCTTGTCAAAGGAGAAAACTTCCAAAGTAATTCACTATTGCTGTCATTCTGCATAATCTCATACTCCTTAATATTCTTTTAAAATTCAATAGACTTCTATTATTGTTCAAATTTGACTTAACTTACTTGCTTGTTTTTACAATTAAAACAATAATGCACAAGTTATATTATATAATATGTATTAGTTACCAGTATACAGGATAAAAATGGAATGTTATTCCTATATTCCATTGTTAATACACTTAAGTTTATGATTACCATTGCCTTAATAATTTAATGCTTTTGGAGATTTTGTAATCATAAATATACTCACATTATAAGATTTAATTTTATTTCTTTTACTACTAAGCATAAAATATTATTCATTAATATATATTTTACATAATTAAAAAAGGACTTACCTTAGTAGTAAATCCTCTAAAATTCAAATATTAATATGTATAATTCTTGTATCAAGGTAACTATTTATTTAAAAGGTATGTATTTAAACCAATCTATTTAACTTGAAATTTACAATTATATTTATAATTACTTATATAACTAAATTCAACATTATAATATCCATTATATCTTTCGTTAAGAGTATAACTTCTATCGTAAGCTCCTTCCCATAACATATCTGATACTAATGGATTTCCTGATTCATCACCAATAATTATTACCAATTGATTCCCTGCGTCTCCATAAATTCTAAGTGACTTTCCGGCTTCAACATAAACTCTCCAAGTTTCGGTATTGTCTTTACTAGAAACTTTTACAAATCTATTTTTTTCAGTTTGCTCAGTAAGCAAATCATTTTCTTTTTGTTTTGCCATAGCTTCTTCAGATGCCTTTTTATCATCAATTTCTTTTTTTCTTGCAGCTTCCTCAGACTTCTTTTTTTGTAGTTGTTCTGCTAAACGTAAATCATCAGTCACCTGCTTTGATAATGTAAATGTATTTGATACTACTTGATTTATTCTAGACTTAACAACAAGAACATATTTACTTCCACTTTTACTATTATTAACTGCACTATACAAATCTTTATCTAAACTAGTATCAACTTCTAGATTCTTGCTATTAAACCAAACAGATCTCCCTGTTATTGCCGTCAAATTATATGCGCTTACACGAGTATTCTCTCTTTTATCCCAATCCTCTTTTTTGTAAACGTAGGCTTGTTCGATAAAGTAATTCCCTAAGCCCTTTATATTAACATCTAACTTCACTCTTCCATCTCTATCTACAGTATCTTTATTAATAGTAATGCTCGTGACCTCAACTGATCTTAATATACCTATAAAACTTGTATATGAAAAAACTGCTATAAGCCCAATAATACCAATTGCAACAAATATTACGTTCGTTTTTTTCTTTAAATACTTTAATGATAATAAAGATTTAAATATATTCTTATTTCTTTCTAATACACCTTCCTTATTAGAAAGTTTACTTTCACTATCTTTTCTTAATATTTCATTCTCTATTATTAAATCACTTTGAGCCCCTATATTTTTCTTAGATTTTCGTCTCTTTAATATATAGATAATAGCTGGTATAGAAGCTATTATTGAGAACAGAAAAGCTGTAACAATCTGTGCTCCTCTGTTGTTAGATGCAAAGATTATTACCATTATAAATAATACCCAAAACGCGATCCAAATCCAAGATAATATATCCAAAATTTTTTTAATAATACTAAAAGTAGTTTCTAACATGTTAGTTTTTCGGTTAAAGTCGCCCATTCTCTGTCTCCCTTACAAGTTTATTCTAATATTCTAGCATGTTTGGATTATTACTTCAATAATTGAAAAATCAAGGCTAACTTCCTTCAAATGGCTTATTGATCATTCTACGTTGCAGTAGACTATCCAATATACAGTTTTCAAGGTAGACAATTTGATTTTTAGGATACTTAATTGCTTCATTAAGCTTTTTATTATTCATAGGTTGGCGCTTTTCCAGCCAACACAAAAAATCGTCAAGAATAAGCTTGCCTTTTTCCTGGCGATGAATAAATCTTTCTTCTGTGGAAAGTAACTATATCTCTTTTTCAATTTTAAAAAGTCTGTCACAAAAATATCTACCTTCAGCTCCTTTGTTACAGCTCACTGCATTATTGAAATTATGTTGACAGTTTTTGCTTAAGATATTATCTGCAATAAAATACTCTCTATAACCCACTGATAAGTAAAGAAATTTGTAGTCAACCTATAAAAAGTTTTGCAGTTAGACTATCATCTAGTTTAATCTGTTATTTCGCAATTTTCATATCAGATTTAATTCTACAATTAAATCTTCAATATCCTCCGATAAATTCTTTTTATATTCAGTCTTATCCGTATTCGCTAATAATTCTTTTTCAGGACTAAAATAGAGATATGGAAAAACTTCAAAATGATACGGGCCTTCATCAAAGCTTAAGTCTTTGTAATAATCTCTATAATCCTGTAATTTACCTAATAACTTTTGTAAATTATAGGCATTCAAAGATGATATATATTCATCCATTATATAGTGATTTCTTTTCTCCTTATATAAGGAATATGCCTCTATTCCCCATTCTTTAAGGTTTTCTGCACTGGCATCCTCTCCAAAAACGTGAGCTAATAATTTTTGGTTAAGTATAGATATACATTGGTTTATTCCTACTTTTCTATCCCAAGCCGACTGTATATAACCTAATCTATTAAACTTAAGTACCTCCATATTAATCATATAAGCCTCATAAATACTTATTTTATCTTTCTTAAGAGATTCAGATATAAAACTAGATATATCAGTTGCTATAATTGAAGGATTTATTGTACTTTTTATTTTAACAATTAAAGTATCTATTTCTTCTCTCATCTTTATCGCTCCCACCTCGAAATATATATTTCACCTTCTTCAATGTCAACTCCAATTACATTACCACTAACATTATAAGGATTTCCATAATATTTATCTAGTGTTTGAGATGCATCACTTCTTATACACTCATCAATATTTTGATATGGAAACTCAGCGTTTTTAGCCTTAGTCAATACATCTTCAACAAATTCATTCATATACTGTTGTCTTGAGGATAAATTGTTAATGACACCTGTAGTAGATGTTTTGACTTCAAAGAAACCTAACTGCCCTTTAGGACCTGTTCCAATAATATCAATCCCATTGTCTGAAGCATTCTTGATATATTTAAAATTGGACCAACCATTATCAGCAAGCATATCTTCCGCTATATGTTCCCCAAAAGCATCAACATCCGTAAGAACAGCTTTACCATTAACAACTTCGTTTCCTATCCAAACTGTGTTATTCAACCTCTCGGCGGTTACGATTAGTTCTTCTGTTGCATCCTGAGCTTCAGCCGCCCCTTTAATGTGATTGCAAACCTTCCAGATTTAATGAAATCCTTAATTTCAACTTCTGTTTTAACTGTGAAACGTTTTGTTTGCAAAAGTGGCATTTCGTCTACAAATATTCAGTTGTTAATTACAAACATTGCTTTTCAATTTACAAAGTGGCTTCTCGTCTTTTTATTGACCCCTTTAACTACCACTTTTTATCTCATAAACTTAAATATGCAAAATATATTTGACATTTAGTTAAACATATTATACCACATGTGCATAATATGGAATATTAGGTTGTATATTACATGAAGAATATTAAATTGAAGCTAGCTAGAGTTGAAAAAGATATATCACAGGAAGGATTAGCCAAAGTTGTGGGGGCTACAAGACAAACTATTGGTATAATCGAAGCTGGAAACTACAATCCTACTCTAAAACTAGCAATAGCTATATGTAAAGCGCTTGAAAAAACCTTGAATGATTTATTTTGGGAGGAATAAAATGAAAAGGAGCAATTTCGTTATGGATGAAAGAACTAAAAGAAAATTAGAAGAGACAGCTACAGTGGTATTAGGGCTTTTCTATTTTATATGTCCTATTGAGATGATAGTAAAGCTAATTGTAACTGATGGAAATTCTAGCATATTAGGTGAGATAATAATTTTCCTTACTATTACTTTCACATTCCTTATAATCCAAAGGTTCCACAGAAGTTACTCACCTCAACTACCAAGAAAAAGTAATGGGGAAGAACTAAGTACTGAAAAAACGTCAAAAGCAAAAATAAAAAGATTGCTAATGTATGCAAAGGAATCACTACTGTTTTCTATAAGCTTTATTGTCATATCTATAATAATGGATCACATTCTAAAGAAACAAGAGTTAACTTGGAACCTAGAATTCTTCACAAATCAGCTTCTAAACCTCTTATTAATCTTTATGGTTATATTTATAATAAATACTTTTTTAAAAGAGCAAAAAATCAAAAGATATGACAAATGGAATGAAAATCTAGAAAAGTAGGAGGTCATTATGTCTTTTAAAACAAAACTAAAAAATTACGCAAAGGGTAGTGACGAAAGAACTGTTGAAGTGACCGGAGCTTCTTCTCTCATAACCCTCATAGCTGGCTTAGGAATATTTTTATTAGAAATGCTGGTTAAGGTCCTGCTAACAAAGAATCTACACTCAATTACCTGGGAAGCCTCGCTTTTATTAATAATGATGGTTCTATTTTTGATTATTCATTTACTTAATAAAATAACAATGAAATGATAGATTTAAGTAATGTTTTATACTACAAACCAAATCTAATCCAAGTTTCGTCAAATAAGCTCTTTCTGTAATTTAAAAAGCAGAGAGTAATTTGTGTAATCCCTAAGCTTAATAATCGGGAGCATCCTTAGATTTGTGTAAATCAAATCTAAGGATGCTCTTTTTTGTATATGTAGTTGGTAATAATGGAAATAATAACCACAAGGTGTTTATGAAGGGAGTAAAAAATGAAAAATATAGTTGTACCAGACATTGATTTGAAAAGTGAACTAAATAAGTGCAAAAGCATGGAGGACTTAGTTGGTAAGAATGGACTCATGCAGAGAATATTTGGAGATATACTACAACAATTTCTAGAAGCTGAGGTGGAAGATCATCTTGGTAGACAAAAATATGAGCGTAACGAAGGTGATGATAGAAACTACAGAAATGGATATAGTAAAAAGAATATAAGAACCAGTTTTGGAGATGTAGATGTTTCCGTCCCAAGGGACAGAAAAGCTGAATTTGAGCCTAGGATAGTTAAGAAATATGAAACTGTATGCAACGAGCTTGATAAAAAGGTAATTGGCCTATACGCACGAGGAATGTCTGTAGATGACATTAAATCTGAAATAGATGAACTTTACGGGGTAGATATAGCTCCATCAATGATATCGAAAATTACCGATAAGGTAATGGATACAGCGGTAGCTTGGCAGAATAGGCCTCTAGAAGAAGTATATCCAATAGTGTATATGGATGCTATACATTTTAAAGTTAGAGATGAGCATAAAATTGTTAGCAAGGCCGCATATATTTGCATGGCGTTTGACTTGAAAGGCTACAAAGATATCCTTGGAATATGGATAGGTGAACAAGAAGGAGCTAAGTTTTGGGTATCAGTATGCAATGACCTAAAAAATAGGGGTGTCAAAGACATACTTATAGCCTGTATGGATGGCCTAAAAGGCCTGCCAGATGCTATAAAAGCAGTTTTCCCAGATATCAATATACAAACTTGTATAGTTCATCAAATAAGGAACTCCATAAAATATAGCGCTTCTAGGGATAGCATACAATTCATTAATGACCTAAAGTTGGTATATAAGGCAGCTACTAAAGAAGCTGCTCTAGTCGCCCTGAAAGAATCGGAAAATACTTAGGGGAATAAGTATCAAATTGTAATAGATTCATGGAATAATAATTTGGATAACTTATCTACATACTTTGATTTTCCTCAAGATATAAGACGGATAATATATACTACCAATGATTTGGAGGAGTTTAACAGACAACTAGGAAAATTCACTAAAGTAAGAACCTCATTTTCTACCGATGACGCGCTTAGGAAAGCGCTATATTTAGCCACTGAACAAATAATGAGTAAGTGGACTTCACCCAATCAGAATTGGGCTGGAACATTAGCACAACTTTCTATAATGTTTAAAGAAAGACTGGAAGAGTATATCTAGATTCTATAGGCTTGAACTTTTTTGAATAAATATAAATAATAATAAAGTTATTGCTAAAAATAGCATTAAAATCAACTACACTTTATTAATATTAATAATATCCAAAAATAAAAATTACCGCAGGAACTTTTATCCTATGGTAATTTCCAAATACATAACAACTTGTCTAAACTAATTTACACAAATCGATGGACGTTCTCTAGCAACAGTATTTTGTTTCTCTAGCATTTCTTCCAATGTCTTTTGAGAAGCTAACAGCTCTCTTTGAATTGCTTCATACTCTTCAGATTCTACTTTCCACTGACTAAACTCTGGATAATGACTCTACTGCACTACAAAGAACTTCTTTCTATTGTCACTTTTCCTAAATAAGCTGCAATAAAATACACATCATACTTTTCAAGCTTTTCTAAAACATTAGCTGTGGCAGAGTTATTATTGATGTACCACTTCATATTAAACTTATTATTTTTAAATTCTCTCACCAGAACCCGTGAGAGTTTCAAAAATAGCTTTCGGTTCGAAATGATACATCTATATTAAGGCTTTAATGATAAGGCTAAACCAATACTCTCAAAGTATTTCTCTATTAGACTAAGAAGCTCTCTCTTTGTTGCACTTTTTCTAGGTTGACTTGAGTATAAAATGTAATAAAGATGCTTCATATCATCCAATTTGATCTTCTTTAAGCAATTTTTTCTTTCCTTATCGTTACTATAATCGTACGTAAATGTACTTCTATAGAATTTTTCTACTTCCTCTATCGTTCTAATAGCTAATATAGACTCATTTACTTTTGATTTTTCTTTTTTTATAGCATCTTGACCTTCTGAAAAAGCTTTATTAATAGCTTTCTCTACCTCTGAAGGTGTATATCTAAAATAACTTTTGTTAAATAGGTTCTTAGCTTTATACATTTCTTTATACAGTGATATTAAATTTTCAAGAATTTCTTGCTGATTACCTTCCATTTACTTCTCCTCTATATAATATTAGCTATTATATTTGTTATATCGCAATATTCTTCATCTATACCGCCACTGTAAAGCGTAATTGGGATTCCTAAGTTTCTTGGGTCTGATCTATTATCTAAATGTTCTATATGAGTTTTAAAGATATGATTTGTATTGGTAGCTACAAACTCTGTTCCTTTAATTATAGACTTAATTTCAAGTGCAGTAATAGCTTCATCTAATGATTTAAGTATTGACGAATTGTCTTCTGAGCCTCGTCTTTCTTTATAAATTGTTTCTAATACTCCTATTAAAGTAGGTTTCCGCTAGAAGTACTTCTTTACTAGTAATCCCCCTATTTCATTATTATAAGCGAACTTTAGATAGGTACTCTCTATTTCACTGATATAGTCGGCTACCCAGTCACTGCTTATCTCATCGCTAATTGTAAGAATAAAGTAATAATCACAAGCAAGAAATACGCTTTGTGTTATTATATTACTTGTTGGCGGACAGTCGAATAATATAATCGTACTTATAATTGTTCTTATCTTCGCCAATAATATCACTTAATATTTTAGGAATAGATAAAGCGCTTATTGGATTTTTAGATAGTTTATCAGATATATCATTTAATCTTGCATTTTTCATATCAAGAACAGTTGGGATAAAATCTAATTTTCCTCCGTCTCTTGAAAAATCACTAATATTCTTAATGGCCCCCATAATTGTACTAGCATTTGCTTCGATTTCCCCTTCTAATATATCAATTCTACTAGCTTCTTTAATATATTCAGCATACAACTCTGCCGTAAAATTCAGCGTCTCTTCAATATAATTCAGCCGTATTAATGTTTCCTTTTTTGCAACATATCTTGCTAAGTGAGCACTGTGAATCTAAATCGATAAGCAATACTCTCTTTTCATGATCTTTAGCTAATAAAGCTCCAATTTCGAATACAGCTGTTGTTTTGCCTACTCCTACCCGAGCAGCAAAATAAAAATAACCTGCAAATTTTTATAAAAAATAAAAAAATTCTTTTCCTGCAATGTAACACAATTCCTGCTGACATCATATTATTTAGTATAGATTAAATTAAAGAGAGGTTTTTCAATGAAAACTGTAACAACCACAATAAATCACAATGAAAAATTAGACATAATCTTTAAAAGATTTAGTAAACTACATTCTGAAGAAATGCCTATTATTCCTAAGTTACCTCAAAATAGTATTTATGCAATTACAAACTTTAAAGGAGGTATTGGTAAGACAACCTTAAGTTTTAATTTACTTCATTATTTTGATAAATATTATCAAACACTTGCAGTTGACCTATGTCCACAAACTAACTTTACAGATTTACTTTTAGGAGATATGTATAATGAAACCAAAAATATAAACATCTATGATTCACTTCAATCTAGATTGCTTGGTCCAGACTGGGAAGCGACTATTGATAAAAAGGGGCCTCTTGCTAAAAGAATCATAGATACAAACGAATTTTTCCAAGGTTCATTTGATTCAAATAATTTAAGAGATAATCATTCATATGTAATTCCTGGCAGCTCAAAACTACACTTATTTCCAAATTACCTATATAATAAATTAAATGTTCTTTCAGGATCTTTAAATGTAACCAAAAACTCCCAGGAATCTCGTATGATTTCAAGTACATTGTTTTCACTAAAGAATGTTATTAATGAAAACATGACAAACTTAAAACTTTCAAAATGTATAATTGATACTAGCCCTTTTTTCGCTGGTGCAACTCATTTAGCTTGGTGTGCAGCTGACACTTTGATTATACCAATAAGAGTTGATAAAAAATCAGTACAAGGCCTAGAAGATGTTTTACAAATGCTTCATAATGATAATAGTGAATTCAATATTTGGAGGATGAAAGCTGGAATTGAAAGCAAACCTAAAATCCAAGCAATACTTGTTACTCATTGTGGGTGGAATACAGCTCAAAATTATAAACCTGATAACGCCTCTCAGACATTTATTAGTACTGCCTTAAGTTATGCTGAGGAATACAAGGATCTTTTTACAACTAGTAATGTTGAAGACCACTTTGCATTATTAAACGAATTCCATGGCAGTGGCAAAATAAGTGGTGAATTAAGCATTCCTATCAATGAAATGAAAAAAAATAAATTTTACAGTATTAAAGGAAAGAGAATTGAAGCAAATGATTCTGTGAATAAATACAAAAAACAACTTGAATTTGCAAGTAAATTAATTCTAGGATCATAGTTTCCTTTTCAAACTCTTTACTAATAGTTAATAAGGTTAGTCCTAACTATTAGTAATTTTTTAGTAAGAGTAAATAATATTTTTTATTCCAAATTTTCCATCTTCCTTTGCAGTTTTCCTATCACGGCACTTTTCACATAAAGTTTGCCAATTACTTTGATTGCAGAACAATGTTTCATCACCCTTATGAGCTTTAATATGACCAACAACAGTAGCAACTTTAACAATGCCTTTAGCTATACACTATACACAAAGAGGATTCTCTAGTAAGAATTGTTTCCTTAATTTCTTCCACGTACTTGTGTTGTATAAATGCTTGAAAGGTCTACTTGTCTTGTTGTATTCACTATTAATTTTTTTCTTATGTTTATCAAAATACCTATCTTCTGTTAGTTCAGGAAAGCCTTGAAATCTACGAAGGCTTTTTTGGTTTTCTTGGACGCATTTCTTACTCTCCTTGCCATTCTACCCTTACAAGATGTTTTTGATTTAGAAACAACTGATAATTTTTTTACTTTCATAACTTTCTCTTTACATTCTTCTTTTATGATGCATTTAGGAAAGATACAAAACAAAAGACTTGCGCTGATCTTGTTACTCCAAATACATCCTTTGCATTTGTTAATATCCATATCTATTCCTCCAAATAAAAAAACTCCCAAGGAAATTAAAATGTACCCTATAGAGTAGTGATATGCTCGCCTTAAAGTAGACAGATTAAAAAATAAAAATCTTCTACTAGAAAGTGGAGTATATTTGTTTCTAGTAGAACTAAATATACGGAAGAAGAAAAGTATGAAATTTTAAAGCTTTACGAGAGTGGATTCGGAAGTATACAAGAAATTACGACCAAATTTAATATTGGTGCATATGCATTTTATCGTTGGAGATATAACTATGAAAACTATGGAATAGATGGATTAAAAGAATCTAGGACATGGAAAAGATACTCAGCAGATTTAAAAAGACAAGCGGTAGAAGATTATCTTTCCGGACAATACTAACAACGTGAGATTGTATAGAAATATGAACTAATGGATAAATCAGTGTTGAAAAGATGGTTAAAAAAGTATAATAGTCATAGAGAAGTAAAAGCAACCTGGAAAGGAATGAACCGCTCTATGATAAAAGCGAGAAAAACATCTTTGAAAGAAAAAATAGAAACTGTAGAATACTGTATTTCTCACAATAACGATTACCAGCACACTGCCGAGGTTTATCAGGTCTCATATCAACAAGTATATCATTGGGTTAGAAAATATGAATCTGGTGGGGAAAACGCACTAAAAGATTTACGCGGCCGAAAGAAGTCTGAAATTGAACTAACTACCGAAGAGAGAATGAAAATTCAAATAAAAAAAATTGGAGCAACTAGAAAGGGGGCGTTTTTAGACCGACTAAGACGAAAAAATAAATATGTCGTGTAAATGTCAACGTCAAAATGTTGAAAAGTTCCAACATGAAAATGCATAATTA
>NZ_JAABNO010000048.1 GCF_009928445.1 Clostridium sp. C8-1-8 | reverse complement strand
TTTAAGTCTAGTTTTAGACTTTGTTTATTTTACTCTGTTTAATTTTCAAAGACCATTGCAATCGTTTCCGACCGCTTAATTATATTAACATTTTAGAATCAAATTGTCAACTTATTTTTTTAATTTAAGTTTTCAATTTTCATCTAGTCACCTCTCAGCGACGTTTATTATAGTAACATGTTTGTTTATCATTTCTAATAAATTGATTATATGTACAAAGCAACTATCTCTTTCTTATTTTATTTTTCTATATTATTTGCCATTTTCCTATTATTGATACACCTGGTGTAGTTTAATGATTAAACTCTAAGTTTTTTGCTCCAGTAACCATATAAATAAAGATACCCAACCTATAATTAAGCTAAAACTTAATATTTATTCTCTTCTTAATGCTGAATATATTAAGCAAATTATACATTTGATATTGTTGAAAAAGGTAATATATTTAAAAATAAAATATTTTTCCATTAATATATTAATACAAATACCGATAATATATCTGTTAGTTTACATATAAAGAACTATTTTACTTATTACATTATAAGTACTGTTAAAAAATTTCTATTTTATTGTATATAGTTTAACGAACTTATAAATATATGACGAATGATATATACTTATATAAGTATATACAAACAATACAAAATAAAAAATAGGAGGAACAATATGAAGAAAGTTCTAATTTATTCAGCAATCATAATGTCCTTAACATTAGTTTCATGTTCATCTACTAGTAGTTCAACCAGTTCAGCTACAAAGAAAAGTAGTTCTACAGAGATAAAGATAACATCTCCTACTGTAGAAAATGATACAAACACTCAAAATAGCACTAAAAAGTCTGGCATAACCGTATCAGGTGAATTCGCTAAAGCTCTACCTATAATTAAGCTTGGAAATAATACATATGTATCTCAGTGGAAAGATAATAATAGACTATATAAATATGCAGCTAACGACTTAACTTCGTTAAATGATTTACTTAAGTCATCAAAGAAATACGATTATTACTCTACTGAATTAGTTCAAGACACTCAAAGACTTTATTTTTCTAATATGTCCGACAATAACAGTATATATACATTAACTGATAGCACAGACGAAATCAAGAAGTTCGACAATAGTAGAAGCTCTAATCTAATATTGGGATCTGACGGACTATATTTTATAAATGCTAGCGATAATAATAAAATATATAAAATAAGTTTAACAGACAAAGTAAAAACAGCTATCACCCAAGATTCGGCATCTAAATTTCTTCTATTTAATGATTGGATAATATATCAAAATAAAAATGATAATTATAGAGTATATGCTTATTCCCTAGCAGATAAAACTAAATTGAAACTAACTAATAACTCGTCAGAAAGCTTTGTAGTAACTAACAACAACTTGTATTATGTAAACGCAGGAGAAGGGGATAGCATATGGTCTCTAGATTTACAAACTTTAGAAGATACAAAACTTGTAGCCACACAAGCTGAAAATCTTCAGATATCTGCAAACAAACTATTCTTTATAAATAAGTCTGATTCAAACTATCTATATGAATTAATTCCACCATCCACAGGCAACCAAGGAGCAACAACTAAAGCATTGGTAAACGAAGGAATTAATCAATATCATATACTAGAAAATACGATATATTATGAATCAATTACATCGCATAATGATATAAAAGCATATAATATAAAATAAAATACCAAGAAAATATTACTTACATATGCTTATCTTGATTATAATTTCATAAAGAAAATAAATATCCCCAATCATCTATTTCTTGATGAATGGGGATATTATGATCTTATTAACACCATATTTTTTAATTTTTATCTTAGCATTCATAAGAATTTCAAGCTAGTTTTCAACCAAAAAACATATCTATTTATAGGTTATAAACCTTTTACTATATCTTTAAACTTATTTCCTCTAATTTCGAAATTAGCAAACATATCAAAACTAGCACAAGCTGGTGAAAGAACTACTATATCATCAATTTTAGCTAGATCTCTTGCTTTAAACACTGCTTCTTCTAAACTATCTACCATATGAATTGGTATACTTATTCCCTTATCAACACTTAGCTTATGGAATACATCTTTTATCTTTTCTTTAGTAGCCCCTAAAAGTATAAGTTCTTTTATATATTTATTCCCTTCATACGCTAATGGTTCAAATGGAATCTTCTTATCATAGCCACCAGCAATTAATATTACAGGTTTATCAAAAGCCTTTATTGTAGCTATTGTTCTTGTAGGAGAAGATCCTATTGAGTCATTGTAATATTTAACGCCATTCAATTCTCTAACAAATTCACTTCTGTGTTCAACGCCACCAAATGTAGTTGCTACAGCTTTCATTGATTCTATAGAAACTTCTTCATAAGTGGCTGCAAAAGCCGCAAGATAATTTTCAACATTATGCATTCCTTTTATAACTATATCATTCTTCTTACAAACTTCTTTGCCAAATATATATAAACTTCCATCTTCAAAATAAGCTCCATCTTCAAGCTTTCTTTTAGAGCTAAACTCTCTTACCTTCCCTACAGCATCATTTTTAAAAGATGCAGTTATGTCATTCTCAATATTAATTACAAGCAAATCACTCTTATCTTGATATTTAAATATGTTCTTTTTAGATTCTATATATTCATCCATACCCTTATGCATATCTAAGTGATTAGGAGTAATATTAGTAACAACAGCAACATCCACTTGGCTATTCATAGTCATAAGCTGGAAGCTAGAAAGCTCTAGAACTACTTTGTCTTCTTCATTTATCTCTTCTATCTTAGAGAATAAAGGAATTCCTATATTTCCTCCTATCCAAGTCTTATATCCCTCTTCTGAAAGCAACTTAGATATAACCGTAGTAGTCGTAGTCTTCCCATCACTACCAGTTACTGCATATATCTTTCCCTTGCAATATCTAACAAACTCTTCAATCTCTGAAGTTATATACGCACCTTCACTCTTTGCCTTGACAAGAGCATCATGATCTATTCTCATAGATGGGCTTTTAAATATAACTTCAAATCCTACCAATTGGTCAAGATAATTGTCACCAAGACTTAACTCCACACCTTTTTTTTCAAAATGGTCTGCAATTTCATTCAATTGTTCCCTTGTCTTCTTATCAAATGCTTTTACATTAGCCCCTAAATCTAATAAAAAGTCTATTAAAGGAATATTACTTACACCAATTCCAATAACAGCAGTATTTTTCCCTCTAATAAAGCTCTTAAACTCACTAAAATCTTTTCTCATCAACAACTATCTCCTTTATACTTATATAAATCTTATAAATTATTCAAAAGATTTTACCTATATCATTTTATGTACTACATTAAATACTGTCCCATTTCCTTCTAATTATAACACTGGCATATTATTTATTCTACTTACACAATAGTATATAATTATTAATCATATAGAATTTACGGAGGTCCTATGGATATTAAATATACCGCATATTATAATTCTCCTATCGGAACATTAGAAATCATAGCTAATGAAACTCATATTATAGGATTAGATTTTGTAGATTGTAATTTCAAAGACTTAAGAAATGATTTAAAGAACGAAAACTTTATTATAAACTCTTGCATAGTCCAATTAGACGAATACTTTAAGAAACAGAGAACTACATTTGAACTACCTTTGGCTCCTGAAGGCACAGACTTTCAAAAGACGGTATGGAAGGCCCTAACCAAGGTTGATTTTGGATGTATAAAAACCTACAAAGACATTGCTATTTCAATAGATAATCCAAAGGCTGTAAGAGCTGTAGGTGGAGCTAATAATAAAAACCCAATTCCACTAATAATACCTTGTCACAGGATAATAGGTAGTTCAGGCAAACTAGTTGGCTACAGTGGCGGTCTATGGAGAAAAGAATGGCTTCTAAACCACGAAAATATAAAGTTTAAAAAGTAATAGTAAAAAGGCTCGCTGAAGTAACCTTCTTCAGCAAGCTCTTTTGCTCATCCAATCATAATTTCTTGTTAAATATATTTGTTAGTCCAAGATCCTCAATTTTTTTCTTTATTTCATCATTATTTATAGAATACAATCCTAGCTTCTTCATCCTTTCAAAATACTCAGCACCAGAAAAAGTATGCCTAACTTTTCTTCCGTCCTCAGTGTTAAGTCTTTCATTTGCATAAGCAATTATATCTCCAATCACAGTTTCTCTTGGCAAAATAATAGATTCTAATCCAAGATGACTTCTTACCGCATTGTGACCAGCTAGTGTTCCTGTTCCCATAGCTTCAGTATGCCCTATGAAGAAACCAGCTTTTTCTCCTGCTACAAACATGTTATCTAATCCATTGACCTTCATATCATTGTCTCTAGGTGTTGAAGAAAGATATCTTATAGAGTTACCAACACCTCCGGAATAAGGGTCTATATACCTTGCATTTTCCAGCCCTTTAATTTTTCTAAGCTTCTCAAGAGGATAATAAGAAGTCATAACCTTTATATGTCCTGTATCCAACAGCACTATATTTTCAGCGAATTCCTTTAATGCATATTGCTGGCATACCTTTGCATTAAGTTTATCCATATTAATATCTTCTTCTGGAACTTTTAGTATAACAGATCCCTTTTCTTCAAGTTCCTTAAGTATCTCAGGAGAAACACTTTCTCTAGGGATCTCACAGGAACCACTGAAGGCTCCAATAGTTCCATCACCTCTTTCTCCGGGTATATCTGAAATTCCAGCCTTTGAACTTAAGCTAACCCTCATTCCAAAGGTAGGACATCTTAGTACACACATAACACATCCATTACCATACTTATTACAGTTATCCATAGAACCAGTGGAACCTGTAGACTCTACAAAAACATCTCCTTCCACAGTATCCTTACCATAAAACTTTATAGCTTTTATTTTCCTATCTTCCTTAACTACATTTATAGCTCTAGAAGTAAAATTCACTTTTATACCAAGACTAAGAATATACTTTCTGACCTCAGGTTCAACTTTGCTTACATCACATAACCAAGCATGCTTATGTTGGGGAAAGTCAACATTTTTATGGATTGCATTTCTATCCATAATATTTATTAGTTCTCCAGCACCAAGAGCTATTAATTCCTCTGCCGCTGTATATCTACCGTTATTCCTCATTATGCCCCCTACATTTCCTACACCTAGGAGCATATCAGTTCTTTCAAAAATTTCAACTTCAGCACCAGCTTTCTTAGCAGCTATTGCAGCAGCACAGCCAGCCCATCCACCACCTATTACAATAAGTTTCATACTCTACCTCGATTTAATTAGTATATATTTAGAATATTTATCTGTCACTGATATTGTTACAACATAAAAACAGATTTTTTTACATATCATCATTTGCCAATGTATGTGAGGAATATTTGCCAGTCCACTAAGATTTCTTTTTACTACTTCACCTAAATTGATTATATATACCCTTGCTATTACCAGGTATTTATAACTCGCTACGAAAAAGACAAGCTTTTTTATTACACTTTTTTTGGAAACTTAGACTACATTAGGTATTCCAAGGCATAAAAATAGAGCTACCCAGTTTTATACTGAATAACTCTAAATACATAGCCTATAATCATTAAGGTAATTAAAGTAAATTAAAATGCTTAATCTACAAACTAAAACTCTAACCTTGAAGAAATATAGTTTTCTAATTCTTCTATTTTAATTCTAACTTGTTCCATAGTGTCTCTATCTCTAACTGTAACCGAATTATCTTCCAAAGTATCAAAATCAACAGTTATACAGAAAGGAGTTCCTATTTCATCTTGTCTTCTATATCTCTTACCAATACTTCCTGTCTCGTCATATTCAATATTAAAATTCTTTCTTAATTGTGCATATACCTCATCAGCCTTTTCTGAAAGCTTCTTTGATAGAGGCAACACTGCAGCTTTATATGGAGCCAAAGCAGGATGTAAATGTAGAACTGTTCTCATATCTCCATCTTCTAGTTCTTGCTCTTCGTATGCATCTGCTAAAAATGCAAGGGTAACTCTATCTGCACCTAAAGAAGGTTCTATGCAGTATGGAATATACTTTTCATTAGTTGTTGGATCCAAGTAGCTCATATCTGTTCCTGAATGTTCTTGATGCTTTGTTAAGTCATAGTCAGTTCTATCTGCTATACCCCAAAGTTCTCCCCAACCAAATGGGAATAAGTATTCTATGTCTGATGTAGCATTAGAATAGAATGACAATTCCTCTTGCTCATGATCTCTCATTCTTAGGCTATCCTTATTCATCCCCAAGTTCATTAGGAAATTCCAGCAATATTCTCTCCAATAGTTAAACCATTCTATATCAGTCCCTGGCTTACAGAAGAACTCAAGTTCCATTTGTTCAAATTCCCTTGTTCTAAAAGTAAAGTTACCTGGAGTTATTTCATTTCTGAATGACTTACCTATTTGAGCTATACCAAATGGAACCTTCTTTCTTGAACTTCTTTGTACTGATTTAAAGTTTACAAATATTCCTTGTGCTGTCTCTGGTCTAAGGTATATTTCTGATTTTGCATCCTCAGTTACACCTTGGAATGTTTTAAACATTAAGTTAAACTTTCTTATCTCTGTAAAGTTCTTCTTTCCACACTTAGGACATTCTATTTTATGTTGTTCTATATAGTCTTTTAATTGCTCATTACTCCATCCATCAGCAGATGCAACTTCAGCTCCTTGAGCAGTCATATGATCTTCTACTAACTTATCAGCCCTATATCTTGACTTACATTCTTTACAATCCATAAGTGGATCAGAGAATCCGCCAACGTGCCCTGAAGCCACCCATACTTCTCTATTCATAAGTATTGCACAATCTACACCAACATTATAAGGGCTTTCCTGTACAAACTTTTTCCACCAAGCCTTTTTAACATTGTTCTTAAACTCTACACCTAAAGGACCATAATCCCACGAATTAGCCAATCCTCCATATATATCTGACCCAGGAAATATAAATCCTCTATTCTTACATAAAGCTACTAGTTTATCCATTGTTTTTTCAGTTGCCATTTTACTACCTCCATTTATAATTAAGTTTTAATTATGGTTAGTTTTACAGAAATGCTTCAAAACAATTAGCTTATTAATAATTCATGCTACTAAAGCAGTAATACCTTAAGTATTATTATGCACCAAAATAATTTTGACAAATAAAAAAAGAGCCTATCACCAAAGGGACGGATTAATCCGCGGTTCCACCCTTCTTGGCAAATGCCCTACTCTAAAAGTTAGCACTCAAAAGCTCCCTTCAAAATTACAACTTAATGGTTTCCACCACACACCATCTCTCTAAAAAGTTATAGTTCATACTCTTCTTTATCATCATGCTATATTCATTTATAATTAGTATTTTACCAAAAAATTTCTTATTGTCAAGAAAAACACTAATATACCTAGACAATGATTTTTTAGTAATTGTTTTTTATAAAGGATTGTTCAGTTCATTCTAAAACTAAGCTTTATATTGCTTATATATAAGTATTAATAAAATAAAAATAATTAAAGCTTCATGCTGAGCATGAAGCTTATCTTACAAAATAAAAATGGCTCCGCGAAGAGGGCTCGAACCTCCAACCTATCGGTTAACAGCCGAGTGCTCCACCATTGAGCTATCGCGGAACGTCATTACAAAATAAATTATATCATGTTTTAAAAACTTTGCAAGTGTTTTTTTATATTTTTTTAATTAATATACAATTCTATTAAATAGATGAATCTAAGACTATACTCGCGTCATTATATATTCTTAAAATTCTATTATCTCAATCATAAATACTTAACTATTTAGGCATAAAATAATGGACTGCTATAAAACTTATATTTATATGAATAGAAGCCATGCAGAAAAAGTATATTAATACACCTTTTTTATACACGGCTTCTATCTTATAAAGTTCTTATATTAACCTTGCAACAGCCCTTACAAATCTTTATAGTGGTTTCATTGTAGGGAATAAAAGAACATCTCTTATTGATGCAGAATCAGTTAAGAACATAACTATTCTATCTATTCCTATTCCAAGACCACCTGTAGGTGGCATTCCAGTTTCAAGAGCGCTCATAAAATCTTCATCTATAACATATGCTTCATCATCCCCAAGCTCTCTTTCCTTAGCTTGCTGCTCAAATCTTTCTCTTTGAACTATAGGATCATTTAACTCTGAGTAAGCATTACAGATTTCTCTTCCATAAACGAAACCTTCAAATCTTTCAGTAAAGGCCTCATTACCTCTTTTCTTTTTAGTTAGAGGTGATATTTCTACTGGATAGTCTGTAATAAAAGTTGGTTGAATCATATGCTCTTCTGCAAACTCTTCAAACAACATGTTAAGAACTTCACCTTTAGTTACATTCTTTATATCCTTCTTGAACTCAAGATGCTTTTCTTTTGCGATGGCTTGAGCTTCTTCATCACTATTAATAGTATTAAAATCTATACCAGCGTATTCTTTAACAGCGTCAACCATAGTTATTCTTCTCCATGGTGCTTTAAACTCAATCTCAGTTCCTTGGTATGATACCTTAGTAGTTCCATGAACTTTTTCACATACAGTTGAAATTAAGTTTTCAGTTATTTCCATCATGTCATTGTAATCTGAATATGCTTCATAAAGTTCAATCATAGTAAATTCAGGGTTATGTCTTACATCTATCCCCTCATTTCTAAAATTCTTACCCATATCATAAACTTTTTCAAAACCAGCTACTATACATCTTTTTAAATAAAGTTCAGTAGCAATTCTTAGATACATATCTATATCTAATGCATTATGATGTGTTATGAAAGGTCTTGCTGCTGCTCCACCTGCTATTGGTGAAAGTATAGGAGTTTCTATTTCAAGGAATCCTCTATTATCTAAAAAGTTTCTAATTTCTTTTATTATTCTTGTTCTCTTTATAAAAGTATCCTTTACCTCAGGATTAGTTATTACATCTACTTCTCTTTGTCTATATCTCAAATCTGGATCTTTTAACCCATGCCACTTTTCTGGAAGTGGCTTCAATGACTTACATATAAGCTTAAATGATGAAACCTTAACTGAAACTTCTCCAGCTTTAGTTTTAAACACTTCGCCCTCTGCACTAACCCAATCTCCAAGATCATATGTCTTATATTCTTTTAGAGCTTCCTCTCCAACTTCATCTATTTTTATGAATAATTGAAGCTTTCCATCCCTATCATGGATATCTGAGAATATAACTTTTCCTTGGCCTCTTTTAGACATAAGTCTTCCTGCAACTTTAACAATCTTACCTTCTAATGTTTCAAAATTATCCTTCACCTGTACAGATGAATGGCTTCTCTCAACTTTATAAACATCAAATGGGTCTTTACCTGCTTGTTGTAGATCTAAGAGTTTCTGCCTCCTTAATCTTTCTTGCTCATTAAATTGAGCCTCTAACTGGTTTATACTCATTTCCTCATTTGACATTAAAAATCCCTCCGTTAATCTCTTCTTATTCCTAGAACTTCAAACTTACTAACACCTGATGGAACAACAGCATCTACTACATCGCCAACTTTTTTGCCCATTAAAGCGCTTCCTACTGGAGATTCGTTTGAAATTTTATTTTCCATTGGATCTGCTTCAGCAGAACCAACAATTATATATTCAACTTCTTCATCGAAGTCATAATCTTTTACCTTAACAATAGATCCTATTGTAACTGTATCTGTTGATATTTCTGACTCATCCACAACTACTGCATTTTTAAGCATGTTTTCAAGTTGAATAATTCTTCCTTCTGTAAAAGCTTGTTCATTTTTAGCTTCATCATACTCTGAATTTTCACTTAAATCTCCATATCCTAAAGCAACCTTTATTTTTTCAGTTATTTCTTTTCTTTTAACAGTTTTCAAAAACTCTAGTTCGTCTTCTAATTTTTTGACACCTTCATAAGTCATCATGTACTTTTTAGCTTCGCTCATTTTTTTCTCCCCTTCAACAGTCATACTATTATAATATATCATATTTTAACAAAACTTCATATAAATTTGTTATATATAGCCTTCCTTTAACTGTCAATTATTTTTCATATTATAAAACCTATAATAGATAATGTCAATATAGTTATAAACAAATAGCTACCATAAAACCTACTTATTGGAAACGTATTCTTTTATTCTCACTATAAAATCTATTAAGTTTCAATTTAGTATTTAAGACTTGCTATTCTGCTCAACCATATTTTGAAATAGGGTTGCGTAGAATAGCAAGTCTCATTTACTTAATTTAAGTTTGTAGCATTTCTCATTATTGTCATTTTAGTATATTGTTATACCCTATATTTATTCATTAATACATTTTAAAATGCAATCCTAATCTTCTTTTATTAAAAAATTTCTATATTCTTTTAATAAATTTAAAACAGACTCAACATTAGTCTCTGTATTAATAATATTTTTAATTTCTGTACAACTTTTTAAGCCTTTTATGTACCAAGCAATATGCTTTCTCATTTCTCTCAACGCTTTGCGTGGGCCATCATATTTCAAAGCAAGATTATAATGCTCCAAACACATGTCAATTTTTTCTGAAGCTGTTGGGTACTGGACTTCCCGTCCATTCATCATATTGGAAACTTGCTTAAATATCCACGGATTTCCCATACTACCTCTTGCTATCATAACGCCATCACAATTAGTTGTAGAAAACATCCTTTTAGCATCATCTGCAGTAACTATATCTCCATTACCGATAACAGGAACGTTAACAACTTCTTTCACTTGTTTTATTATGTCCCAATCTGCTTTGCCTTCATACATTTGCTCTCTTGTTCTACCGTGTACAGCAACAGCATCTACTCCAGCTTCCTCCATAAGTTGAGCAAAGAAAACAGCATTTATGTTCTCCTTATCAAAACCTTTCCTAAACTTTACAGTTACAGGTTTAGTAGAAACCTTCTTAACAGCTTTCACTATTTCATAGGCTAATTTAGGATCTTTCATAAGAGCTGATCCTTCACCATTTTTAACTATCTTCGGCGCAGGACACCCCATATTTATATCTATTATACATATATCCTTATTTTCATTAAAATATCTTTCAGTTACGTCAGCCATAACCTTAGGATCATTTCCAAACATCTGCACAGCTACAGGTTTTTCCTCTTCCGATATCCTTAAAAGCTCCTCAGTATTGTCACTACCGTAGTAAAGCGCTTTACTGCTTACCATTTCAGTATAAACAAGAGAACACCCCATGTTTTTACAAAGGCCTCTAAAAGATATATCTGTAACTCCAGCCATCGGAGCTAAAAAAACATTATTCTCTAAACTTACATTGCCAATATTCATCAGAAAATACCATCTTCTATTCTCTATTCTTATAATAGATTATTTTAAGACCTTCTAGTGTTAGTCTTGAATCTACTTTGTCTATAACGTCAGTTTCTCTAGCTATAAGATTAGCTAATCCACCCGTAGCTAAAACAAAAGGCTCTTCTTCTCCAAGTTCCATCATCTCTTGTTTCATCCTCTTTACTATATATTCAACTTGACCTATATAACCATATATTATTCCTGCTTGCATACTTGTTACAGTATTTTTACATATAATTGATTCAGGCTTTTCTAGTTCTACTCTAGGAAGTTTTGCAGCCCTTTCAAAAAGAGCATCTGAAGAAATTCTTATTCCTGGAACTATACTTCCACCAAGATAATTACCATTCTTAGCTAAAGCACAAAAAGTGGTTGCTGTTCCAAAATCTATAATTATAGTACTTTTTTTATACATTTCATAGGCAGCTACGGCATTGACTATTCTGTCCGCACCAACTTCTCTCGGATTATCATACTTTATATTTATGCCAGTTTTTATACCTGGCCCCACTATAATCGGATCCATATTAAAGCATTTTCTAATCATATGCTCTAAAGAGTACATTATGTTAGGAACTACTGATGAAATAATAATTCCCTCAATCGCCTTAACATCTAGATTGTTTTGAGTAAACAAGGCATTTACCTGTATCCCATACTCATCAGAAGTCTTTTTAGAATCTGTAGATATCCTCCAGCTAGTCATATACTTATTATCGTGATAAACTCCTAAAACTATATTAGTATTACCAACATCTACTAATAAGATCATAATAATAATCCTCCAACTAATACAATTAAAAGCAGCTTTTCAAGCTGCTCATTGATCATATATTCTATTTAAACTGCACAATAAAATATTCATTAAATGCATTATATAAATATCAATATAATTTTAGCAAGTAAATATTATTTGTCAAGTTTTTATCAATGTTTAGTTGAAGTCTCTCTTTCTCTTAGTTCCTTTTTTCTGAGCAACCTCTACATTAATTCTTACGCCGTTTATCTTCACTTTGTTCATAACTTCTAAAACCTGATTTGAATACTGCTCAGGAACTTCTACAAATGTGTACTTTTCGTATATATCTATAGCACCAATACTTCTTCCTGGTATACCAACCTCGCTAGCTATAGCTCTTACAAGATGTTCTGGCTTAAGATTTTTGTCTCTTCCTATGTTAACAAACATCCTAACCATTCCTTCTTCTCTAGATGATCCAGCAGCTCTTGGAGCTCTTCTTCTTTCAAAGTCTTCACTTCTTGATGCAGATGCAGATGGATTCATATCAACGTCATCTCTTTCACTAAAGTTAAGCTCTCTTTGTAATAAAGCTGCAGCAATATCCTTAGCTGAATATCCTTCTTCCTCCATCTTTTCAACTATAGTTAAGTACTTCTTAAATTCATCACTCTTCATATCTTCTTGTAATATATCTACAAACTTTTTAACTTTAGCTTTTCTAACATCTTTCAATGTAGGTATATTGTGAAGCTTCATCTTCTTCTTTGTGTAAGTCATTATGTCTCTAAGATCTCTCATTTGTCTTCCGGTAACCATAGTAAAGGCTTTTCCTTCTCTTCCGGCTCTTCCAGTTCTACCTATTCTATGAACATAATGTTCTTCATGCTGAGGAACATCAAAATTAAATACCATTTCAACATCATCTATATCTAAGCCTCTAGCAGCAACATCTGTAGCTATAAGTATCTTAATATTTCCTTGCTTAAATCTTTGTATAACACTACTTCTTACAGATTGCTTCATATCACCATGTATTTTACTTATATTATATCCCTTGTTAAGAAGCTTTTCTTCAATTTCATCTACCTTACTCTTAGTATTACAGAAAATTAATGAAAGTTTAGGATTATACATATCTATAAGTCTTGTCATTACTTCTAGCTTATCCTGTTCCTTAACTTCAACATACATTTGAGAAATGTTTGGAGTTGTTAGTTCCTTATTCTCAATCTTAACCATCTTTGGATCCTTCAAATGCTTTTTAACTATGTCTAATATATTTTTCTTCATAGTAGCTGAGAATAATAACTTTTGTACTGGCTGATCTATTGTAGACATTATCTCTTCAATATCTTCTCTAAATCCCATATTAAGCATTTCATCTGCTTCATCTAATATTAGAACTTTTAAAGAACCAAGTTTTACTGTACCTCTTCTCATATGATCCATAACTCTTCCAGGAGTTCCAACAACTATTTGAGCTCCTCTTCTAAGTCCTCTTATTTGTCTTTCCATTGAGTCTCCGCCATACACAGCTAAAACTTCTAAATTTCTTTTATACTTTGTTAACTTTTCAAATTCTTCGCTAACTTGAACAGCTAGTTCTCTAGTTGGACACAAAACTAAAACTTGTAACTCTTTAGTTGTTGTATCGATTTTATCTATAGTAGGTATTCCAAAAGCTGCAGTCTTACCAGTACCTGTTTGAGCTAAGCCCACCATATCTATTCCTTGCATAACTACTGGTATAGCCAAAGCTTGTATTGGAGTAGCCTCTGTAAACCCCATATCGCTAATAGCCCTTTTTATTTCTTCTGAGCAGTTTAGCTCATTAAATATCATTTTTTCCATTAAATATCTCCTTTTTTAACTAATCTATTTTATTTTTCATCTTAATTAATTTATTACACACCAAAAAAGGTCGAACTAAAAAAACCCTTTCCATATCTAAGAGGATTTTTCAAGGCGACCAAAATTTCGTTTATACTCTTGAAGCAAATCGGTAAAAAACCCAAAAAACATGTTATAACATATTAATTCCTACGAGACTCTATTGTATCACATGGTTTATTCACTGTCAAAGTATAAAGATAAATAATAAAATTATGCCACATACCTTTATATCTAAATTTTTGTGTTATTTAGTATATTAATTTATTGGGATAAAATCGTAGTAGCCTTATGAAAATCTTCTTTGTTCTATATTTTCACAACCTTATTAATATAAAATATCATTATGTTGAATAAGATTCTCATAGAAATTATTTCTTTCTAAGTATTTGAAAAAACCGCCGATTTTATACATAAAATCAGCGGCTTCAGACCTTTAGAATAAACCTATTATTTCACCATCATCTAATATATCCATCTTATTTGCTGCAGGAACTTTAGGCAATCCTGGCATAGTCATTATATCACCAGTCAAAGCAACTACAAATCCAGCTCCATTGGAAACTCTTATTTCTCTTACAGTTATTTCAAAATCACTAGGTCTTCCCAGTAAAGTAGGATTATCTGATAATGAATACTGAGTCTTAGCCATACATATTGGGAGCTTATCTAATTTAAACTCTTCTAATTCCTTTATTTGTTTTAAAGCGGAGGACGTATATGTAACTCCCTTGGCACCATAGATCTCTCTAGCTATAGTACCTATTTTCTCTTTAATTGGCAACTCAGAATCATATATAGGGCTAAATTTTGACTGGGTAGAGTTTATAGTATCAACAACCTTGTTAGCTAAATCTATTCCGCCTTCCCCACCTTTTTCCCAAACTTCTGTAAGTGACACCTTCACTCCCAATGCTTCACAAAACTCTTCAACAGCTGCTATTTCATTGTCAGTATCAGTGATAAACTTGTTTATTGCAACTATAACTGGAACACCATACTTTCTGATATTCTCCACTTGCTTTTCTAGATTCTTAACCCCGACCTTAACAGCCTCAACATCTTCTACATTGAGTTTTTCTTTCTTTACGCCTCCATGATGCTTTATAGCTCTAATAGTAGCTACAAGAACAGCACAGTCAGGTTTAATCCCTCCATATCTACACTTTATATCAAAAAACTTTTCCGCGCCTAAATCTGCTCCAAATCCAGCCTCTGTTACTGTATAGTCTCCAAGTTTCATAGCCATTTTTGTAGCTATTATGGAATTACATCCATGGGCTATATTAGCAAATGGCCCACCATGTATTATTGCTGGAGTATTTTCTAGTGTTTGAACCAGGTTAGGTTTTATAGCATCTTTCATCAGAAGCGCCATGGCACCTTGAACACCTAACTCTTTAGCATATACAGGCATCCCATCTAAATTATAAGCAACTAATATATTTCCCATTCTTTCCTTTAGATCATTAAGTCCATCTGCTAAGCATAGTATAGCCATTATCTCTGAAGCTACAGTTATCATAAATCCATCTTCACGTACAAATCCATTAACCTTACCTCCCATACCTACTACTATGCTTCTAAGTGCTCTATCATTCATATCTAAAACTCTTTTGAATATTATTCTTCTTGAATCAATTTTCAATGTATTCCCTTGATGTATATGATTATCAATAGCAGCACACAAAAGATTATTAGCAGTTGTTATAGCATGCATATCTCCAGTAAAATGAAGATTTATATCTTCCATAGGTACAACCTGTGCATATCCGCCACCAGCTGCCCCACCCTTCATACCAAAAACTGGTCCAAGCGAAGGTTCTCTTAATGCAATTACGGCTTTTTTTCCAATTTTGTTTAGTGCCTGACCAAGCCCTACTGTAACTGTAGATTTACCTTCACCTGCTGGTGTTGGATTTATTGCAGTAACTAACACTAATTTTCCATCTTTATTTTCTTTTCTATTAGAAAGAACGTCTAAAGAAATCTTACACTTATATTTACCATAAAGTTCAATATCATCATCCATTAATCCTAGTTTTTCTGCAATTTTAACTATAGGTTCCATTTTTGACTCTTGAGCTATTTCTATATCTGTTTTCATAATAAAATCCCTCTCCTTAAAATATACCTTATAATACTTTTTAAAATTAACTAAGTTCCTTTTATATAATATTACCAATATGTATATTATAACATTTATTATAACAAAATAAATAGCAATTCGAACCTTTTAAAAATTACAAGCTCTATGATTCGTTATATTACATATTATATCATTATAAAAAAAATAATCATACGCATTTATGTATAATTATATATTCTTTCTGCAAAGCAATCTCTTAATTTTCTAGTTTTAGTTAACAAAAAAACTTTATACATTAGCATATAGTCAAAAAGTTGCCGAAGCGAAATCCCTCGGTAAGCTTTTTTCGAATCTGACTTTCTAAATTTATACGCTGAAATTCTGGCAGAAGAATAAGATTTATTTTTTTGCTATTTACCATAAATATAATTATAAGCCTCTCAAGTTAATAAGTTTAGCTAGTATAAACTTTTATATACAGTAAAAAAGCAACTACAAATTATGTAGTTGCTTTTAATATTATGCATTATTAAATATTTCTTCAAATTCCTCAGCTTCAAGTTTCTCTTTTTCAAGAAGTGCTTGAGCTACAGCATGCAATTTACTAATATACTCAGAAAGTAATGACTCTGCCTTATTATAAGCCTCATCAATAAGATGCTTTATTTCCTTATCAATCTTAGAGCCTATTTCCTCACTAAAGTTTCTACTTCTTCCTATATCTCTGCCTAAGAACACTTCATTATGATCAGTACCAAAAGAAATTGGTCCAACTTCATCACTCATTCCATATTCCATTACCATGCTTCTAGCTATATTACTAGCTCTATCTATATCATTTTTAGCTCCGGTACTGATGTCACCCATTATTAGCTTTTCAGCTACTCTTCCACCTAAAAGTCCTACCATCTCATCCTTCAATCTGGACTTAGATGTATAACTTCTATCTTCAGCTGGTAAGTGCATAGTGTATCCGCCTGCCATACCTCTTGGTATTATACTTATCTGATGAACAGGGTCAGCATTTGGTAATAACTTAGCTACAACCGCATGACCTGCCTCGTGATATGCAGTTAATTTTCTATCATGTTCACTAATAACTCTGCTCTTTTTTTCAGGTCCTGCTATTACTCTAGTTATAGCTTCCTCCATCTCATCCATTCCGATAATCTTCTTACTTCTACGAACAGATAAAAGTGCAGCTTCATTTGTTAGATTTTCAATATCAGCTCCAGTGAAACCTGGTGTTCTTTTTGCCAACACATTTAAATCAATATCATCTGATAGAGGTTTATTTCTTGTATGAACCTTAAGTATCTCTTCCCTACCTTTAACATCAGGAGCTCCAACAACTATCTGCCTATCAAATCTTCCTGGTCTTAATAATGCTGGGTCAAGAATATCTGGTCTATTAGTAGCAGCTATCATTATGATACCTTCATTAGCACCAAACCCATCCATTTCTACAAGTAATTGATTAAGAGTTTGTTCTCTTTCATCATGGCCTCCGCCTAAACCAGCACCTCTTTGCCTACCAACTGCATCTATTTCATCTATAAATACAATACATGAAGGATTTTTCTTTGCTTGCTCAAATAAATCTCTTACTCTTGAAGCACCTACTCCGACAAACATTTCTACGAAGTCAGAACCAGAAATACTAAAGAAAGGTACTCCAGCTTCGCCTGCTATAGCTTTAGCAAGAAGAGTTTTTCCTGTTCCAGGAGGTCCAACCAAAAGAACTCCTTTGGGAATTCTAGCTCCCATCTCTATATATCTCTTAGGTTGCTTTAAGAAATCTACTATTTCCTCTAATTCAGCCTTCTCTTCATCAGCACCTGCAACATCTTTAAATGTAACTTTTTTCTTATCCGGAGTCGCCATCTTAGCTCTACTTTTACCAAAGTTCATAACTCCTCGGCTTCCGCCTCCACTTTGTGATTGCTGCATAAATATAAAGAAAAATGCTATTAATAAAAATATTATTAATACTGTTGGTATTATCTGAACCCAAACAGATATATTAGTAGGAAGTTCAAATGCAACTTTTACATTTGGTTTATTATTATTAGCAAGTAATATATTTAATGTTTCAACAGGAACTACAGTATTAAAGTTTTTATTATTTGTTAAGGTACCCTCAACAGTCATTTTATCCTGTTTTACTTGTATACTCTTAACCTGATCACTAATCCATTTTTGTTGGAATTCACTATAAGGTATTGTACTTCCTGCTTCTTCACTTTTTGCTAAAAAGACAGCAGCAACTACAACCATTACCATTATCAAAATCCAGGCCGTTAAGCTAGAAAATTTTTTCATCACAGGCCCCCCTCTCTTAGTAGTTACTATAAAATTTTACCATATGATTTTTTTCATTACAATATAGATAATTTACTTATTAGAGTATACTTCTTCTTTTAAAGAAGCTATAAACGGCAGATTTCTATACTTTTCAGCATAATCTATGCCGTAGCCAACTATAAATTCATCAGGAACCTCAAATCCATAATACTTAACATTTATATTGGTTTTTCTCCTAGCAGGTTTATTAAGTAGGGTTACTATCTCAATACTGTTCGCATTTCTATCTTCGAAGTATTTTAACAGATAGCTTAGCGTAAGTCCTGTATCAACTATATCTTCTACAATTATAACATCTTTACCTTCAACATCATTGTCAAGATCCTTTAATATCCTTACAACTCCAGATGTTTGAGTAGAGCTTCCATAACTTGATACCGCTATAAAATCCAACTCACAAGGTATATTGATGTGCTTAAGCAATTCCGATGTAAATACTACAGAACCCTTTAAGACACCAACTACAAGCAAATCCTTTCCTTTATAGTCACGACTTAACGTTTCTCCCATCTGTTTTACCTTATCCACTATTACCTCTTCAGAAAACAGTACTTCTTTTACGTCTTCTTTCATGTTAACTATTTCCTCTCCTTAAAACTTATTTGCAAGATGTTTTTTGTATTATTGGTAACCTTAAATAAATCACTTATATTTATCCCAACAATCCATGCAATGTCATTATCAAAACAAACCAAAGGTATATGGTCTCTTAAGTTATTAGGGACTTTCTTATCAATAAATATATCTTTTATCTTTTTAGTTCCATTCATACCTAAGGGTTTAATTTTATCTCCATTTTCTCTACTTCTAATAATTATTCTCTCTTTTATCTTATCATAATCAAAATATTTGATTAAGTCACTACTATTTAAATCTATTTTTTTACTATTTCGCTTTACTTCAATCTCAACATCATATAATAAGCCTTCTAATCTCAAGGTTTCTATGTTTTTCGCACTAAGTTCCCTCTTTACTAAAACATATTCCTTATTATCACTATTGTCATTTTGTTTTATAGTAATAATTATATCTCCATAAGAATTTTCTACAACTACATTATTAGGAATATTTATACTTTTCCCAGTACTTCCTCTTTGTAATACGATAATATCATAGATATGTTTCATCTCATAATTATATGTAGCTTTTGCAACATAAAATATAGCTTTTCTTATGACCCTTGTAAGTAAAGATTCATGTACCAAAAACGCATCTTTTTTTATCACAATCTCCCTTGATCGTTCAATACAAAAATCACTATATATATCTAATGCACTTTTATCTATATAATCACTATCAATAGAAGCAAGAGAAGCTAGTCTATTGAGAGATTCAATAATATCTTTATTAAAGTTTCGTTTAATAAAAGGAATCATTTCAAGTCTTACCTTATTTCTAGAATATATACTTTCAAGGTTTGTTCCATCAATTCTAGGCTCCAATTTATTATATTCACAATAATTCTCTATCTCTTCTCTGGTCAAACATAGTATTGGTCTTATAAACACTTCATCCCTCACTGGCCTTATGCCTACTAAACCATCCAATCCTGTTCCTCTCATCATTCTCATAAGTACAGTCTCAGCTTGATCGTTTGCATTATGAGCTATAGCCACCTTTGTAAAACCTTGAGTTTTTACAATTTCATGGAAAAACTCATATCTTACTTCCCTACCTGCCATTTCAGAAGATATTCCCTTTTCTTTGGCAACAGCTTCTATTTGTGATCTCCTTACATAGCAAGGAATATCGAGTTCATCGCATACCTTTTGAACATATTTCTCATCCTCAAAAGAGTCTTCTCCTCTCAGCAAATGGTTAATATGTGCAGCACCTATAGAAATATTAAATTCATTCCTTAGACTATATAAGATATGTAGTAGACAAACAGAATCCGGACCTCCTGATAGCGCCACTAATACTCTATCGCCTTCTTTTATCATGTGATGGTCTATTATAAAATTTATAACTTTATCATTCAAGTTAGAACACTTCCTATTCAACTTTAATAACTTATTATAACATATCATTAAACTCTTATTAAGAAATTTTATACAAATTCATTAAAACTTAAATTATAATTCTTATACAGTTCTTAAAGTACAAACATCATTGTCTTACACATTCAAGTTTTATAAAATAAGAAATTAATAACTTCAATTTAAATTTTCACGTAAAAAAGTCGCTGAAGTGGCCTTCTTCAGTGAGCTTTTTACGCATCCGACTTTCCGAATGTATATGAGGAAAATCTGGCAGGCGAAATATTTTCTCTTTTTTATTCTTTCTCCAATATATGCATTTAAGCCATATACACATTGTTATTCACAGCTTTATCTAAAATATAATTTTCTAAAGAATAAAAAGGACTATGAAACCAATTGGCTAGCTTCATAGTTTAGATTTTTATTTAGTTGTAAAAATCTATCATTTAGTAAATAGCATACACTTTCGAAACAACAACAGTCATATCATCTTTTATTCTTTGTCCACTTATCTCTTTAGCCTTATCTAATATCTCTATAGATAATTCTTTAGGATTTTTATTACTAGTTGTATATAAAAACTCAGTGAGCCACTTACAACTTCCGTCCCCATCTTTTCCATAAAGTATTCCATCACTTATTGTAACTATAAGATCTCCGTTACATACCTTCTTTTCTATAATATCAACATCCGTTGTATCTAGTATACCAAAAGGTAAGGTTTTTGATTTGATGATCTCAACTTTATCTCCTCTCTTTATAAAGCTCTCTACAGCCCCTACCTTCATAAACTTAACGTTTCCTGAGTAAAGATCTACATTTTGAAGATCCAATGTTGCAAACTTCTCATCCTCAGTAAACTTCATAGACATGATAGAATTCACTGTATTTATAGCAGTTAACTCTGAAAACCCAACCTGTGTAAACTTTTCTATAAGTTCTACAGCCGCTTTACTTTCAGCACCAGCTTCTGGTCCAGACCCCATTCCATCACTTACTAGCACCATATAGCTTCCACCTTGAGTTTTTCCGTAGCTATAGCTATCTCCTGTATACTTTTCCCCATCCTTACAAGCTATAGCTGCATAAGATGATACGTGATACTTAGGTGTTTCTTCTATATATATAGAACACTTATTTGTCTTTGGTTCTATAGAACACCCCTCTCCACCTATACTCATAGTTTTACCTATAGATCTATTTATTATAGGTAACAGTTGCTTTACACACATCTGGCTACCGCCACAGCTATCCATGGTTATCTTTATATTTAACCTGCCATTTTTGTCATTGTAGCATAGTACATCCTCATATCTCATATTTTCTTTATTTAAAGCTCTCTTTATAATTTTCTCAACATCATTGCATATTATTATATCCTTACTAAAGTCTTCAACCAATTCACCAATAGTAACAGCCATATTATTTATATGACCAGCTAATAATTTTCTTCCTTCACCTAGTCTTCTTTTCAGCATTTCATCCTGAATATAGTTATTAACAATTTCCTCTGTATTTTTAACTAGGGCATATTTCTTAATACACTTTTTATCAAGCTCTAGCGGAAAGTCCGACCTACCCTCTTGATTATTTCTTATCAATTCAGAAAAAGCATTATAAGTAGTATGTAACTCTCTCTTCCAGCATGTATATCTCATATCACAGGAGCTACACACCCTATCACCTAAGTTTTCTATAAGTGCACTACTCTTATTCTTTAGCAGCAATCTATCATTATCTATTAAATTATTCAATGTAACAGCTATGGTTGATAAAACATCTGTAAAATCAACTAACCTGTTAGTGAACTCATCCTTCACCTTATAAAAATGTAAGTCTCCTAATGTATCTTGCTTCTTATCATTATCCAACTCTAAAGATATCTTACTATAAATGCTAACTGGAACTATACAAAATATTAAAGCCACTATTATAGCTTCTATGGTTTTAAAATCATCCAACCCTTTTGAATACATAGCTAAAACAAAGTATACAACAATATAGGATAATACAGTAAACCACTTTCCAGTATCTTTAAAAATACCTACAATCAATCCACATATGCTATATACACTTATATAGATTATCATATTATTGGTAGACAAACCTACTATTATTCCCATTGTAACGCCTGCAGCTGCACCTACAGAACTTCCCAGAGCAAATGCTATTGCTATAACAAAAAACAAAGCTATTATGTTTCTTAAACTAATTCCCGCTAACGCTATGCTACCTATTCCAGAAACAATTAAACAAAAAAGAAGCGCCATAGATATAAGTTCTTCATTGGTAAAAAAATGATTAGTTTTTATATCATCTAGGCATGTTAATGCATATTTTATAATATAATATATTGGATAAACAACAATACATTGTACTGCTGAAGTAAGAAGATTAATCCATAGAACTATGCTATGAGCAAAAGCTCTATAGATAACCATTGATAATAGTAATATAGAGAAACTTATAATTAAGCTAGTTCTCTCCTTTATATTAAATCGAATGTTGACAAATATAGATACAATAGCTGCAGATAATATATAAATGCCAACATTAGGCACACTGCCCAAGAGAGTAGCATACCCAAGTAAAACACCAACTGAAGCAATTATGCCTTCCTTTTTTTCTTCTCTGTTTAGAAACGATAATATAAAAGCTATACCAAAGGGTGCTAACCCATCTATACCCGCTCCACTTGCATTTATAGTAACTCTACTTATTAGAAAAGCACCAAAGAAATCAAATAACAACCTATAAGGAGACCCCATTATCTTAATCTCTTTTTTATCTTTTCTCCTATCTCCCACTCTCTTATATGTAGTGACATCTACTCCATATTGCATTAGTAACCCCTCCTATTTCTCTAAAGTGTAGTTTTATTATAGCAAAGCAATATGGAAATATATGTCATTTACTGTTTTGTATTTATAATTTTATTCGGACATTTATCACTTTATTTCTTTATATTATTTGCATGGCTTTTTACGTATTTCTTTATATATTCGGAAGTGTATTATAAAACTAAGTTATTAATCCTAATATCCAGAGGCTTAAAAAAAGGCCTTATTTGTCGTTGCGAAATAGTCTTTGTTATTTTATAGAGATATTTTTTATGCATATATCAGCACTTGTAGAATTTATGCATATAAAAAAAACCTAACAGACGAACGTATTTTATTTTTCACTGCATATCCTGTAAAACAAAAAAAGAATCCATATTATATATGGATTCTTTTTGGTGCTGAAGACCGGAATCGAACCGGTACGGTGTTTTAGCACCGCAGGATTTT
>NZ_JAABNO010000047.1 GCF_009928445.1 Clostridium sp. C8-1-8 | reverse complement strand
AGCCATTCCATCTGAAAAAATCATTTAATTCTAATAGCTCGCTCATATAGCATCTCCTTCTTAACCACTTAATTTCAACAATATTATTAAACATAGTCAAACTTTAAGTTAAATAAAACTATTTTAAACTACTTATGGGTTCTAGCTTCAACTATTAAGTTATGTATAAAAAAAATCCCAGTAATACGCTACTTTTTTACATGCATAACTTAAGTTTTTGTAATGAAACCATATAGTAAACTAAAGAAAATTGGAGGATTGTATGGGGAAAAATAAATACTTTAAGACCGCGCTTGGGATATATATAAGTTATGGGATGCTTGGAATGATTCTTATTCTGCTTTCATCAAACTTAGCTTTTTTAACTAAGCAATTCAATACTGATGCAGCAGGGATAAGTTTTCTTATATCAGCAGAAGGTATAGTTCGTTCTGCTACATTATATATTGCAGGGAGACTATCAGATAAATATGGAAGAAAGAAGTTCTTATGCTTAGCACCATTGGCAATGATAGTGTTTTTAGTGGGGATACCTTTATCTCCAAGCTATGAGCTGGCTATAGTATTTTCAGCCTTTGCAGGGATAGCACATGCATTTATGGATGCTGCAAGTTACCCTACACTTATGGAATGCTTTCCTAAGACCCCTGGTACTGCTAATGTTTTAATTAAGGCATTTATAGCCACAGGAGGTGCACTACTTCCTTTCATAATAGCTTTTTTTGTAGAAAGAAATATGTTTTATGGAAACACCTTCTTTTTAATAGCTATAATCCTGTTCATCAATGGATTGTTTATAATGGGAAGAAAATTTCCAGATAAGACCGAGATAGCAGCTTCAAATAAGGAAGTACAGGAAAATAATAATATAGTTTCAGAACCTGTTTTTAGAAAGGAAGGAATAGCAGTAATTATAATTGGGTTTACTTCAAATTCAATATATACAGCTTTCCAAATGTGGATGCCAACTTTCGGACAGAAGATGCTTGGTCTAAGCCAGTTGACCTCTTTAAAGTTCATAACTTATTATAGTTTAGGAGCTATTATATCTGTATTTATTTTGGCAAAGCTTTTGCAAAATACCATCAAGCCAGTATTAGTTACAGTTGTATATCCTATAATTGGAATAATAATGCTTATATTACTACTAGTCTTTAAGACAACAACCATTGCTATTATAAGTTTTACTCTAGCAGGTTTTTCCTCAGCCGGGGTTCTTCAAATGGCCCAAACTACTATGGGGGAGTTGTTCTGGAAAAGTAAAGGAGCTATGATAGCTTTAGTATCTACAGCCAGTGGTATAGCAGCAGCGGTGATACCAGCTTCCACAGGGCTTATATTAAGACATTTTGGTATAGTAGCAGTATTTTACTTCCTACTAATTATATATATGATTGGGATAATAGCATCAATTATTGCAAAATCAAGATATGATAAGGTGTATGGAAGATAATAGTGTGAAATATAACCTTATATATGAAAATAACCATAGGAACAACAATAAATGAAAAGTTATATAATTAATAAGCAAGGAAGGCACAGCTATACTGTAAAATATGGCTATGCCTTTTTGTTTGTATTTTACAATAAATTTGATAATATTATAGATGTGATATAGAGTTTCTAACTCAACGTTTAATTTATATATGCTTAAAAAAACAGAACCAGAAGTTTTTTGATAAGTATAAATTAAGTTTGGATATATACTTTTTACTTAGGAAATTCTAAAAAATTAAAATGGAGATTAGTGTTATGACAAAAGATATGACTTCAGGAAGCCCAACGAAGCTTCTCATTCAATTTTCTATCCCATTACTTATAGGTAATTTATTTCAACAGCTTTACAGTATGGTGGATAGCATCGTGGTAGGAAAGGAGATAGGAGTTAATGCCTTAGCGGCAGTTGGTTCTACTGGATCCATTAGTTTTATGATTATAGGTTTTATAACTGGACTAGCCAATGGTTTTGGGATTTTAGTGGCACAAAGATTTGGTGCTGGAGACAAGAGTGGTGTAAAAAAGGTAGTTGCTATGTCAGTTTATCTTTCTATACTGATAGCAGTAGTAGTAACAACCTTAAGTCTTATTGGCTCTAAGCCCCTATTGAGGTTGCTAAATACCCCTAAAGATATAATAGACGATGCAAACATCTATATAAGCATAATTTATGCTGGCATTGTAGCAACTGTATTTTATAATCTACTTTCAGCAATTTTAAGAGCCTTTGGCAATAGTAAGACAACTTTATATGTGATGATTATTTCTTCCTTAGTAAACATAGTTTTAAACATTACCCTTGTTATAGGCTTTAAACTAGGGGTTGCTGGATCAGCTATTTCAACAGTAATAGCTCAAGTTTTATCATGCATTCTTTGCTATAGTGTAGTTCGAAAATATGATGAACTAAAGATGAAAAAGGAAGATTGGAAGATAGACTTATCGGTGTGTAAAAGATTATTTATATTGGGAATCCCAGCAGCACTACAGAATTCAGTCACTGCAGTTGGTGGAATGATATTACAAACTCTTGTAAATGGTTTTGGAGCAGTGTATGTAGCTGGATATACTGCGGCTATGAAGATAATGGCCCTGGCTGAACAACCTGGTGTAACCTTTGGGTTTGCAATGTCCACTTTTACTGGACAAAACCTTGGGGCTAAACAATACAATAGAATAAAACTAGGAATTAGAAAATGCATAAAGATATCAACTACAGTTAACATAGTAATAAGCTTGATTTTGTTTTTCTTTAATAAACAAATAGTAGGGTTATTCGTACCATCAAACGAAGTAGAAATCTTTAAAGTTTCAGGACAGTTTTTAATAGTTATGTCACTTCTTATATGGAATCTAGGGTTACTTTTTATATACCGCTCAGCGTTACAAGGTATGGGAAATACCATGATTCCTATGGTTTCAGGTATACTGGAATTAGCTATAAGACTTTCAGTGGCTATGATCTTACCTATATATCTTGGATTTCTAGGAATATGCATTGCAGAAGTTGCTGCTTGGGTAGGTGCGGAGGTTCTGCTTATGATTGCTTACTATATCTCAATAGCTAAATACAAAGATTCAAGAGTAAGTGATAAAGTGCAAGAACTTAGGGCGTCTCAGTAAAAAGTATGAAGACTGTATTATAGCTATATATGGTAAATAGAAAAAATAAAATTATGTCGCTGAAGGCTGCCTCAGCGACATAATTTTATTCCTTTAAAATATACAACTTTAAGCACTAGCATTGGGATAAGGATTTTATTTCTATATATGAATGTATTAAAAAAATGTGGGTGAATTTATTTTAGTTTATGATTGGAATAATTAATGAAAAACTTTAAGTCCTCTTTTGCATTACAAAGATTATTGGTGTTTATTAAATTAGGGAGATGGATAAATCCTACTGTAAAAGTAGTAACAACATTTATTGAATACATAGCAATAGATCACTAAAATATGTACTTCAATAGATTTCGGATGGAAGTGTTACATCTTAAGTAAAGGCTTGTGTTGTAAAAGTTAGTAATGTTTGCTAAAAATATCTTGACATTGAGGTGGCTCTAGGTTTTATAGTAAAGCTAAGAACAGCGCAATTGAGGTCGTATAGAAATAGTGGAGGATATTATGGATATTGGTGAGTTTGCAAAAAGTACTGGTATAAGTATCGACACCTTGAGGTATTACGATAAGCTAGGCGTATTAACCCCTAAAAGAATTAAAACTAGGAGAGATTATGGTAAATTAGATATTGAAAAGGCTTTTGCAATCGTAAAACTAAAGAAACTCAATTTCTCGTTAGAGGAAATAAAAGCACTTTTTAAACTTGAGGAAGATATAGAAGCTTCTCAAGAGAGCTCAACTAGTGGAAAAGAACTTAATTATGGAAATGTAGAGGCATTGATTAGATGTATTAAGATAGTTGAAGAAAAGTATAAGGAAATAGAGAAACAAGAAGAGGAGCTAAGACAAGTAAAATCATCATTAAGCAAAATGATAGGCAAAGCCAATAAACTAATAAATGTTAAATATGAAGATGAGATGAGACATAGCTAAGAAAAGTAATTTAGAATCTAATATAAAGGGGAAGATTATATATGGATTTTATTTTTAAAGTGTTAATTATTATTTATGGTGGTTTAGATATTATAGCAGGAGTAGCTAGTTTGAAGCATAAGAAAAGTTCTAGGTTAGGATCAATAATTATGATGTTAGCAGGGGGTATGCTTATTGGCTTAGGTTTTATAAGAGCTAATAGAAGTATAAACATTACAGCTCTTTTTGTGGGACTTATTCTTACTCATATAGCAGCTGTTTTAAATGGTATTAAAATGTATGGAAAAATAAATAAGTTACATCATATAGTTAGGCTGATAATTTCTATAGGTATAATAAGTTTATATTTTGGGATAAAATAAAGTATATAAACTTATCGCTAATACACTAATAAGCTAATTCATAAAGACAGGCTTTAAAAGAGCGCTATAGTAATAAATTTGTCAAAAGGTCGCATTAGCGGCTTTTTTCATATATAATTTTATAAGAGAATACAAATATTTCTATATATGTTGTTTTAGTTAGGAGAAAATATGTACAAGATAATGATTATAGAGGATGAAGAAAAAATAAGAGATATAGTTAAGGATTCTTTGAAAAAGTGGGGCTTTGAAGTTTATTGTGTTGAGGAATTCAGCACAGTTATGGAGCAGTTCACACAGGTAGCTCCAAGTCTAGTACTTATGGATATAAATCTTCCAGTATTTGATGGTTTTCATTGGTGCAATCAGATAAGAAGCATATCTAAGGTCCCAGTTTTATTTTTATCTTCAAGAAATACCAATATGGATATTGTTATGGCTGTTAATATGGGAGGAGATGACTATATAACAAAACCTTTTTCAATGGAAGTATTAATAGCGAAGATAAATGCAATCCTAAGAAGAACTTATTCTTATTCTGATACTTCTATGGATGTAATCAATCATAATGGGGTTATGCTTTCACTTAAAGATAATATTTTATATTATGAAAACCAAAGCATAGAGCTAACAAAAAACGAATTTAAGATACTTTATATACTTATGAAAAATAATGAGAGAATAGTGAGCAGAGAGAGGATAATGCAAGAACTATGGGAAGATGAAAGCTTCATTGACGATAATACCTTAACGGTTAATATAAATAGGCTTAGAAAAAAAATAAGGGAAATGGGACTTGAGGATTATATAAAAACCGTAAAGAACCAAGGGTACATAATAAAATGAGTTTCTACAAATATATAAAAGAAAACTTAAGCATATTGATTTTTTACCTTATCCTTATAACTTTTATTTCAGCATCTATATATCTTGATAGAAGCAATAGAATGTTACCTTCCAATGCCATATATATATTAGTTGTGTCGATGATAATGTTGATATTTTTCTTAATATATGACTATATTAAAAAAAATGAAAGTATTAAAAAGTTAAAGGGAATACAGTCCTCAGAAGATAAAACACCTATATTTGCCGAAGCCAGTGAATATAAGGACGAACTATACCAATTAATTATATCTGATTTGTATAATGGATATGTTGATTCCTTGAGAAAGATTGAAGATCAGTTTATGGAGAACAGTGAGTTCTTGATAAGCTGGGTACACGAGATAAAAACTCCAATTACAACTACTAAACTTATCTTAGAAAGTGGTGATTTTACTGAACAATCTACTGTTAGTTCGTTAAAAGAGGAGCTTAATAAGATAGATGATTATGTTGAGAAGGTTCTATATTATTCAAGAAGTAATGATTTTTCAAAAGATTATGTAATAAAAGAGGTTGCTTTAAACAGTATTATTAAGGAAAGCATAAAGAAGCATTCTATAATTTTTATAAGAAAGCATATTAGCTTTTCAAGTACCATAGATGATAAGTTAGCAGTAGACAGTGATAAAAAGTGGTTAAGCTTTATCATAGATCAGATAATATCAAATTCTTTGAAATATACTAGTAATGGTGGAAAAATAAGCTTTAATGCTTCAAAAAATGAGAAGGAAGTAATACTTACAATAGAAGATAATGGAATAGGAATAAAAAAGGAAGATTTAGAAAGGATATTCTCCAAATCCTTCACTGGAAATAATGGTAGGGATACTAACCTAAAAGCTACTGGTATGGGCTTATACCTATCTAAAAAGCTTGCAAAAAAGTTAGGCCATTATTTAACCGTTGAATCGGAATATGGAAAGGGAACAAAGCTTCATGTGCACTTTCCACGTTACATATAGATGTACCGCTTCATAATAGAAGTTATATTTTCAAAAATTCATCTCAGAACCCAGAGGAGTTTTGAAAATAGTTTTCGGATTGAAGTGGTACATCTTTATACTAATATTACAAAAATGTAAGTTTTGAAAACAAAATGTAAGCTGAAGAAATGGCTGAGCATTTTGTTTTTTTATATAATTTAATCATAGGATGTGAGGTTGATACTTAATAAATGTCTAGTAGGAATAAATATTTGGTTGCTTATTAGACGCAAAATTAGCTTTTATTATTAGACTCACATTTATTAAAGAGTATAGATATAGTGCACTGGTAAAATAAATTTGGAGGTATTGGTATGGAAGTATTAAATATAAGAAATTTGAAAAAGGTTTATGGATCAAGATTTGGTGGAGTAAAGTATACAGCTTTAGATAATATAGATTTAAAGATAAATCAAGGTGAGTTCGTTGGAATAATGGGGCCATCTGGCTCAGGAAAGACAACTTTTTTAAATGTTATATCCACTATAGATAAACCTACTTCAGGAAGTGTTTTTATAGATGGAAAAGATGTAACTAAGCTTAGAGAACCACATTTATCTCAGTTTAGAAGAGAAAAGCTAGGGTTTATATTTCAAGACTTTAACCTTTTAGACAACATGACTCTAAAGGAAAACATAGTGCTTCCTTTAGCATTATCAAAAACACCTTATAATACAATAGAGCAAAGACTAAGTGATATAACAAAAAAACTTGGAATTAGTGAAATCTTAAATAAACATCCTTATGAAGTATCAGGAGGGCAAAAACAAAGAGCGGCAGCAGCGAGAGCTATTATATCTAATCCGTCCTTGATTCTTGGAGATGAGCCAACAGGAGCACTAGATTCCAAATCTTCAAAGGAGCTTTTAGGAGCATTACAAAATTTAAATGATAACAATAATGCAACTATACTTATGGTAACTCATGATAGTTTTGCAGCTTCTTATTGTAAGAGGGTTATTTTTATAAAAGATGGTAAGTTGTTTAATGAGATATATAAAGGAGATATGAGCAGAAAGGATTTTTATCAGAGAATATTAAAGATTCTTTCTGTAATAGGAGGTGATTCTGATGACATTGGTTAATATCACAACAAGAAATATAAAAAGTAATTTTAAAAGCTATTGGTCATATTTCTTGAGCCTTTCCTTTAGTATATTTTCTGTATATCTCTTTATGTCTATTTTATATAGTAAATATATACAGGACGAGCTTGGTGAAATGAAGAAGTTTATGATACTGTTCAATATTGGGGCAGTAATGATTATTATGTTTTCAGCCTTCTTTATATGGTACTCAAATTCTTTCTTTGTAAAGTCTAGAAAGAAGGAGTTTGCAACCTATATGCTCTTAGGTATGTCTAAGAATCAAGTTGCGAGGGTAAATTTTTATGAGAATACTTTTATTACCTTGGCAGGATTAATTACTGGTATTTCACTAGGATTGATTTTTAGTAAGTTTTTTATAATGTTATTATTTTATATGATTAAAACCTCAGCGGTGGTACCTTTTCAGTGGAATGTTAAGGCAGTAATGCAATCACTTAAGATATTTGTGATTATATATATAATTATTTCATTACATGGTTCTATTATAGTTAGAAAAAGCAGTCTAATAGATTTATTCAACGCTTCCAAAAAAGTAGAGAAGGGACTTAAAGTATCTGCTATAACCTTACTTTTTGCAGTGGTTTCAATTGTATGCTTGTATTTTGGCTATAATATGGCAATAAAGCAATTAGGAAGTAATCTATTAAAAGCTCCTATAGTAGTACTATTGGTAGTAGTAGGAACTATATTATTCTTTACTTCAGCTACAACTTTTCTAATTTATGCGAACAAGAAAAATGAAAAGAGTCTGTTTAAAGGAACAAAACTAATTTCTACCTCTCAATTGTATTTTAGATATAGAGGTAATGTGGGAACTCTAAGCATTATAGCAATCAGTATTACAGTAGCACTTTGTGCTTTAGTTACTTGTGTAGGCTCTTATACAAAAACAGAAGAAAACTCAAGGTATATGAGACCATTTTCTATAGAGTATTTTAGAACAAAGGACGAGAATAAAACTTTTAATAGTATATTAAATAAGCACAAGGAAGTAAGCGTAAAATTCTCAGATAGTATTGATATCGTAAAAGTTACTGCTAAAGATCCATTAGTGAATAAGGATTCAAATTTCTATGTCATAGGTGAAAGCGAGTTCAATAAACTGAATAAACAACAGAAGCTTGATAGAAGAGCGAATCTAAAGGATGAAAATGACTGCTATTTCATACAAATACAAAGCTTTGCCGCAAACGAAGCAGCTCTTAATAAAGTCGTTAATATTAATATAAATGATAAGAGCTACAATCTAAAAGTGACAGCATCGGATATAAAACCATTTTTAGCTTTAGATCATTTTACTCAAACTTTTGTTGTCAAAGATAATGTATATGATTCAATAAAATTAAATTCTGATCAAGCAAATATAAGTAAATTAGATGGATATATGTTAGAGGATGACTTTAAAGCCGAAAGCTTCATAAATGATTTATCAAAGAATTTGCCTAAAGAAAGTGGTATGTTGACTTTTTACGACCATTACAAAGATGGGTTAAAGCTTTTAGGAATGATGGCCTTTATAGGTTTATTTATTGGAGCTTTATTTATAATGGCTACAGGAAGTATAATATACTTCAAGATGGTTATGGAAGCAAGAGAAGATAAAGAAAAATTTATAACTCTAAGTAAAATTGGTGTAAGCAATAAGGAAATAAAAACTGCAGTTGCCAAGGAGTTAGGCCTACTTTTTGGAGCGCCTTTCCTAGTAGCCGTTGCTAATTCATTACCTGCGACTATAGCATTAGGTAAAATGCTCTCATTAAAGTTAATGAGTAGTTTCTTAATAATAGCTTCTATATATGCTGTAATCTATTGTATATATTACTTTGTTACTTTAAATACTTATACTAAAGTTGTTAGAGATAGCAATTTATCATATTAAGCATTGAAATAGGGAATAAAGTATAATATTATATAAATAATAATTATTATTGTTTATAATTTATTCCCTAAGGAGATGATGTTTTGAAAATATATTCTTGGAATGTTAATGGGCTTAGAGCTATCATGAAAAAAGAATTCCTAGGCTTTATAGAAAATGATTCACCAGATATTCTATGTATACAGGAGACTAAACTGCAGGAGGCTACTTTAGACGATGCAGCAAGAAATATACAAGGGTACCACTCATATTTCTCTTTTGCTGAAAAGAAGGGATACAGTGGTGTAGCTACATATACTAAGGTTGAACCAATAAGCGTAAGTCACGGTATAGGCATCGAAGAGTTTGATAGTGAAGGAAGAATCTTAATAACTGAGTTTGAGAAGTTTACTTTATTGAATATTTATTTCCCAAATGGACAGCAGAACGAACAAAGATTGGATTATAAGATGAGATTTTATGATGCCATACTTGAGTACTGTAATGATAAGGTAAAGGATGGCAAAAAGCTTATAATTTGTGGAGATTATAATACTGCTCATACGCCTATGGACATTAAAAACGCTAAGGCAAATGAAAAGACCTCAGGGTTTTTACCTATGGAAAGAGAGTGGATGGACAAATTTATAGCTAATGGGTATACTGATACTTTCAGACATCTGAATCAAGAAACAATAAAATATTCTTGGTGGAGTTATAAGTTTAAGGCAAGAGAAAGAAATACAGGTTGGAGAATAGACTATCATTTTGTATCAAATAATCTTCTAGATGAAGTTGCTGGAGCAGAGATATTGAATGAGGTTTATGGTTCAGACCACTGTCCTGTTGTAATAGAGTTGAAGGACTAAAACTATTGGCTTTGTTAAAGTACTATGTTGAAATTAAGCATAGCCAAACTATTAAAAATAAAAATGTAACGCCTATAAGATTTTACTCATATATACTGGAAAAGGCATACGCTCAAAAAATCGCCGAAGAAGGTTAGCTTCGGCGATTTTTTGCTGTATAAGACATGGCTTAAATTTTATATTTACTTTATATTAAATAGGAAATAGGTTGTAGCTTGGGATTATCTCTTTTTTATTTGTTGAGGAGGACCATTGTAAGGCTATCTTGCCCTTTGAGTTTCCAACGTAGGTTATCTCTATATCATAAAAACTATCTTTTTCAAAGTCAATCATATCAAAAGCATAAGGCGAGGAGTAATAATCCTTCACAGTCAATACCTCTTTTCCATTTATCTTAACTGTGGCATTGCCTATGCAGAATAACTGCAGTTTATACCTTTGAGGAGTTGATGCTTTTATCTTTCCAGTCCACTTAACTGAAAATTCTTTCTCTAAGTCCTGTGGTTTGTCATAAGACCAATCAAAACTTATTCTTTCATCCAATCTTTTTAGTATAACATCATCAAAGTCTTTATCTCCATAATAGCTTCCAAGTAGACCTCCAGTTTCAGGAGCATCTATTTGAATATAGGTAAGCTGTCCGCCTGGATAGGTTCCATCATTAGTTACCTTATAGTCATCATGGTTGTGCATAGGATAAAATTGTGGGAAGAAGTTAATGTTTGGACTATCCTTTGGTTCATCGCAGATTTCTATATAATTTACAGTTTTTATATTGTTCACATCTACAGGTTCAGTAGGAATATTAGCTATAACTGAAGGATCTGATCTTTGAAGAGTATGGAACTGACTACATATTGAAGGTATAGAATTCTGACCACGGACTATATACTTTCTATATATAGGACTCTTGTTCTCTGCATTTATTAGAAGATCATAGGTTTCTCCTGAACCTATGGTACAAGTGAAGCCCATTTCTGTTATAGGATGTTCCATATGATCCATACAATCCATTGGAGTTGAAGTTGAGTTCATTTCTAAGAATGGACTTATATGAGAGTCCTTACCGATGACTTTAAAGTGCCAGCCGTGAATATGCCAAGGAATCACTTGATAGCTTATATTAATCATTCTTAGTAAGAAGTCTTCTCCAGTTTTAACATGGACATAGGACTCATAATTAATTTGTGATAAGTCTTCATCGCTACCTTTTGTAGCCGTCTGAGGATGTGGAAGTAATGAATATGGGAATGGTCTTCCGTTAACAAGCCAAAAGTTAGGTTTGTAGTTAACTGGATTAAAAGGTGTTCCAGCTAAGATACTATCATGCCAAGCTTGATCTATGTCGGATAAAAGCATAATATACTCTCTGTTGAAGAAAGAGTGAATGTTGTTGTAAGCAAAGTTTCTATTTGTTGCAGTAGAAGGTATAGAAGGAACGTATTCTCCGTTGTTATACCATCTTCCACATTTGTCTTTTTTGATGCCGTTCATAGCTAGGCTTTCATATGAAGGGTATATTACAAGAGCACCATACATACCCATCTGAACATGTTCTGAGGCTTCTTGATGACAATGGTACATAAGAGTGCCAGGATGTTCAGGGCAGAAGTAATAAGTTAAGGTGTCAGGTTTGTTTTTACCAGTAAACTCCCACATAGGTACGCCTACAGACATTTCTGGAAAACCGTCTATCTGAGTAGCTACATGAGCGCCATGCATATGCACGGTATGAGGATCCATTATATCTACATATTTCATTCCAAGATTTATTAAGGTTACATATATTTTGTCGCCTACGTCACCCCAGATAATAGGAGAGGGGAGGGATGCAGAGCCTTTTAAACCATATAAGTAATTACAATTAGAAGACTTATGCCAATCTAAATTTTCGTTAACTACCTTATCATCAACTTTGTATAAACCACCTACAAAACCATAGATTAGAACCTCCACTTCTGTGGCAGGGTCTGGTGGAAGATCTGGTGTTGTAGGAAGCTTTGTCTTTCCATCAGTAGCCAGTAAAACGTAATGTCTTACAGCCATAAAAATCATCCTTTCATATACAAAATAATTTCAAAGTTTGTACATTGGTATATTATATGGCGTAATATGTAAAAGGTTGAAGAAAAATAGAGTGTATTAAATAAAGAATGCTGAAGAATTATTCTTCAGCATTCTTGGGTGAAAGCTCCAATCAACAAAAAGGGTGAAGGAACTTTGCAGGTTACTAAGTTTTTCATTGTAGAGAGAGAATAACATAGTTTAATTTATTTTAGGCCATATATGTGCATTACTTCATACTATAATTTATATTTTCATATTATCTTCTCAAAAACCAGAGGAGCTTTGAAAATAAATATGGGATTGAAGTAGTAGATCTTTATATGGCGTTAAGAGCAAGGCTTCCTATATATTCACAAGCTCTTTCTAACCCTTTAAGAGCTTCATCTTTTGCTGAGAACCTTACTCTTATAGGGAAATTTACATCAGACATACCAGTGGATTTAATTACAGTTGAAGTCTCAAGAACTTTTGCGTTAGTCTCTAGTAGATAGTCTTGTATAACTTCTATAGCTTCACCACTCCAACCATAAGAACCAAAGGCTGCTACAAGTTTATTGGATAAGTCCATAGCTTTTAACTCTTTTAGTATGTCTTCTAAAGATCCTATCATATCGCCGTATCTTGTGGAACTTCCAAAAAGAATTATGTCTGAATTACTTATTTTTGTAAGTACTTCTTCTTTTGAAGTTTTATTTACATCAATAGCTGTTGAAGATATCCCTTCAGCATCAAGATATTCAACTATGTTTTGAGATAATCTTTTAGTGTTACTTGTCATTGTTGAGTATATTATAGCTGCTGATTTGTTGGTGCTAGTGTTTCTGCTAAGGTCATCATAAAGAGCTATGTATTTGTTTATTTCAGATCTTAAAACAAAGCCATGAGAAGGTGCGATGATCTGAATGTCTAAATCTTTTATCTTGTTTATCATATATTGAACATGCTTTCTATGAGGATGCATGATTAGAGTATAATAAACTTTAAAGTCTTCAAATATATCGAACTTAGCTAGATCGCTAAATACCTCAGTGTTTGCAATATGGGTACTAAATATATCGCATGGAAACAAAATTTTATCTTCTATACAGTAAGTTATCATGGTTTCTTCAGTGTGTAGATAAGGGGTTTCTAAGAACAATAAAGTTTTTCCACCTATGTCAAGTTTATCTCCATCTCTAACTACTAAGAAGTTTCTATTATGAAGTTTGTACATTTCTTTAAGTTCTTCCACTGCTTTATCTGTACAAACTATTGTGGCATTTTTAGCTTGTGCTGCTAGACTTCCAAGTCCTCCGGAATGGTCCGGTTCTGTGTGATTTATAACAATGTATTGTATCTTCAGTAAGTCAATAGTTGCTTTTAAGCTATCTACGAATTCTTTACCAAAGCTTATGTCTACAGTATCTATTATTGTTGGCTTGTCAGTGTTTAGTAGATAACTATTGTAAGTTGTACCTTTAGTCAATGTAAGTCTATGAAAAGGAACGTCTCTATCATCTACCTTAGCTATGCTATAAATATTTTCTGCTATTTTTATTTTATTTATCATAATTAAGCCTCCTAGAATTTATATCAAATATGTTTTTCTTTTCTATGGCTTAATTATATGAGTATTAAATTATAAAAAATATGATTCAAATCAAATTATAAAAAATCATTTAATTTATTGGAATCCTTTATTATTAAGGTCTTATTTCCGATAAGTGAGATAGCTCCTGAGTCTTGTAGCTTAGTAAGTTTTCTGCTTATGGTTTCTCTTGTAACTCCTATATAATTTGCCATATCTTCTCTATTCATTGGGAGATTGACCTCGATACCTAAATCAGTATTGTGGCCAAACTTTTCTCCAAATTCTGCTATGAGGCTGGCAACTCTTATGTCTGCATCATTTGTAGCTAAGTTTTGTGCGAGATTTTCAGCTTCCATAAGTCTTTTCGATACTTCAGTTAATATTTTTATTGAAATTTCAGGATTCTCCAAAAGTATTGAATTCATGCTTTCCTTACTTAAGGAACATATTTTAACCGAAGAAAGTGCATAAGCTGAAAAGTTATATTTGTCTTTTTCATTAAATATGCTTAATTCTCCAAAAAAGTCTCCAGAAGATAGTACTCTTATAATCTGCTCTTTTCCTTCTTTGGTTACCTTTGTAAGTTTTACCTGTCCTTGATTTATTATTACTAAGGCATTAGAGTAATCTCCTTCTATACAAATTGCTTCACCTTTGTTAAAGCTAAGGTGATTTATCTTAGAAACTACTTTAGCTAAATGATCTCTATTAAGAGAAGAAAATATAGGAACCTTGCTGGCGCAAAGTTTTGTTTTACAACTTTCACATTGAATTTTATTCAAAATTAACACTCCTTAATCGTAGTATTTTATCTATAATATAATACTTTTAGAGTTCCTAACTCAACTATTAATTTATACCTACACGAAAATCCCAAGAATCCTGGACTTTCAAACATGCATGGATTAAGTTTTCTTAATGGAATCCTATAAGTTCAAATCTTAAGTATCATTTTAGATTAAGTTACGTATATTGTAATAAAAAGTGAAACTTGCTTAATATTTTATTGCATATTTTGAATATTTCTTCATAAAAATTAATTAATATATTGATTTTTTTGACACTTTAGTGATATTATTATTTCACAATATAAAATAAAAAAATTAAGGTAGTGTTAAAAAATATAAAACAAAAATGTGGAAGATATCTTTTTAGTGAAAAAATATTAATAATCTATAAAGTAATTGGTACTTTTGTAAACATATTAATATTTTATTATTAAATTGAAGCCGCTTAAAGTATAAAACTATCTTCAAAAGTTCTTTGTATTCCTAAGTAAAGTCTTTGAAGATATGAAGATATAAGGTACATTAGGAAGTCGTAGCTCTGAAAAAGTATATGCTATAAGAGGTACAGACCTCTATGCATATCATAAAAATTAGCTACAGACATACAACAAATTTATAAATATACTAAAAGTAATATTAAAGGGGGACTGGCTATGTTTTGTAACTTTCCGAAAGAGCAAGGGATGTATGATCCGAGTTTTGAAAAAGATGCCTGTGGTATTGGGGCGATAGCACACATCAAAGGTAAAAAGAATCATGCTATTGTAAAAGATGCATTAGACATTCTTGTAAAGTTGGAGCACAGAGGGGGCGCTGGTGCTGATCCAAACGTTGGAGACGGAGCAGGAATATTGATTCAGGTATCACACAGTTTTTTTAAAAGAGTATGTGATTTTGAACTACCTAAGGAAGGGCATTACGCTGTAGGAATGTTCTTCTTATCACAAAATAAAGAAAACCAAGAAAAAGCAAAGGCGCTTTTTGAAAATATTGTTCTTAATGAAGGGCATTGCTTTTTGGGATGGAGACAAGTTCCTGTTAATCCAGAGGATTTAGGGGAAGCATCTAGAGAAGCAATGCCTTTTATAATGCAAGGATTTGTAGCTTCTAATAGTGAGAATTTTGATTCAAAGACTTTTGAAAGAGAGCTTTATGTAATCAGAAGATTATTTGAAAAAGAGGCTGTAGAGGCATATGTTGCTAGTCTTTCCTCAAAAACCTTAGTATATAAAGGTATGCTTACTGCACTTCAAGTTGAAAAGTTTTACCCAGACCTACAAAGTGAGTATATGGATACAGCTATTGCCCTTGTTCACTCAAGATTTAGTACAAACACTTTCCCAAGCTGGGAAAGAGCACATCCAAATAGATACATCATCCATAATGGTGAGATAAACACCATAAGAGGTAATGTTAATTGGATGAATGCAAGAGAATCTGACTACAAATCTGAGGTTTTTGGAGAAGAGCTAAATAAGGTTCTTCCTGTAATAAATAAAAATGGTTCAGACTCATCAATGCTGGACAATACTATAGAATTTTTATATATGAACGGAAGAGAGCTTCCACATATAATGATGATGCTTATACCAGAACCATGGAGTAAAAACCATGATATGGACAAAGAAAAGAGAGCTTTCTATGAATATAACTCCACAATGATGGAGCCTTGGGATGGACCAGCAGCTATAGCTTTTACTGATGGAGAAATTCTAGGAGCTACTTTAGATAGAAACGGACTTAGACCTTCAAGATATTATGTAACAAAGGATGATTATCTAATTTTGTCTTCAGAAGTTGGAGTTATGAATGTAGATAGTGACAATGTGAAGTATAAAGGAAGATTAACTCCAGGAAGAATGCTTCTTGTAGATACAGTAAATGGACAGCTTATAGATGATAGTGATTTAAAGAAAAACTATTCAACCCTAAAGCCTTATGGTTCATGGGTTAAGAACAACCTATTGAAGCTAAGAGAAATTCCTTGTAATGATTTTTCAGAAGAGAAAGTATCGGAAGAAAAGCTAGCAAGACTTCAAAAAGCTTTTGGATATAGCTATGAAGATGTAACTTCAACTATAACACCAATGTGCTTAAATGGAGATGATCCATTAGCATCTATGGGAATAGATACTCCATTAGCAGTATTAAGTGATAGACCACAGCTTTTATATAATTATTTCAAGCAATTATTTGCTCAAGTTACTAATCCTCCTATAGATGCAATAAGAGAGGAAATAGTAACTTCAGTAAGAGTATATCTTGGTGCAGAGTCAAATATTCTCTCTGAAGGAGAAGAAAACTGCAGAAGATTAAAACTAGACAATCCAATATTATCAAACAATGACTTTAATAAAGTACTTTCGCTTAAGGATGATGGCTTTAAGAATATAGTTATACCTATGGTGTTTTCTAAGAGCAAAGCAGAGTTATCGCTTGGAAAGGCTTTAGACGCAATATTAGAAAAGGCTGACAAGGCTATAGAAGAAGGAACAACTATAATTGTGCTTTCTGATAAGATGGTTGATGAGAACAATGTTCCAATACCTGCATTACTTGCAGTTTCAGCTCTACATCATCATTTGGTGGAAAAGGCTAAGAGGACAAAAGTCAGTATAGTTGTAGAATCAGGAGAACCTAGAGAAATACATCATTTTGCATTATTATTAGGCTTTGGAGCCAATGCTATAAATCCTTATATGGTTTATGAATCTATAAGAAATTTAGCTGAGGAGCAAGAAATAGACTTAAGTTATGACAAAGCAGTTTATAACTATAATAAAGGTGCATTAAAGGGTATTGTAAAAGTAATATCAAAGATGGGCATATCTACAATTCAGTCCTACAATGGAGCACAGATTTTTGAAGCAATAGGAATAGCTAAAGAGGTTATCGATAAATACTTTACACTAACTCCATCAAGAATAGGCGGAATAGATTTGTCTGACATCGAAAAGGAAGCTGTGTTAAGACATACACAGGGATTTGATAGAAGACTTATAGATTTCACCTTAGATTCTGAAGGAAGTCATAAGTTTAGAAGCAATAAGGAAGAGCATTTATATAATCCTCTAACAATCCATAAGCTTCAAAACGCTTGTAAAACTGGAAGTTACGATGAATTTAAAGAGTATACTTCTTTGATAAGCAACGAGAAAAATAATCTTACTCTTAGAAGTCTTTTGGATTTGAAGTTAGACAATGAACCTATTTCTGTAGATGAAGTTGAATCTGTAGAATCAATAGTTAAAAGATTTAAAACAGGTGCTATGTCTTACGGTTCAATAAGTAAAGAAGCTCATGAATGTTTAGCTATAGCAATGAATAGAATCGGTGGAAGATCTAACACCGGTGAAGGTGGAGAAGAGAGAGAAAGATTTGTAGTTGATGAAAACGGAGACTTAAGATCTTCAGCTATAAAGCAAATAGCCTCAGGTAGATTTGGAGTTACTTCTGAATATCTTGTGGATGCAAGAGAAATTCAGATAAAGATGGCACAAGGAGCGAAGCCAGGAGAAGGTGGACAGCTTCCTGCAACAAAGGTATATCCTTGGGTAGCTAAGGCAAGACACTCAACTACTGGAGTTGGTTTAATATCGCCACCACCACATCATGATATATACTCAATCGAGGATTTAGCTGAGCTTATATATGATCTTAAAAATGTAAATTCAAAAGCTAGAGTAAGCGTAAAGCTTGTATCAGAGGCTGGAGTTGGTACTGTTGCAGCTGGAGTAGCAAAGGGTGGAGCTGATGTAATACTAATAAGTGGATACGATGGAGGAACTGGTGCATCACCAAGAACTTCTATAAAACATGCAGGGTTACCTTGGGAGCTTGGACTTGCTGAAGTGCATCAAACTCTTATATTAAATGGCTTAAGGGAAAGAGTAGCCATAGAAACAGATGGAAAGCTTATGTCAGGAAAAGATGTTGCTATTGCAGCACTTTTAGGTGCAGAAGAGTTTGGGTTTGCTACAGCACCATTGGTAGTTATGGGCTGCGTAATGATGAGAGTATGTAATCTAGACACTTGTCCTGTAGGTATAGCAACTCAAAACGAAGAGCTTAGAAAGAGATTTAAAGGTAAACCAGAACATGTTATAAACTTCATGTACTTTATAGCACAAGAGCTTAGAGAATATATGGCTAGACTTGGCTTTAGAACAATAGATGAAATGGTAGGACGTACTGATAAACTGGTACAAAAGTCTGTAGGAGGCTGGAAGTCTAAAAAGGTAGACTTATCTAGACTTCTATATAATCCAGAGATTCCACACGATAAGATATATAAATATAAAGAAAGCTATGATCATAAATTATACAATGTTATAGATTCAAAGGTATTAGTTCCTAATGCATTAGAAGCCTTAGAGGGAAGAGGTAAAGCTAAGCTTGAAGTTAAGGTTGGCAATACTGATAGAGTATTTGGAACAATCTTAGGAAGTGAGATAACTAAGAGATATGGAGAAGTAGGACTTCCAGAGGATACTATTTGGGTAAGGACAACTGGTGCAGGAGGGCAAAGCTTTGGAGCATTTATTCCTAAGGGACTTACTTTAGAACTTGAAGGAGATGCTAATGACTATATTGGCAAAGGTCTTTCTGGTGGAAAAATCATAGTATATGAAGCAAAAGAGTCAGCTTTGAAGCCTACTGAAAATATACTTGTTGGTAATGTAGCGTTATATGGAGCTACTAGTGGTAAGGCCTTTATAAAGGGAGTTGCAGGTGAGAGATTCTGTGTAAGAAACTCAGGAGCAACAGCTGTAGTTGAAGGGGTAGGAGATCATGGTTGTGAGTATATGACTGGTGGAACAGTTGTTATCTTAGGGCCTGTAGGAAGAAATTTTGCTGCTGGTATGTCTGGTGGAGTAGTTTATATTTTAGATGAAGATGGAGCAAAGAGAAAAAATATAAATGAAAGTATGGTTTATGTAGAAGAATTAGATGCTTCAGATGAAAGTAACTTACTCGAGCTTTTACAAGAGCATGAAAAGTATACTGCTTCAGAGGAAGCTAAGAAGGTAACTTCAAGCTTTGAGGAATATAAGAAAGCCTTTATAAAAGTAATGCCAAAGGATTACAAGAATATAATCACTTTAATTAAAGAGTATGTGGCTTCTGGCTCTTCCAAGGAAGACGCAGAGAGAATGGCCTTTGATGTAATAAAAGGAGTAAGAAAGTAGGAAAGAGGAGGGGTAATAATGGGAAAGCCAACAGGTTTTTTAGAATATGATAGGAAAGTTTCGGCAAAGAAAAAACCAAAGGAAAGATTAAAAGATTACAATGAGTTTGTAACTCCTCTTTCCAAAGAGGAACAACAAGTACAAGGTTCAAGGTGCATGGACTGTGGCATACCGTTTTGTCAGTCTGGAATAATGATAAACGGAATGGTATCTGGATGTCCAGTTAATAACCTTATACCTGAATGGAACGATCTGATATATAAAGGTGATTGGAAAAAAGCTGTGGAAAGGCTGCTTAAGACAAATAATTTTCCAGAATTCACAGGGAGAGTATGTCCAGCACCATGTGAATCAGCATGTACTGCAGGAATTAACGGACCAGCAATATCTATTAAAGAAAATGAACGCTCTATTATTGAAAGAGCCTTTGAAGAGGGGCTTATAAAAGCTAATCCACCAAAAGTAAGACTGGACAAAACTGTTGCGATAATTGGTTCAGGTCCAGCTGGACTTGCTTGTGCAGATCAGCTTAATAAGAGTGGGTATAATGTAACTGTATACGAAAAAAATGATAGAGTTGGCGGACTTCTGATGTATGGTATTCCAAATATGAAGCTAGATAAAGCTGTCATAGATAGAAGGGTTAATATCATGAAGGAAGAAGGAGTAAGCTTTATAACCAATGCAAATGTAGGAGAAAATATAGAGGCTAAAGAATTGTTAGAAAAGTATGACTCTGTAGTACTAGCTTGTGGTTCTTCCAACCCTAGAGACTTGAATGCGAAGGGAAGGGAGCTTAAGGGGATTCACTATGCAGTGGATTTCCTAAGAGCTACAACTAAGAGTTTACTAGATTCTAAACTAGAAGATAAAAACTATATTTCCGCTGAAGGTAAGGATGTTATAGTAATTGGTGGAGGAGATACAGGTACAGACTGCGTAGCTACTAGTTTAAGACATAACTGCAACTCCTTAGTGCAATTCGAGATAATGGGAAAATCACCAGAGCAAAGAACAGAAGCAAATCCATGGCCCCAATATCCTAGAATTCATAAGGTTGACTACGGTCAAGAAGAATATGCTGATTTATACGGCAAAGATCCAAGAGAGTTCTTAATTACAGTAAAGGAATTTATTGGAGATGAGGATGGGAACTTAGCAGCAGTAAAAACAGTGAACGTTAATTGGGAAAAGAACGAAAAAGGAGCCTTTATTCCAAAAGAAATTGAAGGGTCTGAGAAGGTATGGAAAGCAGACATGGTACTTCTTGCTATGGGTTTTGTGGGAGCTGAGAAGTATGTAGTAGACAGTTTTCAAGTAGAGACTGACGGTAGAACTAATGTAAAAGCTCAGTACGGAAAGTTCCAAACCAATGTAGAAAAAGTTTTCTCTTGTGGAGACATGAGAAGGGGACAAAGTTTAGTGGTGTGGGCTATAAACGAAGGTAGAGCTTGTGCAAGAGAAGTTGATAAGTTCTTAGCTGGTGAGACTACTCTGTTATAGAATAGAAGGATATAATGTAACACTCATATATATACAAAAATCGCTAGAAAAAACATTCTAGCGATTTTTGTTTTAGAAACTACTATTATACTTAATATGATAGCAAGTTTTTGATTTCATATATAATATGTACATAAAGGCTATATAAGCTTAGAATATTGATTTTTTATTGGACAAAAGCATGTATTATTTATGTCGTAATGAGTTCACTAGCAAATGATTTAAATATAGTCCATGCTTCCAGCCTAACAATATTGCTAAGCTAAGTATACATATAGTGGACATGCCTGCTAAAATGCCAGTAGCTAATCTTCTTATATTAGTGCTTTCACACTTCTGGAGATACTGGCCAGTTCCATCTATAGCAATTGGTAACATAAATAAAATTTCAAGAAAATAATTGCGGTGTGGTATTAAAATTAAATATAAAAATCCCAAAAAGTAACCTGCTAGTATTCCAGTGCAACGAGCACAAATAGGGAAATCCTTTCCTTTGTAAAAAAATGATCTCTCAGGTTTTTTATGGCATAGGAACATGTAATGTAATATAGTATCAGTAGCTTTACTCATTTTTATATTGAGTAACCAGCTGAATCAGCATGAGCACCTAAGATTATTGCTAGTACAAAAAATAGCACATATAGCAGAAACCAAGCAACTATTCCACAATGTTTACAATTATACCGTAAGTCACCATGTTTTTACAATAAAGTAGCTATATCTACTTATTATACAGATTGGCATTTGTTATATCTAATTTATTATATGGTTCTAATTTTACATAGAGTCATGATTAAATAGGTGTTATAATTATAAAATAGCATATTGCTAAGAATGAATATTTATATAATAACGAAACTTAAAAAATATATATTAGTAGTGAATATGGGGTTCAAAATAAATAATTGATTAGTTTATCTATATAGTGGAGGAAACTTTGAGGGAAGAGATTTATCAAAGGCTCATAGCCTTAACAGAAGAAGAAGAAAAGATATTAAACGGTGAAGAGTCAGTAAATAAAAGTTTATATACTGACAATGGTGAGTTTATAATAGATAGTAGAAAACTTCTTCAGGCCGGGGAACTTATTGATATTAGAAGGCATACTCGGTTTGTAGACTTTCCTAAACACAAACATAATTATATCGAGTTCAATTATGTTTATAAGGGAAAGTTAACACAGACTATTGATGATAAAGAAATTACTCTAAAGCAAGGAGAATTGATTTTTCTAAACCAATATATAACTCACGAGATAGAAGCATCTAATGAGGAAGACATAATAATAAATTTTATAATAAAACCAGAATTTTTTGATTACATAATAACCTTATTAGATGATGAGAATATAATAAGTAAGTTTCTACTCACTACCTTATATAAAGACTATAGTGAGGGAGAATATTTGTATTTTAAGGTAGCTGAAAAGAAGCATATTCAGGAGCTCGCAGAGAAAATAATAACTGAGCTTTATGAACCTTCCATCATGAGTAAAGCTACAATAAAGCTATTAGTGGGGTTATTATTAGTTGAGTTAGTAAAGAGGTCTAAGGACATTGAAACTTATTCAGCTAACAACTATGATAAGCTTTTGATTATTCAGAGTTTTAAATATATAGATAAGCATTATAAGGATGCAAACCTTTTTGAGATTTCAAAAAAGTTAAATCAGCCTCATTATAAGCTTAGTAAGCTTATTAAAAGACATACAAAAATGACTTTTAAGGAATTACTTCAACAGAAAAGGCTTAGTAAAGCAATAGAGCTTCTAAAGTTCACAGAGTATTCAATTGTAGAGATAATAGGTTTGATAGGTTATGAAAACCCCACATATTTCTATAAGATATTTAAAGAAAAGTATGGAGTTACTCCAAGGGAATATAGAGAGAACTCATAGTTATATTGATTATAAATATAAGTTAAACAATATATCAATTTTATTAACAAAAATACCACAGTAATTTCGCTGTGGTATTTTTGTTGTTAACGGCTACGGTTAGTTTGGTATGTTTTTTTAACATTTTAGTAAATTAATATACAATTGTATAAAGTAATAGTATACAATTCCACTTGTAAAAAACAGTGATGCAATAATTAGGTAACTATTGTATTGCTTAAAAAAATATAGGGGGAAGAGAAATGAGAAAGATAACTTCACTAAGAAAAATTTTAGCTTCACTTATGATTGGGCTGGCAGTTCTAGTTGTTAGTCAATTTAGTGTACAACCTGTAACTGCATTAGCTGCTTCAAGTCCAATAGTACGTAGTGATGAAGTACCAGGTGCATACACTGGAAATGGCCCATATTCTTATAGTACTTATAGTTTGCCAACTAGTTATTCAACTGGAGGTGCAACAGTATATTATCCAACTAGCTATAAAGCTAAAGCACCATTTTCAGCTTTAGTATATTGTCCTCCTTATACAGCAACACAAATAGCACTTGCGGCATGGGGACCATTTTTTGCTAGTCATGGTATTGTGTTAGTAACTTTCGATACAACTACAATCTATGATACAGTTGATTCTAGAGCTGCTCAGCAAAAAACAATTTTAAATACTTTAAAAGCAGAGAATACTCGTATGGGTAGTCCTCTTTATGGTAAATTAGCTACAGACAGAATTGGCGCTATGGGCTGGTCTATGGGAGGCGGAGCAACTTGGATAAATTCAGCAGAATATCCAGGATTAAAAACAGCTATGACTTTGGCAGGACATAACCTCAGTGCTATGGATATGAACTCTAGAGGAGTAAATACTAAATGTCCAACACTAATAATGAATGGTGCTATGGATATGACTTACTTAGGTGGTATGGGCCAATCAATTGGAGTTTATAATAGTATACCAGTAGGAGTTCCTAAGATAATATATGAAGTCGCATCAGCAGACCACTTTAGTTGGACAACACCTGCTTATGCTAGTCCTAATGTGGCAGTTATATCACTAGCTTTCCAAAAAACATATTTAGATGGTGATACACGTTGGGCTAAGTATATAACAAGACCAAGTATAAACGTTGCAACATGGCAAACCTCAAGTCTTAAAAACTAGGCTCTGTTAAAGCACCGTGTTGAAATTAAGCGGTCAGTCATCCGATGCTTTGATGAGCTTGCGCAAAGAATTAATATGATTTTGTCATATTCCATGGCTAAAACTG
>NZ_JAABNO010000087.1 GCF_009928445.1 Clostridium sp. C8-1-8 | reverse complement strand
ATACCAAGTGCTTTTGGACAAAGTTTGAATACAGATGAAGATAAGGTCTTAAGTGGTACAGTCACAGGAGCAGATATAGATGGAGATAGTTTAAAGTACTATGTAGTAACAGCGCCAACTCACGGAACTTTAAAACTAAATGAAGATGGAACTTTTACCTATACTCCAAACAAGGACTACAATGGATCAGACAGCTTTAGCTTTAGATCGAATGACGGAGATATTGATTCAGCGCCAGCAACAGTTAGTATAACTGTTAATCCAGTAAATGATATACCAAGTGCTTTTGGACAAAGTTTGAATACAGATGAAGATAAGGTCTTAAGTGGAACAGTTACAGGAGCAGATATAGATGGAGATAGCTTAAAATACTATGTAGTAACTGCGCCAACTCATGGAACTTTAAAACTAAATGAAGATGGAACTTTTACCTATACTCCAAA
>NZ_JAABNO010000046.1 GCF_009928445.1 Clostridium sp. C8-1-8 | reverse complement strand
ATTCCTACATTTTGATGTTGGAACTTTTATGCACTTTCATATTAACATTTACAAAATCATGCTCTATTAAAAATATAAATACATTTTTTATAGAGGAAACCTACATTAAAACAGATGAGGTTCTAAAATATGTTATTAACTATCTATACTGGTGTCATGATATAAGCTTCAATAAGTTGAAGATGACTCTTGGAATAAATAGAAAGGAAACCCTCTCATCATGGATTGATCCTGTAACTGTAAATTATGAGTGCCCATTATGTAGAAAAACAGGTCTTCTAACAAAATTAAATTCACACTCAAACCAAATGTCATTTATCTGCAAATATTGCAACCATAAAGAAAATAACTTTGAATCTTACAGTGTTATAAATTGCAATTGTTCCATATGCGACAACATAAAAAGGGAGGTATTTATCAAACTTAAGCAAGAATTTATGAGTTACTTAGAAAAAACTAAACTAAGTATAATAGATTATATTAACAGTACTAGAAATTATTATATAAATGAAAATAAGTTCATATCTGATGATAAGATGAAACAAGATCACGACTATTACTATTCAATTATTACAAGAGATGAACTTGAACTATTAAGCCTTAAACCAAAAAACTTTGATGAACTTACCAATTATGTAATAAAACTAAATGAAAAGATACTAGGTAAAAGAGCTAAAAACTACATGAAGGAATTGCTAAATAATTTGAAATCACATGGTATAATTTACCCATATAATAATATACGAGACTGGAGTCCAACTATTGAAGCAGCTACAAAAGTAATAATTATAAACAGCTTAGAGGATTTTAACTATAAGACCGCTGCAGAATTGTTTAATACATTCTATACCACAATTACAGGTAAAGATTTTACTAAATTTTATAGGTTATTCTATCTTCCAGTAGAATTTAGAACAAGTAACTTTAATTTGACATTTAAAAATATACCTAATGCCACTATTAACTTTTGTAGAAATATAAATATTTATAAGTATAGCTGTATTGAGAAGACATATACTCTAAACCCTAATTTCTTTCTTAATACTAGATCTATCTCACCTAAGACTAATATAGTACCAAGTAATACAAAAAATATATTTATCAATTGTGATAAGAATATATTTATTTCATTAAAAAACTTATATGCTAACTATATTGTTATTCCTAAACAAAACTCCAGTTATTACATATATAATACAGATGGCAGACTTGAAAGTATTGCAATACTACAAAAAAGTATTAATAATAAAGAGAATACTGAGAAAATAATTAAAGATAGTTTAATTGAATTATGCTTTGAATACTTTTATCTTAACATACATGCAACAAATACTCTTGATATTAATAACTACATATATAATTTAACAATTATTAATAATTTAATAACTTTTTCTTTAAAAGATTGCTTTAATAAAATTAATCTATTTAATTCTCCAGCCGAAATAAACTTATATTCTATTTTAAAAAACAGCCCTGACTTTATAGTAATACCTAATGCTAAGCTTGCTACAATAATGTACATAAATAAGTTTGTAAGTTTATTCACTGAAAAAGATTTTATGTATCTACAGAAATGTATTGTTGATTTTTGTATATATGACCTTAATGGTAATGTTATTAAGGTTATAGAAGTTCAAAAAGGTTGCCATCATAATCAAATTGATTGGATCATTAAAGATAACTTGAAACGTAGCATTTGTAATGAAGCTGGAGTAGAACTTGTTGAATACTTTTAAAGAATACTTTATTAGAACTCAAATTTATAAAGTAAACATTAGATTTTATATTGACGTTACTTTTTGTTTTTTTCTCACTTTTTCATAATAATATAATTACTTTAGTTTTTTCAATTTAATCGGTAAGGAGGATTTGTTATGATATTACAAGAAAAGAAATTAAATCTGCTTGAATTGGATGCCAAGTATTACTTAGTTCACTGTATCTCAGCAGATTATAAAATGGATACAATTATTTCAGAAAAATTAGATAAAAAGTTTAACTTGAAATCACAATTTAGATCTATAGAAGAAAGTGGCACTTATATAAAAAAAGGAACTTCATGGATTATAGGCAAAACGATTAATCTTATCACAAAATCTAAATATTATGAAAAGACAACATATGAAACTATCGAATTGACATTTAGTGATATGAAAGAAACTTGTCAGCTAGAGAATATAAAACACCTCGCAATACCCCTTATTGTTTTTAAACTTGAAGGACTTTCATTGAATATGGTAAGAGAATTGATAAATAATACATTTAGAGATACCGAATTTGAGATATTGATAGGTCCACTATAAGGCCACACAATAAAGATAGAATTACTGTCCCAGCATAATTTCATGTAAATGCTATTGAAAACTGACACTCACTTTGATTCTCTTTCCATCTAGAAAACCTTTTTAGCTAATTCAAAACTTTTACCATTGGTTATTAATCCTGTTTCATAACAATCTATGACAAGTCTCATATGTGAGTCATTCGAGTTATTGCTTTGCCTAAAAAGACTATTGTAAATATCTATTAGCTGACTTATACTATCTGAATAAAAACGCATTATTGATTAATTGATTTGTGATTAGTCTAGGGATGTTTCCATGTCAAACATCCTTAGAGCTAGCTTTTTTCATTAATATCTTAGTTGCCTAGCAGCTAGTAATTATATACATAATCGTTGTAACAAGTTTCTTGTATATAGAATGTTCTACTTCTTTCATTTTGAGTTTAAGGCTCTTTAGTAAAGCTAAAATAATTCACAGTATAATACCTTACCTTATTAGTTTTCCTCCCAATAAACTTATAACAAAAAGCTTGGTATTATCCCTTATTTATTTTTTATAAACTCTACTATAGGATTACTAAAGTTTCGTTCATATGAAACTTGGGTAATTATCATCAAAGTTACTTCATATCTATGCACATACAGGATTGCCTATTTTATTAGAATACATACTTTAGTAATATTGTGTAATATACCATCACCAACTTCTGTAAACTGATATTACTTTTCCTATAACTCATTTACAACGCTATCAATACTGTCTCTAATATCTTTTAATGCCTTTTCATCAGTACAATGCAGTTTACTATTATCAACTAATATTTCACCAATAATCATTACAGTATAACGTAACTTTAATAGTAATATTTCTTCATCTGTCTTATTTTCTTTCTTTCTTAAATTACGCCAAAATTTATAATCCATTCTTATTCTCCCTTAATAAATAATATACACATATTGCAAATTAGTTTTCATATTATATATTATTATCCTAAATTTCAGATAAAAAATCGTCTCTCTAGTTTTGAAATCTTTTATAAGAACTTTTGTTATACCAGTACTGGCTTCAAACATAATGTTAATATGATAACCGTGAACAACTTTCCATCTTGGTCTAAGCTTCTCCCAATATCTTATCTAACAAACATCCATTGCTAAGATTATGCTAAATTCTAAATACAATAAATCCTTATTCCATAATAGATACTAGGATAAATCACATAAGCAATAGCAAAGTTAAAAACTTTACTTCTTATGTTCTTACTATATGGGTATCTATATCTAATGTATCTCTATTATCCTTTCGTAAACCAAAGAATGTTTTTCAAAATCAACATCTTTATGAAAATGGCCGAAATACCATCGTCTGAATTGTAATTCTTTATCCAATATATTAAAGAAACTATTTAATTCATTGCATTCTTCTAGATAAGTTAACTCCTTAATTATTTCCCTAGAAGCAGTATGAGTAATTACGTAATCAACCTTCCAATTACTTTTACTTAAGTTATCCAAAGCTTCCTCATATTCTTCCTTAGATGGTAGTTCTTCTTTCCACCAAGTCTCTCCTTCTTTTCTCAAGTATTTATCTATGGACTCAGCTCCCCCCATTGTAAAGAATTTTAATCCATCAATAGTATAAACCTGACCTCTCATCAGATGAATTATGCTTTCATTGATAAAATGAACTTTCCCACCATTCCATTCTTTGATCTCATACTTGTTCAATAAATCAAAGTTCTCATGGTTACCGTCTACGAATAATGTTGTAAAAGTTTTTTCTTCTATCAATTGAAGCCATTGTATTTCTTCACTACTTCCATCCCATACACCGCCAAAATCACCACAGATAATAATATAATCATTCTTACTCATTTTTTCCTGTGCTTTAAAACTACTTACATCTAACCTTTGTATGTTATTTGGAATATGTGTATCACCTGTAATATATATCATTATCTTATCTCCATTTTATACCAAACGAATTCTCTAATATTTTAATACCATTAAGTTCTATTAAAGTCATGTGAATATGTAAATTTATGCTTACTTATCAGTTGTTAACTATACATCTTTTCCATCTACGCACATACGTTTATGCTTCTGCATTTATAGACTATTATTGTGTCACTTCAAATGAAACTAGACATTGCTTGTAAACCAACGATGTATAAAATTTCTTTCGTTAGACTTTAAGTTATACCACTTATCCTTATTTACATCTACACCATAGCCATAAAGACATTCATATAAATCTCCTTTATACCAAAATCTTAATTTATATCTATTATGACCGAATAGCCTTTTTATGTGGAATTTTACCCCCTTAAACTCAAATCGCAATGCACATTTAGAGTATGGTAGTTTATTGTACTTTTCATCAGTGCCATACCAAATAACTTTTTTAATCTCTTTATCTGCGATTAAAAACAACTGTGTTTTATATATACAAACTAACAGATCTTCATCACCAATGTATGCAAAGAAGTTATCATTTATTTGTATAGTTCCTCCAGACTCCGCATGATACAGTTTATCTATTGTGAAACCCACAGCTTTTTGCATATCCATAAACATTTCACCTTGAATAATTAAACCATTTTTCTTTACAACTGTTCCATAATCAATTATTGCCATATCGTACTCCTCCATGTATTATGTTTTATCTATCTAATCTTATGTATTATCTAAGGCATCTATCATGCTGTATTGATGAACTTCCTAAATCCACTATTATTGGCCTAATACTTATTTGTAATGTACTAATTATAATATCAGTTATCTCAAAAATGATACTTTATGAAATTATTATAACTAACCCGCTAATATATATTAATCTATATTTTTTTATTAAAACATAGTGTTTCTATCAATTACTACTATTTATCTATAATTAATAAAAAACAAACTTTCTTGTTGTTTTTTTTAATACCACCTCATACTATCTTATGTTATATATTCGGATATAAAAATAAGCAACAGTTAAACTGTTGCTTACTCTACCAATGTCATTTTCATTACTTTCCACTGTTTAGCTTCTTTATCATATCCAAGAATCATTTTGTAATTTCTTTTCACATGTTGTCCATCTGTAGTGCTTGAATATATCATTTGTAGCTCTACCATACAAGCATAATACGTCTTGCCTGTAGTTTTATCAGTAGCAGTTCCTCTGTAATCAAAACTAGTAGGATTCCAACTCTCCAAATTAGCAGTTTCATTACTTGAGATGACTGTCTCTATGACTTTCTTCTTTTTAGATTCATCTCCATAGAAACCTCTCTTGCTATCCATCATACAGTTATCAACCTTTGCTAATTGCTGTTCGATATTTTGGGGAGTATATGTTGCAAATGCACCTAATAGATCTCCAACTACTTTTGATACTTTGTCATTATCCTCTTCTGTCTCTGCAATAGTGGATTTATCATCCTCAGCTATTTTCTTTCCCTCTGCATCTTTACTAGGAACACTTGAAGTATCAACCTTCGTAGTTTCTTTAGTCTTATTGCTCCAACTACAACCAACTAAAGCTACTCCTAATGATAATGCTAATGTTGCTGAAAGTATTAATTTTGCTGTTTTTTTCATAATATTTCTCCTTTGTTTTCTACTTAATCTATACACTACATGATAACTGTTCCATTTCCTCTGGTATTATAACCTAATCTATGATGAACAACCAATATTTAACATTTCCTTATTAAGCCAAAACTTAAACTTTTTCCTTTCTTAAATTATGATGATCTGTCTAATATATTTCTATAAATTCCTAAAAGAAAAATCCTTGAAGCTGCTAGCCTCAAGGATTTTCATCACACATCCTAATATATCTTTGTTGTCCACTCTTCACAATTCCAAATCTCAGTCACTACATCATGATAAAACTCAGGTTCGTGGCAAACTAATAATATAGTTCCTTTATATTCTTTTAAAGCCCTCTTAAGCTCATCCTTTGCATCTACATCTAAGTGGTTTGTAGGCTCATCCAGTATCAATATATTAGTTTCATTATTTATTAGTTTAGCTAATCTAACCTTAGCAGCTTCTCCCCCTGAAAGTACCATTACCATGCTTTCTATGTGCTTTGTAGTTAATCCGCACTTTGCAAGAGCAGCACGTACTTCATATTGAGTATATCCAGGGAACTCCTGCCAAAATTCTTCAATGCAAGTATTCGTATTTCCTTCTCTGCTTTCTTGCTCGAAGTATCCAATATACTGATAGTCTCCAAGAGTAACTTCTCCACTTATAGGCTTGATTTGCCCCATTAAACTCTTAAGAAGAGTAGTTTTTCCTAATCCATTAGACCCAACTAAAGCAATTTTTTGACCTCTTTCCATATAAAGATTAAGAGGCTTTGTAAGTGGGTGGTCATAACCTATAACTAAGTCTTTTGTTTCGAAAATTACTTTTCCAGAAGCTCTAGCTGTCTTAAAGTTAAAGGTTGGTTTTGGTTTCTCTTGACTTAATTCAATTCTATCAATTTTATCAAGTTTCTTCTGTCTAGATTTAGCCATGTTTGCAGTCGCTACATTAGCCTTATTTCTAGCAACAAAATCTTCTAATCTCGCTATTTCAGCCTGTTGTCTTTCGTAAGCTTGCTCTAATTGTTTCTTCTTCGCCTCATATATTCTTTCAAACTCCTCGTAATTACCAACATATCTGTTAAGCTGCTTATTTTCTACATGATATATTAGATTGATTACCGAGTTTAAAAATGGAATATCGTGAGATATTAGTATAAAAGCATTTTCATAGGAATTTAAAAATCTTTTAAGCCATTCAATATGAGCTTCATCTAAATAGTTAGTAGGCTCGTCTAAAAGTAATATATCTGGAGTTTCTAAAAGAAGCTTAGCAAGTAATACCTTTGTTCTTTGTCCTCCACTTAAATTGGTAACATCTTTATCTAGACCAACATCTAAAAGACCTAACCCCTTAGCCGTCTCTTCAATCTTAGCATCAATAACATAAAATCCATTATTATCCAACATATCCTGAATTACTGCTGTTCTTTCCAACATTGAATTAAGTTCGTCTTCGCTAACCTCTCCCATTTTTCCATAAAGTTCATTCATTTCAGCTTCTGCATCAAACAAATATTGAAAAGCTCCTCTTAAGATATCTCTTATCGTTTGTCCGCTCTGAAGTACTGCGTGCTGATCCATATAGCCAACTCTCACTCTATTGCTCCACTCAACTTTTCCTTCATCAGGCATAAGCTTCCCAGTTATTATATTCATAAACGTTGATTTACCTTCACCATTGGCACCGATAAAACCTATATGCTCTCCCTTAAGTAGTCTAAAGGATACATCTTCAAATATAGCTCTATCACCAAAACCGTGGCTAAGATTTTTAACTGTAAGTATACTCATTATTATTCTCCTCTTCCTTATATATTCTCGTTTAAACCCGCATGTTTCCAATAACTTCTTAACTTCTTAACTTTTTAAATTGTTATATTTATTTAATCATATAATTATATATTTTTATATTCTTATAACGTTAAAAATACTTAATGTTATATTTAATCCAGCATATTTATTAATACTAGTAAGGAATATAAATAATTTATAATATTAATTGTTTATTTTTAATGGCCTTTATTAATAATACTAAAATCAGTTCCTTTAAATAAAGGTATAAAATCAAACTTCACTATAATATAATTTTTTATAATACCATGAATATTTTAAAGTATCAAACGGCTTGTTGTCAAAAGAAATTCTTACTATTATAGTAAAAAGACCTTCTACCTAAACTAAAGCTTATGTAGAAGGTCTTCTAACTATATAAAGATGCACCTTTTATTACAAAAATTACTTTTGAAGCTTCTCAGAATTGCGAAATGATGCTCTGAGAAGATAAACTTTGCTATGAAATGTACATCCTATGGGTAGAATACTATTTTGCAGACTTAACCTCTAGCCAAGCCTCATCGTATAATTTTAGTTGTTCTCCTAAATCTCTATAATTTTCGCACTTAGCTAGCACTTCCTTAGGAAGGTATGCATTTTTATTATTCTTGATCTTATCAGCTTGTGCCTCTTTTGCTTCCTTTTGAGGTGTTGTATAACCAACTTCTGCAGCATTTCTTAGAGAAGGATCTTTTTCGCATAAGAAGTTTATAAACATTTCCGCTTCTTTTTTATGCTTTGCTCCCTTTGGAACTGCTAAAGAATCAACCCAGAAGTTAGCCCCTTCCTTAGGTACTATATACTTTAGATATGGATACTTATCTTGTAGATTTAAACCCTCTCCTGACCAAATTACTGCCAGTTTACCTTCACCTGCTACCATTCTATCCTTTACTTCATCATCAACATATGCTCTTACTAAGGGCTTTTGTTTTATAAGCTCTTCCTTTGCTTTGTTTATTTCACTTTTATCCGTTGTATTTAAAGAATATCCGAGCCTCTTCAAGGATACCCCTAAGGCATCTCTTTGGGCATCAAGCATAAAGATTTCTCCTTTATATTTTGTGTCCCAAAGAATATTCCAAGAATCTACTGGTTCCTTAACTAAGTTTGTGTTATATATTATTCCTATGGTTCCAGACATATAAGGAACAGAATATTTGTTACCAGGATCAAAAGGTCTATTCAAATAATCTGAGTCGATTTTATCCATGTTAGATATATTGTTAAAGTCTAGCTTTTGTAACAGGTTTTCTTTTATCATCTTTTCAACCATGTAATCTGAAGGTACTACTATATCATAGTTTGTTTTTCCCGACTTTACAGCCTGATACATAAATTCATTTGTATCGTAGGTATTATAGTTTATTTTTATGTCATATTTATTTTCGAACTCCTTTATAAGCCCTTCATCTATGTTCTCTCCCCAGTTAAATACATCTAAAATCTTCTGCTCCTTCTTGCTACTGCAAGCTGTAAAAGAAAAAGCTACTATTATGGTAAATAAAATAGTAATTATTTTATACTTATATTTCATCGGTTTCACCCTCCTGTATATATTAATAATCATTCTCACAAGCACTTGATTATTTTACCACATACTTTATCATATTTAAACAAAACTTGTAAAAGAACTGTAGATAAAAATCAATAAAGGAACTTGCTGCTTACATAACAAGCTGTTCCAAACACTAGATACTACTAGGCCTACATAGCAAGAAATTCTACACTTTACTAAAAAGTAAAAAATCATGCACAAGGTAGGATTTATCCCATCTGTGCATGATTTAAGTTATTAATTAATATCAATATTCTTCTTCAGCCTTAACATATAAGAAAATCATATCTGGTTCTATGCAATAAATATCATATATACTAAATAAATAATTACTGTAGCTATAAATGGTATGTTTATTATATTGTCTTTTTCTAAAGCTACATCTCCATCAAATCCAGCTGTTCTAACATCTGCTGCTATAGCTAAATCATAGCTGTCCACAACACCTCTTTGCTCTGCTGCTTCCTTTAACTTCTTAATACATATAGAAACTAAAGCTGCAAATATAAGTGCAATAAACCCAAAAGTAAGTACTGTATTTAACTTTTGATTTAATGGTAATTGCCTTAATGAGTAATTTTGTTGGTTTGCTGCTGCAAGCTTTGTAAAAGGTGCAAGTAAAGCTTGCATTGTAACCTGAATACCATTCACAGTAAAGTGGCATATCATGGATACAAATATGCTGTTAGTTACTCTAACCATATATGCAAAAAGTGCACCTAAGGCAGCTGCATAAAGGAACTGCTGTCCATTCAAATGGAATATCCCAAATAATAAACCTATCATTAATGAAGCCTTTAGCTTACTCTTATTGTTATATCCTGAAAGTACTATACCTCTCATGGTTATTTCTTCTGTTATAGCTGGTGTAACTGCTACAACTAAAAGCATCATCCAATAAGGTAAATCTCTCATAACGTTCATAGCTTTCGCAACATCGTTATCAAAGAAAAATGAAGTTATAAGTGAAAAAAGAGTCATAACCGGTTGAGATAAAATCGCTATTAGTACTGCATAACCGATCTCCTTACCACTAATCTTATTAAATCTAAAGGTTTCTTTTACAGAAGCCTTTGTTATCACAACATATACTACCGCAGGCACAAGGAAGAATAGTGCATGGACAGTCATTAGCAACTCCCCATAATTTAATCCTAGAGCCATAAGTGGCTTTCTTATAATATATGGGCCTACCATAGATATTAGTAAAACTATAAAGAAATACAAATTCGACTTAAATACTGGTTTCATAAATCTCTCCTTACCATTTAATTTATATACCTAAATACTTTATATTTATTTTTTAAGTGTGTATATTTTTTTAGTTTCGGGAGACAATTATTAGTGTAGATAACTTTTATATTAAATTGCCTCTCCCCCATTTTATTTAATATAGAAAATTCCTCTTTTAGTGATGGTTTTCCTAACTTAAAGAGGAATTTTTATTTTATTTATCAGCACAATATGACAGTGTACTATTGATTCTTCTATGAATCTTATATTACTTAAACATAATTTCTATTCAGTAATTCTCTTCTAAGCCAGTCTAAGGCATTCATCATGGCCCTTTGTCTAACTTTTTCTCTTGATCCTTGGAAGTTAAACTTTCTTACCAAGGTATTGCCGTCTATATATAGCCCCATATATACTAAACCTACTGGTTTGTCATCAGTACCACCACCAGGTCCAGCTATTCCTGTTGTAGATATACCAACCTTTGTACCTGCGGCTTTAGCTATACCTTCTGCCATTTCTCTTGCAGTCTCTTCACTTACGGCTCCATACTTAGCTAAGGTTTCCGCTTTAACTCCCAGCCTTTTCATCTTGCTTTCATTAGAATAAGTTACTGCACCTTCTAAAAAAACTTCAGATATACCTGGATAATTTATTAGGTTTGCTGCCACAAGACCTCCTGTACAGGATTCTGCTGTAGCTATAGTAAGATTATTCCTAACAAGAAGCTCTGCTACCACGTGCTCCAAAGTTGTTTCACCTTCACCATATATATTGTCTCCAAGCTTTTCTCTTATCTTGTCTTCAACAGGCTTTATTAAATTTTTAGCTTCTTCTTCATCTTTAGCCTTAGCAGTTATTCTAAGAGTTACATCTATTTCCTTGGCATAAGGAGCTACAGTTGGATTGGTCTGCCCATTTATTATATCCCCGATTTCTTCAGCCATAAATCCTTCTCCTATGCCAAAGATTCTTAAAACCTTAGATACTAAAACCGTATTAGTATATTGCTTAAGATAAGGTATCACATGATCTATAAACATAGGTTTCATTTCTTTAGGTGGTCCTGGAAGAACTACTATCATCTTGTTATCTTTCTTTAATACTGCACCTGGGGCTGTGCCATTAGGATTAGGAAGAACTACTGCATCCTTTGGAAAATAAGCCTGCTTAGCATTACTTCCTTCCATAGCCCTACCGTTTTTATTAAAATAAGCTTCTATGAACTTCCATGACTCCTGGTGGACAACTAATTCCTGACCAAAGAACTTAGCAGCAGTTTCCTTGGTTAAATCATCTGGAGTTGGCCCAAGGCCTCCTGTAGCAACTATCAAATCGCAGTTGTCAAAGGCATCGCTAAAGGCTTTAAGCATCCTTTCCTCATTATCTCCAACTACTGTTTGATGGTAAACCTCTATTCCAATAGCAGCCAGTTCCTTAGCTAAAAACTGAGCATTGGTATTTACTATATCACCTAATAACAGTTCTGTTCCTACGGAAATTATTTCTGCTTTCATGTTTCTCCTTCTTTCTTTTTTGTTATCTATTACTCTTAAAGGGCTTATTCACTATACTTTCCATGCAAGTAATTATTTAATCTCTTTTCTACTGCCTTTATTGGTTCTTTAGTTCTGCTGCAGTAATCCACTATTTGATCCCTTGAGAACTTAAAGGAATCAAAGTACTTTGAATGCTTAGATCCAAAATACAACCCGCATACAGAAGCTACTGGATCCATCATATAACTTTCAGTTAGTTTAGCTCCTGTTCTATCAGCAGCTTTTAAGATTGTAAAAGCTTTTTCAATCTGCTTTTGATCCTTTAATGAAGGGTATCCAAAGGCTGGTCTTATCCCTCTATACTTAGCTTGGAATAGTTCCTTTTTAGTAATATTCTCTTGCTTATCATAACCCCAATAAACTTTTCTTATGTCTTCGTGGAGCTTTTCTGCTGCTGCTTCTGCTAGTCTATCACATAATAACTTAAGCATTATGGCTTTAAAATCCTCTCCATCTTTTTTAAGTTCCTCTTCATACTTATAAACTTCAGTACCTGCAGTGACTAAAAAGCTTCCTATATAGTCAGTTTTTCCACTTTCTTTTGGAGCTATAAAGTCTGATAAGCACATATACCTTTCTTCCTTAAGCTTCTTTTGTTGACGAAGGAAATTAAAAGTCTCAACTTCTTTACCAGCTTCATCGTATAAAACAACGTCATCTCCAGTTGCATTGCACTTAAATATTCCAAATACTCCTCTAGGATATATCTTATTGTTTTCTTCCAGTTCATCAAGCATACTGTTAGCTTCTTCAAATAGCTTCTTAGCTTCTTCTCCATATAACTTATCCTCAAGTATTTCAGGATAAGTTTTCTTCATCTCCCAAGCAATGAAAAAGAAAGTCCAATCTATATATTCTCTTAACTCTTTAACTGTATATTTAACTTCTTTTACTCCTAGGAATTCTGGAACATCTATTGCTTCCTCGTCCCAATTAATGTTGAATTTATTATTTCTAGCTTGCTCTAAAGGTATATTTTCTGTAGTGGATAGCTGTTTATAGTTATCCCTTATATCTTTATACTCATTATTTATATTCTCCAAATAGGCTGCCTTATCCTTCATAAGCTCTTTCATAATTTCTACTGTCTTTGAAGCATCTCCTCCATATATAACACCTTTACTATAGTTAGGTGCTATCTTTAAGGCCGTATGGATCTTAGAAGTTGTAGCACCGCCAATTAATAAAGGTATATCAAGACCTTGCTTTTCCATCTCTTCTGCCACATGAGCCATCTCCTCAAGAGAAGGCGTAATAAGACCACTTAGCCCTATAGCGTCAACCTTTTGTTCCTTAGCTACTCTCAATATCTCTTCACAAGGAACCATAACCCCTAAATCTATTATTTCAAAATTATTGCAGCCTAATACTACCCCAACTATATTCTTACCTATATCGTGAACATCGCCTTTCACTGTAGCTAACAGTATCTTTCCGGCCTTGTTTTGTGCTTCAGAGTTGTCTTGTCTTATATAAGGAAGTAATATCTCCACAGCTTTTTTCATAACTCTAGCTGATTTAACCACCTGTGGAAGGAACATCTTTCCGTCTCCAAATAGATCTCCCACTATCTTCATACCGTCCATAAGTGGTCCTTCAATAATATTAAGAGCCTTCTGACTTATTGATAGAGCTCCTTTTAAGTCCTCTTCAAGATACTCACTGATTCCTTTTACTATAGAGTAACTTAATCTTTTTTCTATAGCATCAGTTCTCCAAAGCTTTACCTTCTCATCTTGCTTATCTTCGTTATTTCTATGCTTATCAGCAAACTCTAATAGTTCTTCTTTAGCACCAGATCTTCTATTTAGCACCACGTCTTCAACTAACTGTAATGCATCCTTAGGTATATCATCATATATCCTTATCATTCCAGGGTTAACTATCCCCATATCCATACCTGACTTTATAGCATGATATAGGAATACGGAATGCATCATTTCTCTTACAAAGTTGTTTCCTCTAAAGGAAAAACTTAAGTTTGATACTCCCCCAGAAACCTTAGCATGGGGAAGGTTTTCCTTGATCCACTTTGTAGCATTTATAAAATCTAAAGCATAGTTATCATGCTCATCGATACCAGTTGCTATAGCTAGTATATTAGGGTCAAAAATTATATCCTCAGCTGGAAATCCTACCTTCTCCGTTAATATGTCATAGGCTCTTTTACATATTTGAATCTTTCTATCAAGATTGTCAGCCTGCCCTTTTTCGTCAAAGGCCATTATAACAGCTGCAGCTCCAAAACTCTTTATTGTAGAAGCTCTTTTTATAAACTCCTCTTCTCCTTCTTTTAGTGAAATGGAGTTTACTATACACTTTCCACCAATAGACTTTAATCCTTCAAGTATAACTTCCCATCTAGAAGAATCTATCATTACAGGTTTACAGGCAATCTCTGGTTCAGATGCAAGAAGTCTTAGAAAATGTGACATTTCCTCTTTTCCATCAAGCAACCCGTCATCAAAGTTTATATCAAGTACCTGTGCTCCATTTTCAACTTGCTCTCTAGCTATAACTAGGGCTTCATCATATTTCTTTTCTCTTATTAATCTAGCAAACTTAGCTGATCCAGCAACATTTAACCTTTCACCTATATTGATAAAGTTATTTTCTTCTCTTGCCTCTAATAGTTCTAGTCCTGCGTAAGTACTAACCTTATCTACTATAGATAATATCCTTGGTTCATATTGCTTAGCTAGAGAACTTATGGCTTTTATATGCTCTGGAGTTGTTCCACAGCATCCTCCAACTATATTTAAGCACTTATCCTCAAATAGCTCCTTTAAATAACTACAAGTTATTTCTGGAGTTTCATCATACTCTCCAAGTATATTAGGCAATCCGGCATTTGGATATAACGATATATATAAAGCTTCTCTCTTAGCTAATTCTTTTACGAATGGTATAAGTTCTTTTGCCCCAAAGGAACAATTAAGACCTATGGATATAACATAGTCACTTCTCATAGAAGCAGTGAAGGCTTCTAAAGTCTGACCGGATAAAAGTCTACCACCTCTATCGTTTATAGTACCTGAAAGCATTATAGGAACTTGCTTATTATTTTCACTAAATACTGACTCAGCAGCAACTAATGCCGCCCTAGCATTTAAGTGATCAAATATAGTCTCTATAAGAAGTACATCAACTCCTCCATCGATTAATCCTTGTATTTGAACCTTATAAGAATCGACTACCTGTTCAAAAGAAACACTTCTAAAAGATGGATTTTCAACATCTGGTGACATTGATAAGGTCTTATTGGTTGGTCCTATAGAACCTGCCACGAACTTTAGATTTGTCTCCGTTGATAAACTATCAGCTACTTCCCTTGCTATCTTTGCCCCATTATAATTAAGATCGTATACTAATTCTTGTTGTCCGTAGTCCTCTTGAGATATGACATTGCTATTAAAGGTATTTGTTTCTATTATATCTGCCCCAGCTTCCAAATAGGCTTTATGTATACTCTTTATTATCTCCGGCTGAGTTAGAACAAGTATATCATTATTACCTTTTTGCTCTATGGCTGAATCCTTAAACAGATTTCCTCTAAAGTCCTCTTCCCTAAGCTTATAAGCCTGTATCATAGTTCCCATTGCCCCATCAAGAACTAAGATTTTTTCTTTTAGACTCTCTATAAACTTATTATTTTCGAATAATTGCCCCCTCATTGCTACCTCCAAATAATCTTATTATTGTATCTTATATATATAGCTATTATACTATAATACTTAAATATCATACAGAACTATGTATGTATATTCCAACTTTAACTAAACTTAAATATATTTTTTGCGCATGTGCCTTTTCTGAACGTATTTGAAGAAATTCTGGCAGGAGACATAATTTTATCTTTTATTCTTTCTCATATATATCCACTTAACGGACACAATCATATTTATCAACAGAATTATCTAATATATATTTTTTAGCAATAAATAAAGCTGCTCATCGTAAATATCATTACGATGAGCAGTATTTGAAAAATTCCTTTTCTCAATGCTTACATAGAGAATCAGACAGCTTTTATTTGTGAGAAGGGATACAAATAAAAACCATAAAAGTTTTTGTTAAGTAGTTATTTAAAAATATTCAAAGTAAGCTATGTATGAGAAAAAAGAATTTATTGCCCTGTGCCTTGCTTTACAGATAATCTTTTCCTATTTCTATTACTATTCTTAGGTTCTTCATCAGTTAGTGCTGTGTCCCAATTTGATTTAAGTTTTCTGGTTAACTTGTTGTCCATCTGGCTATCCTTTGGCATAGTTTATCACTCCTTCTTTTCTTTAGTAGAACTTTGTCCCTCTCTACATTCATTAATTTATGTACTTTCTTATCCAAATATTCATAGTATTTTTAAACTAAATTACTAAAGCTGTATTTTTGAAAAGTAAAAAAGGTGATAAAACCACATTATCCAGATAGCTTTACAAACCATCTGCCTTTCTGTATGTATATTGAAAAAGCTAGCAGATAATAAGACTTACAGGAGCTATTTATCCTAAATAACTGCTATAAATCTTAAAATTATTAAGTTGATATAACAAAGAATTTTATGCTTTCCTTAACAGTAAAAAACCATGCATATAAGGTCACTTACCTATATGCATGGTTTCAACTTCTAAATGCGATTTTTGATTTTTTTATGTCTCTAATTTCTACTTACTTTCCATTATAGCTAATGCTACTGCTCCTATAACTCCAGCATCTGTGCCAAGACCTGCAGGAACTATCTTGCATGCTTCAGCCATATTTTTGAAGCATCTTATATTTACAACTTCTTGAACCTTATCAAAAACAATCTTTCCAGCCTTTGATACTCCTCCACCTATAATGATCATCTCAGGATCAAATATGGATATAGCATTAGCTACACCTATACCAAGATAGTTTAATGCTGTATCTATTATGTCCTTAGCTACTTGATCTCCAGCAGCTGCTTCTGCAAATACTTCAGCTGAAGTTACAGTTTTATACTTTCTAAGAGAAGTTTCAACTTTACTTTCTAAAGCCTCTTTACCTCTTTTTCCAATAGCAGTTCCTGAAGAAACAGCTTCTAGACATCCTATGTTTCCACAATTACATCTTGGTCCATCTGGAGCTACTGTAGCATGTCCTATTTCAAGAGCATTACTTGTATTTCCTCTGTAGATTTTTCCATTTAGAACTGCTCCTCCACCTACTCCAGTACTAACTGTAAAGTAAACCATATTTTCAGTTCCTTTTCCAGCTCCAAACATAAACTCACCTATAGCTGCAACGTTTGCATCATTATCTAGATATACTGGAACTTGAAACTTTTCTCTAATAGGTGATACCAAATCAAAGTTCTTAAATGGAAGATTTGGTGTAGTTATTATAATACCAGTTTTTGCATTTAATGGCCCAGGAGAACCTATACCGATGGCCTTTACTTCTTCAATAGTTACCTTACCATTTTCCATTACATCTTCTACAGTCTTGATTATTCTTCCAAGTACTGCTATTTCGCCCTCATGGGCATCAGTTGCGATTATTGATTGGCTTATAACGTTTCCATCAAAGTCTGACAAAGCTGTACTTATTTTGGTTCCACCTAGGTCTATACCTATAACATAGTTACTCATTATTTTCCCCCCACATCCTAAAATAAAACATACCTTTTTATGAATTTACAACCTTATTATAGCATATATATAATTAATTATATTCTATATTTAATTTGCTAATAATATTTATAACTTTTTCCTAAATTTAAATTACATTATTGTAAATATTGAAGATATTATACTAAAAAGCTATTCTATTATTTCCATACTATTCATTCTTATATGCGTTTATATAATACCTACCTTGATCATCATATCCCTGATCTTTTATATAAAAATCATTATCTGATAACATCTTACATATAACTCTTATACTATCATTTCCTTCATTATCAACTGTTATGGTGAAATTATCCTTATTATCCACAACTCCAATATAATCATAAATATTGCTGTAATCGCTAAGTCCAATACTTCCTCTGATATCCATTCTATAGTCTGACATCTTTGACCCCCTAGATATAAGTTTTTACTATTAGTATAGATAAAAATAGAATTAATATTCCTCATTACATAAATAAAGAATGAATTTTAATAAATTCATAAAGAATAAAAAAGTCGCTGAAGCGATCTTCTTCAGTGAGCTTTTTTGCGCATCTGCCTTTCCGAATGCATATGAGAAAAATCTGGCAGGCGACATAATTTGTCTTTTTTATTCTTTCTCCAATATCCACATTTAATCCGTCTATACATATTTATCTACAGCTTTATCTAAAATATAAATTCATAAAGAATAAAAAATTGCTAACGGCTTTCATTAGCAATTTTTCAAGTGATATTATTGTATTCTTACAAAGCTTCGTTCTTAATGTCCTTTAGCTTCCTAGCATTTTCTATTATCTTTTCAGCTTCTACCGGAGGAACTTCTTCATACCTTTCAAAGGTAGCTCTAAAACTACCTCTTGCTTGTGATAAGGAACGAAGATCAGTGGCATATTTAAACATCTCAGACATAGGAACCTCAGCGGTTACCATTTCCATTCCTTCTACTGGCTCCATACCAAGAACTCTTCCTCTTTTCTTATTTATATCTCCAATAACATCTCCCATATACTCACCAGGAACCGTAACTTCTAAATGCATTATTGGTTCCAACAATATTGGTTTTGCTATCTCCATACCTTTCTTATAAGCTAGTGAAGCAGCTATCTTAAATGCCATTTCAGAAGAATCTACTGGGTGATAGCTTCCATCATGTAAGGTTGCTTTTAGTCTTATAACTGGGTATCCAGCTAATACACCATGTTGTATGCATTCTCTTAAACCTTTTTCTACCGCTGGAATATAATTTCTTGGCACAACTCCTCCAACAACTTGATCTACAAATTGCAGTTCATCATTATAATCACTTCTAGGTTCAAACTTAATCTTTACATCTCCGTACTGTCCATGTCCACCAGATTGTTTTTTATGCTTTCCTTGTATATCTGCTATGCCCTTTATAGTTTCTCTATATGGAACCTTAGGGCTTTGAAGTACTACTTCTGCTCCAAACTTATTCTTTAACTTGGAAGCAATGACTTCCAGATGAGTTTCACCTACTCCAGAAATTATAGTTTCAGCATTTTCTATATCTCTTGATATCTTAAAGGTTGGATCTTCTTCCAAGAGCTTTCCTAGAGCTGAGGATATCTTATCTTCATCACCCTTACTCTTTGGAAGCACTGCCATAGACATAACTGGCTCTGGAAATATCATAGGCTCATATATGACCTTATAATTACTATCGCAAAGGGTATCTCCTGTAGCAGTGTATTGAAGCTTTGCCACAGCGCCTATATCCCCTGCAATAACTTCTTTTGTAGCTAACTGATTCTTTCCCCTTAAAAAGTATAAATTGCTCATCTTCTCTATTTTTTCTTTAGATGAATTATATACTGTTGAGTCTGACATTGCCTTACCTGTTAAAACTCTAAATATAGAAAGCTTACCTACAAATGGATCAGCTATGGTCTTAAATATAAATGCTGAAAAAGGTGCATTATCGGTAATTCTAACTTTTTCATAATTATTATCATTTAAATTTTGCAAACTACTTATTGTTATTTTATCAGGAGAAGGAAAACATTCTATGATATCCTCAATGAGTAAATCCATACCCATTACTTCTAAGGAACTTCCACACATAACTGGCGCTATATCTCCAGTTGTACATCCTTTAATTAGCCCCTTGTAAACCTCCTCATCACTTAATTCTCCCTCACTAAAATACTTATCTAAGAGTTCTTCATCAGTTTCAGCTACTGCCTCCATTATCATCTGTTTGCATTCTTCAACCTTATCCAATAACTCTATAGGTATATCAGTTATCTCTACCTTTTTAGATTTTTTATCATAAATATGAGCTTTTCTCTTAATTATATCGATTACACCATTAAAGTCGCTCTCCTTACCTATAGGGTATTGTATAGGTACAACTGTAATTCCGAACTTATCTTTAAGGTTCATAAGAACTTGATCATAATTAGAATTCTCTCTATCTAACTTATTTATATAAAATGCTCTTGGTAACTTAGCTTTATTACAATATTCCCAAGCTTTCTCCGTACCTACCTGAATACCTGCAGCACCGCAAACCACTATCATTGCTACATCAACAGCTCTTATTCCCTGTATTTCTTCTCCTATAAAATCAAAATATCCCGGCATATCAACTAGATTGATCTTTTTATCGTTGCATTCTAAAGGAATAACTGAAGTTGATAAGGATATTCCTCTCTTCTTTTCTTCCACATCATAATCACTTACTGTTGTTCCTTCCTCTATCTTACCTAATCTATCTATGGTTTTAGTACAATATAACAAAGCTTCAGACAGCGCAGTCTTTCCAGATGAACTGTGCCCAATTATACCTACATTTCTTAGATTATTGGTTTTATAGTCTTTCATACATTTCATCTTAACTCTATAATTTTAGATAAAGTTAAGACATTCACCTACCTTCCATAAAAATTTAGACTTTAGCTATATATTTTAAGAAGCTATAGTTAATATTTCTACCGACATCGCAGTTACAAGCCTTTGGAAGTATAAGTTGTATTTTGAGGTTATAGCTGCAAGTTGAGTAAAAATATTAATCAGCTAAAGATTGCTGAAATAAGTCTACAAATCCTAGAGATAAAATGTATTGATGATAAACATAAAAGAACAGATATGGATATATAGGTGTACACCTCATTAATAAAATTTTTCTTTTCAAAACCCCTTATAATAGTCTATAGAAGCTTTAAAATCAGTTTTGATATGAAGTGTGCATCTTTCTTTATAAAGAACTAAAAAAAGCCGCTCATTTAGATTGTTGATCTTCACATAGAATAGTATATATAATAAATGTATTCATTAAATTTTAGAATATTATATTAAATAATATTCTCTATAATAAATTCTTATCCTTCTTTATTTTTGAAAATTCTGAAAATTATTCTTTCACAAAATAACTATATTTACATCATATCCTAAATGTTATATTCTATTCCTTCTTATTGTATCTAATTATCTTTTTATTGTTTCACTTATTATTCGCCCACTTTTTTAACTTTTTGTTATTTTTCTGCAATTTATTCATATTATAGTGTACAGTAATATGAAAGTTTGGTAAAATAGTTATTATTTAATTAAATTTTTCATTCAAACTCAATATTATCTGTTTATACTTAAATAAAAGCAAACTTATCGAAAGGTAAGGACGCAAAGCTATGGGTCTAATTTTTTTATGATTGCCAGGTTGCTAAGTTTATATTAAGGATGAACCTTTTTTTGCTTGTTCATTCTTTTTATTTATCTATATATAATATGGAGGAGATAATATGGTTAAAAACGTAATAATTATGGGAGTAGGAAGTTATCATCCTGAAAAGGTTCTATATAATGATTACTATATAGATCACTTTAAAAAATTCGGTACTGAAGCTCACGCTATTGGAATGATGGAGAAGATGGGTAGAAATAGAAGGACCCTAGCTTCCGAAGAAGAAACAAGTATAACTATGTCGGTAGAAGCTGCTAAGAATGCTTTAGCGAAGGCTAATCTTAGTGCTTTAGATATAGATGCTATAATATCCGTATCAGATACCCCAGAGTACCTTACACCTTGTTGCGCACTAATTATAAAAAATAGTCTTGAAGCTAAAAATGTTACTAATGTCTTTGATATGAATAATGACTGTATAGGTATGCTGACAGCAATAGATGTCGCTTCGAGGTATTTAAAGACAGACATCAAATATAAAAGGATCCTTGTAGTTGGCTCTATGAACATGACTCCATTTTCACGAGAAGATGATTTAGTTACTTACCAAGGTATATCTGATGGAGCAGCTGCTATAATTCTTGAGGTTGTAGAGGAAGAAGAAGAAAGAGGCTTCCTTGGATCTAGAGTCTTTACAGATGACAGCTATAATAAAAATATTAGATTTCCTAGTTGCGGTTTATCAAAAATAACTGATGAGAAAACTTCAAATTATGATAGAAGATTAAGATGGGACCCTTTTGATTTTAGTTTTCTTTCAGACGAATGGTCCAAGCTTATGACTACTCACTTGGCCGACCATTACCTTACACCTAAGGATGTTAGTCATTACTTCATATCCCAATTTTCTAAGCATGACCTATATGAGACTTTGGCTAAACTTGGTGTTGATAGATCCAAAGCTATCTTCAACGGAGACAAGTACGGCTACACTGGATGTGCAAGCCCGATTATAGCTTTAGATGACATGCTATCTATAGATGATTTCAAAGCAAATGATATACTTGTCTTTTGTTCTGTAGCAGCAGGATACACTATGGCTTCTCTAATCTACAAGTGGTAATTTAATTATAAACAGGGGGATAAAAATGGAAGCTTTATCAAACAGTATTATTGACTTTCAGAAAAAAACTTTAAAATTTGTATTAATAATTTATTCTATTAGTGCCTTATTAGCAGGTATAGTGTTTATGTCTATGAAAGCTCTGAACTTATATTCAGAAATAAGTTGGACTTCACTATTAATATTATTAGCTATGACTTTTATCGAGGTTATGATATTTAGATTTGGTTATAAATATGCACTGAAGGATGAAAAATCATGGAATAAAGGCCTACAATTTCTAAAAGGTGCATTAGTGGTTATATGTTATATTAACTATCTTTATCTTACAAGAATGGTCCCTTCTAAAGAATTATGGATAATTGTATTTTACTTTATACTTCTCAGTGCTCTATTGTTTGATAGTAAATTAACTTTAGTATCAATTGCACTTAGTATATTATCTCAGGTTTATATATTTTTAAACGATTCAAAGCTTCTACCGGATGAAAAAGTATTTTTGCGAGAAATACTTATTAGAATAATTGTTATATCTCTTACATCTTTCGCAATATATATTTTTACATACTTCGCATCTAAGCTATTTAAAGACATAGCTGCCAATGAAAGAACTCTAAAAGAGAAAAATGATCACATCTCAAAGTTATTTTCTCAGCTAGGTGAATTTTCAGATATGCTTCTAAACTCAAGTACAACTCTTTCAACTGCTGTTGAACAAGAAGCAAAATCATTACAGTATATTGCCGTTACAAGCAACGAGATAAATAATGATTCTAATACTATGTTAGATAAATCTGAAAGAAATAAGGCTATTCTTAATAATTTACTTAATATAAATAAGAATGTATCTGATAAAGTTGAGAACACAAAAATATTCTCAAATGATATTATTTCTTTATCAAATCAAAATACAACTTCCTTAAATGAAGCATTAAAAATAATTAATAATATAAGTATAAGAATAAATAATACCTTTGAAGCTTCCAAAGTATTAGAACAAAAATCAGCTGAGATAGATAATATAATAGGTATTATAAGTGATATCTCAGAACAGACTAATTTATTAGCTCTAAATGCATCAATCGAAGCAGCAAGAGCTGGTGAGCTAGGTAAAGGTTTTGCTGTAGTCGCTGATGAAGTTAGAACTCTTGCTGAAGATAGTAGAAATTCCTTAACTGATATAGGCGCTATCCTAAGTGAACTTAAAGATAAAATAAAAGAAGTTGAATCTCTTATGACAGAAAATAATTCACAGATATCTAGTGGTAACACTATACTTATTACTGCTGTTGAAAATGTATCAACTATGGCAAACAAGCTTAAGATATCTAATGAAAATATAAGTAGTATAAGTAGCTTAACTTCATCGATGATTATGGAAACTGAAAATGTAGTTGAATTCAACTCTAATATTACTAAATTAACAGAGGATACTATAGATAAATTTAAATTAGTCTCTGACTCCCTAAATCAAAATGCCGCTGTAGGAGAAGAAATAGCAGCTAGCTCGGAATATTTAAGAGATTTAGCTAAACAAATGAATAAATTAACTAATAAATAAACTAACTATTTTTATAAAGTAAGAATAGGCTGTCAATTATAAATATAATTAACAGCCTATTTTTTATTTCTTTAAATTAATATAGAAGCTTATGCCGCTGATTCTTCAACATTTTCTTCCCACTTTACTTCTGGTCCTCTTAAGTAGGATAAGATTGCAGCTATTACACTAAAGATGAAAGATATTGTAAACGCTAGTCTTAACCCACCTATAAACTTACCTATTGCGATACCTTCTGCACCTACTTGTGTACCTACAAAAAGTGCTTGCATCGCTTCAGGAGATACGCTAGATGCTATAATAGCCATTGAAAGTGCTATACTTAAAACTGTTCCAGCATTATTTAACATAGTTCTAACACCAGCTGCAACCCCTCTTTTATCTGCAGGTACTGATCCCATTATGGAATTTGTGTTAGGAGAGAAGAACAATCCTGATCCTAATCCCATTACCAGCATTGATATTACAAGAGAAGTCATAGAGGAATTCTCTTTTATAAACATAAATCCAAGCAATCCTAGAGCAGATATCCCAAGTCCAACAGAACTCAAAGCTCTTGATCCATACTTATCTGACAATATTCCACTTATAGGGGAAATTAACATCATAGATATTGCAAGTGGTGTAAGTAACATACCTGCTATTATCGGATCTATTCCCTTTATACCTTGGAAGTAGAAAACCAACAAAAATGTCACAGCTCCTCTAGCTATTCCATTAAAGAAGTTACTGGCATATGCAAATGCTAATATTCTATTTTTAAATAATCTCATATCCAACATAGGATATTTTATTTTGCTCTCTATATTTACAAATAGAGCTATCAATATTATTGCAGCAACTATAAGTACTATTACATTCATATTTAACCAACCTGAAAAACTACCTAAAGTTAAAGCTATTAACAAGGATAACATTCCTAAAGTAAATACTATTGTTCCCTTAAAATCAAACTTTTGTTTTTCTGGTAAATTAGAAACCTCTTTCAGCTGAATTGCAGCCCACAAGGTTCCGACGATACCTATAGGAATATTTATATAAAATATACTTCTCCATCCAAAGTTGACTAGGAATCCACCTAATATAGGTCCTATAACACTAGCAACACTTATGATCATACTGTTTATTCCTAAAGCTCTTCCTAATTCTTTCTTAGGAAATGCATCTGTTACTATTGCTGTACTATTGGCTACCATTAAAGAACCACCTACTCCTTGTATTAACCTAAACACAAGAAGCATTACTCCACTTTGCGAAAGCCCACACAAAAGAGATGCTACTGTAAATACAGCAAACCCACTAACATACAATTTCTTTCTGCCTACCATATCTGCAATTCTTCCTATTGAAGGCACTAGTATAGTAAGAACTAGCATATATCCCATAAGGATCCATGTAACTATACCCATTCCAGCATTTAAATCCTTCATAATGATTGGTAATGCTATCATAAGAGTACTACCACTCATAACAGATATCAACGCACCAATTGTAGTACATGATAATGCTATCCATTTATAATTATCCTTTTTCATTTCTATTCCTCTTTCCTATCTAATAGTGCATTTAATTTTTCTAGACTCTTGCTACAATTATCTTTTACTCTTCTTAATACCTTCTCTCTTTCATCTATAGTTTCTATCAATGAACTAAGCTTATTCAAGGCTTCATTTATATACAGAGGATCACTAACTTCATTATTCCAAATTTTATTAAGATTCTTTCTCAAGCCTAATATTTGCTTAACTTCTATTATAGTTAAACCTAATTTGGCTCTAAGATCTTTTATCTCATTTATAGTACTTATATCTTCATCACTATAAAGTCTGTAACCTGAATCAGTCCTTGAAGAAGGTATAAACAACTCCATATCTTCATAATATCTTATGGTTCTTTTGGTTAATCCAGTTATCTTTGAAACTTCATCTATCTGATAGTATTTTTGATCCATGCTATCGCCTCCGTTATAATTCTAATATACCATAACCTTAACGTCAATGTTATGGTATGGTCATAAATCTGAACAAATCGTTTACTTATGTAATATGCTTATATTATTAAGCTAATACCTTATAGCCTCTAAGTTAAGATAGCTTAATAGATATTTTAATTATCCACAACTTCTGTATTAATAAGGTAGTTATCAACAAATTATTAGTTTTCTATGTGGGTAATTTCACAAACTAATTTACAAACCTATTTTACTGTTCATTCCAACTATTTATTCTAAATCATTCATAACACTCAGGATCAACTAATAAAATTTTTTATTTCTTTAAACAGCAAAAAAACGCCAGTTATACTGGCGTTATGTACAAATGGCTCCGCGAAGAGGGCTCGAACCTCCAACCTATCGGTTAACAGCCGAGTG
>NZ_JAABNO010000045.1 GCF_009928445.1 Clostridium sp. C8-1-8 | reverse complement strand
ATTTTAGCAAAGGAAATCATAGTAAACTAGGCGGTAAATCTTTTACGCTTACATATAATTACGCTAAATCGCTATCTTCTAAGTACTCTTGAAGAAGAACAGCTTGCTTACTTTTTTCTTTTATCATAACTTTTTCCTTTAGATACGCTCTATGTTCTATATAATCTAATCCATTAATTGAATCAATCAATTCATTCAAGAAATTTATCTCTTCCTCAATAATAGGAACCTCACTACCCGACCACGACATAAACGAAGGAAAAAATGTTATTTCTTTAAACATATCAATATCACTGTTTTTACTTAATAGATATATAATAAGTTCTTTTTTGTAAAACTTTAAACATTCAGCTATCATCTTAAAAATATCAACTATCTTTTTGGTTTCATTGCAATTTATATCTATATAATTCTTAATCCATTGAAGTTTTCTTTCTTTAACTAAATCATTAGTTTTATCATTATTAATGAATATTTTTTCTATATATCGTCCAGTATACCAGGAATTTCGTTTACTTGAATATTTAACGATAACATCATATGCAAAATCTATAAATTCATCATAGTTATCAAGTTGCCATAATCTATCAATAGCATAGTAAAATTGGTACCTATCATTATCATTAATTATTTTTATTATATACTTATTTAAGAACCCTTTATTGCCTTCTGCTAATCTTATAAATAGATTACCTTTTAAATCTACATGTGAGCTTAATGCAGCTATGTATAAGTTCTCTAAAATAGTAATATTATCTTTAAAAATATTACATATTATCTCTGCTTTTTCATCGTTTATTGCATTTCCTATGAATGCCCCAATTATACGTGCTTCAGATGAAAATTTTCTTAATAATTTACTAGAAAACTCTGAGACTATATCTTTTATAAACTTTTTATACTTTATCAACACATCAAATTTAGGTAAAATTGGATGCCCTTTTTCAATTTGTTCGTTCAATATTTTTTGCATTAATTGAGCATATCTTTTATTTATTGATTCATGAGGAATGCAGCTTAGGAAATCATATATCCACATATTCTTCTGATTGTATTCATAATCCATAATTATTCTCTCGGTCTCTTCAATTCCTATATTCACTAATAGAATAGAGATTTGTTCATCTGCTCTATAATAACATGGTGTATTGCATTCTAAATATGCTTCTACTGCTATTTTATATTGATTCAAATCATCTTTTATTAAGTCAAATACTGTTTCTATACCAGTTTGCAAATGCCAGTCAATATCCCCCTCATTACAATCTAAAATATACTTACATACTCTAAATAGATTAATAAAATCCTTCTGTTTGTAATTATTAATTAATCTATAAATATTTGCTTTTTTCTCATTCTCTTTCTCTTGCCAATCATCTCCATACTCATAATCTAAAATTAAAGCATGATAAATTTTAAAATCCTCATTTAGATTGTATTTTTTTAGAGTCTCTTCTTCTAGATCAAATATCTTACATAACCCTTCAAGATGTCTAAGAACTTTGCATTGAGTTATGGATGGAATTAATATAAAATTAATTATATTATCCTTTATATATTCTAAATCAGCTTTAAAAATACTTTTACTATCATTTCCATATTGTTGATGGGGGTTGAAATTTAATAAGATTCTATCAATAAAATCTTTAAACACCCCTTTTTGGTACAGGTTCCCCAAAATACCCCATATAAGTGCTCTTAATTTATCCAACCCATCTCCCATTTGCAAACTAAGTGTTATAAAATCCACTGATTTGCCACCGTTACTTTCAGTAATATGATATTCATATTTAGTATAACTTTCTATCACATGAAGCATCAGAATAGTAATATTAATATCCTGTCCTTCTTTTGAAGCTTTCCATAAATACTCCACATTTAACATTTCATTCTTATATCCAATTTGATACGAATGGGCATCATATCCTAAGTAGTCTGTGAATAGAAAATAAAAATCCATTACCTCACGTGGTCTCTTCTTAAAATAATATATAATTAGTTCAAGAATTACATTGTAATTATCCGAATACTTAAACTTTCCTAAAATATCAAGATATTCTGATTTAATTGAATGATTATTCATATTCCTTTTAAAATCAAAACTTTGCAAATCGATATCTTCTGTTTCCATATCATCAATTCTCTTTTTAATATAAGCCATAGATTTCTCTTCATTTAATGCATGGAAACATTTTATATACTCGAATTGCTCTTCACTATTATCTATAACACTCCAAACTTCATTGACTTGATCTCTTATATAATTTAGTGCACTTTCAGAATAGAATAAATTTGTTATTGTGCTTAATGCGTAAAGAATTTTATTCTTAAACGATAAAAAGCCATTTTTTATAATCTCGGTGATAGTAATATATCTTTTTTCTATTAAAACATAATATAACAAGTAATTGGCCATGCTCTGATCGCTAATTTTCACAGCCTGATCTAAAAACAAATCTACTATTTCATTTTCATTAAGATCATGGCAGATTAAATAGAAGTCGTTTTCCCCGATACCGTAGTTAGACAATATACTAATAGCTATTCTGTTTGTTTTATACGCTACTGGTCCAAGTAAAGCAATCACAAACGCCACTAAAATCTTACTTCTACTATCAAATATCCTTTCCATAATACCTTCATAATAAAATCTAAATATATCTGTTGAATTATAAATTGAAACATATCCTTTATCTATAGCAATTCTCCCTGCTAGAACTGCTAATCTTGGATTGCCTTTTGCAATTTTTTTAATTTGCCTTAAATATGTTTCATTTTTAATTCCCAAATTACTTTCTAGAATACCAGTTATAGTATCATCGCTTAAAATATGTACTTTTTCTATCTGTGGTATTATTTTATCACGAACTATACCTTCTACTCTGCTTTGAGCGTAGTCTCTTACAGTCATAATTACCTTTATATTGACATTACTTGAAGGTGTAATTACATAATCTAAAACATGCTCTAATTGGGTAGTTTGATTAGCATCATCAATAAATATTAAATAATCTCCTGGATCAGACAAGTAATATTTCAAGTCATTGTATAACATCTGTCCATTATTTTTTATACAAAGTACCTTAGCTCCATATTTTTCTTGATAAAATCTGCATACTTCTAGTACTAATCTTGTTTTACCAACTCCAGAATTGCCAGATACCAAAACAACACTATCTTTTGCTAGTTTGCTCATTAATGAATCTATTTCAGACTCTCTAAATAACAGTTCCATATTAATTGGTGCATTCATGCCATTTTTATCATATAACCTTACAAAATCTTTAATATCATAAATTTGTTGTGTATCTATTGGAATATTTAAAAATTCTGATGCAATTGTAGGATAATGAATTAATAAATCATTAGATACAGTTCCTATTCCTAGTAATGTTATTTTAATGTATTCAATCATATTTTCTAGCATTTCTTGTTGTTCTATATGGATATTAGTCGATGTATAACAACAGATAATTTCTGAAATCTTCATCTTATCTAAATCTAGTTTATCTTTATTAAAGCATGATTTTATATCTTTTTCTATTTTTTCATAGGATGTGCTTTCAACAGTGCCATACATAATCAAAATATATTTCCCATTTTCAAGCTTTACATATGAATCTGGTATTCCTTTAGTCACTTTATTTGTACCTGTATGAGAGCCTAATGGCTGAATATTACTAAAGTTAAACTTTTTACAAAGGTATGCATCCATAAGCTTTTGATACTCTCCACCATCTAGGCTTTGAATTGCCTTTTGAATAGCATTTATTCTACTCATCTTTCCACCTCTTTCAAATTACCAATACATACAATATCTTGTAATCATTCTCTTAACATTATTCTATGATCATGTATAATCTCCTGCAAAATCAAAAATAAAAAAGCATAAAGATTTAAGAAATCTTTATGCTTTCTACTCCATTTTACACCCTAGTTCCCATGATTTAATTTGAATTATTATCAAACTTTATTGTATTCTACAAATGGTTGTAGGTTTGAAAAAAGTTTGATCAAAATAATCTTGCTAAAGCTGATTGTATCGTATAAAAAAGACTAGATTTCGAAAAAAAAGTTTGATAAAGATTTAGTGTTTATATTATTGCAAATTATTTATTTTTATAATAAAGTTTGATCAACAACTCATTTGATATATATAATTTAACTATAAATTTTATCAAACCTGGTTTATGTTCTAAATGATTAGAAAGATTACACTAGTTAATGTATGACTATAGCCCTCTGTAAATCTAGTGTATCCAACAGGAATTAAGCCCTCTTTGTTGCAAAAATCCCTATATTCTTGATGTAAGAGTTTTAGTGTTACACCAACTCTTTTCAGTTCGTTGTGAATGTAGTCATATTCGGATACTTTAAACATTGTTTCTACAGCAAACTTATTTGGGTAAAAGAGACGGTATACTTCATCGTCAGGTTTATCTTTAATGCCATCGTAAAAATTTTCTTTTCCTTTGCGATATTTAGTACATCGCATATAGAAGTTTTTCATATGCCGAGTCCTTGCAATTACATTCTGTGATAATCCTAGGAACTTCCTTAATAATTCTTGTCAAAAGAAACTGTTTTATTAGTGTGAACTATTGGTTTCGAAAAGCGAATCGGTGTCCTCCGATACGTGAAATATTCAACATTTTTTCTTGCAGCACCTTATATATCAATGATTTTAGTTGTCTTATTGGATTGCACAGTAAGATTTAAAATTGTATGGTTTATATTTTTATTTTAAAAAAATATTTTAAAATCTTCTTTCTTAAATACACAAATTTATTATACCTCCAAAAAATGAGCTATATATTAAAATTAATAAATTATTAATCAAACTTAAATCCTTTTATCTGAATCCACTGACTACCATTTTTATAATATACAAAACCTGTTTTAACTAATCTTAACTGAACAATTCTATTATCATTAGCTATTGCCTCAAAAAATATATTCTCATTAATTTCATTTTTATATGCAACGTCTTTAAATTGAAAGTGTTTGATTAATTCCTTTTTAATAAAATCAAATTGTTTGTCCATATGAACACCTCCTTCTTGTATTTTTATTTAATTGTTCTTATTGTTTTATAAACAACATCTGTTATCTTTGATGGTCCATTATCAGGTTGGACATCTTTAAAGGAAATTAGGCTTACAAAACTGATTTTATCAGGAATAACTTCTTGATTGACAATCCATAGTTCATTATTTATTTCAGCATCTGGAACATATTGCTTTATAAAACTACTACTCAACAAGTTATTGCTTTGTACCTTAATTTTATTAAATTCATATATTACAAACTTAGGTAAATTCCCATATACTTGTTTAATTATAAAGTCCTTTAATATTTCATCCCTTCTTGGGATTGCTGATAAACAATTTTCAATGCTATCAGAAACACAGATTCTTCTCATTTTGCTGTTTTCAGATTCTAAAATTTCTTCTTGTATCCGAGGTTCAAATTTATAAATAATATTGTTAGTATCAAAAGATATATGATAAAGCACCCTTCCTCCACCCCCTGCTACTATAATCATTATTATAAGCATAATAATTTTATTGTCTTCCACATATAGGTTTAACTTTGCTTCTAACCTCTTTTTCAAACTGTTCAACCATAAAAAAGATTTCATCATCCTTAAAATCTATTAATTCGCAGTAATATATTCTAAATTTAACATTTTTGAATATATTTGCCCTGTCTAAAAGCCTTAAAGCATATGTACTTTCACAATCATTTCCTGTTATATGCTCATTTATTCTATGCCTTAGGTTTTGATGTTTACCAATATAGAACGCCACCCAATTATCGGCAAAATGATTTATATTCTTTCTTATATTAGTCTTGCTTTTACATATCACTTTATTAATACCTGAAGATTTTTTTAATGAGGATTCATCCCATTTTGTACTTAGAATATTAATAAAGTTATCTCTTTGTTTAGCTTCTGTTATATTTTTTTGATAGCTCCACTCTTTATAAACATTATTAAAATTAGCTTGAAAATAATATATTCCTGGAGTTTCTGGAACTTTATTAATAAATTTTTTAATTACTTCTCCTTGGCTGAGTGAAAACTCAATCTTATAATTTTCTAAATTTTTATATATCTGAGTGATATATATTGATTTTATATCTCGAAAATCTTCTCTAAACTTTTCAAGCGAACATAATTTTTTGTTCATATTATTACTCCTAATTTTCATACGTCAATTATTCATTATTATTTTCTAATTTTATCATAGCATTAATTTTTACGGAATCAATTATTCTATAAGATATTAATATAATAATTGTTATAAGTATTTCAATAAGCCTCAGCTTATGCTGAAACATTTCAATATCGTTGTTGAGTTATAATGAAATAACAGCTAAGCCCATGTTACTTTGTCTCTTCAATATATACTCTAATTATAGCCGAGAGTACTTCCGAATGGAGCTGCTGTCCACGTTGCGGAACAATATCAAAGAGCAAACATTCAAAATATACTAGAAAACTTTCTGATGGATCTTTAGAGGGCTTTCTAAAAATATAACTATTATTGTTAGAAAGTTTAAATGTAGATCTTCTAGTTGTAGCCAGAAAATCTTTACTGAAAGACTACCCTTTGCATCCGCGTACGCAAGAATAACTAATAAAGCTATTAAATTAATTACATTCTTAGCTTTGACAATTAGTGCTGAAAAATTATCATGCAATATGAAAAAGCTAGGTATAAGCATCTCTCATGATACTATATTAAGATTAATAAGAAAGCTACCTAAACACAGAGTTACAATTGATGATTCAGTTAAAAATATAGGTATAGATGATTTTGCATTTAAAAAGAGAAAAAAGTACTGTACCCTAATCTGTAATATGGATAAAAGAATTATTTTAGATATATCGCCAAGTAGGAATAAATCAACATAGCAGATTATAAAATCATATTTTTTAAATCAAATTATATAAAATCCTTTAATGTGTTATAATATACTAAAGTAATATAAATTTAGGCAGTAAAAGTATTATTTGTGGACATAATTACATATATAGTATATTTAAAAGGATGTGATTATAATTAAGGATATAAATAGCATTTTTTATATAAAAGGAACTGATTATGACAATTTTATAATGTCACCTAAGATTGACTTTGTATTTAAGCTTATTTTTGGTGACGAGAAAAATAAGGATATTTTAATTGCATTCCTAAGCGCAGCTCTAAGATTAAATAAGGAAGAATTCCAAGGTATAGAATTCTTGAATACAGAGCTTTTAAGAGAATTCAAAGAAGACAAAAAAGGCATCTTAGATGTTCGAGTAAAAACTAAAAACAGTGAACATATAGATATCGAAATACAAATATTTCCTACAGAATTCATGGCTGAAAGAAGTCTATTCTACTGGTCAAAGATGTATAATAGCCAAGTAAGCCCTGGGGATACATACGATAAATTAAAGAAATGTATTACTATAAATATAGTTGATTTTGAGAGGATACCTCTAGATAAAATACACACTACTTTTCATATTTTAGAAGATGAAACTGGCTATAAGCTTACTGATGTTCTAGAAATACATTTTTTAGAATTACCTAAGCTATCAAAATTAGATCGTATAAAAGATGTAGATGACCCCATACTGGATTGGCTTGAATTTATAGACTCTGATTCAAAGGAGGAAATGGAAATGATAGCTGAAAAAAATGAAAATATTAAAACAGCTTATGAAATATTACAAAGAGTAAGTAAAAGTAAGGAAGCTAGAATGGCTTATGAGGCTAGGCAGGCAGAAATTATGGATCAATTGACAAGGGAAAAGACAGCAAGAGAAGAAGGTCTAAAACAAGGTATTGAACAAGGTATCGAACAAGGTATTGAACGAGGAACTAACCAAAAAGCTATTGAAATCGCAAAAAACTTGCTTGGTCTAATCGATGATGAAACCATTGCACTAAAAACCGGTCTATCTCTTGAAACAGTTAGAAACTTAAAGAATTAGTTTATTATATCCTTAAGACTTAAGCTTTTAAGATATTTTTGTGTTGATTTGAAGAGTTTTGGGTTAAACTCTATCAAATCAACACTATTTTCTTATGTACAAAAAAAGAAGAACTATACCTTCTCAAAATCAGAATGTATAGTCCTTCATATTTATCTTTTATTAGCATTAATGTCCTGTTATAGCTCTATTAATTATTTTGATTCAACTTTTTTCCAAAAGATCGAACTTTTTTACAAACCCACAATGACAAATGTAGGTTTGAAAAAAAGTTTGATCAAAATAACCTGGTTAAAACTGATTATAGCGTATAAGAAAAAGACTAGATTTTGAAACAAAGATTGATCAAAATTTAGTCTTTTTGTTTTTGTAAGGTATTTATTTTTATAATAAATTTTGATCAAAAACACTAGTTTTACTCATTGCTTCAGTCATCATTTAGATAATATATATCGTAGCGAATTACCTAATTTCATTAATCTAAATTATTATCTTCCTTAATTAAATTAATATATTTTTTTATTGATTCGATTAATTGGTATGGAGTTTTTCTAAACTTTACATTGATCGGTTTAAAAAATTCCCTATAATCACTCTCTATTAAAACTATATTACATTTTTGCGAAATAGGTTTTACTATTTTCAAAAGCTTCCTATTTATCCTATTACATGGATTTTCAATGCTATTTCTAAATCATCCAATATTCTTATTGTTAGAAAATCAAATATGTAAATTAGCATACATGTTTTTGATTCTACAAAGGCACTTTTTCTATTTTTTATTAGATTATCATTATTTACTATATTGAACTTCATACGTTTTTATAATTTTTTTAAAAACGTATTATTAAGTTTAAAAAGATCTCTTAACCTATATAGAAGACTCTTATTTCTCCAATAACATTTGGGACATATTGTACCATTCTCTTCTACATAAGCTTCTATAGACATATCTCTATGTGAGCTAGAACAGAGTCTATGTTGTCCATCAGTTATTGTATAATGACCACAGGAATTTTTCGTTATTCTTACTGTATGGTTCTTATCCTGCATACCCAGCACTTTGACTGAATTACATAAAGTTGGACAATAGTGGATGTCACAGTAGTCATATTGATCATATTCTAGAGAGAGCTCGGATTTTCCTAATGTAGTATCCATACTACATTTTCCATTGCTAAGCCTGTAGCAATTATATTCGCTCAATCTAAATTCAAAAGTTTTCCCTTTTGATTTGAAATTACGTATTAACTTATATACATCTGAAGTATCTTCTACCATTAAAGAATCCTTTCCAATCTTACAAATATTATACTAAAATCTTATTTATTCTTTCGATATCATTATCAGTCACAACATTGTTAATAATAAAGTTAGTAGCTTCATGCTTAATAATGATAATGTTTTGTAAATGTCTACATTTTGAAAATATATTCTTATCTATAATTCTATAGTAGTTGCTAGTCTTAATTATAATGCATTGAATTACCCCAGGATCTATCGTGTAATTTTTAGGAATATCTTCATCAAGATTAATTATTAAAAAAAGTACTTTCTTGTACCTTTTACCATTCATTATAGCTATATTGTGCCCATAATATGAATGCATAAAAAGCTCTTCTGAAGAAATTCCATATTGTTCATTTCTATCTATATAATGAGTTAGATTAAAATATGCATCAGGTAAGTAAAATTTATAAATCCGTCATTACTGTCATTAAACCTAGTTCCTACATATAATGGGTACTCTACTCTTGCTTGAAAGTCTAGTCCATCATCTATACATATAGTGGAATTATCAAAGAGTTTATCTGAAAAATAAATTAAAAGTTTTTTTAATAGATTATGCTTTACTGTCAATAACGATACGATAATCTGTCTAATTGAAAAGTCCTTATTAGACATAATCGACGGAGCTGTTACTTCAGCAATATTTTTGTTAAGAACATATAATATCTCATATACGCTTATTTCTAAAGGCGATAGATTTGCTTCATTTTCAATTATGTTATTAATGAATGAAGTTAAATCGTTTCTTTTAATCCAGATAAGTTCATATAATTTATTTTTATATTTATCTTCAGTAAATAATATTAAATCTGCAATGATGTTAGGGAGAGTGACACAATATTCACTAGCTATTCTTTTATATCCTAATACTTCTTTTCTAGAATTCGCATAATTATGTACTTTAGTAAAATCCTTTCTATCAGGCAAGTAACTTGTCAGGATTTTTGACATAATTAAATTAGATGTTGTGTCTATAATAAAATTCTCACCTACTCTATAATTATCATTGTCAAAAGTTTTCGCAATTTTTTGAAATAATGTGTAATCTTTATCAAAAGAATCTAGCATAAATTCATATGAATTATTTTTTTCTTCAATAAAGTTATAAGGTATGTTTATCATTACAACTGGAGATCTATGTAGTTTTATCATAGTCTTACCAGTTCTTCCATCGATCCATAGCATTGGTAAGCAGTAATTAAATGTCTGATTAATATCTTTACTTAGTGATATAAATATACTTTTAGACTTTCCTAATTTTTCTGGAACATCCTTATCTATTGGCAAAATGGCATCTGATTTAATAGAATCTCCAAGTTTAATATGATTAAGTATTTGCTGTGAAATATGTATGTCATTTACATGTCCAATTTCTGAAAAAATATGACTAAGTTTCTCAGGATACTCATCTCCATAACAATCTTGCTGCTGCTTATGCCATGGACATAAAAGGCCATGTTGTGAAATATCTTGCTCATCGCTTCTAAATAAATACATAAATGTACCTCTCGATAAAAATATTGATTAGAATTAAATTCTCATAGTATCAGTATAACGTTATAGTCAGGACTACCTGTAAGCAGGTGTTTTTTACGCTAAAGCATATAATAAAGTTTCATTGAAATTAAAACTTTTTAATGATTTTAATTTCAATGAAACAAAAATACTATTCAATATTTTTTACAATATTCTTATTTGTTTTAATTATTTATTTTATATAATTCAAAAAATTTTCCTTCAACATTTTGATTGTTTCTAAAAGTATCCTTAAAGGAATTATCCGCTTCAAGCTTTAACTCTTCAAGACAGCTCTTAGTTACACAATCTAAACCAATTTTTTTTACTGATGTAAAATTTATTCTTGTTAAATTATCTCCTTTGATAAGATAATTTGCTGTATTCTCAGCTGCATAAGATTGAGCGTTCATAAATACATCTAATAAATTTTCTTTCCAAGACCATAGTCCACCATGTTTAAATATAGAATTATCCCCTGAATATAAACTTTCTCCAGTCCCTATAGAAAGGATTTTAATATTATCCAATTTAATATTATGATGTAATGCTTCAGTAATACCTACTAGTATCGGATTATTAGCCCATAAACCTCCATAAAGTTTGCAGCCGTCTTCCATTGCAGGTGGAAAATATAGCGGGGCTGCTGATGTAGCTTGAGCTACTTTCCACATCTCTAAACTTTGATCCCAATGAAATTTTGTATTATGAGGCGTTTTGTATACTTTAGGTCTTGCTTTGTTATGTTCCAATGACGGGATACACAACATTACATCTGCATCAATCATCTTTTTGTCATCAAAAGTATTAATCAATAACTCAATTAAAGATTTATTTGTGTAAGAATTTCTAAATATCATTCCCGATTTTTTAAATATCTTATTGAATAATGTTGGTTTAAATATCTCTTCTGCATTATCTTCATATAGCTTTGCAATCTTTTCAGCAGGTATACCTACCGATAATCCTAAAGCTATAATACCACCTGTGGATGTCCCAACAATTAAATCAAAAAATTCATTTACTTTTTTACCAGTAGATTTTTCTATATTTGTAAGATATTGAGCAGGAAATAAGCCTCTTATTCCTCCACCATCTATTGATAATATTTTTAAATATTCTCCATTTTTAGGTTTCCAACCTTCTGATTTTATTTTTTCCCAATCTAACATTTAAGAAAATTCCTCCATTTTATATATTCTTTCAATGGAGTTTTGTTTATAAGGCGCTTCTGGCCCCCACCAAACTCCTGAATCTAACCATTTTTCATAATAATATAACCATTCAGAAGTCCAAGGGATAATTGTATCAGCTATTATTGAAAACTTGCTATTATAATCCTTATCTAAAGGATAATATAAACATAGTGATCCATCTGGATAGCAATGAGGACTAGATTTTAAAATCTCTGGTTTTACAATAAATACTTTTGGCGCTTTTTTGTGTCGATAAATAATTTTTACTGTATAGGTATTACTAGAAGGTGTTAATTTTCCTATCCAGTAAAATTCATCTTCATTTCTACAAAACTCAAAGCTTGGAAAGCTTTTTTCTACATTAAGCAATTGCAAGCCTAGTGTAACATTTTTAGGTTTAGGATATATTTTTTTATTTTTCCTCATATTTTACATCTCCATAGAACCTATGTTGAGGAATGACCTTTCCTTCAGTCGTGTTAAATGTACCTGCCGCATTAACGAGAATTTTTCCAGCGCTAATAGCTTGTGCTGTTTCTTCTTCTGGAAGTTCTTTAGGGAATTTTGTATCAAAAATATCTCTCCATTGTTTTATACTTTCGTCTTTATCTTCTTCATCTAAAGCAGCTCTCGCATTAACTGCAAAATTTTCCAATTTTGTTTTAAATATATTATATTTATCTTTATCCCAATCACGCGCTAAATTTTCTCCGTCAAGCGATGGATTTTCAACATATGGTTGTTCCTCATCATCTAAAATTGAATCAATACTTTGAAGCAAGTTTTCTAGTGTTAATACAAGAGTTTCAGCAATAGAATTAGCTGCTACTATATTATTTGCTAATAACGTAGATAGTAGAATTGACTTAGGCGCTGTATCTTTACCAACTTTTAAATCTCTCCAATACTTAACTATTCTTACAACTCTGCTAAGTTTATATGATGCCTCAGCATGTTTTTCATTAAACCAATTTTTAAATCCTTTAGGATTAGTTTCCTGCCATTCATCATCAGATTTACAAGGTATAAGAATATGTTCATCACCAGATGGTTTTGCTGGTACAATGTCCATATGAAAATCTCCTGCATAGTCTATTCTTACGCAACGATCTTTGATTTTAGATTTACCTTTATAAGCAGAATAACTTTCTATGATATCTTTTATTAGTTGTAATGTTTCTTTAGGTTTTTTTTGGTCATCCAGATCAAGTAATAAAACTGCGTCAATATCAAATTCAGAGCTATTCTGAGGTTTTATTGCTGTTCTGGTGGCGTAAGAACCTTGCTGATAAAAATCATTGAATACCTTTTTGAGTTCTTCATGTTCCTTAAAGTTATCTCTCCACGTGCCATAAGCTGAATCAATACGTTGCTCTCTAGTAGGATTTAATCCAATTTCTGAGTCGAATTTTTCAAAGTGTTTTTGTAGTTTCATTAATTTACCTCGATTTAATTTAAAATCAGAGGATTTTTTTAATTTTTATTGAATATAGTATTATGAAATGGTATAATTACGTTCATATATTTATGAAAATTGCAGCTTTAATAAAAACTTAATTGTTGCTAAGTTATATATTGTTTGGTAGAATCCTCTATAAACTAGAAAGCAATATATAAGCCTTTTACAAAAAGTAGTCCAATCTTATAACGACTTATATTTTCTTTATTTTCTCTATTATGGTAAATTAATCACTATTTATCTTAATATTTCTACATTATAGTATTTCTTCATCAATTTTTAATGCATCATAGCTTGTACATATATAAACCGGTAATTTCGCTAGTATTTATTAGTTTTCATTATGCTCATGTTCTTTATAAATTGCTCAAGTATTGATTTACTTATCCTCTGTCTTCCATGTTCATTATAATAGCATTGTGCTGCAGAAACTAAATCAGTCTCTTCATCTATTTTTAATCCCAACTCTTACACAATATATTCTAATAAGGTTTTTCAATCAACATATCTTACACCTCTTGTTGCTTTACACTTAAAAGTAGTTCTCTCGCAATTTTGGTGAAATTATAATATATTGTACTAAACTAAAATAAGCGGTCTTTTTGCTATCCAGATATACATTGAGAATGTAAAATTTCACTTCTTAAAAGGTTAAAATTACACCTTCCATAAGCTTTAGTAATCCAACCATCAAAGTCGAGAGATCAACCTTTAAAATTTTTTAAATTTATCGATAAGATTCTTTAAATTTATTAATTCAGTATATGCTCTACTTAAGATTCTATTGAGATAGCAACATCAGTATTGCTTAGGTTTTCTGCATTCTTGTAGAGAACCTTAATTATTAAGCTTGAATTAATAATATAATTTATCATCTGTTATGTTAAACACCCAAGTTCTTCTTATTCCATTCTCTCTCATATACTAATACAAGTATCGAAGCGAGCCTTCATAAATTGATTTACTTATTTCATCTAAAACTCCTTTTAATTTTCACCATGTTTTGGTAATTTAATAGTATAATTTCTATATTTATCAAGTTAAATTATTCTTTTTTATCACATGCAGCCATTATATAGACCTCCATGATTTCAAATATTCCTTTATAGTGTTTTGCGACATAGAATACTCTCTAGCCAATCCTCTTATACTTATAGATCGATGCTTATGCTCTATTTTTTTAATAATATCCTATCTAGTAGCATTTTTCTTAATATATCTGTCAGTGATATCAATCAAATTTTTTATTAAGTGAAATAGAAACATGTATCGTATTAGGTAATAACTCAGTAATTGTGCCCGAATATTATATTGAGCTAGATCTACTAATTAGACTAATTTGTAGGTGTTTCTTTTAACAATCAAATATTACTTCTTTATTCATACTTGGTAATATATCTAAAATCATTCTTTTGTTCATATCACAAATTAACGTACAGTATTTTTCTCTCTTTTTAAATGTATAATCGTCTATACCTGTATTTTTAACTGAACTATCAATTCTAACTGTGTATTGAGGTAGCTTTCTTATTAATCTTAATACAGTATCATGAGAGATACTAATACCTATCCTTTACATGATATCTGTTACTTTCTAAGCACAATTGCTAATACAAAGAATAGGTTCAATTAATAGCGTTGTTAGTAACTCTTTGAAATACAGACGAAAAAAAGTCTTTCAGTAAAAATCTTTTCCCTATAATATGAATAACACTATTTTCCTCAAACTGACGCAATATTATTATATCTTTCATTTTAATATCTCCCAATTATCAGTTTTGAACTTATTATGAGTGAGAATTTATCTTAAAATCATTGTAAGATAATTTCCAATATAAGTATCATCGAATTTTCAATCTAACCAGTAGTTGACAATCTGTGGTGAAAGTATTAATTGTTTGCACTCTAGTATCACTATAAAGCCTCAAAAATAAATTTCTTAAATTATGTATAGTATTAATTTAACGGAACAAAAAAACACTTACTTCCAACTAAAGTAAGCGTTTTTCAGTAGTTTCGTTATTAACTAATAGTTTCCACTATCAAGTCCACAGCAGACTTTCACCGCTAAGTTGTTACCCATGCTGAATACACATAGATCAAGTATCTGCCAAAATTAAAAATTATAAAATTTCATATTTGAAAAATTGATGATTCATTTTTTCAATAATGTAGTTCTATATTCTTCGTGAGACTTTGCAAAATTATGGAATAACAATATTAGTTATTTAAATTTGATACAAATACCTTAAATACATATTGAATTGAGTGTGTATCATCCCAAAATGCGTCAACTTGATAAATATACTCACCAGGTTGTTCAGGGGCTATAAATGAAGTCTCAGTGGTTATATCTGTGATATTGTAGTCATATATGCTTGTTCCTTCAACTTTTTTTACATTAAATTCTTTTAAGCCTTTATTAGATGTTAATTCTAACCTAATTATCTGCCCTTTCCCAATTTTATATCCTTTAATAGATTTTGCTTTTTCAATTGAATAAGTTCCTAGATTAGTGCTTCCTGTATTTTCAAACCAATTATACTCATTTTTAACAGCCAAAAAACTAACTTTATCAGAAGTAATTTTTAACTCTGGAGGTTTAATTGGATGCTTAAAAGATTGAGAAAATCCTATCAAAAAAATCATAATTAATATAATTATAAGAATAAGAATAAGAACCACTTTTTTGCTTTTAATCTTAATAGTTATCATTGATTCCCCCTAATAGTTAATTATTAGACATTTATGCGATAATTCATTATTTTTGTTGACACTTCTATAGAAAATAAGATTATCCCTCATTAAATATGCCTGGTTAATTAAATCAGAAGTCTTATCAGAAGATATATCCAATACTTTACAATTTTTAATATCATATAAATAAATTTTCGAAGAATAATTATCCCACCATGTAATGTATTTAGAACTGATTAGTGGATCATCAATCGAAACATTTTTCATCCCATGATATATCTCGGAATTCTCATCAATTAGATCAGACCAACTCTTTTTATTGAAATCATAAATACTAATACAACTCTCAGTATACTCAGTATTACTTTTGACTTTTGTTGCCACAATTATATTATTATCAATTTTAGGCTTCAATATTGGTAAATTCTCTGATAATAAATCTTTTTTATTTTCTCTTATATTATAGCAGTATACATTGCTATAAATTGAGTTATTAACATTTTTGCTTTTCGACCAAACTATTAAATTATTACTAATGTCTGGTTGTGAAAAAATATCTTTATCATTTTTGGATTTTGAATCCAATGTTATAGATTTTTTATCATTCAGATTAAAAAGTATAATTGAAGACTTTTCTTTATCAGTCACTGAGTAAACTAAATAATCGTTATCTAATGATATAACAGGCTGGTTTTCGGCTTTAGCTCCATTAATTTCATTTATATGAGTTGTAGATTTATATTGAGAATATATAGTATATAAGCCATTGTGAAATTGAGTCCATATACTCCAATGATTTGAAAATCTTGCATCCACAATTTCTCCATTATTTACTGGTTTAATTATTGGTGAAAATATTTTGGTTTTTAAATTATATAAATATATACAATTATCATTTTTTTTCTGAATATAAAAATTATTTTTATCCAAGATATCAATTACTCTAGTATCATTAGGAAGAGTATATTCTAATGTTTTTTTTGCATTTATTATTTGAAAGTTAAATTTGTTAGCAAAAAAAATTAATAAGCCCGTTATTGATAAAATAATTATAATTAAAATTATTTTGAAAATCTTTTTCATAAGAATCTCCTTACAGAAAGTGCATAGTAGCTCTCCATATAGGAGATTCGAACCATATCACTACCATATTATCCCCATAGGATTAGACACTGTAGCTACATTAGTAGTGTATGTCCAATATCTTTCGTTAAAATCCGGATGAGAATCACTGTAGAAAATCCTATCATTTCCAGGTGTATCATCATAACCAGTTACAGTTATGTAATGAAACGTAGAAGCTCCATTAACTCCTCTATCATCAATATAACTATACTTAGGATACAATTTAATACCATAAGGATCTTGCTTAGTATCCACAATAACTGGGTATCCTTTATCTACTGTATAGATTACACAATTTTTAACTTTCGCTCTCCAATCAGTCGCATTATATGATGATCCCATTATTACTGCATAATTGTTTCCTCCTAAATATGAATTCATTATATATGACCATGAACCTGGTATAGGTGTTCCATTCCCACCAGGCGCTCCAGTACCCAAGTCACGCGATAATGAATATTGAGTTGCAACTCCAACTAAAGATGGCTTGTATCCTGTAATCGCATTATATGCTGCAGCTGGTCCACACCAATTACCTGCTTCTTGCTTATTATATGGATAATACATAACTTTACTTGAATTATAGGTCATAGGCACCATACCATTGATAGTTTTATTATTTTTTTTATTATTATAGTAGTCCTCAGATAGTTTTAGTTTTTCATTAGTTAAAGCTTGTTCTTTAGGAGATAGTTGGCCAATCGTTTGAGATGTGGCATCCACAGAACTACTCTCGGCAGCCTTTACCGAAAATGCATTGATACTGCTGAAAATTAGCATAGTTGATATAAAGATCTTCATTTTTTTCATATTAAGCTCCTCCCTTATTTTAAATACATCCTAATTTTACATTACAATTGAATGATAGTAAATATATTCATTTTTTCCAGGTTATAACTATTCATTTATATAATAAAACTTTTTTCTAAAAAATTTTTAGATATTACAAACAGAAATATCTAATTGCTTAATGCCCTTAAATAATTTTAGTTAGGCTAAGTGTAGGTTTGTAAAAAAGTTTCATCAAAGCAATTTCCCCAAATCTCATTTTTGCGTAAAAAATAACTAATGTTGAAATAAAGTTGCTCAAAATTAAACTATGTAATTCAATGTTTCAATTAATTTTTGTTAAAAAGTTTGAGCAGAATGTTAATTATTATAGTTGCACTACAACTCTGTATACACAGTTGCTGTTAAATTTATATGTATTTTAGTCCAGTCTTAATATAAAATACTAAACTTTATTTAGCCATTTCATCCCTTATTTCTATAACTTGATATTGTCTACTATAATTTTAAGAAGAGTTTTGTTAAGTTCTTTATATGTGATATAATTAATACATTAAAAGCCTGTTTACCAAATTACATTAAAAAGGTACTGTGGTTACATAGCAATTAAAATACAGTAAGTTGTTACTTCACAATTACAGCATAAAAAGTGATGGTCATCCCTTACCACATAGTAGAGAATATAAAAAGAGTAAAAAGCAACTCAGACAAACTTATCTGAATTGCTTTTTTAGTACATATTTTTAGGTTCCTTTTCGCCACAAATATTGTATATCCCTAAAAACACTCAATATTACATCAATTACATAAGCCTTATATAAATTAAAATTTGCTAATTTTCGGAACATATGCTATTATATAGAAAATCCAAAAAAATAAAAAAGCCTTTCAACTCCTACAGGATGTACTTCGAACTACATCTTATAGGCCAAAACAATTATGTGTAGTTAGCACATAAAAGCTTGTTAGAAAGAACTTCTTTATTACTAATATCCAATTAATGTTTTTATTATATCAAAATATTAGTTGAATTTCAAGTAAAAGTTAATTTTTCAAGCCTTTAAATGCTATTAATATTAGTGTTTAACGGCTTTTTTTATTTTATTTTTTAGCCTAAAATTAACATAAATTAAAATAACATTATTAATTAGCAAAAGATACTAGGAGGACGTATAATGGCAAAAAAAACAATTCAAGTATTATCTTATAAAATAACTGATTCATTTTTAGAACATAATACTTTTAGTGTGTATTCCGTAAACGGAGAAATTAAAAAAGCAATACTTGAAATAATTAAATTTCATACAACCGTACTTAATAAAAATTGGGAAGATTTACGGAAGGATCGGAAGTTTAGAAATCTAATAAATATACCGTATAAACTTAATGCAATATCACCATATAGAGTTTTTGTAAATGATATTGATAATGAGGAGCCACTTTTATTTTGTGAGAGTTCTTTAAGTGAGGAAGAAATTCAAAGAATAAAATGGCTTTTATCAACTTCAGTTACCGATTACATTGGAGATAAATTTAACCAAGACTTAAAAGCATATTTAGATGCAAATAATTTGAAAACTGATAATTTTAGTGTAAATTTAGACTACAAAGGAAAAGCAACTAAAAATACTTTTATAGATAGCAAAAATTTTGCCTTACTTAAAATGCTATTTATGAAATATTTTTTAAATAAAAAAATAACAATAGGCACATGTGCTGAAGCAGTAGAAGATGCTAAAGAAATTTCATTTTATCCATCATATAATGGTACCCATGAACTTGTAAGTGAAATTATTGAAGCTTATAACTATAATAATCAACTTAAAAGGTACGCTTTATTTATTACCCCTAAAATAGAAATAAGAAATTCAGAGCTTTATTTAAATATTATTATTGGGACAAAAGTAATACTTGATAGCTATGAACATGAAATCGGTAAAAAAACTGATTTGCTTAAGAAGATTCATTATGGAAAAAATGAAAATTCAACACTTTACGTTTTCGATGGTGAGCAATATATAGCAATTAAATTTTTCACTAAAAAATCTGAAAATGATGCTATCTTTATATTCCCTAAATGGGACTACAGAGAAATTATTAAAAGTTTAGAACAAACGACAGGTATTACATTTAATGATATTAAAAATTTTCTAAAAGATACTACCTCAAGAAATGATATGTTTTTGTTACACAATCAGTACAGAGGAATCAAAGAGAAAAAGCTTATTAGTGATAGTTTGCACAATAATGATAAATTAGATATTTCAGAATTCATAGTAAAAAATATTAAAGGTTTAAACCTTATTGATTCTGTTTCTGAAACCGAGGTAATTTATCCTTCAGAAATCAAAAAAATAGCTAGGAAAGGTAGCAAAATAGATTTATTGGTATCATCTTATAAAGGTAAATACAATAACTTCAATTTATATGTTATAAGAAAAGCTAGTAGTGAAATAATTACGCTGATTAATAAACTTTTCACATCAACTTTAGCGGAAGAGAGCCTTTTTACAGACTATGAGAAGGTTGAGTCACATGGTGAAAATGTTTTTGTTGTAACCTTTTCTAATAATGTTACTATTACCATTAATATTATTGATATATGCAATGATTATATATTAAACGACACCTATGAAGGTGAAACTGTTACTGATAGAGCTAATGTAATTACTGAAGCTATAGGCAAAATACCTGATAACTCTTTATTTTTAGTTGAGCTAGAAAAATTACCTGATAAAACAGATGCAAAAAAAATAATTAGACAAGCTTTGATTAAACTTGGCTTTATTAACCAGTTTATTGTACCCTCCACAATTACTATAAATAGTTTAAGGCAAAGATTATGCAAGCTGTTTCAATGTATTGGATTCTATAACGCACTAGCATATTTAGATAACAAAACAGTTTATACGTTCTCTTTTGTAGAAAGTACATACCATAAAGGATTTATATTGCCTTTTATTATAAAGGTTACTGAAAAATCTATCCAAGTGTCACCAGTTCTTGAGAGTATACCCATTAATTTTGTTAGTATAAATGATATATACAAAAGTTTTTATAATCTAAAAGACCATACTTTCGATCTCCAGCATTTTACTCTACATGAGATAGAAGATATTTTATTAAACAATCTTTTAGATATATTAAAAAATGACACAACAGAAAAAATACTAATTTTAGAGGGTAATCAACTTCAATCAATACATTCCGAATTAGCCAAAAAAGTTATTTCTGTTTCAGATAATGTTGTACAAACTACTTTATTAGATATTGAAGTGATTGTAAAAAATGCAACTAATGCTGATTTAACTTTTACTCCAACATTATTTTTATTTGATGATAATACTTTTGTTTCAATTGGAGATAAGACTCAAGCTCAAAGAAAATCTTTGGTTTATGGTAGCAAACTAGTTAATTTTATGAAGAGAAAAACTAAAAACAATACTGAAGATAAAATTGTTACTGGAGCTTTTGAAACTTATCAAGACAGAAAAGCTTTTGGAATAAAAATTATAAAAAATAAAATGGATAAAGTATCTCTAGCATCATTAATAAAATTATCAAGATTTAGATTAACATCTGAAATACATTGTAATGAAACAAGTTTTTACAATTATCTTACATATTTTAGTAAATACTTTTAATGGAGAGGAGTTATCCCCATGATCACAATTGAATACTTTGAGCACCTACTAGATATGGTTCTAAATGCAAATAAAAAAAGCTTCAGCATAGAAAATCTATATTCTGTAATGTATAAACATGAATCAATAAAATTTAATAATATACCTGATTTTATTAACTATCTTAATGAAACTACTATCAAGGAAATGAATGTTGAAAATATAGAAAAATATATTGATGCTTCAAGTCTTGATGTTACTTTATTAGATAATAATATAGTAAATACTAACTTACTTGAAATATTAGATGCTTTAAATATTAGGTCTGAAACTCGATTCGATAAGTTATATAAGTTTTGTCAAAATCATAAACATGGACAAATTATATATACTCATACAAGGCTATTTATATCAAATCACCCTATTATCCATAAAAGCATGTTTAAAAACATTAAAGAGGCTGTTGAGTTAAAGATATTTATTAAATTACCTGCATTATCAAAAGAAGATCGAGATTTTATATTCAATTATGTAAAAAGCAACTATAAAACTATACGCGTTAATAGAGATAAAATCGCTACATGTGAAAGATGTGGTTATCTAATAGGCGATGATTCTGACTCCTTTAAGTACCATAAGCAATGCCAAGGATACAAAATATTATATACTGAAGTTTCAAATGATTTATTAGTAGCTGAAGCTTCAGCATATAAGGATATCGTTCTACCAACACGACTTGAAATCGAAATAAAAGAAGCTCTAGAGAAAAATGGATATAAAATCGAATTATTTCCTTCTTTAGAACTTGAAGGTGATATAAAAGTATATATTAGTACCAAAGAATTACTTTTAGACGCAAAGGCTTATGAAATTCCAGCTTATTTGAAGAAAGAACTAGATAAAAAGCCACATTACAAAAATAGACTTATTGTAGTTCCTTCAAGAGTTTATCCTTCTATGTCTGATTTAAAAACATTGGGTTACAAAATACATTCAATAGATACTCTTCTCCAGTATCTTCAAGGGGTGATATAATGGCAAGAAAAATATTCAATGATATAGTTTTTAAGAATGCTTCAGAAAATATAAAAGGATTTGATACTTTAGATAATTTTTCAGAAAAAGACTTTCCTCTATTACATTATAGAGATAATAATTATTTCATTTTAAAATCAAACTTTATATTTATTGAACTATTACTTACCTCAGTATATCTAATACTTAATAAACAATTCAAAAAAGACGACATAGACTACATTTTCAGCGGTTTAAGCCATAATTTCACAGACTATAGCACCGAACAACAAAATATAGTTAATATATCTTTAATCTATTTAGGAACTTATAAAGGTAAAACAGAAACTAGTAATTTGATAACTTGGTATTTTAAGAATGTGTTAGGTAGAGTTAAAGATTATAAACTATTTACTATTGATAAAGATATGATTAATTTATCATTGAATAATTATAATAAAAGAAGATTTAATATATACGCAAATCTACTTAGTTCGAAAGATACTATTGGATTAACTAAAAAATCTATGGACTCTACTGATTTCGAAGAAGCTTTAAATTTAATTCTAAATACTAAAAGAAATGAAACATTAACATCCTATGATCTAATTAATGAAGTATTAAGTAATAAATTGGAGAGCTATATAGAAGAATTAACTAATAAAAATGAAGATTTTAAGTATATAGGACATCAATTATTAAATGAACTAAAATATTATGCTGTAAAAGATAATGGATTAATTGAATCCGATATAATACGGCTTAAGGAAATTACTCACTTATGTGGAAAAACTGGAAGTGGCAAAACAGTATTACTTGATTTTATCGTTTTTATTTTAGCAAAACATAATAAGAGGGTTTTGCTTTTAACTTCAAAACATGCAGATGGCATAAAAATCAAAGAAAAATATATAAAAATGGGATTTAAAGCTTCAGTGATTGTAGGTCATGACAGAAATAAATATACAAGTGAATTTATAAAGACGAAAATGAATGAAAATAAAGAATTAAATATATTCCAGACAATCAAAGAAAATGAAAGTGTTATAAATAATCTAGATAGTACTTGCTTTAATAATTACATTTCTTCAGATGCTGAAGCTACGACTAAAAGATCTTATAGTTGTAAAAGATGCCAGAATACAAATATATGTGGCTATCATAACCTTACAAGAGAATTTTTAAACTCAAACATATTGATAACAACATCCTATAACTTATGTTCTTCTTCTGTAAACTCTTCATTTGATGGATATAATCGTAGTCTAATCGAAACTTTATATTCTATATCTGATTTTATTATTGTTGACGAAGCCGACTTAATTCAAGTTAATTTTGATAATGCTGCAATATATGAAAGTCAGATATATTCTAAAGATGCTAATTTATATAATGATAGCTATATAAGCAATATTATAAGATTGTATAGTACAATTGATAGGACTAAAATGGGCACTTTGCCTTTTCTTCATAATCATAAAGTCATAGATACAGCTAAAACAGATGCGTTTATTGATGCTGCTTGTAATAATTTTCTTTTAAATGATAAAGATGAAATGATAAAAGAAATAGTAGGTACAAAAACTTTCACTACTTTTAATTTAATCAGTATGTACTGTAATACCTATATCCAAGAAATACGGGACACTACTGGTAATTTAATATATGCTAATAGTAATGAAAATAACTCCATCGAATTCGCTCAATCCTTTATGAACTATCTTCAAGACACTGATATTAAAGATGAGTTAAATTTTAATTATATTGATTACCTAAGTACAAATATTGAATATAATATTGAATTGTTTAACAAACAGTATAAACGTTTTACTAAATCTAAGTATATAAAAAAATATACTATCACTTATATTAACGACAAAAAACATAATAAGGATAAAGCCATAAAGTTTTATAACTTCATACTTTTTATAAATCATATTGACAACTACATAAAATATACCAATGTATTTTTACCAACTATATTGCTTTTTATAGATAAAGAAAAGCATGAAATACCATCTAATAGTTTACTAAAATCTCTTTACTTACCAAAATCTTTAGCTTGGATATTAACAGGATTTTCTCTAGAAAAATGGGATAAAGAAGGTTTATTAATATACAAAGACTTTTCAATTTTAGGAAGAGAACTATTGTATAACACTAGAGATTACGTCGCTTCAGCATATGAAATTGCTGCACCACCCATGCTTTTTGTTAGTGCTACAGCATTTGAAAAAAATTCTTCACTGTATGCTATAAAATATCCTGTAGACTATTTAATTAAAAGTAACTTACAGACTGAAGATGATAATACAATTAACACTTACTTCAGCCCAGTAATAATTAAAGAGGGTCAAAATAACTTTGCAATAAATATTTCCTCAAGTGGTAATAAAAGACAACTTAATATTAAGAAATTATGCAGAGTTATAACAAAGACTTTCTTACCATCACTAGTAGAAGACGCAAGAAGGGTTGGAAAAGCTACTTTATTCAGTTGTTCAAGCTATGATGATGCCTCTACTGTATACAATGAAATAAAATGTTTAAGCAACAATGGTTATATTATAAAGATATTGGCTAATAATACACTACAAAATAATAAAAAATTGGATGATTCTGAAGTAATTAAAATATCAAATATTGAGAACTTAAGTAATTTAGACAACGAGTCCATAGATATAGCTATCGTAATTGGTTCTGTAGTAAATAGAGGATATAATATAATGAAAGCCAATGGTGAAAATTCAAGTTATATACACAATATTATAGTTTTAAATAGGATACTTCCTTCTCCTAATGATAACGGAACTAATGTCAGTTATGTAAATGCTATTATTACTAGGTATGCATTAAATAAACCCAAAAATGGGAAAAAAACTTTCAAAGAATGTGTTAAACAATCAAATGAAACTTCTATAAGTTTAAAAGTATGTTATAGCTATACAAATTTACCATCCAACATTAAGGATTCTATAGCATCTAATACATTAATAGATATACGCCAATTAGTTGGTAGAGGGCAAAGAGGTTCTAAAAATGAGGTAAATTTGTATTTCCTTGATGCTTTTTACTTACCAAAAACATCATCAGCTATAGCTGATGGAGAAAGCATTAAAACTCTCAATGAAGTAAAAGATGATGCTGATAGCTCCTTGTTTATAAAATGGAATGATATCCTAAATAAGAATGATATTTTAATAAACGAATTATATGGAGATATAAAGAAAAGCTTTAATCAATTAAAAATAAAACCGATAAAACATAATTAATATATAATGACCTGTTGTAAAATGAAATTGAACTAATAAAAAAATCCATAGTGGATTATTCTGTGTTATGATTTAATCGCCAAACCAAAACATACACGGAGGATAATCACTATGGACTATCAAAATAATAACACAGAATTACGTAAAAATAAACATTTGAATTTTAAAGAGCGTATGATTATTCAGCTTCGTATAAAAGATGGCCATTCAGCTTATAGGATAGCAAAGGAACTAGGTAGACCAATCAACACTGTTTTAAATGAAATTCGTCGTGGAACTACCATTCAAGTTAAGCAAGGAAAGCGCATTGAAATATACCTTGCTGATACCGGCGAAGCCGTATATAAAAAGAATCTCATAAACTGCTGCAGTACTTTTAAACGCTTAAAATGCAGTGAATTTATCAAGTATACTGTGGATAAAATTAAAAATGCTTCATGGTCACCAGATGCTTGTGTTGGTAGAGCTATCGCTAACGGTAGTTTTAAGCGCTCTCAAATGGTCTGCACAAAAACATTGTATAACTATATAGATCTTGGCTTATTAGATGTAAAAAATACTGATTTACCAATAAAGCTACGTAGAAATACAAAGCCTACTAGGATTAAAAAGCACAAGAAGAAACTTGGTTCTAGCATATCAGATCGCCCAGTAGAGATAAACACTCGTAATGAGTTTGGTCATTGGGAAATAGATACTGTTATTGGCGAAAAATCCAATAATGATAACGCACTTCTTACAATAGTTGAACGTAAAACTAGATATGCTATGGTTGTAAACATTGCAGCTAAAACCGCTGAAGCTGCTACTGATGCTCTAAATAGAGTACGCAGTTTATTTGGTGACCAGTTTAGCCAAGTTTTTAAAACTATAACTGGTGATAATGGTTCAGAATTTGCTAACTTATCCACACTTGAAAATGAAACTGATACAAAGGTATATTTCACTCATCCATACTCATCCTTTGAAAAAGGTACTAATGAGCGTCATAATGGTCTGATACGTCGTTTTATCCCGAAGGGCAACCGTATTTCAAACTATACTTCTGATGAAATTGCTTTCATAGAAGAATGGATGAATACTCTTCCTAGGAGAATACTTAACTACAAAACTCCTGAGGAACTGTTTGAATCACACCTGGATCAAATTTATAAACTCTAAGTAAATACAAGTGTTTATATCATAAATAGAAATTAGTTCAATTTGTTATTGCAATTAGTCATTAATATATAATCTATTATAGTCTGATTACATTTATATATTATTCCAAACTTATTATCTGTCGTGAACTAAGTTTTCTTATATTTTAAGAAAAAAAATAGCAATCAAAAATTATCAAATTATGATAATTTTTGATTGTTGTTTATAAATACTTTAATAGAATGGCTTTCTTCTTTTCTTCACTGTCAGAAATTGCAAACTTAAGACTAGCAATTTCAGTTTCAATTGCTTCAATTTCCATAACAATTTTATTTTGTATTTCAATTGGTGGCAGTGGTATTCTCATATTGTTTATGATTGGTAAGGCTAGTTCAATTTGACCACTTTGACCAGTTGCCATTTTTTCAATTGTTTTAAATCCAATATTGGCAAAGGCATAAAGAGCATATTGGGGATTAACTAAATCTTTCTTAAACCTTACAATTGTTACATGGCTATCAACTACAAAATCTCCATCTAAATTAAAAAGAGTAACTCTCCCTGCAGTACCAACACCAGAAGAATTTATCAGTAAATCACCTTTAACCAAATTTCTTTCATCAGAAATAAAGCTTTCAGCAACATAGTGTTTTTGAGAAAAATCAAATTCCATATATCCTCTTGCTTGACCAGATTTAATTATTTGAATATTAGATTTTCCATATTTTGCAGATTTCCCACGCTGTACCATAGTAGTAATTCTATCTATTCGTTGTTCAGGGTATTCAAAGTATTGAGATTTTAATAAATATGGTGTTAATTCATCAATCTTTTTATTGTTACTCTTCTCTATGTTCTCTATTTCCTCAATTTCCGAAACAATCTTTTTCTGAACACCAAGTGGTGGTAATGGAATATCTACTTCTTTTAATGTTGTACTGTTTAAACTTTTTCCAAAAGCTTTAAAATCTGAACTTTCTAAATCTATAAGCTTGGCTGTAAACAAATCAAATAAATATTTATCTAATACTAATGATTTATAATTATCAGCTATTTCTAAAGCTGCAATAGCTTCATTTGTATATAAATCTGTTCCTGCTATTGCAGTTTTTGTAGATTGTCAAGTACTTTTGGTTCTCTCGCAATTTTGGTGAAGTTATAATATA
>NZ_JAABNO010000044.1 GCF_009928445.1 Clostridium sp. C8-1-8 | reverse complement strand
GCCTGCCAGAATTTCTTCACATACGTTCAGAAAAGGCAGATGCGCAAAAAAGCTCCTGAAGAAGTTAGCCTTAGTAGAATTTCAGATGCTTATATGAATGTATTAAATAAATGTTGTTAAAGTTAGTTTCAGTGATCTTTGTACATTTATTGCTTAATAATTGTGAAATTGATATTATATAAAGAGATGTATTTTTTCATTTATTACTTAGCAAATATGTGATATTATTAAGTTTTGGAATAGAAATAATTCTTATTATATTATAAGAGATTATACTTTATACATAATTTGAAGCAAGTTTTAATATTGAAACAATAGGAGAGATTACATGCAGCTTCCAAGTATTAAGATAACTAATTTTGAGGGACCATTTGATTTGTTGCTACATCTTATAAAGCAAAATAAAATGGATATTCATGATATAAAGATATATGAGTTGACTAATCAATACATGGATTTTTTGAATTCTATGAAAGAGATGGATTTGGAAATTACATCAGAATTTATAGTAGTAGCTGCAACCTTGCTGGAGATTAAGTCTAGAATGTTACTGCCAAAGCCAGTGAAGGAAGATGAAGAGGATAAAGATCCTAAGCTTGACTTAGTTGAAAAACTCTTGATTTACAAAAAGATTAAAAATGCTGCTGCTTTTCTTGGTAAAAAGAGCTTGTATACAGGAAAGATATTTACTAAGAAACCTGAAATTATAGAAGATTTAAGTAAAGACAGCAATGAAGATATATTTTTAAATATAACTATGCTTGATTTATATAATTTGTTTAATGAACTGATAAATAACTATAAAAATAAACAGAATACAAATGTTATCGAAAAGCGAATCTATGCAGATAAGTACAAGCTTGAAGATAAGATGAGCTACATTTCTGATATGGTGCTTAAGAGAAGCAATATTGATTTTCAAAACCTTCTTTATGAATGTGAATCAAAGATAGAAAAGGTTGTAACTTTCTTAGCTGTGCTAGAACTTATTAAACAGAGAGTGATAAAGGTTATGCAAGAGGATAGCTTCGCTAACATATATATTGAAAGGAATGAAAATATTGGACAAGATTAGTATAGATCAACTAGGGTTTGAAGAAGTATCTACGAAAAAACAATATATGTCAGTAATAGAATCACTACTTTTTGTATCGGGAGAACCTTTAGGTGCAAAGGATATAGCGAGAATACTAGAATGCCAAATAGATTTCGTTGAAGAAATAGTTGATGCTATGACAGAAGAATATGAGAATCAAGGAAGAGGAATAAAAATAATCAGCATCAATGGTATGTATCAGCTAGTTACAAAACCACAAAATAGTGATTATATACAAAAGCTTTTAAAGAAGAACACGAGACAATCATTATCTCAAGCTTCTCTAGAAAGTTTAGCTATTGTAGCTTATAAACAGCCTGTAACCCGTGTTGAGATTGACGAAATTCGTGGAGTTAAAAGTGATAGCGCACTACAGAAGCTTTTGGAAAAGAACTTGATAAAAGAAATGGGAAGATTGGATGTTATTGGTAGACCAATACAGTATGGAACTACTGAAGAGTTTTTAAGACAGTTTGGACTTGAAGATCTTAAAGAATTACCTTCCTTAGATTTATTTGAGGAAATAGATAATAATGAAGAAGAAAATGAAGAGGATACTGAATAAAAGAAATATAGACTTTCGTCAAAAGTGATGAAAGTCTATATTTTTAGTTTTATAGGTAATCCTCTGGTTTTTCACAAGGTTCTTCTTTTTTTGATTTTGAGAAAAAGTCTTTTATTACCTCTAATACTTGAGGGACATTATCTACTATTCTGTCGTAAGTATTGTTTTGGTTCACAGGAAGAAGCCTGACAGAGTTCTCTCTAAGAACTAAAAATGCAACAGGTCTTACGGTAACCCCTGCTCCTGAGCCGCCACCAAATGGATATTTTTCAGAGGTTTCTTTACCGTATTCTCCTCCACCAGATGCAAAGCCAAAAGATACTCTAGATATAGGGATGATATAACTGCCATCTTTTGTCTCTACAGCGTCCCCAATTACTGTATTTACATCTATCATGTCTCTAAGACTTTCCATTGTTGTCTTCATTAAGTTTTCGATTGGATGATTACATTCCATAATTTTCCCCTTTAGGGTCCACCTCCTTATATTTTAAGGACAATAATATTAATAAAATCATATATATAATTTTTACTAAATTTAAAAAAATTATACTTTTAAATTGGATTTTAACAAAAACATCTTCTGACTGAAAGTTTGGCGCAACATCAGTCTTATTTAAGGTGATTTTTAATAGAACATTGATTACAAGGTTAAGAACCGCTATAGCTTGATAAATTATGCCATATACAATTGCTGTACTGGCGGCATCACCTGTTGAGTAGTTTATATCATAATAAAGTCTTATTTTAGGCTTAATTGGATTATTATTTAGTTTATAAATGATGTTCTGTACAACACTTAAGTTCATTACAAGCTTTTTCTTTTTTTTCTTTTCTTTTTTGGGCTTACACTTTTTTTTATCTTTTTCTGTTTTCTTTTTTAAAGTCTCAATTAATGAAAATACCTTAAATTTATATAAATATACCTTTAAATCCATTTCTTTAAATACCACTTGAATCTTCACAGGAAAAGGTATGAGCATCAATATGAGTATGATTATCAAAATATATAATACACGCATTAAAAATTCCTCCAGATAAAGGATACTCAATCCTTATAGTTATAGTATTTCCAATTTTTAAACCTATAACCATGTATATCTAGGTTATTTACAATTAATTTTGGGAAATTTATAAATATGGATGTACCAAAGGAAGATTACCTTATCAAAGATGCACCGCTTAAAACAGAAATCTATTTTTTAAACGCTTCTGGATACTGAGAGGAAAATTTGAAAATATAAATTTTATTGCGAAGTGTTGCATCTATAGGGTTCAATTATGAAAACTTAAGTTATGAATGTTCGAAAATCGTGGTTTCTGAGGATTTTTGCTGTATGCATAACTTAATAGTTGAGAAGTTGTAACCCTATATAGGGCTACAAGATCAAACTTTAAGTTATGAGTTTTACTTGCAATAGATTTTGCAAGACTTTAACGGTGAGTATAACTTAAACTTCGAGCCGTGAATCCTATATAGGGTTCAATTATGAAAGCTAAAGTTATGCATGTTCAAAAATTATGTGCCTATGAACTTTAGGAATTCATAACTAGAGAGTGGAAGTAGAAACCTATATTGGATTCACATGTGGAACTTTAATTTATACTTGTTTGCAAATCCTAGTTTTTGGGGATTTCTAGTCGCGTATAAATTAAAAGTTGTGGTAGGAACCCTATATTAGTATATCCATAGCCAAACTAAATAAAGGGATTGATATTATGAATATTAAGAAGGTATTAAGTTTTTGTATGAGCCTAGTACTTACTAGTTCTATTATGTGCACTAATAAAATGGTATACGCCAAGGATTTAACACCAAGTGCTAGATATGTACTAGCAATGGATAGAAATTCAAAGCAAGTATTATATAACAAGAATGGATATATGCCAGTTCCTATGGCTAGCACAACAAAGATAATGACTGCACTGGTAACCTTATCTAATAAAAACTTAGAAGAAAAGGTAGTGGTAAGCAAAAATGCTGCTGGTATTAGAGGGTCTACCGTAGGTTTTAGATCAGGAGAAGAAATATCTATGCATGAGCTTGTTTTTGGACTTATGACAAGATCAGGTAATGATGCTGCAATAGCTTTAGCAGAGGCTCAAGGAGGAAGTGTAGAAAATTTTGCAAAGCACATGAGTTCTTTTGCAACAAGCTTAGGGCTTATGGATGCTCACTTTGAGTCTCCCCATGGACTGGATAGTAAAAATCATTATAGTTCTGCTTACGATCTAGCGCTTCTTACTTCAGTGGCTATGGAAAAGCCTAAGTTTAGAGAAATTGCAGCTGTAAAGGAAATAAGAAAAGAAAAATATGGATTTACCAGAGACTATTCAAATATAAATAAAATACTTCACAGAATACCTGAGGCAAATGGAGTAAAAACAGGATATACAGGACAGGCGGGAAAATGTTTGGTTTCATCTATTAATCATAATGGAAGAGATATTATTATAGTAGTTCTTAACTGTCCAGATAGATGGGAGGCAACTGAGAAGGTATATAAATATGTAAAAGAAAACTACGATTTTTACTCAGTGCCAACTAAAGAAGCTGTAGGTGAAACAGTGGCAGCTAAAAATAATTATGATGGAGAAAAAGCCATAGATTTTGTACTTCCTAAAGGAAAAAGTTATAAGATAGATTATAAGGACTTTAAAAATAATAAAAAGTATGAAATCGGTGGAAAAGTAACGGTGCTAGATAATGATGGAAATGAGATAATAAAAAAATATGTTTATAGAAAATAAAGCTTTTGGTGCACCTTAAATTACGTAAGTTTAAGGTGCACTAATTATTTATGCCACATTGACTATAGAATGTAGAAATCAGCGCAAGATCATCGAAGCATTGTATCACTGAATACTTAATTTCAACACCATACTTTAACAGAAGCTAAATTTATGATTTACTCTAGGCATTACACTTCATATTTATAGTTTTTATAGCTACAAATAAGAAAAGAGGTTCTAAAAATAGCTTTAGGAGCATAAAAATAAACTTTTCAAATTAGATATCATTTAGTAACCAAATTACTTCTAATGAAATAATTTAGTAGTATAGGATTTTAATAAACCTTCAGAATAACTTAACCACTAGAGTGTGAATAGTGTAAAGGTGAAAAACTTGAATTATATATGGTTGAAATCCTAAATAATCTTTGTGGAGGAGTAGATGGACAGAGAGTTAATTGATTGTATTGATGCTGGAACAGAATATTGTGCTTAAGTTATATAAAAGCAACAATTTTACTTAAGAGAACTCAAGGTAAGCATGACGTTAGCTCCGTCCCACTGTGCCGCTTTTACTACCAGTCTTATTAAGGTTCTTTTGTGATCAGCATTTTTTATAACAGAATACTGGTTATTAATTTTATCGAAGGTATCCAAAAGTATTTTAAGATTATGGGAAGCATAGGATAAATTATCAATTGTTAAATTATGATCAGAAGCTTTTAAGTGCTTATTTAATGCAAAAGAGCTAAGTTTTTTATCTTTTAGCTGCTGAAGATTAGCATCTAACTTTTCAATCTCAGACACTATATGCTTTGAGGCCTGTTCACTATCACAAACAGCTAGTTTTTTTACTAGACTGGAGATAATAGTTTCACTTTCTTTTATTTTTAGGTCAATGATTTTAAGTTCATCATTGCTAGTTTCATTTACTGCAGGGGAATATAATAAAGTAGATAGTTCTTTACTTAAAAAGTCTTTGTCTAATATATTAAGGTTTTTAATAACAAGTTCATCTAGTATGTCCACTCTGATATTTTTATTATTACAAATAGTTCCGTGGCTTTTATCTTTATTAGAGCAAACATAATAATCTAGTCTTTTATTAAGCTTGTCAGAGAAGCGCCCTTGCTTTAACTTCATAAGAGCACCACATTTTTCACATTGTAGTATACCTAATAGCAGAGCATCGTTATTTCCTGTACCTAGTCTTTTTATATTCTTTTCCTTAGTAGCTATGATTTTATTTTGCACATTTAGCCAAGTGTCAGCTTCTATGATGCCGGGATGCCTTGAAATAGCAGCTATCCATTCATTGATATTTCTCTCTTCAGTAATATTTTTTGTTTTATTATAGGTAAGATATCCGTTGCCATTTGCTTCGCCAAACACATTGACTCCTAGATTTTTTAAATAGTTACTTGTAGCCTTTGAAGACTTAACGTATAGGGGACTAGAGAGAATTCTTTTAAGCTGCATAGTTGACCAATGCCCTCCGTTTTTACCTCTTATGCAGCATAAGTCTAGATATTTCACTACCTTTGATAATGAGTTATATTCCATGTATTTGGAAAAAATTGTAGCTACAACCTCAAGCTCCTCTTCATAGGGAGAAAGCTGCATAAGAGAGCGCTCTTTAAAGTCTTCGTCTAGATAGGTAACTCTTTCAGCCTTGAAGCCAAAGGGTTCTTGACCACCTAACCAACGGCCTGACTTTGAAAGCTGAAGCATATTGTCCCTGACTCTTTCTGCTATAGTTTCTCTCTCAAGCTGAGCAAATACGCTGGCTATATATATCATGGCTCTGCCCATTGGAGTAGAGGTATCGAATTGCTCCCTAATACTTATAAAGTTTATATTATATTTTTGCAGTATTTCTAGGGTAGAGGAAAAGTCAGCTACATTTCTACTTATTCTATCAAGCCTATAACATATTAGAAAATCAAAAGCTTTTTTCTTGGCATCTTTTAAAAGCTGCTGAAATCTTGGCCTATTAGTATTTTTACCAGAGAACCCCTCGTCCTCGTAAACTATGTATTCCTCAATCCCTAATTTTTTCCCATACTCCTTACAGAACTCTATTTGATTTTCAATTGAATCACCTTTACCAGTAAATATAGATTTTCTGCTATAGATAGCTGCTTTCATAAAAACCTCCTGAGGCTTTTGGTATTATTTTATTTATAAAGAACTTATATATGACAAAAAATTAGGATTATTTAAGTGAGGACATTAATATAAGTAGCTTCATATTATATGTTAGTTGGAATAATTAAGAGGTTACTTAGAACATGGACAATAAAATAACAGTAAATATGGAAGGAGCAGCATCAGATAGATTAAAGCGAGAGTATGCAAAAGCCTTAGCTAAGATATTGGTAGAGGAATACGGAAGGGAAGACTGTATTAAGCTTCTACAGAAGTTACAAAAGAATACTTAAAATAAATCTGATGAAAGAAATTCATATGCTAGCTTATTCTAATAAATACCTCATAAAGATAACTTTCATGGTTAAGAAATATATTTTTTATTTATACATTATTTTATACATTTAATTAAGGTTAAAGTAATGTTAAATTTTAAATTAAGTGTAAAATATTGGACGTGAAGCCAAGCCCAAGAGTATAATTATTGTAAAAGATATGACTAAGTGACTCCTACATGGGAACTTGAGTTATGTTAGTTCGATAATCGAGGTTTCTGGGATCATGGGGTACGTATAATTTAATAGTTGAAGTTGTACCACTATAAAGTTGTACTATTTCCATCAGAAACCTATTTTCGAAACTCCTCTGGGTTCTGAGAGGAGAATTTAAAATATAAATTTTATTGAGAAGTGACACCATTATGAAGTACAAATTTAAAGCTAGAATTTTGAATATACGTAACTTCAAGCTGAAATTATATTAGTAAATTTCTAAGTGAAAAAAAGGGAGGCTTACATGTCCATATTAGCAATAATAATTACAGTTGTGGTAATCATAGTGATTTTAACAGCTTTTGTGCTTATGATAAAAGAAAGTAATATTAGTGATATTAAACTAATGCTATTGGGAATAGAAGTTACTTTGGTAGGAATCTTTGCTGGAATTTTGGCCTTGCTAGGTATTTGGGGATTCCAATATATTGCAGCAATTATTGTAGTAGTAGGTATAATGATTACCTTAAAGGGACTGAGTAAAAAATAGATAACGAAAGGCGGAACTATATGCAGTGCATAAATGAATATGAAGTTGTACAAGCTGTTAGTGAGCAATGGGCTAGGTATCATGCTATCTACAGATTAACCAAGGTTAATGAATGGATGTCGCTTAGCTTTGAGGGCGATATAGAAAGGTATAAAAATGTAAGTTTCTGCTACTGGGTATTACATAAAGGAATAAAAGTTGGTGGAGCCCTAATAAAGCCTAATATGATCAAATGTGTATTTGTTATTCCTCCATATGAAATAGAGCAGATCATTAAGAGTGTAGCTAATTATGCTGAGAAAATTTCTGATAATAATGAAGTGATTGTAGTACAAGATGCTGATAAGGACAGTCTTAGTTATTATACATGCTTAGGCTATGAGCTTAATGAGATTAATAAAATAATGGTTCGAGCTACTGAAAAGTTTGAGGTGAGTTTTGAGCCAGAATATAAATTATGTGAGCCAAAGTTAGAGAATAAAGAGTCTATGGCAGAGTTATATTATGAAACCTATAGGGCAAATAAGCCTAAAGTTATTTCTCAGCAGAGCTATGAGTTTCAAACTGTAAGCGTTGATACATATTTTAGTCATACAAGCCAAAACAACATACCAAGAGAATGGTCCACACTGATTTTTGAAGCTAAAACCAATAGATTGATCGGTAATTGTACTGTTGGATTAGTGAATGAGCTACCATATATATTAGATTTTGTGGTGCATCCTGATTTTCAAAATAGAGGCTTAGCTTCTAAGATGATAAAAAGAACCTTAAGTTTGTTAATAGATAAATATCCGGCAGTAAGACTCAGTGTCCAGATAGGAAATGATGCAGAAGTTTTTTACTCTAAACTAGGGTTTATAGGATTAAGTGAAAAGTACATGCTGAGCAAGATTTTAAAATATAATTAATGAGGTAAAATAAATGGAGCATAAGGATTTAGTTAATAAGATTGAAGAACTGTCAGTACTTGAACTTGAAAGTGCAAGAAGCAAGTTTAAGGCTCTTAATTCTTCTCATGAGGGCTATGCTGTAATATTGGAGGAATTTGAGGAGTTTCAAGAAGAGGCCTTAGCTTTTGAAGAAGAGTTAAAAAGTCTATGGAAGGGTATAAAATCAAATGATACAAAGATACAGGCCCAAAGTATTGAGGAGATGGAGAATATATGCACCAGAATGATAAAGGAAAGTATACAAATAAATGCTATGTGCAAAAGATATAAGGAAGATTTAATTGATAAATAGTTGAAGAGTGATACTGTTTTTTAATACAAGCTTTTAATGTATATTGTGTTTGTGGTATAATTTGGATGTTGACTAAAGTTAAATATAGATGTGAAGTCTTAATGTGAAAATGCTTAAGTATAGTTTAAATTAGAACAATGTTAAAATCATTATGTTTCTAAACAGATCCAAAACTATAAAAGAGTTAGCAGTAGGTAACGCTGGGATTAAGTCGGCACATATAAAAAAAGAGGCGATAAAATGAAAGATACTAAATTTAATGAAAATGCTTTTGTAGCAGTAAAGTCAATATTTTTTACCATTGCAACGCTTATTGTATTAGAGATTCTTCTTTCATCACTAAAGAGAGTGGGAGTAGATATACTTCCGGATAGTCTTCTAGGAAACGTACTATTAGAAGCTGTTATTTTTATTGTTCAGTTTATAATCGTAAAAAAATATAGTGAAAAAAGCTTCTTTAAGACCATAGGTTTTAAGAAGGAAAAAAACTATGGAAAGAAAATATGGTCAGGAGTAGCTATGGGACTTTTAGGTTCTGTATTTATGTTTATTGCAGGTTTTGTAATAAAACTTTATTTTTATGAGGGAGTTGGATTTAGCTATTACTCCTGGAACGTAGTGTTAGCTTTTGTTTTAAGTTTACTTGTAAGAGCTGCTTTTGCGGGATTTTGTGAAGAGGTATTTTTTAGAGGCGTTTTACTAAGTTATTTGTCAAAGTACAAAGGTAAGATGTTTGGACTTATATTTAGCTCTATAATTTTTATGATTTTCCACTGTACAAGGTACCAGAGCATAAGCCAGTTGTTAGCGGTTTTAACCGGTGGAATTCTGCTTGGCTATGTTTATATAGTAACTAGATCACTTTATATGTCAGTAGGTATCCATATTGCCACAGACTTCTTCTCTAATCTAGCTAGTATTAAAGGACAACCAGGATTGGTTATTATTAGTGCGAACTCTAAATTTACTTTAGCTTATTTGACTGAAAATATGTTTATATTAACCTCAATAATGTATGTAATTTTGTTATTTATGTTTATGGTGGCCTATAGAATAAGGCTTAGAAATTATAGCAAATACAATGCATTTTAATTATGTATGTACATATAGGGGTACAGGATCAAACTTTAAGTTATGAGTTTTACTTGCAATAGATTTTGCAAGATTTTAACGGTGAGTATAACTTAAACTTCCATATGTGAACCCTATAATTGGGTTTGTATAAGCAGTGCGCTTAAGTATTAGATAGTTTAATTCGTGAGAAGAAAATCATAAGTTAAATAATTTAGTGAAATATCAGAATTAATAAAACAGTTTTAGCGTTGTAATGTTGAAAAAGCATGGTAACTCTTTGTACAAGCTCATTATATTATCAGGTATCTGAGTGCCTAATTTTAATGAGGCACTTTGAAAAAGCTAAAATTTAATATAGAATTAAAAAAACACTTCTTATTAGCATATATAGAAGTGTTTTTTTACTGAAGATGACATTATAGATTTAATATGAAATTCTTGTATAGACAACCACTCCATATAATAGAATTGAGAGTTAAAATATGTTTGTAGTAATCAATAGCATTTTGAATACTAGGGTAAAGGTTGCTTACAGCTATAATTCTTTGCCTAAGCTAACTAATGCACGGGATTGCTTGTTATTTTAATTGTAACAGGGATTTTAACAAGGTCTATTAATAGGAGGAGAGTAGAGAGATGGATAAGAACATAAAGGGTATAATTCCAGAAGGATTTTTATGGGGAAGTGCTGTAACTTCTTTTCAAAGTGAGGGAGCTTATAATGAAGGCGGAAAAGGTCTTTCCATAGTAGATGAAAGAGAGATAAAAGAAAACTTCTCAGATTGGAAGACAGCTGTTGACTTTTACCATAGATATAAGGAAGATATTAAGTTGTTCAAGGAGTTAGGGATTAATTCATACCGTACCAGTATTTCCTGGTCAAGAGTTATACCAGATGGAGAAGGGCAAGTTAATGAAGAAGGGCTAAAGTTTTATGATGATTTATTTGATGAATTATTAGCAAATGGCATAGAACCTGTAATTACTTTATATCACTTTGATTTACCAAAGACTTTAGCAGAGAAATACAATGGATTTGTGTCAAGAAAAGTAGTAGATCTTTTTGCGAATTATGCAAAGCTTGTATTTGAAAGATATAAGAATAAGGTTAAATACTGGATAACTTTCAATGAGCAGAACTTTTCGGTTTTTGGAATTGATCATTGGGGAGTTAAAACAAAGGAAGGTGACAATAAGGAAGCAGTTGGTTTCCAGGTCTGTCATAATGTTTTTATAGCTCATGCTAAGGCAACCAAACTGTTGCATGAGATAATACCTGATGGAAAGATGGGCGGAATGATAGCTTATACTACAACATATCCAGCTACTTGCAAGCCAGAGGATGCATTGGCCAACCAAAAAGTAAAGGAATTATTTAATGATCTACACTTTGATGTGTTTGCTAACGGTGAATATCCATCCTTTATCACTAGCTTATGGGCAAAGAGAGGTATAAAGCCAGTATTTGAGGCAGGAGATGAACAATTACTAAAAGAAAATACTGTAGATTATCTTACCTTCAGCTATTATAGAAGTGATATTGTAGAAGACACCACTGGTGAGGATCAGGGATTATTTGGGGCAATAAAAAGAAATCCATTACTAAAGGCCAATGAATGGGGATGGACTATTGATCCAATAGGTTTTAGAATCGCTTTAAAGGAAGTATATGCTAGATATAGGATGCCTATATTTGTCACTGAAAATGGAATTGGTGTTAGAGAAGAGTTGGATGAAAATAATACTGTAAATGATGATTATAGAATTAATTATCTAAGAGATCATATAAAACAGATGAAGCTGGCTATGGAAGAAGGAGTAGAGGTAATAGGTTATCTAACTTGGGGATGCACAGATATTTTAAGCTCTCAGGGAGAGATGAAGAAGAGATACGGATTTATCTTTGTCAACCGTGATGAAACAGATTTAAGAGATTTGAAGAGGTATAAGAAGAAGAGCTTTGATTGGTTTAAGAAGGTTATAGCATCAAATGGAGAAGAGCTCTAGTGTAGTTTTGACTTAAGCAGATAATTATATATATAATAAGTTTTATGTTCTAAACATAAGTGTAGATAGAAATTCCTTGAATAAAACTACTTTATAGTACAAAATTGTATTGTAAGGTAGTTTTTATATTATAAAATATGATTATAAAAGAGATATATTGATGAAGCTCAAAAAGGCAAGTATAATGTTGTTTCCGACAATACTTATGTAAATTATAACAGTTGAATCATTTTCGGGGATTAGTAGGAACAATAATGATTATAATATTTTTATATTATGACTTGTTATATTATTTAATATTTATTTGAATAGCTTGACAATGATTTGTTATTTTATTTATATAATATTAGGATTAGCATCGTACTTTTTCAGGTAAATAAATAACTAAGATAAATATTTGGAGGTAAATATATGACATACAAGGTTCCAGAACTTTTTAAAGATTATGAGGATACAATAAATAAATCACTACGTAAAGCGAATGAAATAACTTTTACACTAGAGGACACAAAGCCTTGGGATAGTAAACTAGGAGGGTGCCCTTATCTGGAGAGTATTCAAGAATATCCTTTAGGAAAGAACGGTAAACCGATGATATTTCTGGCACAGATCAATCTATCTGATTTAGTTGAGCTTGAAGACATGCCAGAGGAAGGGCTGCTTCAGTTTTTTATAAATAATGATGATTGTTATGGGTTTGATGCTCCTTGTGAGGTCAGGTATATTGAGAACTACATAAAGGATGAGAGTAGATTAGTTCTAGAGAATCCTTATGAAAAAGAATATGCAGATTTCTTACCTTTTAATAAGAATGGTAAAATGAATTTTGAATTAAGAGAAATGCCAATAACCTGTAGCTGTGAAGACTTTGATAAAGCTTTTGCTGGAAAGCCCTTTACTGAAGAGCAGGAAGAAGAGGCTTGGGAAGAATTCGATGGTGAAGGTAGCAGAGTAGCTGGCTATCCATACTTTGTTCAAGCTGAACCTGAATTTTATGGAGAATATGATATTTTGCTTCTTCAGCTAGATGTTGAAGATAACTGTGGTATTATGTTTGGAGATAGTGGAAATTGCAACTTCTTTATCTCTAAACAAGATCTAGAGAATAGAGACTTTTCAAAAGTTCAGTATGATTGGCAATGCTGCTAATTTTTATATGGATGTAAAGTATTATAGAATGAATAAATTTGTCTGGATTTTAGTTTTTTATGGGGTATTAGGGAGAAGATTTTATGGGGAAGATAAAACTTATTAGAAATATAGAAGGTAACATTTTAGATATAGGAGGTGGGGGAGAAGGTATAATCGGAAGGTTATATCCAACCCAAGCCATTGTTATAGATAATCGTAAGGATGAACTTCTGGAAGCGCCTAAAGGTCCTATTAAGCTTGTTATGGATGCTAGAGAAATGGCTTTTGTAGAGGACTGCTTTGATAACGTCACTGCTTTTTATAGCTTTATGTTTATTAATAAAAATGACCATCCAAAAGTAATCGGAGAAATAAGCAGAGTGTTAAGGCGTGGAGGCCGTTTATATGTATGGGACACAAAAATAAAAGAAGCAAATCCGTTTTTAACAGATATTGAAATTACTATAGATGAGCAGGTTATTAGTACAACCTATGGAGTTGGAAAAAAAGATGCTTATCAGGATGCAGAGTATTTTAGGAAATTGATAAGTACTAGTGGATTTATGTTGGTAGAGGAGAGCACTGAGGGTGACCATTTCTATCAATGCTGGAAAAACTTAGGCTAGCTAAGGGTGTGGAGCACAAGTTTTAATGTATATATGAATGTTTTAAATAAATGTTGGTGATATACAAGATGTTCAGATTCGATGAATAGAAAAAGCTGATAGTAAGTTTGAAATATTACTATCAGCTTTTATTTAGGGTTTGTCTATGTCGAATAATATTGTTAAATTTAAGTGATTAAGGTGAAAGTGCATAAATTATTTGTGCACTTTCATCAAAGCCTTGGAGGATTGAACACTTAGTTACAAAACTGTATTTTAACAAATACGAATTTTATATAGCATAAGTGTATTCGCCATTTTCTTTGGTAGCATAAAAATCAGCGAAGTTTAGGTCAAAGAAGTCCTTCTTAATATGGGAAACGTCTATCTTGTTTTTTATAAGATAGGCTAGGACTCCACAGTAGGATAGATCTCCTACTAGTAAAGCACCGTGGATTACACCATCTTTAAGGATTATCTTCTTGTATACATTCTTGGTTTCTAAGGTGTTTATGTCATAACTGTCGTCAGGAGCATTGGCTATTCCTATGGAGGCAGCTTGAAGCCCTAGGAAATTCATTGAGTTAAGGAATGCAAAATTATCCTTGCAAGGTATTTTCTTTCCAGCCATATTGGAAGCAGCGATTTTTCCTTGTCTTACAGCTACAGGCCAGATAGGAGATAATGCTGTAACATCTCCTGAAGCATAAATATCTTCAATATTTGTTCTACAGAATTCATCAATTAATATTCCTCTATCACATTTGATATTAGAATTCTTTAAGAAGTCTATATTTGGTCTTACTCCAGCGGCTACAACTATAGTACTGCAGGGAATAAGCTCATTATCGTTTATTATTAATCCTGTTGCTTCTCCCTTTTCATTAAGTACTACTTCTTTTGCAGAGGAGCTAAGATGAAGGGTAACGTTATTATCCTTTAATAGCTTTTCATATTTTGCTGCGGCTTTTTTGTCTAACTGAAGAGGAAGTATTCTATCTGCCATTTCCACTAGATGAATATTTACCTTCTTTTCTATAAGACCAACTGCTGCATCTATACCAACTAGTCCAGCACCTATTATTACAACATTGTCTTGAGGCTTGCAGCTTTCCTTTATAGAGATAGCGTCTTCTATATTTCTCAAAGGGTGAACGTTAGAGGCTTCTCTTAAATTCTTTATAGGAGGAATAGAAGCGGAAGCACCAGAAGCTATAAGTAACTTATCATAGCTAACATTCTGACCATCACTCAATACAAGGGTTTTAGTTTCGGGATTAAGGTCTTTTACTTCTTGGCCTTTAAGCCAGTTTATATTGTTTTTTTCAAAGAAGTCCTTTTCTACAAAGGAAAGTCTATCTAGATTTCTTTCACCGCTTATTAGATGATGTAGCATGCATCTAGAATATACGTTTACATCTTTAGAAATAATAGTTATATCAGAAGCTGAATCTAAGGCTCTTAAAGTTTTGGCAGCATTTATACCTGAAGCACTGGCACCTATTATTACATATTTCATAAAATTACACCTCCATACAAAGCTGAATAGCTCCTGTAGGGCAGCTTTCAACACATCTTGGAACTTCACGGCCGTTGCATAGATCACATTTTAAGATAACTCTAGAATCGTCAGCGGATTTAAGCACTCCGTAAGGGCAGGAAATAACACACATATAGCAAGAAGCACATTGCTTTTCGTCATAGGATACAACTCCTGTAACTGGATCCTTTGTCATAGCTCCACTCATACAAGCATTGACACATTCTGGTTCATCACAGTGTCTACAAAAGATTGGAGTAGGTTTACCATTTTCATCTAAGACAATATGATTTCTGCTTCCATTTTTACTATCATGAAGATTTAAGTCCATTAATGATTTGCTGTTTTCATTGTGTTCAGCCATACATGCAAGGGTGCAATTTAAGCACCCTTCACATAAGGCCTTATCTATGATTATTCTTCTCATAGCATCGTCCTCCTAAAACTTTCTTAGGCTAAGCCTAGACCAGTTCTTCTATTAATAATTATTTCTTCAAGTCTATCAGCAGCTTTAACAACATCATCTTCAAGGATTAATTGTCCACCAGTAATGTCCTTTAAATCTTCAGTTAATAGCTTAGTAACAACTTCGCTTCCAGTGATGAATGGTGGGATTGCAAGGTGTAGAGGTAGTCCTAAAGCAAGTCCGAAAGCACCATCAGCTAAAGCTTGTTCTTCTAACCATTGTGGAGCAGAAAGTACTAATGGTAATTGTGGTATATCTATATTTAAGAAAGCAGCAAGCTCTGAAGCAACAATTTCAAGTCTTCCTATAGCAAGACATGGTCCAAAGTTTAATACTGGAGGAATTCCAAGGGATTCACAAACCTCTCTTAAGTTATCTCCAGCAAGGCTAGCAGCAGAAGGAGACATTAATCCTACATTTTCCAATCCTCCGCTTGAACATCCAGCAGAAAGTACTATGATATCTCTCTTGATAAGTTCCTTTGTAAGTTCTACTGTAAAGATATCGTGTCCTTTAGCTGTAAGGTTTGAGCAGCCTACAACACCAGCAACCCCTTTGATCTTACCACTTGCTATTAGATCAACTAGAGGTTTCCAAGTACCACCTAAGAATTCTCTTAAAGAAGTTTCACTTACACCAGTTAGAACATCATCATGACCGTGATCTAAAGGTAAGTTTATTCCAACGTTCTTTCTTCTGCTTGAGTAGCTCTTAACAGCTTCTTCAATTATTGTGTCAGTTATCTTTTCTCTGTCTTCATAAGTATAGTTGATGTAGTCAGCGTTAGCTTTCTTAGCAACGTCATCAAGACAGATCATTTTTACTTCAAACTCTTCAGCAATTGGTTCTATTCCTGGAAGAGTACAGTTAAACTCTGAAAGAATTATATCAATGCTTCCTGTAGAGATTAAGGATTCACTTGTAAAGTTGTTTCCAGCATGTCCAGAGAATACATCCTTGTAGTGTTCACCTCTAAGCTGTAAGTCTTGACCTACGCAAGTACATCCTACCAGCTTGAAGCCTTTAGCACCTGCAGCCTTAGCCTTTGAAACTATATCTTCATCTAAAAGTCTATCTTGAAGGTGAGCTATAACTGAGTGTTGATGACCAGTAACCATTATGTTTATATAATCAGTATCTACAACCTTAAAGCCAACCTGTGCTTGACGGATAACCGGTTCACCTAACATAACATCATTTAATAAGTTAGTTAAAGTAAGACCATATAGACCAGTGGATATTCCTAAGTTTAAGCAGTTTAACATCATATCCACAGGATCACTGCTTAGGTTAGTAGAGGACTTAACCACTGCATCAAAAACCTCTGACTTAGCTCCACCAGGAAGAATATTAAGCTCCTGCCACTTTTTAAATCTAGGACCATAAGCCATTTTTTCAGTTAGTTCCATCTTTTCATATCTTGGTTTGTATAAATCCTTTAATACAGCGCCAGCTATAAGTATTGCTTTCTTGTGCATATCTGATTCTTCTATGTTAAATATCTCTGCAAGGTGATTTAGGGCATTTACACCTTTTATCTTATCTTTGTTTTCTCCGGTTTTCTTTAAGTTCAATGCGGTAGTTTCAACTACATGCAAATAACAGCCGGCACCTGCTGCAACTGTTCTTAAAAAGTTACGAGCTACTATAGTATCAGCGGTAGCACCACATACTCCACGAGGAGCCTTAGGTGTAATACGACATGGGCCATTTGCACATAGACGGCAGCAAACACCTTGTTTACCAAAGCCGCACTTTACACTTTGATCCTTAACTCTGTGATGAGAGGTTTCTACCTCAGTATTTGCGATAAAGTTTTCAAGTACCTTATCAGCACTGCTACAAATTGTACAATTTCCACAACTAGACATTAATAATACCTCCTCAATGTTAACCAAAATGGTATAGTTTTAATTTATAATATATGATGTAGCACTTCTTATTGAAAATGACTTTTTCAAATCCTCTTTCTTGTGAATAGTAAGAGGTGGGCAATGAAGTGGTACATCTTATTTACTTTGCTGAAAATATAAATTTTTGCTAGCTAAACCTTATGACTTATAGGTTTAAAGTAGCCTTCTGGATTTAGATAAGTTCTAAATGTAATTAATTACTTATTTAATTAACTGATTAAGCTTTTATTGCTTTAATGCATCTGTAAATAGAACTTATATACTTAAAAACTATGCTTGACAGATTTCCCTCATAGTAAAAACTATTTCTTTGCTAGAGGTTGATTGAAAAGTTAAAGGAATAAGAATCTCCCTAAACATTTAAACTGGGAGTTTATAGGCCCCATCCTTTAAGGCTTTAAAATTAATATCTGACAACTGTTTTATAAGACTTGTCTGTATTTCACCAAGGGCTCTATGAATCTCACATCTATTGCCTTTCTGGGCATTGCAATAGGCTGGATCAATAATACAGCGGTTTACATATATAGGGCCATCGATAGCTTCGATAACATCCTTTAGAGTTATTTCTTCAGGAAGTTTATTTAGAGAATAACCGCCAGCTACACCTCTGTAGGATCTTATAATTCCTTTAGCTATAAGCTTTCTTAGAAGCTTTAGTAAGAATCTTAAGGGAAGGCCCTCATGCTCAGCAATAACTGCAGCATTTATTTTTGCACCATTCTCTAGTTTTGATAAATACAATACAACACGTAATCCATAATCTACTTCCTGTGTTATTTTCATCTTGCATCTCCTAATGTATACTGACTTGGTACAGTATTAATATATTCCTACTGGATTAATTTGTCAAGATTTTATCAAAAATTTTTTTATGCTAATTTTATTAGCTTATCTAGAAGATATAAAAAATTTTACCTAGTGAAAAAGAAATATTTTTTACGGCTAATTAACAGCTAATGTAGGAAAAAATATAATAAAAGTATAATGAAAAAGCTTGACTTATTAGTAGTAAAGTATAACATCCTTTACTAGGCAAACTTACTGATTTGAATGGGTTAGAGTAGCGGTTCAGGATGAAAAGTAAAAATAAAACTATGTGGTAGGCCAGATTCTTCACATGTACCTTTGGAAAGTCGTATGCGCCAAAAAAGCTCACTGAAGAAAAATAACTTCTGTGAGCTTAAAGCTTTATCCATTAAGCATGACAAAATTATATTAAAGTATTATCATTTCAATCCTTGCACTCAAAATAAAGCATTCAGTGGATTTACCAGACTTTATTTTGAAGTAGTATGTCTATATAATTCTTTGCGTAAGATCATTACAGCATATGATAAATCAGTAATTAATTTAACACAGCATTTTGACAGCGCATTTTAATTTATTCTTCCTCAATGGCCTTTAGAGCTCTAATAGCCTCATAGCAGGCTGCAATTGGGTGATAGTCTCTTGTTGGAGTAATATTTTTCAAATCTTTATACTTCTCATTCTTTCTACTGAGCTTCTCATACCAACATCCATGGTCACTATCTATAAAGAAGGTTTCACAATAGGTGAAGATATAGGTGTAGACGTTCCAGTAATAAGCTTCTTTGCTGTCAGCTGCTAAAAGGGCAGAGGCACCAAGGGTTTCAGCCATCACATAGTAATATTTATCTGAATCAATAACAGAATTGTTTCTAGCTAAAGAATAAAATAGTCCTCCATATTCGTTATCTACGGCTTTTGACATTGATGTGTTATAAAGATATTCAGCTTTTTGGCCCATCCATTCTTGTGGAAAATTCCGTTTCAGCATCAACAGAAGCTTGCTCCACTGAATAGAGTGTCCTGGTATAAAGCCTTCAGGATGAAGAAGTTTTTTATTTTCATCCAGCTCCTTATAGTCCCAATCTATGTTCCAGTTTTCATCATAGTGCTCCCAAACAAGACCACCAGACTTTGGTGTTAGTTTTGTGGTAACCGATCTACATAGTTCGAAGGACTTTTTAAGAAACTTCTTATCTGAGGTTGCTTCATAAGCGGCTATCATAGCTTCGCATATTTGCATATTAGAACTTTGCCCTCTATAATTAGATAGTTTTGTAAAATCATCATTGGCTTCATCAGCGTATAATTCGTACTTTTCTTCCCAAAACTTCTCTTCTAATAGTTCATAAACATATTCAATTATATCTTTAGCCCATAGTATACCGGCTTCATAGGCTTTAGAGGCAGCAAGTAGTGCAAAGCCATGGCCGTAAGCATATTTGGTGTAGTCACAAGGATTTTGTGACTTAAGTTTCCAAAAGTAACCACCATTCTTTTTATCTAGATGAAATTCCTGCAAAAACTTCAAGCCATGTTCTGCAGCTTTAGTACACCAGGAGGACTTAGGATCTAAAATTGCACCTATGCTAAAGATGTAGATAAATTTAGAAGTTTCTATAAGATGCTTATTCTCCAAGTCACCTATAGTTCCGTCATCAAGAAAGTAATTAAAATAGCCTCCATTTTCGTAATCCATACATCGAGGATAATAATATTTTAGTATCTGATATATATGATCTTGTAACCAGTTAATATTTTGAAAATCGGAGCTATGCATAGACTCATTGACCATTTTTTCACCACCTTAACAATTAAAATATATTCCCTTGAAAATACATATATTCATTGTTGGTGTAATACTTTGATATTTTTGAAATGTAATATATACACTAGCTCTCCTAAAGCATAAATTCGCAGTTGAGTTATTGGTGATACTTGGTTATATACCACTGGGCAAGTAGACTTATATGGTTATTTTATAATATCCTATGGGATGTAAAAGAAGGATATAAAAAATTTTTAGTGAGAGGTGGGATAAATAGATAATTCCTCATCAGATACAAATTGTAACAAGACGTAAGATTTTATTTGGTTTAAATGAACAAAGTAACAATACAGCTTCAAGTGAAAAAAATCATGATAATTCTATAGCAGTTATCTTTAGCCATAATAAAATGAATAAGATTATATTAATATACTGAAAAATAAGTAACATTATGGTATAATTTCCATATAAATGTCTTTGAGTATAAAAACAGTAGTCTTTAAGTAAAAATGCATATTAATTTAGGGGGAATGAATAATTAATACTTTTGAATAGACGTGCTTTAAGGCGTGATTGTATGCTCTACGTATGGACATATAGTTCAAGTTAAGACATAAAAATATAGATAAATTGTGATTAATAATAAATATAATTATAAAAATAGCTTTATACCAAGAATTACTATATCTATATAAAAATTTAAAGGTTTAAAATGTAGGTGATAAAAATGAATAATAACGTAGGCGACACTGATGAAGAAAACTCTAAAAATGTTATATTTAGAGAAGCGATTAAATACTTATTATTAGTCATTTTAGTATTAATAATTCTTGCTCCTATAGCCAAAAGCGATAATATGTTTTTTCATACCATAATTATGACACTAGGGATAGCAGTATGTTTTTGTATACTACTTTTTGCAATGGCTACTTATGAGATTGCAAAAGATGATTTTTTTATGGTTCTAGGTGTTGGATATGGAATTGTAGGAATATTAGATATACTGCATCTGTCAGCACATCTAAACATTGGTGTTTTTGGGCTTAATGCAGACAATCTATCCGAAACCCTTTGGATTGTATCTAGGTATTTTGGTGGTATAACTGTATTAATTGCTAGTATAATGCTCTATAAAGATATTAAACATGTAAAAATAAAGCTTATAATATTTATTTATAGTGCAGTTTTGATATTAAATTTAATTGGAATCTATGGATTGAGGAGATTTCCTGTTTGCTATATGGATGGAACAGGCTATACCTTGGTTGGGAAAATAAGTAGGTACTCTATAATTTTCATTTACTTTATTAGTCTTATTGTAATGCATAAATCAAAAAACTATTCTAACAAGAGGCTGGTTACTTACATAGAGGCTTATATAATTCTCAGGATAGTTAATGAAATATTATTCACAATATATAGTGACCCTCACAGCATAGAGCACGTAACAGCTTTTGTACTTAGATTATTAGCTTTTTATATGCTTTATAAGGCTGTGCTAAAAGTAGGGTTGAGAGAACCTTATCGTAGGGTTTGTTCAGCTTTAGTGCAAGCTACCAATGAATTAGAGCTAGAAAATAATCAAAAGAAGTTTTTTGAAGAAGCTATGATAAAAAGTGATGAATGTTATAAGCTTTTAATTGAGGATTCTAACGATGCTATTTTGATAGCTAATGAGACGGAGAATGTATTTGCCAACTATACTGCTGCTAAGTTATTTGGTTTTAATAACGCAGAGGAGTTAGTTGGAGTGGAAATTTCAAGATTTGTTCCCAAGGAAGATATTGCGCATACTAGAAAACAGATTATGAAAGTTTTACAAAGTAAAAAGGGAGGGGAACATAGAAACCTTAAGTTAGTAACAGCACAAGGTAATTACGTAGATGTACAGATTAAAAGCGCTTACATTATATTCCAAGGGCAGCCCTGTATAATGTTTGTCTTTAGGGACCTGAGTACAGAAAAAAGATTCGAAAAACTATCATCAGACATGGAGGAGAAGGGGCGAAAGCTTGAAGAGACCTTGGAATTAAATAGACTTATAACGGAGCATTTTGCTAATGTATCCCATGAGCTTAGGACACCTTTAAATGTAATATTAGGAGCGACCCAAATCTTAGACTTTTATAGAACTGAAGCTTCAGTTGTGGATTGTAAAAAGAAGATAGAGAGTTACCATAAAAGTATAAAGCAAAATTGTTATAGACTTTTAAGATTAGTCAACAATCTGATAGACTTGTCAAAAATTGATTCAGGATTTTTTGAGTTGAATAAGAGTAATGGGGATATAGTAAAGGTTGTGGAAGATGTCACATTATCTATTGTTAGCTATTGTGAGAATAAAGGAGTAAACTTAATTTTCGATACAGATATAGAAGAAAAATATATGGCTTTTGATGATGATAAAATTGAAAGAATAATGCTTAATTTACTATCTAATTCCATTAAGTTTACCAAAGAAGGTGATGACATATTGGTTTTCCTTGAAGATAGAGAGGAATACGTAGATATAATAGTTAAGGATACAGGAGCTGGTATACCAAGTGATAAGCTTGATATCATATTTGAAAGATATAGACAAGCTGATGGACCTTTATGTAAAGAAAACCAAGGTACAGGTATAGGCTTATCTTTAGTCAAATCACTTGTAGAGCTTCATGGTGGAAGTATAGAGGTGAACAGTAAATATGGGGAAGGATCTGAGTTTAGAATTACTCTTCCTGCATTTCTTAGTGAGGGAGAAATCAGTAAACCAGTTACCTATGATAATCAGTCAAATGTTGAAAGAATTAGTATCGAGTTTTCGGATATATACTCCACAATCAATTAAGCATAGCTGAAAGATTAACAGGACTCAACAAATAGAATTTTATTCATGGTTACTTTCTAAGAAGGGTTAGTAAAGTACAATATGATATACAAAAAACACTCATATGGGGGAAAGTTGATTTCCATATATGAGTGTTTTTTTATTCTGACTATATGTATGATTCGGTTATAACTAAGTAATTAAAAAGTAGATACTATATACAAGCTTATTAAACCCTTGAACTGTTGACTTCTTAATTTTAACCTTACATTTAAAAAAGTTGATCTTTAGCAGAATATTTTAACAGTGACTAGCATTAAAGTATTCTTGTATATACTACTTAAGTTTGAATTGTTTAATAAGACTGTCTAGTTTTAAAGCACTCTCAGCATTACTATCTGAGGAAGCCATAATTGAGTCATTCTTGCCGCTTACATCTACGATGTTTGAAGCTATATCTGTAGAGGATTTTGCTACCTCTGTTACGGAGATTGAAACATCATCCATACTTCTTGAAATCTGTTCCATAGAATCAGAAATAGTTCTTGAAGCTTCAGATAGTCTTTCTATTATATCTTTTACAGTATCTCCGTCTTTCTTGTACTCATCACTTATAGAAATTAGATTTTCGTAATCCTTTAAAACGTCCTTTTCTATAAATGCTAGTATAGCTTGAGAAGAATTTGAAAGCCTACCTACTGAATTTAATACTGCATTGACCTTATTTTGAATCTCGGAAACAGCTATAGAAGATTGTTCTGCTAGTCTTCTAACTTCATCAGCTACTACAGCAAAGCCTTTCCCAGCTTCTCCAGCTCTCGCTGATTCTATTGCAGCATTTAAAGCCAGTAAGTTGGTTTGTTTAGCTATAGCATCTATGCTATTTGCCATTTCAGATATTTCGTTCACCACAGTTACTTCACTTAAAGCATTTTCTAGATTAAGCTTTGTTTCTTTATATATATTTTCTGCATTATTTCTTGAGATTACGGAATCCTTATTTATGGCAATAGCTTTTTTCTGTATATCCATAGCAATACTTAAGCCTTCTTCAGCTCTCTTTGAAGAGTCTGAAACTTCGTCCTTTACACTAGCAGTCATAGAGGACACTTCTTGAACAGCAGCAGCTGATTCTTCCATTCCAGCTGAGATTTCTTCTGTTGCGGCAGATATCTGCTGGATCTGAGAGCTCACCTCTAGGAATAAGTTGTTGCTAACTTCGCTGCTATGTAGAATGCTATCGCTTTCATTTTTAATTAACACCATACTTGAGTTAAGTTTATCAACTGCATTACTAAGTGCTTCAATGGTATTGCCTATTTCATCCTTAGCAGCAGCCTCCATATGAAGATCTAAATCACCATCAGCAAGCTTTTTAGATGCTTCCATAACTTCCTTAACCTGCATTACTATGCTTTTTCTGATCAGAATAGTCGCAAGTATACCGATTACAATGCTTATAATAAGTAGAGTAATCATCTGATTAGTTGATGTAATTGCTGTTTGTCTTGCTTCTTTTGCATCAGTTTGAACTAACTTTGATTGAAACTCTATCATTGTTTGTATTGAGATTAGTAGCTCATTTTGAGGTTTATCCATATTATTTATTAGTGTTTCCATTTGATCAGTTGTAAGTGCTCCAGACATTCCAAGCTTAGTGGCAGCATCAAAAGCTGATAATGCAGGTTCAGCTTTAGTTTCAATATCCTTAAACAAAGCCTTCCCCTTTTCTAAATATAAAAGTGATTCTAAACTTTTTGCGTTAGTATTGAATAACTCTTTGTTTTCGTCAACTATCTTTTCTTGTTCTTCCATATAGCTTCTATTTGCACTTATGGATAAGTTTCTTACGCTTATTGCTATTTTGTTGATGTTTCCTCTTAACTGATAGGATAAAGTTAACTTCTTATTTTCTACATTAGCTAATTTTTCTACACTCTTACTTATAGTGTTTAGTCTCACTATAGCTATAGTAGAGGATATCGCTGCTAACAAGATAAGTAAAGAAAATCCAAGTATCAGTTTGTTAGATAACTTAACTTTGTTAAAGCTCATATAAAACTCTCCTTTGTTTTATCTTAGGTTCATACATAACTTTCGGGAGGTTTTACTTTTTTCTTTACTAGAATATTAAGACAATTCAGACTTGCAGATAATTAATTGGAATAATCAATATTTTATGTTATTATTTGTAATATAGAGCTTGCTAAATGTACTTTACTCATTAATAAAGCCTAAGAGAGGTATATGAATATATATTGTGATGTAAATTCCTATAAATTGAGAAATAGCTAAAGTCTTTGACTTAATTACTTTTCAATGTGTATTGTTTTTAGTATAAAGTTGTTTTTTTAAATTGAGCATAGCAATAAGTTTTGTATAACTTACTTAGCATAGAAAAAGTTACAATTGCATATTAATTATTGAAGTTGTACAAGTTCCAAGGGGGAAAATTGTTTTTAAAACTCCTAAGCTTACTTGGAAGAGAGTTTTAAAATATAAATCTTATAATTAAGTAATACATATATAATATAAGCAAAGTTCTATGATAACCAAGCTACGCTATATAAAATAATACAATATAAGAAGGGGGGATTTTAATGGAGGAACTTACTTAGGTTCTCCATTAAAAGTAATCTATGAAGAAAAGGAAAATATTAATAATTGGATTAATGGTTGTAGGGGCACTGGCTTTATTAACAGGGTGCATTCCAGGAGATGGAAGTCGTACAGTAACAAAGCCAGCTGGATTCTTCTCGGGAATTTGGCATGGCTGGATAGCTCCAATATCACTTGTTGGAGGATTGTTTAATAAGCATCTAAGGATATACGAGGTGAATAACACAGGCTGGTTTTATGATTTAGGCTTCTATGCGGCTGTAATCAGCGGATTTGGTGGAATATCACTATTTAGAAAGAAATCAAAGAATGATTAAGGTACTTTACTAAAGAACTATTACTTCAATACTTAGACTCAAAATAAAGCTTTATATTTACCTATGAAGCTTTACTTTTATTAAATCCATTTTGAAGTAGTATGTCTATATAATAGTAAAGTAAATAGTCTATAAGTTAAGAGGATAGCATGGACAGATAATGTATGTTCAGCTATCCTTTTTTACTTTAGGCTCTGTTTAATGTACCATGCTGGAATTAATTATAGCTTACTTTAAAGAATAGAAAGAAGTAACGGTTGGATATGAAATATATTTTCATTTTTAGCTAATATAGGTAGGAGAGTTTTTAAACTTACAGCATCACAATTCAATTATTAATTTGTCATAAAGTATACATAGTATGTAGTTATAATTAAGTAAGAAATTAGCAGAGAAGCTGTTCATTGGAGTTATTCTTAAATATTTTAGCTTTACCATAGTCCAATCATTTATTATAATGTAAAGTAATTATATGTAAAAAGTTGTTATATAGATGAAACATTTCAATAAGAAAGCTATTTTCAACATCTCTCTGGTTTCAAAGAGGAGAATTTGAAAATGTAAATTTTATTATGAAGTGGTACTTCTACAATTTAGGAAGGTTGGGTGCGGATGAAATTAGATAAAAAGTTATTACAATACTCTTTGTATGTTGCGGCAACAGTAATTGTTATTTATATAGCCATTGCTATACTAAACAACATAATGAATATTTATATGATGGTCACTGGTACCCTTAATAAGACCTTTGTACTGATTAAGCCATTATTAATAGCACTGGTTATTGCGTATTTATTAAAGCCAGGTGTTACTTTTATTGAAAAGTTTCTTGAAAAGAGAAATATATTTAAAAAGGCGGCACCAAGGAGAACTGTAGGAATAATAATAGTGTATGCTGCAGTTATCGGAGTGTTTGTGGCAATAATGGTTGGGATCTATATAATGGTAGGTGGTAAACTTTCCAACAACACTACCATAGCTAATATAGCCTCATATCTTAGTGAGTATCTGAATAGCTCCACTTTGTCTGTAGGATATATAAGTGAAAAGTTAAAGAGCCTTAATATATCAATACCTACTGATTTGAATGAGAAAATTGCTCAAATAATTAGTTCTGTGCAAACTTATATAGTGGCAAGCATAGGGGGAATATCTAACTTCATAATTTCTATGGGTGGTAATATAGCATCGTTCTTTATAGCATTAGTACTAAGTATTTATCTAGTTCAAGACTCTGAGTATTTTTTAGATATTTGGAATAAGATATTTAATCTTATTTTTGGAAAAAGCAAAGCGGGAATAAAGTTAAGAGAAATCTTTGCCATATTGAATGATACCTTTAACAAATATATAAGGGGACAACTTCTAGAAGCAGCTATGGTAGGTATTTTATCAGCTATAGTTCTTGCAATAATAGGTATAGACTATGCTTTTGTAATAGGAATAATAGCTGGTTTATGCAATATGATACCTTATGTAGGACCTCTTGTTGGAACTATCTTAGCTATAATTATGGCTCTTCTTAGTGGTCAACCAATTACAGCGCTTTGGGCAACTATTGGTATGCTTGGAGTACAACAAGTGGACAACAACTTCCTAGCACCTAAGATTGTTGGTGATAGTGTAGGACTTCATCCAGTGTTTACAATGCTTGCTATTTTAATCGGTGGGAATGTGGGTGGCTTAATAGGAATGCTTATAGCAGTGCCTTTAGCTGCATCTATAAAAGTTGTTTTTGGAAATTGGTATAATGAGCATATGGCAAAAGCAAATATTGAACAATCAAGCAAGCTTTAATAAGAATTGAACAGATAATAATTTTGTTATTTATATGTTAAGTGGAATAGATAATATAGTTCTATTATGAACAAGAGGATAGTTTGATTAATTATTAATAGTGTAATTTTAGGCTATGTTAAAGTATTGTGCTCAGACATAGCCTAATTTTATAATCAATCTAGATGCTATTTATAACTTATATATTTATGATAGGCATAGCTTTGAGCTAAGTTTTATGCTTTAACAATTATACGGAGCCATAGGAAGTATTCTAAAAATAAGGCTAATAGCTAGAGGTATATTTTCTAAATTACAAAGTAGATTCAACACTATATAATATAGCAATAACAAGGACTCCATATGATTTAGTTCATATGGAGTCCTTGTTATTATGTTAATAATGGGTGATTTTAGACTCTGTTAAAGTGCCTTGGTGAAATCAAATGGTTAATTATCATATGTTTTAATGAGCTTAGGCTAATAGCTGGCTAATGTAGCATTTCCTGCGTATTAGCTTGATTTTGAAAATTATATTGAATATAGCCTAATGCTATGCTCCAATCAGATCTGCTATATTTCGTAATACATATAAGAAGTAGGTAAGATAAATGATAAAGGTAAATATATACTTATTAGATGAATAAAACCCATCTTATGTATACAGTACCAGGTGTATCAATCGGTGAAAAATGTCGAAAAACTGAGATATAGTTAATAATGGACAAGTAATTAGTGCTTAAGACATATTATAATTATATTAAAGAATGACTGTATGTTATTATAAGTCATGTCGCTGGAACACAAAGCGACAAAGTGCAGAAATTTAAATTTGAATTTTTAAATTAAATTAAAAATAAATTTGAAAAGTATGTTGACAAAGAAATCTTACGGTGGTAAGATATAAAAGCTGTCAGAAA
>NZ_JAABNO010000086.1 GCF_009928445.1 Clostridium sp. C8-1-8 | reverse complement strand
CGTTTACGGCGTGGACTACCAGGGTATCTAATCCTGTTTGCTCCCCACGCTTTCGAGCCTCAGTGTCAGTTACAGTCCAGAAAGTCGCCTTCGCCACTGGTGTTCTTCCTAATCTCTACGCATTTCACCGCTACACTAGGAATTCCACTTTCCTCTCCTGCACTCTAGATATCCAGTTTGGAATGCAGCACCCAAGTTAAGCCCAGGTATTTCACATCCCACTTAAACATCCACCTACGCTCCCTTTACGCCCAGTAAATCCGGACAACGCTTGCCACCTACGTATTACCGCGGCTGCTGGCACGTAGTTAGCCGTGGCTTCCTCCTTGGGTACCGTCATTATCGTCCCCAAAGACAGAGCTTTACAACCCGAAGGCCTTCATCACTCACGCGGCGTTGCTGCATCAGGGTTTCCCCCATTGTGCAATATTCCCCACTGCTGCCTCCCGTAGGAGTCTGG
>NZ_JAABNO010000043.1 GCF_009928445.1 Clostridium sp. C8-1-8 | reverse complement strand
AGCCATGGAATATGACAAAATCATATTAATTCTTTGCGCAAGCTCATCTAAGCATTGGATGACTGACCACTTAATTTCAACACTGTATTTTAACAGAGCCTACTTTTTAAATTTCTTTTTCTTAAGAAGTTCTGAGGTATTCAACATATTTGAATTCTCCTCCTTTGCTTCCTGCCTTTGACCTTTTACTTCTTCTTTTTTATTCTTGTCAGCTGAAGTCTCAAAGTTCTCGAACTCACTTTTGTAATTTTCCTTGATATCCTCTTTCTTAATTTCAATTGTATCCACTATATTATCGCCATTATCTTTACCTTGTAATTTACTTTTCTTAACTTTACTTTGTGATACTTTTTTCTTTTTATCATTTTCTCCTTTATATTTTTCTAAAGATTTGACTAATGCTTCCTTTAAAAGCTTAATCCTACTCAACTTTAGATTTAGACGTCTAAATGCTATATCCAGCATTAGTATTATTAATGCTAGCGCCAATAAAAGAGCACTTAAATCTCGTTGGCCCTTCTTTCTTAAGATATCATTAGCAAATACATCTTTCGGAGACTTTATAAACCTTCCTCCGTTTTCAGATATTAGCTTATCTATCTTGTCTGTACTCTCTTTTATCTTATATTCAGGAGAATACTGCCTTGCATACCCAGAATTTACAGAGCTTATAGTTTCTCCGCTCTTACTCTGCTTCCCACTTATCATGTACACACCATCTTCTTTTGTTTGAAAATTGCCAGTATACTCACCTGGTGCTGTTGGATATAGCTTTATATCCTTACTTTCTCCATCTGGCCCAACTACCGTTGCAGTTGAATCCACTTCCCCTTGATTTTTCTTATCCTTAAGTACCACTTTTGTACTATTTCCGTCATTAGTTACTTCCATAGACAAATCTTCATTGTTATAGTTCTCGATAGTAAAATTTATTATGTTTTGCCATAGTTTTATGTCTTTAGACCATCCTATATAGTTAGCACTCCACTTACCAGAAATATCTGAATTCCATGCAACAGCCTTTCCAAGTCCATACTGCCAAGCTGTAAGTATTGGGTCATCTTCATCGCTTTTTAATATCATTCTTGCTGTCTCTTTCTGAGAAGCTCCCACATAGCCTAGTAGTGATGGAAGACCTCCATCAGCTACCCCACTTATTATACTGTGGTCTGTATTTACCTTAGGTGTAAACTCTTTATTATTTAGATACATCCTAGCAGCCATGAAGGTTTCTTTAGAGAATATTCTAGGTATATTGGTGTACTCGTCAGTAACATAAGCTCTTCCACCACAAGTATCTGCTATTGACTTAAGTAAGTTTTTATCCGCATCCTTACCTACTGCTACTGTAGAAACTGTTATGTTATCTTTGTTTATACTACCTAATAAACTATCATATCCACTGTTCTCGGCTTGCCCATCTGTAAGCAGTATAATATGCTTTATTTTAGCATCACTAGCCTTTAATGAATTATATCCCGCCTCAAGTGCTGGGATTATACTAGTTCCCCCGCCGGCTCTTATGCTTCCAATATCATCCTCTGTTTTCTTTGGATCACTTATAATACTACGTTTTACAGCCCAACTATACTGATCATCAAAGGCTAAAACACCTATCTCATCTTTTCCAGTTCTCAGAGAATCCAAACTTCTTATAGCAGCTTCCTTTGCCATATCTATCTTGCTTACTCCTGCTACACCTTCAGTCATACTTCCTGACTTATCTATTATAAGCATAATGGACATCTTAGGTATTTCTTTCTTCCCTCTCATATCCATATATACTGGTAAGACTTTCTCTAAAGAAGTTTTAGCGTACCCCCCTAGAGCAAAGGAGTTATCTCCACCTGTAGCAACAAATCCACCACCAAAATCTTTTACATAACTATCTAATGAGTTCATAAAGCCTTCGTTTAAATCATCTGCTGATACATTGCAAGTAATTATACTTTTATATGTAGTCATCTCTTGAAGACTTCTAGGGGCCCCCTTAGCACTAACCACAGTGTAGTCTAAGGATGAGGCTTGTAGCATCTTTGTAAGCTCACTGCCCTCATTCTCTCCGCCCTCTATAATAAGAATCTTAGGTTTTGAAGTAACCATAGTAAAAGCGGATGCTTCATTATTTTTTAGCTCCTTATCCTTGTCAGCTTCAACAGTTACTTTATAACCTTTAAATCCCCCGCTAGTAGCTTTATCCTTAAACACATACTTATTGGTGCCCTTTGTAAGATGAACCTTTTGCTCTCCAACCTTTTCTCTACCATTGAAAAGAGACAACTTTGCATCCGTATCTGCGGTACTTTGTATACTAACTGTAACGTTAAACTCTTCATCAAGCACTAACTTTTCTGGAACAGATAGGCTTTGTACAGCTACCTCTTCTGAACTATCCTGTTGTTTCTTATAGTATTGAAAATCAATGCCTTGCTGCTTTAAAGAGGGCATTATCTTGCTTAAGTTACCCTCATTTTCATCTCCATCAGAAAGCAGCACTATTCTCTTATTAGAGTTATCAGGAAAAAGAGAGATTGCAGAGGTCACCGCTCCTTCTATATTGGTGTAATTACCATCAACTTTTCCATCAAGCTTAGAGAAGGTTGAATCCTTGGATATAAAGTTCTCTACTTGAGTATTGCCACCAAAAGAAAGCACCCCAACCTGGTCCTTTCCACCTTTTTCTTTTATTGCATCTTTTACAAAATTCTCAAAATCACTTCTGTTTGAAGCTACTGAATCTGAATTATCAATTAAAAATATAGTAGTATTAGTATTAAGTTTCCAATAGAAACTAGTACCGCTCATAGAAAGCATTATTAACACTACAACAATACACCTTAAGATTACCGCCCTTTTCTTCTTTGACTTGTTTAACCTTACTGCATATCTAGATAAGAATATTATTATGCCTATAATAACTGGAATAATAATTAGAAGATATGGCCTTACAAAATTAAATCCCATGATCAACCTCCTCACTCTCTGTAGCTATATTATTTACCATGAATTCTTACGTAAGCGTACCATTCAATCAATAAAATAATTACAGCTAAAGCTAGTAAAATGTTTGACAAACTCATTCCACTTTTAGAAACTTCACTACTACCTTTCCCAACACTCTTTGAAGCAACTTTCTTAAAAGTATCACTTTCTGAGGTTGGAAAGTTCACTGCAATTAACTTAGTTTGTTCATTCTTACCTATCTTCTGATGGACTTCATAGACACCTGGATTGTATGCACCGTCAAAAGGCTTTAAGGGATATTTTGTGCCAAGCTCAACCTTTTCATTATCCGGTGTACTTATCCATATCTTCTCAGCTTCAGGTTGAGGTACTATCTCTATACTATCTCCAGTGTAATACTGAGTCCCTGATACCGTATCTCTATCTAATAAGTAAGACATAAGATTGTTTATAAATATAGGAAACTCAGGTGTCAAAGGCATATCACTATTGTGAAGATCGAAAGCTATTGTACTTATTTTTTGTCCTTTAATTTCCCCGCAAAAGGCAACATTGCTTCCAGCAGCTTTCATAATAACTGATCCCCAAGAAGGAACATCTATATTTTTAACCTTAGATATTACAAAACTACTCTTATCCATATACTTAGTCACCACATGAGATAAGATTTCTGCCTTTCCACCATCTTTCTCAGCAGAAAGATTAAAATACTCATTACTGCGATCAGGGTTAACAATAAGTATATTTCCCTTCTTTGGCAGTGTACTTGGAAGCTTACCATCGAATATATACAAATCGTAATCTCCTTCTATTGCTTCACCTGGATTTGTCTTGAATAATTCCACATCCTTTATTGTAGAAAGCGCCTTCTCTAAAAATACATTTTGATTTGAAGATAAAAGCACCTTTGCTCCATTCTTTTGCTTTACTATAGAGTAGATATCATTATCCGCGTCAAGCCCATCCTTCTGTGACAATTCACATTTCAAAAATCTATCCTTTGTTTGAACCTTGTCAAAGTATACTGTCTTGGTTTCACCAGCTTTTATATCTACATTTTTTATATCTAAAAGCTTCTCTTCTCCATATAGAAGAAGCTCAGAAGTAGTATCCTTCCCATGATTGGTAACCCTGACCATCACATTTAAATAATCCTTATCTTTAGCCTGAGACATATAATCTAAGCTTACATTTTCTCTAGGTATAGAAAGACTAACAACCTCACCATTTAAGTCCTTTAAATTAACATCTGAATCGGTGTAATAAACAACCTTATAACTGTCGTAACTATTACTTATAGATTTTACAAGAGAATATGTGTCATTTATATCACCAGCACTATTGCTCTGCTTTATATTCTTTATCTTGTTTATTACTTCTTTCTTATCAGTAGAGCTGCTTATCTCTACCTTATTGCTTTTACCTGAGGAAATTAAGGTAATTCTACTATCAGGCGATAGCGACTTAACCATATCCTCTGCCTTCTTCTCTGCCTCTTCTAATCTACTATTCTTATCTCCTAAAGCATTCATGCTTCCACTGTTGTCCATGACAATAATAACATTTTCGAAATTCTTATTTCCTAGTTTTATAAAGGGGCTAGCTAAGGCAAAAATACATAGTAGTAGTATTAGAAGCTGTAAAAAAAACAATAAATTATTTCTAAATTTCTCGAAAGGCGTAGAAGCCTCTGTCTCTGCTAAAACCTGTTGCCATAAAAAAAGGCTAGGAATCTCCTTTTCCTCATACTTCTGCTTTAATATATACATAAGAATTAATAGAGGTATAAGAAGAAGGAACCATAAAGACATTGGTGAATAAAGCTTCATATGATTCCCTCCTTGCTTAGTTTTTCAAATATAACCTTTTGAAGTTCTTCCTCAGAGGATACTTGAACAAAACTTCCCCCATATCTTTTTAGCTGCTCCTTCATGCCATTAGTTAGCGCTTTAAGCTTAATTTCATAGGCTTTCATCATCTTAGGAGTAATAGTTATGTTTATTTCTTCCTTTGTCTCACTATCAATAAGCCTAACTTGTCCATCTATTTCGGGGCTTATTTCATCCTTATTAAGTACTTGAATAAATACTATTTGCTGTTTGTTAAAGGCAAGATATTTTATCAACCCTTCTATAGAACCTTCAGTAAAAAAGTCAGATATTACAATTGCTACAGCCCTTGACTTTAATTGTTTCTTTTTTATGCTATCCCAAAGATTAGTACTTCCATTAAAATTAGCATTTTCTATAAAACTTAAGGCTTGCTGAAAGGTACCTTTACCCATGAAGGATGAAGACGGTGTTATTCCCTTGCTCGTCATAGTGTTTATGCATACTCTATCAAGGTTATTCAATGCCAGGTAGGTAAATACCGCAGATAGCCTTTGGGCCATTTTTGCTTTATCTCCTTCTCCAACAGCCATTGACTTACTACAATCTAAAAATATATTAATATAGGCTTCTCGCTCTTCCATAAATAACTTTAAAAATAGTTTTTCAAACCTTCCATAAGCATTCCAATCTATTCTTCTAAAGTCATCTCCTGGTGTGTATTCCCTAAAGTCAGAAAACTCAACAGAGCTTCCCTTTGCCTTTGACCTTCGTCCACCAGCAGCCCCGTTATTTATAGTCATTCTAGCCTTTAAAGATATGTTTTCAAGATTCTTAAAGAACTCTCCATCAAACACCTTATTACTCATGTAAACACATCCTTAATCTAATTGACTTTCTAATATTTGTGAAATAATATCTTCTGCTGTTACTCCGTCTGCAACTGCATCAAAATTCATAAAGAAACGATGTCTTAAGGCTGGATATGCTACGTACTTTATATCCTCGAAGGATACATTAAATCTTCCCTCCATAACAGCTTTCACTCTAGAGGTTGATATTATAGCCTGTGCAGCTCTAGGACTAGCTCCATACCTTATATACTTTTTCGATATTTCTGGTGCTGCTTCATAGTCAGGGTGAGTTGCAAGAATAATCTTAAGAGCATATTCTTCAACGGCTTTAGAAATGGGTATTTCCTTTAAAAGCTTCCTTATCTCTAATATTTCTGCACCATCCATAACCTTACTTAATTCTTTAGCCTCATTGTTTATTGTTACACCTATTATGCTCTTAAGCTCTTCAAGATTTGGAAAAGGTACATTAAGCTTAAAAAGAAATCTATCTAACTGTGCTTCAGGAAGTGGATAGGTACCTTCATTTTCTATTGGATTTTGAGTAGCTAGAACCATGAAAGGCTCTGAAAGATTGTAGGTTGAACTTCCAACCGTAACTGTATGCTCCTGCATTGCTTCAAGAAGCGCAGACTGGGTCTTAGGTGTTGCTCTATTTATTTCATCTGCTAAAACTAAGTTTGAGAATATAGGACCCTTTTGAAATTGAAAAGCACTTTGCCCTTTATCATCTTTTATTATGATATTAGTTCCTACTACATCTGCAGGCATAAGATCTGGTGTAAACTGTATTCTTGAAAATGGTAACTCTAGTACTCTTGATAAAGTCTTTACAAGCTGAGTCTTTCCAAGTCCCGGAGATCCTTCTAGAAGTACATTACCACCAGTAAATATTGCTATAAGCACTTGCCTTACTATATCTTTTTGACCTATTATAGCCTTTCCTATTTCATTTTCTACTTCTTCAATCTTAGTGACTATACTTCTAACACTTTCCTCATTTATACTCATATTCTTCTCCTCACTATTTTCAAATCTTTTCCAATATATATAATTATCAATTGCAAAACTAATATTTTATAAAGACCTATGATAACACACTATATAGATGTATCACTTCATACTAAAGTTTATATTATTAAATTATCCTCTCACAAACCAGAGGATAATTTAATAATAGCTTTCGGATTGAAAGGATACATATTTACATATACGACCTACTGCTGTAAAGAAGAAAAGTATCCTTTTATAATTTCAGTCATCCCATCTGGGATCTGATAGTTCTCCATATTGTCCATAGCTTCTTTACTATATTCTCCTACTACTTGATCATAAGGTTTTAACTCTCCTACGGTTGCATTAGCCTTGTCTGTGATTTCACTTTCGCTACTTCCGCTGTTTCCACTCTTTCCATTAAGAGATGAAGTCTTACCTTCTCCCCCAAGTCTACTTGGTGTAAACACTTTTTCATATTCTTTCTCCTTAGAACTTCCTGGTTGCTTATTTCCTATACCACTTCCATTAGAGTATGGGCTAACCGTATTTGAACCATTTGAGGTTCCACTGCCTGCGTTGCTTCCACCAGAACCAGAACCTGATACATTTCCCTGACCTGCTCCAGAACCCGAGCCTTGACCATTTCCTTGACCTGCTCCTTGACCATTACCGTTACCTGATCCATTGGTTTGAGCCTGAGCATTTTGATCATTTGCCTCAGCTAACTGCTGTTCTTGATCTAATTGTTTTTGTAAGGAAGCTAAGGCTTGATTCTTATTTTTCTGTCCATTAGCTTTGCTTAATGAACCCTTAACAGAGTCAATAGATTTATTTATAGATGCCTCATCTCCTGATGATAGTGCATCAGAAAGTTCATCTAAACTGCTCTTCATATCTCCACTACTCATAGAAGAAGAAGTGCTTGATAGGCTATTCTTCAAAGCTTCTTTTTGCTTACTATCCATAGTTTTAGCATCTTTTTTTAATTTATCTAGTTCACTATCCAGCTTTTTTGAGTCATTTTCTTTAATAGCTTCGGCCAATTTTTTAGTAGCCTCATTTTGCTTTAAACCTTCAGCCATCTTTTCTAAATCCTTGTCCAATTGCTTATTTTTATCCATATCCAGCTTCTTAGACAGCTTTTCTTTAGCCTTATCTATTTCCTTATTAGTTTTAGCTAAAGCTAAGTCCTTTTTAAGTTCATTAACCTTAGCCACAAGCTCTTTTTTCTCTTGCTCCGTAAGCTTTTTATTTTCGTTTATCTCCTTTTTAGCTTGCTCAACCTTTTTCACTTCTTCCTTCTTCTCTACATTTAATGCATGAAGTCTGTTTGCTTCGTCCATAAGCGTATCTGGAATCAAGAAGGTTGAAGATAATACTATAACAACAGCCAGTAATATGAGAGAAAGCTTCTTAGATGGAATAAGCCTTACGTGATTTTTATAATCAAGCTTACTGAACTTATCTAAAGCATCCTCTGCTTGAATGTTTTTATATACATTATCCTGTTCCATTAACTCCATAGCAGTAGATACTCTTTCCTCCAAACCAAAGGAATCAACTATCTTACTTACTTCTGACAGCTTAGGAGACATTATTATAGTTGCAGCTAAAGCTATGATAAAACCTATAATATATAGCCAAGGAAACCATATAAAGTACACCCCGTATATAGGAGTAAATCTCGATATTAGGGCTACAGCAATACTAAGCACCGTTGATACAATAAGTCCAATGCCTATGTTTCTAAAAAAACTCTTTATAAAAATTCTTGCCTTTACCTTTTTTAACCTAGCTATAAGCTCTTTATATGGACTTTCCAATGCATTCCCTCCTATACTTATTTATGATTTTCTGTCTTTTCTTCCTCACCATGAAGTTCATCATATTTTTTGTCTATAGAAAACTTTTTTCTTACAGGGTTTAATTTATATGCACAAGCTGTAAGAAGAACCCCTGAGAGTATCAAGTCTACTACTATATTAATCATCCAAATAGGGGCACTCCCACCAGATATATATAGCCCGGGAAGAATGGATCTACCACTTTCTCCAAATTGATTTACCAAAAGTGAAACAAAGGACGCTGCAGGGTTCAAGTACATAAGCCAAAAGGTATTGTTATAGGATCCACTTACTAACTTTGGCTGTATAACTAACTGAATATAAAATACAGTTATTATAATTGTTCCTATAAATAAAAATACTATAGTAGCATAAGAAAGTACATTCGCTGCAGTACTCTTCTTAATAAAGGTTGAAAAGAAAAGTCCTATGCTTCCTAAGGTTATTGCTAGAACTATATAGAATAAAAATGTCTGAAGCAGTTCACTCATGCCTATGCCACCAAACATAAATATTATTGAAAATACTGGTATAGAGCTCAAAACTAAAAGTATTATATGACTTAAGGATGCAGCTAATTTACCTAGTATAATTGATCTGTGCTTCAACGTTGTTGAAAGTAATATATCCAAAGTCTGCTTTTCTCTCTCTCCAGATATAGAACCTGCTGTCAAAGCAGGTGCTATTAAACTGATAAGTCCAAACTGAGCAACCGCCATAAGGCAATAGGTAGTAAATATACTTTCAGCATTCATTGATCTCTGCCCTATAAGTACTTTTAAGAAAAGTATTGTTAGAAGGACTAATACCAAATTGTATATTCCAATTAATATGGGAGCTTTCCATCCTCTCATCTTTACTCTTAATTCTTTAAGTAACACTGGATTTATTCTAAGATTGCTTTTATTAATACTCATCTTCATTATTAATCCTCCACAGTTGCAGTTACTTTCATAAAAATATCCTCAAGATTTCCATCAAGCTGATTAAAAGATACCACAGGAATTTTGCTATTTATAAGTCTTGCCAAAAGTTCACTCATATACTGTTCATCCCCTTTAAAGGATGCCTCTATTAAATTGTTACCCACAGGATTTATGTTTTCTAAGTCAGGATATTCTTTTAATATTCTTAGGGCCTCTTCAGCTTTCTCAATAACCTTTATTCTAATAGTCTGAGTATGATATATCTTCTTCATTATTTCTTCTACGGTCCCACTCACAACTACTTGACCTCTCTCTATTATACCAATAGATGTACACAACTCAGCTAACTCAGGAAGTATATGGGAACTAACTAATATAGTCTTTCCCATACCCTTTAAAGTTCTCAATATTTCCTTCATCTCTATTCTTGCCCTAGGATCCATACCTGATGCAGGTTCATCAAGAATCAGTAAATCTGGGTTGTGAACTAAGCTTCTAGCAAGACAAAGCCTTTGCTTCATACCTCTAGATAAACTATCCACATAAAAGTCTTTTTTGTCCACAAGATCTACTAACTCTAACAGATCCATGCAAACCTTCTTACTTTTCTCGCCCTTTATGTTGTAAATAGAAGCATAGAACTCTAAGTATTCTGTAACCTTAAGGTCATCATACACACCAAAGAAATCTGGCATATAACCAATCTTACTCTTCAGCATTCTAGTATCCTTAAGCGCATCTACACCGTCTACAAAAACCTTACCGGATGTGGCATCTAAAAGCCCACATATTATCCTCATTGTAGTTGTTTTACCTGCTCCATTAGGCCCCACAAATCCAAAGATCTCACCCTTAGGTATCTCTAGATTTAGCCCTCTTACAGCTTGGAAGTTACCGTATGTCTTGTAAAGATTCTTTATCTCTAGCATTATTTCACCTTTCCCTTCACTGATATTGCAGGTCTTTCACACTGTTGTGAATTGCTTAGGTTAAATCTTAACTTCATTTCATTATTTTTATTAACATACTTTCCAATATCATCTCCACTAAGCTTATCCTTGGATAGATTTTCATACTTATCTTCTTTGTAGTTATATATTTCTCTAGAAACGTTAGCACTGCCTTTACCATTAACAGTATTAAGGTTCAAATCTATGTCTGTTACCACCATAGATTTATCAATCATATAAAGCACCTCTGGAGTTGATGGTCCAAAGAATACCTGGTTATAATCATCATATTTATCTACGGCCCCAACTATTTGCGAATCTACGTATCCTGCAGGGTAAGTAATATTATCGCCATTCTTAAAATTAACTTTTACTGGTGCTTTTATTACAGTCCTGTCCTTAACTAAGGTATCTTTTCCATTTACTAAAAGTGGTTTAGATGCAGTATCCTTGGAAATCCCTATTATTGTTATACCAGTTACATTGCCTGAGAATTTTTGACTTCCCTCAGAAAAAGCTGCTCTTAGTAATTGTGTGTTAGAAGAATCTTCTGCACTCTGTCTGCCATTACTCTGTCTTCCAACCAGTGATGTATTGTAAACTAGTTCATCTATATTTCCACCATAAGTACCAGTCTTTGCAGGTATGCTTATACTCTCACCTTTTTTAACTGTACCCACTTTATAGTATTGGTGTGGAGTAATTATAAAGCAATAATCAAAGTTATAAGAAGTATTATTTTTTACAGTTCCTTTTATATCTGAACCATCTAGAACTATGTCAGTTTCTATTTTCCCTACGTTTACATTGATTGAAGGCATTTTTAAAACCTTAGGTGTAAGAACACTTTTATTTCTAAATTCTAAAGTTCCCTTATCTTCTTTCACAATTGTATCTACTTCATTTAACTGAATATTTGATTGATCTCCACCATAATTAGGATTATCTATTGGATCTAATTTTTCTCCATTCTTACCTGAAGCCTCAACAATCATTTTTTTAGGAGTAAAAATACCTGAGTAAGTATTTTTGTTGGCTACTCCAGTGGATTCTACTGTAATAATATTTGCGTTATTAGTAGTCACATCTGCTAGTCTTGAGCCACTTCCTAAAAAGTAGATTATAATACCAAATACCAAAGAGATGCATGGAACTGTAATCCACATAAACTCTCTTTTATCCATCTTCTTAAGGATTATATAACTTACTGGTGCAACTAAAACTATATAAATAAGTAATACTATAACAAAATTATTGATATTGACATCTCTATTATTTAGATCTCTTAACAACTGATCAATTGTATAATATTGTTCCATATATGCCGAATCTCTATAATTCTTAGAAAAGTCCTCATTTACCATATCAAGTACCTTTTCTTCAAAAGCACTATTATTAGCCCATCCTGTGAAAGGCTTAAGTCCGAAATCAAAAGATGCAACCCCCACACTTCCTGAACCTATCTTAATAGTTTGAAGCAACTTAAAGCTTCCTTCTTGTATATTAGGAATACCGTTTTCCAAGCTTATATCTAGAGCTTCTAAGGATACAGAATTTTTATTATCTCCATTAGTAGCAATACTATATATCTGATTTGTATTTATATTAGTTAACTGTCCAGGTTTTCCCTTTATAAAGTCATCTTTAAATATTCCTAAAGTCTTATTGTAATTAGTTCCTGTACCTATTACTAAGGTACCACCTAAGTTGACCCACTTTTTTAAGTTATCATAAGCTTCCTTTGAGAGCTTGGAAGTATCAAAATTATTTATTACTATTACGTCAAAAGCTTGAAGCACTTGTATGTTTTCTGGAAAGTTCTTTTCATCAAGTTTAATCTGCTCTGTAGAGAAAGTAATACCTTTAGCAGCTGGAACTTTATTAAAATAAGTTAAGCTGTCAAAGTCATCACTTAATATTCCTAAAAATTTTACTGTTTGATTTGTAGTATTTCCAACCTTAACCTCATCAGTAAATACTTCATCCTTGCCATCTTTTATTACTATTTGATATTTCAAAAATCCCTGCTTCACAGGCACATCTATAGCTATTACTTTTTCCGAACCTTTTTGCATACTTAGGCTCTTTGTGTATACGTTATATTTATTTTGAGCGGTTGGAACCCTTACCTCAACCGTCCCTTGAATATCCTTATAATCATTTTTTATGTCCATATTCATGGTTGTAAAGTAGCCTATCTTGTACTTATCATTGAACCCAACTGTGGTTTTTACTGATATGTTCTTCTTAGTAACTGCCTTAGTAGCTTCTCCCTTTAGCAAAAATGCTGGGATAGCTAACGTTAATGCAAGTACAAGAATAAACAATCTACTTATATTTTTTCTCATATTCCCCCTACTTTCTTATAAATAGTTATTATTCCATAACAAGTTAAAATTTGTCTCAATTATACCATAGTAATTCATCATTTTTTATTACAACTTTCTTACAAATTTCTTAATATTACCAAGGTGCCACAATAGATTTTAATGAATTTCTTGATATGAATGGATATATAATAAAAAGTCATACACAAAAGTAGATTAATCTGCTTTTATATATGACTTTATCTTTAGTAAAGAGCCTTTTTCATCTTGCAATAACTCTTTATCAGTAATGTACCTTATCGCATTGAGGCTATAATTATTAAACAATATGTAATTAAGTTTAAAAAACTAATTTATGTATACAGTAGTACCATTGGGTATATTGTCAAAAATCCATTTAGAGTTCTCTAAACTTAATCTAACACATCCATGAGAGACTGGCTTTCCTAAAGTATAATCAGTTACATTTTTATTTTTATCCATTGGGAAAGAGTGAAATAAATAATTTCCAAAAAACTGAACCCAGTTCTTTGCACCTTCTTTTATACTTGCATTATAGAACCAATCTCCACGGCCTGATACCTTATATATCCCCTTAGGAGTATCACTACCAGGTGCTCCAGTAGAACAATCAATTTCTCTTATTAGCTTCCAATTCCCCTTACTTCCAACAAAAACATTTGTCTTCTGATTGGTAAGATCAACCCAAACAAGGAAACTAGATCTGCTTGAGTATCCGCTTACCACGCTTTCTTTTGCAGGGCTAGGAGTATATCCATCGAGATATGCTGCTACAGCTGGACCTAATTGCTTTTTCACATCTTCTTCAGCTTTCTTTCTATTGTCTTCCTCCTGCTGTTTTTTATTCTTAGCATCTTCAATAAGCTTCTTATTAGCAACTAAAAAGTTTTGCTCTAGATACTGCTTGTTTTGATCTAATATATTTAACCCATCTTGAAATTTTTGATCACTTATGTCTTGATTTATATCATCAGATATAGCATCGTTTATAGCTACTTTAAGTTCTTTAATTTTTACCTTTATACTATTATCAGCTGCTTTGTTTTCCAGATTGGTGACAGAAGAAAGCACCATGTTATAATTTTTTCCTGCGAACTTCTCATCTATCTTCTTGAGCTCATCTCTTTGCTCTTCTATAGTTTCCAAGCTCTTTTTTTCACTATCATCAGCTTTATAACCTGACTTTTCCAAAGCGCTTATTCCACTATTTAAAGTCTTATAATCAATCTGCTCATTTATATACTTTTCCTTTAGAGTATTGAACTCATCCTTATCCTTTTTAGCTTGTACACTTTTCCCATAATAAAAAAGTGATCCTGTTATTATGCAGGCTGCTAACGTTCCCATTATTATAACCTTTTTCCAAAGCAACGACTATTCCCCCCGAAACTATTCTATTATTAATTTAAATCTTTGACCTTGTTAAAGTACGCTTTTAAAATTAAATAGTAATCATACCATTATACGTAGCCAAAGTTCTTAATTTTTTTCCTAAGTTATTTAAAAGTTGATAAAGCAACTTTCTTTAGCAGTTTGTATATCCCTGCCTAACATTGGCTTATATAACCAAGCTTTAGCAGATAATGCTTTCACCTATATATTTTATCACATAATTAGACATGAAAAGCTACAATATTGTAATTTTATATACTATATAATATGCTAAGCATAGGCCATTACAAAAGCTTAAGTTATACATGTTCGAAAATCATGTACCTACTAACTTTAGGAATACGTAACTTACTAGTTGAAGTTGGTCCATAGAATGTTTACTAGGTTATAATAGCAGATCTAATAATAATCCTTAAATAGTTGTGGTATAATTTTACTGAGGTGATTTTGATGAGTTTAGATAAATTAAAAGAAATCATAGATAACTCCAACAATATCGTATTTTTCGGTGGTGCAGGAATGAGTACAGAGTCTGGAATACCTGACTTTAGAAGCTCTAATGGACTTTTTAATAAAAAGCTTAATATGACTTTTACTCCAGAACAATTGGTGTCGCATTCATTTTATATTAGATACCCTAAAGAATTCTTTGAGTTTTACAAAGATAAACTTATATATCCAGAGGCTAAACCTAATGCTGGACATCTCGCTTTAGCTAAGCTTGAACAAATTGGAAAGCTTAAAGCCATCGTAACTCAAAATATTGATGGTTTACATCAAGCTGCAGGTTCTAAAAATGTTTTTGAACTTCATGGCTCAGTACTTAGGAATTATTGTACTAAGTGTCATGCCTTTTATGATGAAAAGCTTATTCTAGAAGCAGAAGAGGTGCCAACCTGCACAAAGTGTGGTGGAGCAGTTAAACCAGATGTGGTCTTATATGAAGAAGGTTTAGATGAAGCTGTTATCAATGGCGCTGTTAAGGCTATAGCAGCTGCAGATACATTGATTATCGGTGGAACTTCCTTAGTTGTATATCCTGCTGCAGGTCTAATCAACTATTTTAGAGGAAAAAATCTTGTACTTATAAACAAAAGTTCAACCTCTGCTGACAGCAAGGCCAACTTAGTAATACATGACTCTATAGGCAAGGTATTGAGTTCAGTAGTGGATATTTAGAAGGGAATTTCATCATTTTTTCAAGACTCTATTAATATACTCTATTGATATTGCTTTTATGGGAGTGGAGTCTTTGAAACTAGTTATAATTCTAATATTAATATTAGCTCTTGCCGGTATGTACTTATATTTTAATAGGAAACTAAGCTTTTCTAGGCAACAGTATTTATTGCTATCAAATCAGCATAAAGCATTAAGAGAAAAATATAATGCACAAGCTGCTAGTCTTAGTAATATTTCAGTGAGGTATTTAACTACTACAGCCTCTAACGGAGTAACTCTAGAAGGAGTTTTTTTAATGCTTGCCCCTATTGAAAAAGGGCCTGTTATAAACAGAACAAATGATAAATTACAAGTCCGTATTCTTGAAGAAGCAGAAGTAAACAATCAAATATGGTATTTTGTTTCTCTGCCTTTAAACACTAATTTCAACTCAAAAGGCTGGATGCGGAAGACTGATTTTTCACTTATTTTTAGTAATTCACAAGAAGTAATGAATAGATAATAAACATAATTAAAGTTTCTATACAGAACTGTATAAAATGCATAAATAAAGTTTAGGTGGTAGCTATAATTAGCTACCACCATAATAATTTCTAATACTTTTACCAAACTTGATAATCTTATTATATAATCAAATTCTATTAATTTTCACTAGCTTACTAACAGAAAAAAGCTCTAACCTAAAGTTAAAGCCTCTTTCTCTAATTCATTGCAACCATAAAGCACTTTATTAATGACCTCTATGCTTTTCAAGTTTTTTCTTCTGTCTTATATTGAATTTTCTTTCTTCCTCTTGAAGCCTTTGTTCCTTAGTCTTTATTTTTCGTTCAATCTTTAGCTCTTCATGCTGTAGTTTCATTGCTAGCTGAGCCTTTGTACCAATTTCTTTAACACTGGTTTCTTTTCTAACACTTCTTTGAATTCTCTTAGGATTCTGCTTTTTTAGAACGTTAGTCTTCTCTTCTAGTTTAACTGGATTGCTAAAGCTCAACTTATAGAAATTTTTCAATATAAATTCATGAACCTCTTGATCTCTAGGCTCTGAACCAAAGGTAACCTTGCACACCTTAAGTTCAAGACCTTCTGTATACTCAAATATACCAATCCAAAATGGTTCATTAAAAAGAACTGTTAATTTAATTATAGCTTCCATAATTAAATCCTCCTGTAAAGTTATTAAAAGATAACGGACAACCCCAGGAGGGCAGGTTACTGCTGCACTTACTAAAGAAGTACAGGTTCTGACTACCAACAGAAACTGTGTTTTTATATCCCATTTATTATTATATACAAATGTATTAAAATAGCAATTTTATAATTCAATTACTAGCTCTTAATTACTGCTATATTGAACTTTGTTTTTATTTGTAATAAATGCAATTATATTATTATAAACAATTATTCTACGTATAATAAGATAAAGGAGTTGCATAAACTTACCTTCCTTATATTACTCACTAATAACTTAGTAGATTATAATCCTAGTATAAAGTCTTCCACCTCTCTAGAGAAACCACTATAAGTTCCATCTCTTCTAAGTATATTTATAAATTGTTTAAAACAGCCTATATAATCACAACTACAAGTCCATAGCTCTAACCCCTTTTTTCCACCTTCCTTAAATAATACTTGTCCAATCCAATAACCTACTATGTAATTAGGTACACTATCTTTAAAATACTCCATAACTATTTGCTCACTGTAGTTATTTTCTAACTCACATTGCCTTATACAAGTGTCCAAGTTTCTTATATACTCAAACTTCTTATCAAATCGCTCCTTTGATATAAATGAAAACCCTTCATACTTTTTCTCATATTCAAATTGTACTAAGGTTGCTGTACCTTCTTCCATAATATTATACATGATAGTCCTTAAATATTCTTCTCTAGAAAAATCATATTCTGGGACTTCCCCAAGCCTCTTTCTTGAATGATAATATTCATGACTGATAATATCTTCTAAAAACTCTAATTGTCCTGCCAATGAAGATAAATTTATATAGCTTTCAGAAGTTTTGATTGAGAACCCATAATCCCAGCTTCCTCCATATAAATGAATAGTAAAGTTATCATTAAATAAATCTAATGGAGCATATCTATCTATTCTTTTAAGTATTAACTGCTCTATCTCACTAGCATTATTTTTTAGCTCATTAAGTTTCCCTTTAATTATATCTTTGTATTTTAAAATATAATCAAATTGATAGCATTCTTTAGTATCTTTTCCTTCTAGTACCGCTATAAGATTGGCTCTTATACTATCCTTAGTTGTTTTTCTAAGAAGCTCCTTTTCATGTAACATAAAAGTATCAAATTGTTCACAACTGGTAAATTCATCAAACAACTGTTCATCAAAATAATCCTTTTCAAGCATTTCAATCAATAGCTCTAGTCCCTCTGCTCTAAATTGCATAATTACACCCCATTTATAAAATTATATTTTTATTACGTATTAGGACAAATATCATCCCATCCACACTGTCCATTGGCACTTATGAGCCAGTTTAATGCAAAATGCTGTTCTTGTACTACTCCACCATCTAGCCCTGCTGGCATCTGTTGATTATTTACTCTTGCTTCTACACAGGCCCAATTGTAGTATAGTATTCTAGTATGCATGTCCAAAAGTTCCTCATTACTTCTTAACCTTGAGGCTGCTACAAGCTCTTCAAAGGAATTATAGCTTCTTAATAAGTTTGCAATCTCACGAACATTGCATATTTCAGTAGGATATTTTAGCTCTATAAATCCAAGAGCCCATAATAAAACTGCACATCTTTCATACTGCCAGGAAAATTGTATTGATTGACTTCTATCGGGGTTATCATCACCTATATAAGCTTTTTCTTTGTCTGAAAGATATTCTGTAAATGAATATCTTTCATTCATCGCTTCAAATTCAGACTTGGCGAGCTCCATAGATCCACCTTCCATAAGCAAGCATTCTGCCCATAAACCACAGCTGAATACACTTACTGCTCTTTTTGCTATATCCATGGCACTTGGTACAATAATTTCTTCTTCCATAATCTGCGTTCCTAACATATAGCTAGTATGCGGTATGCCCTTTTTATCACAATCATAAATGATATTCTCATACCTAGTTTCATCCTTGGCACTTACTTCTACGTCCCTTTTTAGCAACTCAGCAGGTGCTATAGGATAGTAATCATCAAAATCTGTATCCCCGCTCATAGATATAAGCAGCTTCCCATCTGAGGTATAAAGCTCCATAGTAGGGTAAAGAATTAGGCTTTGAGTTTTATCCGCTATCTTATATATAGTGTTTATAATATAATTTGTCCTTTGTTCATCTTCGCTAAGTTCAAAAGTAACTCCAGTGATACAGGTAAACATGCGTATTTGTAGTAAAACTTTCTCAAGTACTTCCTTATTCTCTAACGGAGCCTTTGAGAAAAAGTTAGCCATACCACTAGTTTGCCTTTCTATATAGTCCACTTCATCGCTTAAGTAAAATCGAATTTTTGTTTCATCCTTAAAGATAAACTCTAAGCCATTATCTATGTCTTTTATTGAATTAATTACACTACCGAATTCTTCTTTTGCTTTCTCATAAATTATTGAACTATCCAAGGCAACAGAGTATAAAGTCAATACTGCCCTATTCTGTTCCTTCTTCTCACTACTATCAGTAGACTCTTGCTTTTTCTTTCTATTAAATATTCCCATATGTAGCCTCCTAAAATAATCGCCTTACAATTATACCATATTATGTATTATATTTCACATTATTTACATTTTTCGATCACCTATACTAACTATTTTCTAAAACTGCCGGCTAATTAGAAGATATATTGCATTTTATGTCAAGTTATAATTTACTGTATTCTTGTTTTTAAAAAATGTATAATTTAAATAACAAAATTAATTTTAATATCTTATTACTTATAAATGAAACTACTATATTAATGTAAAGGACGTGACTTTATGGACACAGTTGAAATTAAAGAAATGGAATATGAAGAAATATTCAGTATTACTATATCAGTTGATAAACCTGTTGTGGTTGGACAAGACGATATAGTTGGAAGACGACAATTAATTCCTATTTTATCAGGGGAAGTAAGTGGAAAGAACTTTAAAGGTAAGGTTTTACCTGGAGGAATAGATAGTCAAATAATCCGACCAGATGGGAAGTGCGAACTTTCTGCTAGATATGCTATAGAACTAGAGGATGGAGCTACAATCTATATAGAAAACAATGGGGTTCGTACTGTGCCACCTGAGTACATAGACGCAGTAAAATCAGGAAATTTCGTAGATCCTAATGCCTACTACTTCAGAACCATACCAACCTTCGAAACTTATACTAAAAAGTACAAATGGATGATGGATCATATATTTGTTTGTTATGCTACCAGACTTCCAGAGAATGTGCTTTTAAAATTTTATAAGATCTGCTAATTAATAAGCTCATAATATTATAAACATCCTACATTTCTAATCTATAATAATGTAAGATGTTTATATTTATATCTACTTTAATATTAAATCTTCTCTACCTATTTCACCGATTTTTACTTTACTCCTCTACTGGTGTAACTAAAGGCTTCCCATCTTTGTCTAATAATACAGTAAGTCCACCAGCTGAACCTTCACATACGAACAAATAGTTTACACCAGTCTCAGAATCTACAATTACTACATGTCGCAATACAACGCCTTTTTGGTACAATATTTTAAATCTATCCTTACTCAATTATACTTCCTCCTTTTAAAATTTAGTTATTTAAAGTCTTATTTTGACAGTAAATAATTACATTATATAACTATTATTCCAAAAGTGTAATATTAAACATGGTTAAACTGTTTTTATATTACTTATGTAAAATATAAGTTCTATAAAATGAAAAAACTCGTTAAAAGTTGAGCGGATTTTTGTCCAACTTTCAACGAGCCTTATTAATATTGTTTTAAATAAAGAACTTATTATAAAAAGAAGCTAAGATCTCATCTTCACTTATATTATTAAAGCCTTTTGTTATATTAACAATCTCATTATCAGAAACTAAAATATAATTTCTCTTTTTATCATCATGATATACCGTTATATTATTAGGCAGTTTACTTTTATACAGGTTCACTCCTAAGTTATTCCTTCTTAATCTCTCAAGTATCATGCTTTCGTCAAGCTTAATTGCTACAGGATATCGGCTTTTAAAAACTGTATACATTAAATGACTTTCTCCATCACTACTTGAATATTCTAGCTTTTCAGCAATGATACTTTTTTTGAAAGAACTATATGGGGATTTATCCTTATACCCAAAATCAATTAATGATAGTGTTACTTTATCAGAGGCTTTATTCAAGTCGTTACTATCAATCTGGCTAATAACCCCATTTCCTATTCCATGAACTAAGAGGAACATGCCTATTATAGCGCCACCAACATATAAAATAATATTAGTAGTTCTTGAGTAATGTTTCTTATTTATTACAATAGCTAATGCAATAGAGATAATTATAGGGATAAACATTAATCCAACAAGAGAAACACCTTGCCCTACGGTTTTCCCACCTTCTAAAGCTAATGAAAATATAAGTAAAAGCGCAGCTAAGCCTTTTACTAGATTTTTAATTCGTATCCTCTTAAAATTACTATATCTTATGTTTTTATTCTGCTTCAAATAACGTATATTTTTAACTAACCAGAAAAAGAAATCAATTAACTCCATACTAGTGACTATTGCAAAAATAACCATTACTGCTATAAATACTAGAGTGTAGCTATTAGAAAGTGCTGCCTCTATATCTTCAAATAACTGTATATAAATATTAAAAACAAACAGAAACATAAAAATCAATTGAGCAATAACAGAAGTTATAGATGCCTTTAAAATAGATTTGAACTTTTCCTTACCTTCGGTGTGTATTGGTACTGTGTCAGCTCCTTCTTCCGAATAGAATACCTGAATCTTTCCTCTTTGGCATACATATTTCCAGCCTGCTGCAACACAATAATCTCTATACTCTAGAGCTACATCTGTATCCTTATGGTCAAAGTCAGAAATTTTATGCAACACATCTACAGAATATTTTAATCTTCTAGGTTCTATCTTCTTAAATATAAATATATTGCCGCTTATAGATTTTAGCATCCAACCTCTAGCTGCCATACCTTCCAGATATTCTTCCACTGCTTCACATTCATGTGGGAAGAAAATAAATAATGTGATCTTAGTATTAATACTCATCAAAGCTTATCCTCCATATAATCATCCCAATCCCTAACCATAGTAATTAATCGTCTACGCTCTTCCATTAGAATTTCCTTACCCTTTTCAGTTATTATATAGCTTCTTTTTCTACCTTGAACCTCAGTTTCTATTATCATTTTTTCTTTTTCAAACTTTCCAAGAAGGGTATATAGAGTTCCCGGCCCCACTCTAACTCTTCCATTAGATATCTTATAAACAGCCTCCATTATGTCTACGCCACATTGTTCCTTGAGCAAAGACATAAGTATATAGTACATAGGCTCTGTTAGATTTTGAAATTGTTCTCTTGCCATGTTTCACTCCTTAATATCGATACACGATATTTATAAACCAATTATATTATCGTGTATCGATATTGTCAATATTAAACATAAATAACACAAATTCTTAATTTATAAAAATAAAAATGGAGATAGTTTAATTGAACTATCTCCTGGATTATTTAGTCATCTAGATTTTTTAGGATAAGATAATCTTCATTTATCTTATCAAGGCCTTCTGGGATTCTTCCAGTATTATAGTTTTCTGTGGTTCCTCCCATATCCTTTATTATACTCTTTGCACCTTCAACATTACCGTCATTTGCCTCAACAACTACCTTGCAATTAATATTAGCAATCTCTTCGAAGCCAGCCATACCACTTGCCATTGGGCTTGCTGCTGCTATAGGTGAATTATTATCGTCATCACCTAGTACCGCTGAAGATAAGGTTGGGATTTCATCAGAACCTACAAGTCCTCTTTGTGAATATATATTATTATTGTGCTCATTTATATCAACAAAAGCACCTTTAAATCCTTCATTCCTAAGTTTATCTACAGTTTCTCTTGCAGTTTTTATACTATCAAAATACGCTTCTACTTTCATTAGACCACTTCCTTTTAATAATTTATGAAAATACACTTTAGATTTAGCACTATTAAAGCAACTGCTACACATAGTCTAAGCTTAATAAAATATCATAAATTTATTATTTCAAAGTAGTGAGAATTTATCCTTAATAATAGCCTATCTAAGAATCAATTTTAAGCTTAGTTAAAGTATTAAAGTTTTTATAGTCTAATTCTGTATTTATATGTTTCTCATCTTACTTAACTCACTATTTCATAGTTTTTACTAATAAGTGTTTTTACCGCTTTATCTATATCTTTATTCTTGACAAGTATATAATCCGTATCATAGGTAGAAATTGCAAATATACTTATATTTTGCTGTGCTAAAATTGTACTGATTGAAGCAAGTATTCCTATAAGAGAAAAATCTAAAGGTCCTTCTATTTTTAACACCCTCCAGTCCCTTTCGCACTTAACTTCACCAGGTATATTAGCTTCGGCACAGACAATTGACAGCTCCTCCGTGGTTCTTGTTATAGAGAAAAAATCCCCTACTTGTGCCCATTGAGGAATTACTTCATCTCTTTGTAACCTGCAAACTCCATAGCTCTCATCTATTAATTTCATAGTTAATATCTTATTAGTCATATCTTACTTCCCATCCTTTTTTATTGGTAGAACCTATTTAGCAAACTAACAGCAGCAACATTTGTATCTAAATGCTGTTATAGGCTATTTGAAATATTGATTATTGTTTTAATTATATATGGTACAGTTTATCAATTTCAAATATTTTACACAAAAAGATTATGTGGTATACCAAAATAAAAACACAGAAATAATATCTTTCTAATATCATTTCTGTGTTTTGTTCTGTATATAGGAGATTTCATCAATCCTTTTTGTGTACCTTCTTGCTGTGCTTAACTCCTTTATTATTTTCTTTCTTCTCCTTCTGCTGTTGATTTGATACAGAAGGATCTTGTTTTTCACTCATATCTATTTCCTCCCAAAGTAAGTATTTTATCGTGACATATCATTAATATATTCCTCAATACTTGATTTATAATACTATGAAAACAATAGTAAAACCTGGATTGCTTACCTATAACGAATTAAGTTTTCCACCTCTTATGACATTCTTAAATATAATAAACTTTTTCAAAAATTTTATCGTATTCATTTATGAAATAGTATTTAATATATTGAAAAGGAGTTCTGTTTATATGAAAAGGATTCTTATGTACCTCATAATTGCCCTCTCTATATCCTCTGTACTTATAAGCTGCCGCAATAATCTAAAGATAACACCAAACTCAAATAATCAAAGTATTAAGCTATCTAGTGACAAATTAGTGCCTAACAATGAAAGTACCAATGATACTCTAAAGATATCTATCCTTTCAGATTGGGCAAAAGCCTCTAAAAATCTTATCGATTTATTTAACGATTCTGATTTAGTTGTCCTTGGGACAATTAAATCTGCTGATTACTTTTGCGGAGATGGTGGGCTTATACATACAAGGTTCACTATAGAAGCTAATGAAATCTATAAAGGTTCTTATGATGGTGGATATATCATATCTATGGGAGGAATTGTTGATTATGAAGAGTATTTAAAGCACGATGTAGACCCAAATGGTAAAAAAGATTTCGTAACCGAAACCTCAGTAAAACCTAAAAAAGTACAACTAAGCTTTTCTGATATATCCATTGTAAAGCCACATGATCAATATATAATATTTTGTAAAGATATTGATGGTAAGAAAAGTATTACAAATAGTTTTGAGGGCTTGTTTAAAATAGAGTCAAATAAGATTTCTAATAAAGCTCTGAAAGATAACCTTGCTTTAAGCAATGATATAAAAGCCATGATACTTGAAAGTCAAAGTAAAAGCTCTACAGCAAAAGGTGTTTCATATAATAGTTCAATTATTACTGGGTTAGATAAAGATTCCTTTATTTTAGAATTGAAGAACTTAAAAGATAAAAGTTAAAATTTACTCCATAATAACTTGCTTGATGTGTATTTCATATAATCCTTGTGACTTTATAAATACTGCAATTTATAATATCTAAAAGGCTAGTATATCAAATGATGTTCTTTTTATAATAAATCGTTGAAACAGTCATGACCATAATAGGTGCAAACACTTGTATAAGTCTGCTCGTCTCCCCTGTTTTCATGTAAGCTAAAACTATAACTAAAATCCATAATACTCCGAAAGCATAACCTGTGATTAACTTTCTTTTTCTTTTATTTATAACCATGTCACTATCAACTCCCTGACTAAATAAGTTTATATTTCTATAAAAACACAGTTTCTTTTTCACTTTTAATTATACCCTTTATCTTCTGAAAACCAAGTAATATTAAAGATGTACCACTTCAATCACAAATCTATTTTCAAAACTCCTCTGAGTTTTTAGAGGGCATATGAAAATACAAATTTTATTTTGAAGTGATACATCTATAGTAAAAACAACTCCGCTAGGCCTAGTAGGTTATTAGCGGCATTTTTTCTAAAAAATAAATAAAAAGTGAAATGATTAAACTATTTAAAATACTAATTCCCCTGGTCTATAACCACTAGGTAATTCTTCTTCACTTAAGAACTTAAAGTTTTCATCACGTAGTATTGGTAAAAATACTTCATATGGAATCTTTGAGAACTCACAACCGTAGCTACTTGCTCCAAACCACTTACCTTCTTTACTGCTTAGATTTAAATCTCTAGCAAACTTTGTATGGTTTGAGCAATCATGAACTGCCAAATCCCAGTTTTCTTCATCAGCTATTTTCATGAATTTCAGAGTTAATTCTCTACTCCAAGTTGGAGATATGTAGCCATGTCTAGAAATATACATGTTCTCTCCATAGTAATTGTCTATGTTATTTTCATTTAAATGTAATTCTGCACAATTGATAAAATCCAGTTCTGTATCTAAGATTGCTTGCTTTTTATTAAAGAAAGCTTCAAAGAACTCAGGAGTCATTGGAGTTTCAATTCCTACCTTTTTAATATATTTCTTTGCTATTTTTATATTTTCAATAACTTTATCAGAACACTTTGATGCACCTAGGTTGAAACGTATTTCATCAAGACCAGCTTCACCTAAAGCTTTCAAAGACTCTTCAGTAGCTAAAATTCCATTAGTATATAAGTGTTGATGAATCTTAGCATCACTAAACTTCTTCACTACTGAGTAGTATTTTTCAATTTCCATGAATGGTTCTAAATAAACGTAAGAAATACCAGTAGGTTTCTTGTGTATTGAAAGAAGCAAATCAATATCCTTCTCATAAAACTTTGTTTCCCCAATTTGCCACATACCTTCACCAATTGGAGGAATAAAGTCTAGTTCTCCATAGTTGTAACAAAACTTACATTCTATATTACACTTATTAGTTTTCCTAATTGCACTCAAACCAGTTCCCATTAAACAAGAACGACATCCATTAGGAAATTTAATATCACTACCTACATAAAAAGTTCTATTAGATAAAGTTTTTAAATTTTTAATTTCTGACATTAACATATCATTTCTATGATCAATCGCAGCTTCAATCTGTGCAAAGGTTGCGTAAATAATTTCTTGTTGCTTTGTCATTGGTTCTTCATCCTCTGGTAACATTGAAAAGAATTCAAACCATATTAGCGCATCCTTCTTTGAAATTTTCATAAAGTGTCCTCCTCTAATTAACCCTCTTGAAGACTTAATTCAAATCTTCTTGCTATTCTGCTTCACATATTCTTCTTAAGAAGCCATATATGAACCAATACAATTATATATCAATTATGCTCTTTTGTATGTAAATAAAAAGGAGATAGTTATTAAAACTTCTCCTTTTTGGTTTAACGTCATTATATGATTTAGTAGTGAACTAAGTATTATATAATATATTGAGGTTATATTGAACTTCTATCTATTCTCCACCATACTATTTCATCTTTTTCTTTATACTTCACTGCACCGGCACTTTCTAATACTTTATGTGATGGTACATTACCTTCTTCCGTGTCTGCAATAACACAGGATGCTTGTGGATTGTTAAATATCCATTGTATTATTACCTTTAACGCTTCAGAAGCATATCCATTCTTTCTATATCTTTCAGTAATACCATATCCAACAGTTACTTCACCAAACTTATTAGGATAACCCTTAAGCATTATAAATCCAACTATTTCTTTTGCTTCTTTTAGGATTATGGCATAGTTAGTTAACCATAGATAGTTTTTAGGACATTCTTGTACCTTCCTTAGCCTTACCTGCATTGCATATTGCATGTCCTCATCTAGTTCAGTATCAATTGTTCTTAATCCTAAATCAGCTTGCATTTTTGAATAATTATCTAATGATAGTTTAAGCTGGTGAGACTGCAATGGCAATAAACTCAATCTTTCTGTTTCTAAAACAAAACTTTCATTCTTACCTTCTATAGTGTTATTTCTTATATCTAATTTACAATTCATCTTTACCTTGCCTCCATAAAATAAAAATCCGGACACAAATATCCACTGAAATAGTTCATTAACTACTTCAATATAGCTAGTCGCATATTATGAAGACATACTAAAATATTCATTTTAACTATAAATCAAAATATCTTTAATCTGCTAAATTGGAAGTAGCCTTATTTAAACTCTGAACCTTCAATATCTTATTCATTGGCAACAACTCCTTCAAATACTTCCAAGATACACTATAGCATAGACTTTTGATAGTATATACATTTATGCTAAAAAACAGCACTAATATTTTGGTAATATCAGTGCCACTTAGCTATTGCTTCTTATAATTTTATATTTTAGACTAACATAAGAAATCATTTGATAATTTTAGTCATTCATTTTCTACGTAAAATTCCCTAAGCATAATTATTTTTATATTAGTAAATACCGCTTACTAACTATCTATATCACTATTATCATGATCTGAAACATAAAAACAAATAGGAACATGCATTTCATAACAACTTTCGCACATTACCTTTAAACATTCTGGACATTCTGTCATATCCTCTTCATCGAAGTACTCTTCACATAACTGACATTCTATCATACCTTTTACTCCATCCATTTTCTATTATTTTATCAACATGCCAGCTTCTTTTGTCTCTTTCCTTTACCTTATCTAATAAAGTAATATTGTCTTTTGTTGATAATTTCTAATCTGTTCTTTTCTTCCTTTTATTAACCTAATCTATAAATTTTCTTTTCAATATTCATAATACTTACCTTTACCTCAGAATTAATTCATATTTATATGATTTGCTTTAATTCTAACATTTAACCAAAAATTAAAATAGCGCCTATTAAATCTCCTGATAATTCAATGGATAGAATCTCTTCTATCCCTCTAAATATCAATGTTATTTAACCTATCTTATACTATCTTAGTTGTCCAATAAAGAGTACATAAGATGTGTTTTCCCTTATTTTTTCATATCGAAACTATCACTATAACTACTTAAGTCTTTACTAGTCTTTACTTACATTCTATGATATTACATAATCAGACTATAGAATAAACTTATAGCTTCTATATTTAATATCTTAATATATAATTTGTGAATACCTAAAGAAGTTTAGACTTGTATAAAGATTAAAAATTTAATTAGCTCTGCAAATGAAAACTTGTTTAAATACGATAAAACCAAACAAATTTGATGATACAACTTGGAAAAAAACGTAAAAAGTAAAATAGTTATTAGGTATATTGATCGTTCAAACCCCGAAGTAGCTTTTACACATGAATTATTACATTTCAAATTACAAATAGATGGTTTTACTAAAATTAGATACGGTAGTTTTTCGATTGCAGATGAACGTCATTTTTTTAAACTGTATCGAGACAATAGATAAAAGAGTAATTGCCCTCATAAAATCAATCAATTCTACAATTGACTACCAATTATCTAACGGTTATTTCTCGAGATTCTAACCTCATATTTGACAATATTGATATTATAAGAAAATATTCCATTCAAAAAAGGTAGCATTTATGGTCATGCAATAGATGTTATTGATAAAGAAATTGAAGTATAGTCTTCCTCAAGTGCATGTAACACTAAAAATACTACTATAAAATATTTTTAAAAGCATTCCTAATGCTTCAGGTCATTTATTGGTACTGGTAGAAAGGATGACTATCCCCATAGCGGTTTTACAATTCTTTAGTCAATAACTTAAATAAACATCTTAAAAACGCCATGTAATTAAAAAAGACTATAGTTTTATTCCTTCTCATTTAATATTAATTTACATTGTTTCATTCAGGCTAATGTTGAGCATCTGTACTTGTTTGATTTCTTTTATTTAAACTGTCAACAGCTGTTTCGATATACTTTCTAAACCGTTCATCATCCATTCTATTATGTCTTCCGTCATATGTTCCAGAAACACTATTATATATAGATGCTTTTGCAAAAATTACAAAAGATCCTTTAAAAAATCTAGTGACAACTGCCGCTTTACTCGGAAGTTTCTGCTCTAATCCTTGTTTATCATGATAAAATCCCAAATCCCAATAATGTCTGCTTACGTAATTAGCTTCTCCTAAATCCATCAGTTCTTCTGACTCTCTGATTAGTGTATCATATACTCCACTTGGTTCTAACTCGCATGTTTCTATTCTAAAATATGCCCACTGATAATCATCATAAAAGGAATTAAATATTAGTTTTGAAGGTTTTATTACATCGTGATGTAACGAACTTCCAAAGTAAAGATTAATACAGTCTTTTTCACTGGAAGTTCCCGTCCCTGATAAATCTAACCCCCCTCCTGTTGGGAAAAATGTATGATTAAGATTTTCCTCTCCAATAATATTTAAAACTTTTATTATTTCGTTAATATCTGTCCACTCATATCTTTTAGGGACATTATCATTAAATATCTCTAATATTTTTATTCTCCACTTTTGTAAATTATTCTCTTTAAACGATTTAAAACCTGCACTGGTCATCCTTTCACCTTCTCTACCTGTTTTGTTTTTGACTCCATTATTTCCTCTTCGCTCTTATTCGTGACAATGAATGTTAGCTTACTATCTAAATCTGTTATAAATTCCACTACTTTATTTATAACATCATCTATATCTTCTTTTGATATTTCAATCTCTTTCTTCTCTTTGTTTTTACCGTTTCTATGAACTATATCATGCCTAACATCTACAAATTTCATCAGCTTTTCTGCTTCTTGGTGAAAATCAATATCTAGAGTAAATTTATATATCTTCTTAACCTTTGGGATATTATGATATAGGATATTTCTCATATCTTCATTAACAATTGCTAAAATATATTTTTCACCTTTAAGAGCATCATAAATACTAATTTTTCTTTTCACTGTTTCTTCGTTTGAATTTGAGAAATTATTTATTAGTTCGCCGCTACTGAATGTTGTGTCTATAAGTGCGTCACTTAAATATGTTTCCATAGCAGTAATAATATTAGCATATAGCAATCTATTCATCACTTTAGCAGTATCATCATCATCTATACTTATTTGCGTTAATTTCTTAATATTGCTTATATTTTTATTAAATACATCATAGAATTCACTACGAAATTCAACAAAATCACCCATAAAATTTTCCATTACTACCCCTCCCATTATTATAATAGCAAACTACCGCTTAACATAAAACTAGTTGGCAAAAAATATTCAAATTGATAAGGAGGATACACAGACCTTGCATCTCTCTAGATATTGCTATTTCTTAACTTACGTTATTTTTAGTAAATGTACATAACATGATAATTATATATTCAGTAATATAAAACTATAAAAATAATAAAAGGTAGTAGCAATATTGCGGTAATATTACTACTATATAAAACACTCTCATTATTTCACACTTAGAATTACTAGAAAATCTTTAGTGACCGATAAAGAAGAAATACGATGTTTTATTTTATATCTTTTTTCTTGTACATTCCTCTTAATTAAAAATAATACATTTGATTTTGTCTTCAGTTGCACTCATTGTATATATCTCTATCAAATATTGTTATTTTGATTAGATATACTTAAACAAAATACAAAGAAATATAGTTACCAATTATCAGGTCATTTGTTGCTCCAAGATTAATATTGTTCAGAAAGATTTGTTTTCCCTTTCTCCCCTTGAATAATGAATATATATGGTGCCATAAAACTCTTTAATATCTATTATTTTTAGTCTGTCAAAAACTCTTAATGCTAAATCTTATATTCTCCTCAAATAAATTTTTTAATTTGACACGATTTAAAAAGAGAAGCTAAATTACAGCTTCTCTTTTTAAAAAATTTAATCATAATTTTTCGTATTAATTCCATCAGATTATTGCTTTTTAACTAAATATCTCTTCTAAGTGATTACAAATAGCCTCAAGGTTTCCCTTAGCCATCAATCCTTCTGCTTCTGTACAAGGATATTTAATTTTTATTTCAACCTTAGGATGAACAAAATTTCTATAACTTCGTAAAACTTGATCAATTGACTTAACCCGGTCAGATGGGATTAATTTTATATCTCCTGCAACACGGATTAAATTTTGCAATTTCCACTCACCTTCAAATAAGGAAAGATTTCGTGGGGCTTTTCTGCTAGCAGTAGCCTGTCCTACATAAATAGGATTTGTTAATACGTCATATAAAATAGCCTCCAATATACTTCCAGCTAAGATAACAGTACTTTTCCAAGCACCCTCCGGAAATAACTTGGTATTTAATTCAAAATAATCCCTTTCAATAATAGTTCTTAGGTCGTTATTATGTATAAACTTAAAATCCCTACGACTTGGTATATATAAGTAACCATAAGTATCTAGTATATCAATCATCCGTTTCATAAATGGAGCATATTTATCTTTGAGGTAGCCTTTACTCGAATCTAAATTGTAATCCCTAAAATAATTACATAAATATTGGTTTGCAACTAAGAAGTCATACCTTACTTCTGGCGGGAATTTATCTAGACTTAATTTATTTAGTTCTTCTAATACTACAGGCATAATTTCATGAATGAGTAATCCACTCTTTGTAGTAGTTAGCATCTCTGAATCAAATACTTCAAAAATATCTTCAATTAGTTTTTTTATATGACCTGTCATACGCCTTTATCTCCTCTCACTATATAAAACAATAAAATAATAGCATAATTTTCAAACCCTTTACTTCCCCTTAACGGGAATTATACCATATATAAACTTTTATTCAATACATCTTTACAATTTTAGAAAATGCTTACACAATACACTATTCATCCTTCAACATTCTAGCTAGTATCATATTAAGAAAATAAACTCAATTTTAAAATCCATTATATTTTAACTTTTCTTTAAAATGTATTTATAATTAAAATGTGCTATTAATCAAATAAGAGCTCAACAGTAATATATGCTGGTATTACTGACTCTTTGATTTTATGCCAGCAGTATGTCATACTGGCTGTCTTTTATAAGTTATTTCTGTTTGTCTCGTAATTTTGTCGATACTTATGCGAGAAATTATTTGTTTGAGCACACTAATGTAAAAATCTAATAATATTACTCACATTATAGCTGAAAATACTTCCATATGAGTGTGTGCAAATTATATTACAGTCCTAAGACCAAGTAAAAACATACTACAAATGTTTCTAATTGTCCATTTCCTAGATTATCTAGGAAGATGCCTGTTATTGTAAAAAGAGTTAGTGTTTTAAAATATCATAAGTTTCTAGTTATTTTAAATTTTAAACAAAAGTCTAGAAATTCGCGTCTACTTATTCACCATTTCATGAAAATGCAACGTAAATTCTATAACTTTAATGCATATTTAATATCATGTAACATAGTAATTAGCATTTCATTAATATTTTTTTGTAAGCCTTTGAACTAGTGTTTTTTAAGCTAAACTTTATTTATAAAATAAGCAATATATTTGAAATATATTGCTTATTTTATTCTATAAAAAAGTATGCCAATAGCTATAAAAATTCATACTATACACATTTAAGTTAAAACAAGTATAAATTTAAAGAAGTTGCTACGAAATAAGTTGAATATTTATTGCTGTATAGTTTATATATTTTTCTTGTGTTGGTCTTTTATGTATTGATTTATACTTAAAACTGACCCACATCTTGCAAGTAAACTTGACCCACCAA
>NZ_JAABNO010000042.1 GCF_009928445.1 Clostridium sp. C8-1-8 | reverse complement strand
AATTCTTTGCGCAAGCTCATCTAAGCATCGGATGACTGACCACTTAATTTCAACATGGTACTTTAACAAATCCAAAATATTTTATATTTATTAAAAATATACTTATTTCTTATCCAATTACATTATTAGCTGAATCTTTAAGAATCTTTGCTGAAGAAGCCAACTCTTTAATAGTTGCAGAAATTTCTTCTGTTGCTCCTGCTTGAGCCTCACTTATACCAACAGATTCATCTATTTTTTCCGCTATCTGAGACATTTTATTTTTTATTGTTTCAAGTATACTCTGAATATCTTTTATACTTTTTGCAGTATCATCCGCCATCTTACGCATTTCTGAGGCTACTACTGCAAAGCCTCTCCCTACTTCTCCTGCTCTAGCTGATTCAATAGATGCATTTAAAGAAAGTAGATTAGTATTTTTAGATATTCCTTGTATAAATTCAATTATTCCTTTTGTTTGTCCAATACTTCCTTCAATCTCATTAGAAAGACTACTTAATGTAAGCTGTTGACTTGCTAAGCTTTCTGCATTTTTTGCCAAGTCTTCCACTGCAGTAAAAGTCTGCTCTGTAGAAGTAGATACTAAATCCGCAATGTTTATAAGCTGATTTCTATTTTCTAAAGCAATACCAAGCCCAAGACCTCCTATAATTTTGCCATTATCATCTCTTATAGGTACTGCTGAGGCCTTAAATGGAAATCCAAAGACTTCTTTTGGCACAATTACTTCTGCTGGCTTTCCACTTTTTATAGCTAAATATATTGCATCATCATGCGGAATAGCTTTTCCTATAATGTCACTGGGCATCTTAATTTTGTTGCCAGGAATAGTACAAAGAAACCTTTCTGTATCCGCAATTCCTATAGTGCAATCAATAGGTACTAACTTCTGCAATATGGTAGCATAGTTTATAAAAAAGTTTAAAATCTCTGACGTCTCTTGATGTATCTTCAAAATACATACCTCCATTTATCTTAAGTAATATAATATTCACTAATTAATTCGTTGAAAATCTATTTATATACTTATTATCGTACGCATAAATACTAACTTCACTAAATTATTAATATTTATGAAAACTATATTATTTAGTCCTATCCTTTGAAGTAGCTTTCATTAAACTATAAATAAATAGGAGTGATAAAACTATTCCAATAACATAACACACTAATTTCATATCTTTATCTCCCTCAGTTTTTATTTTGGTTATCTAACGAATAATACTGAAATGAATACTTTTACAAAATACACTATAATATTTAAGAAAAGTGCTTAACTGCTAGAATAGTACTATCATTATATTATTGTATCTAAAATACCGTACCTCTATAATTTATTTTCACCACTTCTTTAACAATAAAAACTTCTATTTTTTAACTACTATTTATGGATTTTTACAGCAGCAAAATATTTTATTAAATCCTTCCCTATAAAGTTGAAATTAGGTATAAATTCTTATATACTCCTCATATTCATTGTAATGTAGCAAATATTTAGATAATATTAAACGATTTTAGACACCTATAACTTCATATCCATAAAACTCCTCAATTTATTAAATTGTGTGTACCACTTCCTAATATAAAATTTATATTTTCAAATTTTCCTTTCAGAAAGCAGAAGAGTTTTGAAAATAGATTTAGGAGCGAAGTAGTACATCTTTAAATGAGCAATATTAAATATGAAAGGTGATATAAATGAAAATTAGTAAAAAAGACGACATCCTTAAACTATATGAGGAAGGCTTTAATGTGGAAGAGATAGTAGAAAAAGGCTTTAGTAAAAAGTATGTAAAGCAAGTTCTTAAAAATATCCCTTTAGTCGAACCTATCCCTAAAGAAAACTTAGCGTTATATCCACAGTCTGAACTTAAATCAGACAATGTAATCCCCTGCTCAACTGAGAACATTAACCATGATGCAATATCTAAATTAAAAGAAATAGTTCAATTATTAGAAAACCTTGATAGCACTTCAATGAGCATAGATATTAATATATCTATAAATAAAAATGTACAAAAAGCAGAAAACACTGAAGCAATTATACCTGATTCAAGTGATGCTGATGATCTTAAAGATTCTATAGATAAATGTGAGTGTACAATAAAAGAAGAATCCAGTATAAATCCTATTGCTGAACTTAAGTCTTTAGACAAAGAAGCTTTAGAAAAAAAACTTACTGCTCTAAAACAAAAGGATTTAGTAGAACTAATAAAATCTTATATCACTGATGTAAGTGATAGTATCTATAAAAAAAGAAGTAAAAAAACTCTTATTAATTATATAATTGAAAAGTTACATTCACTTTAAATAATTTTAAACCAATACTTATTATTAATCAAAAGACTTCTTAACTTTAAAATAAATTTAAGAAGTCTTTTATGCTGCCTTTAAAAACATATGATTAACTTTTTACCATTAATAAGAAACATTATTTTTTTTATTAATTACACTTTTTTCTAAAACTATTTACATTTATAAGAAATAATTATAAAATATATACAGTTATTGTAATTTTCTAAAGATTCACTACTTTTCCAAAATTGGAGGTGTTTAAATCAAGATCAAACTAATTACTCTTTAATCATTTAATTAATAACTTATTTTCATTTTTAACTATTTATCCTTATTAAAATTATGGAGGTAAATTTATGGAAAGTACTGCAAAAAAGTTAATATTGTTTCTAGTTATTCTAGGTACAAGCCTTTTATTATCCTTAACAACTTCTAAAACTGCTAAGGCTTCTGACTTTTATATATCTCCTACAGGAAACGACAGCAATGCAGGTACCTTATCATCTCCCTTTGCAACTATAGCAAAAGCTCAGTCATCCGCATCTTCTGGAGATACTGTATATATACTAGGTGGAAGATATAAGAACTTTACTATAGCAAGTTCTGACAGTAATTATAATTATGTAAACGATATAACCAAAAGCGGAATAACTTATAGAGCATATAATTCAAGCAATGTGCCTATTTTTGATTTTTCAAACATTTCTCCTACAAAGAGAGTAGCTGCCTTCAGAATAGCAAGTGGGGTTTCAAAAGTAACATTTTTATCAATTGAAGTCACTGGAGTAAAAACAGGAACTCAAAAGCAGTCTGAGTGCTTCAGAATTGAAGGTAATGCTACTTTTAATCAAGTTGTATGTCATGATACAGAGGCTAATGGTTTCTACTTCGTAAATCATGGAACTGGTAGCTGTATCAAATGTGATTCTTATAATAACATTGGCCCAACCTCCAGTTCTATAGGCAATACAGATGGTTTTGGAGCACATGGGGACGGAGTTACTTTTCAGTATTGTCGCTCTTGGCATAACAGTGACGACGGATATGATTGTCTAACCTCAAGAGGTTCTAATACCTTTGACCATTGCTGGGCTTATAATATGACTGCAGGTGGTGATTCAAATGGTTTTAAAATAGGAGGTTATGGTACAGGAACTCCATATAATCCTGTTCCTGTTCATACGGTTAAATACTGCTTATCAGCAAATAATAATGCTCACGGTTTTTATGCTAACCATCAACCTGGTCAATCTGCAACTTGGACTAATAATACCGCATTTAATAATGCAGGAGGAAATTTTGATATGTTAGAACGTGTTAGCATATCTGATCCAACTGATATAGCAGGTACTAGAGAAGTAGTTCATAACAATATTGCTTTTAATGGAGTAGCAATAAAAGATTCAAATTTACCTACAGCTAATGTTAGTAATAATTCTTGGAATAAGCCTGGAGTATCAGTCACTTCAAACGACTTTCAAAGTCTCGATTCAAGTCAAATGACTTTAAAAAGAGGCTCAGATGGTATACTTCCTTCTATAACATTTATGCATCTTGTAAACGGTAGTGATCTTACTGGACTAGGTTGCTTCTAATTGTAATAATAGTATATTTAGACTTTTATTAGTTTTACTTCTGCTAGAATATGTAAAGGTTATTCTCTTTAACATCACTAAAGCTTAAGATTAAGTAGTACATCAATTACTTAGAAAGGTGAACCTGATGAAAGATAGATCCTACAAAAAATTAATTCTACTTATTTTAACTATATTCCTTGCTACGTTTTTAACTAAAGGATTATTCCCCCAAAAACACGTCAGCGATCTAAGCAGTATTTCATACTCTTCTAAAAACTTTCCTCAAATAAAAATTGTAGATTTAGGTGAAGGAATTAAATTAGAATTAGTATTGATAAATCCTGGGTCATTTTTAATGGGATCAAACAACGAAGAAGGAGATGAAGATGAAACTCCTAAGCATAATGTTTCTATTTTAAAACCATTCTACTTAGGTAAGTTTGAAATAACGCAAGAGCAGTGGTCTAGAATTATGGATTCTAATCCAAGCTACTTTAAAGGAGGTAAAAAACCAGTTGATAGCGTAAGCTATTACGATTGTACTGTTTTTTTAGAAAAGCTATCCAAAAAGACAGGTTTAAAATTTACTCTTCCTACAGAAGCCCAGTGGGAATATGCCGCTAGAAGTAATAGCACCTCTTCTTGGAGTTTTGGGGATAATTCTTCATTAATATCTGATTACGCTTGGCTAAAGGACAATTCAGCCAATACAACCCATGAAGTTGGATTGAAGAAGTCTAACAGCTTTGGAATTTGTGATATGTATGGAAATGTACAGGAATGGTGCGTAGACTGGTATGGAAATTACAGCGGAACTTCATTAAATGACCCTTCTGGTCCTTCTAATGGTGATTCAAAAGTTTTACGAGGAGGAGCATGGGGAGACAACACAGAAAATCTTCGTTCGGCCTATAGGAATTGCTTAGGTCCTAATGAAAAAACTAATGGTGTTGGTTTTAGATGCGTTTTATCTTTAGATTAAAACATACAAATAAACTCTATAATGATTATTTAAACTTATTATAACTATGTATTAAATAAATGTTGTTGTAATAAAATTACTATACTCTTTTCAATTAATAGGAATTAAAACATTAAAAAAGTCGCTAATGAACTTAAATTAGCGACTTTTTATTATATTTTTATTTTATTACTTTCATTCCACCCATATATGGTTGCAATGCTTCAGGTATATTAACCGAACCATCTTCGTTTAAGTTATTTTCTAAAAATGCTATTAACATTCTTGGTGGTGCAACAACAGTGTTATTTAAAGTATGTGCAAAATACTTACCATTTTCGCCATCCACACGGATTTTTAATCTACGAGCTTGTGCATCTCCTAAGTTAGAGCAGCTTCCTACCTCAAAATATTTCTTTTGTCTAGGTGACCAAGCTTCAACATCTACAGATTTTACCTTCAAATCTGCAAGATCCCCTGAACAACATTCTAAGGTTCTTACAGGAATATCTAATGAACGGAATAGATCTACAGTATCCTTCCATAACTTATTGTACCAAGTCATGCTCTCTTCTGGTTTACATACAACAATCATCTCTTGTTTTTCAAACTGATGTATTCTGTATACTCCTCTTTCCTCAATTCCATGAGCTCCTTTTTCTTTTCTAAAACAAGGAGAATAACTTGTCAAAGTATGAGGAAGTGATGCTTCTGGTAATATTGTATCTATATATTTACCTATCATAGAATGTTCACTTGTTCCTATTAGATATAAGTCTTCGCCTTCAATTTTATACATCATTGCATCCATCTCTGCAAAGCTCATAACTCCTGTTACAACTTCACTACGAATCATGAATGGAGGAATACAATATGTAAACCCTCTATTTATCATAAAATCTCTTGCATAAGATATTACAGCTGAATGAAGTCTAGCTACATTTCCCATTAGGTAGTAGAATCCGTTACCAGCTACCTTTCTAGCACTATCAAGATCTAATCCATTTAACTTTTCCATTATTTCAGCATGATATGGAATCTCGAAATCAGGCACTTTTGGCTCACCAAAACGCTCAACTTCAACATTTTCACTATCATCTTTTCCTATTGGAACGCTTGGATCTATTATATTTGGTATTACCATCATTATATCTTTTACTTTTTTCTCAAGCTCTGATTCCTTAACTTCTAGCTCTGCTAGACGTGCTGAATTGGCAGCTACTTGTTTCTTCATCTCTTCTGCTTCTTCTTTTTTTCCTTGGCCCATCAATGCACCAATGCTTTTAGAAATTTTATTTCTATTTGCCCTTAAAGAATCTGCTTCTGTCTTTGCATTTCTTAACTCAGAATCTAAAGCAATAACTTCATCAACTAAACCTAACTTGCTATCTTGAAACTTATTTTTTATGTTTTGTTTAACAAGTTCTGGATTTTCCCTTACAAATTTTAAATCTAACATGATTTACCCTCCTAGTAGTTTGTATCTATTTATATATATATTGAAAGCATAAATATTGAAAACAAAAATCATTAGTTTTGAGGTTGGTAATATTAGTTTTTCAAGCTTATATAAAAGAATAATTTTAAAATAGCCTATCAATACTATTAACCTAATTCTAATTGCTAATATATAAAAATAAAATTTTAAAGTCTTATAAGTTTATAGGCATTATACTGTAATAAAAAGTAAAAAAACTTCCATCCCAAAAATATAAAATGGGACGGAAGTTATCCGCGTTGCCACCCAAATTGTTGATAAAAAAAATCAACCACTCGAAAAAGTAATATAAAGGTTACCAACCTTCGACTTATCATCGACAGCTCCAAAAGTGGAAAGATTAATCCTTTCACCGATTTGCACCAACCATCGGCTCTCTATAGAAATTCATAAATCGTAGCTTTTATAATCACTGTACATTAATATAAAACATTATGTTTAAATTATATATAATATTTTTGAAAGTTTCAAGTGAGAATATGTTTTTTAATTATTTTTATTACATTTTATATTAATTTAATTATATTTTTTCTTATATAACCATAATTTATACATATTATTTTTCAGCTAGTTTCTTTTGTGATTTAAAATTTAAAGTACTAACCAAACTCTTTGGAAGTCTAATTAGTATTTTGTTAATTAATCCTGGCACAATTATTTTTCTATTCTTCATAAGTCCTTCATAAGCACATCTAGCAACTATAGACGCATCCATTGCTCCAGGCGCATCATTCTTTCCTGCATTTTTTGTAAAATTTGTTTTAGTAGCTCCTGGGCAAAGGGTTGTAACTGTTATATTGTATGGCTTAAGTTCTTTGTAAAGAGCTTCGGAAAGTGATAAAACATAAGCTTTAGTTGCATAATAAGTAGCTATAAATGGACCTGGAGAATAAGAGCCAGTAGAAGCCACATTCATGATCTTTCCTCTTCCTTGTTCCATCATTTCACTTATAAATAACTTTGTTAGCTGAGTTAATGAGGTTATATTTAGTTGTATCATATTATAATCTTCTAAAGCATCCATCTGATGAAAGAAACCAACTTTACCAGCTCCAGCATTATTTATTAGAATATTTACCTTTATATTATTATTTTTGACCTTTTGGTACACAGTTTCTGCTGCATTATCTTTAGTTAAATCCTCCGATATTATAAAAACATTTATTAGATATCTTTTCGATAGCAGTTCTGATATCTCTTTAAGCTTTTCAGTACTCCTAGCTACGAGAACAAGATTATATTTTTTAGAAGCAAAAACTTCTGCAAGTTCATAGCCAATTCCGCTTGAAGCACCTGTTATTAATACAGTGTCATTATTAGCCATTTATCCACCTCTTCTATATCCAATATTAATAATATATATTGAAAAAAATTGCTTATGTAGACTTCTTTAGTAAATCTTTTATGCTCATCGCACTTTCTAAAGCTATATTAAAAAAATTATCTTAACTAAGTTTATTTTTCAAGCTATACTTCCAAATGAATGTTGAATATATCATTGTAAACTATAAATTTTATACTTTACTCTCTTAATTATAATTTAGTAAATTTATTGTATCATACAATTATGTCTTTGATTTATAGATATTTTAGTTCAAAGTTAAATATGTGAATCAAGAAAAATACTATCAATAATTAAAACTATTATTAGTATTTTCCAAGATTACAGAACTATATTTTCTATATACAAAATATTAGTTTACAATACAAAAATTAATACCACATCGCAATTAATATAAGTTAAAAGTGATGTGGTAAATATTTAAAGAGTTTTATTTTTTCTTTAAGGAATTAGAAATCATATTTTCTAACTGCTGTAAAAACTCTGTAACATTACATATTAGTACAGATCTTTTACTCATTCTTAGGTTTAAGTTATCTAGTTTGTCCCCTAAAGAAGTTACGATCTCAGCTATAGAGCCAACACCTGTCGCAGCACCGTTTATCTCTGCGCTAGTACGTTCTATTCCAGTTATTATATGACTGCTGAAATCTTTAACTTCTTGTGTACAGTCTGTTACTTGCTTAAAATCATTTTGAACATTTTTAGCATACTCAAAATTATCTCGAATTGAATTCTTAGTACTATCTATCTCTCCCCTTAAGGAATCAATACTTTCGTATAAGGATTTAACGCTATTATCAATTCCACTTACTAGCTGGGCCGTTGATGCAGATAATTTTCTTATCTCCTCAGCTACAACAGCAAAACCTCTTCCAGCTTCTCCTGCCCTAGCAGCTTCAATGGAAGCATTTAACGCTAACAAATTTGTGCTACTAGCTATATTAGTTATATCTCCCGACATTTCTTGTATATTTTTGAAGTTGTTTTCTAATGTATGAAAAGCTTCATTTATTGAATTAAGCTGAATGCATGTACCATCTAATTTCTCAGCCAATGTTCCCATTCTGTCATCAGCTTGTTTTACTGCGGCATCTGAATGATTCATTACCACATCTATCTTATTAGCATGTTGACTAAAATCATTAAAATTTGAGTCTAGATTACTAAGCATTTCCTGTATATTATTAATTTTACCATAAGTATTGCTTATATCTTGAACTGTCTGAGTAACTTTAACTTCTTCTTCCATAAACTCACTCAATTTCTTTTCTATATGTAAGAGTCCATAGTTTATGTATGTATCATTATTATCCTGAGGCTTTTCTCTCTCAAAATTGTTCAATTGTTCCGTATTTATATTCTGGTCTATGCTATTATTTTCTATTATGCTTTTCTTTGATTTAAACCACTTCATCTCTTATACCTCACTTATTCAAATACAGCAATAACCATTGTTTGGTTAAAATGCTGATGATCAAGCTGTTCTCCATAACCTGCAAAACCTATATAATTTCCTAAAGCACTACTCATGGTCTTAGCGAATTCATTTAAATAGCCATCTTTTTCAAAAAGTAAGGATCTTGCAAGACAGTTTATCATTATTGAAAAAGAAGGATTAGGAACATCCTTTTTTACTTGTTTTATTGTTTCACTTATTACATTCTTATAATCATCCGGTTCAAGTAAAACCATTTTTGAATTGTTATAAACTCTTGCATGATATGCCATACCATTATTACTTGTAACCGCTTGATTTGCAGTAATATACATATCACTTCCTATTATTCTTCCTAAAGGATTAGTATCTAAGTATCTGCTCAAGCCTTCCACTGTAGTGTTTAAAGCCTCTGCAACCACTTTAGCAGCTGGTCTATTATCATATTCATATACTATTCTATTTCTTACATCCACCTTTGTTGCAGTAAAGTAGTGGTTAGTTGGCTTATAGATATTTTCTCTATATAGCCTAATCTTACCTCCTAAGTTCTTTATAAGTACAAAGGCACAAGCATTATCATATACTTTACCATTAAAGGAAATCATAGTTTTCTCTGCTTTTCCTTGATCACCTGATGATCCTCCAAAAAGCGGAATACTATTTAACTCGAGTACAGAATTTAAAGTAGCTAAAACTATCTCCTCACAGCTAATTAGAGCTGAAGAAATTTCAAAGCAAACTGTATTTTTAGTGTCCTTTAACTTATCAACACAGTTAGTTATCCTATCAATGTACTTTATAGGGAACTTATCTGCATCTTCTAGTATATCAGCATAACATTCTATCCCCTCTTCAATTCCCATTACAAGCAGCGAATCCTTATATGCACCTTCTTTACAAAAACCTGCAAAGGTGGTTGTTCCAAGTACTATGCTGTCTTTGAATTTGTCTTTTATGGCTGTAGTATAACCTTCAAAATTATTGACTTCTGAAAAGAACAAAATCAATTTTGGGGCAATTAGCCCATTGGTAGCTTCTGAAACAGCCTCTAATGGATTTTTTTTAGAACTTTTTCCTATTTTATAATTCATACCCTACACCTTCTAAAATAAAAAATATATTATTAAATAAATATTTAATTTAAAATTTAAAATTTGTGACTAAATCTGCTTTTATTTAACATTTATCGACATGGTAATTATAGTATAATTACAAATATAAGTCAATTGAAACAACTTAAGGCATATAGTTAAATAAATTTAACCATATGCCTTAATCTGAAAATCACAACATTTTTCTTCAATTTTAAAGTACTATTAAAATATGTATAATATATCAAAAATGACACATTAAAACTTTATTTCTTAGTCTATTTGTCCTTAAATACTTCCGAATTTAAATAATCATTTAAACTTCTAATAAAAAAACTTCTATATCCAGAAAGAATCCCTAGATTCTCGCTCTTATTATCCTCTAAGTCATAGTAGTATTTCATACTTTCAATTTCCACAGATATTGAGTCCAGTGGAAATCCTTCTCTATACTTTTCGTGGGGGGTATCTACCAAGTAAAATTTTTCAGACCATATGTCTTCGCCGTCATGCCTATAAATATGATGTTCATCCATTATCAGACAGATAGCATTTTTATAATACGCTGTTAACTTTCCTCCATACTTTTTTGCTAAATTACTATAGAAATCGAGCATTTCTCTATAACTTAAATTATTTCCCTGAATTCTCTTAACTAACACTCCTGGTTGATCCTCTTCTTTAACATTCTCAAAATAGAGACCTGAGTCACAAGAAAATATTGGTACTTGTATTTGTTTAAAATAAGTTGTGGCTTTTTCCACAGCGTTATCAAGTGGATCCTTTCCATTCTCTTCAGCTTCTACTAATTTCATATCAAATCCGCTAAGACCTGTTACTTCAATATCAAGGCCTTCAAGCATCTTAATCATACTTTTAAGCTTAGACGGATTATATGTACCATAAATCAAATTCATTAAACTTATTCCTTTCCTTATATCATACTATGGGGTTACAATATCAAACTTTAAGTTATGAGTTTTACTTGCAATAGATTTTGTAAGACTTTAAAGATTAGTATAACTTAAAATTCGAGCTGTGAACCCTATATAGAGTTTCTGACTCAACTATTAAGTTTCTATATAGGAACTCTTTAATTAATCTTTATATAATTATCTTATCTGTTGTAACTTTACTGATTTAAGTTTCATAAACTTTTAAATTATACAATTATAGGATTCTATTACAAAAACTTAAGTTATGCATGTTCGAAAATCATGACTTCTGAACATTTTTGCTACATACAAAACTTAATTGTTGATGTTGGCTCCCTAAATAGCTATCCTTTATGAGAACTTAATTTATACATTTTCGATAATCCCAGCCTCTGGTTGGTATCTGGCATGCATAAATTAATAGTTGAAGCTGGATACCTATAATTATTAGTAATTATATCATAAGTTATCTTAATTTTCGCTGATAAAGTAAAAAGTCTCTGAAGCTTCCTTCAGTGACTTTTTTATCCCTCTGTCTTTCCATAATATATTAAGAAAGCATAGTAGGCAAATATATATGATTTTTACTTTATGCCCTAATAAGTAATTATACGCTCAGTATTATATATAGTTTTAGCTATAAGTTTTTTCACAGAAAAAACTCACCGAAGCTAGACTACTTCAGTGAGATTAATGATTAACACTTAATATATTCGACTTTTCTATTTTCTAATAATATAAGTCTCTGATACTATATTAGAAGTAATTCCACTCTTATCTATAGCAATTGCTCTCAAAGTGGCAGTACTTTTTATTGTGATAGCACCAGTATATAAGTTGCTTTTAGCAGACGGAACAGTTCCATCTAAAGTATAGTAAATAGACACTCCTTGAGTACTATCGCTTAAAGTAACAGTTTGCGCTACCTTGTAAACACCACTTCTTTGGCTGATTATAGGATTTGCAGGAGGCTTAATAATAGTATATTGATTACTTAATACTCCTGAAGTATTGCCATAAATATCAACAGTAATAACTTTTAAAGTACATGAACTATTGATACTTATAAATCCTGCATATGGAATACTCTTAGTAGTAGGAGTACTTCCATCTAAAGTATAATAAGCCTTCAAATATCCTGGATACTTTGAGTAGAGCTGTACAAATAGTGGCGCTTTATATGTTCCAGCTGGAACACTTGCAGTTGGTGTAGGTATTGTTATAGCATTGTTTATCTTATAATTTACTGTAAGAACTTCTGAAGCATTTCCTTTTGAATCTATAGCTACTGCCTTTAAAGTTGCTGTTGCTCCTATAGTAATTGGAGTAGAATATAAATTACTTTTTGCAGTAGGCATTGAACCATCTACAGTGTAGTAAATAGAAACTCCAGTAGTTTTATCACTTAAAGCAACAGATATAGCTGAATTGTAGGTTCCAGTTGGCATGGTCGCTACTGGTTTAGCTGGTAAAACAACAGGTACTATTATTGTATAAGTATTACTTAGTAAACTTGAAGTATTACCATTTCTATCTATTGCTACAGCCTTCAATGTGGCAGTTGAACTAATTGTAATAGGCAAAGTATATAACGAACTACTTGCTGTAGGCGTAGTTCCATCTAGTGTATAGTATATAGAAACACCTGGAGTAGAATCAGTTAAAGTAACAGTTTGAGCAGATGTGTAGCTTCCTGAAGCTACATTAGCTACTGGAGCGCTAGGCATAACCACTTGGCTTGTACCAGTAGGAGCTTTAATTAAACCATACCCATATAAAGAATCTCTACCAGAAGTACCTAAGTCAACAGTTCCACTATCTAAAAGATTTCTAAGCTGCACATTAGTATAAGTTGGATACTTTTGCTTTAGCAACGCTAAATCTCCAGCAACAAAAGGTGTTGCCATGGAAGTTCCACTCATTTGAGCATATCCACCATTTAAATATGTACTTAGTACATTAACTCCAGGAGCACTTACTTCTAGCTTACTTCCTGTGGAAGAAAAATATGCTCTGGTATTCGAAGAATCAACAGCACCTACTGCTATAACAGACGAGTAGCTTGCTGGGTAGTCAATACTAGTTCCACTTCCATCAGCACTTCCATCATTTCCAGCAGCAGCAACTACTAGTATTCCTGAATTATAAGCAGTATCAACTGCATTTTGTAGTGATATATCCGACTCATTTGAGCCCAAACTCATGGAAACTATGTCCATCTTATTGTCAATAGCCCAGTCTATTCCTGAAATTATATCAGAAGTATATCCACTTCCGGTTGAATCAAGAGCCTTTACAGCATAGATTGAAGCATCTGGTGCCACACCTTCTACTCCACCATCAATTCCTTTAGCTCCTATTATTCCCACAACATGTGTACCATGACCATTATCGTCAGCATAAGAAGTTGTACCAGCACCACTTATTACATTTGTTCCTCCAGCAATAGCTAGATCTGAATGAGTAGCAACACCAGTATCTATAACTGCAACCTTAATTCCTTTACCAGTTAACCCTGACTGCCAAGAATCTGGTGCCCCAATATCTGTAACACCCCAATTGGTCTGAGTGCTTGTGGTGGTTGCAGCTACCTTTACCACATGATCCTCTTCTACATATGCTACATTAGGATCACTCTTAATCTTTGCAAGATTTTGTGCTGTAATATCAGCAACAGCTGCATCAACATTTTTAAACTGACGTCTAAACTTACCATTATACTTTGAAACTATTTGATTACCATTTGTACTTTTGGCTTTGAATTTTATTATGTACCTCTTTGTTCCACTTTGATCAGTTGTTGTACTAACATTTTGTCCTTTTGTAGTTGCGTAGCTTGTCCAACCAAATGATGAAGACAATACCATGGCAGCTACTAAAACTCCACTAATTTTTTTTAGTTTCATTATAGTCCCTCCTTAGTTAAATAGTTTGTCCTACTAACGAAATCAAAGATATAAATAGCCATCCTCCATTAATATTTTCAATAACTCACTGAATTTTCACTCAATTTCATTATAAACTATTTTCTTCCCGCATTCTACATTTTTAGACACAAAGAACTGTTTTTTAATCTAATTTTAATTTTCATTAAATAATATTTTACAAAAAATCTAATTTCATCAATCAAATATTGTATTTAACTATTTTAGCTATGCTAATTAATACTAACCTATATCTTTATTACTGCTTACTCTTCAATCCAGTCAGTTCTAAGGAGTTCTTTCAAGGCTTCGATTCTATCTTTTCCTATCCTAGCGCTAATTTCATCTTCTACTTGTTCTTTTATTTTTAACATTTCATCGCAGTAAGACTTGCCTTTTTCCGTTAATAAAACTAACTTTTCTTTCTTATTTCCTTCTATAGGAATTACTTTTATATATCCTTCATCAATTAATTTCATAGCGCATTTATGAGCAGCCTGTCTAGATACTTTTATTTTTCTAGCAGTCTGAGCTATGGTCATACTGCTTTTATTTAACATAGCTAAGAAGTGTGCCTCAGTATCGGTTATTTCTTCTCCATCTTTGTCTAACCAACGTTTCATTATTTCGCTTCTTAGTTTTTTATGCTTTTCACTTACTAAATCTATCAAGTTAAGTTCTTTTAGGTATTCCTTCATTATCAATACACCTCTAAAAATAAGATTTCTATTTTGCCAAACAGCTAAAATATAAAAGTATAAATTTATACTTACACACTGTTATGTAATATGCCCATAAAAAATAATGCTACTTCACCTAATTATTCAAGATAATTAATTAAGTTTTAATACAATTATATATTATTTTCATATGGTTTATTTCATTATAACCTTTCTTTAAACAAAATTAAATAGTCATCCCGGTTGACATTTTCACCAACCTCGTGATAGAATAAATCGTCAACCAAGGTGACAATATGATAATAAGGGAGTTTTTTTAATGGGAAAGAACAAAAAAGAAAATTTTATATTTACACTAATCTGCGCTGCTTTAATGGTCTTTGGTATGTCTATTTATAATGTATTACTTAGGGAAGGAATTACCTCTACTTTAGTGAAAGATGTACTAGTGGGATTCTTACCTATTCTATGTATTGCTTTAATTATAGATTGGTTTATAGTTGGTAAGATTGCCAAGTTTTTTGTTTCAAAGTTAGTGGACAAAAATTCTCCACTTATAAAAAAGATATTGCTTACCTCATTCTTTATGGTATGTGGCATGTGTTTTTCAATAACACTGATTGTTTCTACAATGCATCAAGGGATAAACTCAGAGTTACCGTTAGTTTTTATAGGCTCTCTATGGAAAAACTTTATATGTGCTTTACCTCTTCAGTTAATTATTGTTGGTCCTATCGCTAGAGCTATATTCTTCAGAATATACCCTGTTGTCTAACAAAAATTAAGGTTGCCTATTAAGATAGGATTATAGAATATTTTATAAAATTTAAGTAAAAATACTATTGTCAATTAAGCCAATTAAATTGTGAAGGAGACTTTAGTATGGATGCAAAAAGAGCGCAACAGATTCTTAATTCAGAAGAGATGATAGATGTAACTTGTAACGGCCAGCCAGTATATATCGAGAGTGTAGATTCTAATGAATCTAAAGCATGTATTCACCCAATAAGTGAACCTACCAATAGACAAGAAGTTTCATTAGACTCTTTACAAGAACAATAATTTTACTAGCATAAAAGACGCACTGAAAGTTTTTTCTTCAGTGCGTCTTTTATCCATCTGCTTCTTCTGAACCTATGTGTAGAAATTCTCACAGACAATATATTTTTTTATTGTTTATGTCTTTTTTGAACATACTAATTTAATCTCTATTGCTTATGGAACTTATAATCATATCTATTACAGATTTTGCGATGTCATCAAAAGTAACCATTTCATAGTCTTCAGGAATTTTTGTATAGCTCATCCTTTGTAAGACTCCCATGATAGTTTGAAATATATAATAACCTGTTTTTACTGCATTTAAATCCTCTCTAAAAGTTCCTTCTTTCATACCTTGTAGTATTGGAGCATTTAAAAAGTATTTATTATCAGTTTTAACGAACTGTTCATAGCTTATCTTTAGTTCTTCATTTGAATCATAAGCCTCATAATACAAATCAAAAAGAGTGATAAACTTCATTTGATCTTTATTTTCTTTAGCAAAGTTTACCCAAGAATAAAGCATCTTCTCCAGCTTATCTTTTCCACTTATTCCATCCTTTGAATTCTCTTTTATAAATTCTGTCATATTTTTTAGTATATCTATCTGTACTTCAAATATTAGCTGCTCTATTGACTTAAAGTGCTTATAAAAGGTCACTCTACTGACCTTTGCTAACTCACAAACATCTTTTATGCTTACATTTATAAAATTATGCCTTAGAAATAATTCTCTACCTGCAGTTATTATTTCTTCACGATTTTTATTTTTTACATTTTGATGCCAGGTATCACTCATTATAAACATCCTCACTCACAAGTGGTTTCTTTGTTTGCTTAGTTAAAAATATAGTTCCAAGTAATATGAAACCTCCCACAGTATAAGGTAAGTTTATATGTTTGTCAAACAGGTTTCCTGCAAGTATTGGACCAAGTACATTTCCTATACTTGTATAAGTAGTATTCAGCCCTGAAACAAACCCCTGCTGATCTCCAGCTTCATTAGCTAACAAAGTATTTACTGTAGGTCTCAAGAAGGAGTTAAATGCAAAAAATACTGAAGAAATAACTAAAAGATATAGGAAATTAACCTTCACAAGCATCAAAAATAAAGCCATAGCAGAAAATACAAGAGAAAATTTTATCAATTTATATTCACCAAACTTTTTGATTACTTTATCAATAAGTCCAACTTGAGTTACAATACCTATTACCGCTCCAAGAGTTATTAATATAGATATTTTATCAGTTGCTAGTCCATATCTTTGTTTTACATATAAAGAATATACAGTTTCGTAATTCACTAGTCCAAAAGTCATTACAAAAATCAAAAGCAGATACTTAAAATATGGTGTATGCACCGACTGAACAAGCTGTTTGGCTATAGAATCTTCCTTTTTGCCACCATTTCCCTTAGTTCTTCTTTCTAGAGAAAGTGTTTCTGGCAGTATTATTGTGAGAACTGTTGCAACAAGACCTAATGCAGAAGCAAAAAAATATGGTACTCTTATTCCAAGCTGTGCTACAATTCCTCCAATACCAGGCCCAAGTACCATACCTAAGTTCATTGAGGCACTTAAATACCCCATGCCTTTTGCTCTAGTTTCCTTTGTAGTCATATCTGCAACATAAGCTAGAACCGAAGGCACCATTAAACCTAAGCCAATACCACCTATAAAACGCGCAATATAAAGTTCCAACAATACATGAGAAACAGCAAATATAAAGTCAGAAATAACAGTTAAAAATAAACCACCTAATATCAATCTCTTTCTTCCATATTTATCTGAAAGTCTTCCGCCAATTGGTGAAAATAAAAATTGCGCAGCTCCGAAAGCTGCAACTAGATACCCAGCTGCAGAACCACCAGCATCAAACTGCCTTAAATAATCAGGTAATATAGGAATCACCATTCCCTGACCTAATAGTGCTATAAATAAATTAAGCATCAAAATTAGCAACGGGTATTTGTTTTTATTTACTTTATTAATCATTATGCCCTCCATAGTTTACACAGTGTAAATCATTTACTTAACGTATACCATTTTATAATAGGCTTTATTATTTGTAAATATGTTTTTAGCTGAATTTTAAGTTTATAGGAAAAAACATCCTTGAAGCGCCACTCTTAATTATGCTTTTTGCACAACTGACTTTATGAATGGATACAAGAAAATTTTACAGACGACATATTTTTATTTTTTTACATTTCACCCTAAATGACTTTTATAAACTCTTGAATTCACTAGGTTTAGATATCAACAAACTTTATTTAGCTATAGACAAAAAAAGAGCATGATAGATTAAGATTTCTATCATACTCTTTACTCACTCATAACCCTATAGTTTATAAATTCTAGCTTCCCTACAACTAATCATCCGATGACTGATCACTTAATTTCAACATGATACTTTAACAGGTCCTCATTTAAAAATATGAATTAATGTATTTAACAGATTGTTTAAGTCCCTCTACTGTCTTTGTCTCTAGGACACATCTACAATTCTTTTCTTTGGCAAGGTTTAGTTTGGAAAGTATATCAATTTCACCTGTACCTAAAGCTAGGTGATTCTTACTACCTATAGCATCATGTACATGCATATGAATTAGTCTATCAATATTTTTGCTAATAAATGATGAATCTTTATTACCAATACCATGATTGTGTCCAATATCGTAGGTTAATGCAAACACCTTACTTTCAAGAAGTAACTCAATTCCTTCTTCTTGAAAAGCTTCGTAACCATCGGTATTCTCTATGCAAATCTTAATATCTTCTTCACCAATCAAATTTGTACATAACTCTCTAAACACAAGTAATTTTTCTAGATATGTTTTCTTATATTTTTCAAATAGATATACTCTTCTTGATGGTAGTGTGAAATATACGCCTTTATTCATATGCATGTTAATAACAGGTATCTTCAGCTTCTTAGAAGTTTCTATAGCAAAGCTCACTGTTTCTAAATATGCCTTTGATACCGCTTCATTAAAATCGCATATGTTTAGATTCTCATCCATATGCAAAGTGAAAAATATATTATTATTTTTCATCAATTCTCTTATATTTCCTATGTCCATGTTACCTTGTTGATACTGAGGCATATTCATATTTATCTCAATAAAATCCAAGCCCAACCTATTACATAAAAATACACATTCCTCTAAGCTATCACATTCTATTAAGGTTGGCATTCCAAATAATATATCATCCATTTCCATACATCCTTTATTAGCATTATATGCTACAATTTTTATGCTTTTCACTATTCCACAGCTGTTTAAAATACTTATTTTCACAAATTAATTGATCAAAGCTGCCACTGCCGACTATATCGCCACCCTTAAAGGCATATATTACATCATAATCCTTTATTGAACCTAATCTATGTGCGATTGTGATTATAGTTTTATACTTTAAAAAATCTTTTAACCCTTTCATAACTACCTGTTCTGTTATGTTATCTAGAGCCGAGGTAGCTTCATCTAAAATAACAATCTTTGCCTCTGAAAAATATACTCTAGCTAAAGCTACTCTTTGTCGTTCTCCTCCTGAGAGCATTATTCCTTTTTCACCGACCTCTGTATCCATCCCCATTGGTAAGCTTTCATAAAAATCCTTTAATCCTGTCTGATACATTGCTTTTATTATTTCGCTATCTGAAACCTCTTTATCAAAAACAATATTTTCACGTAGAGTACCACTAAAGATGGGAGATTCTTGAGAAGTATATGAAATAAGATTATAGTACTTACATAATCTAAGCTCTGATAAATCATAACTGTCTATAAAAATTTTCCCCTCTTCAGGTTTTACTAGTCCCAATAATAATTTTATTAGAGTTGATTTACCTGATCCACTCTCACCTACTAAGGCTACTGCACTCCCCGCTTCAATCTTTAAATCTAGATTACTAAATATACTTTTACTATTATAAGAAAAACTTATATTCTTAAAACATACGTTTCCATTAGTAGACAGAATAACTTTTCCTAAATCCAGATTTACGTCATCTGGCATGCTAAGTATATTTGTTAAACGCTGAAAAGCACTTTTATCTAACTTGTATTGAACAAATATTACATTAAATATAGCAATTGGAGAATAAGCTTTATCGATCAAAGTAATTAAAGCTACTATTGCACCTACCGATACCTTGTCCTCCTTCCAGCTAATATAAATCAAAATAATTTTAATTATAGTCACAAAAGCTGCAAAAATTGCAAAAAAAGCTTCATGTATCATCTTCATCTTAGTTTTTGATTGGACTATTTTCTCTGCAGCATCTTCAGCCTTTTCTATTTCCTTTGCGAACTTATTATTTACCCTAAAAACAACAAACTCCATAAATCCTCTTACTAAATATTTATTAAAGTTCTCTTCATTATTTAGAATAACGGATTTAATGCTGTAAAGATATTTTAGCAAAACTTTAGTTACTATAAATACTAAAATATAGCCTATCAGTATATAAATCATAATAGTTTTGTCTATAGCCGCTATAAAAATCAAGCTGAAACTCACGCTTGGAATATGTTCACGTAACAATTGAAAGTAGAAGTCAAAAACTATACTCTTCCCTGAACTCGCTCCATTTTCAACCTGTTGAATAACACTGCCAGTTCCAAGAGAAAGATAGCTACTATAATCTATAGTACTTATCTTCCTCATAGCCTTCAGCTTAAAATCTAAGTAAATACCGTGGGACAACTTATTATTAGGATACTCATCTATATAATTAAGTATGCAAGTGGATATTAATATAGCTCCATAAATTAATATGACCTTCGCTGAAAGTGTTCTATATCCAAAACCATCTAGTACTTTTTGAAGATAGCTAGCACTATAGGCATTAAGAAAAGCTATAGCTACTCCTATAAAAATATAAGCGCTTGTAAGTGTTTTTCTCTTATATAAAATATCTAAAAAATGTTTCATAACTGTACTCCCTCTAATTTTATTTAGAATAAAATATAGGATGCATCACTTCATAATGGAGTTTATATCAAATCTTATATAATAAGGTATAGGTGCCTTGCAAGGCGTCCATTATTAAAGCAGCACATCTTTAGTTTTAGTACAGCTAAAACTGCTAGCAAATTTTCTATTAACCTCAGCACAATTTGCCACAGATTACTTTAACTGTACTGAGTATATACTTACTTTTAGTCTCATAATTATTCCCCCTTTATTCAATAATCAAAATATTAAACTTATATTACAAAGATACTAGTGTATATTGTTACACTAGTTTGTTTAGACATCTTCTCAAATTAATTAACTTTTAGCATATCAGCCTTTTTTCACGTATTTAAATAAATTCTAACTGACTGACTACTTTTTCATTCTTTCTACTTTATACTCTTTTAAACAATCATCCATGCTTATCTAAAGCTTTATCCAAATATAATTTTCTAAAGAATAAAATTTTTTAAGCTTTTATTTGCAATAAGCCTATAAACAATGTATCATATTTATGTAATATCTAAGAATATGTAGTATAAGAATAATTTATTATACTAACAAATTATTTTTCAGCATACATAATCTATACAAAAAGGAGTATAAGTATGAAAGCAGTGTACAAAAACCCTAAAGAATTAGCAACAAAATTATTAGATGTAGTTGATTCATATAGAGAGGGCTTAACTACTTACGAAAAATTTGAGAGTACCATTCTTACTCTTATAGAAAAGAATGAAGATAGAATCTACAAAAATGGTTTTATGCCTGTCAAACTTATCAATATAATAGGTGAAGATAGAAAATCACTTATTGACGAAGTTGCAAGCAAGATAACTAAATAAGATTTATAAGGGAAATAATTACTGGCTATGCCTTAGGATTATTTCCCTTTTCTAATTATTATGGTAAGCAAATCATATTAGCAAAAGCTAACTCTTAAATTAATCTATTCAATGTATATTACCTTCAAAAATCCACATCTGTCTTTTCCTATAATCCTCTAGTAACTATCACTATTATACTATATATCCATAAATTACAGATACAGAAAAATTTTAATTGCATTATTACAATTACTATGTTATATTATTATCACAGTAAATTGCATCCAATTCAATTACGTTCAATCTATAAATCTATTGTTTACTTTCAAAGATTTATAAAATTACTTACATTAAGGAGATTACATATGGAAAAGATAATCGAGTTTTTAGAAAAGAACAATATAGGCATTTTAGCTACATCTGAAAATGACAAACCTCACGGTAGACCTCACCATATTCATCTAATAAGAGATGGTAAGTTCTATTTCACCACTGCCAATACTAAAAAAGCATTTGCTCAACTTAAAGGAAATCCTTATGTTGAATTTATAGTAACAACTTCAGATTTTGTAACAGTTAGGTTAAGTGGGAAGATTGAGTTTGCTAAAGATCTAGCTGAAAAACAATTAGTTATAGATAATGCTCCTTTAGTAGCAAAAGGTTATAAAACAGCTGACAACCCAATTTTCGAAGTTTTTTATCTTCAACATGGTGAAGCTATATATTCAAACATATTATCTGGTAAGCCAGATGAAGTTTTCACTTTCTAAAACTAAGCAATAGAATAACTAAACAATTAAGAGAAGTCAATTTACCCTTGACTTCTCTTATATTTTGGATGTACCATTTCATACTAAAATTATTTTTTTGGATTGAAGTATTGCTGATTCAACTATTTAGTTATATGTTCCCCATAACCCGTGATTATCGAACAGCTACAACTTAAGTTTAGATACAGCAATCCTTTATGCATGTGATAATATAGGAAACATTAACTTGTGCTCTTCAAAAACTTTGCTTTTTTCTCCCAAGATAAAAAGCGTTGTATCATCTTCTGTTAGAGGCTCTAGATCGTACCCTTCAATAAACTTAGGTGTAAAACCGAAAAACACTTTTTTTATGTTTTTATTTACAAATCCACTAACAATGTTATCTAAATCGATTTCTCTAGATGCAAATAAATCATAAATCGTTAAAGTATCTTTTTCAATATCTGCAACTACAATTGCATCTTCATTTCTTAAGTAATAGATTGAGTCACTATTATGACAATAAAACATTAGTAGCCATAAATTATTTCTAGCTGCAAGCTTTGAAAAGACTACTGAATTTATAGCCTTATTCATAAAAATTTGTTATTATTAATCACTGAGCTTCCAACTAATTCACTAAACTAATTAATTTTGACTAACTTAGATATATCAAAATCATTAACTGGTTTTAAATCATCAAAGTATCTTTCTTTAAATAACCCTTCTATTGAAATGCATATTTCTTTTTTCGATACTTGTTTAACTATAATTAAATTAGATTCAATTGAATAATAAGATTGTTGTTCAATTTCATTATAAAAATCTTGCTTTAATCTTATCATATCATATATCTTCAAATTATATAACTTATCATCAATTAGCACATATACATCTAATCTATACCCCTTCTCACTAGCCTCAAACTCACTTAATTCAGAATCATCCATAAAATATATTTCAATTTGATTCATTTGATCACCTCATTTAAGATTTAATTCAGATGAAACAATTCTATTTGATTTAACAATTCTTGATATTCGTCTAATGACATTGACCTTGATGGTACTATTTCGTAATGCCCTTTATCCCTACCTCTCTGTATGACATTTAATCCATCTGGTATTTTATCTATTCTAAAAGCTCCACCAAATCTTGAGACTTTATCTTCATCAATATTTACTGAAATTCCATGATTTGTCTTCAGTAAGCCTGTATTTTTATCAATTTTGACTTCATTCAATTTTACTGTCATATACTTCCTTCTTAATTTTACCATTAATTTGCACATAAAGAAAAGCCAACAAGTATTTTTACTACCTGCTGACTTATTGCTACTACATCTTACCGCATAATTTATATTATGCAGCCTTGAGTTTAAGCACCATTATTTGTATTATGAGTATTGTTGAAACATCAACAATTATTACAACTTTATGAAGTAAGTTCTATATTATTAAGTAGTTAGATTTATACTATAACCACTTAAATTACTATCTAAATACTATCACAACTTTACAGAATTAACAGTTATAACAGCAGACTCTAATTTATACTTCTCATCTATAGGTTGTGAATCTACCCTTAATATCTCTAACTCACTTACATAGCCATTGACAATGTGTAACAAAATTTGAATTGGGACTCCATCGCTTGAATCAACAAGCAATTTCTACAGGTACTCTTTGAGGATAAGGATACTTAGGTGCATTATTACTAACTTTTATATTTATAGATTTACATCCGCAAGTACAATATCCAGTTACCTCGGCAGTTTCAAGTTGTTTTTCTATAATTTCTTTTCCTTCTACTTCTACACTCAGCATTTTATCTAATACTTCTCTTTCCTCATAAGTTAGCTCCCTTGGATTATCAAGCTGAAAATTAAGGTTTACATTACACATTTTATCACCTCTATTTGCTTTATTGCTGAATTGGATAATATGTTCCAATATTAATTAAATTATCTCCTCGTTTGAATGCGGAATAGTAGTAAGATTGTCCATCTATTATACTGTCTTGTCTCGAAAAACCGCTATTTATATTTTTATTTACAACATCCTTTATGATAAGATGTTTATTTTTGAAATACTTATTGCTTTTAAACATTCACCAAATTAACTAAGCATTACCTTTACTTAGATTCATTGTTATTCCATAATTATATTATTTCCAGAATATCTTACTAGAGTATTAAACTCTTTAGATTTTATCTTAAAAATTACTAACCCTTCATCAAAAGGTTCTGGACAATTTTTGACCTTACATATATCATATCTAAGTTTATATCTAATAAATAAACTTTTTAGGTATTTAGGCAATTCATTTTTCGTTTCAACACTTAAAGTAAAAGCTTCATCATATTCGCTTTTAGATAATTTATTTCTCCAAACCTTAGAAATACTGATGTCTAAAGCTACATCTTCAATATACATTCTATGAACTTTTTTTCTTAATCTCTTATTCAATTTCCATTCTCCTTAAATATACTAAAGTTAAATTGAGTAATCATCAATCCCACTTTATATAATCGCCAAATTTTTGTATAAACTCTTCTTCTTGATCTATCGTTAACTTGCTCCATCTGCCCTTTCTTATTCTATCTAAAATGTTTTTATTAGTAACTTTATTCATCGTTGTTACTAATTCACCATTACGCTCAATTATATGAATTCTTGCATTTTGTCCCTTAACTACCCATCGTCTATCTTCTTGTAATAGGATATCTGATCTTTTAGCCCTCTGTAAATCATTTATAGCTGTACATACGTTCCTGCCCTGTGTAGATCTTAATTGTACATGATTACTTCTAGTTATGCTTACAGGTTTACTTTTTACATTAGCAGCAGCTTCATCAGCTATTCTCATCTCTTGAGCTTCTAAAGCTAACTGTTCATCCATTTCAAAACTTATTACATTTCTAAGAAGTAATTGTTCTTCTTCAATAATACCAAAATCAAGTTCTGCGGAGCCTATTAAATCTCCGCCTCCACATCCACAACCTGGTTCATCCCTATAACCATCAGGGTCAATTCTATTAACAGAATTATTTCTACAATATGCAAACAAATTATGTGATAGCACCCCACCAGTTTGTCCAACTAATCCATCCGCATTAATAAACCTACTTCACTCAGGGTTATAGTAACGACCTTGCAGATAATAAAGCCCAGTCTCGGTATCATACCTATACCAATATAAAACAAGATTATATTTTTTAATCTCTCCGTTTTAATTTCAAAATTAAAATTTTAGTGGTAGCAATTAAAAGACTGCTACCACTAATTTTATCAGCTACTAATTTTCTATATAACTTTTATAATCTCGATTTAATTTCTCTTATTTTATCAATACTTAAGCCCGTACCTTGTGCAACAGTTTCTTCACTAATTCCTAATCTTAAAAAGTTTAGTGCAGCTTCCTCTTTTCCTTCAACTTTTCCTTCAGCTATGCCTTCAATTTTCCCTTCTTCTCTTGCTCCTTCGGCCATACTTTTTTCATCTAGTATTTGCTTCATTCGAAGTTCAGCAAGTCTTACTGTTTCAGGATCTCTGCTTAACATATCTAGTACAGTTATCGCTTTTCTTATTGCTGGCTCTCCCATCTCACTTACCTCCTTCTCAGGTTTTGTTAAAAATGCAAGCCACATATTTAAACTGTTATTAAGCTCTGGTTTTTCGTCTAAAAACTTTGGTAGTTCTACAAAATGTATCTCTAATATATCTGTGAGTTTTGTTTTTTCTTCATCTTCCCATAAATGATATGTTGTATGATACTTTTTGCTATCTATATGATTAAAATTCAATATATTTATCGTTATAGTCTTGTTTAAATTTTTATAGTTTTCTCCCTTTTTTATCTGATTTTAATACAATCTAGACCAGTAGAAAAGTGTTCTATTTATCATCATAAGTAAATTCCATTCAATCACTTACTTTGTTAATAATATTTAACCAAATTTGATAGTCTTATTCTATAATCAAATGTCTTTACAGGAAGTATTTCTGCATCCTATGTCAATAAAGTTCTCAATATCTGCACTAAACAGGCAGGATTAACCAAACATGTAAATGCCAATATATTAAGACATTCTTTTGCGATCAACCTTCTTAAACACGGCGTTGACATCGTTAAAATACAAAGACTATTATGACATGCGCATCTCCGAACAACTTGTATTTATATTCATACTACTATTGAAGACCTAAGAGATTCCGTGGATGTTCTATAGATAAAAAAATATGGGACAGTAGATAGATTTATATAAAAATAGCCTGTTTACTGTCCTCTATACAACCTGAAGCAGTCCAGTTTTTTATTTTTTTATTCTTACTTGACAAGATGCAATTCATTATGGTTTGCTGAGTTCTTTTGTTAGATTGTATTAGCCTTGTATAGAAATTTGCTTAATCGCATTTTTAACTCATATAATTTATATATTTCTATTCCTTTTATTTAAATATATTGCCAATATAATTAATACAATAAGAAATATAACTATTCCTCCAAATAATATATATAAATTCCCCATATAAATTCCTATAAAACTAACAACTAGCGGTAAAAAAATAAATAAAAACATTACAGATGCTAAATAATTCTTATTTATTGATAAGTAAGCTACAATAGCAAATCCCAAAATTAATACAATTGCCATCAGTATTATTCGGCAATCATTACCAAAATAATTCCCTATCATTCTGCTAATTATAATCCCTATTAGAACCGATAAAACTCCTATATTAGTAGTTTTTTTCATTCTTACTTCTTCCTCCTTTAGTATTCGTTCTTTAAACCAGTTGATCCATAATCAATTGCAATTCCCGATCCAATTCCAGTAAAAATTACACCCCCTGTAACTATTATTTCCGGTGCTAATCCCGCTGCGATAATACCACCACCTATATATTCTAATAATCCACCTACTCCTACCCCTAAACAACCTGAAAGCATATCCATACAAGCTCCAACATATTGTTTACTACTTACACTGGAGATGACATCCTTAGCAGTAAATCCAATTGACCCAACTAGCCCTAGTGACTTTGTTCTAATCTTCTCAACTAACCCAGGATTATCTACATATTTACCTATTGTTAAAACTCCTGAAGGAACCCATTTTTTAGCACCACTTGCCAATTTGGCCGCCTGTTTAGCGCCTAATTTATCAACTATCGCTCCCCTCGATCCCTTTATTGCACTGCTAACGGGATTAAATACTTGAGTTATATACCCAGAACTATAATTATATTTATTATTCATTATAGCAAAGGCTACATCCACATAGTCGCAAGTATCATGACCAGTACCTGAGAAGTCATATCTAAATTCAGTGCTATCATCCATGTTTACAGGATTATTCTTACAATATGCAAATACATTATGCGATAGCAGTTCACCAACACTACAAGCAATACCATCCGCATTAATAAACCGTCTCCACTCAGGATTATAATATCTGCTCTGTATTAGTATAGTCCATTCTCGGTATCATACCTTTACGTGAACAGCAAAGTCTCGGTATCTATCCAATTTTCTCAAACATGAAATCCATTGGTATTACTAGTCTAGAGGTGCTGGCTACAGTACACCATTGTTAAAACTAATGAACTTAGAACCATCAGTTTCAAAAGCTTTTGCCAAATCAGCTTAGTTTCTACAATGATTTAGAAAGCTTGTAGAAACACATAGTTTCATTATTTATCATTTTTTGCCCTTTAGCACATATATAGGCTACATCTTGGTCTATTTCAGGGCATATACTTTGTTGATTTCACTTGATTTGGACAGATAGGACATATCTTTTTCCAAAATACAATCTATTCATTAGAGGTAGTATACCATATCTTGAGAGATACTTGTATGAAACTATGCCCACTACTCCCAAACCTATGAAAACACTGGATTTCTCAACATAAAACCTTACCCAAAATGCGTCCACAATCTGCCCTAGCAAAAGAAAAACTGCCTTTGCTTACGCAAAGGCAGTAAATATGGTATTCGACCATTTATCTTGTTTATATCATAATTAGTTAAGTAAAATTCGTTGAATTAATTCTTCATGATCTTTAAAAACTTCTTCATCTTGCGCATAATGTATATACTCTTCATCTATGCTTATTGCAGTTTTTAAGTAGTTAGTGGCTGTACCAAAATCCCCCAACCGTGCACATATAACTGATAAATTATAGTAAGCATCTGCATACTCAGAATTAATTAAAATTGCTTTGCTACAAGCTTGTCTTGCATCATCAATTACTCCCATATGCAATAACAATTGTCCCTTCCTATTATAGGCTATATCGTAATTCGCATCTAAGCGAATAGCTTCATCATAGCATCCTATAGCTTGAGTATAGTTTCCAAGTTCTTCTTCTGCATAAGCTTTAAATACGTAGGTTTCTTTAGTAGGCTCAATATTCAAAGATTTATCATAACTTTCTATAGCTTCATTATATTCTTCAGAACAATATAAGGCATAACCTTTATTCGTATATATTTCATAATTATTAGGATTAATTTTTAATGCCTTGTCATAATAGTATATTGATTCATTAAACTTTTCTATACAATCATAATAGTATGCAATCGAATTATATACGTATTCATCATCACACCCTGTTTTTATAACGTCTTTATACAATGAAATTGCCTCATTAAAATTTCCGTGTGAACTTTTTGAATCCGCTAATTGTAATAATTTAATCAATCTATATGTTACCGTTAAATTATACCCTCTATCTTCTATGAACTTTTCTACCAACTGTTCAGACCTATTCTCTGCGTCTTCTTCGCAAAATTCCAATTCCTCAAGCCACTGCACGTAATGTATTATTTCATGGGATATAGACACTAATATTGATTTTCTAAATTCATTTACACCGTTATCTTTATGATTTTCCACATCCACTCTAATATATGGATTATCTGTTCTGCTATCTGGTGCAAAAAATGATGCTAAAAAAACTTCTTCATTATTTACTTTACTTACATACTTGCTTCTTATATAAACTGTAACTGCAACAGGAAAATCCAACTTTCCCCTAATCCATTTCCCAAACTCTAGTACTATTTCCCTTAGCTGTGATTCAATTTCATCTAAACATCTAATTCTTAATCCATTACGTAACATACAAACAATTCCACTCCCTTAATTAAAATTTTTTATGTTCTTTTATTGAAGGAGTATGTTCTTTCATTCCTCTATTTGGATCCTTGTTACTTCTCGATTCAAAATCTTTATTTTTTCTCTTTTTCTTATTTACCTCTCGTCCTTGTTGTTTTCTATTAGCTCTTCCAACTGGACTATTCACTGTTGGAGAATCATTTTTCTTTGAATAACTAACATTACCTTGTTTACTTATATAATATTCGTATCCTATGGTTGCAACAGCATCTACTCCTAATATAACCCACCCCACAGGATTCCAAAAGTTTTCACCACCAATGGCCCACGACATTTCTAGTATTCCAGCCCCTGTTCCTCCCGTTAATCCTAGACCTCAAAAGTCACATTAATTGTCTTCGCGCATTACGGGTTTATTACCACGATAAGTAAATAAATTAGCATCTGTTAGTTCATCATTTGTATCACCTAATTTTTTAATATTTCTGTAGTATCAGCATTTATAAACCTACCACACTCTGGATTATAATATCTTGATTGTAGATAATATAGCCCAGTCTTGGTATCTATCCAATTTTCTCAAACCTGAAATCCATTGATATCACTGACTTAAAAGCACTCACTAAAGTGCACCATTGTTAAAACCAATGAACTTAGAACCGTCCGTTTCAAAAGCTGTTGCCAAATCAGCTTAGTTTCTACAATGATTTAGAAAGCTTGTAGAATCATTAGTTTCCCATTAATTCTAGCATTCTCAATAGTTTAAGGTATGTTTCTACTAAATTTCATTTGTTTTTCTAATGATACGCTAATGCTAATACTTCTTCCTTAATTTTGCCATTGTTATCTCTCACTACAGAATTTAAATTATGCCGTTAGCAAAGACATCTAAACTTACCATAGAACCTTGAAAATCATAACAATATTAATTTCCAACATCTTATTAATTATTTATGAAGCGTATTGAATATTTTTTGCAGTCAAATTATCAATAATACACTTACCAGTTAGCAAGTTATTTTCTTTTAACCTCATAAACTATCCTGTAAATGATTATGAAAAGCACAAATGCGAAATAGCTCGCTAATGATATTATAAAGAATACTTTACCATAAGTATCCTTTAAATTAGGGTAACACTTAATTATTACTAATGTAATACTCGACATTACACTTGCTAGTATTATCAGTATTGCTGAAATTACATTATATCTAGTACCAGCCCCTTTTTTTCCATCCTTACATACTCCATATATAACCAGAGAACACCCAATAACGATAATAGCAATAAAAACTTGTACAGAAATATCTCCAACTCCTATGCTTCTTATGATAAGTTGTGTAATAAGTAATATACTCAATGTTATGGTACTATGAACTGCATTTCTGTTTGACATTGTTATACATTCCTTTTCAATAATATATTTTAATGAGTTATCTGTTTATGATAAAATAGGTCGTCTAATTCATATTTTGCAGCTTCTGCTACTCCCCCAACTAATAAACCTGCACCAAATGCCATCTATCCTCCACTTACTATAAAAAACGTACCAACAACGAACGATCCAACATCAATGAATGTTCTAATCCAACCTTCACTCTTAGCATACTTTTCTAAAAATAGGTTATCTCTTACTAAATCACAGAGAGAAATTGCACCAACTATTTTAAACAGCTTGCCAACATTTTCAAATATGCTCAATTTCACTGGTATTTGTATCTTCTTATAAGGTATCGTTATATATCCTAATGTGGATTCTGCTCCAACACTTTCTCCAATGCTGAAACCTATACTTATTGCCGTACTTTTAGCTACATATTTTACGTAATCATACTTATGCGAATCATTTAGCTTCCATTACATCTAGCATTTTCAATAGTTTGAAGCATGATTCTACTAACATTCATTAGTTTTTCTAATGATGAACTAATGATCATACTATTTTCTTAATTTTACCATTAGATCGCATATAAAAAAAAGCCAACAAGTATTTTTAGTACCTGTTGACTTTTACTTGAATGCTCTATTATACGAAACCTTCAATATTTAGTCTATATTTTGCAACGATATTGTTCTACATTAGTTAAAGCTGTTAAGACTTGTGTAATTTATATTTTCTTTAAATTAGCTACACCATGAATAATAAATATAGAAACAATCAATATTACACATATAAATATTTTCTTAATTGTCTTCATTTTCTTAAATTTTTCATTAAATCCTACTAGATATATCATAAAAAACGTAATAGCTGACGCTAATACATCTGCTAAAGTTGTTAATTTATATTTTTTAAAAAACATGTTAATTAATGTCATCCAAACAACCTCCTAATATAATTAAATTAAGATTCATTAATACTGATTTTCAGAGTTTGTTTTGATATTATAATGATAATTAGCATATCCATGAACATGTAAAACTATTGCAATTGTCATTAAAGGGGTTCCCAATATCTCAGCAACCATAATTCCTATCCTACCAACATAGATATGACCGTTATCTAGAAGTTTAGCCGTTAAAATTACTACAGCTGAAATAACTACCACCAAAAACACATCTTTCTTAACGTATTTTGAGTGCGTTCCTAAAGATACACTTCTAATATAAGTCTTATCCTTTCTTATGATTCTCATGTAAACCAGAATTATTTCTAATACCACATAGTTTAATATAATAATAATTTTTACATAAGTTAGACTTGCATTTAAAATTTCAATTAAGTTTAAATAAACCGAAAAGGATAAAATATTACTGAGTATTGTTACCCAAACGTATTTAGCAGTTCTAATAAACTTTTTCTTTAGTCCAATCGATACATTTATTATTGCAATTATTAAAGAAGAAAAAAGAAGAGCCGCCGCTAAATAATAATATGATTTATCATTAATTATTATAAGAAAGTTTAATAATGATATTACTGCTAAATGAATTATAGTTAACTGTATTACACTCCTCTTTAAATCATGACTTTCACTTATTGAACTTTTTTCATTTTTATTCATTTATTTTCTCCCCTTATAAAGTTGATAATCTCTCTTTTACTCTAAATTTATCCATTCCAAAATTATAAAAAGCTGTCCCTACAATTCCTACTCCTACTACTCCTAGTCCTACAGCCCATACAGGTGCAGTAATTCCTATAACTCCAATAGCAAATGGAACCGCTACTGGGGGCCTCGCCTATTGCAATTCCTGAAATTGTATCTAGTAGAGTTCCAATAATCCATCGTTTATTAAATTGTCCGTTTGTATCAATAAGATTTGATAACCCGCTGGTAGCCAAACCAATTACGCTACCTTTAACATCTTTATGCTTACTTCAACCTGTATCATTTAGGCTTTAGTAAGAAACTTTTATCACTCTACCCCATGTTCTATATTGATTAGCATTAACTTTAGCTGTTACATTTACTTTAGTTATATTACCTTCGCTTCCAAGTGCATTTTTTGCATTATTAACATTACCATAATTATCAAATACTTTCTTTGCTACAGTCGTATTTTGTACGTATATTGTATCTCCAGGAACTCCTATCTCTCCACCATCATTACAAATGTAATTAGGTCTATATCCGCCGTCATCACTCATATTGACAGTATTATTCTTACAATATACAAATACATTATGTGATAGCAGTTCACTTACACTACCAGCAATACCATCTGCATTAATAAATCTACCCCACTCAGGGTTATAGTACCTACTTTGTAAGTAGTACAATCCAGTCTCATACCCTCTATATCTATATGGATTCTTAGCTCCAACAGTACTTGATACTCGCGACTATATATCATTTATTAATTCTATCTGACCACTTCATGATTCTTATATAAAAATATTCTATCTATTTAAAATAATCGAATCAACATTTAAATTTATATGATTTAATGGCCGCTTACATATCTATTTTAATTTTATCCATTATTTAGTATATACATATAACAAAAGAGCTAATGCTCTACCCATTAGCTCTTTTGTTACCATATTTAAACTCACATTATTTCAAATTAGTATAAGGATATTTCACAAATATACATCCATTTCCCTATTTATTATTTATAAATTTAGGTAAAATCTTAATTAGAATAAATACTGTTATTGCTATTAATAATATACCAATTCCCACCAAATTCATGTTATCTAAATATAAACCTATTCCACTAATACAAAAAGGAACAGAGAGTATTAAAAACATAGTTGCTAATAAATAATGCTTCAATACTGCTAAAATTCCAATTGCAATAAACATTATTACTAGGCATATTGAGAACAACATATTACTACCACTATCACCAAAATAGTTAAACAATATTCTATTAATTATACGACCTAGAAGCACACCAATTAGACTTACTAATATAAACTTAAACTTAACATCATTTTTCAAAATTATTATCTCCCATAATATTCATCTTTTTTACTCGTTGTATATCTGTCTATTAGAACTCCTACTCCTACAGATGCACCAAATACAATGCCGCCTATTAGCAAAACTGGAGCTCCTGCAGTTACAGCCATTCCACCTAAAGCTCCTACAATACCAGATGCGAAATCAATACCAGCACTAACATATTCACCCTTTATTAAATCATGACCTACATCCCAAGTTGTAAATCCTATTGTTCCTACTAAGCCTAAAGCTTTTTTACCAAACTTAGCAGGGCCACTAAATTTGCTTACATATTTCCCTAGTGTACATGTGCCTAGCTCCTCATACACCTTCTTTCCTTTTATTAAAGTTGCGCTACCAATTTCACCAACCTTGTCAATAATTCCAGACTTTGTCCCTTTTATCGCACTGGACTTGTAATCAAACTTCTTAATTATAGTTCCAGTATTATTTGATATCTTACTAAAAGTAGAACCTATACTATCTCCAGCTACGCCTATCTCTCCACCATCATTACAAATATAATTAGGTCTATATCCATCGTTATCATCCATATTCACAGAATTATTATTACAATATGCAAATACATTATCTGATAGAAGTACACCTACACTAGCAGCAATACCATCTGCATTAATAAATCTACCCCACTCAGGGTTGTAGTATCTGGATTGCAGATA
>NZ_JAABNO010000085.1 GCF_009928445.1 Clostridium sp. C8-1-8 | reverse complement strand
GTCGTGAGATGTTGGGTTAAGTCCCGCAACGAGCGCAACCCTTGTTGTTAGTTGCCATCATTCAGTTGGGCACTCTAGCGAGACTGCCGGTGACAAACCGGAGGAAGGTGGGGATGACGTCAAATCATCATGCCCCTTATGACCTGGGCTACACACGTGCTACAATGGGAAGTACAACGAGTTGCGAAGTCGCGAGGCTAAGCTAATCTCTTAAAGCTTCTCTCAGTTCGGATTGCAGGCTGCAACTCGCCTGCATGAAGCCGGAATCGCTAGTAATCGCGGATCAGCATGCCGCGGTGAATACGTTCCCGGGCCTTGTACACACCGCCCGTCACACCACGAGAGTTTGTAACACCCGAAGTCGGTGAGGTAACCTTTTGGAGCCAGCCGCCTAAGGTGGGATAGATGATTGGGGTGAAGTCGTAACAAGGTAGCCGTATCGGAAGGTGCGGCTGGATCACCTCCTTTCTAAGGA
>NZ_JAABNO010000041.1 GCF_009928445.1 Clostridium sp. C8-1-8 | reverse complement strand
ATGGTTCAGAGAAACAAGTGGAGGTATACGCTGATAATGAAGTTGATCTCAGAAGATAACAAATGCTTTCCCAAATATATTGAAAAATAAAAAGGTTACTGATACAATGCAATTGATATTAATGGGGATATAGTTCCTTCAGATGGCCCTGAAGCACATATACCTAGATAATAAAGGAGAAGTAAAATGCATGATTTAGAAAAGAAGCTGGTAAAACTTGGCGCTATCGATGCTACAATTGAAAGTATTCGAATCGATGAGTGGTTTGAAAATGTTACTATCACGTACATTGGAAGTGGTGATGTAGGTAAGGTAGTATGTGATTTTGAAAATTGTCTTGAGGTATCTCTTAAACATGATAAGACTTATAGCAAGGGTAAAAAAGATGATGGCAACCAGGATTACAAGTACTTTATTCAAGACATAGAAATAATTGAAGATGGTGAATTTTACATTTTTAGTATTTCAGCATGGCCATTGAATGGCCATATTACTTGCAAGAGAATCAATATATATACCTGTAAATCAGTAAGTGCTTCAGTATAAAGCATATATGAAAACTATCTTGACATCTAACAAGTATAAAAAACATAGGGTAGGATGTAAAAATAAGTTAATGATAAAGAACAACATTAGAAAATAAATAATTTCAGTGTTGGTCTTTCTTCTACCGCTTACAGTAGTTAGATTAACTGACTGCAAATATCAGAACAATATTACTGCAAAAAAGACCAATTTACTAATAATGGAATGACAATCAACGAAAGTAATAGATATTTAAAACTTTAAAGTTCTAAAAATAACTGTATAATTGTAATTCTGCAGTGGATAAATTTGATATCAATGCTAAGAGTGAACATTGATGAACCAACTGAAGGCCAAAACCTAAGCAGTAGTTTAAAAGTATATGGATGGTCTTTACACAAAGGTGGAGTAAACCAGGTAAAGGTATATATAGACAGTAACTTTATAAGTAATACAAATATTGGTTTCTCAAGACCGGATATAAAGAGAATGCCTTTCCGCAGCATGATAATGGAGAGAAGAGTGATTTTGATTATAATTTAAATATAAATTCTATAAAGTCAGGAAATCACAATATAAGGATAGATTCAATAGGAAATGACGGAAGTACAATAAGTCAAAACAGAAACTTTACTGCAACAAAGGTTAATGATTGGACTGGTAATACTGAACCAGCAACACACGTTTCATACGCAACAGTTGATATAAATAAAGCTCCTATTGGTGTCAGAAAGACGTTGTTGGCATTATCTGTCAATTGAAGGATATACAAGAGAAACATTGTTTATATAATATGGGAATAAAAATTCAAGATGAAGATGAGGCAATTGAAGATACAATGTTGTTGATAGAGAATCAAATAAACTTTACCAAATCAGACTTAGGAAGAATCGTAGATCGAATACAAGGTGAATCAGCTGGAGCTATACAAATGGTTGGTGGAGCTACCGAAGCGATAGGTGGTTCAGCTATATTTACAGGAACATCGTGGACAAGTGTAGGAATCCCTGTAGGGCTAGTAAGCGGATATATGGCTATAGATGGAACTAGTAATATAACTGAATTGCCTTCTAACGTAACAAAGGTTTATGCAAGACCTAAAAATATAGCTAGAGCGAAAGCATAAGGATTAACAGTTGGTACTGATATATTAGACATTAATAACCAATTAGTTGTGACAACTAGGACTCCAAGTGGTATGATACTACAGAGAACGATAATTGATAAATCAAAATTGACAAGTGGAGTGCTGCTTATAGGCGTGGATGCAAAAAATACAAATGATGCAAAAGATTCAATGCACTAAAAAAAAGGAGGAACTAATCAAAGTGGGTAAATACAAATTGATCCTAAAAGAAAGATGGAAGTTTTATCTTACTGGATATTTAATAGGATATTTTGTGCCTATAATAGTTTATGGGATTCCTAGTTGGCAGTATCTATTGCCTATTAGAATAATGGGAATAGCGGGTGCTTTAGTGATTGGAACATCATATTATTATGGATGGAAGAAAATGCCTTTATTGGAAGGTGTTTATAGGTCATTAAAGTATATTTTGTTTATAATAGTGTTAATGTTAATTACGGGTGTATTTAAACAATTGATTTTAGGTATCTCAGGCTTTAATATCATACCATATATAGGTCTGCCTATATCAACAAGATAGAAGTTGATTAATGATTATGTAAATAATGAGCATATTTTCATTAGAGTGTAAAACCGAATGTAGGTTTATTCTAAAACTTATTTATGTTAGCTACATTACTTAGAAAAGAATTTTTATATAAGACAAGATCAAGTATTTGTAGAAGATTTATGAAAGATGTAAATTGTAATACTGTCTTAATAATAATTCTGTAGTTATAGGGTAGAATTACAAAAATAAAGAGGACTAATTATGGCAAGAAAAATTCCTGTATTAGTCCTTTTAATATATAAAAAAATGTGATAGAGAAGTAATTACAGTGATGTAAATAGTAGAAAATCTCAAAGTGAACTTCTTTGAAGAGAGAAAGTTACTAAGACAATTCAAAGTTACAGAGGATATACTCATAGACTTCTGAAATACCTTTACGTAATGGGGACAGAATTTTACGAAAACCACGTCAACAGAAACTTTACTGTGACAAAAGATCAAGCAAGGCTCAATATTGATGATATAAAGAAAGTTGAAAATAGCAATAATTTAAGGGTTAGAGGTTGGTCAATAAATCCATCAGGAGTAAAATAAGTACAAATACTCATAGATGGAAACTTTAAGAACTATGCAGTAACAGAACTATCAAGAGCAGATGTTAAAAATGCATATCCTAGTTATCCAAATGCAGATAAGAGTGGTTTCGAATACGATATAGAAGTAGCAGAATTAAAGAGTGCTGTTAGTGAATGAAGTAGAATGCAGAAAAGCTTAGTACCTTCAAAAACACAAGCATCAAAATTTAATACTGGAACAGTTATTTATGATTCAGTAACTAAAAAATATTATTATGGTATGAATAGAGGCGTTCAAATTAGTGGAGATACATTGAACCCAACATTATCAAAAATACTTCCAGAAGAGTCACTTAATAAGTATAGACTTGGTAATTGTGCTGAGGTAGATGCGGCAAATCAAGCGTTAAATAATGGATCCAATATTAATGACTTATATATGTATACCATAGAGGTTGCTACTGGAGAAGCAAAACCTATGTGTGAAAATTGTATATATACGTTCATGTGGAAGGTAGATAAAGTATTTTCAAAACAATATAATGGAGTGGAAGGAGTGAAGGGGTAATGAACAAAAATGATTTTATTACAATTACAATTAGAGGGCGTGTGGCATTTGCAATTTGTTGCTTTGAAAATGCATTAAAACATTATAATTATACAACGAGTGATTGGCGAAGTGTTTTAACACAATTATGGAGATATACTAATATTGAATTTTTGGATGACTGGCATTATGAGACAGCTGAATTTCTTCCTGAATCAATATTGGAGTTTAATACTTATAAAGAGGAGAATTTTGAGTATATAAAAGAGGAACAGTTCAATATTTTGCATAAAGTTTACAGTGACTCAAATGACACAGTAAAGAATATAATCAAAATGATTTTTGAGATTGGTATTAGTGAATTTTATGGACGATTGCAAAATTATGGATAACAAACTTTGGAAAAATTAGATATATTAACAAATTATATGGTGTTGAATTCTATATCTTTACCAGATATAAATATGTTTATATCAATGAAGTATGATGATGAGAATGGTTGGGGAAATGACTTCGATGGAGCTGAATTTTCAAATATATTATAAGCTTACAATATATTTTAGAATTGAATGCTTCTAATTTAGCTAATAGCAAAGCTCCAATAAATGACGAAATGGTGTTTGTTGGAGTTTTAATTTTCAAAGTCAAGTTTGTATACAATAGTGTATCAATTGGCACTGGAAAATCTAGTGAAATCCATGCATTGGGAATAAAGATAAGTTTTTTAAAAAAGTAGATATAGAAGAAAAGATTGCATAAAAACTTACAAAACCTGCCCTTACCAGAAGGTGGTGAACCAAGAGCAGTTTTTCAAATATAAGCATCTGATAAAGAATTTACTTTATGATAAAAACGGGCATCTTGACAGAATGAACCTTTGTCAGAAACAGAAATAGGAGTAAATTATGGGGGATGTCTTCATCGTAGGTTGAAACCTAATATGCTATGATTATAAGATTAAAACTAAAAAATAATAAAGCAAATACAATATTTCTATAAAAGGAGAAGTTAATGAAAGTTTTTAAATTATCACTTGTAGCGAGTATTATAATTTCTTTAGTACTATCATCCTGTAGCATTTCTAAAAATCCTGTAGCTACTCGATTTTCCAGAGATGACGATAAAATTGCAGAAACTCGTTTTCAAAACATAATAGAATCAATTGATAGGAAGGATAAGAAAGAACTGAAAAAAATGTTCTCTCCACAATCGTTGAAAGAAGCTAAAGATATTGATGGAGGAATTGATTATTTAATGGAGTTTTATAAGGGAAAATTAGAATCTAAAGAATTAGCGCTAAAGGTTAATGATTCGAGTAATCATGGAGTAGATACAAGTGAACTGAAATGTTTTTATACTGTCACAACAGATGTTGACAAATATATTGTGTTCTTTATTGACAGAATAGTTGATGATAAAAATCCTGATAATGTAGGGCTTTATATGCTACAAATAATAAAGTTGTCAGATAGAGATAAAGAGTTTGACTGGGGAAGCAAAACAAGGTGTGCAGGTATTTATCGTCCTTCAGATGCAAAAAAATAAAAATCTTAACTATTGAAACCAGTAGTTTATATATGAGATATAAAAAAATATATCTATGAACAAAATCCAATGAGTATCCTTGTAACCATACTATACTATTGATAATAATAATATATTAATGTATAATCCTAAGAAAACATTCAATCATAAAATATATTACAGACTTAAATTTGTAAGTTTAATAATATCGTTGAAATCAAGTGCTTATATAGTAGGTGCTATATGTGCAAGCTAGTTAATGCATAGGATGGTTGAACACTTAATTTCAATGAGCTAATGAAATACTTTAAAAACGTTTATAACTGTTGAGATATACAATAGTCACGGATGTATAGTTGGAGGAAAATAGGATGATAAGAATATGGGGAAAAGTTATAAAAAATAATAAGATAATTTTAGATGAAGTGGCTACTTCTGATAAGGAAGAAAACTATGAAGAAGCGGTAAAGGATTGCATAAATGAGCTTTGCGAAAAGTTTGATATAGGAAAGCCTTACTGGCTAGAAACTAATATAAGAGACTTCAATAGAAGAAGAAAAACTACCTTTAACAATGATAATTTTATTGAAGATATTGAGTTCGATAGATTCATAGTTGAAGTGTTAGAAGAAGAAGATAAGAGCTTTAAGTTTTAGTTGAAAATTCTTAATTACAGTCAGAAAAACTTGATATTTATCAGATTTACCAATTTTAAGAGAGCATAGCTCTCTTTTTTTTATGCTTTATAAGCATAGCTTAAGTTAGCTTATAAAAACATAAATGGAATGACAATAATTGCAATTAAATTATAAACCGCTTATTGTATGAATTAAATAGTGATAGTATAATATTGGCATAAGAAATATATTCCACATAAATAAAATAAAGTTAAAATATTGATACAAGGAGGTATCTCTTAATTGAGATGCCTTTTTTACTGTATAGAAAAATATTAATATCAATGGTTGTTAACAGTTATAGGTATACAGTAAAGAACTTATTGGTCTGCCTGACTTGAAGTATATATATTCATAAAGGAAGCTAGGCAAAATAAGTAAGTAATAGTGAATAGAAAGGGAAGGTGAGTGTATGTATTTTACTCCTAGAGAAATGGAAAAACTTATGCTTCATTATGCTGGGGAGCTTGCAAGAAAGCGTAAGGATAGAGGCTTAAGGTTAAATTATCCAGAGGCAGTGGCGCTTATTTGCTCTGAGCTTATGGAAGCCGCTAGAGATGGGAAGACTGTAACGGAGCTTATGAGCTTTGGAACAACCATATTAAAGGAAGAGGATGTTATGGAAGGAATTGCTGAGATGATAGATGAAGTTCAGATTGAAGCAACCTTTCCAGATGGTACAAAACTAGTTACCGTTCACAATCCAATAAGGTAGGTGGAAGTATGAAACCAGGTGAAATCATCGTTAAAGATAGAGATATTATATGTAACGAAGGAAGAAAAACTAAAACTTTAATTGTGGCTAATACTGGAGATAGACCAGTACAGGTTGGTTCACATTTTCATTTTTTTGAAGTAAATAAGTGTCTTCAATTTGATAGAGAAGAAGCCTTTGGTATGAGACTTGATATACCTTCTGGCACAGCAGTAAGATTTGAACCCGGTGAGGAAAAGGAAATACAATTGGTAGAGCTAGGTGGTAAAAAGCTAGTATATGGACTTAATGACTTGACCTCAGGCTCCACTGATGAAAGCAATAAAGAAGCTAGTGTAGAAAGAGCTAAAGCCGGTTCATTTAAAGGGGTGAAATAAAGATGAGTGTAAAAATAAAAGCAAGAGACTATGCTAATATGTATGGTCCCACTACTGGTGATAGAGTAAGACTTGCTGATACTGACCTAATCATAGAGGTAGAGAAGGATTATACCACCTATGGTGATGAGTGTAAGTTTGGTGGGGGAAAGACCTTAAGAGATGGTATGGGCCAGTCTGCTTTAGATAAAAGAGCGGAAGGAGTATTAGATCTAGTTATAACCAATGCTCTAGTTCTAGACTATACAGGTATATTTAAGGCAGATATAGGTATAAAAGATGGAAGGATAGTAGGCATAGGAAAAGCAGGAAATCCAGATATTATGGATAATGTTGATAAAAACATGATAGTTGGTGCCTCTACTGAAGCTTTAGCTGGAGAAGGGCTTATCCTAACCGCTGGAGGAGTAGATACTCACATTCACTTTATATCTCCTCAGCAGATTGAGACTGCTCTTTATAGTGGTATAACCACAATGATAGGTGGAGGTACTGGTCCAGCAGATGGAACTAATGCTACTACTTGCACTCCAGGAGCTTTTTACATGGAGAGAATGCTTGAAGCTGCAGAAGAATTTCCTATGAATCTTGGTTTTTTAGGAAAGGGTAATTCCTCTTCTCTTGATGCCTTGAGAGAGCAAGTTGAAGCGGGAGCACTAGGACTAAAATTACATGAAGACTGGGGCAGTACTCCTAAGGCTATAGATACTTGTCTTGCAGTAGCAGAGGAGTATGATGTTCAAGTGGCAATTCATACTGATACCTTGAATGAGGGTGGTTTTGTAGAAGATACAATTGCAGCGATAGGTGGAAGAACAATTCACACTTATCACACAGAAGGTGCTGGTGGAGGTCATGCTCCAGATATAATGAAAATAGCGGCTTTTCCTAATATATTGCCTTCATCCACCAATCCCACAAGGCCATATACCGTTAATACCATAGATGAGCATTTAGATATGCTTATGGTATGCCATCACCTAGATAAAAAAGTGCCAGAGGATATAGCTTTTGCTGATTCAAGAATAAGACCTGAAACTATAGCGGCAGAAGATATATTCCACGATATGGGCATCTTCAGCATGCTAAGCTCAGACTCACAGGCTATGGGAAGAGTAGGCGAAGTTATAATAAGAACTTGGCAGACTGCTGACAAGATGAAAAAGCAAAGAGGACTTTTACCAGAAGACAATGCTTTAGGTTGTGACAACTTTAGAGCTAAAAGATATATAGCAAAATATACTATAAATCCAGCAATAACTCATGGTATATCCAAATATGTAGGTTCAATAGAGGTAGGTAAGTATGCAGATTTGGTACTGTGGAAACCAGCTTTCTTTGGCGTAAAGCCTGAGATGATAATAAAAGGAGGAGTTATAACAGCTAGTAGAATGGGAGATGCCAATGCATCTATACCAACTCCTCAACCAGTTATATATAGAAATATGTTTGGAGCTTTTGGAAAGGCAAAGTACAAATGCTGTATGACATTTGTATCCAAGGTTTCTTTAGAAAATGGTAATATTGCAAAGCTTGGCCTTAATAAGCTTGTGTTACCAGTAGAAAACTGCAGGAATATAGGTAAAAAGGATATGTTATTAAATTCAGAGACACCAAAGATTGACGTAAATCCTGAAAACTATGAAGTAAGAGTCAATGGAGAGCATGTAACCTGCAAGCCTATAAAAGAAGCAGCTTTGGCACAGAGATATTTCTTGTTTTAATTATTGGATCTGTTAAAGTACTGCGTTGAAATTAAGTGGTCAGTGATTTGATGCAATAATGAGCTTGAGCAAAGAATTAATGGCTGAGTTAGGAAGTCTAAAGATAGGAGAAAATTATGTTAGTAGAAAATATATTAGGTAACTTAGAAGAATTCCAGGTTCAAGGAAAAGAGATGGATTTTGTTGACGTAGAATGGTATGAAGTGAATAAAAAAATACTTAAGAAGGTAAGTTCCAGCGGTAGGACTGTAGGAATAAGACTGGATGGAAGCAAAAAGCTTAATCATAAGGATGTTCTTTTTAGCGACGAGCAGTTTATACTTATAGTCAATATACCTGAGTGTGAAGCTATTTCTATTAAACCAGCTAACATGGAGGAAATGGGAAGAATATGCTATGAGATAGGTAATAAGCATATTACATTATTTCTACATCATGAAGAGATACTGGTGCCTTACGATGAGCCTCTTATGAAGCTTTTAGAGAAAAATCATTTTAAGATAGAAAAGGTTGAAGCTAGACTTATAAATGGCTTAGAAACTCATAGTCACAGTCACGGGCATAGTCATGAGCATTTGTAATCAGTTTTTTACACTGCTACAAATTGCAGATTCAATATTTCCTATAGGTTCCTACACTCAATCTAATGGACTAGAAACTTACGTTCAAAAGGGTGTTGTAAAGGATGCAGCAACCTCAAAGGAGTATTTAAGACATATGCTTCAAAGCAGTGTAAAGTATAATGATGGATTAGCTGTAAAACTGGCTTATGAATATGACTTAGAAATGGATATTCAAAAGATAATTAATCTAGACAATTTACTTACTTGCTCTAAAGCACCTAGAGAAGTCAAAGAAGGAAGTATTAAATTAAGTACTAGATTTATAAAGCTGGTTAATAACATAAAAACAACAGAAGGGATAGCTTGCTATGAAAAAGTCATAAAAGAAGGCTTAGCTTATGGCCAATATGCTATTGCTTTTGGAATCTTTGCTGCAGATTGCAGTATATCTAAGGAAGAGGCAATAATGGCTTACGTATACAATCAGGCCTCTTCTATAATAAATAACTGTACAAAGCTAGTACCATTAGGTCAGCTTGATGGACAGAAAGTTCTTTTTAACATGCAGCAGATCATGACGGATATTACCAAGGAAATAGTGGAACTTGATATAGAGTCACTTGGAAGGTGCAGTATTGGCGCTGATATAAGAGCTATGCAGCATGAAGATTTGTATTCGAGACTGTATATGTCATAAGGCTATCATACTTTCACATCCATGTAAAAATTCAAATCTTAGGGTGGTTGAAGAAGGCTTTAAAAATTAATAATTTGAATCAAAATTATAAGGGAGGAAATGCTGACAATAATTAGCTTGTTATGGGTAAAGGTCAGCAGGAAGATTGAAGATGGGTTATGTAAAGATAGGAATTGCTGGTCCTGTAGGATCAGGTAAGACAGCACTGATTGAAAGACTTACAAGAGAGATGAGCAAGGAGTACAGTGTAGCTGTAATAACCAACGATATATATACAAAGGAAGATGCAGAGTTTTTAACTGCTAATAGTATACTGCCTAGAGAAAGAATAATGGGAGTAGAAACAGGGGGATGTCCTCATACTGCCATAAGAGAAGATGCATCTATGAACCTTGAGGCTGTTGATATAATGGCAGAGAGATTTCCAGAGGTTCAGATAATATTTATAGAAAGCGGCGGAGACAATTTGTCTGCTACCTTTAGTCCAGACTTGGCAGACTCAACTATTTATGTTATTGATGTATCTGGAGGAGACAAGATTCCAAGAAAGGGTGGGCCAGGAATAACTAGATCAGATCTTCTTATAATAAACAAAATAGATCTAGCTCCACATGTAGGTGCTAGTCTTGAAGTTATGGAAAGAGATTCTATAAAAATGAGAGGAGAAAAACCTTTTATTTTTACTGACTTACATCATAAAGTAGGTTTAGATGAAGTTATAACATGGATTAAAGAAAATGTTCTTCTTGAGGGAGTATAATGAATAATAATTACTATAAAGATAGTCATATCAATATAGAAACAGCTGTTAAAAAGGACAATACCATATTGGAAAAAAGCTATTTTACAGCACCTTTTAAAATTATAAGTCCTTTTTATGACGATGAATATAATATGATGAAGCTATGTGTTATGAATGTTTCGCCAGGTATACTAGAAGGAGATCGTTATTATTTAGACTTTAAGCTTAAACAAGGTTCTAGATTGCATTTATATTCTCAATCATATAGTAAAGTATTTAATATGAAGGAAGGTAATGCTTATCAAAAGCTTCGTATAGAGCTAGAAAAGAACAGCCGATTTGAGTATTTCCTTATGCCTACAGTACCATACAGTGGTTCAAATTTCTTTAATGAAGCAGAAATACATATGGAGGCTGGAAGTGAACTTGTTTTTAGAGAGATACTATCTTGTGGAAGATATATGTCTGGAGAAAAATTTGATTTTAATCTCTATTCCTCTAAAACAAAGATATATCATCAGGGAAAGCTTATATTCTTTGATAATACCTTTTTGGAACCTAGTAATCAGAACTTAGCTGAGATAGGTTATTACGAGGAATATACTCACCAAGCTAATTTATATATAATAAATGATAGAATTGATGAGGCTTTTAGAACTTCACTAGTAGAATATTTAGACTGTCAAAAAAATATTCTAGCTGGAGTAAGCAATAACTGTGAGAATATGCTTACAGTAAGAATACTGGGTAATAGTTCAGATGCTTTATCAAAAATTACTGATAGAATTAGAGAGATTGACTTAAGTAGATAGAGAGTTTTTATATTTATGAGCTGTTAAAATAAAAGAGTTCACTGAAGAAATTAGCTTCAGTGGATTTTTAATTTTTTTAAAAAAAGATTAAAAATCTATTGACTTGGAGTTAGCTCCAAAGAGTAGAGTATATATATGCAATAGGAAAAATTAAAATATATATGTTCTATAATCATGTTTTTCTTCGATAATTAGGAATGCATAAATTAATAGTTGAAGTTAGATACCTATAGAAGTGGTAGCAGTTATGATTGAGAGAATAGCAGGATGGTATTATGTTCATAACGAAGGCAGCAAGTAGATTAAATATTATCTAATATTAATATAGATAAACTAATTTTTTAAATATGAGGAGGAAAGAAAATGGAATATTCAAAACTCGGAAATTCAGATCTTCAAGTTTCACGTCTTTGTGTAGGGTGTATGAGCTTTGGTGACCCTAAAAGCAATTTTCACGCTTGGACGCTGAACGCTGAAGACAGTGAGACACTTGTCAAAAGGGCTCTTGATCTAGGAGTTAATTTCTTTGACACAGCCAACACCTATTCAGCCGGTACTAGTGAAGAGTATCTAGGCCGTGCAATCAAGAACAATATTGCAAGAGACAAGGTGGTAATAGCCACCAAGGTTTATTTCAATGAAGGCAATCTCTCAAAGGCGGCGATACAGCGGGAAATTGATGGCTCACTTAAAAGACTAGGCACTGATTACGTTGATCTTTACATCATTCACCGTTTCGATTACAATACTCCAATTGAAGAGACTATGGAAGCCCTAGATGGTCTTGTGAAGGCTGGTAAGGTTAGAGCACTTGGTGCTTCAGCAATGTATGGCTACCAGTTTCATAACATGCAGATAGCTGCAGAACGGAATGGATGGACAAAATTTTCATCTATGCAAAACCACTACAATCTGCTTTACCGTGAGGACGAGCGAGAATTGATTCCTATTTGTAAAGAGCAGAATGTTGCACTTACTCCATATAGCCCTCTTGCAGCTGGAAGGCTTTCACGACTTGAGTGGAAGGCTGATACAAAGCGTAGCCAGACAGATAAAACCGCAGTTTCAAAATATGATAGTACACAAGAAATGGATTATAACATAGTACTTCGTGTACATGAACTTGCTGAAAAGTATGGAGTAACAATGACACAGGTATCTCTTGCATGGCAGCTTTCAAAGGGAATTACCTCACCAATTATTGGTGCCACAAAGGCAAAATATTTTGACGACGCTATAGGAGCATTAAACCTAAAGCTTACCAGTGAGGATATAAAGTATCTTGAAGAACTGTATGTTCCTCATAAGATAATGGGTGCGATATAACACTTATAGGCTATAGTAAAAAAACTATGAACTACATTCTCTTAGGAAGGTTCATAGTCTTTTTTGTTTTATATTCTTTAGGAAATTATATCTCATACCAGATGTTCATCATATAAATTCAGAAAGGTAGATGAGCAAAAAATCTCTAAAGAATTCGGCTTTAGAGATTTTCTTATAAATATTTTAAATAATATATTAGTCATTTATACCAAAGTGAAGTAGTAGAACTTTATCTTTGAAAACAAACACATAGTCTGCACCAGATACTTCGTGAATAAATTTTGATAGTGAACTATATCCACTTTTTATCCCAGATGTTAGAACTGTTATTTGTTCTTTATTTATATAATTTGAGATCATATCTATAAAAGCTATTTTTAATCTATCATCGGTAAGTTTTTGATTTCTAAAAAAGTAGTTATCTAAAGTATAGTATAGAGATTCCTTCCAATCTTCAATTGCTATACAATCAAAATCAGAAAGACCTTCCTTAGATACACAAGTCTTAAGTAAAAAGTCATTAATTGAGGTTTGGTAATCCTTTTTAAGAGGAAGCTCTTCTATAAAGTAATCGCAACCTTCATAATTATCATTGTTAAGTAGTTCAAAAGCTTTTAAATATCCTTTTAATTGATTCAAAGTTTCCAACATAATTATCAGTTCCTTATCTTATTTATATTAAAGTTTAAAATCAAGCTTATAACTTGTTTAATTATTCGAAACTAATTTTATAGAGTTCTTCTTATAGGAACTCTATAGCTCCAAACAATTAAACTTATATATCTATAATAAATAATCAAAATACCATATTCAATTATATAATATGGACAAGCTACTTTCAAATGGTTGATAATAATTAATTGGAGCAAACTAAGCTAGAATGCTACTATAGCAATTACCTATATCTATAAGGCGTACTCTTCCTTACTCATGAATTGATTGCTTTTTAAGTATAGCCTTATATTTTTTTCTTCATCATTTATAGTAATATTGGCGAACTTATTTCGTATTTCTAGCATATATACATTGGTGTCGTAAGGTAATTTTCCTATACATCTAAGCTTAAGTTTAAAGTTTTCATCTAAATCCTTAATATTAAACAAAGTAAGGAATCTCTTACAGCGTCCTTTAAAGGCTCTTTCAGGATCAAGGTTGTCTATTTTTGTGCTATCAAATATAAAATCTATATTTAAATAACCATCTTCTACATATATATCAGTCTTGCAGAATTCATTAACATATTGTCTGCTTTGATTTGCTCTAGATATTCTTGAAAACTCTTCTAGTTCATCTATGAAGGTTAAAAATGCGGAATCACTACTAACCTTGCTTATTTGAAAACCTTCACTAGTATGGTCCGTTATAGCTATAAGTAATTCAGTTATAACTTCTTTCTTTATGAAATCAATTTTACTGATTTGTATATTGCTTAAATCTTTGTATGCAAAGGGGGTATTGTTAAATATTGATAGCTTTCTAAAGAGTAAAAAGGCACTCATTATACCATGCTGATAGTTTTCAAAATCCTTTGAGTATCTCATATGGCGTGAATAATCAAATAATAATTGTAAATTAACTCGTGTATTCTTCAAGGTTTCTATTTCTTCTTTTGTTAACTCCAGAAGCTTTGTTTCATCTATACCTAATATGTTGCCGAGCTCGCTCATAGTGGCTATTTTAGGAAATATGTGATTAGCTGTATCTCTGTTTCTATCATCAAGAGTGAACATATAATTGTAGCTTAAGAAGTTTAGAAAATCCTTTATCAAGTTGGCATGAATATCTGAATAGTTAAACTGAAAGTCAACAGTATTATTTATGCCGAAATGAGGAAGAACTGATCTTATATTTTTTGTTATAGAGGTTATTTTCTTTATGGGATAACCTAAGTCATGAGTTAAGGCAGTCAAGCATCTTAGTGAATCATAGTGACCTTCAATAGATTTCATGATGCCTTCAAGTTCTATAAAGGAATGGAATGCCTCTGAAAGATTTGTTTTTCGAATAGCTTGGCACATCTCGAAAATAAATTCATTCTCATTTCCATACTTCTGAAAGAATGGTGTAAAATCTTCATTTTTAATTAAATATTCTCCTAAAAAGTATACCCAAAGGCAATGCATTGTGTGATCACGATAGAAGGAATCAGAAGCGAAAATAAGCTCCTCAAAGTCTACATATGTATCAAAATAATTGAATAAATCATCATAGCCCCTTCTATCATTATCAATAAAGCTCATGGAAGCTTCAAATAGAAGTTTCCATAGTTTTTTACAAATAGTTATCTTGTTATGCATCTCAGTTTCATCTCTAAGTTTTAGTATTTCCTTTGAAATATCTTCTTTAAACCAAGGTTTATTTTTCAAAAAATAGATTGTGTCATTGTTTATTTGATCAATATAAAAATCTAAAACTATTTTTTCATCTATCATAATAATTATCACCCCAAATCAGTATAATTACCTATTATAACATTTTAATGAATTATATTCCATAATTTTATTAATATGGGTATAGAATGAAGAAAATTTTAATAATTTGCTTTTTAGGTAAAGAAATAATAATCCTATAAGAAAGATACTTTCACATGTCTTCTGATTATCAAAGTAGAATCTATAAACTATTCAGCTCTTTGAATGAATAAGTTATCACATATAATTACTTCTACTTCTGGAGTTTCTATATTTAGTTTACTTAATAAATATCTACAATTATCTACAATAGATTGAGGATTATCTTCAAGATTAAGGTTCAGCGATTCTAACTTAGGTAAGTTGTTAAAACCAAAATCCTTAAGTACTTCATCAAAGCTTCTACTTGAGTAAAAGGAATTTTTCACGGAGGTGAATTGAAGGAAAGCGTAAGCTTCAACGCTTTGAAGTTCAGAAAAATGTTCATTACAGTAATCTATAAATTCTATTCCACTGGGAACAGGAGAGGTTATATTATCTAAAATGCGTTCAATGTTACACATTAGTTTTTTTAGATTATTGTTAGCACCTAAGTGCTTCCAGTAAGCCATTGCAAAGTCATTTGCTGACTGTTCTTCGCTGGCACCCTTAGTAGACCAATCAAGACTTATTTTATAATGATCTCTCAAAATGTGAGTAAATTCATGAATTAGGTTGTACCATTGAAAGTATAGTTTATGGAATTCTTCTGCAGAAGCTTTATCTCCACAAAATAGCTCGATGAAAGGTGATCTTAGTTCTTCAGAAGATAAAGACCATAATCCGGTATAGATTTTTCTGCTACTAGTTGATAAATCATTTGATTGTAATTGCTCGCTCATATAGCATCTCCTTTATAAGCCCTTAATTTAAACAATATTATTAAACATAGTCTAATATTTTTATAAGTGTTATTGAATTTATGTCCTTAATTTAGCCGTAAAAATTAGATTTATAAATCACGGTATCTAAGTGTAAAGAAAAAGTTATAGTATGGAATACTAATTTGTTAATTTTCTGCATGGAAGTATTAGCTTGGGATGTAGCTTATTTTTGCAATATTATTGAATAATTATCATTGTCCAACTGGAAAGTATCTTTTAAAACTTTTAATCCACAAGCTTTCAATCTACTTATAAATTCATCATGTTTAAATGGAGTGAAATCCAGTCTAAAAGGAATACATTTTGTGGACTTCTCATTGGTAATATCGATGAATACAATTTCAACATTACTTCTTTCTTCAAAGTCCTTTAAGTTCCAGATATAAGTATATGCATAAATTTTATCAAGGTGCTTTTGTACACCGCTGCCATTAAATCTTATATTATCTCTTAGCACTTTGTCCCAGTTTCTTGTGTCCATGATAATCTTACCACCATGTTTAGTTACTTTATATAAGGATTTTATATTGTTTAACATATCTTCTTTATCAATACTATGACAGATTGAATTTCCATAGCAAAAAACAAGGTCAAAATCTTCACCAAAATTGTTAGGTAGATCAGCCCAACTCAAACGTTTGGTAGGAAAAGATAAATTATTGCTTTCTGCATATTTCTGAGTTAGATTTATCATTTCTTCACTAATATCTGTACCAACAACGTCAATGCCATATCTTTTTAAAGCTGTCGCTTGAACTCCGTTTCCACAGGAACTGTCTAACACTTTTGCATTTTCATCAAGAATGTCTAATAAATCTTTAAATTCATTTATAAAGTCATCTTCCCAGTCCTTCATATTGTAACCTGAATACAAAACATCATAGAAATATGACATGGAATTATATTGAGTGTCTACATTATTATTGTTCATTAAGAATCCTCCTTCTAATAAATATGCAATAACCTATTCAGCAATGTATTCTCTATTAAGACTATTATTATACATCTCAAATATTGGACTAGTATAGCTATCCCATATATCAGCTTCTAGGGAAAACCAACCGTTATCGATTAAATCTTCATTATCAGGATTTGACTTGTCCAAAGTTAGTTTGCCACCGATTATTTTAGCTAAGTAAGTATATTTATAGCCATCCTCATATAATAATGAGGATATTTCTACATCAAACCCGGTTTCTTCTTTTACTTCTCTTACACAGGCTTCTTCTGGAAGCTCATTTTTCTCTATGCCTCCTCCAGGAAAGTTCCATACTATATCGCCTCTTTTGACATATTGCTTTACCATAAGAACTTTATTATTATCAATTATTAATGCTTGTGAAATCATATTTTGCCCTCCAATTGTGCTATTTTTAATTAATTATCTTTAATTGTTCTAAGTATTCTTAAACCATCGCTAATATTTCCATCAGGATACTTTATAGGAACTATTGCGGTAAAGGTGCACCATACCGAAAAATCGAAAAAAGGAGTATATACGTAATAGCTTATGAGATGTAATTTATTCAATATAAATAATATGATAATGCTAATTAAGCTAAAGAGAATTCCTCCAAACTGGAATAGGATATTATGTAGCTTACTGCTATCAGAAATATCATCAGGTGTTGTACGTCCATAAAAAAAGTACAAAGGGCAAATCTCTATATTTCCCAAGGTTAGGATACTTTTGCCAGAGCCCAAGGTAATTCTGTAATCAGTGATATGGTCGAATAGTTTAAGGAAGAATAAATGACCAAACTCGTGGATTAGCGTAATTATAGGCATAAAAATAAAAATTCCTATTAGTAAAATCATAAACCAATTCATGCTACTGCCCCCAAGTAAGAAATATATTACACATTAGAAATGTTATAGTAAACTATTCCTATTATACAATAAATTGGGTTGTGTTTCATCTAAATATTATATCTTTATATGATAAAACTATGTAGTAAGAGTTTAAGACAAATGATAATAAAGCTGTAATACTTCAATCCTAAATCTATTTTTAAAGTTAATATGTATTCAGAGAAGAGAGACAGAAAAATAGAAATTTTAATATGAAGGGGTACATTTATAGAAATACTTTAGTAGAAATATAAAAGTTTGCAGTAAAAACAAATGTAAAAGGCACTAAGCAATAGATTATTAATCTTACTGGTTAGTGCCTTTATATTATTCAGGTTGAGTAACGATACTTGATGAAGAAGCTGTTAAGGATTTACTTAAATTTTTTCTACCATATATACCGCATATAAGCCCGATTAGTACCATGTTCATGATCACGGAGCTACCATTGTAACCAATGAAGGGCATGGATATATATAGACTTGATATTAAATTTAAATTTGACATTATAGGTAGTAAGAACTGAATTGTTAAAGCTAAGGTTATGGATTTAAATAAAAGCTTACCATAGCTATTTTTTATATTTTTAGAGGTCTTAAATAAGTTAAATAGTAGCAAGGTAATCATGATAAGTATTGTTATACCAACTATCCAACCAAAGCTATAGATTATATAGGTGAAGATAAAATCAACATTTATTAATGGAGTAGTAGATATAACTTCTTTGGATATACCGTTACCTATAAGCTTTGAATTTGAAAGTAATAATTGAATTTTTCCAACTACATAGTCTATATCTCCGTTCCTAGGAAATACAAATATATACATAAGTCTATGAATTCTATAACTGTCACTAAAAATAAAAGTACATATAGAAAAAGTTCCTAGGGTAAGCATGATAAGAATCAGTTTTTTAGGAATACCAGAATACACCAGTAAACCACCAAGAAGAACGCAGTAAACTATAAAGGAAACTCCTTGTCTTGTCAATATAATAAAGTAGCCTGAAAAACATATCATTAAGAGTAGCTTCAGTATTCCATATTTTGAGTTATATATCTTAGGGATTAATCCGCATAGCGAAATTATAAATAATACAGAAGCTATTGTACTTAAATCAAAAGCTGTACCAAGAAAAATAATATTTAGTTTACCGTTGATATACTTACCAAAGAATAAGATAAGACCAATAAGTATAGTAGCCGCTGAGAATATGTGCCAGGAATACCTTTCAAGCTTTCTATAATCTAAAAAGTAAGCTACTACTCCCAGTATTACACCTAATATTGTCAATATAATCATTTTTATATAATCATTATAGGATATAATCTTAGGTGCATTTTTATAGATTGAGAATTGGACTAATAGTCCTAAGGCTATGAATATGGAACAAATAAAAAGAGTCTTATATTCTGGTGTTTTTTGATATATTTTATTTAGATCAAAGCCAATCTTTTCGCTATCACCCATATGGGCTACTGCAAGTTTAGCGGCTTCTTCATCAGTTGAACCTTGCGCTATGTATTCCTCCTCTAGTTCTTGTAAGTGACAGTTTAGCTCCTCTTTTATATCTTCATGCATCTCTGTACATTTAACTTGAGAACAAACTTCATCAGTAAACTTTTTAAATGATTTATTTTCTAAGCCCATGTTATCCCCTCCCATAAGCAGCTATCAACAGCATTCTTGTAAGTTTCCCATTCTTCTTTTCTGTTTTTTAGGTGAGTTAAGCCATCTTTTGTAATCTTGTAATATTTTCTTTTTCTTCCTTCGGAGCTTTCCTGCCAGTAAGACTCTACATAGTTATCGCTTTGAAGAGAATGAAGGATGGGGTAGAGGGTTCCTTCTTTAAAAGCAAAGATTCCGTTTGATTTTTTTTCTATCTCTTTAATCATTTCATATCCGTACATGGATTTATCTTTAAGTAAACTTAAGATGATTATTGTGGTGCTTCCTTTTAAAAGCTCTTTACTTACTTTCATCAATACCTCCTATGCATACCTAGTAAATCTAGGTGTAATATATATACATAGTAATCCTAGGTATAAAGAAAGTCAAGAAGAAAATGGTAAAGATATAATGTTTATACTATTTATGAGGCTTGTTGGAAGCGTTATTGAAAAGCAAAAAATAAAGAAGTAAAAAAGAAATAAAGATAAATTCTTAACAACTTAAATTTAAAACTTTAAAACTTCTTAAGAATTTATAGGAAAATCAAGGCTTCTAGCAAAAAATGCACTGCTTTTATAAGTTAGCCGGTTCAAATATCTTCTAATGAAATTTGAAGTTGCAAGTTCTTATAAAAAGCAGTGCGCATACATTTCTTTTATATATTATTAAGCAGTAAATAAATATAAATATTATTTTGCTTTTATGAGGAGTTTTAGTTTATACTTCTCCTTAAGAGTAATAAGTTTATAGCAGTTTCTTTACAAGCTCGTCATTTTCCCAAGTTCCAATGATTCTTTCTCCATCGGAATAGATCATTATTCCATCGCCTTCACGATTGTCATCTTTCCAGAAGCCCATGAATTGATCTCCATTGTCCCATATATATATACCGTTGCCAGTCTTTGCACCATCTTTCCACTCACCAACATATCTTTCTCCGTCAGGCCAGCTATATATGCCATACCCATTCATTTCATCTTCTGTCCAGCTGCCCTGATATAATTCGCCATTGGTGTAAGATAGCGTACCTTCTCCATGGAACTTGTTATCTTTCCAGTATCCTATGTATCTTGTACCATTACTGTATGTAAAAATGCCAAAGCCATTCTTCTTGCCATCCTTTAGTTCTCCATCGTAGCTTCCACCATGAATATGTTGTTCTTCAGCTTGCTCTGACTTAGTGACCTTAAGCTTAGCTCCTTTTAGATTTTTAAAATTAAAATTACTCATATTATTAAATCATCCTCTCCTTTGTTTGAACGTCTGCCTTTCCAAAGGTGCATGAGGAAAATCTGGCAGGCGACATAATTTTATTTTTTACTATTAACTCTAACTAGCTGCCATAAAGTATTGCTAGGTTTATCTAATAAAAATTCTCTTTGAATACTATGAGTCTAGTTTGATTACATAATAGTATACTAATGTATTAAGCTATTTAATTCAATGTAAATATTGAAAATTATTTTCAAGTACCTGGGTATTGAAGTTTAATGAAGATATGGTAAATTATAATTAAGTGATAAAGTGAGCAATAAATGTCAGGATTTTTTCATAATTAGTTTTTATAATTAGAGTAAAGATAAAACTTTATCTAATTTTTATAAGAACTTGCGTCTTTGGAGAGTGTGCCAAGTTAATATAATAGTTATAAAGAAGATTGCTTGATTCCTTAGAAGAGGCTTCAGGAACATATTGATTTGGTGCCTTTACTGATAATAGGAGGGTAGGTATGGATTATATTGATAAGATTCAACAGTCAATTGAATATATTGAAAATAACCTTAGTGAGAAGCTTAGTTTAGAGGATATAGCAAAAGCTGCTTTTATTTCTAAGTACTATTATCATAGATTATTCCATAACATAGCAGGGCAACCAGTTATGGAGTATGTAAGGAAAAGAAGGCTTACTGAAGCTGCTAGAGAACTACTAATGGGAAAAGAAAAAATAGTAAATATAGCATTAAAATATCAATTTAGCTCACAAGAAGCTTTTTCTAGAGCTTTTAGGAAGATGTTTAATATTTCCCCTAGCGAACTTAGGAAAAAGCAGCAGAGAGTATTGATGTACAAAAAACTAGAAGTATCAGAGTTTGTAAAGACTCCAGCATCTACAGTAAACCTAACCTGCAAAGCTGCGTAGTATAACTACTTATAAATTAGAAAAGTTTTTAAGATAGTAAGTGTTTACTGTATAGATTGCTAAAAGAAGTTATTAATTAAACATAAACTTATTGAAAAGGAGAGAAAGATATGAGTTATGTACCTATGGTAGTAGAACAAACAAGCAGAGGAGAAAGATCTTATGATATTTACTCCAGACTTTTAAAGGACAGAATAATTGTATTAAGTGATCAAGTTAATGATACTACTGCTAGTCTAATTGTAGCTCAAATGTTATTTTTAGAAGCAGAAGATCCAGATAAGGATATTACTTTTTATATAAATAGTCCAGGTGGAGTTATTACAGCAGGAATGGCTATTTATGATACTATGAAGTATATTAAATGCGATGTATCTACTATATGTATTGGTATGGCAGCAAGTATGGGATCCTTCTTACTTGCAGGAGGAACCAAGGGAAAGAGATTTGCACTACCAAACAGTGAGATAATGATCCATCAGCCATCTATATCTGGAGGCTTAAGAGGGCAGGCAACTGATTTGAAGATATATGCAGATAATATTTTGAGAACAAAGAAGAGACTTACTGAAATATATAGTGAAAACACAGGACAACCAGTTGAGAAGCTTCTTGCAGACATGGAAAGAGATAATTTTATGAGTGCTGAAGAGGCTAAGGCTTATGGGCTTATAGATGAAATAGTAGAGAGAAAATAGGATTTCTAAAAATTTCATAAAAGTAGATATAAATAAAAAATCATGCATAGACAAAGAGATGACTCCTAGCTTGCATGATTTTTTTATATTATTATTTGGCTAATTTTTTTTGTTTATATGATCTGCTGGTATATATTTAGATAATTCCTTAATAAAATCATCTAAATTAAATGAAATACAATCTTTATATATTCTAGTTATACTAGTACCATCTTTACCGACTATATTAACTTCTTTATTGGTTATCAAAACATTTGAAATAAAGTTCCAATCATAAATAACTTCTCCGTAATATTTCTTTAACATCAATCCATTATCTAGGAGGCTTAAACTGTTTTTACCATGTTCATCCATTATATTTTTTTTTAATATAGTTAAGGTGTTTTTAGAAAATACCTTGGAATCCATAAGTACATCTTTTAATACCTTGATAAAGGCAATTGCTATAAATACAGCAGTTATTAATATATAAAGATTTAATCTACTAGGTATCACTTTTTGGGTAGCCTTATAGTAAGAATATACAAATACAATGAGAATGTATAACATAGGAATATTAATAAGAAAGAGAACGTTCCTAAACCTTATTTTTAAAGCTGAGGTTAGTTGCTTACTTTTCTCAGTTATAACTTTATCATCTATATAATACTCATAATTCATTAATGCACCTCTTTAACTATGTTCTTATAGTGTTTCTGTAAAAGTTGATTGAGTTCATTTTTTGAAGCCATATTTTTATTTATTGGTACAACACTAAATAGTAAATTATTATCTCCAAAGAGATATAAATACCCATTTTTTATCAGTATCTCTTTAATATAAGTTATATTTACTGATTTAGTGAAGTTATTATTATGCAACTTTATGCCAGATTCGTCTATATGTAAGGTATTTGCATAATTGTTAATAGCAGTTTTTTGAGAAAATGATATTAATAGCATTCGCCATATCATAAATCCTAATAGATATATCACTGTCATAAACATTAATGAATATATATCAAAGAAAAAGCTCTCGAATAGATTTTTGAAAAATCCTACAATGTGATATTCTAAAGATCTATTTTTTTCAGCTCCTACAAACGATATTAAAAAGGTTTTGTAAAGTACGGGGATCATATATATTAACAATATTTGTTTTACTATAATGCTTAGGTTATAGGATTTTTTAAAACCACTATCCCTTTTCAATAAAAAGTTTGTTATTCTAAGCTTATCTAATGTGGATAACTTATATTTTAATTGCAAAACAGTACCTCCTTATATTTTGATATAATGAATGAGTTAGTTTTACTAATATCTATGATAGCATAGCTTCAAATTTAATTAAATATAAAGGTAGTATGAACTATTTCATTAAAATCATAAACGAATTGCAATTATAATAGTTAGCAATCAATACAGCTTATAATTTATTTCGGGAAATAAATATTAGAAGAGCATGACACTATTTCGAAAAGAAGATATTGGAACTTTCGATTAAAAAAAGGAACTGCTCTCTAATTATTTAGTGAGATAGCTCTGTATAATATTTCCCCTAGTGAACTTAGGAAAAAGCAGAAGAGAGTATTGCTGTACAAAAAACTAGAAGTATCAGAGTTTGTAAAGACTCCAGCATCTACAGTAAACCTAACCTGCAAAGCTGCGTAGTCTAACTATGACTATTTATAAATTAGAGAAGTTTTTAAGGTAGTAAGTCTTTACTGTATAGCTTACTAAATTAAGCTATTAATTAAAATATCTAGGTTGAAGGTTATAGAATTCCTAACTCAACTATTAAGTTATACGTGCCCGATAATCCCCAGGAACCTCAAGTATCGAACAAGTATAACTTAAGTTTCTATATAGGAGGCCTGTAAACATAAACTTATTGAAAAGGAGAGAAAGCTATGGGTTATGTACCTATGGTAGTAGAACAAACAAGCAGAGGAGAAAGATCTTATGATATTTACTCCAGACTTTTAAAGGACAGAATAATTGTATTAAGTGATCAAGTTAATGATACTACTGCTAGTCTAATTGTAGCTCAAATGTTATTTTTAGAAGCAGAAGATCCAGATAAGGACATTACCTTTTATATAAATAGTCCAGGTGGAGTTATTACAGCAGGAATGGCTATTTATGATACTATGAAGTATATTAAATGTGATGTATCTACTATATGTATTGGTATGGCAGCAAGTATGGGATCCTTCTTACTTGCAGGAGGAACAAAGGGAAAAAGATTTGCACTGCCAAACAGTGAGATAATGATCCATCAGCCATCTATATCTGGAGGCTTAAGAGGGCAGGCAACTGATTTGAAGATATATGCAGATAATATTTTGAGAACAAAGAAGAGACTTACTGAAATATATAGTGAAAACACAGGACAACCAGTTGAGAAGCTTCTTGCAGACATGGAAAGAGATAATTTTATGAGTGCTGAAGAGGCTAAGGCTTATGGGCTTATAGATAATATAGTAGAGAGAAAATAAGATTTCTAAAAATTTCATAAAAGTAGATATAAATAAAAATCATGCATAGACAAGGAGATGACTCCTAGCTTGCATGATTTTTATTTTAAATCTTACTATTTTATAGTCGTTCTAAAAAGTTTAGGCAGCTTCTTTTTCTTTACTTAAAGAGTCACCTTCAATATCAAATTTAGGTAAAATTCTATCTAACCATTTAGGCATATACCATGCTTTATTTCCTAATAAGGTCATAATCGATGGTACAAAGGTCATTCTAACAACGAAGGCATCAAACAATACACCAAAGGCCATAGGAATTCCCATAGATTTTATATTCATATCAATTTGAACACCAAAGCTTGCAAAAACCACTATCATTATCAAGCCAGCTGCAGCTACTACAGCACCACTACTCTTTATTCCAGATATAACTGCTTCCTTAGCATTTCCTGTTTTAGAAAAGTGCTCTCTCATACGACTTACTAGGAAAACTTCGTAATCCATAGCTAAACCAAATAGTATACCTATAACTATAATAGGAATGAAACATAATATTGGACCAGCCTTAGCTACTCCCAGTAAGTCTGCGAAATTACCTTTTTGTAAAGTTAATACATCAAAGCCTAGGGTTGCAAATAATGTCATTAAGAAACCTAAAACGGCCTTTACTGGTACTAATATAGATCTAAAAACTAATATCATTAATACAAAAGCTAGTCCAAGAACTACTATAGCAAAGGTAGGTATTGCATCTGAGAGCTTATTGGAAACATCAATATTTACAGCGGTTCTACCGGTTACAGCAAGACTAGTATTATAATTTTTTTCGGTAATATCCTTACTTTTTTTACGAATGGCATTAACTAAATCTTTGGTTTCCTTGTCATTAGGGCCAGTCTTTGGAGTTACCATTATCATTGCTATTTTACCATCTTTACTTGGAATTGCAGGTGAAATTGTTGCTATTCCAGGTAGGGATTTTATTTCATTAGCAGAATCTTGTACAGCTTTTAAAGTATTATTTCCTGCTTTAGAAGAATCAACCACAACTACAAGAGAACCGTTAACTCCTGCACCAAACCCCTCTGATACCATGTCAAACCCCTTACGTTCTAAAGAGTCTTTGGGAAGCATTCCGTTGTCAGGTAGTCCTAGCTCTAGATCCTTAGCAGAATAGCCAAGCATAACAGTGAGTAATAAAGTACTTATTATCATTATAATAGGATGTCTAGTTACTACCTTTCCCCAAAGATTTGGTTTAATTTCAGTTCTTGAAGACCTTGCTTCAGTAGAAGCTTTTATCTTTACAGGATGTATGCGCTTTTTCGCAAGCCTAATACATGCTGGAACTGTAGTAAGAGAAACGATTACCACCAAAAGAACCATTACTGCAGCAACTCTTCCCATAACTCCTAAGAATGGTACTCCTACTAAAGACAATCCGAATAAAGCAATGATAACAGTTATGCCTGCAAATAAAACAGCACTACCTGCAGTGCCCATAGCCAGTGCTACAGCCTCTTCTGATTCATAATGTTCAGAGAGATTTTGACGATATCTTGAAATTATGAATAATGCATAATCAATTCCTACTGCTAGACCGACCATGGAGGCTAAAGATATGGAGAAAGAAGACATATCCACCACATTAGTTCCAGCTGCAATGGTAAGTAATCCTGCAGCTAAGCCGATAAGCGCAGTTATTATTGGTAAGCCTGCAGCAATAAATGAACCTAATGTAAATATAAGAATAATGAATGCTACAATAATACTTACTACTTCAGAGCTTCCGCCAATTTCAGTGGTTGATAATGAAACGCTTCCTCCTAGACCAGTTTCAATACCTGATTTATCAGCTATTTTTAAGCTGTCTAATACCTTATCTTTTGATTCCTTTGAGACTTTATCGCTTTCATCATTATATGTTATATCTGCATAAGCAATTTTTTTATCTTTACTAATTGCACCTACAGAATTATAAGGATTTGCTACTGATTTTATAGAATTATCATTTTTCTGTACAGCATCAATTGTTTTGTTTATTGTATCTTTTATTTCACTGTCTTCCACGGTTTTTCCATCTTTGGCTTTAAAAATAAGTCTTATTGTTCCATACTCTTTTGTTTGACCAAATGCCTCCTTTAGTACATCACCTGCTTTAGAAGACTCTGTGCCAGGGATAGTCATATCTCCTTTAAAGTTAATTCCAAAATTAAAAGTTAGTCCAGCTACAATAGCTATGATTGTTAACCAAAATAAAATGATTCTCTTTGGTCTGTTATAACACCAATTACCAAGTTTATATAATAATTTTGCCATGAATGTGCTCCTTCCGTTAATTCATTTTTGATAATTTGTAAAACGACTATGTGTTTATGATAGCTATAATAAGTTTTCCAAACAATTGTACCTTTGGGAAGAATATAACTGTACTTTAAGGCATGCTATCTATGATTTTAGCAAAGTTTTAGAAATTCATTTCAATGAATTAAGGACTTAGATATTAGTATTAAACAGCTTCTAGAGTTATAATAGTTATTACCCAAAGGTACAGTATATGGACAAAATATATAGAGGTCTGTAGATATAACTTTAAAGTTTAATGGAGAGATGGAATTATAATATGATTTTCAACGTTAAAATAAAACTTAAGCAAGTTATTTATATGTAGTATAATAAGAGAAATGGTAGTTTAGCTTGTATAAACAAGATTTTGCGAATATATGGTTATATTAGTTGCAGTATGATTATTGCCTACAGGTAAAATATAAGTGAGAAAAGGATGAGTGAATACATGATAACTAAGTTCAATATAGACAGCTTCCTAAAACAATATCCTTTTGCAGAAGAGGAAATAAGAAAAAATAATATAGATGTAGAAGTTCTAGGAGAAATTTATGCAGACTATATATCAGTTAAAGATACCTACGAAAACCAGGCTGACTTCATAGCTAATATACTTAGAACTCATCCCAAAGTACATTCTGTAAAGTCTAGGATAAAGCAGCCAGGTAGACTGATTGAAAAAGTAATAAGAAAGACAGAAGATAGGAAAAATAAATATAACGAGGATTTTCAGTTTAATATAGATAATTATAAAGAAGAGATAAATGATCTTATTGGAATAAGAGTTATACATATATTTAAGCAAGAGTGGGAGGAGATTCATAAATTCATCCTTGATACCTGGAAGGTGGTGGAGATAACTGCCAATGTCAGAGAAGGTGATGATACTAAGCGCTTTGAAGAACTAGATATTCAGATCAAATCTAGAAAGTCTGGATATAGATCAGTTCATTATCTTATAGAATTTTACCCTACCAGTCAAAAGGTTATAGCTGAAATTCAGGTTAGAACCATATTTGAGGAAGGTTATGGAGAAATAGATCATCAACTTAGGTATTCTCATAAAGAAATCCCTGAAATATTAGAATCTAACTTGCTTTTATTTAATAGAATATCAGGTAGTGCTGACGAAATGGCTTCAATGATTAATTTATTAAACAAGAATTTGTGTAAGATGGATTCTGATTACAAAACTATGATGGAGCAGAAGGATCAGGAAATAAGGGAATTGAAGGAGAGATTAAAGAAGTCATAACTCAGTGTTATTTTAATTTCAACAATACTATTGAACATAGCTACAATTAAATATTTATTATATACAAATTAATAGTTGACACAAAGGTATATTGATAGTAATATAATATTATAAAACTTAATAAGTAGTAATTAGTAACTTGTAGAGGGAGTAACTTCTTGATAAATTAAATTTATCAGGAGCAAGGTCGTCAATTCGGATTTTCCCGGCTTTGCTAACAAAGTAGTTTAGTGAGACTCTATAGCTAGAATGAATCTAGCTATAGAGTCTTTATTTTTTGCCTAGAAGAAAATTTCCTTAAAATGTAATTAAAATTAACAGCATATTGAAAGAAGTACAGAAGTAAGGCTTTTAAGATACTTTAGAAAACTAATTTTCATAGAAAGGAAACTTATTGACGCAATACTAATTTTTGGGGAGGTTTATATTTTGAAAAGTAGTAAAACTATTAATGGTAATAAGGTTAATCTTAATAAAGAAGGGAGTAGTTCAATGAACACTTTTTATAACAAGTCAGTGGAAGAATCCATGAAACTTTTAGAAGTTAAAGAAGGTGGACTGAAAGACCCTGAGGTAGATAAAAGAAGAGAAAAGTATGGCTTTAATGAATTAGAAGAAGGAAAGAAGAAAAGTGTATTAGCAGTTTTTCTAAGTCAATTTCAGGACTTTTTGGTTATAATTCTTTTAATTGCAGCAATTATATCTGCATTTTTAGGAAAGTTAGAAAGTGCCATAGTAATATTAGTTGTAGTAATAATAAATGCCATATTAGGTACAGTTCAGCATATTAAAGCTGAAAGATCTTTAAGTAGTTTAAAGGCGTTATCCTCCCCTATTGCTAAGGTGTTAAGAAATGGAAACAGAGTGGAGATACCTTCTAGAGAGGTGGTAGTTGGGGATATAATTTATCTTGATGCAGGCGATTATATTAGTGCTGATGGAAGAATAATAGAAAATTACAGTTTGCAGGTTAATGAAAGCTCCCTTACCGGAGAGTCGGAAAGTGTATTGAAAAATACAGAAAAGATAGATGGTCAGGATGTAGCTATAGGTGATAGAAAAAACATGGTCTTTTCAGGAAGCTTTGTTACCTATGGTAGAGCAGTTGTGTTAGTTACTGATATAGGAATGAGCACAGAGATAGGAAAGATAGCTAACTTACTTCAGAATGCAAAAGAAAAGAAGACACCATTACAAGTTAATTTGGACAACTTTGGTAAAAAGCTTGCTATAGTTATATTGGTTATATCAGCTATTATATTAGTACTGAATATAATTAGAGGAACAAGTATTATAGACGCCTTTATGTTTGCGGTATCTTTGGCAGTAGCTGCTATACCTGAAGCATTAAGTTCTATTGTTACTATAGTTCTAGCGTTAGGAACTCAGAAGATGGCTAAGGAAAATGCCATAATGAGAAGATTGCACGCAGTAGAAAGTCTTGGTAGTATATCTGTAATTTGCTCCGACAAAACAGGAACCTTAACTCAAAACAAGATGACAGTGCAGCAGGTCTATACTGATAACAAAGTAATACAAAAAGATCAATTAAACAAGGAAGACCAGCTTCAAAAAAAGTTAGTTCTAAGCTCTCTATTGTGCAACGATGCAGTAACTGTTGAAAATAAAGAAATCGGAGACCCTACAGAAGTGGCTTTAGTTAACTTTGGAGAAATATATTCCTTCGATGAACTTGTTATAAGAGATAAATATAAAAGAATAGCGGAGGTTCCTTTTGATTCAGATAGGAAGCTCATGAGCACATTGAATTATGTTGATGACATGAAGATGATGGTGACTAAAGGAGCTCTTGATGTACTTTTATCTAGAGCAACTAGAATTGAAACTTCAAAGGGTATAGAGATATTAACCGATGCTCATAAAAAAGAAATTGAAAAAATTAATAGAGAATTCTCTTCAAAAGGTTTAAGAGTTCTTTCTTTTGGATATAAACCTTTAGAAGATAAATCCGCTATTGGAATAGAAGATGAAAATGATTTGATATTCATAGGACTTATATCTATGATGGATCCACCAAGAGAAGAATCTATGAGCGCCGTAGCAGATTGCATAAAAGCTGGTATAAAGCCAGTTATGATAACTGGAGATCATAAGATAACCGCTTCAGCTATAGCAAAACAGATAGGTATATTAAAAGATGAATCGGAAGCTATGGAAGGCTATGAACTTGAAAAATTAAGTGATGAAGAGCTTAAAGCTATAGTAGAGAATATATCAGTTTATGCTAGAGTTTCACCAGAGCATAAAATCAGAATAGTAAGAGCTTGGCAGGAAAAAGGTAATGTTGTGGCAATGACTGGTGATGGAGTAAATGACGGTCCAGCTTTAAAGCAAGCAGATGTGGGAATTGCTATGGGCATAACTGGAACAGAGGTTGCGAAAGATGCAGCAGCTATGGTATTGGCTGATGATAACTTCTCAACAATAGTAAAATCAATTTCAAACGGTAGAAGTATTTATGAAAATATTAAAAATTCCATAAAGTTTCTTCTATCGGGAAATACTGCAGGAATATTGTCGGTTCTATATGCAACATTATTTGCATTACCAATACCTTTTGCACCAGTACATTTATTGTTTATAAATCTTCTTACAGATAGCTTGCCAGCAATAGCTATTGGTCTTGAACCTCATAACAAAAATATAATGGACAGAAAACCAAGAAATATAAATATCCCTATATTGAATAAAGAATTTGGGATAGAAGTGCTTCTAGAAGGTTTAATAATAGCTATAGTCACAATGATTTCTTTCCACATAGGGCTTTCTACAGGTAATCATGAGATAGCTATGGTTATGGCGTTTGCAACCTTATGTCTTTCTAGATTATTTCACGGTTTCAACTGTAGATCAAAGCAGTCTATCTTTAAGGTTGGAGTTTTCGCGAATCCATTTGTATGGTATGCAGTTATTTTAGGAGTTGCATTGCTTACTATAGTGCTTACAGTTAAACCTATAATGGGGATTTTTGAAGTGGTACCTCTAAATATTTCACAATATGTTTCTGTATATGGATTATCATTAATACCATTTGTGTTAATTCAGTTATATAAATTAATTTTTGTAAAATCATCTGATTCAGATAAGTAATAGAAGCAGTAGAAGTTTACTCCATAATATAAATCTCCAGTAGATTAAGTGATATTTTAAGTAGTATAAACAAGCTTTCTTAGGAAAAAATATTGATGATGTGGAATATACAATACAATTAGTATCAAGCTTAATATATCAAGGATATGTAAAATTTTTATAATTTGAATTTAATCTTAAAATGGAGGTAAAATATATATGGCGACTAAAATAAGCAATACTAGAAAAAAGATGGCTTCCTTAGGATTAAAAAAGAATGAGTATGGAGATTACGTTTATATAGACCCCAATGACAGATTGTCAGAGTTTGTAGCAGTAAAAGGCAAGAAAAAAGAGAAATAGGAGATGATGCAAATGGATGATAATGCAATAAAAAAAGTAGCAGATATTCTAAGTATTTATTCCTATAAAGTTGATGCCTTAGTAGAAGTGCTAGTAGATAATAATGTGGTGACTAAGGAAGAGATAAATAAAGCACTAATTAATGTTCTTGATGAATCTGAAAAAGAACCTTCAACTGACGAATATGTTATAGAAAAATTAAAGGAAAAGATCTTAATTAAATAAAAACGTAAAAAAGTCGTAGCAATTAAGTTAAGAAATAAATATATATAAAGTATAAAAAGCTTATTATTGCAGTTACCTAAGTTTAGGAGCTGACATATATCATAAGCTTTTTTATAAAGAAGCTCTGCATAAATTGCAGAGCTTTATTTTATTGTGTAGGAAATCAAAAAAAAAATAGTTAGCTAAACCTTTTGATATGAAGTGGGTATAACTACTAGTGAGGGAGATAGTAAAAAGACTTCAATCATAAATTTGGAAGTATAATCTATTTAACTATAGATAAAAGTTAATGTTATATAAAAAAATATATAAAAACAGAAAAAAAGTGCATTGACAATATATGGGATATAAAGTAACATGTAGGTGTAAACAATGTAAATGAATTTAAACACAATAAATGTGGTGTATTTATGCTTTAATATAAATAAATTCTGCAGTTAATAGTATATTTACTATATTTATAATCAACAGATAGACGTAATATCATATAGCATTTCCAAAGCCTAATTAATTCTAATAAACTATCTCAAATGAAATATCATTCTAATAGATCTATATAATACATCCTAAAGAGTCCAATAATTACAAATTCATATATCTAATGTAAATCTAATAAGGTATGAAAGGAGGAAAGGAATAAGGTCTCTGATTTGAAAAATTAATATCTATAACAAAAACATGAAAGCTTAACTATCCTACTTAAATTATTAAAATTAATAATACAATTATTAAGGAGGTTGTTACTTGTGTTGAAAAAATTAAATAAGTCCATATCAATTTTTGTAATACTTTTTTTCGCCAGTTTTCTTTTCCAAGGTATAGCTGTGAAGGCTGCAGATTATTCTAGTGGTATAAGTGTGTCGGGAGCTACTGCTACAATTTGGTTTAAATCTAACGTTAGTACTACTTGGGTAAATGTCCATTACAAAGTTAATTCAGGTACTCAGCTTAATTATTCCATGCAGTACAATAGTTCAACTGGCAGATATGAAAAAAGTATTGATGCATCTGTAGGAGGTAAGGTGGATTACTCATTTACCTATAATAATGGAACACCAGCCTATGATACAGCGTGGATTAGCTATACAATAGGTTCGAGTTCTGGTTTAGTAAGCGGAAGTATTTACACTATAAAGAGTAAGGTTAGTGGAAAGGCTTTAGATGTAAAGGATGCATCCACTTCTGATGGTGCTAAGATACAGCAGTGGACAAGTACAGGAGCTACTAATCAACAGTTTAAGGTGGTTGATGTCGGCAATGGTTATTATAAGCTCATAGCTGTAAACAGTGGAATGGCTCTAGATGATCCAAACTTTTCTACTTCTGCTGGAACACAGCTTCAACAAGCTGTTGATAATGGTTCAGATGCTCAAAGGTGGCAGATAGTTGATATGGGAAGTGGATATTACAAGGTAGTTTGTAAAGCTAGTGGGTTAGTAATGGATGTGTCAAATTCTTCAACAGCTGATGGAGCTGTTGTACAGCAATGGACTGATAATGGAACAGATGCACAAAGGTGGTCTTTTACTTTATCTAACAACACAAACCCAACAAATGGCTCTATATATTCAATAGCTGCTTCATCAATTCCAACACCAACTGTAAGTGGAGCAGTAAGTGTTAAGGTTATGAATGGAACTAATGGTGCATATGCTGATGCTAATATATACTGGGGAGTTCTAGGTATAAACCCATCCAATGGGAAGTGGTCTTATCTAGATTCAAATAGTAATCTAGTTCCTATTTCAAATTCATTGAATGATGCCTCAGGACATCTAACAAAGAATGGTGCAAATTACGCTAATATTTATCATAAGATAAGTGAAACAAACTGGGTTACACTACCTAAGATAACCTCTGGAAGAATGTTTTTAAGTGTAGGATCTCCTTGTTATATTAAAACTTATGATGATGGTTTTGCAGGGCCTAACGTAGACAATCCTACAGATCCTAACAGAGATGTATATTTTGATTTTGTTGAGTTTACTGTTAATGATACTGGGTACCATGGAAATACAACAAGAGTTGACGGGTTTGGATTCCCAATACAACATAGATTGGTTAATAAAGCAGGAAATTATGATAGAACCGTTGGTGAACTAGAGACAGAAACCCGTTCAGGCATATTTACAAAATATCAGAATGAGGTTCCAACAGAATTCAAGTCTTTAGCTACATTGCAAGCTCCATATAGAATTGTAGCACCTATACATGGGACTTTTGCAGCAGGTGGGGCGAATGCTAACTACTTTGCAGGATATTCAAGCTATTCTACTCAAGATATATTACTTGGAACTAATGGATTACAGCAAAATCCTCAAATATGTGCGGCAATAAATAGACACGTTTACACAGATACTGCAAATTGGAACAATCCAAGTGCATATTATAAAGCTGCACCAGCAAACTATTATGCTAAGTTCTGGCATGATCACAGTATAGATAATCTAGCTTATGGCTTCTGCTATGATGATGTAAATCAACAGGCAGCTTATCTTGAGGTGGGAGATCCTAAGGGACTAATAATAAGAGTAGGCTGGTAAAATATAATTTAAGGTTTAGCAAAGAGTATTCTAAGCTAAACCTTAAATTTCTTAGTTAAATTCATATTAATCATAAAAGTAGTATTAGAAGCATACTTTACTGTATAGGAAAATATACACCTTTTTCTAGATAAGCCTAGAAATTTGGAAGGGGAAAATAGTGCTTTTAGATATACAGTAAGAAAATGGGCATATGCAAGAAATATTTACTTTAAGCAAATGAAAATCAAGATTATATGAAGGTTACTTCTTGCAATGTTCTTGAACAGTCACTAAAGCTTCACCAAATCTTTGGAAATGTACCACTTCTCTTTCTCTTAGGAACTGAAGTACATCTATTACGTCTTTATCATCTATAAGTTGAATCAATCTTTCGTAAGCAGCTCTAGCTTTTTGCTCAGCAGCCATATCTTCATGTAGATCAGCTATTGGATCTGTAGTTGCTTGAATATATGCAGCAGTCCAAGGAATTCCATTTGGATCAGAAGGGTAAGCCGCTGTGCCATGTACAACGTAATAAGAATCAAAGCCTTCAGCTTTTATTTGTTCAGGAGTAGCTTTTCTTGTAAGTTGATATATCATTGAAGAAACTATTTCTAAGTGAGCTAATTCTTCTGTACCGATGTCAGTTAATAAGCCTTTTGTCTTTCCTGTAGGCATAGTATATCTTTGACTTAAATATCTCATGGAAGCACTAAGTTCGCCATCAGGACCACCTAATTGAGTCATGATAATCTTAGCAGTCTTCAAATCAGGTGTTTTGATATTTACGGGATACTCTAATCTTTTTTCATAATACCACATACATTATTCCTCCATTAAATTAATTTGCTTCTCTTTCCCATGGCCATGGTTCTGAAACCCATTGATCCCAATCCTCAGCAGGTTGAAGTCCAAAGTTAGTTAAAGGACCATACTTAGAACAGTATTCCTTCCTTAAGGCTCTTAGTTTTCCAGAAAGATAGTTTAGTCTTTCTAAAGCATCCTTGCAATCAGGATGAGTATCTAAGTAAAGATTAAGCTCTACTAGATAAAAGCCAACTTGTTGGATCATACAAAGTAATTTCTTTTGTTCCATCTGTACTACCTCCCGTATTTTTTCTTCTCATAAGGTCTATATAAATCATTAAATATAGTTCCCCGAGAAAAAGCAGTTTTTATATAATAAAGATCTTTAAATGGTTGAGGTACTACATAAGCTTCGGCATAATCTAGCTTAAGCTCATCCTTCATCTTGAATACGTCACTCATAAGACATCCTCCAGTATTTAATATTTATATTTTGTTCTGTATTATATAAATATGAAAAGTTTTAATATAGTGACACAATAATAGAGAATATAATTGAAATTGATTTTTAAATATTAGCACTTGGATCCGAAATCTATTTTCAAAGCTCTATGGGTTCCAAGAGGAGAATTTGAAAACACAAATTTATTAAGAAGTAGCAAAACCATATTTATTAAAGAAATTACAAATTATAGTTGACAAACTATTTTTGCCTAATTATAATAAGAACAAGTAATTTAATAAAGACCTTATCAAGAGTGGTGGAGGGATAGGCCCTGTGAAGCCCAGCAACCAGTATTTCATTATACATGGTGCTAAGTCCAACAGCGTTAGCTGAGAGATAAGTATGCGTGATTTTCATACCTCTTTCAGCAAAGAGGTTTTTTGTTTTTGTAAAGTCAATTTATTTAAATCTTAGGTTCTTTTTTATATCAATAAGTTCAAAAGATCACTAATGAATATAGCATTAGAGATTTTATATAATTAAATAGCTTTATATTTCTTATCAAGAGAGGTTGAGGGACTGGCCCTACGAAACCTCGGCAACCTTCAGATCCATTTATCTGAAAAGGTGCCAATTCCTGCTTTAGGATCATTACCTAAAGAAAGATGAGAGACGGTAGTATTTTTTGCGGTAAATTATACCTTCTTTCGTCATTCAATTGAGAAAGGAGGTATTTTTGTTTTTACTGCATATCCAATAATTAAAGCTTAGAGAAAAGCTGCTTTTATTAATCTGAAGATTGGCAAAATTATAAAAATATAGCATTAAGCTTAAAATAAAGTCCAATAATAGCACTTTAAAAATATTGTTTAAAATGAGGAGAGATTAAAATGAGTGAAGAAAGAAGTTTAAAATTTGATACATTACAAGTACATGCAGGTCAAGAAGCGGATCCAACAACGGGGTCAAGAGCTGTTCCAATATATCAAACTACATCCTATGTTTTTAACAGCGTAGAGCATGGAGCTAATCTTTTCGGACTTAAGGAGTCTGGAAACATATATACTAGAATCATGAATCCAACTACTGATGTATTCGAAAAAAGAATAGCAGCACTTGAAGGTGGTATTGCAGCTCTAGCAGTTGCCTCAGGGTCTGCAGCAATAACATATGCCATCATAAACATAGCTGAGGCTGGAGATGAAATAGTTGCAGCAAGTACTTTATACGGTGGAACATATAATCTATTTGGAGCTACCTTGCCTAGATATGGGATCAAAACAATTTTTGTAAATCCAGACGATCCAGAGAACTTTAGAAGCGCAATTACAGATAAAACTAAAGCCTTATATATAGAAAGTATAGGAAATCCAGGAATAAATCTTGTAGATATAGAAGCAGTTGCAGCTGTGGCCCATGAAAATGGTATTCCTCTTATCGTTGACAATACTTTTGGTACTCCTTATCTTATAAAGCCAATAGACTTTGGAGCAGATATAGTTGTTCACTCAGCAACAAAGTTTATAGGTGGACATGGAACTTCTATTGGTGGAGTAATTGTTGATTCAGGTAAATTTGATTGGGTAGCTAGTGGAAAGTTTAAGGGACTTACTGAACCAGATAACAGCTACCATGGAATAAGATTTGCTCAAGATGTTGGTGCTGCGGCCTATGTAACAAAGGCTAGAGTTCAATTATTAAGAGATACTGGAGCTGCAATAAGCCCATTTAACTCTTTCTTATTCCTTCAAGGTCTTGAGACTTTGTCCTTAAGAGTAGAAAGACACGTTTCAAACACAAAGAAGATAGTAGAATTTCTTAATAATCATCCTCTTGTGTCTTGGGTTAGCTATCCAAGCTTAGAGGATAATAAGTATTATGAGCTTGCTAAGAAGTATTTTCCTAAGGGCGCTGGTTCAATCTTTACCTTTGGTATAAAAGGTGGTACAGCAGAAGGAAAGATATTTATAGAAAGTCTTAAGATATTCTCACATCTTGCAAATGTAGCTGATGCAAAATCATTAGTAATACATCCAGCAAGTACAACACATGCACAATTAAATGAAGAACAACAATTATCAGCAGGGGTTACTCCAGATCTAATAAGATTGTCTATAGGTATTGAAGATGCTGATGACTTGATTTACGATTTAGACCAAGCTCTAAATAAAATCAATAAATAATTAAAGCCTCCTAATATTATAATTTATATTTAAATATTGCCACCTCATACTAGAAAATAGGATGATGCTCTTTTTAGCAGTTGTAAAGAGTTGATCGTAATCTATTAATGAGGTGGCATGTTTTTATTATTGGCTATGGTTAATAATATTGCTGAAATTAAGTGGTTAAGAAGGAGATGCTATATGAGCGAGCAATTAGAATTAAAT
>NZ_JAABNO010000040.1 GCF_009928445.1 Clostridium sp. C8-1-8 | reverse complement strand
TTCCTACATTTTGATGTTGGAACTTTTATGCACTTTCATATTAACATTTACACTAACCCCAAATCCCCCACCTTCCCCCTCATTTTAAGCTTATACTAATTTACTAAGTAATAGGCTTTTTCGAAACTTATACAAATTAGCCTCTTCGCAATTAAATCAGCAACAACTCCATCCTAGCAAAGCCTCAAATTATTGATATATTAAAAATCAAATCAATATTATATTACTCATTTGTTAATTAATTTCATTATTTATTTACAAGTTGCCAAAACTTTTCTATAATATTTAACATGAATATTTTTACAAAAATGAAAGGAGTTCCTTATGGTAAGAAAGCTTAAAAATTTTTCAGCAATTTTAATTTACATATTTATAGCTTTTGTTTTTGTATTTCAAATTACTGAACATAACTTTAATAACAGCCCTTTTAATGAGGATAATGTGTATAAGAACCTGGACGCTTTGTCCTCAGAGAAATTTAATGGAAGATTAGCTGGTTCTGAGGGTAATATAAAGTCTCTGGAATACGTGAAGGATTATTTTCAAAGTATTGGTGTTGCTGCCGGCGGTGACAATGGCACCTACTATCAGAACTTCAGTACCATGGTTCCTTCCTATAATTCCACACCTAAATTAAGTATTCTAAACAAGGCTACCAATGAAATCAGAAATTTTAAGTACGGTGAAGATTTTCTTGATGTTGTTAATGGCTTAGGTGGAAGTGGTAAAATCCAAGAAAACCTCTACTTCTTTGGTGGTGATATAAAGTCAGTGCCTAATAATATCCTCAATAGCTATACAATAGTAGCACTGACTCCTGTCACAGATGATGACTTAAAATATGCTGCTGATAATGGTTGCAAAGCCATGCTTTTATCTGTGGATAGCCTAACTGTAAAAGATAGCTTTAATATTCATTCCAAAAGTGGCAAGTCCATGGTAATATATAAAATCTCAAAAAATGCTACAAGGTACTTAGTGGATAATATAAATAGCAGCTTATCTGCTACCTTAGATCTTGACGTTTATTTTAAGGCAATGAATACTCCAAACATTTTAGGGAAAATAGATGGTACTGATAAGTCTAAAGGCTATCTGTTAATAACTTCAGATATTGATGGAGTTGGAGCTATTGGAGATGCTGCCTTTGTACCTGGAAGTCTTCACAGTGGCTCAGGTGTTGCAATGATGCTGGAGCTTGCAAGAACAATGAAAAGTTCAAAGCTAAAGCCTCAAATCACCGTAATTTTTGCAGCCTTTAATAGCCATGAAGAAGGAAACTTAGGCTCTAAATACTATGTTGAAAATCCAATTTATCCTCTTCATAAATCACAAGTATTTTCTCTTGATGCCTTAGGTTCAGCTAAGGACAAAAAGCTCTATCTTTCCTCCTTTGGTTCAACTGGCGAGGCTTTGATGGGTAAGCTTGCCTCTTATATCTCTAAGGATGATATCAGTATTATATCTAAAAGAAGTGTTACTGGCGGTGATACTGAGGCCTTTCTTAAGAAGGATGTTCCTGCAGTACTCGTCTATGGGGATTCAACTTATGATATATCCAATTCATCTAATTCCATTAACACCACCCTAGGTTCCTCAGCCCAAATCCAAGAAATATACCATACAACTAGTGACAATATGGACAATATAGATAAAGAAAGAATTTCTCATATAGGTAACACTCTTACTAATTATCTTCAACGAGAAGTTTACCACGACTGGTTTCATGGTGTATTTAATAATGTAGAAATCACTATAATAATTGCACTTGCTGCCTTAACCTTTATTTCTATTGTGATAAAAACTCTGTCCAAAGCTAAACCTTCTGGAAGTTTACTAGGAGTTAGTTATTTCGGTATTTATCACTCAAATATTTTTAAAATTGCAGACAAGCTTACCAAATTAACCTCAGCATTTTTTATAGTAATTTTTATAATTGTATTTATTGCTTTTATACCACCAAGCTTTAATGTTATAGTCTTTAACAAAACTCTTATACCCAACTACTCGGTTTTTATTATTGGCAATAATGCAGTTAAATACATGACAAACTTCGTCACTGAAGGCTTTGGTGAAACACTAGAGCATTTTAAAATATTAACCATAATACTTTTTTCCATAGGAAAGAGTATGCTGCTTATAGTAAGCTCCTTGCTTCTAGCTTTCATAGTGGGCACTTTAACTGGCACAATAACAGGCTTTAGCAAAAATAGAAATGCACTTTTTGGAGTTTTGCTTTCCATTGCTTTGATGTCTCTGCCTGATGTACTTATAGCCCTTGTATTTCAGTTAATTAGAGTATTTATTTACAAACATGATCTCTTATCATTAAAGGGCGAAGGTCAGAGCTTTCTATTTTCATTCTTATGTCTTGCCATTATTCCTACCGCTTATATAGTAAGAATGGCACAGACTGCAACCAGTGAAGAGATTCAAAAGAATTATATAGCTGCTGCAAAAGCTAAAGGCCTTTCAAACTTAAAGATCATTATTAACCATCTATTAAAAGCTGTAAGCATAAAAGTTGTAGAAGCACTTCCATCTGTTTTAAATATAATAATTTCTAACCTAATTATTATAGAATACTTCTTCAACTATCATGGGATTGTATATCAAATATTCAGCTCCTACAAGGATGGTGATATTCATGCTACCATAGGCCTTGTTATCGGAATGGGAGCAGTTTACTGTATACTCTCTATGATCATAAAATCATTTTCGCTGTTTAATAAAGACGTACAGCTTCCAAGTTAATTGTATCTTCAAAGTCCAATACAAGATGTCAGATAAATTTTAAAGAATAAGGTCCAAAGGAAATTGCCTAGGACCAAGGTGAAATGGAAATCTATACACAGGAGTTTAATATGAAAATGAATCTTTTTACTAACATCAATAAAAAGCGTAAATTTGCCTTTACTAGTTCATATAAAAGAAAAATTAAAAGCACTATGGCTTCAAATATGCTTTTCATATTTGGAGGAATCATAATCTTAGCTATTTTATTTGTAATAATATTTCCTGAGAAATTAACTCATTATAATACTTACACCATAGAAGGAATAAAGTCTGGGGTGCAAAAAAACGGCTCTCTTGTTATAAAAGGTGCTCCTTTCTCCCCTTCAAAAGAGAACCTTCTTGGAACTGATGGCCTTGGCCGTGACCTTTTAAGCATAATAGTTTACGGTACTAGATACACAATGGAAATCTGCCTTTTTGTAGTCTTAGGAAGATTTTTCATCGCTATACCAATGGGCGTGGCTGCTGGAGTTGGCAATGGATTTAGTAACTCTGTTATAAATCTATTTAACTCTGTATTTAGCACTATTCCCTCATTATTAATAAGCGTTATTGTTTTAAAAATAGCTTTCTTTACAAATTTATTCAGAACTCAATCTTTTCTAGCCTTTGTGATTGTACTTACTATTGTAGGCTGGGCTAAACTTGCTGGTATCATTAGAGAAAGAGTTCAAGGAATACTACAGCAACCCTTTGTAACTGGAGAAAAAGCAATTGGAAAAAGTAATAGAAAGATAATCCTTGAGAATATACTTCCTCATTTTTCACCTGAACTAACAGTGCTGTTTTTTATGGAAATGTCACTGGCTCTTTCTATGATAATGCAGTTAGGCTTCTTCGGAGTTTATGTAGGTAACATAAGAGTCATATCAAGTTCTGACACAAATGCCGTATTCAACATGAGCTACGAACCAGAATGGGCAAGTATGTTGTCAAGTTCAATAAATTCCTTTAGCTTCGCCCCATGGACTGTACTTTCGCCAGCAGCTGCCTTTTTTATAAGCATCTTTGGATTCAACATCTTTGGTGAAGGCTTAAGAGAAAAGCTTCAAAGTAAAAACTCCATGTTTATTGTATATTTCAGAAAGATATTAGGCTTTAAAATACTCACAAAGAAGGTGCTGAAACTTTCAATTGCATTAGGGTGTATAGTTATAGTTTTAGTTACCACTTTAAGCTTAAGAGAGAATAACCTTAGAAAAACCTATACTGCTAAGGCCTCAGAACTTACAAACTGGCAGTTTAAAGATCAGGTGCTCATAGGAAGTCAAGAGGCAGACTATACTGCTTCTAACCTAAAAAACTCCTTAAAAGCCGCTGGTTTCAAACCATTAGGCAAGGATTATATTCAAGATTATGATATAAATAAGCTGTATTCCATAGGTTCTTACGAATTCACCATCACCAACTCTCATAAGACTAGTAAGTTAATCCTTGGTAAGGATTTTTCACTGGCAAGTCCAAATAACTACAAGCTATCAGGAGACCTATTTCTAGAGGAAGGCTTTGATATCTTTAACCTTAAGGATTTTTCTCAATTTGATAACAAATTTGTAGTTTTAGACGAGCAAAATTATTCAAAAGCTGCAATACTTAATTTTTCAAAGGAATTGAAAGCCAAATCCAAGGCTCTAGCAATTATAGATATAATCCCCACTGAAGAAAAACTTCCTGAGACAATATATAATGGCAATACTGGTGAAGATTTTATATACCTGACAAAAGCAGCTTCTTTGAAGCTAGATAAAAACTCTCAGCTATCTATCACCACAAAAGCCTTGTCCTTAGCTCAAACTGGCAAAAATGTTGTAGGTATCCTTCCTGGTAATAATCCTAAGCTTTCTAAGGAAGCAATACTTATCAGTATAGGTTATAACTACTTATCCTATGATAAAGAAAATACTGTTAACAAGCTTAAAATGGCTATAGAACTAGCTTACAAGCTAGGCAATACAAATTCTCGACCTCAAAGAACTATAATAATCAGCTTCTTTGATGGAAATCTTACAGAACAAGCTTCCGGAGCAAAATATTACGGTACCAATCCACTTTATCTACTGGAAAATACGGTTCTAGACATAGATCTTACAAACATGAACACCACTGGTGATACCATAACCTTTAACACAGATCAGGTGCCTGTAAGCCGCTACTTTGCCTGGGCCTTCGATCATGAGCTGGAAACAAATCTAAAAAAAGGCGGCCTTAAGGTGGATAAGTATATTAATAAAAATTCAATGGCACAAAGCTCCAATACAAACCCAAGTTCACAGGAAATCCTTTATACAAAAGGTGTTCCTACAGTTACTACCATTACAAATGAAAACTTACCTTCAGAAGAAAAAGATGCTATAAAAAACAAGTTTATAGATATACTGTCAGATACAATTATGAAAAATAAATATTAGTTTGGGTGTGAGAAAATGAGTAATAATGCACTGCTTAAAATAAATGATTTGAAAATCTCCTTTCAAAATGACAATGCTTTTTTACAGGTAGTTCGTGGAGTAGATATTGAGTTAAACAAAGGAGAAATTCTCGGAATTCTAGGGGAATCAGGAAGTGGTAAGACAGTAACTGCTTCCTCAATCCTCCGATTAGTAGATGACGGAAGCTCTAGAATAGACTCAGGAAACATTATCTTTGAAGGAACAGACCTTTTAAAGCTTAAAGAAAAGCAAATGAGATCCATCCGAGGTAAAAGGATTTCCTACATTTTTCAAGACTCTGCCGCTGCTCTTAATCCTTATAAAAAAATCGGAGACCAGCTTAAGGAAGTGCTAAAAATCCATAAAAAGAGTTTTACCAAGGCAGATATAATAAATGCTATGAAAAATGTCGGTATAGAAAATGCTGAGGTTATTTACCATATGTATAAGTCACAGCTCAGTGGAGGCTTATGCCAAAGAGTGGCTATTGCCATGGCAACCCTCTGCTCACCGCAAATAATAATTGCAGATGAACCTACCACTGCTATTGATGCTTCCCTTCAAAAGAAAGTACTGGAACTTTTAAAGTACACCAATGAACATAGTAACTCTTCAATACTACTGATAACCCATGATATTGATGTGGTGAAGCATATCTGTCATAAAATAGTAGTAATGTATGGAGGGTTAGTTATGGAGGAAGGTCCTATGGAAGACGTACTAAGCATCCCTCTTCACCCCTATACAGAAGAATTGCTACGATGCGTAGAGTCACTAAATACTAATGATGAAGAACTATACACCATAAATGGTAGTCCCTTGCAAGTTAAAGATTTTTCAGAGCAATGTCCATTCTATGAGAGATGTAAATATAAAGAGGACAAATGTAAGGTTGGAATGCCCAAAGTATCTAGTATTAATAATAGAAAGGTTAGATGTTTCTTAAGAGAAGGTGGTGATAATATTGAACAATGATAGAGACTTTTTACTTTCTGTAGAAAACATTAGCAAACACTATCTTGTACAAAAGAATTTATTTTCCCGTAAAATAACCATTAACGCAGTAGAGGATGTTAGCTTCACCATAAAAAAGAAAGAAGCCTTTGGCCTTATTGGAGAAAGCGGAAGCGGCAAGACCACCGTAGCTTCTTTAATATTAAATCTTATAAAGGCTGATAAAGGGAAGATCTTCTATAAGGATCTTGAACTAACCTCCTTAAACGAAGATATTATGAGAGCCATGAGAAAAGAACTTCAAATTATTTTTCAGCACAGCCAAGGAACCCTAGACCCTAAAATGACCGTTGAAGAATTACTCACAGAGCCTCTATTTATTCATAAGATAGTCCCTAGTGCTGAAGCTTCCAAGGAGGTTTCTAGACTATTAAACCTAGTAGGCCTATCAGAAAATGATAAGCATAAGTTTCCCTATCAGATGAGCGGCGGCCAACTACAAAGAATAGGTATAGCAAGAGCTATATCAACCAAACCATCCTTTATCATCTGTGACGAACCGGTATCAGCACTAGACATTTCTATTCAAGGCCAAATACTTAATCTACTAAGCCAACTGCAAAAGGAGCTTGACCTTACATACCTATTTATTTCCCATAATCTAAAGGTAGTCAAGCACCTCTGTGACAGGGTTGCAGTTATGTATAAAGGCAAAATAGTAGAAATAAATGATACAGAAAAGATTTTAAATACTCCAAAAGAAGAATATACTAAAACCTTAGTTGATTCTATGTTATAGCAGAGCTAAAGAATAAAAACATTTTACTTCTAAATGAATAATGGTAGCTACACAGCGAACAAAGCTACTTATAATAGATAAAGCCAAGGGCTATTTCATGTGTGACACGGGATAGGATGGTAAATTAATTGAGGTATTCTATTGAGGTATTCTATTTAGGAACCTAAATATGTAATTAAAGTTCTAAAATAGACACCTATCCTTAATTGAACCTCTCGCCTTTTGTCCATGACTTTATCTTTGATTTAACTGCCACGCTAAACTAATAAATCTATTCTTTACTTCTATAGGATCATTACAATTTATTAATTATATACAAAATTCAAATCCTCCAGCCCTACACTTCTATGCCCTCAGCCATTCTTAATATTTCTATACCTTCAGCAGCATCAAGTTCCTGTAGATATTCTTTAAGCTTTCTTTGCCATTCCTTTTCACTTTCAGTTCCATATTCATTATCAAAGGCTTTATTTGTAGAAGTAGCTCTTATCAATAGTGCTATTTCAAATTTATCCAAAGCTTTAAAGAGCTCCATATACTCATTCTCAAAAATGCAGTCAGCTCCTAAGGTGTCCACTAGATCCTTTAAGCTGTGGATTTCTTCTCTTATTATTTTTATCTTTTCCTCTACAGTTATGCAGGCTCTTATTTCCTCTGTGATCTTCCTAAATTCACTGTTAGTTAAGGTTTCCCCATCTTCATATTTAAAAATATTATCCTCTGCTAGTTTTAATGTAATAAATACTTTTTCAAGTTTATCTATTTCTAAGGCATTCTCTATCTGAACAGTTATTTCCTTGGAGGCTTCCTTCATATAATTGATAAGCACTTGATCTACTATGGACAATTCGTCGCAGATATTCTCTACAGTGTTAAGTATTAACTTTTCAAGTTCTTCACTACTTAAACCCTCCAGCTTGCTGCTTAGATATACTCTATCCCCTTCACTTAAATCCAAAAGTAGCGTTGCTTTTCCAGCGAGTACACAACCCAAGCTATTGGCCAGTACAAGCTGAAAAATATTAATAAGCATATGAACATAGTCTTTATTAAAGCCCTTTAATAAAGCTTCAACCTGTTCAGGTTTAAAAAATGCACAAAATTTATTTTCAAGCACTACCTTATTCAAATACTCTTCCAAGTATTCCACTCCAGCCAAGTTTCTAACATCTATAGCCAGCTGATAATCTATTGAACCAGGCATATCCTGACTTGCAAATCTAGTGTCATATTCTTTAAAAAACAAAGGAATTCCATAATCTATGGTGTCATTATAGGCATAGTTATCAGTTATCACCCTAGTTTCATACACAGTATTTAATAAGCTCTTGCAAAGCTCAACCTTAGCACTTAAGAGTTTCTCACCTTCTTTAAATAACTGCTTTACTCCTGTACCTTTTATCAAGGCTATATTTTCCTTCATACTTTGCTGCTCTTTTAAATACAACCCAATGGTAAAGCATAGAGACAGCATAATCTGCTCCGCCACCTCTACTCTTACTGAAGAACTTTCATATCTTGTATAATAAGAAACAGTTTCCTCAAGCAGTTCTATAAGCTGAAACTGCACACTCTCAAGCTGTTTTACACTAAGAAGCTCATTTGAGTAAAGTAATTGAAGCATAGACTGAAAATAATGTTCCCTGCTTACTAAGTTGAGTAAGGCTTCCTCTTGATTAATAATAAAGTTCTCCATTATTCATCATATCCTTCCTCATCCAAGTAACCATCCGAAAACTCTTCCATATCCTCTTTTAAATAATCATTAGCACCGTACTTTACATTGTGGGTCAATTGGTACAAATATCTGTATCTTAATAAATCAAAATCCCCCTGACACTTATTGTCAAAGCAATCCTTCATGAAAGCTATCAGATCATCATCACCTATTTCATCCAAGGTTTCATTCTTAAAGTAATAAAAGATTTCTATAAGTTCATCAATGCTTTCAACATAATTTTGCTGGTGAATATAAGGCGAATCACAAAAGGCAGCGATTATCTTCGTAATCACTCCACCTCCAAACTCTATTCTTCCATTACTGCTTAATGCAGTATTTCTCGTATCAACAATAGCCCTTATATCTTCCTCTGTTAGCTTTAATCCATACTCTAAAGTTTCTTCGTTAATCTTCTGAATTTCTAACAAAGTCTTTTTGATCAAACTTGAACTTTTGATAAACATTAGATTATTTTCCACCGATTAACCTCCTAACTTTTTTCAAAATACCTATTGACTTCTGTTTTAAAATGTGTTATATTAAAAATATATAGATAAATTATAATATCATATGGATAATTCTATCATTGCGCTTACCTATAGTCAATGATATTTTTTATGCTCTTTTTTGCTTTATATAGGTATATAATCTAAATTTTCTATATAAATATCACTGAAACTTCAAATCTCAAAGCTTTAAAAAAGATTCTTGCCTTTCTTATAAAACAACACCTGTTTATGTTTTCCATCATAACAACTAATTCATTAAGCTCTTAAGATATCCTGAATTTAATCCTAATTAATAAGTCATCAAATCCTCTTCTTGGAAACTAGCTATAATTGTAGAAGCATAGGTAGTATCTCCTAAAAGACTACCTATGCTTCTACAATTCTATACCCAAAAAACATCTATATTAATCTTTTTATTGTCTTAATTTTATATAGCACTTTGCAGCATTTGTATACCCTTGAACAGGATGATATTATAACCAGCAGTAAAGTTAAATAGATTAATATATAGCCATAACTCTTGTCTAAACCCTTATATACAAGCATAAAGACTCCTGGTATAAGGAAAAAGTTTACCGCTGCCACTCTTCCAATATAATCAAAGACAAATAAACTGCTTTTGTACTCACCATACTTCTTAATAATCCTAGATGTAATTAAAAACTCTGCAAATTTAAATATCACAACTAAAATGAACCACTTTGGAACTAAGTTATATATACCAAGCAAAATATTTGAGGAGCTAATAAAGATGAAATCTGCTATAACATCAAAAACACTTCCAAACTTAGTGACAGCCTTCATCTTTCTAGCCGCTTTCCCATCAAATAAATCCGTTAAACATATTAATATAAATAAAATTACCGCTAAGTTTATAGATGTCCTATGCTGGCCATTAACTTCTACCAGCTTAATAACATACATCCATGCTACTGTTAATACAATTCGTAATGAAGTTAAAACATTAGGAATACACTTTGCCCCTAACATAAGCTATTGTCCAGCAAAGCTTTTTCCTGTTTTATAAGCTAAGGCTTCATCTTCCTTGCCACTCTTAAAACCTATCTTCTCTGTAGCTTTTACACTACCTAATTGTCGTTCCAAGGTATCTAGTTCCCCATTATTCAATTGTCCACCAGTGGCAAATAAAAGTATCTTAGAATTTGTTAAGCTTTTTACTGAATTCATGTACTGAGTTAAAACCGGTGAAACTTGGCCCATGTACACAGGCGAACCAAATACTACAATGGAATACCCAGAAAGATCTGTTTTAAGATGCTTTCCCGGATTATCCAAAGTCACCTCATAACCAGCATCATGGATTCCCTTAGCCAGATTCTCAGCTACTTTATCTGTCTTCCCTCCCCTGGAAGGTTGATATATAATCAATGCCGCTTTCCCATTCCCATTTGTTATCCCTAATATCCTTTGATTATCACCGTAATCCTTTGTATTTGACCCTGTGTACCAGGAGCAGAAAGCAACTGCAACAATACATAAGCCAACAAACCCCAAAAACACTTTTCCTATTATTTTTAATATATTGACCATCTTACACCCCTCATTAATAAATTTTATAAAGAGAACTTGAAAAATATAAACTTTAATATTATTTGGTAAGCCCATAAAAATTCACCAGTTTAAAGTAAAGTATATAATCGAAAAGATATCATTAGAAGGTAAACTTACTTCTAGTGTTTTAGATTATGAATTTTAAAATATCTATCCATCTAAAGAGACCTACTATGTCAATCCTTAGACCAAAATAAAGTTTCTATATAACCTCAAAGCTTTATTTTATTAAATTTCATTTTGAAGTAGTCTGTCTATATAGGGTTCACGGCTCGAAGTTTAAGTTATACTCACCGTTAAAGACTTTCAAAATCTATTGCAAGTAAAACTCATAACTTAATGTTTGATCTTATAACCCTACATAGAATTCCTATATAGACACTTAAGTTACACTTGTTCCATAATCGCATCTTCTTGGGATTATAGGGCACGTATAACTTAATAGTTGAGTTAAGAATCCTATATATGAAAAACCATTATGAATCCGCAATGATTACTGAATTAGTAACTTATATAGAGTTTTTACATTACTTAATATCATAGCTTTCGTTCCTTCTTTATCACCCTCTACTAGTCCTCTGTTATTAATCCATTTGCAGAACTCCCCATGAAAATAACTGTGTAGTATATTAGCCACCTGCTTAGCCTTTTCATCATCAATTTCGCTATTAGCCATCTTTACAATAGTCACAAAACCTTCCCCCGGTCTATGTATACTTCTAGCCAATTCCTGAGAAGGTCGTCCTCCTAGAGAATCAAACCACATAAACCTATACCAACCTGGATGCTCCATAAAAAAGTCAATTACCTTAGATATGGTTAAATATATTTTATTCTCACCTTGCTGCTCCTCACTGTCCCCTAGACTTGAGTACTCCATCATCCTACTAAGCAGCGCACTTAAAGACTCCCAAAATATTTCATCTAAGCTTCCAAAGTAATTGTATAAGTTTGTATGAGCGCAACCAATTTCCTTAGCAATATCTCGTAAGGTTACCTCCTTTATCCCCTGCTTCTCATCAATTAACCTCAAAGCCGTTTCTATAATAATTTCTTTATTCACCTGTTTTTTGTCCATAGTCATCTCAATTGCTCCCTTCATTACCAGCGGTAATTACCATTGGTAATATAGTACCAATAATATACTTTTATGTCAACAATGTTTATAAGAATTATATCATACAGCAATTATATAAGATTTTGCATCAAGGCTTTGAACTAAATAAATGTTGCTTTTACGTTTCAGTATGATTTCATATGTAAAAAAACAAGGATATCTTTGTTCTGTTCACAAAATATCCTTGTTTATAGTTTTATATTAGCTTACTGATTTTCGCTTTCAACCACTAAAATTTTGGCAAGCTTTCTACAAATTAATTTATATTGCATACTAATTCAGTATTTATCATATATATACATTGTTAATTAAATACTGATCACGAGGTATATAGGTATGCTAGAGAAAGTATTAACCTTATTGGTTGCTCTTTTAAAGGATATCGCATCTCACTTCTCAATTGTGATAGTCAGCTGCGATGGCAAGTTCATTATCATTATTGAACGGATGTAGTTCTTCTTACAAAGATTGCAAAACCAATGAGGCTAGAGAAAACTAATATTTTCTCTGGTATATCATTGTAAATAATAAATTCTACATGCTATAAATGAAACAACAAAAGCACCAAAAATTAATTGATGCTTGTTTATTTTGATAATAAAGGTGTGGTTAGGAGGTATTATTCTCAATCGGCAATATATCTAAGCCACTTACCGAATGTATTTAACTTATTTGATACAATTACCCTATATAAAGCATATACTTATATTTGTATTTATTATCTTTTTTTATTGCTTTTCTATATTCTATATCTAAATCCTCGATATATTTTATTATTTGTCTCTATTCCGCACTGGATTCATCTGAACTAATCTGTATTTTCTCTATACTATAGTCAATACTCATGTTTAGTTCAGCGCCCTAGTATAAATGTTCCAATTCAACTTATTCTTTAACTATCTGAGATTTTTTCTTACATATAGAATTACTCTATTATTAAAATTTAAAATATATTTAAGTGCTTCTACTTCCTATATCGCATAGGTTCTATCTTGCTGAATAACTCTTTAACTATCATTAATTCTAATTTTCATAAATAGTTTATTATTTACAACTATCTTTATACCAACACAGCTATTAAAATCATCCCTACCAAATGACTGAAATTCATTTATGCTTATAAAATACTTTCACTCCACTTCATAGGATTTTATCTTCTCATCCAATATACAAATTCTCTCTTTGCCTTCCTGTGTGGCTTCTCTGATACTTTCATCAATGTAGCTACTGCAAATGCAATGCTACTAATTAAATTTATTATTTATATCATCTCTAGACAAGCATTAAAAATTTATTACATATTTAGTCTACATTATGATTTCTATAATTGTCCTTACCTTAATCCCAAATCATACTAGAATCAGTATACTTATAAAATCTTCTTAAGTCTTTGTTTAACATAGTAATTTTATTCTCTACAGCTTATTCTTTTTATACCATCACATATCACTGACTACATATTGTAATCCTTAATAAAGTGAAAAGCTACTAGAATGTAATTCTCTTATAGCTGATGATAGCTTTTCACTATACTATCATCCCTCTCTACATATTTGAGTAATAGTGTTTAAACAATCATTTATTATTTTCTTTATAGTTAATTGAAATTTGCCCCCCTTTTAATTTCAAGGTATAAAAATACCGCATTATCAATTTCTGAATAATACGGTATTGACTCATATTATAGTTCATTACATTTTTTCAACGCATTTGTATAAAGATTCTTAGATATTCTATATCCCTTATTAACTAACTCATCAAGATAATGTTTAACCTTAGCAATCCTTCCTAACTTCTTAGCTAATATCAAAACTCCAATTATTCCTGTAGTTTGAAGCATCATTGCCTCAGCAAAGCTTCTGGCTGCTTTCTCATCTATAATTACATCATTAATCTTTAATTCCTTTGCTAGAATAATTGTTTCTAGCTCACCTTTATGTAATTTACCATAAAGTTCTTCTACAATCTTACTATCCTTAACTTGAATAACCTTTATTCTATTTAGGCTTACTGCAACTTCAAGTTCTTTTGAACCATATTTCTCATTTCCTTTTGAATTAACAATTTCGTCATATACAGCTTGCAGAATTATAACTTCATCAAATAATTCCTACAATAGATCTAGCTTGTTTATTATTGACAAACCTATTATAGGGCTAGAATTACAAACTACCTTTATCACTTTTATCAGCCATTCTTTCCAGTAAATTTTCTACAGATATGTCGTCCATCTTCTCCATCTCTTCCGAATATTCTCCCCAAGCTATACCTTGCCTTGTTAGAACATCAATGAATTCCCCAATAGAAAGTTCTGCTAATTCAGCAGCTCTTGCCAATGTTACATTTCTACTTACAAACAAGCCTATTGCAATAGACAGATTAACCTTGTCGTCTAGACTCTTCCCTGGACCTATCTTATTTATAAAAGGTATCAACGCTTCTGAAACCTTTATGTCAACTTTAGATCTTTCTATAGACATTATTACACCGCCTTATTAATAATTTATTTCACTCTATTCTTTTTATATTAAATTTACATTTTGCCTCTTACACCAATATATTTAACCAACTGAATCTCAACTCTATCTTTGACTGTATTATATACATACTGATCTGTTTTGCATTTCAAATGTTCTATCATAGCTTCTTTTTCATATTTCGTTACCTTTATAAAAGCTACCTCATTTACAATTTCCTTGTCCTCTTCAATATAAGATTCTACTACCTTAACCTTTATAAAAGTATCTGGATATTGCTTTCTTACTTCTTCCATCTCATACTATCAGTTCCCTTAGTGAAATTTCTGTTTGTGCCAATTTTAACATACTAAAATACTTATATAAAGCAATTTCCATATAGAGATAAGCTTTTTGTTTATGCTGCTATTGAATCTATATACAGTTATGACCATATCATTTAAAAATATTTAAATTCATGAAATTGTTTACTGTATTTAATAATTTATGTATTATTAATATAAACAATTATGTAAATAAATTGAAGTTCATATTAAAGGGGTGTTTTATGAAAAATATTTCTCTTATTTTTATCTTATTATGTTCAATGCTACTTCTATTTGGCTGTAGTAACTCTAAAAATAACTTAGATAAAATAATAGATAATCCCGATAAAATAATACTATATAAAGATGGAAATCAAAAAGAAATTTTACCTAGTGATACTAACTTTAAAAAGATAATTGATCTAACTAATGAGAGAATTGATGCTGATACTTTATCTGTAGCTAAAGATGGTATCAAGATAGATGAAGTTGTCACAGATAACAAAAAGAAATATTTAGGAATAGAATTTATTTATGATAAAGAGCAGGAAATGGATATAAACAACTCTAATGGTTTTTCACCAATAAAATATAATAGACTATATTTTAACCTAAGTGATAATAATAGTACGTATTTTCAATATGGGAATAAAGAAAATTATGTTGACTCATCTAGAGGGCCTTTAAAATCCTCTAATAAACTTTTAGACATCATAAAATAAATGAGCTATAGTCTGATAATATGAAGAAGGTTATTCCATTTACTAATTTTTAAGATAACAAAATCTATTACCATACTATTTTAGCTTCTAATACTAACTAATATTATGAATTAGTATATTTAGAAGCTATTTTTACAAAATATATCTACTATTTTAATTTCCTCACCCTTATTATTCCTACCCCTACCTTGTACAAAATATAGATACTAATTACTTTTTAATATTCCATAGTTAAAATACAGTGTTAAAATTAAGCTGGTTTCTTACAGATTCATTTAGCTTTCAAAGCTTAACTAGAACTTGAATAGTTCCTACTACAGTTGTTCCATCATTACCTTTTATTGATGTAGCTAATAGAATTGAAATCAGAACATTACTTTGAGATATAAGTATTTCAGACAATACTTCTTCTTGACCTTTTTGGTGGCTTTTTCAAAAGCTATTATCTTCCTTACATTCCCACTTGCCTTGATGGCAATAGTTCTAATACTTTGCTTAAACTGACCTTTAATTGATATCCTATCACCTTTCGAATTAAAGAAACCTTTATTTAAGTTTTATCCTTGTCTAATATATTTACATAAAAGATGTGCTATTTCTTCAGGAGTCTCCCTATCATCCATCATTAACCAATCTATATTTATCTTATATAAGCCACCAATTAAAAATGATTTTATTAGATTAAACTCACGTTCGCTATATCCTGAAAAATGAACTTTTAACATGTCCATTGTTTTGTACATTAGTTCATTATAATAATATTCGCAATCATTGTTTTTCAGTAAGTTTAGAATATCCACATGAGTATCCCAAAAAGTAAAATAGCACAATAAAATACTATATAAAGAGTTCTCTTTTAAAACGGAAAGCTTAGAAGAAAGCTCTTTGCTTAATAAAGTATTATAATATCTAACTATATCATCCTTATCATTAAAATGGCGGTAAAAGGTCTGCCTTGAAACATCTGCTTGTAAAATAATTTGTTTAACTGTTATTTCTTCATATGTATATTCCTTCAGTAATTCAAAAAAAGCATTTATAATCCACTCTTTGTATTTAACAGCAGTTTTATTTGTATTTTGATTTTTCAAAAATGTTACACTCCTTTCAATTTGTATCAGTTTCACCAAACTTATTGAAATAATGTTATTTCTGTATTATATTATAGACTATTAAGTGTTACAAGTGTATCAGTTTTAAATTTATTGTATGGAGGTTTTCGCAGATGATTTTATATTTTTCCGGGACAGGAAACAGTAAGTTTGTAGCAAATGCATTAGCTGATTTCTTAGGTGATGAGATTATGTCTCTGAACAGCATTTTGAAAGAACATGGAGAAACCAGATTTTACTCTGATAAGCCATTTGTAGTTGTTACCCCTATATACGCATGGCGTATACCACAAGTAGTTACCGAATTACTAGAAAGATCTACTTTTTCGGGAAGTAACAAGTTCTATTTTATCGCTACCATGGGTGGACAATCAGGCAATTGTGTAAAGTATTGCAATAAAATATGTATTAATAAGGGAATGCAGTTTATGGGATTAGGAAGTGTTCTGATGCCAAGTAATTATGTAACTGCAGAACCAATGGCAGATAAAACCACAATAGAGAAAATTATTAATTCTGCATTGCCAGTGATTTCTGATTATGCTAGCCGTATTAAAAAAGAATCTTTTATAGAAAAGAGTAAAAATGATACAATTTCTATGCCCACAGTCCTTTCTGGACCTGTAAATGTACTTTATCGTAAGTTTATGGTATCTAGCAAAAACTTCGTAGCATCAGATAAGTGTATATCTTGTGGTAAATGTGAACGAGTATGTGCATTAAATAACATTAAGATGTTAGATGGAAAACCTAAGTTTGGAGATAAATGTATCCACTGCTATGCTTGTATTCATAACTGTCCAAAAGCTGCTATCGATGTAAAAGGTAAAACAGAAAATAATGGCCGCTACCTATGTAAAGAATACAAAAAAGGTTCTATAATATCTAATTCCTAGTAATCAAGTACCCCCTACTAAAACTCCAACGCTATTAAGTTAATATTTTGCCAATGCAAAATTAAAGCCAATTTGAAGAGTATATGCTTTAAATTGACTTTTTCCTTTCTCATGCTTTTTCAAATAAAATAGAACAAGGCCATATCTCGAAAAAAATTATTTAATTCTAAATTACTCGATCATATAGCATCTCCTTCATGACCACTTAATCTCAACAATATTATAAAACATAGCCTTAATTAAATAAAAAGCATTAAGAGCCCAGTTCAACAATACTGAGCTCCACATTAGACTATCATCTTTAAACTTGCCTAAGTTAAACTTATTATAATTAGTGCTAAACAAGCTTCATTTCAAATATACCGCTCAAATTAAGCTTTTCTATCCTTCTAGCTATTTCACTCTTATCTATAGTGTACAAGCCTAAGGCATCCATTCTCTTAAAATACTCTGAACCTGCAAAGGTGAACCTAGCTTTTCTTCCCTCTCTAGTTTCTGATCTCTCATTTGCATAAGCTATCATATCTCCTATAGCTGTAGCCCTTGGAAGTATCAAAGCTGGCATTCCTAGACCATGTCTTACTGCATTGTGACCTGCTAAGGTTCCAGTACATATGGCTTCTGTATGTCCTACAAATAAGCCTGCTTTTTCTCCAGCACAGAATAGATTATCCACTCCTGTTACCTTCATTTCATCAGTTCTTGGTGCAACTGACAAATATCTTATAGAGTTCCCCTTGCTTCCCGCATATGGATCCACGTATTTTGCACTCTCTAGTCCTTTTATCTTTCTAAGCTTTTCTAAAGGGTAATAAGTGGTCATAAGCTTGGCGTGTCCAGTGTCCAGAAGAATGATATTTTCGGCGAATTCTTTTAAAGCATACTGCTGACATACCTTTGTCTCTAGCTTTCCATAGTTTACATCTTCCTTTGGTATCTGAAGAATAACAACCCCTGTCTCATCTAGCTGCTCTACGATTTCCTGAGATAGGCTTTCCTTAGCTAGCTTGCAAGATCCACTAAAAGCCCCAAGCTCATCACCATTTCTCTCACCCTGTATATCCCTAACCCCTGCTCTCTCACTTATACTGATCCTTGGTCCAAAAGCAGGACATCTTAATATACACATAGAACATCCATTTCCATACCTTAAGCAGTTGCCCATTGGTCCTGTAGAGCCAGTAGCCTCAATGAATACATCACCCTCTACATAGTCTCCATCTGCTAGGTATATGCCAGTTATCTTCTTGCCCTCCATACTTATATCTGTGACTCTAGCAACAGTATGAACATTTATCCCCATATCCTTTATATATCTAGAAACTTCACCTTCAATTTTATTTACATCATAGAGGCTTGCATGTGCACGGTTTACAATATTGCAACCTTACATACCAGAGTATAAGCTTTAAATCTTCACCTTAGTATTCTTCTCCCTCATCACCAACAACTCTACAACCTAACTTTGTTGCAATTTCCTTCATCTTTTCTATAACCTTATCATTTACATAAGCCCCAGAGATCTTCCCTCTATTATATGTGAATAGTACTTCACAAGTATTGCCTTCATAATTATAGGTATAAACAGCTGTGTTCTCCAACTTTATTATGATTTTCTCTTTCGTTATAGGATTAATGTCTTCAAATTCACTTTTCATTTTCATTTCCATATCTGCTTCTACTAAACTAATCCATTCCTCTAACGTAATTGGTTGCTTACTTGCTTCCCATGGGTAATTAGACTTGATTATATGTATTGAGTATGACATTTGTATCCCCCTTAGCAATTTTTTAAATATATTGTTTAACCTATAGTATAGCTACACATTATACACAGCTATTTCTTGGCCCATATTTAATTTATAAATTATTATTTATCCAGTTCAAAATAAAACACCACCAATATATATAACGCTCTAAATCTTTTAGTTTTCCATCCTTTAATTAGCCTTCTAATATTAGTAAGCGTTATTTTAAATCATTCCCAACATATAAATATACCACTCCATATAAAATTTATATCTTCAAACTATCCGCCTAGAACTCCGACCAGAACTCCCAATAGTTTTGAAAATAACTATCCCATGAAGTGGTACACTTTTATTATTGAATATTCTTTCTTAACATAACTTCCATTTAACTTATCTCATTACCTTATTGATTATAAAGTTCTTCTTTCAATACATCTACAAATAATACATATTTGATTTTATATATTCTAATTACTTTTCTTCACCCTAACCTTTTTTGCAGTACCTAAGATTCCCATCTTAATACTGATAGAAAAACTTACTACAAAGTAAAGTAGTATCACAACTAAATTGCCAATTATATTATTAAACTCTTGATTCTTTATTATGATTTTATCCATAGCCATCATATATGAGCCGGTAGGTAAAATAGATGCTATACGCTGCAAGCCTTCTGGCACAGTCTCTAAGGGGAACCATAATCCTCCCAGCGGAGACAGTAACATTATTATAAAGAAGGATAATCCAATAGCACTAATTCTCGACTTGGCCACAATAGATACTAGTAGGCCAATTGATGCTGTTGCTAGAATAAACGCTACATTGATCAATACTAATAAAAATACATTGCCTATGGGAACATTTAAAAAAGCATGTCCTATCGAAAAGAATATTACAAATTGTAAAAATGCTAATAACCCTATATAAACTAATTTAGACAAAAATATGGTAGTGAAACTAGCTGGAGAAAGAGATAACCTTGTCATTGTACCAGTTAACTTTTCTTCTAATATGTTTCCAGATCCCCAAAGGATACCAAGAAATAAAATAAACATCGCTGTCATTCCACAGGTGGTTTGGTTAAAGCTAGACATTGTTTGACTTTTTTTAGCAGTACTAATATATTCTTTCACTAACTGTATGGCATCATTATTTCTGCCATCAAGATATTTTGTGGCTTCATTCACTAAGTTATCAGGATTTGTATTTGGATTCAATTTTAGTCCTACATTTACTGTTGTTAGCACACTAGTAATCTTAGTATTAAATTTTTCAATAAAATTATTTGTAATTCCTTCAATGGCAGAAGCATTTATCGGCCTTGTGTTATCTATAATAAATCTTATCTTTGCTTCTCCTTTTTCTTGATCTTTATCAAAGCCTTCTGGTATTACAATAAACCCTATTATTTTGCCATCTTTTAATTCTTTTTTTGCAGTATCTTCATCATTATATTTATTAATAGTTAGAGCATCAACAGATTTTAAGTTTTTTACTAAGGCGCTTATAATCGGTTTATCTCCATCTTTATTTATAATCCCCAGGCCATATTTTGTTTCAGTATCCTTAAACGCGTACCCCATTATAAATATAATAAATATCGGCACTAAAAATAAAATAACTAGAACTCCTAAATTTTTCTTTAAGCTATAAAATTCCTTTCCAAGCAAAGTGAAAAAATTCATTCTCTTAGCCCCCTTCCAGTAAAGTAAAAGAACACATCTTCTAAGCTTGGTTTCTTAAAATCTATATTCTTTATATCTAAATTTAAGGACATTGATATCTTCACTAAGTCTTCAAGTATGTTCTTTTCATTATTAGATATAATCTTCACTTTATTTTCTTGAACATCCACTGATTCCACTGATGGAATATTCTTTACCTCATTAATGAAGCTTTCATCCAAACTATAAAATTCAATGGTATAGATTTTAGAATTACAATAACTTTTTATTAGACTATTTACAGACCCCTCTGCTATGACCTTACCAGTATCTATAATAAGAACTCTATCGGACAATCTTTCTACTTCATCAACATAGTGAGAGGTTAATATTATGCTCTTACCTTGTTCTCTTAAGGAGTTAATTATATCCCATATACCGCTTCTACTTTGAGGATCTATACCTACAGTGGGCTCATCCATTATAATTAATGCTGGATCGTGAAGTATAGCTGCTGCAATATTTACTCTTCTTTTCATTCCTCCTGAAAGCTTCTTAATCTCAGTCTTCTTCTTTTCACTTAAATGTACATCTTTAACAAGCTTTTCAACTACAGCATTTAATTTATTGCCTCTAATGCCATATAACTTCCCTATTAATCTCAAATTCTCTTCCACTGTCATATCTTCGTATAAGCTTATATCCTGAGGAACAACACCTAATCTTGTTTTATAAGCTTTACTTCCTAAGACAACATTATCTTCAAATTTGACAGTACCTGAATCAGCTTTCAATAATCCAGTAATTACATTAAAAGTTGTTGACTTCCCTGCTCCGTTTGGACCTAGTATCCCTAACACTTCACCCTTATTAACATGAAAGGTCAAGTTGTCCAAAATCTTCTTTTCACCAAAGGTCTTGTTTACATTTTCTACTTGAATTAAACTTTCACTCATTTTTTTACCTTCCTTGAATACTATAAAATCTTAGCCATATAATAATAACCATCTTTAACCGAAATATTTAACTATATTATCCATATTAATTACTACCTTCTTCCCTATGCCTCTAATACTTGCTCCTCTCTCTGAATTTTATCACTATCTATTTCAAACTCTTCAGTATAGATGGATTATGATTTTCTTATTAATAAAATCACATTTTTTACTTACGTTAATTAAATTTAAGATTAGATGAAAACAACTCAAACCCATAAACTTCTTTACATAAATGTATTAATTTTACATAAATTCTAGTCTTATTATATATTTATTAAATTATTAGTCAAGTGATTATTTGCCTCCATTAGAAGCGAGGATTTTTATTAGTTCTGTTAAGAGCAGTGTCGATATTAACTACAACCTGGAAAATTGCTTAAGATAAAGTCATAGGTCTGATTGGTATACCAGCGGCAGAGTCAGTAAAACATAATTTAGAGATATTAATCACAGCGATGAAAGGAAAAATTTCTAAACTACCTTGAAGAAGTATTTGTTTTAGATTCCCTTGCTACAGAAATGCAAATTAAGATATGGAGAACAGGCTTTTATGATGGACAGCCTTCCTATATTATGAGCATTATAAAATATACGGAAATACAAAGTATTAATAAAACAAAAAATAATGATTTATCGTATTAATAAGTAGTACACTTTAGGAGGTATGCTTATGAAAAAAATCACACTATTTATAATTTCTTTAACTCTATCTTTGGGATTAATTACTGGTTGTTCCTACACAAAAACAAAGGTAGTGACTAAGAGCGAACCAGTGAACACAAGCAAACAAGAGCAAGACATCAGAGAAAAGGCATATAACCAACTGTCCACAAAAGACAAGGAAAGAATAGCCGGAACGTGGAAAGATGGGAAACTATCTAAAGTAGTTCTAAAAGAAGGTATGGGAAACCTTAAAGATAAGAGTTACATTGGTAAAGAAGTATATTCTATAGATTTCCCTACCAAAAGTAACGCAATGCCCAATAATATGATTGTGTTTTTTAGTACAGATAATATCAAGTTTATAGGTTATGGTTTGGTAGATTAGCTTTAAGTTGTTTTTACTTGCCTTATTTAAAATATGTTTCAAAACCATTGTTTACAATATATGCTCCCTTAGGAACTTGAACTGCTACTAAACAGAGGTTTAAACAATCAGCACAAGAACCCATTGCATTTATCAAACAAAGAAAAATAGTGAAGCCATTTAGCAATCCTAAGGCCTTTAGTAAGAATGGCAACACAATTGATAATAAGAAAAATGGCATGATTGAAATAATTAAGAATCTCCCTTTCTTAATTTTTTCAGTTGTAAATACAAATCCGTTGAAACCATTAATTCCCCAATAGGTTTTATCTGATTGTAGAAAATTAGGTATAAAGCATGCATGAAGTAATTCATGTACTAACATAAACATACCAATGATAGCCAAGTACAATAGTGCCCATGGACTTATATTAAAGGTGAAATTTACATGTTCAGTAGCTAAAAATCCTTTCAATGGTGTATATAAGTTATATGAAATTAATAATGAAATAGCACCATTAAAGAATATAAACGGTATTGAAAAAAACATTGTTTGTCCCATGCTAGAAGGTTCTTTCAGTTTTCTCCATCCTTCAGCTATTAATCTATTGCTTAACTCCATATCTGTGGATGGCATTTTTTTAATATATCTCATAAACTATATTCTCCTAATAAACTATAAAAACCACTTTATCTATAATTTATTATAATGAACATAAATAAATCATTCAAACATTTTCCATAATAAGTGCATAACGCAAAAAATTCACTAAAGAAAATTCCTTTAGCGAACTTTAAATGTAAAGGCCTAATCAAGCCTTTTGACTTTTCCTATATGCTTCTATAAGTGCATCAATTTGCTCTAACGTAAGTATTTCAGTTAATATCTTAGCTGCAGCTTTTCCAACTCTTATATCATAGGCTTCTCTATTTTCTTCAGTAGGCGGATTGATTGTAATGTTGAATTCATAGTTAGAAGCTCTTCTTCCCATACCTTCCCCCTGAGTATATATCCTATTACTTATAATATGTATTTCTACCGCTGATGTTCTTAAATAATAAATATTGAACTTATATTACTGCTTGACTTGCTTCTATCAATAATTTATTAACAATCTTACACCTTTGTCTCAAAAGACTTTATTCCCTACATGATATAGGAATTTCATATGGTCCTAATGACTAGCTATAACTTACTTATTTTTTAATCCTTTATAGAAGTTATTCCACAAATAATTAAGTTATATTTTCTATTTACCAAACTAAGAAAAGAGAAATCTTTTAAAAACTTCCAATTTTCCAACCTTTGCTTTACAATAAAAATCAAAGGTATTATATTTTCGAGTAAATTATTATCTAAATAAACTATTTGAATTCTTCTTACTTTAAAGGATGTGATCATATGCTTTCCCTAAAAGATCAAGCTGAAATAAATCGTATAGGATTAGTTACCGGTCTTTTAACCAAAAATGATGTTATAAATTGGGCTGACAAAATTATAGAATCAGAAGAAACTATTGATTACGAAATTATCGAAGTTTCTCTACTGCAAAGTTATCCTAATGAAAGTATTGCATCAAAGCTATTCGAAGTTAAAGGTATCTCTAGTGATGAAAATAATATAAATACCTTCCTTGGTCTGTGCTCAAATGCCTACATAAAGAAAAAATTCACAGCGTATGAAATGTGCGATATTCTATATAGATTAGTTTCCTCACAAATTAACTTACATATAAGTTCCCATATAGAACAAAAGATTCATTATTTGTCAGATGGATATTATCTAGCATCAGAAGGTACCTATGGCGATTTAAACGAAATCTGCATGGACTTACATCTGTTCTTAAATAAATACGCTAAATATGCAAATACTTTTAATTCACTATTCCTTTAATAATAACAAAGTATTAGAAGATAACTCATAATATTTATTATCTATTGAGGTGTATAAATGAAAAATAAGCTTTTAGACAAAATTGAACAACTTGGTGGAATGAACAGTACTCATGATATATTAGTAAGCATTGATGATTTTTTTGAAGGAAATACCATAGAGTATTCCTTTGCAGCCAATGCCTGTGACACAGATTTTAATGTTAATGAATTTTATAATATATTTAAGAAGATAAAAGATTTCGATACTGTTCAAGATATCTGGATAATGATAACAGATGTAGATGAGGAATGGCCTTATTCTGACACAGCCTTCATTGCTTTAAATAATATTATACAAGAATCTGATATAAATGAATGGCTTGGCAAAGGTTACCCAAGTGAAATCCGTGAAGTAAACTTGAAAGATGAACCATCTATTCCTATCCCTTACCTAAAAGATGGTTACAAGCTTCTTTCACTATGGTGGGACTGATTATAACATACTTAGGTTAACAATAGAATTGGAGAAAAAAATGCTACACATTGAGAATATGAACTCAAAGCAACTTGATGAATTAATTTCTGAATATAACTGGGATGATGGTTTTATTATCCCCTATGTATTTATAACTGATATTTGTGCTTAGTACTATTTTAACATAATAGATTAGTTCAACATTTTCGCTTATATTGGTAGTTTCTAGATTGATTATTTAAATAAATATATGGCTTAATTATAAATAGATTGACTAGTTTCTAAAGTGTAGTTTAATTAACACCCTTTATAACATCACAAAACTTAATAAGAATTTCATAAAACGAATCAAAACACACTGTAGATTATGAAGAGAGGTAATATTATTGGAACAACTAAGAGAAAAACTAAAGGATTTAATAACCATTTATTATGATGAAGGTTTATTCATTGGAAGTATAGATCAGTCATTAATTGATGATATTGAGATTAAACTAAGAGTTACCCTTCCTGAAAGCTATAAATGGTACGTAAAAAACTACGGCAGCGGAGGAATAGGAACCCATATAATTGGAGCAGTAACAAAGCAAAATTTACCGGTTGTAAATAGTACAGAAAGATATCGTTGCTATAATATGCCTGATGGTCTAGTTGTTGTAGCAGATGTTGGTGAATGGGTATATTGCTTGGATACCAATAGAATGAAGAATTGTGAATGTCCAGTAATAACTTGGTCAATGCATGATAAAGATGGCATAATAGATATAAATAACAACTTTTATGAATTTTTGCTAGAATCTCTTAATGAAGCTATAGATAATCTTTAGTGTTATAAATCTATGTCTTTAATTGTGATACTAATACCCCCTACACCAACGTATTCAGATCTATCTTTTTCATTAAACCGCTAAGTGTAATTAAGCTTTATTACTCATCATACAATATACAATTACTTTGGAGGACTTTATGATTGAAAACAATATAGTTGAAGCTACTAATAATTTTATATCAACTGCAGAGAAAATAACTTGGTTTTCTAAATGCAGCACTCCTAATGATAACTACACAGTTGCTTCTAATTTCGTTGAGGCTTGGGATTCATGGAATGAAAATATGCTTAATGTATGGTCAAGAGAAGTGACTATCCTAGAAAATATAGCAATAAAAAATATAGGTAATGATAGCATTGATTATATATTTGATATAATTTCTGATAAATTAGGTCCTATAATAGGAAAATGTTTTTATGAGTTTCAATGTAGACTAGATGATATGGGTTTAGATAGTGAAGATTATGGACTCTGTTTTGAAATAATTGATTTTATAAAGAGAGATACAGCGTGGGCTTGTATAGAATCAATACTTGCTATGAAAGGATTCTTTTCAAAAGTCTTTAAGATTAACTCTAGTGGTAGATGGGCATGCTCTTGGGATGGTTCTTATCCTGATGGACACTTTGTAATTATGTGATTAAGATCATTCTCTACTATTTATACACAAACTACCTTAATCATTAAACTCAAACTTTTATAAATCTATGAGGCTTTTTTTGATACATTTCAGAATTAATATTATGTATATATAAGTTGTATTTAATGTATTTTATCAATTAGCATACTAAAAAACTTAGTTCAATACTTTCTATGAATAAATATTTTTAATAAATTTAACTAATAACACTTAAATAGGAGGATACTATGCCGAAAAACATAGCTGGAAAAGAAGAAGAAATTATTAAAAATTTCTGCAGTGAGATTATTAATGCTATCTCTGATGGTAACTACTCTACAGTCTTTGAAAAGGTAGATGAAGCTAAAGATTGGGATGTAACGTTACTATCTGATGTAATAGAGCATTTTAAAGAGGATAATGATTTACAAGGAATAGATAAGTATGATGTTCCATGTACTTTTAATCCTAAATACTCAGATGGAAGTAAGTATAAACAAGAAGATATATTCCTCTTTAATGATAATAGTGGTTTTGGCTATGAATACCATATTACCACAGACGGAGCTCCAAATGACTTAGTGCTAAGTCTTCAATTCATATTTGAAGGAGAACATTTAAAAGTTATCTTTGAAAGTGGTATAACTGTATAGGTTATGCTAATTAATTCATAATTGTTTATTATACAAATATAAGAACTTCTATTATTTCATATTATTTAAAATAAAATATATTGTATTTATTGAGGTAAATAAATTGAAAAAATATGTCTTAAGATACTGGTTTGAGCATGGTGGTACATGCCTCTGGTCAGTAAGTGAAAATGCAAAAAATAAGTTCGGTTATCCTATAGATAATAGTAAACTACCTATTTCAATAGATTTGATTAATGAGTTGTATGAGCTAGAGAAAGAATATCACAGCTTTCTTGATTGGGACTACCCTCCTAATCCCTCTCCTTGGACTATAGAACAAAAGCACATCTTTAAAGATCGTGCAAACAATGCCTACTTGAAACTGTTATCAGAACTTGGAAGCAATTTTGAAATCATCAACGATATAGATAACTGCTTAAGGTAATATTATAAATACTTTTACACTCCTATTATATATTATGAGAAGACTTGAGAGGTGATTATGATGAAAAACAAGAAAATAACGCTATCTCCAAAAGAATATAGTTTATTAGAAAAATCTATTAGAGGTGATACAACCTTATCTCATAGACTACCTAGAAATCTTCCAATCAGTAAAAATGATTTGATTATGGAAATATTAGAAGAAATACGTAGCTTTGAGTATGACGAAGATGGAGAAACACCTTTAGAGTACAGAATATATGAGAATGGCAGAAACCTATTACAATTAATAACTGAAAAGATATACCCTACTGAATCCAGCAGATATATAAAGTACCTATCAGATGAAGATTTAGTTGAACTTAGTGATATAGAAGAAGATATTATGCTAGAGATAGATCTTATATAAGCAATCCACACAATCTGTTACATCAGATAATTCAATGAAAATACATTATTAAATTTATAAAAATATAGGAGGTAACAATGAGCAACTATCCAATAGATATAGAAAAGTTTCATAACACCATTTTTAGTTTAAAAGGTATTAACTCAATAGAGAGCGGAATAAATGATTTAGAACCGTTAGATTCTGAATTATTAAAACTGCATGAATACTCACATCTACCACAGGCCACTCTCCTAAGGACTAATGGTGGTCTTAAAAACGAAGTGCTTGTGCAATTCGAATTTACCTTGGACAATTCAATTGAAAGTCTTAACTCACTTGAATTTATAACATGGTTTATAAATGATAAGGCAAGATCTGGTGTGAAAATCCAGCTAAGACCACACGCACTTGTACCTGTAACCCCTTATGGCAGACAACTAGGAAGAACCTTAAAATTTCACATTGATCTATTCGTAGATGGTGTAGAAGAGACATTAGAACCAGTATTCAAGGTTATTAGTGAACTTAATAAGTCACTTAGCTTGTTTATCAACTTATATGATATACCCACAAAAGGTTAATGTTACATAACAATCAAATCTGATAATATTCTTAACTTAGTAGCTGCAGCAGACTATTAACTATATCTTCTAGTGGTATTAGATATGTAATAGTAATAATTTAGAAAGTAAATATAAAGCTCTATGGAGGGAACTATGGAAGATTACGAGAACACTATTGGATCGGTGAGAATAGATATGACCAACTTATATACTCTATACTTAAACAGGAATGGACTAAGTAATTATGAATTAAGATGCTTTACGAAACAATCTAAATCTTTAATTATTCCCTTGATTAATATAAGGACTCCACGCCAAAGATTCAAAGTACTCATTAAATCCTAAACTATATTTTACAAGAAAAGAGGTCTCCTAATAATGAACTTAGAAAATCAAGCAACTATCTTCTCTATATTTCACGATGGGATCTTTGCAAACTTCAAAACAAACAGTGAAGATATTGAATTTACAATTGAAATACACTACTTAGCCCAGGTGATGCACCCTAGCTTTAATTTATTTAAAGGTGTATTTAAAAATTGTACCAAATTTGAATATCATGTATGGGGCGAAGAAAACAGTATTATATATACTTTAGACACCTTAATTAAATTGGATCTTGAGATTAATGATGCAAAGGTTGTGGATGATCATATAGAAATAATCTGTTTAACTGATGATAACAATCACGGAGGAAACTTACTTATTAAAGCTGAGGATATAATCCTCTCTGATGAAGACGATCATATCATTACCGTTAATAAGCTAACTGAAATATGCAAAGCCTACTGGGATAGTTTTAGTAAGCTTTAAGAACTATCTTTATAACTACAATTTGCTTAAATAAAGTTTGTTGTATCTGGAGGCGCTTGGTGAATAAAAGAATTATGCTAAAAGTTTTAGTTATATCAATATTTATTGTTATTGCTGGTTTGATTTATTACTACAATCAGAAACCTACAGTGTCAATAAATAGCAATAACGTTAAGGCTATATGGTGTACATATAGGGATAAGGAAGGTGAACATAACCTTCAAGTTGATGATTGTGATAAAGAAATTATATTGTCTGAAATTAATAAGATGAAGAAAGGTCGTTATGAAGGAGAAATAGGAACAATAGGTTACACCTTTATTATAAAGCTTGTGGATGGAAAAGAATTCAACCTATATGAAAACACCTCCACTACAGTAACTATAAGAAGGGACACCTTCTTTATTAATATAAAAGCACCTAAGACTGCAGAATTTATTAATAAATTTCTTACTAAAAATAATATTGAGAGGTGATAACTATGGATTTTCATGCTTTCTCTGCCCTAAGGTGGATGCTAGGCGATATAGATGGACAAGTAAAAAATGGGTATGCTTCAAATAATCAAGATAACATAAAATTATTAGGTTTTATCTCTATGCCTTCCTTTGATCCGATAATTAATTGGGAAATTTTCAAGTCAGCCACTAATGGTACTAAGGAATACTTTGTTGCTAAAACTTACTGGGATGCTCTTAATGATTTTAACAAATTTAACTCACTCCAAGCTGAAATTAAAACAAGTGATTATCCATCTTCTTCAAAAGCCCTAGATATAAAGCCAACAATTGTAAGCAATATACATAGTTTAAGCTCTGATTTTGCTGAAACCATAATAGATAAATTAAAAAGCATTAAAATCAGCCCATTTCCTAGTAATGCCCCAATTGGATGTGATGGAACATTCTACGAATTATCCTTGAAAGAATCATTTCATAACTTAGATATACGTTGGTGGGACAACGGTCCTGAAAATTGGTCCGAATTGACTATTTATATTAAGAAGCTTATAGATATATTTAATGAAATCATAAAAGCTAATAAAATTGAATAATAATAAAGATACATATTACTTTAACCAGAAAAATGCAAATTATATTTGATTTTTTATATAACATTAATCGCACCCTAAGAATTTGCTGCTTATTTTTCCATAGCTTAATAAAGAGGTGATAAACCTGAAAGCTGCAATCTACTCTAGAAAATCTGTTTTCACCGGAAAAGGCGAATCCGTAGAAAACCAGATTAACCTCTGCAAGGAATATGCTAAAACTCATATGCCGGAAATTGAAGAGTTTATAGTATATGAGGATGAAGGCTTCTCTGGTGGTAATATGAACAGGCCCAAATTTAAGAAGCTTTTAGCTGATGCAAAAAGCAAGAAGTTCAATGTGCTTATCTGTTATAGGTTAGATCGTATCAGTAGAAATGTTGCTGACTTCTCCTCTACTTTAGAAATGCTGCAGCATAACAACATAGCTTTCATTAGCATTAAGGAGCAGTTTGATACCAGCACCCCTATGGGTAAAGCCATGGTTTACATTGCCTCCGTATTTGCTCAGCTTGAGAGAGAAACCATAGCAGAAAGAATACGTGACAACATGCTTGAGCTTGCAAAAACCGGTAGGTGGCTTGGTGGCCAGTGCCCTTTAGGCTTTGAAAGTGAACAAGTGGTTTATATTGATGATGAATGCAAAGAAAGAACCCTTCATAAACTATCTCCCATAGAAGATGAGCTCCGCATAGTTAAACTAATCTATGACAAATACTATGAAACAAGCTCCATTCATAAAGTGCTAAAACACCTTTTAGCTGCCAATATAAAAGGTAAAAATGGCGGTGACTTTGCTCCCATGAGCATTTCTGATATTTTGAAAAACCCAGTGTATGTAGAGTCTGACCAAAAGGTTTTTGATTATCTTAAAGAAAAAGGAATGAAGGTCTTTGGAGAAGCTAATGGCAATGGTATTTTAGTGTACAATAAGAAAAGCTCTAAAAGCATTGATCGAGATATATCAGATTGGATTGCCACTCCATCAAAACATAAAGGTATAATTTCCTCAAGTAAATGGCTCTATGTTCAGCATATACTAGAAAAAAACTCAAAGAAAAGCAGCCTAAGGCAAGGAACCTCAAAGAAGTCTCTTCTGTCAGGGATATTAAAATGCGCCAGATGTGGTGCTCCTATGAGAATAGTATATGGAAGGTCTAAAAAAGACGGTTCTGATAAAATATATTACTATATGTGCACCATGAAGGCTCATAGTGGTAAAACAAGATGTGATAACCCTAACATAAGAGGTGATCTTCTAGAAAATCAGATTATTAAGCAAATGCTTGGTATGAATATAGATATAATCATTAAGGAAATTATTCAATATAGCCTTCAAAGTAAGAAAGCTTCACCTCCTGAAATCATAAAGAACATTAACCTAGATATAGAAGAAAAAATAAAAGAAATGAATTCACTCCTTACTCAGATTTCAAAATTAGAGAGCTCTACAGCCCAAGAGTTCATGCTGAAGAAAATAGATTCCCTTGGCAAAGAGATTAATAGCTTAAAATTAGAGCTAGAAGATCTAGAGAAGAAAAAATATGAAAACACTCTAAATGATTTAAACACTTCTATAATGCTTCAGGCCTTAAAAGAGTTCCAACAATTCTTCAAAAGTGTAGAAAATCTTAGAAACGACGAAGATTCTATAAAAAAGAAGCGATATCTCCTTGAACGTGCCATCGATAAAATAACGGTAGATGGAGAAACCAAAGATGTTAATATAGATCTTTGGGGAGCTAAAAATATTTAAACTCCCCTTTTAAATCTATTAGCATAAAGTCGCAATACAGTAAGCCTTGCATGTTTATGTCCCGGGAAATCAATATCCCTATGCCTGCTTACCTTGTCTGTTACATTAATAAGATCTCCTGCTCCCAGTGCGATTAGTTCCTCTGAAGCGGTATACCTTCCATTGTTCCTCATTATCCCGCCTACATTACCTAATCCAAGCAAAAGATCAGTTTTTTCAAAAATGTGTACTTCTGCTCCAGCTTTCTTAGCTGCAATTGCTGCTGCGCATCCAGCCCAGCCTCCACCTATTACAACTACCTTCATATAAATCTTCTCCCCTCAAAAATATTCCTTGGATCTGTCTGCACCTTACATAGTCTCTTTACTCTGTGCCCCTGGAACCTTGCAGTACAGCTACCACAAACCCCTTCACCACAGCACATCTTAGCATTGTTGCAGCAGGACACCTTTACATCTTTCTCATTGATGCTATCTAAATACTCAATAACCTTATAGCTCAGTATATCCGCACCAGCTACATGAATAAGCTTAACTCCATTCTTTATAGCTTCCTCTATGGTCTTCTTTATCTCATCACTAAGCTTACCCTTATCAATGGTATTAATCTCTTCATAGCCATCAGTATATTGAGCAAGGTATTCATCTACATATACTTCTTTATAGGGAGACTTATCCATTATTATCTTTAAAGCATTATTGTTATTTGACAACTTCCTAATAACAGGAATTGCTGGTGCCATACCTATGCCTCTGGCAATAACCAATGCTTTGCTATCCTTCAATTCATTTATCGATTTCAGACCAAATACTCCGTTCCAGTAAGGCCCTCTAATAACCATCTCATCATCTATCTTTATATCTAATAATTTCTTTGTTTTAATTCCCCTTATTTCAATCATTAATGACACTAAGTCGGTTTCTATATCCGATTCCATAATAGATATTGGCACATCGAAATAGAAGTTTTCATCAGTTCGTATAAATACATAACTACCAGGATGGACTAAATCTAAGGCAAGCTTGTGTGGGGCAATGAACCTTATAAGTAATACATCTCCTTCAAGGTGAGCTACTTCCTTTACCTTACATCTAAACGTCTCTCTACCCTTTTTAGCCACATTCCCATTGTTACTAAACTCTTGATATATACAAACACCTTTCCAACTCAGGCAATCACAAAAACACTTCCCATGGAGCTGCGAGCAAAGTATGCATTCCCCAGCTTCTGCTAAATGACAAGGGCATGCTTCTGTTATATAAAAGCAGCTTTTCTAAGCACTTTCATCTTCACTCGCTAAATCCTAATAATATACAAAACCTCCATAAGCTTAATGATAAAATAATTATGTAATTCTATCCTCGCAGCATCACAGCCTAAAAAAATAGAGGCTAACACTTAATTTGATAATTAAGTAATTATATGGCATAATAAAATAATTCCCAAAGAAGTCTACTATTCACTTCTACAAATTAAAATCCTAACTTTATAATATCTACAATATGGAGGTTTAAAATGATGAGAACATTGCAATCAAAGCACTTACTCTTAAGACCACTCACCTTTAATGAATTGTTATCTTTACAGAACAATGAATTAGGTTCCTTGGAAATATTTATAGAAGCAGAAGCATTATCTGATTCTATCCAATCAGCCATAGCTAAGAAAATAGAAAACATGAAAATTGTTAGTGCTGAAGTGCATCAGTGGTATACTTATTGGCTTATTATGGACAAAGCTAATGGAAAAGGAATTGGATTTATTGGCTTTAAAGGCTTTTCTGATGAAGATAGTTATTTAGAAGTTGGCTATAGCATTTCTCCTAATTATAGAAAAAGAGGTTTTATGACAGAGGCTTTAGAAGCACTAGTAAACTATGCGCATACCTTTGAATCTATTAAAGGTATCACTGCAAAGAATGTTTTAAAAAATAATTATGGTTCTATAAAAGTATTGAATAATTGCAATTTTAAATTGGTAGGTTGTACAAATGAAAAATATAGTTATCTACTTAAATTTGAATAAAGCAGATAATTTTCATTGATATAGATACAATATTATTTCTACAGTAATTTATACAAGCTATAAAGTTAGGCTCTGTTTAATAATATTGTTATATTCAAGTTGTTGGGAACCATATGCTAAAAAAGAGCATCTAGAATTAACCGCTTTTTTCAGATGTACTAGATTTAAGACCAATACCTTCATTATCAGAGATTCTTACTCACGTGCCTTTACTAAAGTATGTTAAGAATTTCTGGCATGAAACATATCAAAGCCTAGGCTGATTGACTGTTTAATTTCAACATAGTACTATCCCGATCCAAAAGTTGATTTAGAGGTGATTAAAACTATGAAAAAAATCCTAAAAGAATCAGATTTAATAATTTTAAGGACAACTATAGAAGCTGACTTGGATTTTGTAATAACTGCGGAAAAGGAACCTTATAACGCGCAGTTTGTTGGTCAATGGACAAAAGAACAACATAAGGCTTCATTAATGCAAGAAGATATCTTACATCTTATAGTTGAAGATAAAGGTTCTAAAACTCCAGTTGGATATGTAATTATTGCTGGTGCAACAAATCCTAATAGAAACATTGAATTTAGAAGGATTGTAATATGTAAAAAAGGTACTGGCTTTGGACGAGAAACTCTAAAGTTAGTAAAAGAACTTGCTTTTGAAGATCTTAAGGCTCACAGGCTGTGGCTTGATGTTAGACAAAAGAATATAACTGCTCAAAGCCTCTATAAATCTGAAGGTTTCACTGAGGAAGGTCTCTTAAGAGAATGTATTTTATATAATGGAGATTATGAATCTCTCATAATAATGTCGATTTTGGAAAATCAATATATCAAATGTAAAGGATAGTTTTCTTGAAAACAAACTTAAAAAATCTGGACAGCCTATAAGCTTCAAGCTTCTTATCAAGGTAAAAATTTCAGGTTTTTCAGGAAATACTTTTTAATAGCGCTCTGTCTAATAGGTCTTATCCTTGTCTCGCTACTTAGATATTTCACTTAAGCTCCTACTGCTCTTTTTCAAAAACTAAATCGAAGCTTTTTATTCTTCCTTCATGATTAAAATTGGATGGTATTGCTGCTACAAATCTCCAACCTCTTGAACTATAGTTATCGATTAATTCTCTATGATTTGAAGAAACCAAATAGCCTTCTGCTTTCGCTTCAACATAAATATATTTATACACTTCTCCTACCCCATTCCTACATTTATTATGTAATTATATTTATAAATCTACATTAATTACACTGGAATTATATCACATATAAGGTTAAAAGCTACACAAAAAGCGACTACTCTTCATATACTTATTTATCTCTCTGTAGCTTAACTTAAAAATGGCGACAAGCTTGTATGCTTGCCACCCAAAATCAAATAATCTATTTACCAGCTACACTAAGTATGTGCCTCATAAAATTTTTTTTAATTAGACCTTAATTTTCAAGATGATAGTTTACAAATAAAAATTTAAAGCCATATTGCTCTAAATAATAATAGATAAATTTTCCACAGTCACTTAATTATGAGTATATATCTGAGAACTCTATACTTATTCTTTCCACGTTAGTCTGTGAATTCATCTCTCTCACCACATTATTTTGCTCTTCTATACGCTCTGCTGGTAATACTATTGAGAATTCTGTTCCTTCACCTACTTTGCTCTTAACAGCTATAGTACCTCCGTGAAGTTCTATTAGTGCTTTAACCAATGATAGGCCAATTCCAGTTCCTTGGGCTCTATTTAATCCTCCATCAGCTTGTCTATATCTTTCAAATATAAGATTTAGCTTCTCTTCTTCTATTCCAATCCCCGTATCCTTTACAATTATATTTATTCTATCTTCCAAGTCTCCAATATACACAAATATCATGTCTCCAGCTTTTGTAAACTTAATTGCATTAGAAAGCAAATTTAATATTATCCTCTCTAATTTATCGTGGTCAAAAGCCATAAACTTTTCCTCAATATCTGTATCAAAAACTATGTTTACATTTTTACTTTCACAATAGGTCACTACAGACATAGTGATATCTTCAACAATCTCAACTATATTCCCATTATGCCTATTCAATTCAAAGAAACCGGAGTCAATCTTGGATAAATCAATGAGATTATTAACTAATCTTAAGAGTCTATAGCAATTTTGTTTTATAGTCTTGTGATAACTCTGAACTTTTTCTATGGAACTTACTATAGTTTTTTCTGTATTATAAAAGCCCAATATTTGAATTGAGCCTAATATTACGTTTAATGGTGTACGAAGTTCGTGAGAAACATTTGCAAAGTGCTCTGTTATAAGTTTATTCAAATTTAATGTATCCTCAAGCTGCTTTCCTTTCTCCTCTATATCTACTGATAGCTTTTCTACCTTCTTTTTATCAGTCAAATCCTTCATGACTATTAGAACAGAAGGAGTTCCTTGGTATAGTATCCTAGTGCCTTTAACTTTCACAAAGATACGTTTTCCATCCAAGGTAAAAAACATTGTATTTTTAACAGAAGTATCTCTTTTACTATTAATCATGTCTATAATCAAAGATCTACAAACATTTAGATCTTCTTTATCAATATTATCAAATACATCTGTCCTAAGCATTTCTTCAACACTTGAAAAACCGAACATTTTTGCAGCGGTTTCATTAGAAAATACCTGTTTCTTATTAGAATAAATAAAGATAGCATCACTAGAATCCTCGATTAAAATCTTATAACACTCTTCACTATTGATTAATGCTTCCTCGAACTTGATTCTTAGTTCATCTTGTTGCTCTAACTTATTAGTTATATCAGCTAATGCTAAACTAATATTATCAAATGGTTCCCTTAATCCGATTTGTACTATAGCTTTATATCTCATATAAAACGCTATAGTCCTAAGAACAAAGGCAATGGTATTTTCAATAGAATGGTTATGGTTAAAAAATATGAACAGCAACTCATTTGTAATATTAAAAACTATTGATAGCTCCATATAGAAAACTAAGCCTCTATTTATTTTATTTAAGCTTTTGTGAAATATTATTAGCGTTGTGAGAAATATAATTACTATAATTACTCTACTTATCTTATTAAAAGGTGTAATACCTACTGCTCCGATATAATTAACTGGAAAGTTTCTAAAGACATAAACACTTAGAATAATAGAAATGAAACAAATTAGATATATTAGCTTTACTACTGTTATATTTAACTTTTTTTTATCTCTATATAATACTATACTAGATACAAAAACTGTTATACTTCCAACGTATCTTCCTATAAGCCAAAGACTTGCTGCTAAGTTATTAGCTTCTAATCCAAATAAGCCTACATTTAAATATGAAACTGTATGTAGGACATCTACCATACCCACAACAAGAGATCCTATTCCTAAAATCATGAAAAAATCACTTTTTGCTATTCTATAGGTATTATAGGCAAATAGATATATAGCGAAGCATATTATTATACCTATAAACATAACAATACTATGAAAAAATAAATAGTCTATTTTTACCATTTGCAGTGAAGCTACTATACTTAAAAATAATAGTAGTAAACACTTTATAATCTCATTTTTCATATTAAACTCTTCAAAATTATTGACAACTTCTTTTGCTTTTTTAATCATTTTATCACCTACACTTATAAATTTTGTTCTCTATCTTTATCTTTGTATATTTAAATTTAAATTTTTTAATAAACATCATAACTATAAGTGGTTTTATAGTTTAGTAAATAAAAATTAGCGTATTTGTTGTTTTCCCATATCTTTATCAAAGAAATTATATTTTCTATAAATAAAAAAACAAGCTACATCAAAACAGATGGCTTGCATAAAAGAAAAACTCTTATAATTATCCCTTTCCAAGATAACTTTAATAAATTAAACTATATCCAGTTAAATATGAAATTTCCTTCAGCCCATCTATCTAGTCAATAGCTTCTAAGTCATAAGTCTAGCTATACATGTAGATTTGTATCTAACCTTGTAACTTATAACTATTTTTATTTTTCAAATATAACTTCTATGATTGTATCTATTATATTTTAACTATCTCCTCCATTCTCTATAAATTTATTAACTTACCCTCCTCTCCCTATAAAAATTTCATCAAGTTATATTTTCTTGATTAACCATATTATAGCAGTTTATTACATACAAGTGTTATGCCATTGTAATAATTCTGTAATATATTGAGTTTATCTTTAAACTAAATAAAAAAAGCTCGCTGAAGTGGCCTTCTTCAGCAAGCTTTTTCGCGCATCTGCATTTTCCAATAAATTTGAGGAAATTCTTGCAGACTAATGTTCTTTGTTTTTTACCGTATTAGTAAATTCTTAGGTTTTGATCTAAATGTCTTATATGAGTTTTGAAGATCAATTTGTATTTTGGGACAAAAGCTCCGTACCCCTGTACCATTTTAAACACAAAAAAGACTTCACAAAATGTGAAGTCCTTTTATACCATCAAGGTATTTATTCACCTAGCGACCACTTACTCTCCCACACAGTCGCCCATGCAGT
>NZ_JAABNO010000003.1 GCF_009928445.1 Clostridium sp. C8-1-8 | reverse complement strand
AATAAAGCCAATCAATTGGCTAGTTATTTAATCAATGATAGAAAAGTTAAGTTAGAAGAGCGCGTTGGTATTTTAATAGAAAATTCAATTGATCAAGTTATAGCTGTATTAGGTACATTAAAGGCAGGGGCAACTTATATTCCTATAGATGTTGAATTACCAGAAGAACGTATTGCAGCTATAATAGATGATTCAGAAATGAAAGTGCTTATATCTAGTAAGAAGCATATAAAAATGATTAATAGACTTCAATGGCAGTGTACTACGTTAGAAACTTACATGTGTATGGATACAAAAGATGTGCATAATTTAGAAGAAGAAGAAAAAAGTAATCTGATGAATAAAAAGTTATGGGAATATGTTGGACAAAAAGCAACTGATGAAATAACTGGAGGAGGATGGAGCAACAGTTATACTGGAGAAAGTTTTACTGAAAAAGAAATGGATGAATACGGGGATAATGTATTGAAAAAACTAATGCCTTATTTGAATAAAGAAAAAAGGGTATTAGAGGTTGGATGTGCATCAGGAATCTCTATGTATAGAATTGCACCATTAGTTAAGACTTATTATGGTACTGATTTATCAGAAGCTATAATAAATGTAAATAAAGTAAAGAATGAAAAAGAGGGTATTAAAAATATTAGACTTAAAGCCCTACCGGCACATGATATTGATAAAATTAATGAAGACTCCTTCGATGTAATTATAATAAACAGTGTGGTGCAATGTTTCCATGGGCACAATTATTTGAGGAATGTGCTAAAAAAGTTAATCGACTTACTTGCTGAAGATGGAATGATTTTTATTGGAGATATAATGGATCAAGAGTCAAAAAAGCAATTGATAGATTCTTTGATAAATTTTAAAAGTATGAATACATTAAGTAACTATAGGACAAAAACTGATTGGTCTGAAGAGTTATTTTTATCAAGAAGTTTTTTTAGAGACTTGCAGCATGATTTTAAAGAGATTAGAAATATTGAGTTTTCAAATAAAATATATACAATTGAGAATGAACTTACAAAATATAGATATGATGCTATGCTATTCATTAATAAAAGAGAAAGTTGTGATAACAATTTAGCATCTCGGTTTAAAAATCAACACGATGCAAATGATTTAGATAGATATGATCACAAAAATATTAATATAGAAATACCAACAAATAGTACTGCTTATATTATATATACATCTGGAACCTCTGGTAATCCAAAGGGTGTAATGATTAAACATAAATCCCTTATAAATCTATGCTTATGGAACAATGAATATTATGAGGTAACTGAGTCGGATAATGCCACTAGATATGCTGGATTTGGCTTTGATGCATCAGTTTGGGAACTTTTCCCTTACCTAGTGGCTGGAGCAACAGTACACGTTATAAGTAAGAACTTAAGATTAGATATTAAGAGATTAAATAATTATTTTGAAGAGAATAATATTACTATTTCTTTCTTACCTACTCAAATTTGCGAGCAATTTCAGAGAGAATCTAATGGTTCTTTGCGTTATCTGCTTACAGGAGGGGACAAGCTAAGAATATACAACAATAATAAATATAAATTAGCTAATAATTATGGACCTACGGAGAACACTGTTGTGACAACTAGTTATATTGTCGAAGAGCAATATAATAATATGCCTATAGGAAAACCAATCTCAAACGTAAAAGTTCACATATTAGATAGAAATAACAGAATTCAGCCTATAGGAGCCAAAGGAGAACTATGTATATCTGGAGTAGGCTTAGCATCTGGTTATCTAAATAATGATAGGCTGACAAAAGAAAAATTTGTAGAAAGTAGTTTTCAGGAAGAAGGTTTAATATATAAAACAGGTGATTTGGCTAGTTGGTTACCAGATGGAAACATACAATTTTGGGGAAGAAATGACCAACAAGTTAAAATACGTGCATATAGAATAGAGCTCAGTGATATAGAGGCGAAACTGCAAAGCTGTGAATATATAAATGATGCTGTAGTAATTGTTAGAGAAGACAGTAACAAATGTAAATACCTTTGTGCATATTATGTATCAGGTAAAGAATTGCAATTGGAGTATTTAAAATATTTCTTAGCTACAAAACTTCCAGAATATATGGTGCCTGAGTTTTTCATAAGAATGGATACCTTACCTTTAACAGTGAACGGGAAGATAGATAAAAAGAAATTACCTGAGCCGGATGGGGTATCAAATAGAAATGCTGAGTATATTGCCCCTAGAAATGAAATTGAACAGGAAATAGCTAGTATTTGGAGGAATATACTAGAGGTTAGTAAAATAGGTATTAATGATAATTTCTTTGATTTAGGAGGAAACTCATTAAAAGCAATAAGAGTGGTTTCAAAGATGTCTGCAAACTTTGAAGTTGATATAAATGATTTGTTTAGCAATCAAACAATTTCTGAATTTTCGAAAGTAGTAAGGTATAAGAAGGATAATTTTAAAAATAATATAGAAAAAGTGAAGAACTTATACCTCTCTGATATACAACTGGAACACACTATGGAAAGCAAAGTAAAGGCTGAAGACTATATTAAATCTATACAAAAGTATAGGGATTTAGTATTAACAGATAAAAACAATGATCATAGTAATATATTACTGTTTGGCGGAACAGGTTTTTTGGGAATCAATCTTATATATGAATTACTAAATACCACAAACTGTAATTTGTATGTAATAGTACGTTCTAGTAGCCTAGAAAAGGCACAACAACGCATCTGTAGCAAATTGGAGTATCATTTTGGTAATTATGTAATAGAAAACTACAGTGATAGATTATTTATTCTTTGTGGAGATTTGACACAGGATAACTTCGGATTGAAAGAAGAAGAATATAATAAATTAGCTTTAACAATAGATTGTATCATTAATTCTGCAGCTAATGTTTCACATTATGGGCATTACGAGGAATTTTATGAGGTAAATGTGGTAGGAGTTGAAAGACTTATAAAGTTTGCATTTGATAAAAAGATAAAAGACTTAAACCATATATCAACTATAGGTGTAGCAAGCGGAAAGATAGAAGGTCAACAAATTAGTATATTTACAGAAGATGATTTTAACAATGGACAAGTATCTAATAATTATTATATACAGACAAAGCTAGAGGCTGAAATGAAGTTAATAGCTGCAAGAGAAAGTGGATTAAATGCTAATATATTTAGAGTTGGCAACTTAATATGTAATTCACAGACTGGTATATTCCAAGAGAATATAGAAGATAACGGTTTTTATAAAATTATTAAAGCTTTTATAAATTTAGGGAAAATGCCAATAGGACTACATAAGACACTTGACTTTTCTTTTATTGATTATGTCAGAAAAGCTGTAGTTTCATTGATGGGATTAAAAGAGTTAAAAAATGAGGTGTATCATATTTTTAATAATAACTATATAGAGTTGCCTGATTTAGCACAATTTTTGAGACAGTACGGTATTAATATTGACTCCATGGAGATAGATGAATATTTGGATTATTTATATGAGAATTATGATGATTCAGAGAAAACAGATTTCATTGAAAGTATAATATTACATTCGCAGATGTTTGAATTGCTAGATAGTACTTACTTTGAGGTGATGGCGACAAAGACAAATTTGATCTTACAAAAATTAGGGTTTGAGTGGCCTGAAGTTAAGGCTAGTAATATTAATAAGATGTTAGAGCATTGTGAAAAGGTAGGTTTTATATAAGTTATATAGGAGGATTCGTAAATGAAAGAAGAAAATGATGTTATAGAAAATTCAATTACCGGTGAAAAAATTATATTTTGCAAGACATCGGAGGAAACAAATGGTGAATATTTGACGTATGAATATTATTCAAAACCTAACCAGCCGATTTCTCCTAAACACTTCCATCCTGAGGCAAAAGAAAGTTTTGAAGTTTTAAGAGGTATTATTAGATTTAATATTAATGATGAAATCATTGATGCAAAGGAGGGAGATTATATAGTTATAAATCCTGGGGTTGCGCATACTGGTTACAATATAGGTAATGAAGAGGCGTACTTAAAGGCTCGGATAGAACCAGCCTTACATTACGAACAATATTATAGAACTACTTTTCAATTGGCCAGTATGGGAAAGGTTAATAAAAAAGGACTTCCTAGCATATTACAATTAGCGGTCATGGGACATGATATGAAGAATGAGATGTTTTTACCTAAAGCTGTATTTGCACAGAAGATGTTTTTTAAGGTATTTGGGGCTTTTGCTAAGTTTTTAGGTTATAAATCTGATTTGAGTAAATAAAGGTTTACTAGTAGCAAAGAAAGCCTTTTGAGTAATCATATTCATATTAATCCTTAATTAAGTTGCTGTTTTAGTTATGTAAATTTAGATTAGAAGATCCATATAATTAATAAACAAAAGATTTTTATTTGTTTAAAATATATTTCTTAAGTTTTTATTTAGTAGATAAATTATTTTAGGAGAGAAAATGCATGAGTTATATAAGTTTTAGAAATGTAACTAAAGAATATATTGTTGGAAAAAATTTAGTAAAGGCTATTAATGATATTAGTTTTGAAATAGAAAAGGGAGAGTTTACCGTAATTTTAGGAGCTAGTGGTTCAGGTAAAAGTACAACTTTAAATCTGTTAGGTGGTATGGATAAAGCGACTAGTGGAAATATAGTAATAGATAATAGGAATATTACTCAATTCTCAGAGTCAGAATTGACTATGTATAGAAGGGAGGATATGGGGTTTGTTTTTCAATTCTACAACTTAATTCCAAGTCTGAATGCATATGAAAATGTTGATGTAGCTACTAGGCTTGGAAAGAATCCAATGGATACCCTTGAAGCGATTAAAGCAGTTGGACTTGAGAAGAGAATAAAGCATTTTCCAAGCGAAATGTCAGGGGGAGAACTACAACGTATATCAATTGCTAGAGCCATTTGTAAAAATCCCAAAGTATTGCTTTGCGATGAGCCAACAGGTGCATTAGATAGTGAAACTGGTAAACTTATATTGATATTACTGCATAAGATGGCAAAACAGTATGGAAAGACCGTTATAATAGTTACTCATAATGCTGCAATTGCACCAGCAGCTGATAAGGTTATACACCTAAGAGATGGAAAGATAATTAAAGTAGACAATAACAAAACTCCTGTCTCACTAGAGGAGGTGTCCTGGTAGATGCTTAGACTAATGCAAAAGATGACACGAGATTTATGGAAATATAAAATTCAATTTTGTTCTGTATTTTTAATGTCGTTATTAGGAATAATGATTTATACAGGAATAGAAGGCGTTTGGTTGGGGATGGACAATCAGTCGAAGATGTTCTTTAAAGAGACTAATTTGGCAGATTTATGGGTGTATGGAAGTTCATTCACTGATGATGACTTATCTAAGATTAAGAATATAGATAATGTAAGGGAAGCAGAAAGCACAATGATTGCTGATGTTGAATCTGAATCTAAAATTAAGCTTAAAAACAATCAAAATTCACAGATTAGAATGATAATATCTGATGATAATTCAATTTCCAAATTAGAAATTATAAAAGGGGAAAAGTTTAATAAAGACTCAGAAGGATGTTGGATAGATTATAGCTATGCAAAAGAACAAAAAATAGATGTTGGAGATAATATAAAGTTAAGTTATTCAGATGTGACTCACAAGTATAAAGTAGAGGGTTTGATAATGAGCCCAGAGTACGTAAGCTACACTGGTAGTGCAACAGCTATGACACCAGATCATAAGAAATATGGATATTGCTTAATGTCAGAAAAAGGTGGTAAAGGTTTCTTAGGTAAAGTAGATTATAATCAGATAAGGGTTAAGTTGGATAAAGCATCCGATGTAAAAAAAGTAAAAGAAGACATTGAGTATGAACTAGGGTCTAAATTTACAAGCTGTTACGATAAATCTGAGTATCCAGGTGTGGCTATATTTATCAATCAAATAAAACAGTTAAGAATTCTGTCTTTTATGTTTTCTATATTATTTATACTGCTATCCTTGCTGGCTATGCAAACAACTATGAAGCGTCTAGTAGATAATCAAAAAATGCAAATTGGAACTATGAAAGCACTTGGGTTTAGTAATATTCAGATATTAATTCATTATTCTTTATATGGATTTACTATAAGTTTGCTAGGAAGCTTTATAGGATTTTTGTTAGCACCATCTTTTATAACACCGATATTACTAAATATACAAAAAAACTTCTATACAATGCCTAGATGGAGTGGAGAAATATCAATTATATCATATATAATAATTGCTATAATTGTTTTAGCTTGTACCATAACAACAATTGTCGCTTGTAGAGAAGGTATTCAAGGAATGCCTGCAGAAACAATGAGAAATAGTACATCTGTTAAAAATAAAAATAGTTATGATAAAGACGATTCAAAAATTTGGAGTCGCATATCTTTTGAATGGAAATGGTCTGTTAGAGATATCCTTAGAAATAAGGGGAGAGCTGTAATAGCTATAATAGGTGTTGCTGGATGCATGATGTTGTTAATTGCAAGCTTTGGAATGTATGATTCTTTAAAAAAGGCCAATACGTCATTGTTTGGTGAACAATATGACTACTATGCTAAGGTAGCTTTTTCAAATAATGCAACAGATAAGGATAAGGATGAGGTCTATAAATTAGTAAATCCAGATGCTCAAAAAATTGAAGATGTTACAGCTGAAGTCAAAACTGACAAAACGCAAAAGACAAGTAGTTTGTCTATAATAGATGATGGGTATTACATTCACCTAAAAGATAGCAACGGTAAAGTAATAAATTTATCTTCAGAAAATGTTGTTGTTTCAAATAGACTAGCAGAACAATTAAATATAAAGAAAGATGATAATTTAAAAATAAGATTAACAGATGATGATAGGTATACAGTTATTAAAGTAGATTCTATTATACCAATTACTGCTCCTCAAGGTATATTCATATCCAAAAAAGCATGGGAAAATCTAAACTATAGCTTTAAACCAAACTTTATATTAGTAGGTAAAGAAAAAGCAGTAGATAGAGTGGAAAAAAAGTCTGGAGTAAAAGAAGTAGTAACACTCAAAGATCAATTAGAAGATATGGACAATGTCCTTGATAGTGCAGTTGTGATAGTTGTATTATTAATATTTGCAGCAGTGTTTTTAAGTATAATAATTTTATTTAATTTAGGAGTATTAAGCTTTACTGAAAGAAGCCGAGAATATGCTACCTTGAAGGTTTTGGGTTTTAAACAAAAGGAAATAAAGAATCTTATTTTTAAAGATTCTATGATAACAACTATAATAGGCTGGATTGTAGGAATACCGTTAGGATTTGTATTCCTAAAGCTATATGTTATATCTATATCGACAGATACATTTGAATACGTTCCGTACATTAAAATACAATCTCTATTGATAGCTACATTGATTACTTTTGGTTGTGCTTTATTCATCATTATAATACTCTCGAGAAAAGTAAGGAAAATTGATATGGTTCAAGCATTAAAATCAGTAGAATAATATAACAGCTAGTTTATATAAGTAGCTTTAGGTTAATGTCACATAGGTTATCTAAATAGAGCAATTTCAATAATTAATGTCAAAAAGCAAGTATATTATTAAAATAGTATAAAGTATTTTATGGTAAAATCTCCAGCATCAAGGTATTTATTAAATTCTAAGGAGGTATAGATGAGTTTAGATACAGTAGAAAGTATGAAGATATTAATATATGGTTCAGGAGTAATTGGCAGTATATTCGGAGGAAAATTAGCTCTTTCAGGTATTGATATTACTATGCTAGCAAGAGGAAAGCGATATGAAGAAATAAATAGGGATGGAATAATACTGAAGAATGCAATTAATGGCAAGGTTGAAAGAGTAAAAGTTTCTGTAATCAATAAGCTGGAGGAAAATGATATTTATGATTTTATAATTGTTGCAGTACAAATTACACAACTTGATAGTATATTACCTGTATTAGCTAAAAATAAAAGCTCAAATATAGTTTTCGTTGTAAATAATCCGTATGGGTATGAAAAGTATGTTGATTATGTAGGATCTGATAGAGTTATAATTGGATTTCCCTCTGCAGGAGGAGAAAGAAAGGATGGAATAGTTTCATACTTTATTGGCAAAGGAGTTGCAAAAGTATTTCAAGCTACAACCTTTGGAGAGATAGATGGTGCAGATACAATTAGACTTGAAAGATTGCTTAATATTTTTAGAAAAGCTGGATTTTCACCAAGTAAAAATAACAATATGCTTTCTTGGCAAAGAACTCACGTTGCAGTAGTGGTACCCATTGGTAAGGCTCTATATAGGTTTAATTCTAATAATTATCACTTAGCTAAATCACCTAGAACATTGAAGAACATGATCTTGGCTATAAGAGAATGCTTTAAAGCATTAAACAAAATAGGAGTAGAAGTAACTCCTAAAAAGCTAAACTTTTTTTATATGCCCTGTTTCATATTGGTTCCAATTTTTTCTGTGGTAATGAGTACTAAAATTGCTGAGTTTTCAATGGCTAAGCATACGATAGTAGCAAAGGATGAAATGGAAACATTAGAAAAAGTTTTTATGGAGATAGTAAGAAAAGAAGAAAATAATATGCTTTATCTTAAGAAACTAGAATAGTTGCTATAATGAAGGCTTATGAACATACGAATATTATTATCTATATAAGTAGTTAAGTAAATGCAAGAAAACTTAGAATTTAGATATAAAGATGTACCACTTCGTGTTAAAATTTATATTTTCAAATTCTCCTCTCAGAATAAGAAGAGTTCTGGAAAATAGATTTCGAATCGAAGTGGTACATCTTTAGCAAGCCTTCATATTTATAGTAATTGACTTCTTACGCATAGCTTCATAGTATTCGTAACCCTTAATCCAATAATCAAGAAGGGCTCCTTTGTAAGCTAACACATGTTTAAGGAATTCATCAAAAACATTAAGCTGAACTAATATTTTAATGATTTCCTTAGGGTAGGGGATATTTTTTTCAAAGACCTTTCTTGGATCTATAACCTGTATTTTTCCAGCTTTATTTACAAAGATGTGCGCATTTCTGATATCGATTCTTTTAAAGTTTAGACGCTTAAAGTCTTCTATAAGTTCAATTATTTCAATAGAAAGTTTATAAGATAATCCATTTTTACTAATGTAATCATATAAATTTATACCATCAACATAATCTCTTAGAACTCTATTGTCAGCAATAAACAGTACCTTAGGGAAAAATCTACTACTATTAGCTCTCTCTAAGATCGCAACTTCACTTTCAGCTTTTCTTCTGTCGTAAAATATTTTTAGTGCAAAGCCCTCTGGAGTTAGATATACTGCGCCTTCATCTCCCTTTCCTAAAAATTCACATTCCTTAATGTTTAAAATGTACCTCATATTATCCTCAAAATTATTGTTTTAAATATCATATGATTTTCCATGTAGGAATTCTACCAAGTGTAAATAATTTTATATTCTGAAAAGTACTCTCAGACCTAAAAAAAGTTTTCATAATAGATTTCAGATCGAGGAGCGAAGGGTTAAATAGACTATTACATGGTAGAGGTGCAAGAAGCTCACCTGAGTTATCTTATAAAAAGATGCAAATATCTTTAGGAAATAGTTTACATAATGGTTTATATATGGTATGATAAATCCATTATTTGGTGAAAGGAAGTGTTTTTATGATGAATAAAAAGAGCATAGTATCAAGGGTGGTTTCTGAATAACACGCTTGAGATACTATTAAATTATATATTATCGCCTTGCGTGTTATTCTTTAGCCAACCATATTCTAGATAAATCGGTGGATAAGTATGTGTAGATAACTTACCTGCATATGACATTAAAAAGAATAAAAAAAGAATAACATAATAAGGGAGAATATTTAAAAATGAGAAAATTTGAACGTTGTGAAAATTATTATAAGAAGTATGAAAAATTTTTTGAAGAAAACAAAATGCTTGGTCCAAATGCGATGTATCTTATTGAGATTCTTTGCGAAAAGATGGATTTAAAGCCGGGTATGCGTGTGCTTGATATGGGGTGTGGTATGGGTCTTACATCAATATTTCTTGCAAAGGAATTTGGTGTAACTGTATTTGCAAATGATTTGTGGATAAGCCCTACGGATAACTACCGTCGCTTTGCTGAAATGAAAGTAGAGGATAAGGTATTTCCTATTCGTGCAGAAGCTCATGGGTTACCTTATGCGGAAAACTACTTTGATGCAGCTATCAGCATAGATGCGTATCACTATTTTGGTACAGATGAGATATATTTTCCAAACTATTTTTCAAAACTTGTTAAAAAAGGAGGACAGTTTGGTATTGTCAGTCCTGGTCTTACAAGGGAGTTTAGCAATGGTCTGCCAGAAGCAATGAAACCACATTGGGAACCAGATATGTATTGTTTCCACAGTGCAAAGTGGTGGAAGGATTTATGGCAAAAAACTGGTATAGTTGATGTGACCTATGCAGAAACCATTGAAGATGGTAAGGATATATGGAGATCCACTGCAGATTTTGATTTGCATGCTGCTGATTCAGAAGATTATCTTACTCTTATAGCAATGACCGCAACCAAAAAGTAAGAATCCTAGGTATAGGGTTTCATTACAAAAACTTAAGTTATATATGTCTGTAAATCATGCCTTCTGAGGAGTTTTGTGGCATGCATAACTTAATAGTTGAAGTTGGTTCCCTATAGATGTACCACTTATAACAAGATTTATATTTCACATTCTCCGCCAAGAAACAAAAGGAGCTTTGAAAATATATTTTCTATAGAAGCGGTATATCTTTAAATCTGGAGTACTTTACCAATAAAGAGATTATTAAACCTCTTCTAGATTACTAGAGGAGGTTTTGAAAATGCACTGATATAGTGAAAATCCACTGAAGAAGGTTACTTCAGGGAATTTATTATTTTTCTTATACCGAAGGGAGAAAGAATGAATTTAGAAATAATAGCGGTTTACGAGAATTTAGATGGATATATTCTTGAGATGGAAAAGGACAATACAGCCTGCAAAGAGCTGTGGGATAGATATGCAATAAAACCTTATTGGGACAAGATTAGCCAATGGGCACCCTTTGACATGTCTGATAGAAAACCAATGCCAATAAAAGATATAAATAAATTAAAGCAGCAGATTAAATTGTTGAAGGAAATTAATATTGATGAGATTAAGAGTAAGTTTAAAGCTGTGGTAGAGGCACTTCCTAATTATGATGATGATACAATAGTAATTGCTATTTATCCATTTGATGATGATAATACTACGGTTAAAGAACAGCAGAATGGAGTACTAGGAGTAAATGTGTTTGGCAATATGTTAATACAAGTTAATCCTTTTGCTAAAGACTATTTTCAATGGATTCCATATGTTTTTGCACATGAATACCATCATACCGTATGGGGCAATTATTGGCATGTAATTCATGGAGGAAGTACAGGAACTCTTTTAGAAGCATTGTTAATAGATGGTCAAGCTGATTACTTCGCAAAAAGCCTTAATCCTACACTAAACCCAACATGGATATGTCAAATCTCAAAAGAGCAAGAAAAAGAACTTTGGAAGGATCATTATTCAAATTTATTATATGAAACTGATTTTAATTATGAAAAATATATGTTTGGTAATGAAGCAGAATCCATACCTTGGTGTGCAGGTTATTTCTTTGGATATAAGATAGTTGATAGCTTTAGAAAAATTTATCCTGACACAAGCACTAAACATATGATTGAAATGAATTCTGAAGAAATACTAGCTATGAGTAAATATAATTTGTAAATATGAAATGAAAATAACCTTAGGTATGTGATATAGCTTGCCTAAGGTTATTTTAAGATAAGGTAATGTTTAATAGGCAGTGTTGAAACTATGTGGTCAACCATCCTTATTAAACCTAGCCTAAAATAGTTTGCAAAATAATAAGTGCGTAAAAATTATCTTAATGCCTTAAGATAATAAATCAGATCACTATAAGTAATAATAACTGTTCAGGGGGCAAGAATGATGAAACGTGTAATTAAATGGGGCTATATGGTTTCTTTAGGGTTACTCATAGGTGTTTTATATGCTTTTATAGGAATACTGCTAGTGTACAAGACTGGTATGAGCATATCATCAACTTTGGTAACTCCTATAATATTCTATTTCTTTATTAGAATTTTCTTTAAACCCACCAGCGAGGAACTTACCTTGGTGCAAATATTTTCTTCAGGGGCTTCTCTAGCCACCTTCTCTTTAGAAAGTGCATACGCAGCTTCAATTATTTATGGAGGTAACGGTGCTAACATTCATCTGTGGATCATAATGGTTCTTGGTATAGGAATGAATATTTTTGGTATTTTTATCGCCATACCACTACTAAGAGTATGGATTTATGAGGAAGGGTTACCATTTCCTAAGGGGCAAGCAATGGGTAACATTATTCTTTCAATCACTGAGGACAAAAAAGAAAATTTATTTCAGATTTTATGGTGCGGATTAGTTGCAATAGTGGTTTACATAGTTGTTAGGGTTAAGAAGTGTTTATATAATCCCTTAGCGAGTTTGTTTAAAATTCCAGATTTTATTGGTGCTGAAATATCTCCGCTTTTATTTGGACTTGGTATGTTCCTTCCCTTTAAAGCAGTTTTATTTATGTTGATAGGTACTGCCTATTCTACACTGGTATTGGTAATATCCAATAAAGGCTTTTCGCCAGCAATCACCTTCAAAGATCATTTATCTAATCCCTTAGTGTTATCTGTAGCTATAGGCTTGGCCTTGGGATACACAATTTACACAGTACCTGGTTTATTAATGAAGATAGGAACTATATTTTCTAATATACCCAAGAAGGACACAAAGTTAAATTATTTCTATGGAATTTGCTTTTTTATATTCTTTCTTTGTGTTAGTACCTTTATTAAAATACAGTTTTCCTTTCCTATTTATGGCCTAGTAGTTATTCTTTGTTTAGCCTTATTATTCGGGCTAGTAACTGCTAGAACAAGAGGCGAAACAGGCTTAGGAACTACAGCAACAATTTATTTTACCATTCCTTTAATCGGAATAATTTCTAAAGATATTACCACTACTCTTTTACTATCAGGTGGCATAACCTTAATGACTGTAACACTTTCAGATTGTATGGAAATGATGAGCATTGGCAAAGTCACAAAAACTTCTATTAAAAAGCTTATTATATGCTATACAATTGGCTCAGTTGTTGGAGTAGTTATAGGCTCAATCACAATGTTTATACTAAAATCAGAATATGGTTTTGGCAATTCACTTTTACCTGCTCCAACAAGCCTAACCTGGGGGACAATTGCAAAGGCAGTTGTTAATAGGGGAATTCCTACAAGTATAAATATAATGTATATTGGAATTGCAATATTCCTTAGCATAATTCTAGCTTATTTTAAACACTCTCCATTATTAATAGGTATGGGAATACTTATACCAACATCAGTAATAATACCAATATTCCTTGGAGGCCTAATAGCAAAACTATTGGTTAAGAATAATAGCAAACTTGTACCCAATAATGTAGCAGTAGGATTGATCACTGGAGAGGGGATAATGTCCATTATTTCTGCAGTTATGGACGTTTTAAAGTAAGGCTCTGTTAAATTATTGTGTTGAAATTCAGTGGTCAGTGATCCGATGCTTAGATGAGCTTGCGCTAATTGCTCGCTAATATAGCATCTCCTTCATAGCTACTTAATTTCAACAATATTATTGAACATAGTCCAAAGTAAAATAGCAATATAAGAGTAATGATTCTAATTATGTCTGTATTATTTTTAGATTTATAGAGCTTATTTGTATTTTCTATTAATTTGTACTTTTTTATCACGAAACAATATAAAAATGCTTAAGTCAGATGAACTTATCGTATTCTTTAAAGGATGTACAGTTAAATAATACAATACAGGTTTTATTACAAGCATTACACTTACATAATAATACAACCGATACTCATATAAATTTAATTTCATTTCATTTGTGCAATTACTGGAGTGCCCTCTATAAGCTGTTTTAGTGAAAATATAGCAATATTGAGCGTAAGGGAGATTATGGTATAATTTAAATAAGAAGTTTCAGCAACATTTATTTAATACATTCAGATATAGTAAGATAATAGTAGATATAGTGCTTACAGAATAAAAGTTCTACAATCTTGAAGAATTAAAAAAGGCTTGGGTTAAGGAGATTATTGAAATTAGGCCTTAAATATTTTTAAGTAACCAATAAGCAGATTTGAAAAATATGTTGTCTTAAAGAGAGATGATTCCTATATAGAGATTGTTTCATATTATATTAATAAAATTAAAGGAGAAGTTTTATGAAAGTAAAAGCTAATAAGAACAAAATCACTTTTTTAACCTTAGCATCTGCAGTGCTTTTCACCTTAGTTACAGTAGTAGCTTCATTAATAAGTTATGGTCCTCATTCTAACAAGTTTGGATCTGGAGCTATGTGGCTTTCAGTTTTGAGTATTTTTATTGTATACTTATTTCCGCTAACACTTTTCATAATAGGGCTTGATAAGATCAAATATTTTATAGCGGTAATTATAGGAGCTTTTTCTATAGGCTTATTGATTAGCGGCATAATTTTTGTAGGTCTTATTGGAAATGCAGCTATGAATATAGTTATAGCAGAACTAGTATTGTGCATAGTTAATCTTATTGTGAATATTTTGTGGTATTATACGGTGTTTGGAAAGGATAAAGTGCAGCGGGCTTAGATATGTATGATATCCAGCAATAAGAAATAAGAGTAGACAATCATAGCACTTGAAGCGTCGAATGTATTAAACGGTTCCATAAAATAATTAGGCGCTGTTATAGTATCGTATCTAAACATGGCCAACAATTAGATAGAGCTTGAAATTAAATGAATGGTTCTCTTTGAAGATGTTAATTAAAAGAGTACACGCCTTTTTAAAAATGCTTTTTAAAACAAAAGTCCTATGCTTTAACAATAGTTTTAGCATAGGTTGTTATATATGAATATATTTTCAGTATACATAGGTTATAATAAGTTTTATTCATTAAAGTAGTTCAGTAAGAACGTTTTAATAAGTTGCTTAATGAAGTAAATGAAATAGATTTTATGCGCCAACCAACTCTAAAATCATCATATCTAATACTTTTAATAATGTATAAAAAAAATTATCTGAAAAACCTTAAGCACAAAATGATTTTCTAAAGCTTTTTTATTTCACATCAGTTATTAAACCCATAAAAATTACACACGCCATTAGCAGTGGAAAAAATATAAACGAGACTATGTAGAATTTACCTAAGATAAAAATCCACAGGTTAATGATTGATAATACCAAGGCAAACATAGGAAGCTTAGATTTCATTTGCTCATTAAATCTAAGGAACTTATTAGCGTTTGTCAGTCTTCTATTCAATGCTTTTGTTAAAAATTTTAGTACGAAAAATAAAATAATAAAATTTATTATTAGCAATATAATCCTTGCCATAGATATTTCCCCTTACATCTTATTAAGTAACTAATAATAGTACTAATTGAATTATAACATTATTTTGAGTTGGTTGTATATAATTGGCAAATTCGACAGTGTTAAATCATAGGATAATGGCTACTTAACTTGAATAGGGAAATTAAAAAAAACTAAAGTAAAAATACTTCCGAATATTTATGTAGACAGTAGGAAATATAAGCTTTTTAATTTCTCTAAATGGTTATAGAAACTAGGTAAATTTCCTATTGTAAACGTTAGATACATCATAGTTACCATATTAGAAATTATTGGCTTAAGCTTTAGTGGTTTTTTTAGTAAATTGACTAAAAAAGTTACGGAATATATAATTAGTTACATTGGTGTAATTTATATACATAGTTTTAATTAGAAGGAAATTGAAACGGTAATTGAGAGTTACTAATAAAGTCGAGTTTAAGAAGAAGATAAGCAGCAAGTTTGGACACATAATATTATTAGAAATGAAGGATTAGATATATCAATAATGGAGGAATTTAAGTGAAGGATAGTATTTTACAGTTAAAGAATGTTACCAAAAAGGTTGATGGGAAAGTTATTTTAGATGATATTAATTTAGTGCTTTATAAAGGGCAAGCTCTAGCTGTATTAGGTAGGAATGGTATGGGGAAGAGCACACTTCTAAAATCTATTGCAGGATTAGTAGCTCTAACTGGCGGTGAGAGAGTTACCTCAAAGAAGGATATGAGGATTAGCTATGTACCGGAGCATTTTCCTAAGCTGAATTTTACTGTAAATGAGTACTTATATCACATGGGGAGTATTTTAGGTTTAAAAAAGGAAGAAATCAAAGTTAAACTAGATAGCTTGTATGAAAGACTGAACATATCTCATATGGCCAATCAAAAAATTATGGTCTTATCTAAAGGCTCAATGCAAAAAGTAGCCTTGATACAGGCACTTTTAATAAAATGTGATCTATTAATAATGGACGAACCATTATCAGGCCAAGACATCAAATCTCAAAAGATTCTCATTGAGTTAATAAGCCAATTAAAGAAGCAGGATACAACTATTGTTTTTGCATGTCATGAAATGCATCTGGTAGAGGCAATTTCAGACAGAATAATTACGGTTGAGAAAGGTAAGATTGTTGACCAAAAAGCTAAGGAATACAATAAAAAGTCACTGAAACTACTACAGCTGAAAAATATAAATCAAATAGATATGGAGTTCCTAAGAAATGTACGAGGAATTATAAATTTTGAGGTTTATAAAGATATAACAGATGTTCTAGTTGAGAAAGAATATTGTGATAATGTTGTCTTTACAGCACTAAAAAGTGGTATGAGTATTATTAGTTTAAATGAAATAACAAATTAGATAAGTTTCTAGGAGGATTAAAAGATTGAAAGCTATAATAAAATACTATTTCAGGTATTTAATAAAGTCCTATATATACATAGTACCAGCTATTTTTTTAATTGTTTTTTTGGCTGTTTCATATGCCTTTTCGCTGGATTCTATTTTAAGTGGCTATGGAGAAAGCTCCATAGCAATATATATAATTGCAGTGTGGATAACTTTTACCTTTAATGAAATAGAAGACACTACTCAGAAACAGCTAGTAATGCTGTCAGTCAATAAGGAAATAAAATATTATTCAGGACGGATTGTATTCCTTTCTCTACTGGTTTCAGCTTTTAGCTTTATATCAATTATTTATCCAATTATATTTGGTTCTTTTTCAAAGCCTATAATATTTACAGATGTTATAAAAGGCATGCTAATACAGGGAATTGTTAGCCTGATTGGTATTGGGTTTGCAAACTTCTTTGAATCAAATAAAATTAAGGATAGAAAGATTGCTATAATACTTGTTTTTATAATACTTATTTTATCCTGTTTACAGGGAGTAATAATAAGAGATTACCCAATTATTAAATATATAATTTTAGCACTACCACCTGCTTATTATCTTATAGATTGTCTTGATAAGAGTATCATAGTTCCCGCAGTATGTGGACTTGCATATAGCTTAGTGTTATTTGCAATCTATTTAAGATTATCAATTTCAAAGAAGTTTTTATAGTAAAATTCATTTTTTTGATTTATAGGTTTCTCAGTTTAAAGCTTAAGTTATGCTTACAAACTGTACACTAAAAATACGTCTATATTAAAACTTACAACTTAACATTTGTTTCTGTAACAATAGTAACTTAACTATTGGATCTGTTAAGTTTCAACAATAATATTAAACATAGTCTAACTATTAATTTATATATGACTGATTATTCCTATAATCTAGAAGCTTCTAATCCCATAAGCCGTATTATAGAACTTGTATAAATTAAGTTTTCATAAAAGATACCTATAAATAATACTTGTGAAATAATTTGTTGAAAAATAGGGGGATGTTAATGTATAAAACAATTATCTTCAATCTAAAGACTTTAATTGTAGACAAGGTGCAGCTATGTAAGGAGGTAAGAGAGCTGATATTAAGGCTCTATAAGGAAGGTTATACCTTAGGCATATATTCAGATAAAGAAGAGCATTATACGGATAATATTCTTAGAAACCTGAAAATTAATGATTGTATCTCATCGATCAAATATAGTAATGGTTGCTATACGAAAGTTCAGCTTATTAAACAAATATTAGAGGAATGTGCCAGTTGCAATGCAATTATTGTAGGCCTTGGCACTGTTGATGTTGATGCTGCTTATGAGGTGAAAGCTAAGTATATTGGAATATTTTATGATAGAGTTTTTCAGCATAATGAAAAGATAGAGTTTGTCATAAATTCTCCTCTAGAGATTTATGACATTATTAAAGAAATTAATAAGTTATCTGAAGCTTCAGTACTAAATAGCTTAAAATATGAAGGTATCTCTCTTATACCTGTAGAAAGGAAACATATGCAAGCTATAAATATGATGCTTATGGATGAAGAAGCACGAGAGATGCTTGGAATTACTGCCTTTTCCGATGAAGCCTATTACCAAGATAGCAGCAATAAGTGCTACATAATAACCGATGGATACGAGAGCTTTATAGGAATCATTGAATTGTTTGATATATCTTGGAAAAATCGACGTGGTGAGCTTAGCGTATGTATAAGTCCGTCTTATAGAGGAAGAGGATTTGCTTATAAGGCCATTAAGCTTGTATTATGGCTAGGGTTTCAAGAACTTGAACTTAATAGGATTTGGCTAAGGGTACTTGAAAATAATCCTAAGGCTATTAGCCTTTATGAAAAGGCTGGATTTATAAGAGAAGGTGTATGTAGAGAAGAAAGCTTGAGAAAAGGGAGATTCCTAAGCCAAATACAAATGAGTATACTTAGAACGGAATGGCTAAACTCAAACTTTTAAAAGTCTAATTTATAAAGAGGTATAGCTTTAAGATCAAGCTTATGAAAATACAATTTTGTGGATTCATCAAAAGCTTTATTTAAACTAAGTTTCATTATAAGAAATCTTTAGCAATAGTTCTTCTTAATATAATCAATCCACATATGTTGAAGCTCAGCCTCGGTCACTCCCAAAGTAGCTACATAATTATTTGGGGATTTTATTAAGCTACATAGCTTATTGTAGCCAAATAGGTTAACTATTGCTTCTACTATAGTATAGGAGTATTGATATCCGTCACGATTGAAAAATGTCTCAAAATCATCTTCTGTATCTAAGTCATCAAAGGTAGGAACAGTATTATTAAGCAATCCAGATTTAACAGTTTTTATTATCCAGTTTTCATTGTTATCCTTGGCCTCATAACCTGCAATACCTTCATTGAGCCATCTAGGAGTGTTTTCATTTATTCTATTTACTATGATATGGACAAATTCATGGACCGCTGTATTTAATACATTATGAAATTCTGAACCTGGTGGAGGATTTAAAGGTGAAGCTATTGCAATTTTGCCGATTCCAAGACCTCCTCTTACCCAATCTGGTGCATCTGGAAAACCCAAAGCTATGTGGAGCTGCTGATGGTTTGGATGAAGCTCAATAATCAGTTTTTCTTCAAGCTGCTGCTTAAAGTTAGTAGTAATCCTATCATAGTTATCTTCAAGAACCTCAGAAACCTTAGCTATGCACAGCTGATCAAATTCAGTATAATCGATTATGAAGTGCTTAGTCTCTTTTCTTAGATTTAGTTTATAGTCTTTATTTACTAATATATTTTTTAAATTTACATTGTCCGAAGAATCTTCAATTTCTCTTGTCATTTAGTTTTCACCTTCCAACATTATATCTATAACTCATAGTTATAGTTAATTATAACATTACAATACTACTAAAAACTATAAAATTTGTAATAACTAGGATATGAACTGATAAAGTGGCGTAGCTTCATATAATTATTTGAAAAAAATAACGGTATTATTTATAATTAAATGTAAAACAATGGTACATATTCGCTGTAAATTTTAGGATAAATTCATATGAAAATGATGAGATGAAGAAATTAAGCATGAATATTATTTATTATATTGGTATTAAAGATGTATCACTTCAATCTGAAATATATTTTCAAAATTACCACAGAATTATTATAGAAGAATCTGAAAGTATAGGTTTTATTACAAAGTAGTGCAGCTATAGTGCTAAACACATTTAATATTGGAATTTTTGAGAGGAACTATTAGTTAATGTTTAAGTCAATTTATTATAAATTTAAGACAAATAGAGAAAAGAGAGAACGTGAAGCATTAGATCTAGATACAATAAAAGCTTTAAAAAATGCAGGTTCAGATTTGTCAAAACCTCACTACATAGAACATCACTTCACAGTTATTGATAAATGTAATATTGCAAAAATTACAGAAATCTTAAAAAATAAAGGTTATGAAGTATCAGAAGTGTACGAGGAGATTGACAAAAGTGGGAGGGAATACTTCTTTTTTGATGGTTGCAAGTATTGTTTGGTTGAACCAAAGATTATTTTTCAAGAATCAAAGGAAATGTCTGAGCTAGCAATATCCTTTAATGAAGTTTATGATGGATGGGGCACGAAGGTGGAATGATATTTAGTACTCATCTTTAAAAAAGGGTACCAACAATTATTGAATACATTAGTATATAGTAGTTTATAGTTATATGTCACCATGTAAGGCTGTAGCGGATGATAAACTATTAAAAGATATTTTTTTGAAATTATTACGAGTATAGCAAGTCTTCAAAGCTGCGTTTAATTATCACAATTACAAAGGAAAAAGGTCACCCACAATTATTGAATACATACATATATAGTAGTGTAAAGTTATATGGTCACCATGGAAAGCTTGTAGTAGCTGACAAATTACTTCTATGTATAAATAAGCTTTTTACAAGTTACATGTTAGTTTTAATATAACATACTGGGGGATGATAATCCTAAAAATACAATAGGAGATTGAATTTATGGAGGTTATACAATGGATAGAAATAGCGTTCTTACAGATCCTAAGGATTTAGTTAGACTTGAATTGGAAAGTGATGGATTTGATTTAGATGATATTCAAGTTCCAAAAAGAGTGTTTTTACTGGCAGACAGCATTTATGATGCAATGGTTGAAAGAAATTGTGGAACATACAAGTATCCTTTAGGTGGAAAGTTATGTGTTTTTAACAATAATCCTGCTGTTGGATTTGTAAAAGGGCAAATGTGTTCTCCAGCTATTGCTACCCAGGCAGAGGATTTAATTGCTGGTGGTGTTAAGGAGCTAATACATATAGGATTTGCAGGTGGACTACAGCCAGATTTACATATTGGTGAAGTAATTCTTACAAAAGGGGCATATAATGACACTGCTGTTCCTAGGCTCTATGGCCTTGATTATGATTTTATAGAAACATCTAAAAACTTGACAGATGAATTAGAGGCTTCATTAAAGAATAATTCTATAGATATTAAGAAAGGAAAGCACTGGACAACAGATGCAGGCTACCATGAAACCTGGGGGCAAGTCCTAGATTATCGTACTAAGGGAGCTTTATGCGTGGAAATGGAAGGCGTTGGTCTTTTTGCAATAGCTAAATACAGAAACTGTGCAGCTTCTGCTATTTATATAGTTACAGATGTACTTGGTGAAAATGGATGGAATCTAGGCTGGCAAGGAAATAAAATAGATGAGGCGGTAGACAAAATAATTGATACTGTAATAGCTTCTAGTCAAGGAGTAAGGAATATAAAAGAAATATAACAATGTGAAAAAAGTTAAAGCTATAGCAAAAGCTGAAAAATTATTGGATGTATTATATGAGCAAACACCTTTGCTGAAGATAGAGGCTTCAGTAAAGGTGTTTATTCATTATTAACTTATACTAATAAATAATATTCATAAATTTGGGTTTTAGTTAGACTTTGAAAGTTTTACTAAGTCTGTAGATTTATTGGTGATAAATTCTATTGACTTAGAAACTTCAGAAGTGGATTTAGATTGAGTGTCTGCAATATCTCCTACTTCATTTATAACCTTAAGTACATCTTCAATAGTTCTGCTCATCTGTTGAAGAGAGGTGGATATTTTCTTTGAGGTTTCACTGCTTAGACTAGCTAACTTTCTCATTTCAGAAGCTACTACAGAGAAGCCTTGTCCAAAAGTACCAGCTCTAGCTGCTTCTATGGCAGCATTTAACCCAAGTAAATTTGATTTTGAAGAAATTCCGTTAATCAAACTTACTGCTTCATCACTGATAGTTAAGTTATCTTCAATTATCTTTGTGCTTTCTTTGATAGAAGTCAACATATTATTAAGCTTATTGGCCCCAAGTTCAATTTCTTGGAAGGAAGCATTGATTTCTTCAATAGATGAAGTAAGTTCCTCGGAAGTTTCTTCAACTAACGAATCCTTTTCTAAGCTAATACATACGCTAAACATACCTACCAACTCATTTCGTTCATCCAAAATTGGACTTACAATAGATTTAAATGGTATTCCTACCACTTCTTTTGGAATAAAAATAGTTTTAGCCTTTTTTGTTTCAAGAAGTTCTTTTATAGAATCTAAATAACCAACCTCTTCAAGAGTTGCCCCAACTTTGAAAACTGCTGGTATCTTTTCGCTATCATATATTGCTATAAATTTTTCTAAATCTGATATACATATAGATAAACTATCATCTTGAAAAAATGTTTTTAGTTGTGCAGCAGCAACGACAACTGAATCTAATATACTGTTTGACATTAAAAGTACCTCCTAAAAGTCACGATTACTAAAATATATGTATGTTGCCTAATTAGGTCATAAATGTATTCCTACAAATCACTTAATTAAGCAACTAATGTAATTATCGTATTTATTTGACAAAAAATTAGACTTTTTATGAAAGTAATTTTAAAATAAGTAAAAATATGAGCGTAAGAAGGATATCTGAAATTTCTTAAAATAGATTTTAAAGAAGGAAAATGCAGAAAAAAGTAGCTGGTAAATAATCATTTTCAGTTTTTACGTTAATTTTCATAAACTTTCAACTCCTATATTAATATATTAATATATTAATGTATTATGTTTTAAAATTTGTAATATATTGATATAATGTTAAGAAAAAAGTAATGATTAATTACTATTTAGACTTCGGTATTCAACCATATAAATAATTTAGAGAATCTATCAAAAACAAAGTTTTTTGAACCAAAAGGAAGAAATATTACACTAACAGAGGATGGAAGATTATTTTTTTAAATGTGTGCAAGGGAAGAATAAAATAGGTTTAGATATAGGGATTATTTACTTTCGATATAAAACATAATTTAAGAGGTATTGATATGATAAGAAAAGCAGAAATAAAAGATGCATCAAGGTTAGCAGAAATATTAATATTTTCAAAAAGAACTGCTTATCGGAAAATATTCAACAATGACCAGGTTTCCTTTAACGAAATGCAGGTTTTGGACTTGGCATTAGGCTTTCGTGACAATAAATCTGAATTAGAGGATTTATATGTATATGATGATGGAATCGTAAAAGGATTGATAAAATATGGAAGCCCAAGTAAAGGAAGTAATGAAAATAGTATAGAGATCTTTGAACTTTACATAGATACTTTTTTTCAAGGACAAGGTATTGGAAGCAAATTAATAGATGCTTGCCTAAATCAAGCTAAAGAGAAAAGTATAGAGCAAGTACTTCTTTGGGTATTAGAAAAGAACTATAAAGCAAGGAAGTTTTACGAAAACCATGGATTTAAACCAGATGGAAACAGTAAGTTTGAGGATGGCACAACGGAAATAATCTTAAGATATAGGCACAGGGGGACTGAGCTAATGTCCCGTTAATCTATGAATATCTCCGCAATTTTCATAAGTGAATATTGTGTAATACGCATAAATTAAAATTAATTAAATATTCAAATGAACTTTAAAGTTATATGGGAGGATACTTTTATGGTAGAGTTGTTAGCTGAGGAAAGACAAATTCTTAGCAGATTTCGTAAGGAAAAAACTGATGTTACACTATGTTCATGTATTGAGGGAAAGATGGGAAAAGCTTGGGTAGATAATAAGGATAATCCTACCTTTGGTATTGCGGTGGTAGCTGATTTCTGCTACTTACTTGGAAGCATTGAAGATTATAAGGGGGAAGTTTCAATAGAAGAATTGGTTGAAAAGTGCAAGGGACAGATCATAATAGCTGATGACAGCTCATGGATTTCCTTTATAGAAAGCCAATATCCTAATCCTCTAAAGAGATTTAGTAGATATTCAATAAAAACAGAGCCTAATGTATTTAAAAAAGATACGTTAAATGAATATATTAATGCTATTGATTCTGAGTTTAACATTAGCCGAATTGATGAATCACTTTATCCTATAGTTTTAGAAGATGATTTTATGGCAGATTTCTGCTCAAATTATGACTCATTAGAAGACTTTTTAAACAATGGACTTGGTTATGCCATAGTTTATAATGGAGAAATAATAGCTGGTGCATCTTCTTACACTTATTGTGAGGGCCGTATCGAAATAACCATTGGAACAAAAGATGAATATAGACGTAAGGGATTAGCTCTAGCTGTAGCTTCAAAGTTAATTCTAGCTTGCATGGAAGTAAACATCTATCCTCACTGGGATGCAGCAAATGTTGGCTCTGTGGCACTTGCAGAGAAATTAGGATATCATTTTGAAAAGGAATACCAAGTGTACGCTATTAAGTAACTTTTAACTTTCCATATAGAATGCATAAGTTAATTATCATAATCATTACATCACAGCTTAAAATATCTTTAAATCATATAATAACATACAAATATCAACCAATTAGGAACTGATAGATGGTAGTTGATATATGATAGTTAGTAACTGAGAGAGCTTTAAGATTATTCCATTAAAAATTATCTCAAAGAATAGGAGGAAAATGCTATTATTAAATTAACCTACACAGTAAGTTCAATTATCTCATTTATTTATGGTTTTACCATACTTCTTATATTAGATATGGTTAACCATGAAGTCAATTTTACACCAGTATTTAGATGGCCAAGTGTTAAAGGTCTAATAGCAGGCGTGCTTTCAATGGTAATCTATCTTTTACTTATTATAGGTCTAGGTTTTATAGCTAAATTAAAATCTAGTAAAGAGACTAAAAGATATATTATTAGTAATATAATTCTATTTATATTGGGATTAATATTATTTTGGGGAGTGGGAGCAGCATTTTTTGTAGAAACACCCAACTATGCTTAGGGACAGGGGGATGGAGAAAGTGTCACGTTAAATTATGGATTTTGCTGCAAGTTTTATAAGTGAATATTGTGGAGCACATGCATAACTAATTTTCTTTAAGTATTCATATAAATTTTAAAGGAGAAATAGTATGAAAAAGAATCTAGCTAATAACAATTCAGAGGAAAGATTTATTAAGACACCTTGGCATCTTTGGTTAACTGCAGTATTATTTATTTTTATATATGTTAACGGCACTTATGATTACTTTATGATGCTTGGACATAATGCGAACTATTATAATTCCAAACATTATGGTGAAGCAGTAGTTCAGTACTTTACAAATTATCCGGTATTATTCTTGATTTTATACACAACTAATATTTTCAGTGGCTTGATTGCACCTATTATCCTATTATTTAAAAATCATTGGGCAAAAACAATGTCATTTGTTTCAGCTGTATCTATGTTATTTTTAGATGCCTTAACCTTTGCATTTAGAAATAGGTGGAATGTTCTTGGACCTTGGGTATCTCTTTTTGATATAGGCTTATTAGTAATTACATGGGCATTTTTCCTTTATTGCAGAATGTTATCTAAAAAAGGTGTTTTAAAGTAGGCAACTCTACAGTTAGTTTACCTCTAGTAATCTAAGTGTAGGTTGCCTATTTTTGTAATTGATGGTAAATTTGATTTAAGGAGGTATTAAGTTGGATAATAATAAGGTAGGTGCTTTTATCTCGGTGTCCAGGAAAGCTAAAAATATGACTCAAAAAGAATTGGCAGAGAAACTTAACATAACAGATAAAGCAGTTTCAAAGTGGGAGAGAGGAATTGGTTATCCTGATATTACTATAATATCAAAACTTGCGGAAATACTTAGCGTTACAGTAAATGAACTTTTAAAGGGAGAAAGAATAGTAGAAGATTCACCTTTACCCAATGCTATGAATAGTAAATTAGATTATACCAATAAGGTAAGTAAACAGCGTAATATTAAAAACAAAAGTATAGTTACTATAGTGGTTTCTTTGCTGTTTTTAATTTCTATATTTATTTGTACATTATGCGATTTGGCCATATCTAAAACCATTAGCTGGTCCATAATTCCTTCAAGTGCTATAGTTTTAGCATGGTTTATTGTAATACCTATGATTAGACTTAAGAAAAATAGATTGATGATTTCAATGCTGTCATTAAGTATATTCATCATACCTTTTTTATGGGTAATTGAACAGAATACAAAGGGCCACTGGTTAAATTCAGTTGGAATACCCATCGCAATTGCGTCACTTAGCTATTTGTGGATAGATATTTTTATTTTTTACTATACGAAGTTAAGTAAATATTATAGTTTGTCAATTGCATTCATTATACTGCCTATATTGGATATAGTAATTGATAAGGTCTTAGGAAGATTAGCAATTGACTATTCTATCATTATAACAGGGGTAGGTTGCACTATCATTTCTATTATATTCTTCTATATGGGACTCAGGGACAGAGAAACAGAGAAAGTGGCCACAAAATAAAACATATTGGTCTGGCAGATGTTCTTATTATATAACGGGAAAGGAACAAGTATGGACGATTTATCTAAACTAGAATCATTATGCAACATATATTCTCTAGGAGAAATTATTACTAGCCCAGAGGTGGTAGAGGGTGGACTACTACATAAGATGTATAAGGTAGTAACTACAAAAGGTAGTTATGCTATTAAAAAGTTGAATCCTACGATTTTGAAGCGTTATGGTGTCATAGATCACTTAATTAATTCTGAGAAGGCTTCCAGATGTTTTGCACAATCTGTACCTGTGATAGCAGCAAAAGAATTCGAAAATAAAACTCTATTACATATGAGCGACGACTATTATATGGTGTTTGATTGGATTGAAGGAAAGTCAATATTTATACCTAACATAACAGTAGAGCATTGCATTAAAATAGGTGAGGTTTTAGGTAAGATTCATCAATTAGATATTTGCTTAGAAGAAATTGAGAAGAATACAGCAGAAAAGGAATTTTATCAATGGAAATACTATTTAGAGAAATGTACTGGTTGTAAGTCAAAGTGGTACGCGTTGTTTAGAAAAGAATTTCATAACATTGTGGCTTGGAATGAAAGTGTCATAGAGGCATCCTCAATACTGACAGAGAGACTTGTAATTAGCCATAGAGATCTTGACCCTAAAAATGTACTTTGGAATGATGGAACACCATATATAATAGATTGGGAAGCAGCAGGTTATGTCAATCCATATCAAGAATTAATTGAAATAATAAATTACTGGACTGATGATGGAAATGGAAATATTGATATAGATAAATTTGATGCATTATTAAATGAGTACAAAAAATATGTAAATTTGGAAAATGTAGAATGGGACATGATTCTAGCAGGTGGATATGATGGCATGCTAGGTTGGCTAAACTATAATCTAAAACGAGTATTAAGAATAGAAGGTACAAGCGAAGATGAAGTGAAAATAGGAGAAGAACAGGTTGAAGCAACCATTGTAGAACTGAAGAAATACAAAGATAAAGTTTCAGTGTTAAAGCAATGGTTAAGTAGGGCAGTGGGACGTATCTAATGTCCCAAGAACAATAGTATGATCATAATAAATTTATGTAAAATACTAGCTTACAGGAACTAGCAAAAAACAAATTACAGATAAGCAAAGCTTATATAGATGAGGAGCTATGAGTATGGATACAAGAACTATAATGATTTTTCCTAAGTTTGAGAATATTTCTGTTATAAATGATATTCGTAAAAAATATGATCCTTTGGCTGACTTAGTATCACCACATATTACTTTAGTATTTCCTTTTAACAGTGAGCTTACAAATGAAGAGCTTAAATTACATTTAGAACAGTGTTTAAGCGGCGTACATCCCTTTAAAATAGAGTTGCAAGGCTTTAGTACACAAGAAGATAGATTTGGAAGTTACTTGTTTTTAAACGTAGTACAGGGAGCAGAGTTAATTAAAGTAATTCATGATAACTTATATAAAGGAAGACTAGAAAAATTCGCGTCTAGTTACAATTATGCTCCACATATGACTGTCGGAAAGTTAGCTTCAAAAGAATTAATGGACAAGGCTTTTGATGATGTAAATAAGTGTAAAGAGAAGTTTAGTACTACTGTAGAAAACATATCTGTGGAGATGATTGGGCAGCATGAAGAATCTATTATTGTAATAGAACAGGAACTAAAATAATAAATATCAAATGTGCAGTCAAAAATATAAAACTTCTATCTAAAAGCTATTTTAGAAGCTCTTCTGGGGTCTTAGAGGAGAATTTGAAAATATTAGGCATGAAGAGTAGGTCTGTACCTAGTGATATTATAATGAGTCATTATGAAAGTTAATTTTGGAATGTCCTAAAATCCATGACTCTAGGAACTTACGGAAATCTAGAAATTATTAGTTAAGTTAGAAACTCTATATTATGGTATTAGAAAGGATATATGATATGAAAATAGAAATTAAACTTGCTTATGATAATGATAGAGAAATTAAGGAGCTTTTTTTGGAGTATACTGAAATGCTGGTTAAAAATGATCCTAATTTTGCTAAATACTTAGAAGTTCAAAATTATGATTCTGAACTTGAACATTTAGCAGATAAATATGGATTACCAGAAGGTAGGTTATACATAGTTAAGGTTGAAGATCAAGTCGCTGGATGCATTGGCCTAAGAAAAATAGATGATGACAATTGTGAAATGAAAAGGTTATATGTTAGACCTGAGTTTCGAGGACATAAAATTGCAAATAGATTGGTGGAAAAGATTATAGACGATGCTACAATAATTGGCTACAAAAGCATGTTATTAGATACACTGCCTTTTCTAGAAGGAGCTATAAAGCTATACAAAAAATTCGGCTTTTATGAAATTAAATCCTATAACAATAGTCCAATGGACACTTCAATTTATATGAAATTAGATTTACCTAGATAAAGATGTACTATCTTGGTCTAAAATGTATTTTTAAAAGTTCGCTGGCTTCTGATATAGAAATTTGAAGTAACTAAGAGCTACAGCTATAAATAGCAAGTGTATCAGCGAAGTTTACTAACCAGTATTCGTAAAGGAGAGCCTTATATGACATTTATCAATGAATTTAAGAACAAATCCCTTTCAGGAAATACAATTAAGATAATTGCAATTATAGCCATGATTATTGATCATGTTGGATGGGCTTTTGTTAGTACAAATAGCATAGGTGCAACAGTGATGCATACCATAGGTAAAATTACAGGCCCTATAATGTGCTATTTTATAGCAGAAGGCAATCATTATTCTAAGAACAAAAGAAAATATGTTGAAAGACTAGCAATTTTTGCATTAATATCCCATATACCCTACAATATTTTTGTAAATAAAGGAACAATCACTCTACTTCCTACCAGTGTCATATTTACCTTAATGTGTGGACTTCTAGCTTTAATAGTATTTGAGAACATTGAAAACAACCTTCTTAAAAATGGTTTGATTTTATTTTTAATAGCTATTACTTATTGGTCTGACTGGGCAATATATGGAGTATTGTTTATCTTAGGCTTTGGTATGTTTTATGGAGATAAACGAAAACAAATAAGTACCTTTATTTTCTTGAGTTTCTGTAAACTATTAGATGCATGCTTAGGTGCAGGTTTTTTAAATTTCTATGTAAATATTCCAAGGATAATAAGCCCTATATTAGTTATTTTATTAATACTTTTATACAATGGGACAAAGGGTGGAACTAAGTATTCCAAATGGGCTTTCTATATTATATATCCATTACAATTTCTTATAATAGGAGGAATTGCACTGCTATTTGGCAGGGCGTAGGGCCAGGGAGACGGAGATAATGTATCAAAACTAAAGAAATTTTAGCCTTAGATAGTTATATAGCTAGTCTAAGGCTATTTTACTGTATAGGAGGTCTACATGAGGGATAAGACAAAACAAATATGATGTAGAAGGTTGTATCTTTTGTAGAAAATTATAAAACTACGTATTGCTAACTCTAGTACTTTCGAGGCTTTAGAGCAGTTTTTTTGGATATATAGTAAAAAAACTATTCACCATTCAGAAATTCCTCAAAATGTACTGGGAAAACAATTTACATACAAAGAGGGATTTATTGAAAAAAGTTCGGTTAAGTAGTTTTTATAACATAGGGAGCGCTCCACCTATGATAACTTCAACAATCTTAGTAGTTAAATATTAGCAGTTTAGGACCAGTTTTATTATATTTACGATGCTATACTATAATTACCACGTGGGAAAGGGTCGGTGAGAACTTGAATTATAATGATGCAATAGAAAGCTGTGTTGAGTTTATAGAGAAAAATATCAAAGATGAGCTAACACCAGAAATAATAGCTAATAAGTGTGGGTATTCCTCCTTCCACTTTTCAAGAGTGTTTAATATCACAAAGGGAATGACTTTGATGGAGTATGTGAAGAAGAGAAGACTTTCCTTGGCTGCAATAGATTTGTTTAGTGGTAAGAAGATAATTGATATAGCTTTAGAATACGGTTTTGAAACTCATAATGGCTTTTCAAAAGCTTTTAAAAAAGAATTTGGATTTAGTCCTAAACAGTATGTAAAACGTATGGATGGTTATTTTGGAAAAAATATAGTATCAGAATTGGGAGTGAAATTTATGAAACCAACTATTATAAAAAAGTCAGCCTTTAAGGTTGTAGGTTATGGCATTAAGACTGATATAACAAATGGTAATTATACAAAGGATATAGCTTCTTTTTGGATTAATTATGATGGTGAAAATCTAGAAAGTAAAATGTATAAAATATTAAATCCACCAAAGCACGGAGAGGTTGGGCTATGTATTCCATCAAGTGAGGAGAATGGAGAGGCAACCTATATGCTTGGTGTTATAGTGGACAATTTCCATGCAGTAACTGAGGATATGCTTACTGTAGAAGTTCCAGAAGCAACCTATGCAGTATTCACAACACCTCCAGTTAACACTGGGACTGAAGCTTTAGATAATGAATTTGCAGATGTTATTAAACAAACCTGGAAATATATTTTTGAACAGTGGTTTAAAAATAGCGGATATGTATTTGATGAAACAAAATTAGATTTTGAATATTATGATGAAAGATGTCATCCAACTACAGGAACCGTAATGGATATTTATGTGCCAGTAAGACACAGGGAGACGGAGATAATGTCCCAGAATTAAATAATACTTTAACCTTAGGCAGTGAAATAACTTGCCTAAGGTTATTTTTTGTCTAGGAAAATATAGAGCTTTTTGCTAGATAGGCCTAGTAGAGCCAAGGACTTAGAACAGATGTTTAGTTAAAACAGTAAAGAAATCTTATTCACCTACCTGATTTTAATAATATACATTGGGAAAGTCAGATATGCAAAAGAGTCACTGAAGAAAGGGAGCATAATCGACTAAAAAGTCACTATGAAATTAAAGCCTTCGAGAAGTGTAAAAGTCATATCTATTCACTAGATAATAACTATGAAAGCTAAGAATTTACAAAATATAAGGCAAAGGCTGGTAAGCTTTCATGCAGAAACATGGTGCTTACAAAATATGTTATAATATAAGTAGCAACAAATTTGAAATTAAAACTAACAGTGCTTTTAAGAGCTACTAGATATAAGTCAAATAACTAAGAATAGGCTGACAAGCCAAAAGCATAGGAGGATAATATGTTTCCAAGTAGAGAAATGGCTGAAAAGGAATTAGAAATAGCAAAACAATTAAACCCTGGACCATGGATAGAGCATTCTATAAACGTTGGATTAGCAGCTGAAATTATTGCTAAAAAATGTGGTGATCTTAATACAGATAAAGCATATGTCTTAGGCCTTCTCCATGATATAGGCAGAAGGTATGGGGTAAGTGCCAGAAGACATATTATTGATGGATATAGATATATGATAGAAAAAGGCTGGGAAGAGGCTGGAAGAATATGTCTAACACATTCTTATCCAGTTCAAGATTTTGATAAAGAAATTGGAAAGAATGACATGAATGACGAGGAAAGTAACTTTGTAAGTGATTTCTTAAAGGGGATAGCTTATGATGACTATGATAGGCTTTTGATTCTTTGCGACTCTATAGCAGATGATCAAGGTTTTTGTATGCTTGAAAAGAGATTCGTTAATACAACGAGGAGATATGGAACATTTTCATTTACAGTAGAACGTTGGAATTCAACCTTTGAAATAAAAGAGTATTTTGAGAAAAAAATGGGTTGTTCTGTGTATGATATTCTCCCAAATGTAAAGGAGACTACCTTCATAGAGGGGCCACTTTGGAAGCCACCGGTAAAATAATGATTTTAGGAGAGAGTTATGGAAAATAAACTTATATTGGTAGAAGGCATACCAGGAGCAGGCAAGACCACTACAGCAAGAAAATTAAAGGAAAAGTTAATATCTGAGGGGAAAAAGGTAGTACTATACGAAGAAGGAATGTCTCATCCTGCAGATATGGCATGGAACGCTTATTTAAGTGAAGACGAATACATAGATTTTTTATCAAAATGCTGGGACATGTGGGAAGCTTCAGAAAAGGCAATTAGAAAAGAAGAACTAACCCTTAGTATTGAAAAGCAAGCTAGAAAAGAAGACAACCATGTCATCTTGGCCTACACAAAAATAAACTTCCCGGAAGATTGCTATTGGAGTTTAATAGGAGAAGTAGCGTCAAAAGAAATCTGTGATGGTAGACGGAGCTTAGAGGAGTTTAAGGAAATACACTTAAAGCGATGGGGGAGATTTGCAGAGCAAGCCTTGCTAGATGATGCTATTTATATCTTTGAGTGCGCATTTTTACAAAATCATATTTTTGAGTTATTAGGCGTATACGAAAAAAGTGATGAAGAAATATTTTTACATCTTAGTGAATTATTAAATAAAGTTAAAGCCTTAAACCCATGTATTGTATATATTGAACCTAATGACGTTGAAAAAGTACTGATGAAAGCAGCTGAGGAAAGAAAAGCACCTGATGTATCAAGGAAAGACTGGATTGATGAGATTGCTTATTGGGTTAGCAATATGAATTATGGAAAGAGACATGATCTAAAAGGCAAAGAAGGTGTAGTTACCTTTTGCAAGGAAAGATTAAGAATAGATAAGGTTATGCTTGAAAAGCTAGACATCCCAGTAAATATAGTTAAAAGAGATTAATATATTAGACGTCAATGTATTAAGTCTAAAAGAAAATAATGAATAATAAGCTTACTTTTGATTTTGAAGATTCAATAGATAAGGGAAATTTCAGTATAGCAGGCATTTTTATTATAAAAAGTAATAGTTAGATCTATGAAAAATACTTTGATTGATATACGAAAGGTTATACCGTACATGTAGTCTCTGTAAAAAAGGCATAATATCAGCTCTCATTGGTATTGACATAGATAGAAGATATGTTAAAAATGTGGAGCAGAAGATATTAGAATTGTTTCTCAACTAATGTGAGAGTTTATTCTCAGGTTGCGTTATAGGATTGCCTCAGTGGCTGTGTTAGCATTAACTTATTGGATATGTACCACTTAAAATATGAGAAACATTATCTAAAATTAACTAGTTTAAATAGAGGGAAAGTGAATAACATTAACTATATTTATAAGTGGGCAGCCTTATAATTAAAGGGGGATAATTCTATGACAAAGATTAAGCTTAAGATTGCAGAGCTGAGAAAAGCCAAAGGTGTAGGACAACAGGATCTGGCAGAGGTATTAGGTGTATCATTTCAATCCGTTAGTAAGTGGGAAACTGGAACGAATATGCCGGATATTACCTTACTGCCAAGTATAGCTGAGTACTTTAATGTTAGTGTTGATCAGTTATTAGGGTTAAAGCCACTACAGCAACTGGCCTATATACCAAGAGATTCGGATTACCGTGATGGATGGAATGGAAAGACTGATAAGCTTTATAAAAATAGAAAACACTTTTGGAATGATGATTACCTAAAATTTATAGTAAAGGATGTTTGGCGAGTACAAGCCCCAATACACATTATTGATTTTAGGTGCGGAGAAGGGTATCTAGGAAAGCAACTTCTTGAGATTTTGCCATATGGAAGTACATATACAGGAGTAGACAACGAGTATTTTGTCAATAAAGCTAAACTGTGCTTTAGTGATAGTGGATTTGATGTGAATTTTATAATATCAGATATATATTCATTTGAAACATTTGAAAAATATGATATAGCTATTTGTCAAGCTGGTCTAAGGCATATGAATGAGCCAAAAGAAATACTAAAGAAAATGATAAGTTCTGTGAAAAAAGATGGTATTGTTGCTTGTATAGATGTTAACAGAGAGTTTGAGAATGCAGGCTTATATTTAGATGATATTAGCTATGAGTATCTTTGTACAGCCTTTGATTTTCATAAGCTGTGGAGGAAAGAGCTAGAATGTGAAGGAAGGGATTATGCTATAGGAATGAGGCTACCATTCTATATGCAGCAGTTAGGACTAAAAGATATTGATATACGTATGAATGACAGGGTAATGTATGTAAATCCTAATATACAGGACTATGAGGAGAATTTACAAGACTTCATTGAAATCAATGGTTGGGATAAAGCTTTAAGTATATCAAATCAAGAGAACATAGTTGAAGTATTCATGAGCAGAGGAATGGATAGATCAGAAGCAGAAGCCTATATTAAAATGCAAGCAAAAATAGGAGAGTATTTTAAAAGTAATAAAGCTAGGAAATCTTTTTTAAAGGTACAAGGTCTGCTTATTTCATATGGAAGAAAATGAGCATAAATAGACTAGTATATCTATAATATATTGTTGTACAAGATACAAGTAATTACTTACATTTCATGGTTATCTATTTTGAACTATATCATAATGAATGAGGTATATGGTCCTGGGCTTCGAGATAAATTGCCTAGGACTATTTTTTATGCAATAGAATGTAAAAAAGTTATGGCCTAAACCTGGTAATATTAATGCAGCAGAGTAGTTTATTAGTAATAAAATAAAAAAAATAATACTTTATTGACTTTTTTTAATGCAAAAACGTTATAGTGTATGAAACGTTTCGGAGGGGATAATAGTGGATGATACTGAACTAATATTACAAATAAAGAATGGAAAAACACAATCACTTGATGACTTAATAAAAAAGCACTATGAAAAAGTATACTACTATTGTTACAGACATGTAGATAATAAGCAGGCTGCGCAAGATTTAACACAGGAAGTTTTCATGAAAGTAATAAAAAACATAGAAGATTATAAGCACTATGGTAAATTTCAAAATTACCTTTATGCAATTGCAGGCAATACATGCAAAGACTTTTATAAAAAAGAATCTCATTATATCTTAAAAGATATAGAAGAAGCTACGTCTGAAGAAAGTATTTGTAAATTAGAGGATAAAGTAGTGATTAAAGAAGCGCTGAATAAACTTTCAGAAAAACAGCGAGAAATAATAATTCTGAGGTTTTATCAGGATTTAAAAATTAAAGATATTGCTAAAATTATGAATTCCGGTGTTTCTATAACAAAGTATAGACTAAAAAAGGCTATGGAAGTAATTGGCCTTTATTTGGAAGGAGGACAACTATGAATAATAAGGAAAGAGAAATAAAGAAAGCACTAAGTAACTATACTGTGCCTAGTTATGATAAGGATGCACCTATGAAATTGATTGAGCTAATTCATGAAGAGGCCTCAAGTTTAAAAAAGCATAGGACAACTAATATGCAATTTCTTTTATCACAAATAGGTTTTATTAGAAAAAGAACATGGATTCTTCAAATTACAATTTTAGTAGGTTTATGTTTTATTTTCTATAAGTTGAGAAGTGAAGCTTTATTAGACTTCAGAACTTTTTCTTTAATGTCCATTTTAGCGCCTCTTTTAGTCCTTATAAGTATTGACGAAATATCTAGAATTTACAATAAAAGCATGCTAGAAATTGAATTTTCAACAAAGAATTCAATAAAAAAAGTTTTGGCAAGCAGAATGCTTATATTGGGAATGGTAGATTGTATTGCATTAATAATTATGATGATATTTGTAGGAGTGTCGATAGATGTAAGTGTGCTTAGGGTTATTATGTATACACTTGTACCTTTCAATTTAGTATGTACTGGCTTTATGGTAATTATGAAGTATTTAAAAGGTAGAGAACTTAGCTATGCCTGTGTCGGTTATAGCGGGGGACTAATAGCTATTGTACTATTAGCAAAATTTAATGATTTAGGAATTTATGCTCAGGATTTTATATCAGTTTGGATTTTTGTTTATGTTGCTACTACAATGGCTCTTTTTATTGAAATTAAAAGCTTATGGAAGAGATTAAATATATTTGAGGAAGTTTTTAAGGAGGAAGTTATATGAATTTATCCATAGAAAGATTGACTAAGAAATATGAAAGTAAATTAGCAGTGGATGACATTTCTTTGAATTTACAGGAAGGTGTATATGGACTTTTAGGGGCAAATGGAGCTGGTAAGACAACTTTAATGAGAATGATTTGTGGAGTATTAACTCCAACTTTAGGTGAAGTTAAATTAGATGGTAAAAATAATATAGACTTGGGGGAAGATTATAGGGATTTGATAGGATATCTACCTCAAGATTTTGGTTATTATCCTGATTTTACAGCAAAGGAATTTATGTTATATATAGCATCTTTAAAAGGCTTAATGCCAGGCTTTGCAAAGGAAAAAACTAATGAACTATTAAATATGGTAGGCTTAGAGTCGGTTGCAAAGAAAAAAATTAGGACTTTTTCAGGAGGAATGAAACAAAGACTAGGAATTGCTCAAGCTGTATTAAATGATCCTAAAATATTAGTTTTAGATGAGCCAACAGCCGGATTAGATCCAAAAGAGAGAGTAAGGTTTCGTAATCTAATATCAGATTTTTCTAAAGAGAAAATAGTAATATTGTCTACTCATATTGTATCTGATATTGAGTATATAGCAAACGAGATTCTTATAATGAAAAGTGGGACTATCGTTGCAAAAAATTCAGTAGATGAATTAATAAAAGAAATCTCAAATTGTGTGTGGAAATGTACAGTATCAAGATCAATGGCGGATAATATGTGTACTAAATATTGCATTATAAATCTACAACATAATAATGATAATTCTGTAGATTTAAGGATAGTTAGTGATAGTAAGCCAATAGATGATGCAATTAATGTACAACCATGTTTGGAAGATTTGTATTTATATCATTTTCAAGATAGGTTAGAGGTGTAAAGGGGGAGCATTTATGTTTAGTTTAATAAAGTTTGAACTTATGAAGTTGGCAAAAAAGAGAACTAATATTATAACTGTATTGGTGGGGGTAATGTTAACTATAATATTTTTTTCATTACTGGTTATAAATTTTAATGGCTTTGATTCAAATGTAAAAGGCTTTAAGGCAATAGCTTTAGAAAGAGAAAACATGAAAAAGCTTTCCAATAAACTAACAGAAGAGCAAGTAACAAAAGATATTAAAGAATATCAAAATATATATTCTAATCCCAAAAATTTTGAAAAAGATATAAACGGGAGTAATTCCCTTAAAGAAGATGTCTTTGATAAGCTTATAATGCCAAAGTATGATTACCTTTGGATGTTAGCTAAAAACTACACTAAGATAGATTCTGATTGCGATGTTTCTAATTTGGCCAAAATTAACTTAAAAAATGGGGCGGAATTTTATAAAGCTAGAGATATCAAGATTTCCAATTTGCTAAATGAAAATCATAAAGGAGGCAATTACTCTGAGCAAGAAAAGAAATTTTGGATTGACAAAAACTCTAAGGTACAAAAGCCATACACTTATGGGTATCATGAAGGTTGGGAGTCAATGCTTGGTATTTTCGGATCATTAATTTTTATGCTTTTAGCTATATGCATAACTGTTGCACCAGTATTTGCTGGTGAGTATCAATGTAGAGCTGATGCTGTGATTCTATCATCTAAATACGGCAAAACCAAGCTAATCAGAGCCAAGATAATAGCAACATTTATATTTGTGACTATAGTGTTCTTTTTAAATATTATATTTGCAGTAGGAATACCTTTATTAGCCTTTGGAGTTGATGGGTGGAATCTACCTATTCAAATTTATGATACGATTGCACCTTATAATGTCACCTTTGCCTCATGTACCTTAATAAGTGTTTGTATATTTTATCTAGTCACCCTTGGGGTAGTATCCTTAACACTGTTTTTATCAGCTAAATTTAAATCATCATACACTGTCCTAATAATCGACATAGCCATTTTATTTATTTCCTTGTTTATGAGTGATGGTGCTGATAACGGTTTATATGAACATATATTATATCTACTGCCCTACGAAAAATCAATGTGGCATGAATTCAAATCTTATTTATCATATTCCTTCGGTGGGATAACGTTAAGTTTAATATCAATGCGTGCGTTAGTTTATTCAGTAATGATTATTGGCTTTTTACCATTCATAGGAAATGCTTTTCGAAAACATCAAGTACAATAAGTTAAAGGGACAGGGGAATGGAGCTAGTGTCCCTATATAGGATAAATAAATAAAGTAATCCTTTTAATCTCTCACAAAAATTTGGTACAATATATAAAGTAAGTATTTGTATATATATGTATATATTTGAATATGGGCCTTAAGAATCCATATGACTTAGTGAAATAATGTTGAGAGGTCGTGATTTATAAGTGGAAAAGGTTTGTTTAGTTTGTCCTTCCATGGACCATAAGGCTTCATACATTGAGATGATGGAAGAATGGGAAGCCACAAAGGAGCATATTTATCCAGGTAAAATAAGAAGAGATGGTACTGATTATAATAGCTGGTTAGAAACTTTAGAAGCACATAAAAAAAGAGAAACCTGTCCGGTGCACCTTTCCACTTCGGATACTTTCTTTTTGGTAAATGAGGAGAATAGCTTGCTAGGTGCGGTTAGCATAAGGCATTATTTAAATGAGCAGCTTCTACGGTTAGGTGGGCATATAGGTTATGGAATAAGACCAAGCCAAAGAAGAAAAGGTTATGCAACTAAAATGTTGAAATTAGCTCTTGAAAAGTGTAGAAATATGGGAATAAAGCAAGTTTTAATAACCTGTGACAAAGATAATATAGGTTCAGCAAAGACTATCCTTGCCAATGCTGGAGTTCTCGAAAATGAGATAACCGAGGATAATGGAAATATAGTTCAAAGGTATTGGATATCAATCAAAGATTAGTAATTAAGGTATAAGTTAAAGAAAGGTCTACTTAACTAAGTACATTTAGATAGAAGATGTACCACTTTATTTTAAGATTTTGATTTTAAAATAATAAGTAAAAAGATTTAAGAATACATTCCTAATTAAAGTAAGGTATCTAATAAATTTTAAATAAAATCTATAGTTATCAAATTTCACTATTAATTTAAATATGCCCGATGATCTTCAGAAACAAGGATTATCGAACAAGTATAAACTAAGTTTTTATAAAGGATACCTATATAGAGTTCCTAACTTAACTATTATTTTATACATGGCTGAAAATCACCAAAAGCGGTGATTATTAAGCAGGTATAAATTAGGTTTCGATATAGGAACTCTTTGAATTTTAATACCACATTGAAATAATGTACTTCAGAAGGGTGTGTAGTTTATGAGTAAAGACGCAAAGTTAATAATATTAAGAGGTAATTCTGGGAGTGGTAAAAGTACTACAGCCAAAGCCTTACAAAAGAAATTTGGACAAGGAACAATGTTGATTCCCCAGGATGTTGTTAGAAGAGATATGCTATCTGTAAAGGATGGACCAGATACAGAGGCGGTACAATTATTAATTGACCTTGTGCTATATGGGAAGAAGCATTGCAATATCATAATTTTAGAAGGCATATTAAATGCAAGTTGGTACAGAAGATTATTTGAAACCATACTTGAGGAGTTTAATGATAAAGTTTTTGCGTACTATTTTGATATACCTTTTGAAGAAACCTTAAATCGCCATAAGTTAAAACCTAATGCTAAAGAGTTTGGAGAAAAAGAAATGAGACAATGGTGGAAGGAAAAAGACTTATTAGGTATTATTCCAGAGGTAGATATACATAAAGAATCAGGTATAGATGAAACAGTGGAGACGATCTATCAGCATGTCCTTGGATAATATATTACTAAAGTTATAATATAAACAAGTTCTATCATAAATCTATTTCTTAAATTATTTTAGGCTTTATCACAAAAATTTGGAGATACAAATTTTATCACTAAAGGGTACCAGCTATAATGAATTAATACTTAAAATTAATAAGCGCTGAAAGTACAGCGATTTATGGAGGCAAATATGTGTTTTATATGCGATAGGATTTCTATGATAAAAGAAGGAACAAATAAGTACTTTGTAAAGGAATTAGAAACAGGTTATGTAGTTATTGGAGATAATCAGTTCTTTAAAGGGTATACCTTGTTTCTCTGTAAAGTTCATAAAACAGAATTAAGTATGTTGAATAATGAGTTTAAATTAAAGTTTTTAGAGGAAATGTCAATTGTAGCAGAAGCTGTAGAAAAAGCCACTGGTTGTGAAAAGATGAATTACGAAATGTTAGGTAATGGAGATTCTCACATGCATTGGCACCTGTTCCCAAGAAGGCAAAATGATTTGGGACAGTATGGTATCAACGGAAAAGGACCTGTTTGGTGGTATCCGCAAGAAAAAATGTATGATGATTCCACAATACCTAATGAAGAAGAATTAAAAGAATTGAAAGAAAAGCTTATATTAGAGTTAAATAAACTAATATAATACAAATTGAAACTTGATTGAATTATATGAGCATAATATTATGGGACAATCTTAAAATAGATAAGCTCAGAGGTGTTTTATGAGTTTAAAATATATTAAAGCAAAAAGAGAAGATGCAGACTTGCTAATAGAAATATATAATCAATCCTTTTATGAGGACTATACTAAATATGGAGAATGCCCTGCTTATGGAAAATCAAAAGAGAGTATGGAAGCTTCCATTGAAAAGTCCCCTAAGTTTATAATATACAATGATGATATTCCCGTTGGAGCTGTTTCGATTTTAGATAGGGGAGAGGGAGAGTACTATCTGGGATGTCTTTGTGTAGTACCAGATTATCAGAATAGAGGAATTGGACAACATGCAATTAATTATGTACTTGATTATTATTCTGATTGGAAGAAGGTAACATTAATAACTCCAGCAGATAAGGATAAGAATATAAGTTTTTATACAAAGAAGTGTGGCTTCAAGATAGATGGTACAGAGATGGATGGAAATGTGAAGGTAGTCCATTTAATAATGGAGAGAAATGAACTGTTATGCAAAGATAAAGTTTCTTTCAAACTTTTGATAGAAGGCGCTTTTACAGTAGAAGGTAGAGGTGTTGTTGCTTGTGGGAGAGTAAGCTTAGGAGAGATATCTCCTGGTAATGATATTTGTATTGTTGATGAGACAGGGATTATAAAAATACACGCACGAGTTTCTGAAATAGATTACGGATTCATAAGTAAATCACCTATTCCAAAATCAGCAATAGAAGGCTGGAATGTGGGGCTTTTATTTACAGAAGTAACTCTAGAAGAAATTAGTATAGGTAACTATATTGTTATCGAAAAATAAAAGTATAGATGTATCATTTTGAACTGGAATCTATTTTCAAATGAAGTAATGTATTAACCAATGGTTAATTTTTATGAAGGAAAAGTGAAAGTACTTCAATTGTTTAAGTTATAAAATATTGATATGATTTAGGTAACGAAGGCCTAAGTTATTATTTATAAAGATGTATTGCTTTTATTTGAAAATATATCATCTATTACGAAGCGGTATTTCTATAAGCAAAGGAGTTTACTTTATGAGAATAGGTGAGATCATTAGAAATTGCAGGAAAAAAGAAAATCTTACTCAAGAACAGGTTGCTAACTATCTAAGCATAACCACACCAGCAGTGAACAAATGGGAAAATGGAATATCCTATCCAGACATAACGCTGCTATCACCTCTTGCGAGAATTCTAAAAGTTGATGTTAATACTTTATTAGCTTTTAATGAGGAGTTAACTGAAGCGGAAGTTAACAAATTTGGAAGAGACGTAAGCGAAATGGTATCCAAAGAGGGATATGAAAAAGCTTTTGAGATGGGTAGTGATTTAATTAAGCAATACTCAAACTGTGATGAATTAATATTAAGAGTAGCTTCAATGCTAAGACTATTTCTAGTTTCACAGCAAATTGATAATAAAGATAAATATGAAGAAAAAATAATTGCTTGGATTGAGCTTGTAGCTTCCGGCAACAATGAAAAAACAGCAACTATGGCAAAGATATCATTAGTGGCAATTTACAGAGATAGAGAAGAATATGAAAAAGCTGAGGAGATACTGCGCAAACTTCCTAATTTAGAGATGGATTATAGTAAAAAGCTTCAACAGATACTGCTACTTAAAAGTATGAATAAGATAGACGAAGCTTATGATGTTTGTGAGCAAATGCTGTTCAAAACTGCTCACGAGGCCATTGGTATTTTGGTTTTGATGGCAGAGATGTCTCTAAAAGAAAATAAATCAATTGATACAGAAGACTATATAGAACGGGCTAAAAAATTAGTTGAAGTCTTTGAGCTAGGAGCATACCAAAAGTACAGCTTAGATTTATATCTAGCGAAAGAAAACAAAGATAAAGAAAAAGCTATAGAATTAATAGTAAATATGGTAAAGGAAGCAGAAACCATGAGCATCATGGTTTCAAAGCTGTACAAACATAGAAAATGGAAGGTTACCAAAAGATTGAGCAAAGACAAATATGAAAGCCTAGCGAAAGGAATAATCAAAAAGAATAAAGAACTTGATTTTGTAAAAGATGACCCTAGAATAAAATTTCTACTGGAATAAAACCAAAACTGACAAACAACTCAGCTCAAAATATAGAATTAATAAATAGCTTTAACCGTTGATCTTAATTGGTTAAGGCTATCTTTCTGTCTAGGAATCCCCATGGAGGATAAATCTCAAACAAATTATGATGTGAAAGTTTTTATTTTTCGTAGGAATCGCTGATGAAGGCTAAAGTCCTCGCAGAAGTATAATGAGAAAGAGCCTGACTTTTTCGTAGGAAAGTATAAAAATTCTTATTAGCTAAATATAGAAATATCAAGGATTTAGATTAGTTTGTTGGTGTGAGAATTAAAAAAGTTTATTATCCTTACATATTGTCTTCATATAAATTTGGAAAGGCATATGAGGGAAAGATTCAAGCATAAGAGTTAATTTTGAATATATGGTATAATAAGGTATGAGGCTTTGGGTCAAAATAAGGCCTAATAGCAATGGTCTTTATATTCTAAGAAAAGTGCTTTCTCAAATAAAATATAGATTAGAAAGCAGATTCAATTTATCCTAGGAGGAATCTTATGCATTATATAAAGGCAGTTTTTAATGCAGATAATTGTGGTATATTAGCTTACGGATTTAAGGTAAATATGCTATGTAAAGAACTGGAAATTACATATAATAATTTTCAGGGAGGTTACACAACTAAAGGTATAAAACTAAACGATAATCAATATGCTCATTTACAGCGGTTATTGAAAGTGAAGAATTTTAAAGCTTCAAATATGAATATGGAAAGATATTATTTAGTTATGGATCCATATGAGTGGACTTTACAATGCATATCAGATGATGGAAGTCCTATGTTAGATATTTCATGTATAAACGGAGAGTTAATTCCACCAAAGCCTATTAGTATTTTAGTAGAATATGTTGTAAGCATTGGAATAGAGGTAGAACTATTGAAAAGAATGAGATTATTTTGATGGTAATAAGAAAGTCAGATGTGTAAAAAAAGCTCAATTAAGCGACTTTTTCATTATAGTAAATTGAAATTCAATGCTTAATTGTAAAGTAATAATTCCAATTTGGAGGGAGAAAATGGATATAGCAGTTTTATCAGACATTCATGGCAATTACGTAGCTTTAGAGCGATGCCTTGAATATGCATTTTCAAAGAATATTAGTAAGTTTATTTTTCTTGGAGATTATATTGCTGAATTAGCATACCCTGAAAGAACAATGAAGATATTATATGAATTGAATGAAAAATATAAATGCTACTTCATCAAAGGTAACAAGGAGGATTATTGGCTTAATTACCGTGCTGGTGGTGAAAAAGGCTGGAAAGATAATAATTCTGCCAGTGGTTCTTTAATATATTCATACAAAGCTCTTACATCAAAAGATTTGGCCTTTTTTGAGCAATTACAGCCAGCAAAGGAAATAATCTATGGTGCTATGCCGCCAATAACTATTTGTCACGGCTCACCTAATAAGGTAAATGAAAAACTATTGCCAGATAATGCGAAGACTATAGAAATCATGAACAGTACAAAAACGTCAATAATTTTATGTGGACATACTCATATTCAAAGAAAGATTGTACATAATGAGAAAGTTGTTCTAAATCCAGGATCAGTAGGAGTACCTCTTTATAGTGGTGGAAAGACTCAGCTTTTAATATTGCATGGCAATGATGGAGCATGGTCGGAAGAGTTTATTAGTCTTGAATATGACTATCTACGAGTAATCAGAGAACTTCATGAAGTTAAGCTTAATGAACATGCACCCTATTGGAGTCTAGTAACTGAAAATATTCTCAGTGGAAAGGATATTTCTCATGGAAAAGTCTTATCAAGAGCAGTGGACTTATGTATAAAGGAAACTGGTGAATGCGTTTGGCCTGATATACCTGAAAGGTATTGGAAGCAGGCAGTAAATGAATTAATAGACTTATAGAATTAGTGAATCATTGCACATCAGATGGATGGATATAGGGGGAACTATGAGTATATATTTAAAGGATATAGATGATCAGAATTGGGAGCAATGCATTATGTTAACTACTAATAAAGAAGGAAAACATTTTATCTGCGAGGAATTTGTTGCTTCAAATGCTTTGTCTATTGCCCAATCAAAAATTCAAAAGGGATGGATTACAAAAGCAATATATGATGAAGATATTATGATTGGGTTCACAATGTATGGTTTTTGCTATGAACATAATTTTTATGAGATATGTAGGATTATGATAGACTACAAATATCAGGGAAAAGGTTATGGAAAGAGAGCACTAGGAAAAATCATTGAAGAAATGAAAAACTTTAAGGATTGTAATGAAGTTTTTTTATCCTTTGATACAGAAAATCAAATTGGTAAGAAACTTTATGAAAGCTTTAACTTCAAGTCTACAGGTAGAATAATCGATGATGAATTATTATATAGTTTAAGCTTAAAGTAACTTATGACGTTTTTATTCTAAACTTATAAAATGTTTTATCATGGTGTAAGGAAAGATATCTTTCTCAGTTGCATTATATTTATTAGATCAGTATATAATCTGCTTTTCTTGTAGTATAATAAAACATATATGTAAATATAAGTATGATGAAATATATTTCAAGAGGTGGACAATATGAGAAATAGATTTCTTAAAATGTGTGTACCATTTGGCGCAGTGTTTCTTTTTATAAACCTTATGTTTAAAAACATGACAGATTTTACTAAGGGATACTTTGAGGGCATGGCATTAAGCTTTTTTGCAATAGGTATAATTTATTATGGTTATTGCTTAATAAAAAGACAAAGTTCTTATACTAGATGAAAATCTTAATGTTTAGGGATTAAGAAGAATACTCGGTACCAATAGGAAGCCTATATTTTATTTGAAATTCGGCTTTCTGTTTTTTTATTTTAAATTAGAGATAGTGTGGAATAAATATCAGCATAAGACTTATATGATGATACTAGCTATTGAAGTATATACAATAAAGTCTGCAGGAGGAATAGAGATATGAACATTGAAATAAGAGCATATGATAAAAATGATGTTAAGGAAGCAATTTCTATCTGGAATCAGGTGGTTGAAGATGGTGTTGCCTTTCCACAAACGGACTTTTTTACAGAGATAAGTGGAGATAAATTTTTTACTGAGCAAACTTTTACAGGAATCGCCTATGATAAGAATAGTAAAGAAATTGTTGGACTTTATATACTTCACCCTAATAACATAGGGCGTTGTGGACATATTTGCAATGCCAGCTATGCAGTAAAGAAGGGTATGCGTGGTCAGCATATTGGTGAAAAACTTGTTATACATTGCATGAATAAAGGAAAAGAATTTGGTTTTAGAATCTTACAGTTTAATGCAGTTGTTAAGTCTAATGTAAATGCTCTTCATCTATATGAAAAACTTGGATTTATAAAACTAGGGGTTATTCCTCAAGGTTTTATGATGAAAGATGGAACCTACGAAGATATTATTCCACATTATCATACACTATAATTAAAGGAAGTGAATATATGAGAATAGGAATTATAGGACCATCAGAAAATGAGATAGTACCTTTCATTGATAAAATACATAGTAAAAAGGTAGAAGCCTATGCAATGTTAAAGTTTTATAGCGGTGAATATGGCAATAAAGATGTGGTAGCACTTTACTGTGGTGTTTGCAAGGTCAATGCAGCTATTGCGACTCAAATACTTATAGACAAGTTTAATATCACCCATGTTATAGTAACTGGCGTTGCGGGGGGGATTGATAGTGTATTGAAGGTTGGAGATACTGTCATTTCAACAGAGATTGCATATCATGATGTTGAGGCTGGTATATTAACAGAGTATCATCCTTGGATGGATAATATATATTTTAAAGCCGATAATACCTTGGTTGATCTTTGCAAAAAGGTGGTAGAAGAGAATGAGTTTAGGCAAAAAATACTATTTGGAAGAATTGTTACTGGTGAAGCATTTATAAGTGATAGTGGCAGAGAAGATATAATTGAAAAATATAATCCGCTATGTGTAGACATGGAAACAGCTAGTATTGCACATGTATGTTATGTAAACAAGATTCCATTTATAGCAATAAGGTCAATAACTGACACCGAAGATGAAAGTGGAGCAGAGGTCTTTGAAAATAACTGTGTATCTGTTGCAAACAATTCTATTGAGGTATTAGAAAAATTAATCGAGAAAATTTAGAGAATAGATAAGTATGGACTTATTAAGCATTAATTGACAAAGAGATTGACTTTTTGCATATAATAAATTAGAGGCATGTCTAAGAATATTGCTTTAGATTAGCAACTATAGGAAAGCTTTTATATTAGTAAAGAATTATAACTAAATCACTATAGTAATAGACACTTAATTTTAGAAATATTCTTTAGTGGCACAGAAATGAGATTTAATAAAATTGACATAACTTACTTAAATGGTATAATGTTGAATAAAAAAGGAAGTGATTTAAGATGTTATTATCCATAGTAGTAAGCTCCATGCAAAGATTTGATATATGAAAAACTTTTGCCTGGAGCCAATATTTAAATATTGAGTTTTTCATATTTGGATAAATCTTTGCATCTTCATTTAGATAATAAATGTAGATTGGAGCGAAGAAAAGATGAAATATGAAAAAGCAGAAAATATATTGCCCCACAATATAATTGAGCTTCTTCAAAATTATATTGATGGTGGATATATCTATATACCTAGAAAAGATGAAAACAAAAAATCCTGGGGAGAAAATACTGAAACTAAAACTTATCTTGAAAATCGAGATAAAGAGATATTTAATAAGTACTCTTCTGGAGTGGCGGTTAAAGTATTAGCTGAGCAGTATTTCTTAACAGATAGCAGTATTAGAAGAATAATTAGGAAGCAAAAAAAATATGAATAATTATATAAGGCATATTTTTCACAGTTATAGCTATGAAAAATATGCCTTTTTGATGTCTTCCAATGGGGCATGAATGCTAAGGTTCTAATAAAGTATAAAGTTTTTTTGTTAGCTAAACCTAGTAGTAAAAAGGTCTCACAACAGCTTAAGTACTTTTTTAAGCTTTCCACGGTTATAAACATTACAGATTTGTTTGTGAACTTGGGCTTTGGCCTAGGTGATGATATCATGGTGTTATGGGATACAATGAGGTGGTAAGAGATGAGTATTTTAAACATTGAAAACATGAGTCATTCCTTTGGCGATAGAATATTATTTAGTAATGTATCTTTTAGACTATTGAAAGGTGAGCATATAGGTCTTGTTGGAGCCAACGGTGAAGGTAAGTCAACCTTTATGAAGCTTATTACAAATCAGATTTTGCCAGACAGCGGCACTATTGATTGGAATAAGAAATATACCATTGGGTATATAGATCAACTTGTGGACTTAAAGGAGGGCATAACTGCGTTAGAATTTTTAAAGGAAGCTTTTGCTGAACTTTTTGAAATAGAAAATAAAATCAATGATTTATATATAAAGCTTGGAAATATGGATCAAGAGGAAATGGATAAAGCTCTAAATAGAATTGCTACTTTCCAGGAGATATTAGATAAAAGTGATTTCTATAGTATTTCCTCTAAGATACAGGCAACTGCATTAGGACTAGGAATAAAGGAGCTTTTAGATAAGGAGGTTTCAGCTTTAAGCGGAGGGCAGAGAACTAAGGTTTTGCTGGTCAAACTACTTTTACAAAAGCCAGATATTTTGTTATTAGATGAGCCAACCAATCATCTAGATGAAGAACATATACAATGGCTTAAGGAATATTTGATAAACTATAAAAATGCATTTATATTAATATCCCATGATAATAGTTTTTTAAATAGTGTGGTGAATGTAGTTTACCATCTTGAACACAAGACCCTAACAAGATACGAGGGAAACTATGAGCATTTTCTAAAACTATATGAAATAAGGAAAGAGCAGAGGTTTATTGAGTACAAGGAGCAGCAAAGAGAAATAGAAAAGCTTGAGGAATATATAAGAAAAAATAAGGTGAGAACGGCAACTGCAAAACAGGCTAAATCTAGAGAAAAGAAGCTTGATAAGATTGAAAGAATAGAGATAAAAAAAGAAGTAATAAAGCCTTATTTTAATTTTAAGACCTTAAGACTTCCAGAAAGTGTAGTATTTCAAACCCAAAACTTAGTTATAGGATATGACAAACCCTTAAGTAAGCCTCTTAATCTGAAGATGAAAAGAGGAGAGAAAATTGCAATAATAGGAGCTAATGGACTAGGAAAGACCACGCTATTAAAAAGCTTGCTTGGTTTATTAAATCCTATAGATGGTGAAGTGAGAATAAGTGATTACAAAAAGGTAGGATATTTTCAACAGGAGTTTGCAGAAGAAAGCACTACACAAGTGTTAAATGAAGTTTGGAACCAGTTCCCAGACTTTACCCAAACAGAAGTGAGAAAGGCACTTGCTAGATGTGGACTAACAAGACAGCATATAGATAGCCCTATTAATATATTAAGTGGAGGAGAGCAGGCAAAAGTTAGGCTGTGTAAGCTAATAAATGAACCTACCAACATATTAGTATTAGATGAACCTACAAATCATTTAGATATCTACGCTAAGAATGAACTAAAACGTGCTTTAAAAGAATACGATGGCAGTATTATCTTAGTATGCCATGAACCTGAATTCTACAAAGAGGTAGCCACAGAGGTATGGAACTGTGAAGAATGGGCGACAAGAGGATAATGAAGCAATTTTTAAGGGAAACCATAGGGCTTCCCTTAATCTGACTTTTTTACTTTATAAAAATGATAATAACTTTGAGTAAGCTAAACCTAGCTATGACATTAGTACGGCTTTTTGAGACCTACAGTAAAGGAAGAAAACTTATTCGCTAGCCATATTTTACTAGTTTATATCTAGAAAGGTAGATAGAAAAAAATTCACTAAAAAAATTAGCTTTAGCAAGGCATTTATTTACTAAGGTTTTAAAAATTTTTCATATCTAATTTGGTCTCTATCATCAATAAAGACCCTGTCCACCATTTTAAAGCCATTGTTTTCATAAAAGTTTCTAAGCCTGTATCTAAATGTACCACAGTTTAATCTCAACCATTTGATATTGCGCTCCTTGCACATTAATTCAGCAGCTTGTATTAGTTTACTACCGTCACCCTTCTTGGCGTTTTCTCTACAAACAGCTAATTTGTGTAGGATTCCAGAGTCATTTTCTTTTAAGCTTGACCAAAATAGAGGATCATACCATTGCAAAACATATACCCCGATTAAGTTTCCTTTTTCATAGCATAAATTCATATCCTCAATACGATACTTTTTTAGTAATTGTTCACTGGTTATATCTTCATATTTCCACATAGGTTGATTTATAGAATTAAGCCATGAAGCTGAGTCCTTTAAGACCTTAGAAAAGATATCTATATTACCATGGGTTACCTTTACTATATCCAAATCTAATCCTCCTTGCTATGAATCTTCTTAAGCCTTTTCTGTTTACTCATAAATCACACCTACTTATTAAGCTAAATTGTCAACGTAAAGAGAGTAAATATTATGCAAGTATTGCTTACCTCTAAATAATTCATAACTAGAGCCTGATAAAACAAAACCAAGGTTTTCAACAAGGTGAGATGACCTTTGATTATCAATATAAATGCAGGCACGTATCTCTTTTACATCCATTTTATTTATAGCAAATGCAATGATTTCTTTCAACGCCTCATGCATATATCCATTTCTCCAAAAAGCTTCCTTCAAATCATAACCTATATCTACAGTTCTATCTTTGTTATTCCAGCAATGAAAACCACAAGTGCCCATTTTTATTCCATCAGATTTTCGTATTATGATCCAACGGTGTTGCAATCGTGGCTCAGGCTGAATATAAAAATTAATTATTTCATCTGCACCTTCTATTTCGGTCAAGGGTTCTGCGTCAAATAGATATCTATTTACTACATCATCTGAGAATTCACTAAATATAAAATCCCTTTCATCAATAGATATATTTTTTAGTATTAATCTTTCTGTTTCTATATCTTTAAACTTCATACTCTTTATCATCCTTATAAAAATATTTGCTATACCCAATATAAAAGCAGGAAGTATAGCAATTCATTATAATCCAATTATAGCATCAAGATCCATATAATGTATATAATTTAGGCGTATAGAATTGAATCTTAATTAATCCCATTATTAGTTTAAATTATTATTAAATCAAAACAAAAAGAACAATAAGAGAATGATATATTAACAATAGTGCATTTTTACTTATCTGATAATAGCGTCAAGATTTTTTATTAGAAGGTTATTTGAAAAAAATTATAAATTTAATAGTTCAGCAATATTTAATCCAAGAACTTGGTCTTTAACATAGCTATCATTAGTTACGCTTTCAATGGTTTCTCTACATATTAATGGATTACCATAAGGAGCATCTGAACTAAACAAGGTACGTTCTGGTAGCGAATTTATAGCAAGCGAAACCACAAGGGTTGAAAATGTTGCTGATAAGTCTAGAAATAAATTTTTACTCTCCTTAGCTAATTTAATGGTTTCTAACCAATTAGCACCACCTAGATGCCCTAATATCACTGGTACCTCAGTATACTGTTTAGCAAGCGCTGAAATGGCTTTTATGTCATCTAAAGTTAATGGTGAAAATGTATGAATCCATAAAGGAAGATTGTTAAACTCTCTAGCAGCTGAGAAAATAGGTTTTAACAGCTGAATCTGACCTGGAGCTAAAGTAAATTCCCCAAGTCCTCGAAAATTATTTCTAATAACTTTATCCTGAATCCAGCTCGAGGTTTCATGTTGTGATAATCCTATTGGAACTGATCCAAAGCCTATGAATTTTGTTGGATTATTTTCGATAACTGTAGCCAGTTCTTGCATTGATTTTATTTTAGCCTCAATGGCATTTTGTTTGCCGGATACTATTCCATTTAGAGCTTCCATTTCTTTCTCAAAGGACTCCAAATCATTGGTAGTTTCTGGGTGAACTGACGCTGGAAATAGTATTGTTTTATCAACACCTGCTTCACTCATTAAAGCTAATTGTTTTTCAGTGGGAACAATAACATGTTGATGACTGTCAATAATCATATTTATAACCTCTCTTTAAATATATTCAAGTTAGGTTATTCGAAATCGGAAATTGTTCTTTGCAATTGTGATTTTAGCTTTTGTAGTATCTCAATCTGATTTTCAACTTCTGATAATTTTATTTTGTAAGCCTTCAAAGCTTTGTCACAAAGCGGCTGCTTGCTAATCATTGATACAGGACATTCAATAATCTGCCCAATTTCATCTGTGCTTAGGCCAAGGGACAAGTAAGTCTGAATTGTTTTTACCCTTTCAATCATAGAAGCATGAAAATCACGATAACCATTTTCTAATCTCTCACATTTCAAAAGTCCTTTTGACTCATAGTAGCGCAGTGAACGAACACTTGCACCTGTTTTAATAGACAACGTACTAATATTCAATTTCGATATACCTCTCTTCTAATGAATATTTTAAAGTATGACATTGGTGTTAATGTCAAGCTTTGATTTGAAAAATTATTATTTTGATTAATGTACTGATTATGTAGGTAGCTAACTTAAACTATTAATTTACACATGCCTGATGATCTCCAGAAGCCTATATTATGGAGGATTTATGAATTAAGTTATTATAAAGATACCTAAATAAACTGATAAGTTGTGGTATTGGCATGATAGTATATTTATAATATGCTTAAATTAATAATAATAAGAAATTAAAAAATACATATATTTGAAAATATAAATTCTATGATAAAGGTGAAAGCTTATATGTACATCTTGATTCAGTAGATGATATAATTAATATACATGATTGTTATATTTTGGTATCACTTGAGCTTATATTGTAAAATAGCATAAACTAATTATATCAAATACTTTTCAATACTAACTTATGATTATGAATAAAAATAGGGCTTAACTTTTTAAAAATAGGAATTTCCTTGGAAATATTTAGTAAAATAACTATGGAAACATAATTTAATAAGGGGTATTTTTCTCGGAAAACTATAAAGATTTTTGTTATGTAAAACTAGTTATTTCAAGGTATAAAAGTGTTTTTTTATAGAAGCTTATAAGCTTTATCTTAAGGCTTAGCATAAAAATTAAGTAAAGATATTATAAATTTTTATATTGGAGGAGTTTATGAACATAAATGAAAAATACAGAAAGATTAGAAGAAGACTTGAATTTGGAGCCTTTGCCATTGCGTTCATTGTGGGAAATGTAATAAGTGAATTTTTTGGATTAACTGGTAAGAAGCTGATTTCATCAGATACTGCATTGAATTTTGCCATAATATTAGTGCTTATTTTTATTTTAAATACTGTTGCCGTAAAAATTGCTGATAATTGGTATACTAAAAATGCAGAAAAATAGAATTACGAAGCCTATAATTCTAGTGAATTAAGGCGAGGATATATTACCTTCTATAGTTTATTAACATACCTTTAGAAAAGTAGTATGGTTAAAAAGTCACTTCATTCTAAGTTTACTAGGATTGCTAAAACTTCATAAACACTTAAATTGAACAGCATTATGAATATAGGGCAAAACATAAGTCATGAATAAAAGCTTTAGTTATTTCTTTATTCATGACTATATTAAACTTTGCGAATACTTTTCTTACAATATAGTTTTTAATTATTATGCTGCAATAACTTTATATATCAGTACCACTTCTATTGGCAATCTACTCTCAAAGTTCGTCTTAGACAAGAAGTGAGCTCTTGATATTATAAGTATTGTTGCATCTATAAATAGGTTTCTCTATCAATTTGTTTATTTCTTAAATCAAAGTTTTCTATAGGTTCAGGTCCTCTTAATACCTTTCGCTTGATATGAAGATCGCCGGATTCGTCAGTTCTTATTCGCCATTCAATCAGCAGTATCTTTCCGTCTTCTATTTCAATACCTTGTATTCCACTTGCTCTAACGCAGGAGCCGTCATTAAAATAAGGTAATTCATGGGCCTTTGGAAAGTGTGGTCTATGAGTATGACCACATATAATCATTGTTTTATTCTTTTTTATCCAATTACCATAAATACGTTCGATTTTATGAATTTTCTCTGCGTTTTTTACAGGACTTGCAGGATTTATAAAGCCAACGGAGTGAAGAAATTTCCAAAAGTATCTTACTGTTATCATGTTAAAATGCCATAGTCTATCGTTCATTCTATCACCTTGATGACCGTGAACAGCTAGTATTTCCTGGCCAGTATATTTATGCCTAAATACTACTGATTCATAGGGTGTTAATCCAGGAAATAGCTCTATTTCTTCCTCATTATACTCATCATAGAATTTATAAAAGTTTTTCTCAACAAAGTCCTTATATTTTAAATGTATATTGTGGTTTCCATATAGCATGATAAATCTATTATCATCAAAATACTTCTTTATTAGTGTGTATACTTCATCATGAGCTAATCTTATGTGTTTAAAGTTGGAGTGTTCCCAAAGTTCGTCTCCATCACCTAGTTCTACATAAGTAAAGCCATTTCTATAATAGTGCTCTAAGGCGAATAAAAAGATATTTTGATTTTTTGCGAATTCATCGGAGGGTGTACAATCGCCTCTATGACAATCACTAAAAAATATATATTTAGAGTTTCTATCAAAGTATTCTACTTTGGCATTTTTATAAGCTTCTGTTAATCTTTTTTCAGCTAGCCTCTTTTCAGCTATCATAGTACACCTCTCTAAGGATAAATAAAATTTACTTCTAATAATTTATGGCCAATTGTTAATCTACCCATTCTAATAAGAATATATTTAAATTATTTGGCAAATATCTGTACAATTATACTTCTTTTATATGTTTTATATATCCTTTTTATTAATACTTTTATTTATTACTATCCACTAACTTAAGGAAATTGTCAATATACTTGGAGGTTTTACCTAACTTCTAATCCATAGAGTATTGCTGTACGAAAAAAATCTCACTGAAGCCTTCAGTGAGATTTTTTATAATGATACTAAGCATCTAATGAATGACGTTCACCAACTTGGAAGTCAGCTGCATGTTCAAACATGTATTTAACAGTAATTGGATCTTGTCCAGTAAGTTTCTTAAAGTCATCAGTGAAGGAATCCATTTTTCCTAAGCGAATTGCTTGAGCAAATGTAACCATACCTTCAGAAGAGAATGGTGCTTCAGAGTCCTTTTTAAAGGTACCATCAGTTGTTCTTGGAACTCCCATTGCATCAAAAATAGCATAGTTTTCTTCATCAGTGATAGCTTTATAAGTTACAGTATTGCCAGTAGCTGCATTTCCATATGCTACGAAGTCTGCCATAGTCATTAATTCAGCTCCATTGATATTAAGTATAGCTTCATGATAGTCCTTTGAAGCTAGGGCATAAGCTACTGCTTTTGCACAGTCCTTACGAGATATATATGCCATTTTTCCATCACCTTGGCTGTTTTGTAATGGTTGATTCATTTTTACAAAGGTGAAATAATTTGTTATCATAGCTTCAGCATATTGTGAATTTCTAAGGAACATATAATCTAATCCAACGCTTTTTATGTAAGCTTCAGTATATGCATGGTCAATCTTTTCAATACTTGGATTTGTTTCATCAGCAGCATTTACCAATGAAGTATATATAACTTGCTTTACACCAGCTTTTTTAGCAGCGTCTACAACGTTTTTATGTGCATTTTGGCGCTTCTTACCAACAAAAGGCATCGATATTAAAGCTAATTTATCTGCTCCAGCAAAAGCTTCTTCAAGACCATCCATTGTATTAAAGTTAGTTACATGAGTTTCTATGCCTTGTGCCTTATAAGCCTCTAAGGATGCTGGATTATATCCGCAAAAAATTACTTGATCCTTACCAACTAATTCTAATAAATAATCAGCAGCTTGCTTTCCTAAGTTTCCATCTACTCCAGTTAATAAAAGTTTACCCATAATATACAACACACCTTTCTTTTTACAAGTTTATAATATTATGTTATGTTAAAAAATAACTAAAGTCCAATACAAAAAAGCTATGAGCCATTGGAAAAACCAATTTATAGTTGATTTAGGAATAGTTTCAATGCAGGGTTTTTGTTGTCCTTTAAGTAGCCTATTTCTATCTTAAAGGTATGGTGAGAGTCTTGAAGAGGGATTAAACGTACTTCATCTCTCATATATGTAAGATTATAATTCTCTGGGAAAAATCCAATTAGGTTATCTGTTACTATGTAAAATAGCTCTGTTTCAACATCATCTGCAGTTCTAAGTATATTAGGTTCGTAGCCATCCTCTATGGCATTCTCTATCATTAAATAATAAGAATTACCGATGGCTTCTGGGCTGAGCATCACAAGAGGGTAACCATATAGCTCTTCCTTTGAGATAGAGGAATTATTATATAGGGGGTGGTGCTTGTACACAACAGCATAATAACTTCCACTATATAAGGTCTTTGTTAAAATATCCTCTTTTCCTTTAAACTCAGAGTCGAAGGCTATTGCGACATCATATATTCCTTTTTGAAGAAATTCTGATACATCTTTCAGTAAAACTTTATTTAGCTCAATTTTAATATTGGGATTATTCTCTTTAAAAGGTGGAATAAATTTTAATATACTTTTGATATCTGTTACTGCAGCATACTCTATGGCTAAGGTTTGGGTATGATCCTTTTGATAATTTTCCATTTTAGCCTTCATAGTATTGTACTGCTTCCAAAGTATCACCGATTCACCGTAAAATAGCCATCCAGCCTCAGTGGGCTCAATAGGAATTTGTTTTCTGTCAAAAAGCTGCATTCCAAATTCCTTTTCAAGGGATGCAATATGCTGACTAATAGTAGTCTGTGATACATAATTTTTTTTTGCTGTATCTGTAAAATTTCTACATTCTACAAGATCAATAAAATACTTTATCTTTTCAATATTCATGCTAACCTCAATCTATATTCTAAAAATATTCATTAAACAAATTATCTAAAGAAAGATTTTTTATCTTAGTGTAAAAGATAGCTAATATCTATTCCTTTGAACAGACATACTATCTTAATTCTTGAAATAAAAATAAAACTTTTGATGAATGTACGAAGCTTTATTTTGATTTCATTTTAAAGTAGTACATCTTTTTATATGAATAAAAACCATCATTTTTAATTATGTTTTGAGCTTATAATAACATTAAGATAATGTCAAATTTTATTAAATATTTGCCAATTGTCTGTGTTACGTAGGAGTATAGAGGAGTTTTGATGAACAGGGTTATTAGGAATTTTTAAACATATATATTAGTGAAAGTTATAGCCTTAACAATGTAACCGAGTTTTAATTTATAGCTATTTAGGAAACTATAATATTACCTGGTATTAGACATAAACGATCTAAACTGTATAAATACTTCTAAATAACGAAAATCTATAATAATGAAAGTAAAACTAGTAGTTTAAGGAAATCATAATAAATTAATTAGGATTACGTATAGGCATCAAATAAATGCTTAAACTTAATATGTATTAAGTTATGAAAGGAATGAGAATATGACTATAGATACAAGACTTGGACACACAATAGTAAGAATCATAAAAAATGAAAAGGGTAAAGTAATATCCTATGAACTGGACAATGGAGATGAAATCTCTACTAGCGATGCAGTTGGCTTTGCAAAGCAAGGTGTAATTAAAGATGTAGAGATAGTAACAGATAGCACTGGGGAAGACTACCTTCAGTGCCTAACAGAAGGAGAAGATGGTGAGAACAATCTACCTCAGACTGAAGTAAGGGACGATAAGGTAGACTTGAAGCAATATTTTCAATAAAGTATTTAAGAAAGAAGCTCTGGATTAAGGGCTTCTTTTTGTATGTGAATTAAATTGTAAAATATAATCTGCAATATAATCAAAGAAGATACTAATTTGAAGATAATATGACAGAGTTTCTTATCACATATTTACTATTTAATTCTGGAGAATTGAGTATTACAAGCCTTGAATACTGGTTGGTGTAATTAACATTTTTGTATTTTATTGCACAAAGGTTATTGGATACTTATAATTAAATGTATAAATATATCAAGTGAAAAGAGGTATATTACGTGAATTTTTATGGTCCAAATAAAAAGATCAAACTAATGAGAAATAGGTTTAGCGTTAATCAATCTGATCTAGAATCACCAAATATGACTAGAGCTTTCATAAGTATGATGGAGAGCGGAAAAAGAAATGTCAGTAAAGCTAGTTCACAAAAGTTAGTATCAAGATTTAAAGAAATTGCCAGTAAAAAATCTGTAAACCTTGATATTGATGATGAATATTTTTCAAGGCAGCCAGAGGAGGATGCTAGATATTACATAGAGAAAATATTAAAAAATAATAAAAATAATCATAAAGATTATGAAAAACTAATAGAAATCGCTGACAGGTTTAATCTAGATGATTCATTAGCTTTACTATATAAGTTAGATGGGGAAGAGTATCTAAGGGAGAAAGATTATTATAATGGATTTATTAAATATACTGATGCTCTTGGAAAGTATAAAGAACTTAAAGATGAAGATGAACAAGCCTATATTTATAAGCAGCTTGGGTTATGCAAATTAAAGAGGAGTATTTATGATGAAGCTGTTTATTATTTTAGTCAAGCAGTAGCATATTCCTATAAGAATGAGAAGTTAAAAGAAACATTTTTTTGGGGCAATCATGACCTAGCTTTGGTTTATGTACAAACTAAAGAATATGATAAATGTTTAGAAGTTTTAGATAAGTCTATTTTAGATAAATCTAATAATGCTCCTGTGTCATTTGTTAGAAATGCTAGATTAATTAAGGCTAATGTCTTAAAGTCACTAAAGAATTATAAAGAAGCAATAGATGAATATTTTACTTTAGTTAATGAAATAGCAGATTCAGATGATATTCTATTATCATATTTATATAATAATATAGGTGAATATTATTATGAGATTGAAAAATACGATAAAAGCTTAGAATATATATCTAAAGCACAGTTATTAAAAAATAAAGTCGACAAGAAAACACTAGCTAATACTTTAAATACTAAAGGCAGAGTGTTATACAAACTTGGTTACATAGAAGAAAGTATAATGGTATTTCAGTTGGCAATAGATATAGCTGAAGAATTTCAACAATTTAATATGATGTATGAAAATTATAGAGATATAATATCGATATATGAAAAAATGAAAGATTATAATAAAATTAAAGAATTTGCGAGTAGATTTATTAATATGCCTGATTACTTTCTCTTACCCATAAACAAAGGCTTTTTATCAGAGTAATAGCAAAAATAATTATAATACAAAGATATAGATGTAACATGTCTCTCCTATATGTATAGATAAAATATATCAATTCTATTTTTGAGAGAACCTATTAAAAGTTCTCTCAATCTTTATTTTACTATTCTAAATTGCAAAATTAGTTAAAATTGTTGATTTTTCTCTAGTTAACTACTTTTCTATGCAAATCTCTTTAAAAAAAAATAAGTTGAAATATCTATAAAATTTTAAATATATAACTAATTACATTAGATAACTTAATTGGCTATGGTATGATATGTATATAATGTTTGAAAGTTGATGAAATATATACTCAGGATGGTGCTACTACATGTTTAAACTTAGTGACATTTATTATCCGATCACGGCAACTCCCTTTAACAGAGATGAAACCTATGTTGAAATAGAGCCTTGCAAAGATTTAAAGCCCTATATTCGTTGCTTCTGGGGTACTCCAAAACCTTACATAGATAATCCTTCATCAAAATTAGAAAGTAGCCTTGTGACTCCTGATACCTGTATGGATATTATCTTTGATATAGATATAAGCAATAATCAGCTTACGGATATGTTTTGTGGAATAAATGATACCTCATTTACTACAGAAAAGCAGGAAAGTTCAGCTACAATATCAAGTTTTGCTATTAGGTTTTACTGCTGGGCTGTAACTCTATTTTCTGACGAAGCTATGAATAAGGCATTAAATACATTTACTGAAACTGAAGTTTATTTTAAAAACCTTAAAAGGGATTTGGAAAACATATTATTAGCTAGCACCTGTATCGTTGATAAAGTAGAAAGGGTAGAGCATTATCTTCTCAAAAGGCTTAGTATAAATAAGCAAAACAGTAATTTGATGAATGCTGTGTATAAGATACTGCAGTCAAAAGGTACAGCAAACATTAGTGAGATTATGGAGTTTACAACTATTAGTCAGAGGCAGCTCGAAAGGTTGTTTTTAGAATATGTAGGGGTATCACCAAAGAAGCTTTCAGGGCTAATACGTTATCAATATCTTTGGCAGGATATCGTAAGAGGTAATAGCATAAGCATTCAAGACTTAGTTTCTAAATATGCTTATGTTGATCAAGCTCATCTGCTTAGAGACTTTAAAAAGTATCATAGTATGACTCCAAGAGATGCCAGAGCTGTTGCTTTTAATAAAAGATGATGTCGTATTTTTACAATACAGTGAATGATGATTCTAATAGAATAGTTTTGAGGTGATATTATGGATAAACTTAGTAAAGAACAATTTGAACAAATAAAAAATTGGATGTATAGGAATGCAAGGCCCTTAGACCTAGCAAGATGGAAATACCATTTTGAACAAGGAAATAAAGACGAGGTATTAGCTGCTTTAAAGGCCTATCAGAATACAGATGGTGGTTTTGCCCATGCACTTGAAGCTGATAGCTGGAATATATATTCTACTCCTATTTCAACTTGGTGTGCTACTGAGATTTTGCATGAATTAGAAGTTACAGACAAAAACAATGAAATAGTTAAAGATATATTGAGATATTTGGATAGTAAGCAAGACTTTAAAGAGGGTTACTGGCTTGCGGCAACACCTAGTAATAATGACTATCCCCATGCGCCCTGGTGGACTTATGGAGAAAATGTAATTGAAAGCTGGGGCTACAATCCAACAATAGCTCTTGTTGGTTTTATTTTATACTTTGCAGATAAGGAAACAAAGCTTTATAAATTGGCATTTGAAATAGCAGAAAAAGCGGTTGATTTATTTTTAAATACTGATAATGTAGAGAGCATGCACGAAATAGATTGTTTTATTAGATTTTATGAGTATTGTATAAGGGCTGGAGTAACAGAACTTTTCAGCGCTGATAAGATGCTTCACAGGCTAAAGCATAAGGTGAAAGTAACAATTGGACAAGATAAAGCAGCTTGGAAGGATACTTATTTGTGCAAGCCTTCACAATTTATGATTACTCCTAACAGTGTTTTTTACATGGACAATAAGGAACTTTCAGATTACGAAGTTGATTTTATTATAGATACCTTGAGTTCAGAAGGCACATGGTCAATAACCTGGGACTGGGCTGATTATCCTGAACAGTGGGCAATAAGCAAAAACTGGTGGAAAGCTAATGTGATTTTAAGAAACTTAACCTATCTTAAAGAGTTTAACAGCTTATAAGAAAGCACCGCAAAATGATGTTTGGCCTATTTCATGGTCATGGTTTGAAAATAACGATAAATATCCTAAAGAAGCAGTAATCAGTTTAAATTGGTAGAAAGCTACCAAAGCCATTGAAAGAGCAAGGTTTTTAAAAAGTTTTATTAGAATACAATAACCACTTGTTTAAGGCTAATTATAAAAACATATGCAATACAATATTTTTCTTATAATTATTAGAAAATGAAAATATTCAAGAAACTCACTGAAGGCAGTTCCAGTGAGTTTTTTTAATGGTATAATATGTATTGGGAGTAATCTACTAACAATATAATGTGCTTAAGCGTTAAGATAAAATAGTGATACAATGATTTAATTATAATTTTTAAGGAGTAATAGCAATGGATTATAAAGATATATTAGCAATAGTAATTTTGCTTGTAGTTTTAGTTGTTTCTGCCAAGGTTTATCCGAACAGTAAAATAGGTATGTTAACAAACTATATAAAGTCATTTTTTACTAGTAAATCATAATGATAGCATCATTTGAAATGGAGCTTTGTACTTATAAAGATAGATATGTGTAAGATGGACAGACGTAACTTTAGGCTGATTAATAATATCAATACATCATATTAGCCTAGCATTAAAAGATATAGGGGGGACTTTTTATTAATATGATTTTCTTAAATCTGATAAGTATTATAATAATTTTTTTTCTTATGATTTCAATAATTATGAGGAAGTTAAAAAAATTCATGTTTAATTTAACTATACTATTAATAGCAATACTTCCAGCATCAGTATGCTTTATAGTAGTTAATCTAGCTTATTCATTGTTTGCTATTATATTTACGCCACATAATTTTATAGACAACTTAGGCTTAATGATATTCTGCATTTTAGTAGGTATAATATATATCCTCTTAATCATGGATATGAATATTTTCCCATATTCAAGGCTTAAGAAAGTCGGAAATAGTAGTGATTCAGTGGAGTTAAGCAGAATAGATAAAGGATTAAGACTGACAAAGGTTGGTATTTATCTCACTATAATAAACATAATATATGCTATTTTAGCGGGGGTAATACTTTATGTTATAAGAGAACAAGTAGAGTTTATTTTGCTATGTTTTTTGGTGGGATCATTTTTACCTGGAGTAATAGTTATAACTTTCCCAATGGCAGCCTATGTATCAATAATAATAGGAGCCATCATTTCTATATTGGCATTGGCAAACTATCTATTTATATTAAACGGAACTGTAAGATTGATATTTGTCTCCAAGGTAATTCGAGAAAAAAAGGCTATGTATCTATTTTTATCGCTAATTCCAATAGTAAATATATTTAGTTCTCTAGCACTTTGCAAAAAAGCAAAGCAGTTGCTAAAAGATAACAATTTGAAGGTGGCAATGTTTGGCGCAAAGTTTAAAGAAATTTAGGTTTTGCAAAAATTTCAACCAATTGATAACAACATTTTTTAAATACATCTATATAGGTAGTAAAAATTGTTTCAATACTATCTTATTAAGAAGATAAATATATTTTTGGAAAGATAAATTATATAGATTGGTGAATGAAGCTTAGATTAATTATCTAAGCTTTATTTTATATATAAAAATGATAATTTTATTTCAAATTGAATAAAATAATAGTTTTTTACCAAAACTAAACCTTGTTTTAATCTAAAGTTAACATTATTTCTTTATATTCAAATTGTGGAAGTAAAGAAATATGTTGGAGGGGTTAGTTTATGAAAAGAGGAGTTTTATCAAAAAGGACAATAATATCCGTAGTTACAATGCTAATCATAGGTTCGGTAATCACAGGTTGTGGAAGTGAAAAAGCTTCAAAGGAAGCCATTAATCAACAAAAGAGCACAAGTACTTCTAAAAATGAGTCAGTAGATCAGTTGTATGAACAGGCTAAAAAAGAAGGCAAGGTAGTAGTTTACTCAACATCTGCTCGTGCCAATGATGCAAAGAAGTCTTTCGAAAAAAAATACCCTGGAGTTAAGGTAGAGGTTAGTAAACTTAAGTCTGATGAAATGATGAACAAGGTTACTAGTGAAGAGGATGCAGGAACTTACAATCCAGATGTTATTATAACTAAAGAGGTAAGCGGTGCTGTGCAAGAAGAGATGGTAAAGCAAGGTCGATATATAAAGTATTTGCCTGAGGATATAGCTTCTCATGTGGATGAGCCTTTCAAAACAAAATCTCCAGCTTACGCTAACTACATAGAGTTTAGAACTGTATTTTACAATACAGACGATTTTAAAGAAGCTCCTATAAAAAATTGGTGGGACTTGACTACTGCTGAATGGAAAGGGAAAGTTTATGCTGTAGATCCGCTAAGTTCACCAGCCTTTATGGATTTGTATACAACAATGGTTATTAACAGTGATGACATGGCTAAGGCCTATAAAGAAAAGTTTGGAAAAGAAGTAACGCTAAATGGTACTGAAAATGCAGGTTATGAATTCATAAAAGAATTATTTCAAAATGGATTAGTAGTACTTAAGGGAAGTGATGATGTACTTGATGCAATCTCAAAGTCTGGAAATAAGGCATTAGGTATATCTGTATCAGGAGATATGAGTAAAATAAAGGAGAAGAATTGGCATGTAAATGCAATTTATGATATAAAACCAAAGACTTCTGTACCAGATCCAGGTTACGTATATTTAGCTAAAAATGCTCCTCATGAAAGTGCAGGAAAGTTGTTTACTAGATGGATTATGGGAGAAGCTGATGGAAAAGCAGCTGGTGCAGATCAATTTAATACAATTGGTTCTTGGGTGCCAAGAAATGATGTCCAATCTAAAAATGATATTAAGTTTGAAGATTTAAAGCTTTGGGATTTTGAGGGAGAAAAGCTATATAAAACAGCACCTAAGGTAAGAGATTTCTGGATTAAGCAAAAATAAAGCTATTTTAAATATGTAGCACTTCTAATGGTAATTTATTTTCAAAACTCCTCTGGTTTCACATTGGATAAGTTGAAAATATGAAGCTTACTAGTAAGTGGTACATCTATACATGAAGTAGTATGGTAATATAACAAGCTTATCTGAGTTTTTTATTATTAAGATCAATATAAAAGTTTTGTTGGCTAAGCTTAGTAATAAAATGGGTTAGAACAGCTCTTGTTATGATATATGTTACTTAAATATAGCATGGGGAGGATAGTACCTTGAAGGTCCGAACAAGAAATAAAATAATAAACTATCTGAGCAATCCAATGAATATAGTTTCTTTAATAGCAATAAGTTTTCTTGCGTATACCGTACTTATCCCATTTTTAAAGATAGTTATTTCTACTTTTCAATGGAAGCAGGAAGATATACGTTTAGTATCAGAGGCCATTCCTGGTGAGTTTACATTTTATCATTGGCTAAGAGTTTTATATAGCGATGTAAGCAGAGCTTTATTTTATAAGCCACTAATTAATTCTATTGGTATAGGCTTAGCGGTAGCTTTGATTTCCATGGTCATTGGTTCAGGTCTTGCTTGGATAGTAAGTCGTACTGATATTCACTTTAAAAAGTTAATGGGATTTTTAGTTATAATTCCTTATTTGTTCCCATCCTGGGTAATTTCTATGGCATGGCTAACCATTTTCAAGAACTCAAAAATTGGAGGAAGTATAGGTATTATTCAAGGCCTATTTCACATAAACCCTCCAGATTATATATCCTATGGTTTTGTACCTATAGTTGCATCCTTAAGCATACATGACAGCATATATTTTTATCTCATAGTTGGTTCTGCTTTAAGCTCTATGAGTAGTCAGCTTGAAGAAGCCGCAAGGGTTTCTGGCGCAGGAAGAATGCATATATTGAAAAAGATAGTTTTTCCTATGGTTTTACCATCTATTCTTTCGGCCTTTATACTTATCTTCAGCAAGGCAATAAGCTCCTTTGCAGTACCAGAGCTTTTAGGTGCACCAGTGAAGTTCTACACAATTTCAACTATGCTATATAGCAGTATGCGTTCAAGGATGGTCACAGAGGCCAATGTTCTAAGCTTAATATTAATAGGGATATCTATGTTGGCAATAGTTATTAACCAGAAGCTTGTAGGTAAGAAGAAAAGTTATGTTACAGTTACAGGAAAGGCCACGGTGCAAAGATTGGTTTCTTTAGGAAAAGGGAGAGGATTAGTTTCTATAGGAATATTAGCATTTCTTTTTTTGATTTCTATAGTGCCGTTGATATTTATATTACTTCAAACTTTTCTGCTTAAAGATGGTGTGATAAGTTTAAGCAATCTAACCTTGCATTACTGGATAGGTGAGTCCATATATGATATCAATACAGGAGAACCTGGGATCTTTAAAAATGAAACTTTTTTTCTTGGCTTAAAGAATTCCATAGAAATAGCAGTGATTTCAGCTGTAATAGCTGCAGTTATAGGACTTATCTTAGGATATGTTACTGCTAGGGGAAAAGGAGGTAGGTTATCAAAATGTATAGACAAGATATCCTTTATACCCTATCTTATACCTGGAATTTCCTTGTCATCAATATATATTGTGATGTTTGCGAAGCCTACCTTTATCTTGCCAGCACTGTATGGAACACTAGGCTTAATCATCTTAATCACTGTGGTTAAAGAGCTTCCTTTTACTACTAGAGTGGGAAGTAGTGCTATACTTCAGATCGGAGAAGAGCTTGAGGAGGTGGCCAAGATCAGTGGTGCTAGCTGGTTTACTAGGTTTAAAAAGGTGATATTGCCTTTAAACAAGAAAAGCATATTTACAAGCTTCCTTTTAGTATTCATAGGCGCAATGAAAGAGATGGAGCTTATAGTTTTATTAGTTACACCAAAAACAGAAACTTTAACCACTTTGACTTTCTATTATACTCAAAAAAGCTTTACCCAGCTTACAAACGCAATATTGATATTTACCATATTTATAATTCTTATGGTATATCTTATAGCAACGGTTTTTGGAAAAGTAGAACTAACGAAAGGAATCGGTCGTTAAGATGAGCAGTATTCAGCTTAAAAACATAAGTAAGTATTTTGACAACAATAAAATTATAAAGAATATAGATTTGAACATAGAAGACGGCGAATTTATGACTTTTCTTGGTCCCTCTGGTTGTGGAAAAACTACTACCTTAAGAATCATAGCAGGCTTAGAGAATCCAGAGGAGGGAAAGGTATTTTTCGATGATAAGGAAGTGGATAACGGGGAAAGTAGCTATCATCTAGATTCCTCAAAGAGAGAGTTGAGCTTAGTATTTCAAAGCTATGCTCTTTGGCCACATATGACGGTATATGAAAATATAGCCTTTGGTCTCAAGATAAAAAAGATTCCCAAATCAGAAATAAAAAGTTTAGCTCTAGAGGTCTTAAAGAAAATGCAGATTGAAAGCCTAAGCGAGAGATATCCAACAGAGTTATCTGGCGGACAACAGCAGAGAGTTGCCATAGCTAGGGCTATTGTTACAAAACCGAAGGTGTTGTTAATGGATGAGCCACTTTCCAACTTGGATGCAAAGCTTAGAGTTGAAATGAGAAATGAATTAAAAAGACTTCATAGGGAGTTAAATACTACAATTGTATATGTTACTCACGATCAGCATGAAGCCTTGACTTTATCTACCAAGGTAGCAGTTTTCATGAATGGGCAAATAGCACAGGTTGCAAAGCCAAGAGAGCTATATAAAAATCCTTGTAATATACAAGTTGCAGAATTTATAGGTAATTCATCTCTAAATATTCTAGAGGGACTTTATGAAGAGGTTGAAGGCTATGGGGTTATAAAGTCAATCTTAGGAACTTTTAATATTCTGCCTCTAGAAAGCTCTCGAAAACAAGTTACAATAACCATAAAGCCCGAAGACATTAAGATACATAAGAAAGCTAAAAGTAATTGTCATAGCGCCACTGTAGTTGCAGTGTTTCCAGCAGGACCACAAACACAAGTACAGTTAATGATTGGACAGCAGCTTATAACAGCTTTAATTGTTGGTGAGAAGGAGTATGAAGTTGATTCAACCTTATGGATATCTTATAAGCAAAATAAAGTAAATATTTATGATAAAAAATCAGGAGAATTATTAAGTGTTACAGTTAAAGGAGAAAAATTATGAAGATAGATTTTCATTCACACGTTAAATTATCAAAGAAAACGGCTTTTGACATAGACAATTTTAAAGAATTGATTAAGGAAGCAAGAGAAGAGGGATTAACAGCTATTGCTATAACAGAACATTTTAATACCTCTAACTTTCCAGTAGTTTATGACACCTTAGATCAGTATTATGAATATACAAATGATTACTATGATGTTGACGGCTTTAAAGCTTTTACAGGCATGGAGGTGGATGTAGCAGAAGAGGCACATATTTTGGTGATTGGGAACCTAAAGGACATAAGGATTCTAAGAGAAGCTTTAAATGGTTATGACACAAAGGGTAACTTTATTGCTATTGAAAAATTATTTGAATTGTGCAGACCATATGATATGCTGATTATAGGCTCTCATCCCTTTAGAGAAGATCACCCTCTATACAAGGCAGCTCCAGAACTATTAAATAAATTCCATGGCTTTGATTTAAATGGAAAAGATTTATATGTATATGGAATAGAGGAAATGACTAGTATGGTAAAAGCCTTGGGAGAGAAGCATAAGGTACCAGTAGTTGCAGGAAGCGATACCCATCAATACTTGCAAATAGGAAGTGTTATGACTGTGTTTGAAAAGGAATGTAATACAGTTAAAGAGATAAAAGAGGAAATAGAAGCAGAAAGATATTCCTTATTTATTTCTCCTAATTTAAGGATAAAAATAAAGGCTGCAACCATGATTAAAAGCCTTTTAAAGAAGCAATTAGAAGCTCATTAAGGGTGGAGGAAGTTTATGATAGAATTAAACTTTTCAGATAAAAAGTTTACCAAAAATCACAAGAAAATTGCAAATTATATCATGCAGAATGTAGAGATAATTCCATACATGGTAGAAAAAGATCTAGCTGACAAGTGTAAGGTAAGTGTTTCTTCAGTATCTCGCTTTTGGGAAGCGATAGGTTTTAAAAATTTCAAGGAGTTTAAGGAATACTTAAAAGGACAGAGTTCTGTTTCTCCTGCCACAAAGATCGAAACTGCCTTTGAAAAGATGGACAGCTACAATATGTTATCAGAAGCTATAATGGCAGGCTCAAGCTACTTAAAGCAGACTGTAGATAAATTAGACAGTGAGGAGTTTCAAAATATAGTAGAAGCCATAGATAAATGCAGGAGGCTACATATTTATGGAACAGGACCTTCTATTTCTTTATCCTCTTTACTAGAATTTAGATTAAAGCGCTTTGGCATAGAGGTAAAACAGTTAACAAGTAGTGGACATGAACTTTATGAAGATTTACTTCATATAAAGCCAGAGGATACAATATTTATTTTTGGCTTTGTTCACGAATCGCCAGAAATAAAGGTGTTATTTGATTTAGCAGAAAAGATAAGCTGCAAGACAATTTTAGTAACAGACTTAATGGTAAGCTCAATGCTCGAAAAGGCAACCTTTAAGCTTTATTCCGCTAGAGGAGAACTTTGGGAGTTTCACTCCATGCTAGCACCACTAGCCTTAATTGAAAGCATAATTGTAGCAGTAGGTAAGGAGCGAAAAGAACAGTCTCTAGAAAACTTAGAGAGGCTTCAAGAGCTTAGAAACACCTATCAAAAGCTACTGCCTAAGAAAGTTTAAAAATAGCCTAAATCTAGAATAGGTGTACAGATGCAAATTCATTATTTTAGGAAAGCACTTAAAACTCATTAATAAGTATGAATGTAAAAAAAGTAAACACTTCAATATTAGCTCGTAAAGCAAATAAAGAGAGTTACTTGTAAATTATAAAGTACTTAAAATAATAAAATGCTATCATCGCAAAGTATTAAAAAAATTAAATAAGAGCAAGATAATGACAACTAATAAAGCTATTAGTTGTCATTGTTTTATAAAAAAACTTGAACTTTATGTAAGGTTAAACTGATACGGATTTTCTTGAAAATAAACTCCGTAGTCTTTCTGCTATTCTTCTTTAAGCACATAATTCATTTCATGTCACCTAGTCACTTCTAAAAGCTTTAGTTAAATTTTGTTTCTTAATTAATGATAAGTTCTTATGACTTCAAGCATGTTTTCTTAGTATAGCTATTTAGAATGTTAATTCATTGCAATAAAATGTAACTTGTTGATTTTTTTGTGGTATTATCTATTATGTGTATTAGATTCAAGGTTATTGAAATAATACTTTCAGAAAGGAGGGAAAAGCATATTTAATTTTTTTGTATGTACTAATTACATGAAGCATTTCAGCGGGGTAATAGGTTGATTTGAACCTTGTACATTAGAAATGTTAAATTCTATTTTTTTAAAGATGAATACTTCATTACAATATTTTCGAAAATTTTAATAGAGTATGTTTAAATTTTTGAAAAGCTGGGCGTTAAGCTAGGAAGTAGGTAATCTTATTGGAGGGAAAAGTATGTTAGAAAAGAGACATATAAATAAAAGAGAAAATTCCGTTTGTAAAATAAAAAAATATAATAAAGAAATAAAGGCTTTAGAAGTTATAAAAAAACAAGAGGAGTATTGGCTAAAAATCTTTGATGATGATATACCAGCACTAGATATACCTACAGATTATAAAAGAACATATCTTAAAGACTTTAGGAGAGATAAAGTATGCTTTACTTTAGATAGAACTTTAACAGAGAAACTAAAGAAAATAAGTATTAGCAATGAAGCAACCTTATATATGACCTTGTTATCAGCTTATAATGTATTGCTATCTAAGTATAGTGGACAAGAAGATATAGTAGTAGGTTCGCCAGTATTAGTTGAAGATTACAATGTTTTAAGGAACACATCTGAAGGCTTTATAAACTTTCTTCCTATGAGAAACTATCCTGAGGGTAAGAAGAATTTTAAGGAATTTTTACAGGAGGTAAGGGAGAAAGTAGTAAATTGCTATGAAAATCAGGCTTATAAGTTTGAGGCCTTGGTAGAAAAATTAAGTATAAAGAAGGATTTAAAACGTAATCCACTATTTGATACTATGCTTGTGCTAAAGCACACTGGGGATAAGGAAAAAGTATTTGATAGTTTAGCGTTTAATAAGCAAAAAGAAGCACTTAGGCTAGATTTGATATTAGAAGCAAAGGAAATAGATAACAGAATAGTATTTGAAGTAGAGTATTGTACTAATTTATTTAATAGAAAAACTATAGAAAGGTTAGTAGAGCATTTTACCAATATACTAAAAGTGGTAATAGCTAACCAGGGAATAAGGATATCAGACATAGACATGCTTTCAGAAGAGGAAAAGAAGAAAATATTGGTGACTTTCATGGGCAATAAAATAGCATATCCTAAGGATAAAACTATAAATATGCTCTTTGAGGAGCAGGTGGAAAAGACTCCAAATAAAACAGCCTTAGTGTTTCAGGAAAAGAAATTAACTTATAGGGAGCTAAATGAAAGATCCAATAAACTTGCTAGAACACTTAAACATAAAGGAGTAGGTCCGGAAACAATAGTTGCCATAATGGTAGAGCCATCAATTGAAATGATAGTAGGCATAATGGCTGTATTAAAGGCAGAAGGTGCTTATCTGCCGATAGATACAAAGTACCCAAAGGATAGAATAAAATATATGCTTCAGAATAGTGGAGCCAGGTTACTTTTAACAACAAAGAATTTAATGGATATTGAGAGTCACGGGGCTTATATATTACAAGAGGATGTTAAAGAAAGTTTTAACTATAAGGGGGAAATAATTTTCTTAGAGGAAGAACATTTATATGTAGAAAGCCCAGAAAACCTAGATATAGCATATAATTCGAAGAATCTTGCCTACGTTATATACACCTCAGGAACCACTGGAAAGCCTAAGGGGGTAATGCTAAATCATATAGGTATAAGCAATTTGAAGGTAGTATATGAGAAGGATATGAACATAAGTGATGAAGATAAGATCATTCAGTTTGCCAGCTTTGCCTTTGATGCCTCTGTTTGGGAAATAACTATGGCGTTGTTAAATGGTGCTGAGCTACATCTACTGCCTAAAGAGATTATTGATAGTTATATAAGCTTTAGAGATTACTTAAATCACAACGAGATAACTGTAGCTACCTTACCACCAGCTTATTTAACTAATATAGATAGCAAGGAAATAAAAACTCTTAGACTGTTAATCACTGCAGGCTCGGCCATAAGTGAAAGTTTGCTATGCAAATGGAAGGATAAAGTACATTACATCAATGCCTATGGACCTACGGAAACTACAATTTGCTCCACCATATGGCATTATAACGATGAAGCTTCAGACAATCTATCAGTACCAATAGGAAAACCAATAAATAACTATAGTATATATATCTTAGATAAAAATAATAGCTTATTGCCAATAGGGGTGGTAGGAGAACTTTGCGTAAGTGGAGAAGGTTTAGCAAGAGGTTACTTAAACAGAGAGGAGCTCACAAAGGAAAAGTTTATAGACAACCCTTTTGAGCCAGGTGAAAAAATGTATAAAACAGGAGACCTGGCAAGATGGCTACCAGACGGTAACCTTGAGTTTATGGGAAGAATAGATGATCAGGTAAAGATAAGGGGCTTTAGAATAGAGCTTGGAGAAATAGAAAGCCAGCTTTTAAAGGAAGAAAGCATAAAAGAGGTTGTGGTAATAGATAGAGAAGATAAAGAGGGAAGCAAGTACCTTTGTGCATATTTTGTAAGTGACAAAGATATTAAAGCTGCAGAGCTAAAAGAGTATTTGCTTAGCAAACTGCCAGCATATATGATTCCTTCATACTTTATAAAACTAGAGAAGCTGCCTCTAACTTCAAACGGCAAAATAGATAAAAAAGCGCTACCAGAACCAATTTTAGATATTAAAACAGGCGTAGAATATGTAGAGCCTAGAAAGGATATAGAGAAAGCCCTCGAAAGTTTATGGAGTCAGATACTAGGTGTTAATAAAATAGGAATAGATGATGACTTCTTCACTTTAGGAGGACATTCTCTAAAGGCCATGCAGATAGCAGCAGCCATACAAAAACAGTATAAGGTAGAGCTATCTGTAGGGGATATATTTAATAATTCTACCTTAAGAAAGCTTGGAAAATATATAGAGAAATCTAAAGAAAGTGGATATTCTAACATAGAAGCAATAGAAGAACAGGAGTTTTATAAGGTTTCTTCAGCTCAAAAAAGAATGTTCGCTTTAAATCAGCTTGCAAAAGATGATACAAATTATAACTTGCCTGTGGTGGCTACCATAGAAGGGAGATTAAAGAGAGAAAAGTTTGAAGAAATCATTTTAAAGCTTATTGAAAGACATGAAGCCTTTAGAACTTCTTTTAAATTAGTAGACAATGAAATAATGCAGAAGGTTCAAAAGAAAGCGGAATTTGCGTTAGATTATATTGAGCTAAAGGATGAGAAAAAAGAGGTAATAGATGAAATTATTAAAGCCTTTGTAAAGCCCTTTGATTTATCAAAAGCCCCTTTGGTGAGGGTGAAGCTTGTAAGACTTAAGGAAGAAAAGCATATCTTAATGTTTGATATGCATCACATAATATCAGATGGAACTTCTATGAATATTCTTATAGAGGAATTTAAGAAGTTATACCAGTCTGAAGAGCTAGAACAATTAAGGCTTCAATATAAAGATTACTCTGCTTGGGAAAACCAGCTACAGCAGTCTGAGGATATGAAAAAGCAAGAACAATATTGGCTAAAGCTTTTTGAAGAGGATATTCCTGTTTTAGATATGCCAACTGACTATCCAAGGCCTAGTTTTCAAAGTTTTGAGGGAGACAGTGTGAGCTTCAAATTTGACGAGGCTTTAACTGAAAAGCTAAATAAGTTAGCTAGAGACAATGGAGCAACCTTATATATGACTTTACTAGCTGCCTATAATATATTACTAGCTAAATATAGTGGACAAGAAGATATAATTGTAGGTTCTCCAATAGCAGGCAGGAAGCATAGTGAACTCCAAAATATAGTAGGAATGTTTGTAAATACGCTTGCTATGAGAAATCACCCAGAAGGAACAAAAAACTTTAAGAAGTTTTTGCAGGAAGTAAAACAGAATGCATTAAGTGCCTATGACAATCAAGAGTATCAGTTTGATAAATTAGTAGAGGCGTTAAAGCTTAGAAGAGATTCTAGTAGGAATGCATTGTTTGATACCGTATTTGTGTTGCAAAATACTGACAGTGGGGAAATATCATTTGATGGTCTAAGAATAAAACCCTATGAGTTTAAAAGTACAATATCTAAGTTTGACATAACCTTGGAAGCAAAAGAGAAAGGTAAAGAAATAATATTTAAATTAGAATACTGTACTAAGTTATTTAAGAGAGATACGATAGAACGCTTAAAGGAGCACTTTATTAATATATTGAAGGCTGTTACAGCTAACCAAGAAATACTCATATCGGAAATAGATATGGTCTCAGTAGCGGAAAAGGAAAAAATGCTGTTAGAATTTAATGCTACAGAGGCTTACTTTACTAAGGATAAAACTATAAAGCTACTCTTTGAAGAGCAGGCAGCAAAAACTCCAAATAATATAGCAGTTGTATTTAAGGAAGATAAATTAACCTATAGGGAGTTAAATAAAAAGTCAAATCAACTTGCAAAACTGCTTAAAAGTAAGGGAGTAGGGCCTGAAAGTATAGTTGGAATAATGGTAGAGCCTTCTTTAGAAATGATAGTTGGCATAATGGCTATATTAAAAGCTGAAGGAGCTTACCTGCCAATAGATATAAAATATCCTAAGGATAGAATAGAATATATGCTTCAGGATAGTGGAGCTAGACTATTATTAACTAAGAATAATATGAAGTATGATAATGAAAAATATGATTTATTAAAAATTAACAGTATGTTGGATAGTGAAGAGATGCTTCTTCAAAGAAATCAAGAGGGTATGACTAATAATATAAGGATTTCTCAAAGAGAAAAACTACTAATAGACGAGTTGAATTTTAATGGAGAAATAATTCACTTAGATGACACTAAGTTATATGAAGGTGATTCTAGTAATCTAACAGGGGCATGCAATTCTAATAATCTTGCTTATGTTATTTATACCTCAGGAAGTACAGGAAAGCCTAAGGGCGTAATGCTTGAACACAAATCTTTGATAAACATGTGTAAGTGGTATGAAAAATATTATAACTTATGTGAAAAAGACAGAGGAACAAAATATGCTGGCTTTGGTTTTGATGCTAGCGTTTGGGAGATCTTCCCTTACTTGATAGTTGGCGCGTCTATATATGTATTAGAGGATAATATTAGGCTAGACCTGCTAGAACTCAATGAGTATTATAAGAAAAATAACATAACCATAAGCTTTTTACCTACACAGGTATGTGAGCAATTTATGCTTTTGGACAATGATAAGCTTAGGTTTGTATTGGCAGGCGGAGATAAATTAAAACAGTATAAAGTTACAAGCTATAAGGTGGTAAATAATTATGGACCTACAGAAAATACCATAGTAACTACAAGCTTTATATTAGATAAAGAGTACAATAATATACCAATAGGAAAACCAATATCCAACTGTAGGGTATATATAGTGGATAAATATAATAAGCTACAGCCCATAGGTGTACCTGGAGAGCTGTGTATAGCAGGAGCTGGATTAGCAAGAGGTTATTTAAACAGAGAAGCATTAACGAAGGAAAAGTTTGTGGCGAATCCCTTTGAAGCTGATACAAGGATGTATAAAACAGGTGACTTGGCGAGATGGCTTCCAGATGGAAATATTGAATTCTTGGGTAGAATAGATTATCAAGTAAAAATAAGAGGCTTTAGAATAGAGCTTGGAGAGATAGAAAATGAGCTTGTAAAAAATGTACACATTAAAGAGGCAGTAGTATTAGATAGACAAGATAAACAGGAAAATAAATATCTATGCGCTTATTTTACAGCGGAAAAAGAGATTAATGTAGGTGATTTAAGAAAAGAACTGTCTCAAAGTCTTCCAGACTACATGATACCGGCATACTTTATACAACTGGAGAAAATGCCGCTAACTGCCAATGGAAAGGTAGATAGGAAAGCACTGCCAGAGCCTTCAGGAGAGGTGAACACCGGTGCAAAATACGTAGCAGCAAGAAATAAGAAGGAAGAAGAATTAATAAAAATATACGAGCAGACTTTGGGAATAAACAGAATAGGCATAGATGATGATTTCTTTGTCTTAGGAGGACACTCATTAAAGGCTATACAGTTGGTAGCTCTCGTGCAAAAAGAATTCAAGATTGAACTATCAGTGAGAGAAATATTTAATAATCCAACTATAAGACAATTAGAGCAATATATAGAAGCAGCCAAGAGGCTTGAATATACTGCTATAGCTGTAGTAGAAGAAAGGGAAAGGTATGAAGTATCCTCAGCTCAAAAAAGAATGTTCACTCTAAACCAGCTTGCAACGGAAAAAACAAACTACAATATTCCTATGGCTTTTATTATGGAAGGAACTGTTGAAAAGGCTAAAATGGAGCAAAGCTTTAGAGAACTTATCGAAAGACATGAGGCCTTAAGGACCTCCTTTGAATTGGTGGACAATGAATTAATGCAAAGGATTCATGAAAAGGTAGAATTTAAGCTGGAATACGAAGAAGTAGCTATAGCTTCAGAACAAGCAATAAAGCTTATGGTAGATAGCTTCATAAAATCCTTTGATTTGTCCAAGGCGCCTTTATTTAGAGCTAACCTTGTAAAGCTTGAACAGGAAAAGTACTTGCTGCTGTTAGATATGCATCACATAATTTCAGACGGTACTTCTATGAATATTCTCTTGGAGGAGTTTACAAAGCTATATCAAGGAGAAAGGTTACAAGAGCTTAAAATACAGTATAAGGATTATTCTGCTTGGGAAAATATAATGCAAGGCTCAAAAGTTATGAAAAAACAAGAAGAATACTGGTTAAAAGTTTTTGAGAATAATATACCAGTGTTAGATATGCCTACTGACTATAAGAGACCAAACCTTCAGAGCTTTGAGGGAAATATTGTGAGCTTTAATTTAGAGGAAGCATTAACAGAAAAACTTAATAAAATAGCAAGAGACAATGGTGCAACCTTATATATGACATTGTTAGCATCTTATAATATACTACTATCCAAGTACAGTGGACAAGAGGACATTATAGTAGGCTCTCCAATAGCTGGAAGGAATCATGATGAGCTGCAGAACATAGTAGGAATGTTCATAAATACTTTAGCAATGAGAAATTATCCAGTTGGAGAAAAGTCCTTTAAGGAATTTTTAAAAGAAGTAAGAAAAAATGTATTAGATGCCTACGAAAATCAAGATTATCAATTTGACAGATTAGTAGATACCTTGAAGCTCAAAAGAGAATCAAGCAGAAATGCGTTATTTGATACAATGTTTGTACTTCAAAATACCGAGCAAATGGAAATGGCGTTGGACAATATAACAATTAAGCCTTATGAAATAAAAAGCACAAAATCCAAGTTTGATATAACCTTAGAGGCAAAGGAAGTAGGAAATGAAATAAACTTTAAGGTAGAGTATTGCACAAAATTATTCAAAAAAGACACTATAAATAGGCTAACAGAGCATTTTATAAATATATTGAAGTCAGTAATAGCCAATCCAGAAGTAAGCTTATCAGAGATAGACATGCTTTCGGAAGGAGAGAAAAATAAAATATTAGTAAATTTCAAGGGCGATAAAGTAGCTTACCCTAAGGATAAAACTATAAATGAACTTTTTGAAGAGCAAGTAGAAAAGACACCAGATAACACAGCCTTAGTTTTTAAAGAAAAGAAGCTAACCTATATAGAGTTAAACAAAAGAGCTAATAAGCTAGCTAGAATACTTAAAAGTAAAGGGGTTGGAGCAGAAACTATAGTTGCCATAATGATAGAGCCATCTATTGAAATGGTAGTAGCTATAATGGCAGTATTAAAAGCGGAAGGTGCTTATCTGCCAATAGATACAAAGTATCCAAAGGACAGAATAGAATACATGCTTCAGGATAGTGGTGCAAAGCTGCTTTTAACAAAAAGAAATACAGATGTGTATGATATCAAAGTTAATAACCCAATGGCCTGTATACAAAAAGATAAGACACAAGAAAGCTTTAGCTATAACGAAGAGGTGATTTCCTTAGAAGAAGAGCAGCTATATGAAAAGAGCTCAGAAAATTTAGCTTTAGACTATAATCCAAAGAATCTTGCCTACGTTATATATACCTCAGGCACTACAGGAAGGCCTAAAGGAGTAATGGTAACCCACCTAGGCATAAGTAACTTGAAGGTAGTGTACGAAAAAAATATGAAAATAGATAAAGAGGATAAGGTAATACAATTTGCCAGCCTATCCTTTGATGCATCTGTTTGGGAAATAACTATGGCATTACTAAACGGTTCAGAGCTACACATACTTCCAAAGGAAATCATTAATAATTATGAAGATTTTACAAACTACTTAAATGATAAAAAGATAACCGTAGCCACCTTACCTCCAGCTTATCTAAACAATTTAGATAGCAATGAAATAAATACTCTAAGATTATTAATGACTGCAGGCTCTGCAATAAGCAAAAATGTTCTATATAAGTGGAAAGATAAGGTGCATTATATCAATGCCTATGGACCTACAGAAACTACAATTTGCTCCACCTTATGGCACTATAGTGATGAGGGGTCACAAAATGTATCGGTACCAATAGGAACACCAATAAATAATTATAGTGTATACATTTTGGATAAAACTAATTGCTTAGTGCCAATAGGAGTAGTAGGAGAACTATGTGTAAGCGGAGAAGGCTTAGCAAGAGGCTACCTAAATAGAGAGGGACTTACAAAGGAAAAGTTTATAGACAACCCTTTTGAGCCTGGTGTAAAAATGTACAAAACAGGAGACTTGGCAAGATGGTTACCTGACGGAAATATTGAGTTCATGGGAAGAATAGATGATCAGGTAAAGATAAGGGGCTTTAGAATAGAGCTAGGAGAAATTGAAAGTCAGATTTTAAAGGAAGAGAGCATAAAAGAAGCAGTGGTAATAGATAGAGAAGATCAGGAAGGTAGCAAGTACCTTTGTGCATATGTGATAAGCGATAAAGAAATCAAAACTACAGTTTTAAGAGAACATTTACTAAATAAGCTGCCAGCATATATGATACCATCATACTTTATAAAATTAGAGAAGATGCCACTAACTTCAAATGGGAAAATAGATAAAAAGGCGCTTCCAGAGCCAAAGTTAGATTTTAATACAGAAGTAAAATATACAGAGCCAAGAAATGATATAGAAAAAGTTTTGGTAGAGGTGTGGAGTCAAATATTAGGTGTGAAAAGCATAGGAATAGATGATGATTTCTTTACTTTAGGTGGTGATTCAATAAAAGCTATAAAGGTTGCCTTCCGTTTGAGCAAATATAATCTCAAAATATTGGTTAATGAGTTATTTGCGAACCCAACAATAAGACAATTAAGTTTATTGGCAAGAAAAATCAATGAAGAGGAAGAAAAAACTGCTTTCACTAATGAGGGAGTACAAGCAAAAAGCTTATACACTGATAAAGAATCAATTGACTTTAAATCTTTAAAAGAAACTTCAACTGAGAAGGAGGAAATGAACAATAAGCTGCAGCAGTATGAGGAGAAAATAAAGCTCTATGAAAATATTAATCTTAACAAAATTAATAGTTATGAAAATATTTTACTAGTTGGAAGTACAGGCTATTTAGGTATACACATATTATATGATTTACTGAAAAATAAAAGTTCAAAGCTTTATTTAATAATTAGAGGAAATACCAAGGAAGCTGCAAGAGAAAGATTACTTCAAAAGTTAAGCTATTATTTTGAGGAAGATATTATAAAAATATATGAGCATAGAATATTTATACTAAATGGAGATATATCAAAGTCTAAGTTAAATCTTGAAAAATCAGAATACGAAGAATTAGATGGGAAAATTGATTGCATCATTAACTCAGCAGCAAATGTAAAGCATTATGGTAAGTACAGTGATTTTTATGAGATCAATGTTAAGGGAACAAAGAACTTGATTGAGTTTGCAAAGTACAAAAAACTAAAGGACTACAACCATATATCCACCTTAAGTATTGCTAATGGTTCTATAAGTAACAGTAGTGACGTTGTATTTACAGAATACGACTGTGACCTAGGACAAAAAGAAGATAATTATTATATCCAAACAAAGCTTCAATCAGAAAAAGAAGTACTTAAAGCTAGGGAAGAAGGCTTGATTTGTAATATATTTAGGGTTGGTAATCTAGTGTTCAATTCCAGCACCGGTAAATTCCAAGAAAATATTAAAGAAAATGCTTTCTACAGCATAATTAGAGCTTATATTAATTTAAACTTAATGCCTAAGGCTACAGAAAATGATATTGATCTATCATATATTGATTATGTTAGTAAAGCCATTACAAGCTTATTTGATAGAAGTGAGCTTATAAATGAAACTTACCATGTTAAAAATGAATACTTGCTTAGTACCTACAAGCTAGGACAATTAATAAATAAGGAAGGATACCATCTACAATTTGTCTCCTTAGAAGACTTCTTTAAATTTGTAGGACAGGATAATAGTGATGATTTACAACAATATAAAGATGCGCTGTCATTACATTTAAATCTTATGGGGCAAAAGAGTACTACCAATTTTCTCTTAACCTGTAAGAAGACCAACATGCTATTAGAAAGACTAGATTTTGGTTGGTTAAAACCGAAACAAGAACTAATTACCAAGATGATAGAGCATGGAAAGAGGATAGGATTCTTTTAATTATAATTAGTTACGCATACAGTATTTACTGTAGAACCACTTAATTTCAAAAATATTATTAAATACAGCCTAAGTAAACAGTGGAAGTATAGGGGATAAGCACACTAAATGCCACTAAGAATAGAAAATATAAAAAAATAACTGAAGCTGTTTATAAGGTACTCAATAGGATTGGCAGAAAAGTATGTCTATCCTACTGGGTACCTTACTTGCTGTTTAGGAGATTATAAAACCTTCTATAGGGAGACTAAAATGATTTTTTTGAAAAGACAGTAGAAAAGAAAGCATATTACACTACCGCTAGGTTTTATAGCAGTAATATTGATATGCATAAACACTGTTAATAATGTACTAATAAAATACTAAATCTGTTTTCAAAGCTCATCTGGTTTCTGAGAGGAGCATTTGAAAATAGATATTATATTATAAGGTAATACATCTATAAGTATAAATAGAGTATTTATGGTTGTACCTTAAAATTCCATGTATAATATAATTAGGATTCTATGGAAAATGTATGTGGTAATATTAGAACAATATGACGATGATAAAAAATGTTGTGAGGAGAGAAAATATGATTAAACTGAGGTATCCATTAATTTCTGATGCAGAAGTATTTTTTAGAATACTTACAGAGGGAAAATTTGAATACTATTATGCTACAATTCCTGAAAGTATTGACTTAGAGAGAAAGTGGCTTGAAAGAAGAGAGTACAAAAGAAACAATAATTTAGAATATAATTTTTCTATTATATATAACAATGCTATAGTTGGTGGATGCGAAATAAGGATTGATCAGGAGAACTCCCACATTGGAGAGTTGGGATATTTTATAGACAGAGAATATTTTAATAAAGGAATTGCAACTGAGGTAGTAAAAGCATTAGAGAAAATTGCATTTGAAGAGCTTGGTTTAGTAAGACTTGAGATTAGGATGGATCCACAAAATAAGGCAAGTGAAAAAGTTGCCATAAAAAATAACTTTGAAAAAGAAGGATTGCTAAAAAAGGTTGTTAAGTTCCATAATGATTATTTTGACAATCTGCTATATTCAAAAGTTAAATAAAAATATATAGCTTCAATCTTAAGAATGATCTAATTTCAACTGAAAATCTCCTGTATAACTACTTATCTACAGTGTAATTTTAAATATACATAAAAACATAAAACACTAAAGAAATAAATATAATAAGTAAACTTTAAAAGAGGTGAAGAAAATATGATATATAAAGAAAATGCCCTACAATATAGCGACTACTATGAGTTAAGAGAAAGTGTAGGATGGAAGAATTTTTTAAGAGAACAAGCCGTCCAAGCAATTGATAATAGTATATATATTGTTGTTGCCTATGAGGAGGACCAACCAATTGGGATGGGAAGATTAATTGGAGATGGAATATATTACACAGTTGTGGATGTGGTTATAAGACCTGAGTATCAAGGAAAAGGTATTGGGAAAAACATAATTAATATGATATTAAAACATGCAGATAGCATTACTCCAATAGGGGGACGAGCAACCGTTCAACTTATTGCTGCAAAGGAGAAAGAACCCTTTTATGAAAAGATGGGATTCCAGAAGATTCCAGATGATTCTTCAGGTTATGGAATGAGGAAGCTTATATTGAAACCATAAAGGCAATGAGTAAGTAAAACCTGTATAAATTAAAAATTAGCGAAATCTAAAAATACTTTTCCTTAAAAATTATTATAGTAAAAGTGTTGGCTTGCAACATAGCAAATTTAAATTTTATTCATATTGTAAAGAGGTGAGAAATGCCTTGGAAAATGTAATATATAGCATAGGCGTAGATATTGGAACTTCGACTACAGAAGTTATATTAAGCAGGCTAAAGCTCAAAACCATTGTAGGACCTTCCTTAATAGAAGAAACTGTTATCGAGGACAAAGAAGTTATATATAAAAGCCCTATTGAATTTACACCTCTTTTAGATGTTGTAACCATAGATTTTCAAAAGATAAAAGTTATTGTAGAGAAAGCAATTAAACAAAGTGGCATAGAGAAAAATAATATCTCTACTGGAGCCGTGATTATAACCGGAGAAACTGCTAGAAAGGAAAATGCTAGTGAGGTGTCTCATAAGCTTTCAGAGTATCTAGGAAGCTTTGTTGTAGCCACAGCTGGACCTAAGCTTGAAGCACTACTTGCTGCACAAGGGGCAGGAGCATCAGAGTTGTCAAAGAATCTTAATAAGAAGGTAATAAATCTTGATATCGGAGGAGGAACAACTAACATAGCAGTTTTTAACTATGGAAGTTGCCAAGATACCTTTGCCCTAGATATTGGTGGTAGGCTTATTAGATTTGACCCTAAAGGAAGAGTTATTTATATTTCCAGAAGAATTGAATTCCTTCTAAAGCATATGAACCTAGACATAAAACTTGGGGCTAAGGCAAGCTTATTGGAGCTTAAAGCTTTATGCTTCAAGTTAGCTCAGTGTTTATTAGAAGCTTCTTGCTTAAGTAAATTAACCAAGGAAACAAGTATATTATTCATAACTGAGGAGCCAAAGCCTTTTGCAGCAGATCTTATCAGCTTTTCAGGAGGAGTTGCAGAATATATAGGAACAACAATTGAAGACACGAAGTTTGAAGCTTTAGCAAGACACAATGATATTGGACCTCTTTTAGGCATATGTATAAACGAAGTTTTTAATAATTATAAAGATAAGATTATACTGCCTAAGGAAAGAATAAGGGCTACAGTCATTGGAGCAGGAAATCACTCATTAACCATAAGCGGAAGTACCATTGCCTTTGATAAAAGCATATTGCCTCTTAAGAATATACCTATAATTAAACCTTTTATTTTTGATGAAAATATGAATGAAATATTTACTATGGGAAGGAAATATATAAGCATCTATGAAAATACTGCAGTAGCTCTTTCTTTTGCTGGTCCTAAAAGTCCAAGTTACCAGGAGTTAAAGGTAATTTCTAAGGAGATTATAAAGCTCTATGAAGAAATCCCTGGTCCAATAATTGTAATATTAGAAAATGACTTTGCAAAGGCCTTAGGACAGATGATGTCTTTAATGCTTAAAGAAGAAAGAAAAATTATATGCCTAGATAAAATCTCTACAAAAAATGGAGATTACATAGATATAGGGCTACCAATAGGCAATGCTATTCCAGTAGTTATTAAGACGCTGGTTTATAGATATACCAATTCAAAATAAAGCTTTCAATGAACCAACGATGCTTTATTTTAAAGTAGTATGTATATATAAATAGGTACCGCTTCAATCCTAAAACATTTCTAAAACTCCTTTAGTTTTAGAGAGGATAATTTGAAAATAAAAATTTTAATAACTGCTAAAGCTAAGGGGGATTTAATATGAAATTACATATAAATAAGATTAACCTTAAGGATGTAAAGCAAATCACAAAATGGGTGTATAAAGAACCATATTCAATATATAGCATGGATGAAAGTGAAGAGTGCATACAAGAACTTCTTAAGGGAAATTATTATACAGTTCTTGATAGTGAAAATAATATTATAGGATATTGTTGCTTTGGCGAAGATGCTCAGGTTCCAATAGGAAATATCTTTGGGGCTTATGATTGCAAGGGTTATACTGATGTTGGTTTAGGGATGAAGCCTGATTTGTGCGGTTGTGGACTAGGTATTGAATTTCTTAAGGCTATTCTAGACTTTGCTAAAGATAAATTAACAGCAAAGGCTTTTAGACTAACTGTAGCAGATTTTAACAGCAGAGCAGTAAAAATATATGAAAGAACTGGATTTAAAAAAGTTAGTTCTTTTGAAAGAAGCTCTAAGTTTGGTAACATTGGATTCTCAGTTATGATTCTTGAGTAAGCTGGAACTATCTTTGAGCTGGATAAGCGTATAAGAAAATATAAGTGCTGCTTATTAAAAAAATCCAATGACCTAGAGTTTTTTACAATGTATCAATTATTATTCGTATAGTATATATATTTAATTTAAGTCAAAAGCGGTTATTAGGGGGATAAGCTATGAGGTTGAAAACAACTCTTTTTGGAAAGGTATATAACTTTTCAGATATAAAGGAAGTTCTTGCAAAAGCAAATGAAGAAAAGTCTGGTGATAATCTGGCTATGATAGGTGCAAGCTCAACAGAGGAAAGAGTGGCTGCTAAAATTGTTCTTTCAGAGTTGACAATAGCAGATTTGAGAAATAATCCAGCGGTTGATTATGATAAGGATGAAGTTACAAGAGTGATTCAAGATGGTGTAAATGAAGAGGTTTATAAGAGTATAAGATCTATGACTATAGGAGAATTTAGAGAATTCCTACTAGAGAAGACGGGGGAGGAAATAAAAGCTGTAAGAGATGGACTAACTTCTGAGGTTATTGCTGGTGTAACTAAGCTTATGAGCAACATGGATCTTATATGTGCCTCTAGGAAAATAATAAATACAGCAACCTGTAACACTACCATAGGAGATTTAGGAACCCTCGCAGCAAGACTTCAGCCTAATCATCCAACTGACAACCTTCAAGGAATAATGGCATCGGTTATGGAAGGGATAAGCTATGGAATAGGTGATGCAGTAATTGGTCTTAACCCAGCAATAGATTCAATTGAAGGAGTTTCAAATATATTGAAGGCCTTTAAGGAATTTATGAATAAGTTTAAGCTGCCAACTCAAAATTGTGTACTAGCACACATAACCACTCAAATGGAGGCTCTTAAAAAGGGAGCTCCAATGGATTTGATGTTTCAAAGCATAGCTGGATCTGAAATCTCAAACAGAGCTTTCGGTATAGATGTGAAATTACTAGATGAAGGGTATCATCTAATGAAAGCTCACAAGTCTTCTAAAGGAGATAACTTCATGTACTTTGAAACAGGACAAGGTTCTGAATTATCCTCAGAAGGGCATAATAGGGCGGATCAGCTTACCATGGAAGCAAGGTGCTATGGATTAGCAAAAAAATATAAGCCTTTCTTGGTAAATACAGTGGTGGGGTTTATAGGACCAGAGTATCTTTATGATGGAGCACAAGTGATAAGAGCAGGACTTGAGGAGCATTTTATGGGCAAGCTTACTGGACTTTCAATGGGAGTAGATGTTTGCTATACAAATCATATGAAAGCAGATCAAAATGATTTGGAAAATCTAGCCTTACTATTGGCACAAGCAAACTGCAATTATTTTATGGGAGTTCCTGGTGGAGATGATGTTATGCTAATGTACCAATCCACAAGTTATCATGATATTGCTACCTTACGGGAGATAACTAATAAAAGACCTATAAAAGAGTTTGAAATGAGACTTAATGAGCTTGGAATAATGCAAGATGGCGTATTGACCAGTAGAGCTGGAGATCCATCAATATTTCTAAATATGGGGGTGTAAGCTGTGGAAGATTATCTTATAGATAATAAATACGAAGAAGATTTAAATTATAGTGCCTCTACAGACAAACAGGTAGACAACGAAGCTTGCCTTATGCTAAAGCAAGCAACCCCAGCAAGAATTTGCTTAGGTAGAGCTGGAAATAGATATAAAACAAGCACCTATCTAAGGTTGCGGGCAGACCATGCTGTTGCTATGGATGCAGTATGGTCTAATGTAGATGAAAATGTAGTTGATGAGCTTGGATTTTTTAAGGTGCAGACCTTGGTAAAAGATAAGGAGCAATATATAACAAGGCCAGATTTAGGAAAATGTTTTTCAGAGCAAGTAATAAAATATATAAAAGAAAACTGCATCAAGGATGTTGATGTGCAGATCATCGCCGGTGATGGTTTAAGTTCTCCAGCTATAAATACTAATCTAAAAGAAATATATCCAATGATAGTTGATGGAGTGAAAGCTAAAGGCTACAGGCTTGGAACTCCTATATTTGTTAAGTACGCAAGAGTTGCTACCATGGACAAAATAAGTGAAGACTTAAATGCAAAAGTTACTCTTATATTGATAGGAGAAAGACCAGGACTAGCTACAGGAGAAAGTATGAGCTGCTACATGGCCTATGAAGCCAGTAGCAAAAAGCCAGAATCCCAAAGAACAGTAATATCCAATATACACAAAAATGGAATGCCTCCAGTAGAAGCAGGGGCACAAATCGTGCAACTAATAGAAATACTGTTGAAGGAGAAGAAAAGCGGTATAGAGCTGAAGCTTTAGTAAATTATGAAGTGCTTTTAGAATTATGCCTTAACAATACAGCTTCTTCACTCTATTCCATATAGAAAAATCATTTAATACTAAATGCTCGATCATATGGTATCTATTGTTTTTACACCTCAATTTCAGCAATAATCTTAAATTGAGCCTAATTATAAAACTAAAAGATGTAATTCTAAAAGAGTGGTGAGATAAAAATGAAAGAAGAAATTAGTAACTATTTAGATAAATTTGAACAATCAACAAAGCAAAGGTTTTTAATATTACATGAAATTGTACTCAGCAGTACTTCTCAAAACATAGAGGAAAAACTATGGGCAAAACTACCATCCTTTTATGTTAAGGATAATTTTGTTCGTATCATTCCCTTTAAGGATCATATTAATGTGGAGGCAAAAGCAGTAATTTTCCATAAAGATGAGCAACACCTAAAGGTATGCTACAAATTTTTAATAAGCAAGAGCTTCCTATTGAACTGTTAAGAATAATTTTTAAAGAGAGTTTTGAAGAGAAACTATAATTTGTTTTTATAAGAATATAATGAATTAATTATAGGATCAAGAAAGATGAAGCTAGCTTGAATACAAAATATAATGATTTTTTATTATAACTTTGAAGATAAGGAGCCTATTTATGATAAAAGGGATATTATTTGACTGGCACGGTGTTTTAGTTGAGAAAGATAAAAGTGGTAACGAAAGAATGGGATATATCTATAATAGACTATTACAGAATAGAGCTACAAAAGAAGAAATTATAGAGCTTGTTACATCATATAAAAAATATGAGCCCTTATGGGCGGTGCTACCTATACTAAAGGAGCACTTTAAAATGTGTGTTGTGAACAATGGACCGAAAGCAACATTTCATTACTGGGACCAATACTATGGTTACTCTGAATTTATGGACTTTGTTAATTCAGAGATAGAAGGTGCAGAAAAGCCACAACCAGAAATATATAAGATTGCATGCAAAAGGCTGGGAGTTCAGCCAAATGAAGTTATATATATGGATGATAGTTGCGGATTTCCACAAGAGACTGAAGCTTTAAATATGAAATTTATACACTGGAATACAACAAAAGATGGTTTTAGAGAATTTAAAAAATATTTGAATGAAAATACAAAGGTACGGATCTAATTGTTTTATTATCTGCAATTATGTTAATTCACTATTATTATACGGAACACATCACAAAATAATTGATTAGATAGGGAGAGAGAATGTTAGTTAGAGAATACAAAGATACTGATAATTATGAATGGGTAAAGTGTAGGGTATTGTCTTTTTTAGATAGCGCATATTTCGATAACGTGCTCCGTGAAAAAGAGCATTATAAGAATCCTTCTGTGGAATTAGTTGCAGAAGTTGATAATAAGATTGTTGGATTAATAGATGTAGAATATGAAAGACAAAAAGGCACTGTATGCTATAACAGCACTGAATTAGGTGGAGTAATATGGCATATAGCAGTACTACCAGAATACAGAAAATCAGGTGTGGCAACCATGTTGCTAAATGAAGCAATAGATAGATTGAGAGCTAAAGATATAAAAAAGCTTGAGGCTTGGACTAGAGATGATAAATGGGTAAATGATTGGTATAAGAACAGAGGTTTTATATGGAAGGAGTCCTATCTTCATGTTTATGCTGAAGGTAGTGAATGCGATAAGATAGCAAAGTCCACTATTAATAAGTTATTTACATGCAGTAGTTTTAATCAATATATAGGAGAAGATAAAGAAACAATCAGAAAATCCTTTAAAAGAGTACATGAGTGCAATTTATATGAGCTAGAGTTAAATTATTAAATTCCCATATTATTATATGTAAGAATGTAGGTGGAAGCATGAATTGGATTGACCAAATAAAAGAATTTACTCCTTTTGATGAACAGGAGAAAAAAGATAAGGCATTAGTTCTGAAGTATATAAATTTATTTGATGATATTTTAAGTAGGGATAATGAGCTTATACATATAACAAGCTTTGGTTTTGTGATAAACAAAACTAAAGATAAAGTACTTATGGTACATCATAACATATTTAAAGCTTGGTCTCTACCTGGTGGACATGCAGATGGTAATGAAAATTTATTGAACGTTGCTATATCGGAAATTAAGGAAGAAACAGGTTTGGAAGAAATTGTTCTATTATCAGACAAAATAACTTCTTTAGATATTCTCTCTGCATCAGGGCATTTTAGAAGGGGAAATTATGTTGCGGCACACCTACATATTTCCGTTGTATACTTATTCCAAGCTGATGATAATATGAAAGTTAATATTAAGCCAGATGAAAATAGTGATGTAAAATGGTTGCCAATATACGGACTAGATAAATACTTAACTGAACCCAATATGAAGAAAATCTACTACAAGATAATATCTAAAATTGAAAATAAGGTCTAGAATATTTATAAGTAAAGATTGTAAAAAAATTCACAGATGTTTGTTATAATATAAACATGGAAAAAATTAATATACTAACTTAAAGATATTGGGTAAAGGTGAGGAGATAACTTATGTACAAGAATTTTATATTTGATTTGTATGGAACCTTAATAAACATTCATACAAATGAATCAAAAAGCATGCTTTGGAAGAAGCTTTCACTGTTTTATAGTTACAATGGAGCTATATATAAACCTAGCGAATTGAAACAAGCATATTTAGAAGAAGTTGATAAGAAACTTAAAGCAAATAATAAAACAGAATATCCAGATATAAAATTATCAGAAGTTTTTAAGAAGCTATATGAGGATAAAGGGATAGAAGTGGACGAGCAGTTAATCAGTTACTCTATGAGATTGTTTAGAGGATTGTCTACAGAATATATAAGTCTGTATCCAGGTGTTAAAGAACTATTAACAGAATTAAAGGCAACAAATAAAAAGATATACATGCTATCAAATGGACAAAGAGAATTTACTGTTCCTGAATTAAAATATTTGGGAATACATGACTATTTTGATGGTCTATATAGTTCTTCAGATATTGAAATATGTAAACCAGATAAGGCATTTTTTGATTATCTTATAAATAATGAGAACCTAGATAGAGAAGAAAGTATTTTTATTGGCAATGATCACCTATGTGATGTTGAAGGTGCAAAAGCTGCTTCGTTAGATTGTCTTTATATTCATAGTAACCAATCTAGAAAAGTCACAAAGGTAGATAGTGATTATCTTATTTGGGATGGAGATGTGAGTAAAATTCTTAAGACACTGACCTCAAAGGATAGATAAGCTTAAAAGGTATTAGATTAGTATACATAGTTATTTACCACTTCATATTTAAATTTATATTATTAAGCTTTCATCTAAGAGGCAATGGGAGCTTTAAAAATAGTTTTTGGATTGAAGTGGTACATATTCATTAGTAGAATTATAAATTACACATAAATAAAAGAAGAAATTATGGCTTATATATTAAGAAGTAATATATTCCATTAGCTTGTTTTACTGTTGATGATTTTCAAAAATGCAGATAAGGCAGAGGCTAAAACATATAAGCTTATCAAGGTTTATTCACCTATACTGAGATAAGAAGAATTTCCAAGCAATTAACTAAAGAAGGCCAATTTAGTGAAAGTTTCTAGGAGGTTTAAGCTTATGAATGAGAAAAATAAGGCTGTGTTTTTAGACATGCAAGGTACCTTAGGAGGTACAGGTATAGACGATATTTCAAACTTTGATTTCTATCCATTTGCTATAGAGGCTATAAAAGAATTAAATAGAAATGGTATATTAGCTGTTTTAACAACTAATCAGAGCAATATCTCAAGAGGGTACTTATCACAAAAGGATTTTGATTATAAGATTTTGCTACTAAAAAGAAAGCTTTGTGAAAATGGTGCACACCTTGATGATGTATACTGTTGTCCCCATACTAAAGAGGATAATTGCAGCTGTAAGAAACCTTTCACAGGCATGGTGGACAAGGCTGTTAAGAAACTTAATATTGATGTGAATAATAGCTTTGTAGTAGGAGATATGGGTATGAGCGATATTGTCCTTGCTAGAAATGTTGGGGCAAAGGCTATTTTAGTTTTGACAGGAGTAGGCAAAGGTAGCTTATCAGAGTTTAGACATACTTGGGAGCAGTACGAAGCTGATTATATCGCTGAAAATATACTTGAAGCGGTAAAATGGATTTTGAAAACTTCAAATGAAAATTCTATTTAACCTCTAATTCTAATTTGCCATTTTCATCAATGTTATTAATAACTACATTGGTATTCCCATGATAACCTTTTTCTAAATATCCCACTACATATTCCTCATGAGGATTGTTTTTATTATCTTTGTAGGTTAAAATTATTGCATTTTCTCCATCAAAACTATTAGTATCAATAGCGCCAGTCCAAGAAGCTTTGGCTCCTATTTGGGAAATAGCTTTTATTACATTACCAGCCTTATACTTTAGCTCTAATCTCTCAATAGCTACATTTGTAGTATTATTAATTGAAATCTTATATCCACTATTAAAACTAAATTTAGCAATTCCTATAACTGATAATATGAACGTTATTAAACCAACTATTGCAATTTTAGTTAATTTACTCATAAACCCTCCTAGTTACTGTATTCTATTAATCAAATCTCAAGAATAATTACTAATAATAGGCTATATAAAATTTGTCTAAACTATACAGCCTAGCCTTTATATTTTTACCTTAGTATATATAATGGCAGAGTACTTTTAATAAGCACATTTCTACCTCTGACTATTTCTTTATCTTTATTAAAATCACAATACATTATTTCAATTTATATAATTTACAACATAGGTATAAGGATATTATAACACAGGATTTACCAATTAATACCGGTTGATAATTGAGTAGTAAAAAATATAATTTTTACTTTTAAGTTCTAATCTGAAAAACTAAATACAACTTTAATTCTAGTATTAGACTGAATCTCTGAAGCCTACTTAAAGCAATAAAAAGCATAGGTAGTATATATAAAATATAAGAATGTTCTTTTAGTATTGAATAATGCAATGAAGAAATCAATATGTAGTAATTGGAATAGTTTGATTTTAGGAGATATAATCATAAGTAATTGATTTAGAATAGTAAATTAATGTGAGTCAAAGGTTATAAATATAAATGTGGGTATGTAAATAGAGTAGAGATATAAAAAAATCACCTATCAAAACTTAAGAAGTTATGTTAGGTGACTTTTCTATATTAGCCCAATAGATTTTTTATTCTTCTGTTGTAAGTGTTGCTTAGACTTACAACAGAGAAGCATATAAATTTAATCATAAATATTATAGTCCGCTAGCACCGTAGTTTGACAATACTCTAGCACTTGGATCGTCTACGTTACAGCCTTCCCATTCCTTGTTTGGCATCCAGAAGTCCTTTATCATTTCTGCTTGACCTGGATAATATTTTTCAAAGATTTCTCTGTATAGTAAAGATTCTTTTGTGAATGGTTGAGCATGATATTTATACTTTTCGCATAGCTTTTCGAAGGCTTCATCACTGTATTGTTTTTCTGCATATTCCTTAAGGTAGTCTACCATAGAATGTCCTACAGCATCGCTGAAGGCTGCTTTTTCACGGTATAAAATACTTTGTGGTAGATAGTCACCTTCAAAGGAATGTCTTAGTAGGTATTTACCCATGTTGTATTTGTTCATTTTCTTTTCAGGGTCAATAGCCATAACATACTTAACAAAATCTAAATCTCCAAATGGAACTCTTGCCTCCAAAGAGTTAGAGCTTATGCAACGATCTGCACGAAGTACATCATACATAAATAGCTCTCTGATTCTCTTTTGAGATTCCTTTTGGAATTGATCTGCACTTGGAGCAAAATCAGTGTATTTGTAACCAAATAACTCATCAGAAATTTCACCAGTTAAAAGTACTCTTACATCAGAAATCTCATGAATCTTTTTGCAGATTAGATACATTCCGATACTAGCTCTTATTGTAGTTATATCGAAGGTTCCAAGAAGCTTTATAACTTCTTCAAAGGATTCAAGAACTTCTTCCTTAGTCATATAAACAACAGTGTGATCGCTATGGATGTAGTCAGCTACTTCTTTGGCATATTTTAAATCTATAGCATCCTCAGTCATACCTATAGCGAAAGTCTTTATTGGCTTATCTGGGTACATTTTTTGAGCTATTGAACACACTAGAGAGCTATCTAAGCCACCACTTAGTAAGAAGCCTACAGGAGCATCAGCATCCATACGTTTTTCTATAGCAGCTACAAGCTTGTCATGAACGTTTTGACAAATAGTATCTAAATCATCTTTTAAGTAATCACCGTCTACAGCAGCTATATCACAGTAGCAAGTGAATTTTCCATCCGCATAATAATGTCCTGGAGGGAATGGCATGATCTTATCTGTAAGTCCAACTAAGTTCTTAGCTTCGCTAGCAAACATTATTTTCCCAGATTCAGAGTAACCGTAGAATAGAGGACGGATTCCTATTGGATCCCTTGCTGCTATGAAGATGTCCTGTTCTCCATCATAGATAACCGTTGCATACTCTGCATCAAGTTTTGAAAACATATCTAAACCATATTCATAGTACATTGGAAGTAACACTTCACAGTCACTATCTGATATGAATTTGTGTCCCTTTGCTATTAGATCTTCTTTTAGCTTACGGAAACCATATATTTCACCGTTGCAGATAGAAGCATCTCTCTTTCTTGTAAAAGGCTGCATTCCGCTAAAGCTTAAGTCCATGATAGCAAGTCTTTGAAAGCCTAGGATACCAGAAGGTAAAGTTAGAATTTCAGTCATATCTGGACCTCTTAACTCAGTTCTTTGTAAAGCCTCAGCAAATTTCTCATGTTTCATGTCTGTTCCTGTATAACACATAATAGTACACATATTAATACTCCTCCCCAAATTTAAAATATAATCTTTAATATAATTTTTAATAGTTATTTTGAACATCTGCTTTTCCCAATAAGTGCAGGGAGAGTGTAGCAGTAAGTTAGTTTTCTTCTTTTTTTCTCATGATGGTAATGTTGATTGTTTTTGCATAATTATCCATGGATTTGTATAAAATATAATTTTTAAGTAGCTGCCATTTATGAAAGTATGTGAAGAAATTCTTTCAAGCAGCATATATTTACTTATTAGCCAATCATACATAACTCTATGTTTATAATAAAAATTTGTTATCCGGATATATGTTTAGAGTATGATTTTTGCTAAAAGGTAATAAAAAAAGCCCTTCATCCTATATTTTATATAGGACGAAAGACTATACTTCCGCGGTACCACCTAAATTAGCTTAAAAAGCTCTCCTTAATCAGTACGGAATCATGATAGATAAAAATTGAATTCGATACTGTCCACGCTGTAACGGTCTGGCTCCGTCCAAGACTACTCTTTAAAAAAATTTCGTTTGGAAGCTCCGGGATGTTCTTCATTATCAGCTTCGTATCAGTCTCACACCACCACTGACTCGCTTTAACTACATCATAATAACTACTCTTCCCATCAATGCTTTTATAATAGATTGTTGAAATTTAACTTTGAATTTATTTCATTTTATATCGAATTTTTTTAAACGTCAATAGATTTTTAAAAGATTTTTTTAATAAAAATTCATTTTTTTTAGTAACACTTTAGAAAACCGGTAATTATAAGTTATAAGAAACCTCTAGAAACACTGTCTTTGGAAGGCAATATTATAAGAAGAGGATTTACAATATATAGTTTACTATTAAGTGCTATATCAGTAGATAAAAATAGGTTCTATATGAATTAATTAGGTTTATCATGCAATAAATGGAACGGATAACCATAAGTAGTTTTGAATTTATAAAACCATATATCTCAAAATTGTTTTTAACTTAGAAGGCTCAGTTTTTCTGGCATCTGAAATATATATTTCTCTATGTACCAAAGTTTTTATCTCTAGGTCATTTTCTTTTATAAACTGCTTCATTTGCCCAAAACTTTCTGGTTCATCATCATATGAGCCTGTATGCATCATTTGAACAGCTAAGCCATCTTCCAGAGTTTCAAAGGTTACACTATCTAACAAAGGATTATCCTTTTTATTTTTTACAATTTCAAAGGCTTTATCGGCTACTTCTTGAGTTACAAAATCAGGTTGTCTAATCATTATTTTATACACTAATTCATCTTTATCTAAGGCATCAGAATTTCTACCTTTTTCTGTTAGATCCCATAATCCTTCAAGAGGATACACTGTATATTCAAAATAACCCTCTGGCGTGTAACCTTTTTTAGGCATCATTCTCACAGCGTAAGATAAGGAATATAATATGCCTATTTTTTCAGAAAACTCCTCATCGTTAGGGTTTCCTCTACCACTTATTATAAAGAACTTTTGCTCAGGTACAATTACTAAGGTTGGCTTATCCTTTGGTAAGTAAAGATCCTTCTCCTGCTTTTTCCATTCAAATTTCATAAGTTTTCTTCCTCCAATCAAATCTATAAATAAAGCATACAATACTGAATGCGACAACAGCTTGTCATATTGCAAAATAATTCTATCAACATAACTTATGAATTTATATAAAGATACAAATAGTATAAACAATCATGTAATTATCTTGAAAAAATAAACAAAAAATATTGCAAAAAAGATGATAATTCCTATATAATGGAATATAATAGTTAACAAATGCATTATTTAAAAGGCGATAAGCTAAAGAATTAGGGGTGAGAAGTTTGGAATTTTATAATCCAAGTGAGAAAATAAAACTTATGAGGAAAAAGTTTAGAGTAAATCAAGCCGAACTAGAAGGTGCAAATATGACGAGAGCCTTCATCAGCATGATGGAAAGCGGAAAAAGAAATGTTAGTAGGACAAGCTCTAAGGCATTAGCAGAAAAGTTTAATGACATTGCTAAGAGAATATCCTTAGATCTAAATTTGGACGAAGAGTATTTTTCAAGAACACCTAAAGAAGATGCAACCTACTATTGCGAAGAGCAACTAAAGAGTGAAGTTAATCATGATAAGTTGAAAGAGTTAATTAAGATAGCAACGGATTTTGAATTAGATCAGTTATTGGCCCAAATGTATAAACTGGAAGGTGAATTATACTATAATGAAAAAAACTATAAAGATGGTTTTTTATATTTAAGAAAGGCTCTTGGAAAGTATAAGGAGCTTAGAGATAATAAAGCTCAGATTAGGATATATCTTTTAATGGGTAACTGCAAAAATAGTATAGGAGATTATGGGGATGCTATAAATTATTATGAAGACTCTATGTCATATGCATTAGATGAAACTGACATGGATAACTATTATAAAGCCAATCATAACTTAGCTTTAGTTTATATGTATTTGAAGGAATACGAAAAGTGTTTGGGTATACTTGAAAATACTATACTTGTTAACAGCGACGATATTAGTTTTGATTTATTAGTTCGAGCTAATATTACAAAAGGTATTGCTTTATACTATTGGAGAAGAGGAACTAAAAATTCACTTGAAGTATTTGAGAATTTAGTTCATATTGTCAGAGACAGAGATGATGTAAAGTTAAGCATGATATATAATAATATGGCAGAATGCTACTATGATTTGGAAGAGTATGACAAGAGTTTAGAATATATAGAAAAGGCGCAGCAGATTAAAATGCGTGTAAGCAAAGAGTCTTTAGCACGCACTCTCAATATAAAAGCTAAAGTATTATTAAAAAGAGGTCTTTACTCAGAGAGTTTATTGATTTTTAATTTAGCTATAGACTTAGCTGAAGAATATAAGAATTTTGATGCTTTATTAGAAAATTACAAGGACTTGGTGGAAGCACATGAGGATAGGAAAGAGTACGAAAGTATTGTAAGCTTAATGAACAGACTATTAGAGACTCTTGATAATTATGAGGCTAATAATGGAAGGTCATATGCAATGTTAAAGTTGGCTAAAGCATCGGTACATTTAGATAAAAAAAATGAAACTGTAAATTTGCTTGGAAAGCTAGAAAAATTATTGGAGTAATTTTTTTTGTTAACATATTTCATATATTATGGGAAAATGTGTATAATATACTATGATTATTTTATAAAGTTAAGGAGGCATGTAGAATGAGAAAAAGATTGTTAAAAGGTTTAGTGAGTATTTTGTTTGTAGGTATGTTCTTAGTTCCAGTTATAAGTAATAGTGTCTTAGTTCAAGGAGGTACAATTTCTCCTACGGGGATGGATCCTGGAACATCTATGGATTAAGATATAGCATTTTATAAAATAATAATCAAACAAAGTTGTTTAATAACATTTTAGTGATGATTTCATGCAGAATAAGAGGTGAGTATATTGAGAAAAAGATTTTTAAAAGGTATAGTAGGTATCTTATTTATTGGTATGTTTTTAGTTCCAGTTGTAAGTAATAGTGTTTCAGTTCATGTAGGCACTCTTGCACCTATGGGATTGGAACCAGGACCTGTTGATTAGTGCAAAAATAAATTAGTAGTTAATAAGTAACAATTAAGTAGAATGGTTGATAACACTTTTACAACAAGTCTATTTTGAAGAAGAGGTAAGGGTATGAGAAAGAAATTATTAAAGGGTGTAGTAGGTATTTTATTTATTGGTATGTTTTTAGTTCCAGTTGTAAATAACAGTGTTTCAGTTCATACAGGTACTATTGCACCTATGGGTGGAGAACCTGGACCTTTCATGGATTAACTAATAAGTTAATAATTTGAAAAGTAATACTTAAGTAACATTAAGAAAATGGTTTGCCTATAAATATCTAATATGCAAGCCATGAATTAAAAAATCTTTTTAATCACATATCAGTTTGAAACATTAACCTATATAGGTTTAATATCATAGCTGAAGTAGGACGAAGGATTTTTAGCGACTAGATGAATTCTATATTCATCTAGTTTTTTTATAGATAAATATAAAATGTTTGTATAGTTAGGTGGTAAAATGTTTATATGAATAAACATTGAAGAGGAGTGACAGATGTAATGGAAAATTATAATATAGACAATCCTATGGCTCCACTGTGGATTATGTATCCTAATATTAGTAGATATAGCATAGGGTGGAGAATGGGATATGGTGAAGATTATGCGTATAAATTTATATCGTGGTATGAGAGTTTGAATAATGTTGATAAAACAAAATATCAAAAAATGTTTCCAGAGCCTAAGGGATGGGAAGGTTGGTATGAAGAAAGTATAGATGAGGATTTTTATCATGGAAATATATTATTCTGGAATAAAGATGGGAAGATAAAGTATAATGTTTCAAAAATAGAAGCAGATTTTGAAGGTGGAAAAGAAGTAAAGTATCTATTCTTTTGGGGGCATCAACCTTCTAAAAATGGTAGTATAACAAAAACTTGCTTAAGTCAGTGGTGGCAGTCTGACTTCTCCATAGATACAGATAAGTATTTCTGTATGGAGCAGTATATGATGGCTGAGAAAGCAAGGCTTTTTGAAGATTATAAAACTCTTGACATGATAATGAAAAGCAAAAGTCCAAAACAGATAAAAGAATTTGGAAGGCAAGTTCAGAATTTTGATGATACAATATGGAGTCAATGTAGGGAATCGATAATCCTTAATGGAAATTATGCTAAGTTTATGCAAAATGATGATTTAAAAAATTTTCTACTGGGAACAAGGAATATGGTGCTAGTAGAGGCGAGTCCTTATGATAAGATTTGGGGAATTGGAATGGCCGCTGATGAAAGTAATATAGAAAATCCGGCTTTATGGAGAGGAACAAATCTTTTAGGTTTTGCTTTGATGGAAGTTAGAGATGTGATAACTAGGGTTTGCAAGAACTATGATAAGTTGAACGCAGATATTTTCAAGGAAAATTTATAGAATTGCCATAAAGTGACATGGTTTAGTAAAAACCATTGACTTTGACGTCGTGTCGTACTTTATGCTTAAGACAGAAAGGAGATGAAGGAATGGAGTTAATGACAATAAGTGAGGTATCAAGAAGTTTTAATATATCAACTAGAACTCTTCGTTACTATGAGCAAATAGGTCTTATTGAGAGTAAAAAGAAAGAGGATTATGCCTATAGAGTATATGATGAAGCTGCTATTAAAAGAATGAAACAGATAGTAGTGCTAAGAAAATTAAGAATTTCTTTGAAACAGATAAAAGCTATATTTGAAGATAATAGTAAATCTAGTACTGTTGATATATTTACAGAAAACCTCTTGGGGCTTAATCATGAAATAACTTCACTTACCACAATAAAGGAGATCCTCGAATTATTAATTCAGCGGTTAAAACACAGTGTTAAAGTGGGTATAAACTTTGAATTGCTGGAGAATGAAGATGTCTTAAAAATTGTGGAGCCTTTATGCCTTTCTACAATTAATATTAAAGGAGAGAGGTCAATGGAACAATTAAATAGGGCAAATGAAAACTTGAACAAGCTACAAGACAGAGAGGTAAGGATTATTTATATTCCACCAGCAGCAGTTGCAAGTATTCACTGTAGTGGAGGATTTCCAGAAATGGAAACAGGAAACTTACTTCATGAGTTTATAAAGGAAACAAAACTTTATGATAAAAAACCGGATTTTAGACATTTTGGTTTTAATAATCCTAATGGGAACATGAGTGATGGCAGTGATCATGGTTATGAGAGATGGATTACTATACCAGAAAATTTTGAGGTCAGGCCCCCATTTACAAAAAAACACTTAGCTGGTGGTCTATACTGTGCTCATATGATTCCTATGGGAGCCTTTGATGAATGGGCTAAACTGTACAATTGGGCTGAAAATAATGATAAATATGATTTAGATTTAAGTAGTGAAGATAGGAATAGTGAATGTATGGAGGAGCATCTCAACTATATAAACAAATACATGCTTTCTCCTGAAGATAGCTCTATCCAATTAGATTTACTTCTGCCTGTAAAAGAAAAGTAAACAGAGGCGGCATAAGAATAATTGTTTAAAATAAACATAAAAGTTAGATATATCCTTTATACTTAAGCTTAAAATAGTATATTAGAACATCTAGTCATATGAAAATGAAAGATATTCTATAATGACATCTTTCATTTTCAATTGTAAAAATTGTATTTCATTATAATCTATAAATATTTAGTCAACTCTGCTAGACATGAGACTTGAATGTTTGGCTTAATAAGGCTTTCTATAGTGTTAATTTTGTTATTTAGCCATATAGTTTTCATACCAAGATCTGATGCTGGTTTGATGTCTTTTTCTAAACTATCACCTACCATTACAGCTTCTTTAGGGCTAATTTTCATATTGTTTAAAGCAACTCTAAAAATTTGAGCCTTAGGTTTACCAATTCTTAATGAATAGCTAAAGGTGAAGCTATCAATTAAATCATAAATATTTGCTTTCTTAAAACATTCTTTCATTACCTCATCGTAATAACAAGTATTAGATATAATTCCTATCTTGTAACCTTTGTCTTTTAAGGATTTTAAAGTGTCGCATATTGATTGTTCAAAATACAATTGATTTATATATTCTGTGTAGAATAAGTTGATAGCTTCTATGCACTGATCCAAGGTTAAAACTACTTCATACTCTTGAAGGAAGTTATTTAGAAAATTCTCTATTGGATATTCTACAAAGGTTGTTTTCCTTTCTTTTATTCCTTCTATCCAAATTTCATAGAAACCTTGCTTTACTTGGTCAAACTCAATATTTGAGTTAAATTTGTTTAGATACCTAGTTAAATGTATTAAGCCGTGTATATCTTTTTCATAATCAGATTGTCCATAATGAAAGTGTAGTAAAGTATTACCCATATCAAAAAATATTGTTTTAATTTCATCCATAACGTAACCTCAATCTTAAATAAATTATTTATCATTAATATGTAAAATATATGAATCTTATTATATAAACTAAATTATGTTGAATACATAGTAAAAAACTAAGTAGGCAATTAAAGTTTCATAAATAATTTAATTGCCTACTTAGTTTTAAATAACAGAATTGATATAGCTATGATAATACAGATGTCTTAATAATTTAGTTCTTAGTCTTTCTCAAGTATATGTAACCTACAAAAAGTAAATACACTATCGGTACTATAATTGCTTCTTTAAATCCCAAAAAATAACTTATTACAGCCAAAAGCACTAATATAAATGCAATAACATTACTTAACTTTGTAGCAAAGAATTCCATAACTCACCTCCATATATAGTATTATTATCTTAATTATACCATAATGAAACATGAATGAATTCTTTTTGGCAATTTAATTGTGTCTAATAATATTAAAGCTGAAAAGAAACTTCAACGTCTATATATCAGAAAACTAAAAACTAATATGAATAGCTAATAGTTTTAGTAATTAGAGCTTTCTAGCTTTAATAACAAAGGAAAGAGGTAACATTTTTGCTTTCTTTGATCTTTCGCTAAGATTAGAATTGGACATCATGGTTTCTTTGTTTGTCTCTTCAGCCATATATTCCACAGCAAAACCTGCTTTTGCTAATGCATTTATATAGGTGGAAATCTTTCTATTACATAATGTGATGTCAAAACCATCATTTAGGTAGGTAAACCAACTTTCATCGAAGTAGCTTTTATCAAATATTAACTTATCATCCTCTACAACTACGCAATGATGTAATGGATGCTTCCAACTAAATATAAATATACCATCCTTTTTTAAATAAGATGCTATTCTATCAAAGGTACCTTGTAAATCTGTAGCCCAACCTACTGCATATATGGAATATACATAATCAAAATAATCTAATGGGATGCCAGATTCAGCTTCCATAGGTGCATTTATTAGTTTTGCAGAATATCCACATTCTTTTAAGTATTTTTCAGCATTTTCAATTTGTTTTGTAGACATATCTAGTCCCCAAAGCTCAGCAGCATTATGATCACCCTGGTATTTTAAGGAGTGACCACTTCCACAGCCTATATCTAAGAGCTTCTTTCCAGAAACATCACCAAATAAGTTTAAGTCATCTTCTGTTATAAATTGAACCCCGTATGTAGGAAGTGCAGTAACCCCAAACCATTCATCTGCGGTGTTGTCCCAATAGTTTTTGTTGGTAGCGTGAATACTTTTGTTTGCCATAAATAATCCCCCTAAAAATTCCATGATTATAGAATAATTTAAAATTTTAACAGCTAAGTGCAGATTTTATTTTATATTATTTTCATATTATTGTATATAGAGCATATAAATGGTTTCTGAGACTTTTATGTAATACTCTTCTAAACAAGTTAATAGTATTAATGGCTGACTTTAGCTGCATTATATTATTTGGAGAATAATGAAATAGATATAAGATGATTTTAAATAAAAATTTAAAATTGCTGTGAAAAGTAATGAACCAATGATTAAAAAAGTATAGTAGAGTATAATTGTATTTAGTGGTATAATTTGGGTATTGAGAGGAAAGTGATTAAAAATAAGAGTGTATAATTAGATGTTGAAGATTAGAAAGTGAATTTAGATCAGTGTTTATTATTTTTTTAGTGATTTTGAATAAGACTAGGGTAGGGTTGGAGGTTGTTTTATGACTTTAGAAGAGCAAAGAAATTTGATTTTATCTGGTAAAATGTATAATGATTTGACTAAAGAATTAATTCAAGCAAGAGAAAAAACTGTATTTCTTACAAATGAGTATAATAATAGTTTTGGTAAACCTCAGAAGGAAAGAGAAGAAATATTAAAGGGATTACTTAAGAATATTGGAAGTGGAGTTCACTTCGAACCAACCTTTAGATGTGAGTTTGGTTTCAATATCACAATAGGAAACAATTTTTATGCTAATTTTGATTGTGTAATGTTAGATGGTGGAGGAATAATTATAGGTGATAATGTTTTATTTGGGCCTAGAGTTGGGATTTATACATCTAATCATGCAGCCTATGCAAAAGAAAGAGTAGCTGGAGGTTGCTATGCAAAACCTGTAAGGATAGGCAATAATGTTTGGGTGGGAGCAGGAGTTCATATAAATCAAGGTGTTAATATAGGAGATAATTCAATTATAGGATCAGGTAGTGTTATTACAAAAGATATTCCTGCAAATGTAATTGCAGCAGGTGTGCCATGTAGGGTAATTAGAGAAATTACTGAAGAGGATCGTACTGGATTTGAAGCTTAGAAAGTAATTCATAATAAGCTGTATAGTCTTCTTCAAAATAATGATGCTATATTTAAGAATGTACAACTTCAATCAGAGACCTATTTTTGTGGCTGTTCTGCCTTCTGAGAATAGCTTTGAGAATATAGATATTAGGCTGTTTCAGCACAGTACTTTAACATAGCCAAATTTTATTAAGAAGTAGTATAATTATTTTATACTTTATTAATGGCGAAATTGTAACTTAGACATGGAGGAAGAGAAATGTTTATAGTAAATTTAACTTATGTGAAACCTATGGAAGAGGTTGAGAAACACTTGGTGGAGCATATTAAATTTTTAGATAAATATTATGCTAGCAATAACATTATCTGTTCAGGAAGAAAAAATCCTAGAACTGGTGGAGTAATCTTATGTAATGCAAAGAATATTGAAGAAGTAGAGAAAATTATTAGTGAGGACCCTTTTAAGATAAATAGCATTGCTAATTATGACATAGTAGAGTTCCAACCAACAAAGTATGCTGAAAACTTTAAGGAATTTGTTGAGTAATCTTCAAAATATAACTTTTCCTGAAGTTACCACATTTTATTGTGATAGATTTCATTATGAATAGTATAGCTATACAGGTATCATTTATGAAAGGTTAATTTATACATATTTGATGATACTGTCTTCTGAGGATTAGATGATCCCGGCTTCTGGAGAGTATTAATCATGCATAAATTAATAGTTGAATTTGGATACCTATAGATATAATAGTTTTAGAAGTAAATAAAGACTTTAACCACCGTATTATTCAAAAGGAATCTTATGGTGGTTTTACTTTGTGATTAAATAAAAGGTTGATCAAATATATAATTATCAAAATCTACTATCTTCTAAGGATCTTTAAGGCTTGATTAAAGACAGCATTCTAAAAAGATATTCTTAAGGAGAGGTTGGCTTAACTTACATTGAGAAAGATAGATAAAATATTTCTAAAAAGTATTTAGACAGTATATTGACTTATTGAACATTTAGGAGTATATTTACTTTAGACAATATAATGTCAAAAAAAGTTAAATATGGTGAGGATACAATTAAATAATTTAAAAATCTTAAGTCGTAGCTGATTAGATAAATATGAAGTCTACGATTATATTATTAAGTATATAGACAGTATAATGTCTAGAAAGGAAGGTAATTATGAATAATGTTATTACAGTAAAAAATCTTGAAAAGAATTATGGAGCTAAGAGGGCAGTGGATGACATAAGTTTTTCAGTAAAAGATGGTGAAGTTTTGGGCCTTCTAGGACCTAATGGTGCTGGCAAAAGCACAACTCTTAATATTTTATCTACCATATTGAAAGCAGATAAGGGAGATATAGATGTCTTAGGGCACAAGCTTAAGAATAATGCCAAAGCAATAAAACAAATCATAGGTGTAGTACCTCAAGACCTAGCAATATATGAGGAAATAAGTGCTGAGAAGAATATAAGTTTTTTTGCAAGCCTATATGGACTTAAAGGAAATGAACTTAAAAACCAAGTTAAGGAAGCTTTAGAGTTGGTAGGTCTTTATGATAAGAGGGGAGATAAGCCTAAGACTTTTTCTGGTGGAATGAAAAGAAGACTAAATATAGCTTGCGCCATTGCTCATAGACCTAAAGTTATAATAATGGATGAACCTACCGTAGGAATAGATCCACAATCAAGAAACCATATTCTGGAGTCCATTAAGATACTAAAAGCTAGAGGTTCAGCAGTGATATACTCCACACACTATATGGAAGAAGTAGAGGCAATAGCAGATAGGATTATTATTATAAACGAAGGTAAAATCATAGCTGAGGGTACTAAAGAAGAGCTTAAGGAGAAGGTTAATGATGAAATTACTTATACCTTTAAGATTAACAATACAGAAAAGATAATGGATAAAGAGCTTTATTCTATTCAAGGAGTAAAGAAGGTTAATATACTTGAAGATGAAGTAAGGGTAACTACACTAAAATCAAATAATAATCTCAATGAAATAATAGGTATTTTCTTAGATAAACAGTGTAAGGTTGAAAGTATGCAAAGTAAGGAAGCGTCTTTAGAAACAGTTTTTCTAGAGCTTACTGGAAGAAACCTTAGAGATTAATGAAAGGAAAGATTGATTATGAATTTTATAAAAATAGTAAAATTTGATTTTATTAATATAGTTAAAAATCCAACTTTATTAATTGCAAATACCATAGTTCCTATAATAATAATAGGTGTCATGGGCTTTGTTACTAAGAGCAGTTATAATGGGGCAAGGGTTGGTTCTTATGATTATTATGGAGTTACTATGATGATCTTTACAGCAATAATGCTTGCAATGACAGCAACAAATACCTTTATGGAAGAGAAGGTTAAGAGAGGTAACACACGAATTATCTATGCACCAGTGTCAAAAACAAAAATCTATTTTTCTAAACTGCTTGCCACTTATATTTTAGGTACAATTTGTCCTAGTATTATTATGATTTTAGGTCAGTACCTTATGCACATTAATTTTGGTGGAAAAAATATTTTCTATATTATGTTGTTAATAAATGCTCTTTCTTTTTTTGGTTGCTGCCTTGGTACAATGTTTTGTAGCATCTTTAAAAATGAGCAACTTGCCAACTCTATCATGCAGATTCCAATACTAATATTTATACTTTTAGGAGGCAGCTTTTTTCCAGTAGAAGGCCTTGGAAAAACAATTGCTAAAATATCAGTTATATCACCTATAAGGTGGGTTACAGAATGTGCATTTAAAATTATATATGATAATGACTTTAGTATTTTTATACCTACCCTTTGTGTAATTCTAATCTTTTCTATAGCCTGCATTATTGTGTGTCATATAACTTTTGAACCGGAGGAATACGTATAATGAATATATTAAATATCTTTAAAAATAACCTGTATAGAACCTTATCACAGAAATCTACTATAATTATGGCCTTTATTATGATACCTCTTATGACAGGTGTGGCAGTGTTTTTTTCGGAGAGGACAGAACTTAAAGGTAACATTGCTTATGTAGGTGAGAGCTCTCCAAGTATACCTAGCAACTCTAAGGTAGATATTGAAATTCTAAAAGAAAGGCCAGCTTTTTCATCTCTGCTCATGGGAAAATATAATGCTATAGTAGAAAAATCAGGAGATAATTATAATGTAACTACACTAAAAAGTAATAAGGATAAGGAATTAATAGAAATATTTTTTAAAACAGGTAAGATACCAGGTAATAGTGATTACGATGCTTCAAGAAAAGGCACAGGAACTAATATTTTAGGATATATATTGATGATTTTATTAATGCAGGGAGTAGCGCTTATAACCTTATATACTGAAGATAGGGATAAGAAGACCTTAAGAAGAATACTGATGTCACCAGCCGATGAGAGAGTATATCTTTTCACTCAAGGATTATTTACGTTTTTATCCATATTAATACCTTCTTATGTAACCTTAGTAATTACAAAGCTTGTATTTAGAGTGGATATTAATTTTAGCTATGGAATATTGTTTGTATTAGTTGCAATTATTTCAGCTTTATCAACCTCACTGGCACTTCTATTAGCTTCAGTGCTGGGAACAGATTACTCTTTAGCTTCTACAGGAATATATGTATTAACCAGTCTACTTTCAGGATGCTATATTTCCTTAGCAGGGAAAAATGGAGTTTTAGATATGTTGTTGAATATACTGCCACAAAAAGCATATATGACCATGGTCCAAGGAGTAGAAAATGGAAAGGGCATATACGAATTTAGCAGTCAACTTGTATATCTCTTTGTGTGGATTGCTGGTGCTTATTTATTAGGAAGTGCTGTAAATAAAAATAAGATTAAAGCTGGAGTTCACTAAAGCAAAAAGCACACTGAAGAGGCTAACTTCAGTGTGCTTTTCTATATAGAGGCTTTATTTAAGTTTGTCTTAGAAATTTTTAAGTTCTTTACATAAGACAATAGGATAATTGTAGCTATGATGCACAAGGTTCCTAACCATTGCAGTAACCCAAGATTTTGGTGCAGCCAAACTATAGATAATAAAGCTGCTGACAAAGGTTCAGCTGAGGATAAAATACTTGCTTCGGTTGGGGTTAAGTGCTTTAGGCTTTCTAGGTAAAGGGTAAAAGCAATTAAGGTTCCAAATAAAACTACAAAGATGATGGCTAGTATAGAATTAACATCCCATTGACCGTTGCAATCCCATGGCTGATGGATAAAGCTGAAAGTAAGTCCTCCTATTAGCATACCCCAACCTACGATAAGTATGGAACCGTATTTTTTTAGGAGCTTTTGAGGCTGCAAAGTATAAAAGGCTGCCGCAAAGGCAGAACCTAAGCCCCAAAATAAAGCTAGCTTAGAAATAGATAAGCTATGAACATTACCATTTGTGATAATAAAGAAGGTACCTAATATTGCTAAGCTTATAGCTAGAATTTCTTTTAAAGATGGAGTTTTTTTATTTCTGACAGCTAAATAGCAGGTTATTATAACTGGTGATAAATACTGAAGTATGGTTGCGGTTGCCGCATTTCCGTATTTTATAGCTGCAAAATAAGTATATTGAACGCCCACCATACCTATGACACTAAACAATACAAGTCTAAGGCTATCAGTTTTAGATTTCCATATTTCTAGGGTACTCTTTTTATCTTTGGAAAAAGAATATATTAATAAGATGACACCTGAAGCTAATAAACGTATTACGACTAACCACTCTGGGGTAAATTCTCTTTGTTGAAACAAATATTGCGCTACAGTTCCAGATACTCCCCAAAGCATAGAAGCTATAATGACAAGAAAAAGCCCTTTTATTTCTATTTTAGATTTCATTGAAGTTCTTCCTACTTTCTTTATGAAGATTTTTAATTATTTAAGTTCCAACAAGTCTTATTCTTAGAAGTATTGAAGTAAGAATCTTCTAATCAGATAATTAATAAAGTAAATTAAATAAAACTTATGTATTTGCGGTAAAATATAATTCTTTGATAGAGGTGTACAACTTTATCATTATTAAAATAATAGCCTATGTTTAATTTAAGCACAGTACTTTAACAGACCTAAATAATACAATACAAATATATTGCTTTGTATAAATAAATCTGTAATAATTTTATTATTATTTTTGAGCTTTAACAATTAATATATTGCCTAAAATAAAAACTATATTAGCGAGATGATAAAATGCAAGCAACGAAAATAGAGGTGAATCATAATTTGCAGGAAACAGTAAAGCATGGCTCTTATGATTTCCCAATAGCAGTGTATACAGATAGATTCAGTTTGTTTAAGGAAGGTTATATTAGATGGCATTGGCATAAGGAATTACAATTTTCCTATGCTATTTATGATAAGGTGGTAGTGTTTATTGAGGATGAGGAGATAGTGTTGGCTCCAGGTGAAGGAATTATGATTAATTCCAATGTGCTTCATCAGATTAAACCCTATAACAATAGCGATTGTATGATGTTTTCAATTGACTTTGACCCAGTTTTTCTTAGTGGTGCTGAGCAATCAATAATAGAGAAGAAGTATTTAACTCCGATCATTGAAAATAGTAAATTAAAATATATAAGTCTAAAGCCGGAAGAACCGTGGCAGAAGAGAATTTTGACCTTGATAAAAGCAGTGTTTACACTTTCTCATGAAAAGCCTTATGGTTATGAGCTTGAAATGAGGAATAATTTAGGTATGGTTTGGCTTAATTTGATCAGAGAAATTAAAGCTGATAGCCTGATATCGGAGCAAATAATTTCAAAGGATGATGATAGAGTGAAGTTGGCTATGGAGTATATCCATAAAAACTATACAAGCAATATTCTTTTAGAAGATATAGCAATGGCAGCCAATATAAGCAAGAGTGAGTGCTGCCGTAGTTTTAAGAGAATATTAAAACTTACGCCCTTTGAATATTTAATGGAATATAGGGTTTCAAAGGCTGCAGAGCTTCTACTAAAAACTGAAGAACCTGTTACCAATATTGCATTAGAAGTAGGGTTTAACGGGATAAGTTATTTTGCAAAGGTATTTAAAAAATATAGAAATTTTTCACCTTCGGAGTATAGAAAGAGTGCATTAAATGGTAGTCTCATAAATGAACACTAATATTAATTTATTGACGCCCAATAATTGGAAGGATATCATATAACTGTATATACATATATTTTAATATAAGTAATATAATTAATGAAGTTTAACTCTATTTTAGAGTTCTGTAATTGAGGTGTTTGAATTAATGAAAAAAACTTTAATGTTAATGCTGCTAGTAGCTATAGTTATTCCAATTGCTTTAGCCTTTATTGAAAAAACAATGTTCCCTGAAGTAGCTGAGCATATATTAAAAAGGCTACCATTTGATATTAATAACAAAAAAATAGTTTTGTTAAACATTATAGTAGGAACTTTTTTAGAAGAGTTGATATATAGACAGTTGATTCAGACAGTTATCACAAAGTTTACATCAGTTCCTTTTGCCATAATAGTAGTATCTATTGCTTTTACGTTAATGCATTACTCTTCAGGCCAATTTAGTATAGTGTTTTTTGATTTATTAGGTATATTTGTGGACAGCCTTCTTTATGGTTTGATTTTTTCAAGGTCAAATATATTATTTTCTTGGTCAGCCCACTGCATGAGTGACTTGGTAGGACTATTATGTTTGTTAATCTAAGTAAAAGTGGAAAGTGTTTAATTTTAATACATAATCCAGTTTAAAATCACACAATTAATAGCGAAATGTGTGATTTTTATTTGTCTTCAAAAGGCTGTTATAGTGTTTTAGATTATTAGACAGTAAGTTTTTGAGAAGGTGGGTTGGATAGATATGTGGTAAAATATATACTTTAACAATTACTTATTGACCCTAACATAACGTCATAGTGTAATATAAAAATTGGCCAAGATAAATTAATCAATGTTTATAGACAATAAAATTCAGTTTAGAGGTGTATCAATGAGAACGATAAAACAAGTTTCAGATCTAACAGGAATAAGTGTGCGTGCACTACATTATTACGATCAAATAGGATTGTTAAAACCAAGCAATATTACAGAAGCAGGTTATAGACTTTATGATGATGAGGCTCTCAAAACCTTGCAGCAAGTTCTGTTTTTTAAAGAGCTAGATATACCTCTAAAGGAAGTTAAAGAAATAATGACTAGCCCATATTTTGATAAGATGAAAGCTTTAGAGGAACAAAAGAAGCTACTTTTATTAAAAAGAAAAAGACTTAATGGGTTGATAGATCTTATAAATAAGACCTTGAAAGGAGAAGGAAATATGAACTTTGAAGAATTTGATATGAGTGAATATTACAAGGTTTTGGAGGAATATAAATTAGAGCATGAAGATAAAATAATTAAAGCTTATGGAAGTATAGAAAAATACAATGAGAGTATTGAAAAAATTAAATCTAAAGAGGTTGAAATTGCTAAGTCTGCTATTAGGCAATATGGAAGTATTGAAAGATATGCTAAGGCCATTAAAAATAACTTAAATAGTGAAAAACTAGAAAACTTATCAGAGAAAATAGATAAATTTAAAAAGGATTTATTAGAAGGAAAACATCCAAGATTAAAGGAGTTATATAGAAAATTAATAGAGGATACAAGCAAGGATCCTACTTCTAAGGAAATACAAGAAGTTGCTGAAGAAATATCAGCTACAGCTAAAAAAGATTATGATGTATTTCAAGTAGAGGATATTGGGGAGGAGTTTTGGTATAGTCATGTCCAAATGTATTTAGTTTTTCGTGATTGGATAAAAGCCTTTGATGACAAGTATGGGGAAGGAACCTGTAAGTTCGTTGGAGAGGCTTTAAAAAAGAATCTAGATAATAAGAAACCTAGAGCAGTGGCATTATATGAAGAGCTTTTAACGGACTTAAGTAAAGATCCAGCCTCAGAAGAAATACAGCAAATTGTTAAAGAAATAGAAGAACTACATGAAAAAACTAATGAAATCTATAATTTGGATCAGGGAGATAATTATATGGGCTATATGGCAGAATCCTATTTATCTAATGATATTAGGATAAAAGCAACTGATAAGAAATATGGAGAGGGTGCTTCAAAGTTTATTGGAGAAGCCTTCAAGTTCTACTCAGAAAAAAATAAGTTATAATTAGATGCTTTAAGAGCACCAGATTTAAAGCTTATGGAAAGCTCCTAATTAGTTTTTCTGAATCTTTGGGGAGCTTTTCCATAAGTTAATTTAATATTAGGATATGTTCAACACGGTACTTTAACTAAGCCTAATCTTATAGGAGAAGTTCTATAATACTAGCTTCATCAAATTATCTGTCTGCTCATCATCACCCAATCTAAAGATATGGGTGTCAAATTTTTTAAAGCCTAGCTTTTCATAAAATTTTATTGCATTTATATTGTGTTCCCACACACCTAGCCAAATATAATCTAAATCATTGCTTTTTCCAAGCTCAATAGCCTTGAGTATTAAACTCTTACCCACTTGCTTGCCTTTATAATCTTTTAATACGTAAATTCTTTGCACTTCTAAGGTGTTTTCGTGACCAGGCTCTGTTTGAGCTTTATCAAAATTAACCTTCATATAAGCAGCTACGGCTTCATTATTTTCAACTATATAAAATTTCGAACCGCTATTTTTAAGTTCATTTCCTATTTGTTCATAAGAAAAGTTTTCTTTTAAGTAATTTTCCATATCTTCTTTTGTATTCTCATCAGAAAATGTTTCATAAAAGGTTTTTTCTCCTACATATTTTAGTTTTTCTATATCCTCTAAACCACATTCTCTAACTAAAAAGTTATCCATAAAGATCATTCCTCCAACTAGTATAATCATTAAATTTATTATATGTATTTGGCTCATTATAATAAAATTTATATTTTCAGATTCGCCTCTAAGAAGTCAGAGGAGCTTTAAAATTTCTTCAAATCTTTCATCGTTTATCCAAAGCTTTTTCTTAAATCTTTCATCATCTATCCTTGCAATAAGTACTTTGTCTGGAGCTATTTCTTTAATAATATTCTTTAGTTTTTCAATTGATTCTTCATCGTCGTTATAGCCCTTAATGATAGTGATTTCAAATATAAATTTTCCTTTGTATTGTTTATTAAAAGAAACCATGCTTGAAATGTATTCTTCTATTGTATAACCGTCAATTGGTCTTTGAACCTTTTGGAAAGCTTCTTCTGTTATTGTTTTTATCTCGCCAATAACTTCATCACACTTATTAGCAATTTCTCTATATTCAGCTTTACCCAGCAAATACCCATTAGAAAGTAGCCTTACAGGTAAGTCTTTATCCTTGATTACATCAATTATATAAGAAATTTTGTCGTTGACTAGTGCCTCACCTTTTGAGTTAATAAAGATTAATTCTGCTTTAGTACTTTCTAGCATGGTTTCTAGTTCTTTTAATGAATCATCCATTTCATCAAATGATATTTGTGTATCTACCTTGTTTTCCGATCTTCCAATAGGACAAAATATACAATCAAAATTACAATGCTTTTTAGGAAGTATGTTAACTTCCAATACTTTTTTTCCATCTTCAATATAAAGCTCTTTGTAGCTGAAAACCCCCATTGTTATGACCTCCTTGTATTATTGTATTGTTACTTGTTTATTGTTAATATCAAGAATAGAAAGCTTACAGCTTCCACCTAAGTTGACTTGTACTGTTTCTGACAACTCCTTTAAGGCGGTTTTAAAGTCTTCCGTTCTTGTTTCATCAACTAACTCAATACATAAAAAAGCATTTTTTGTATCTTCAGTTAGCATGGTCCTTACAGATTCACGCCAATTAAAGCATCTGCAAATTGCACCTTCGTTATCCTTATATACTATTTCGCCTTCGTATGGAGGCTCACTTTTGTCTGTTCCTAGAGTAATAAAATCTTCGTTTCCAGCAGCCTTGGTCAACCTAATGTTGCCAGAAAATTTATCAATATCTTCGCCACCGCAAGGTAAGGCATATTTTAGAGAAATACAATTATAAATATCTACCAATGGATTAATAGTACCTAAATGATTGCCATTATTAACTCTTTTTAATAATGCTTCGATAGAGGATCTCGCCCCTTTTTTTGTTTTAAACTTTTGAAAAGCAGTTCTCCATACTTTTATAACGTGGTTGCTGCTAAAATCTTCATTCTGCAAATATTTTAAAGCTTCCTTTTCTGCATTATAGATAGATTCCTTATATTTCTCTTCATCCTTTATGGCATTGTCTATATCATGGCATATAATAACTCCTATCATGGCATTAGGGAATAGGCTCCAAAAATCCTCTTCTATTATAAAATCTTTCATTATTGCTCCTCCTTGTATGATTGGATTACATTTTTAAATAATAAAAAAAGCCTAAGGAAATATTCTAAAAATATCTCCCAGGCTTTTATCCTTCCGTGTACACAGTTAACTGTGCGTCTTCTCTTGGACCAGCCAGCATAATCTGCGGAACCCTAGAAGACTAAAATATATATAAAATTATAAGTTGAAACTTACTAGAATTAATTTATCATAGCATAAAAGTTTAGTCAACTTAATTTTAACTAAGTACTTTAAAAGTTTAATATGAAGCTACTTGACATTACAAAGTAGATGCTATATATTGGTATTAAGCTACTACTATACAAAGCATAGTAGGGAGGAATTATTATGGATGAAGCACAATTGCTTAAAGGAATTCTAGAAGGTACAGTATTAAGCATTATATCTAGAGGGGAAACTTATGGTTATGAAATACTACTTGTACTGAACAAATATGGATTTAAGGATATCTACGAAGGTACCCTTTACCCAATATTGACTAGAATGGAGAAAAAGAATATTATAAGTTGCCGCATAGAAAAGTCACCGTTAGGGCCTAAACGTAAATATTATACTATTACAAAGTCTGGTGAAACATACTATGAGGAATTTAAAAAAGTATTTATGGAAATTACATCAAAGGTAAATGAAATTATAGATGCAGATAGTTTGTAAAGTTACTAGGGGGATATTATGAATAGTGGTAAAGATAAGGTTGAGAAATATGATGGTTATAAAAACTATATTGACTCTTTAAAAGATGAATATAGAAGAAGCTTCGATAAGATAGAGATGTATATTACTAGCTCATCTAAACTTAATACTTCTGAAAAAAACAACTGCCTGTTGCAAGTTTTAGATACATTTCTATCTGCTCAAGAGCAAGAAAAATCAGTAATACAAGTTACTGGTCCAGATTTAAAGAGGTACTGTGATGATATGATTTATGGTGAAAGAATATATATTTATAAATCCTCTAGGATATTTTTTGCTTTGCTAGGAACTTTGTTTTATATTTCTTATATGCAAGTGTTTCCAAGGATTTTTGATGCCATAAAGTTAAAGGATATAAAGGTTATTTTTAGTTCTATTAATTTTGGAATAGCTGATATTATACTTATGCTAGGATATATATGTATACCTAAGATTATTTCTTTTATAACAAAATCACAATTTGAAAATCCTAAAAGGTGTAGAAGTATAAAGAGGTATACATACGGTGGAATATGGCTTTTTACAATTATGATCTATTCTTTTATAAAAGGTAATGATACAAGTAGTCTTATAGTTATATCATTCTCAAGAGTATGTTTAGTTCTTATTTATCTTGGATTGATAAACTTTGTGATATTCTTTCTAATGAAGGTACTAGAGCAAGGTGATTTAGAAGAAGCCAAGGAAGCTCGCGAACAGAAGTATTTAGATAAATTAAATAAAAAGTACCAATTACATGTAGAAAAAAGAAGTAGATATAGCAAAGAACCTTTAGACTTCAAGCAATTTAAAGCTAATAGAGTAAAGAGTAATTATTTTACTATAGTAGTATTCTCTATATACTTCTTAATATTTTTAGTGCTAGCGGCTCTTATAGGAAGAGGTATGTACCTTCAGGATAGCGTAGATACTTTTGGAATTATATTTTTATTTATAATTGCTCTATTAAATATACTAATTGCGGTATCAATTAAATTCTTTATTTTAATAAATAAAAAGTTGCTTGTTCCTTAAAGGATAAATGAAACCTTCTAATATATTAGGAAGACAGATACAAAAAATCTAAAGAAGAAAAGCAATTGGCAACTGAGCTAGCAAAAAGAATGAGTGAAAATATAGAAGAATATTGGCTTGAATAGAATAGCCATAGAAGAGGTAATATGAAGAAAATATTAGGAATTGTTATAAGAATGCTCTTAGGCTTTTTATTATGTGCCTGTGGAACGGTAATGGCCCTTAACTCTAGATTGGGGTTAAGCCCATGGGATGTATTCCATCAAGGATTAACGAAGGTAACGGGTATAACTCTTGGTCAAGCTAGCATTATAGTTGGGATAGTTATTGTTATAATAACAAGTGTATTAGGACTAAAAGTAGGAATTGGTACGATAGCTAATATGATAGTAATTGGTTGCTTTATAGACTTGATAATATACACAAAGCTTATTCCTGTTTGCAATAGTATAGGTACTGGTATGTTAATGATGATAGGAAGTTTGTTCGTAAGTGCAATAGGAAGTTACTTCTATATTGGTTGTGAGATGGGATGTGGTCCTAGAGATGGTCTCATGATAGCACTGGTCAAACTTACCAGCAAACCTATAAGCCTTATAAGATTTGGCATAGAAATGGGAGCTTTAATAATTGGTTGGATATTAGGTGGCTTTGTTGGAGTTGGAACTTTTATAACGGCATTTGGAATAGGTTATTGTGTACAAATAGTATATAAATTACTTAAGTTTGATGTGAAAGCTTTGAGTCATAGAAATATAAAGCAAGGATTCATATTTATTAATAACTGCATATTAAATCAAAGATAGGTAAGCAGGATTTCTTCTAATTATATAAGGGTAAGGTATTTTATAATAAATATCTTATCTTTTTTTCTTTACATAAAAGTATAAAACTTTTTATCAGCTAAACCTAGTAATATGAAGAATTTACAACAGCTATGTAGAGTAAATAGCAAAAAATTATATCGTCTTTAAGAATTTCTTCACTTATGTTTAAAAAGTTAAATTCGAAAAAAAATAATAACTGACGGTGACCTCAGTTATTTTTTTACAATAATTAATTTATTTTTCTAATTGGGTGGTATAATATGGTTAAGATATACTGCTCTATATAAAATCTATAGTAAAAATCCGTTAGCTTCTAAATGGTGAATCTAAAAATATAGTTTCTTATACGTATGATTTAAAACTAAAGTGTAAATTAAAATAGATATTGTTAGAAGATATGTTAAAGGAGGTATTGTTGTGACCGGTAATTTAAAAAAAGGGAATTTAAATGATAAGATAGTCAGTGTAATTATCTTATTGTTATGGATTCTGCTTATATTTGTAGCAGTTTCAACCCTTATAATATTTGTAAAGTCAAAAAGTTGGTTTTACGTTATACTTGGAGTACTCCTTGTTGGAGGAACATTGGTAAATATTAAGTATTTCAGAGGGTTAAAGTCACATTAAAATAAGTATATATTTTAATAATTTGATTTTTTGTCTTTAAAAAATGAGGCGATTTATGGTGGTCAACTATCGCCTCATTTTTATTTCTCAAATAAGTATGAGGTTTTGTCTATTACTTGAAACTGATAAAATATATTTAGTTAAAAATATTATTGAAATTAGGTAAGCATAGTAGAATTTTTAGAAATCATAAATCACTAGCTACTTAGCTTCAACCAGGAGTTATAACATCTCCTTAGATAAAGGATTGGAGGAATTTTTATGATGTTAGATATCTTTAGTGCGTAGCAGAGGCTATTGCATTAATTAAATAAAGTTTAATGATATAGCCTTTGCTGTTCCTACAAAATTAAAACTAGGAGGAGCAAAATGAGCTATTTAAAAAAATATCAGTGGGAGCTGGTTCCTGAAAAACTACCAGTAGTAAAAAGGAATTGTCCCAAATGTAATGAAAAAACGAGTTATATAAATACTGAGAAATTTAGAGTAAATGCAAATAAAAATAATCTTGATATTTGGTTGATTTATCAATGTGAAAAGTGCAAATCCACTTATAATATGACCATATACGAGAGAATTAAACCTTATGATATTAGTAAGGAAGAGTATGAAAAATTCCTTTCAAATGATAAAGAGTTAGCCACAAAGTATGCCTTTGATTTGAATATTCATAATAAAAACAAAGCAGAAATTGCCCTTGAAGATATAAGCTACACTTTAGTTAAAAAGGAACTAAATGCTTATTATATTAGAGAAAATGAGCTTGTTATTGAGCTTTACTGTAAATATCCAGTAGAAATTAGAGTGGATAAGCTTTTAAGTGAAAAGCTGGGAGTTTCAAGAAGCAAGATTAAAAGCATGCATGAAAAAGGTTTGATTTTTATTAATGATGACAAAAATTCAATGAATTCTAAGGTGAAAAATGGAATGGAGATACATGTTTTAAAGGTGGAAGATAATATAGAGCTTTTAGAGCTTATAGTGTAGAGAAAATATGTATAAAGGCAGTATGTAAGGTTGATAAGTAAATAGCCTAATGTACTGCTTTAATTATTATTTGGATCAAGAATTGATAACTTGCGTTAACATAAGAAAAAAAGGTAAAAATAAAAAAACTAGAAAAGAAGATCTTTTAGCTAGTTTTGGTTGACTGAGTATAATAAAAATGGTAATGTTAATTAGATACTATATTTATCGATAGTTTATATATAAATATCTAACTATATTATACCTTGTTACTAATTTTATGTCAATAGATTTAGTAACAAGGTATCTAAGTTTATATTGGCAAAGGATAAAATTTATTAATTAAAGTGTTATAACAATAAAATATATAGGAGGCCATCATGATTCCAGATAATAAGAAAGCCGCAGTAAAAAAAGCTCTACAGACAACTTTCGGAGTAGATACTTATGATGAAATCAATCCAATAACCATAGGTCTATCAAACGCACTTACATTTCGTATTGTTATTAAAAGCAAGTGCTACTTGATGAAAATTGCGCGGACAGATACAATAAGTGATACTTTAAATTATTCTTATATGAAAGCTGGTGCAGAAATAGGGGTAGCTCCACGTGTTTGGTATATAAGTAGTGAAGATAAGATTTCAATAACAGATTTTATACAGAAGAAGCCATTTCCAATGGATAAAGCTAGAGAAATAATGCCTAAATTAATAAGTAAGCTTCATAAGCTTCCACCTTTTCATAAATTGCCTTTTGATGCTATGGACGGAATTGTGAAAAGGGTTCTTACCTCAAAATTACTTCCCGACAGCTTAAATGATGATATATTAAAAACTTATAATCTCATAAAAAGTGTATATCCAAGCAATCCAGAGGAATTTGTATCATGCCACAATGACCTGAAGCCTGAGAATTATATATTTGATGGAGAGCAGGCATGGCTAGTGGATTGGGAAGCCGCTTTCTTAAATGACCGATATTTAGATTTAGCTGTAGTAGCAAATTTTGTTGTGAATAATGAAACTGAAGAGATTAATTATCTTAAGGATTATTTTGGAGAAGACCCTGACAAATATAAACGGTCACAATTTTTTCTTATGCAACAGTTACTTCACATACAATACTTATGTATTTTTGTTATGTATGCTTCTAAGACTATATCTATCAAGTTTGATAACATAAAAGTAGATTTTAAAGAGTTCCATGAGCGTATGTGGCAAGGTAAAATTGATTTGGCAAATGATGAAATGAAACTTGAATATGCACTGGTGCATATGAATAAATTATTATCTAATATTAACACAAAACGCTTTAAGGATTCCCTTGATATAATTTCGAAGAAGTAGCTTATGAATTACAATTATTATATTTAAAATTATCAAGGTTTCAAAGGATAGTAATTTAGATAGCACTACTAATGTGAGGTGAATGACTAAAGCCTTTAGTTACTAGATAATAGAAAAGTATATAGTTAAAGGCACTCTCATGAGAGTGCCCGTTTTACTGTCTAGACCAGTATGAAGTTTTTTACAAGCTAAACCTAGTAACTTTAAGAGTTTATAACAGCTATTTAAGGTGAAAAGTAAAAACAATTTATAATAAATTACTTGGAAGCCAAGGTTCTAGTATGGTATAAGGAATTTTTACATTGGGTAAACATTCTCCCATATTAACATTAGGTTTTAATGCACCGTGGTAATCACTGCCGCCTGAGGAATTTAGATTATGTTCCTTACAGTAATCAAGTAGGTGTTTTGTTCTTTCAATGGAGTGAAGAGAATGATAACATTCTATACCGTCAAGAGCATTTAATGACACTATTGAGCCAAGAAAAGCATCATGGTCTTCTACAAAGTATCCATAAAGGTGGGCAAGAAAAGATTTACCACCAGCCTTTTTGATTAGGGCAGCAGCTTCTGGCACTGTGAGGTAATCCTTCATTTGATTTAGAAAGAATGGACTTTCTGGGTTGTTTACACAGGTTCTATAAAAAGCATTAAGGCTTTCCCAAATATTTTTGCCTAAAAGTCTTTCGTTTTCAGGATATTTTCTTATATCTGCATGCAAGATCTGTGTTGCAAAGTATTTTCCTTTAATTGATAAGTTATCACTATACTTAATATTAAGATTCCTGCATACCTCCATCATTTTTTTTAGATAAGTATTTTCCCTTTCGTAAAATTTCTCATCAGAAACTATTCCGCTTGAGCTTATTACCTCTAGATCTATACCATATCCTAATATTTCAATTGGTTTCCCATTATGTACAGCAGAAAATTCACAGCCTGGAATAAGCTTACCTTCATAGTACTGATGGATATTTATGTCCTTAAGTTTCATGTAAGCCCCGATTGAATCGTGATCTGTAATAGATATATATTTTAAACCTAAATTTTGAGCTTTTATGAGTAGATCCTTAGGTTCGTCAGAACCATCAGAGGTAGTAGTGTGCATATGTAAATCTATCATAGTAATACAACTCCTTACGATATTTAGGGATGTAGCTTCAAAATTGAATTTATGTAGAAAACTTATATGGGAACAAAAGAAGTCTTTCAAATACTTCTTTTATGGAAGGTGTACATCCTCATACATTATATTGTATCTAACTTTATATGTTGAAGGCAATAACTAAAGAAAAGCATATAAAATTAAAAGAATATTATGAAAATATATATTTTAATATATAAAACAATATCCATTTTATGTATAATTAAATTATTATATAATCATAAAGTTTATTGTTTAATGATTAAATATAGAAAAATAGTATGAATTAAGATGAGAGGAAGTAATAAAATGGAATTTATGATACAGTTGTATGTGAAAAATGCGAAGGAAGCTATTGAGCTTTATAAAAAAGCCTTTGATGCAAAATTAGTGTATATTGAGTATACTCAAGAAAGCGCAGTACTTCATTCAGAGATTATTGCTCATGGCCAAAAGTTAGCTATTAGTGATTATGAAGAGGATCTAGTAACCGGTACAGTTTTTCAGATAGATGTAAGGATGCATACAGCAGGAGATGTAGAAAAAGCCTACGAAGTTTTAAGAGAAGAAAGTAAGACTAACGTTCCTATTGGATCATCTTCTTTTAGTCCATGCATGGTAGACTTTACAGATAAGTTTGGAGTTAGATGGTGCCTTTTCTCAGAATGGCCTGATTAAAAGAAATATTTAATATATATTTTAGTAAGGGCTGAAAATATTTTTTCAGTTAAAGTGATTAATTGTTAATGATCATATTAAGTAAGCTATGTTTTAAGAAAATGTATGATTTTAGGTTATTAAATTATGGAGTTATTGTGCAAAGAGAGAATTTCACGCAATTAGTTAGAAAAGCTTTATAGAGGTGGTGTGGATGCAACAATCCTTTGCACTGACAGTCATAGAACAGATATTTGTTTAGTCCAATATATAAATTTACTATAAGCAAATATCTTTATTGAGAGGAGTATTATATGATTGTTAGAAAAATAAAATCTTCAAATACATTACAAGTTGCGGTGTATGTAGCTGCAACGTATTTATTTTCTTGGATTATTTGGGGGATTATATATGTATCCTATAGAAATATAATTTCTTATAACATTTACAAGAATTATTCTGAACTTTTCTTTGCAATAGGTGCGCTTATGCCAACCATTATGGCTATAAGCTTTACTGGATTTTTTTATGGAAGTGATGGAGTAAGGAACTTACTGAAAAAGGGGATTATTTGGAGAATTAATCCTTTATATTATGTATTTATTTTGTTTTATGTAGTGTCATCATTTTTTATACCTCTTTGGTTTTGTAATATTACAGGGAGTTCGTATAATTTTGATGTATCAATAAATTTTAATAGTGTACTGATTAATTTCTTTGTAGTTTTATTTTTAGGGGGGCCACTGGGAGAAGAGTTTGGCTGGAGAGGCTTTGTTTTAACAAAACTTCAGAATAAACTAAATCCGATTTATTCAAGTGTTATTTTGGGAGTAATTTGGGCATGTTGGCATTTGCCACTTTTTTTTATTCATGGCACACCACAATATGGAATTCCGTTTAGTTTGTTTATGATATCAGTAATGTGTTTATCAATAGTTTTTACATGGATATATAACAGAACTCATGGAAGTGTATTAATGACTATTCTTCTTCATACCTTATATAATATAACTCCAATAATTAATCCGGATTTTGTAAAAAACTTTAATAGGTATACTGCTACTTGGATTATATATCAATTAATAATTATACTATTTATTATATGGGATATGATAAAGAAGACTTCAAAGAAATAAATTAATATTAGAAAGCATACAGAGGTATGAGGTTTGATGTCTTAACTAATAAAATAGTGAATATAGACCTGAGAAGGTTCATAAGCAAAAAAATCACTAAAGAATTTAGCTTTAGTGATTTTTATATACAAATATTTTATGTTTATAGTTTATGGTTATAGCCTAGCCTTTAAGACCGTTAGCCTGTCTTTCCATATTTTCTACCACAACATCGTGAATTTCTCCTAATGAAGCACAGTACTCAAGAATTTCCCATGGTTTATTTGTATGAAAGTGTATCTTAATAAGCTCATCATCTCCAACGGCAAGCAAAGAATCACCTTCAAAGTTTTCAGTGATATAGTCATTAATATCGTCCTCTGAAAGATTCTGTCCTGCTATTAATAACTGAGTATCAAATTTAAATTCAATCATAAATATTCTCCTTTTCTCATTAACAAACAATCTATAAAATATGGGTTAATCCATAACATGTTTATTATAGTAGATTAACTAATATATTCTATTATACATAAACCTAGTATAATAAATCCAGTATTAATTGATAATTTGTTTCAGTTGTTTATTTTTACTAGTTCTTTTAGCAGCAATAACAATATTAAAACATGTGTCTTTTAGACCAAATAAATAATCTATATGCATTGGGAATAACAGTTTGAAGAGCGAAATAGTACTAAGTTCATAAGCAATTGCAATTAATTATGTAGGTTTATACTTATATGCAATATAAATCAATTAGTTGAAAAATATTACTTGTATGATATAATTGTCTCTAATATATTGAGGAAAGAGGTGTTGAGAGATTATGAGTATTGAAGATATTTCCAGTACAGAGATTCAAAAAAGCAAGGTTTCAGCTATATATGATATTTTTGACGAATCACTAAGATTGAAGTCAAAAGCAGGAAGGGTTGAATTTTTAACCACTGTAAGACAAATTGAGAAGTACCTTAAACCTGGGATGAGAATATTGGATTTAGGTCCTGGAACAGGTGAATACAGCTTTTATTTTGCTAAAAAAGGTTTTGAAGTAACCGCTGTTGAGATAGTAGAGAAACATGTGAAGCAAATAAAAGAGAAGATCACTGAAGATATTTCTCTTGAGGTATTTCAAGGTAATGCAGTTAATTTATCAATGATAGAAGATAAGGCCTATGATGTTGTTTTAAGCTTTGGTCCACTATATCATTTCTTAAAAAACGAAGACAAGCTTACTCATTTAAAGGAAGTGAAGCGAGTTTGTAAGGATAATGGAAAGATATTTTTGGCTTTTATCTCAAATGATATGGTTATTACAACTGAGGCTATGTGCTATAATTCTAACTATTTTAAGAGTAAGAACTACAATCATGAAACCTTTAAAGTAGTAGATGAACCTTTCGTCTTTCATACAGTAGCTGCTTGTAGAAATCTGATCAACACTGCTGATTTGAAAATCATGGGCGAAGTTGCTGCAGATGGATTAAGTGAATTGTTAGCAGATAAAATTAATAGCATGGATGAAGAAAGTTATGAAGCATGGCTTAAGTATCATTTCTACTGCTGCGAAAAGCCAGAATTCTTTGGAGCAAGTAACCACCTTTTATTTGTAGCAGAAAAGTTTAATAGTTAGTTTATGCATCTTTGATAATATTCTCAAAGATATCATAATAAAAGACTATATATTTTACTAAATGATATTTGGATAAGTTAGGCTGCAATTATATTAATCAAAGAAACTAAGCCTTTCCATAAAGCTGCACACATATAGATAATGAAAGCATGGTAGAAGTGATGAAGAAAAGTGAATACTTAGAAACAGGACTTGGAATAACAGTTAATGCAAAAGTAGCCCATAGGTTGAATACTGAAACTTATATTATAAACTTTCCAGCTAAACATATTGCGCTGATGGAAGGTACAAAGTCCAATAGTCTTTATTTTATAATAAGAGGCTCAGTTAGGGGGTACTATATTGATGATAATGGAGAGGACATAACGAAATGCTTCAGTTCTGAAAATGAATTTTTTTCTTCTGAAGGGTTAAGAAATGGACAAATTTCCTCTTTTACAATTGAATGCTTGGAAGAATGCCAATGTATTCAGCTTTCTTATAATCTAGTAAATGAGCTTATAAAAGAAGATGAAACTCTAAATAATATATTTATAAAGTACTATCTGCAAGAAGTTGATAAGCTAGAAAAAAGAGTAAAAAACTCGTCACTTATGAATGCAAAGGAGAGATATGTTGATTTTTGCATTCAATACCCTAAGCTTAAGGATAGAGTTGAATTAAAATACATTGCATCCTTCATAGGTATTAGAGCGGCTTCCTTAAGCAGAATAAGAAAAGGAATGAAAAAGTAATATTTCAATTAACCTAGGTGAATTACGTTAATCCTCATCTCTTCTATAATTAATGAAGAGAGGAGTTGTTGTATATGAAGAATGTATTAATAACTGGAGGGACCACTGGAATAGGCTTTGAACTAGCCAAAAGATTTGCTAAGGATGGCTACGGAATAGTTATAGTTTCTTCCAGTAGTAAAAATCTTCAAGCTGCAAAGCAAAGTCTAGAAAATGACTTTAATATAAAGGTATGGACCTATGAAAAAGATTTGTCAAAGCAAGGAGCAGCTATAGAGCTATATAACTTAACCAAGAAAGACAACATATCTATTGATATACTCATAAATAATGCAGGTATAGGATTAGTTGGAGCTACTGAGACAATTGATTTAAGTAGTGATGAAGATTTAATGCTATTGAATGTAGTGAATCTTGCTGAACTATGCAAATTATATATTAAGGATATGTATGTCAATAAAAATGGAAAGATATTAAATGTTGCTTCCATTGGTGCTTTTCAGCCTGGACCTTATACCAGTACGTATTTTGCTAGTAAAGCTTTTGTACTAAGCTACAGTAGAGCAATAGGCTACGAAGCAAGAGGTAAAGGAGTACAAGTTTCTACTTTGTGTCCTGGTGCCACAAAAACACATTTCTTTCAACGAGAAGGTACTACTTTACCTAAAGGTGCCATGGAGGCTGAAAAGGTCGCAGATTACACTTATAGAAGTATTATGAAAGGCAAAGAAATTATTATTCCAGGTTTTATTAACAGGTTAAAAATAAGATTTCCAATGAAGCTGAAGCTACTATTTGTAGCAAAAATGAAAAAATAAAATTGAGATGCTAAGTATACGCATTTACTGATATATAAGGAGAAAATAAAAATGGGATTCTTAAGCAATTTATTTGGAAAAAAGGAACTGAGACAGGTTCAAGAGACATCTGGTATTTATACATTTACTATAGAAGACATATTCACAATTACAAAATTAGGCTGCATAGTAGTAGGTGTGGTAAAAGGCGCGGATATACATCTAGGCGATGAGGTATATATTATAGACTCTAATGGAAACAGATTGAAATCAAAGGTTATGGGGATGGAAAATCCAAGGTTTGGTAAGATGAATGTAGCACCAGTTGGAAGAAATGTAGGTATTCTTCTATCTGATATTGAAGCTGTTCAGCTAAGTAAGGGAGACATTCTAACTAATAGAAAAGAAAATTAATATAGAAATTTATATTATAAATACATATTGACTCTCACATAGTGGTAGGTATTATTCTAAATATGTCATTCGAATGGCATTAATATATAGGAGTTGATTTTATGTTCAAGATAGGAGACTTTTCAAAGCTTACTAAAGTTTCTATACGTATGCTTAGATATTATGATGAAGTTGGACTTTTTAAGCCTGCAGAAATCGATGATTTTACTGGATACAGATACTATTCAGCAAAACAAATTTTAGAGCTTAACTTAATAGTAGCCTTGAGAGATATGGGATTTAATGTAGCGGACATAGCTCTTTTTATAAAGGAAAAGTCTAAAGAAAAGCTAGATGAAATTCTAAAGGTGAAAAGTGAAGAAATTGAAAATAATATAAAAGCAGAGCAGATAAAACTTGAAAAAATTAACTCCACTATAAGGGATATGAAAAAGGAGAGAGTTAATATGAAATATAATGTTACCCTAAAGTCTATACCAACACAGAAGGTTATCTCTTTAAGAGATACCATACCAGCTTATACAGCAGAAGGGATGCTTTGGGCAAGATTAAGTGAATACTTAATGTTGAAAAATATTCCTTGTAGTGATTTTGCCTATGCGACTTATCACGATGAAGGATATAAAGAAGGACAAGTTGATGTAGAGGTAGTAATGGGGGTTTATAGTTTAATGAAGGACGATAGCGGGTTTGTTTTCAAGGAGACGGAGGCTGTTAATCAGGCTGCTAGTATATTAGTTCCTGGAGAGTATTCTAATTTGACAGGCGCCTATAATTTTCTAGCAAATTGGATCGAAGAAAATGGATTTGCTATGTGCGGAAATCCACGTCAGGTTGCGATAAAAGGCCCATGGAATGAAGCTAATACAGAAGATTATTTGAGTGAAATACAGATACCAGTAAAGAAACAGCAATAAAATTAATTAGGGTATAAGTAAAGATTCCAACAAATTGAAAATATAGTTTTCAAACTTAAGAGGAAGTTTAAAGGTGTGCCACTTCTATACTAAATGTATTTTCATATTAACTCTTGTTCCAAAAAGGAGAATTTGAAAATATAAATTTTAGTAGGAAGTGGTATGTCTATCTTATGCATTATTTTATCTTCTCAATCAAAGTTATTAGATGTATGAACAAAGCAGGGGACTGTTAATAAAATTGAATAATGAGAAATATCAATTATACCTACACTATAAGAAAATTAATTAATTCAGCATTAGATAAAAATATATTTTTTGCTTAATACAAGATTTGTTATTATGGTTGAATATATTAAGAATACATATATTTATTTTGGATAATAAACTGATTATATCCAATATCCGTTGATTTTCTCCTTATAGCTCGATCTTTTATTGATTTTCATCATGTGATAAACTAGATAACTGTTTGTATAATTTATATTATTACAGAGTTTGGAAAGCCATCAATAGTGTGGTAAATAAAATTATAAGGGGATGGAAAGGATATGAGCACAAGGTTGATTTGCATGTCAATTGACCTGCTAATGGTAGTAATCTATATAGTTTTGGGAATGTTATTTATAAACTCCAAAGGTAAAGGCTGCAACTTTATATCAGGATATAATATGAAAGCTTCAGAAGAACGAAGAAGCTATGATGAGGTAGCGATTTGCAATTATGTTGGAAAAACAATTCTGCTATGGGCATTGTTCTTTGTAATAGGTGCAGTAGTGGATTATTTATATGCTGGAGTTGGAATTGCACTTGCATTTTTAGCATTATTAATTGCTTTGTTTTATTTCATTTTTTATATAAGAGTTAAGAAATTTGATGAAAAATTTAAAATAGCTAAGTAAATTTATAAGCCTATGCTAATATTAGAGCATAGGTTTTATTTTTGTTAAGGATAATACTAATTATTTTAGTAAATATAAAGGTATTACTAATAATTTATATATTGATAAATGGGCGTAAAGTAGCAACAGGGATAGTAATACTATACAAAACTTTGTAATAGATTTTATATTTTAAACTCTCCGATGTTAGGCTTATCAAGTTTCCTCGTATTTAAAGATATACCACAATTAATATCAAAATAATATTTTAGAAACATCGTATTATTTATACAGAAGGAGAAATTTTTTATGATAGATGCAAGTATGAAGAAGATATTGGATTATGTAGAGAGAAATTTGACAGAAGATTTTTCCTTAAATCAATTGGCAAAGTACTCAAATTATTCACCTTATTATTGTTCAGTTATATTTCACAAGTATTTCGGTGAAACCATGAAAAGTTATATTCAAAAACGCCGCATAATTTCTGCTGCAGAAAAACTTAAAAGTACAGAAAAAAGAATTATTGATATTGCTATAGAATATGGTTATTCATCGCAAGAAGCATTTTCAAGGGCGTTTTCCACTATGTTAGGAATTACACCGAAAAAGTTTCGTGAAAATCCATTGCCACTTGCAGTTTATCAAAAAAATAGCGAGCCTTCATTAAAAAATAAGGAGAGTTTATTTATGAAAAATGAAACTATAAAACATGTACAAAGTCAAATAGAAAGAAATTATCCATCAAGAACCCTGCATATTTTAAATGGCATGAGTATGCTTTACTCTTTTAAAGAAAGTAAGCTTATGAATGAAAATGCAGTATATATTGCTTTTAATGAGGCAATGTGCTGGGGGGAAGCTGATAAAGAGATTTTTTCACCTGAATTTATCGAAAAGAGAGCTACTTGTCTAAACTCTACACCTGAGAAATATAAAAACATTGTTATAGATAATATGAAGCCACTATTTGATGAGAGCTTCGATATAATTGTATTATGGTTTGGTGATGATATGTTCTGTCAGATTAATTTTATTACAATTCTTGCTTATCTGGAGCAAATTAATTATGAAGGAGATGTACTTTTTTGCATGGCATTAGAACAAAAAGATGAGATGCTATCAGATGCTGTGGAAATTGATATAAGTGGGTATAATAATATTTATAAAACAGTTCTATGCGATAGAAAAAAGCCTGATTCCAAGGTGCTTCCAGTAACATATCAGGCAATTAATCTATATCTTTCTTACAGAACAGAAAGTAGTGAAATCTCAAGATATATCAGAAATAACATAGATAAAGAAGATCTTGTAAAAGAGTTAATGACACTTTTTCCTCAGTATGGACTTGGTGATCTACAATATGTTTGGATGATTGAAGAGGTAAAAAACAATAAAGCCCTATAATTCAGACTTATATTTATTAGTTTTATTTAATGATATCTAAACAATCTAAATTTGTACCTTGTAATGAAGTAATGTTGCAATTAAAGGCCATAGACTTAGACAGTATATTGATTAATTACAGAAGTTCTGATATCATTATGGTAAAAATTAATTTAGAAGTAAGAGTGGTGGTTCTATTGGATATTAATAAAGAGATGTTTTTAATGCAACAAGCCTATGCAACACTATTTTCTCTTACAAACAAGATACAAATAGTAGGTGACAAAAGACTTGAAGGATTAACCTCGAGACAGTACATGGCTATGGTTGCACTTGCTCATCTACAAGAAGATGAGAGAACTATAAACAACATTGCCAGAAAGCTAGGTACTACAAAGCAGAGTGCAAAACAGCTTCTAGATATAATGGAGAAAAAAGGTTATATAGAAACTGTACCAAGTACTAAGGATAAAAGAGCAGTTAATGTTAAGGTAACTGAAGAAGGTGGCAAAGCAATAATAAAATGCTCTGAACTAGGTGTTTATTTTTTGGCAGACCTATTTAAGGACTTTTCTTCAAGAGAAATAGAAATGCTATGGACACTATTAAAAAAGTTATACTCTTTCGATGGACAACTGCAGGATGGATTTGAAGAACTAGGGACTTTAGATTTAGATGTAGATGTAGATTTGGATAGCTTTAATGAAAGAGTGATAACAGAATTTGAAAGACAAAGAAACTTAAAGAAAGAGCTATGATATATTTATAGCTCTTTTTACATAGTCGTTTCTGATTGAGAATAATTATGTATTAGTTTTGCATTTGTGGGTTACTGTGGTTTAAGCATGATTTTACTATATAATTAGTTATACGAGAAGATGCACTGCTTTGATCCCAAACTATTTTTAAAGTTATTCTGGCTTCTAAGGTTAGAATTGAATATAGATTGGTACAACTACATGTTTTTTCTAAAGATTCTATAAAGCATAGAGTTATATATGTAATTCCTTTATATTTGAACGATAATCCTTCGGTGAAAATCCCATAATTTTTTTAAATTGTCTAGCAAAGTAATTACTGTCTCCAAAACCACTTTCATATGCAACATCAGAGATTGAATAATCATTTTTTTTAAGTAGCAAACATGCATATTGAATGCGAAGTCTAAGTAAATAATTTATAGGTGTTGTCTTGTAATGCTCTTTGAAGATTCTATTTAGATGTCTCACTGAGATTCCTGCTTCATCTGCTAAGTCTTGCAGATTAATAGGGTTTTGAAAGTTGTTTTCCATATAGGATGCAGCCTTTACTATATTTATTAGATTAGAACTTAGACCAGAACCACTCAAATCATACAATCGTGATAAAAAAACAACAAGTTCCATAAAGTGAGAGTATACCATTGTTTGATAGCCTTGACTTTTATTTTCATATTCATTTACCATATCTAAGATTATTTCTTTAGCTTTTTCATAGTCAGATAAAGTTAGTTGAAGCTTGCTTCTAAAATTTGAATCCTTAGCTAAGGAAGGTTCGACAACAAAAAGTGCTTGATAGCCTGGGGACTTTTCTAAGTCATTACCTACTTGATATAAATGTTTAGGCTTGTACATTATATTACAGATTCTAAAGTTAGAAGTATTCTCATAACCATGAAAGGTATTTTTATTAATTATGAAAACATCTCCTTTTTTTATAAAGTATTTTTCTGAGTTAACAATATGGTCAGCAGTTCCTTTTAACACAATAACCAATTCGGAAAAATCCTCGTGATAATGTACTGGCATATTGTCGTCATGTTTACCTAATTGTATGAAGAAAGGAAAATCACTATCTTTAGTGAAAGTACTAAGATTCATATATTGCAATTCATCACCCTCTAAATTATGATTACTTATCAATTAATAATATATAAATGTCTATATAATGCTATTATTAGTCTTAATAATCAAGGTATTATATAATTTAATATATTAATATAATATCATTAAAACCTTTGCAAAACTATATGGATTTAGTTATTACATAGATACTAGGTATGTATAAGGTGAAAAATTATATAGCTAAGCGTATTAGGTGATAACTTTAGCATTATATAGACATCTGCAAGTTCAGTGCTAAATGTGGTTATTGAAACTTACAGGACGAACATTTTAAAGACTAATAAAGCTTAAGAAAATAGTGTGACATATTAAATATCAGCTATGAAAAATTGGAGGTATGAAGATGAAATATAATAACCCAGTCATAAAAGGCTTTTATCCAGATCCTAGTGTTTGTAAGGTGGATGATACCTATTACCTTGTATGCAGTTCCTTTCAGTACTTTCCAGGAGTTCCTCTCTTCGAAAGTAAGGATTTAATTAACTGGAATCAGATAGGCCACTGTCTTACAAGAAAAAGTCAGGTGCAGCTTGAAGATATAAATAGTTCTGGAGGAGTATTTGCGCCAACCATTAGGTATAATAATGGACGCTTTTACATGACTACCACAAACAATACTACAAATCAAAACTTTTATGTATGGACAGATGATATTTATGGTGAATGGTCTGATCCTATATTTGTAGATCAAGGAGGAATTGATCCTTCTCTATATTTTGAAGATAATAAAACTTATTTTATGAGTACTGAAGGAGATGTAAAAGGAGTCAATGGCATATATCAATGCGAGATTGATATTGAGACAGGCAGAAGACTTACAGAAAGTAAAGTAATCTGGCAGGGTTCTGGAGGTCGTTATCTAGAAAGTCCTCATTTGTATAAGATAAATGGAAATTATTATCTTATGGTAGCAGAAGGAGGAACTGAATACGGTCATATGGTAACCTATGCACGTAGTAACTCTCCTTATGGACCATTTGAAGCCTATCCAAGTAATCCAGTACTAACTAATCGGAATCTAGGCGGTTACGAAATACAGGGAGTAGGACATGGAGATCTTATTGAGGATAACAGTGGAAACTGGTGGATGCTTCACTTAGGTTTCCGTCAAATAGACAAATGGTCTATGTTTCATCATCTAGGACGTGAAGTTTTTCTTACTGAGGTAACCTTTCATGAGGACGGCTGGTTTACTGCTGGATATAATGGTACAACCTTGAATTCTGTTGAAACTGATCGTATAAGTGACGAAGTAATCCAGCTGGAAAAGAAATGCTATACTTTCGAGAATACTGAATGGGAGAAAGATTGGTGCTATTTAAGACATCCTAATAGTGATAATTATGTTATGGAAAAGAATAGTGTAAAGTTAAAAGGAACTGAAGTAACTTTAGACAAACCAGCTTCGCCAACCTTTATTGGTATACGTCAAATGGATTTTAATGCGGTAATTTCCTGTGATGTATCTGTAACCGAGGGGGAAGCAGGCATCACATTATATATGGATGAAAATCATCATTATGATCTTGCTGTACGTAAAGCACATAATGGGTTTGAAGTTATTGAAAGACTAAACATAGGTGATGTTAAATCTATAGAAAATATAATAGCTATACAAAATAATAGTGCATCCCTTGTTATTCGTCCAAATAATAATTATTACAGCTTTTATATTAAATCAGAAGAAAAGGAAATTCTTCTAGGCACAGCGAAAACTAGATATTTATCTACTGAAGTTGCCTGTGGCTTTACTGGAGTTATAATAGGTCTATATGCCTGTGGAGAAAAATGTGCAAGTTATGCTCAGTTCACAAACTTTAAATGTGAATATATATAAGTATCAACAGAAAAGAAACTTGCTTTTGGTTGTAGTGGTTTAGGCTGTTGTTATTAAAAAACACATCTATAACACTGCTTAGTAGCATATAATGTAGAGTTACATATTATGCAATTAAGCAGTGTTTTTCTAACTAGATATTTATACAGTCTATAAATATATTATCATAGGAGTAAGAAATGAAATGAATATAAACAGCCAATCTTTATTTTATCCTCCACAGCCAAACAACCCAAGTGATAATGATAGACACTTTTTAGCTCAATATACTATGGGCCTAGCAGGACGACTAGAAGATTTTTATACAGGTATGAGATTCTTAGCCCCTCCACCAGATATAAGGAACTATGGAAGAACTGGTCAGTATAAAGGCAAAAAGATTGCAATATTAGGAGGGGGACTGGCAGGTCTTTCATCAGCCTTTGAACTTAGAAAACTAGGTTTTGATATAACAATTTATGAAGCACTAGAAGATAGAGTGGGTGGAAGGGTCTATACATACTATTTTGATGAACAGAAGAAGCTTTATCATGAATTTGGACCTATGAGAATTCCTGTAACTCATGAGACCGTCTGGCATTATTTAAATTTGTTTAAGCTTCCAACAAGGCCATTTATACAATACAGTGAAAATGCTTTTATTTACCTTAGACAATCAAGATCTAGAAACGATCGAAACGGCTATGATACCATGAAAAATATTTACCCCAAGTATAATCTTTCAGAAAATGAACGGAAAACAAACTGGCAAAGATTATTTCAAATTGCATTGGAAAGTCATTTGCTTTGTGCTTCCCCTGAGGCCAGAGCTGAAACTATACAAGTTAAACCTTTCTATAAAAATGAAACTATACTATGGAGTGACAACTCTAGCATGAAACTTATGGAGGCAACTGGATTGAGCCAAGAGGCTATATCTTTAATCTCCAACTTCGCACCTTTGCTTTATGGAAATTTGTATAATAGTTATATAGATTATATTGAAGAAGTATATCCAGCAGACCTCTCATATTTATACGAAATCCCAGGTGGAATAGTAAGATTACCAAGAGCTTTCATAGATTCCTTTACTAATATTAATACAGAGGATTTTTATCCAGGAATAGAGGTGAACAACCTTGGTAAAGTAGAATATAGGTCAGGCTGTTGGATTAATGGTATAGGCTTTGATAGCCAGAAGCAGAAGGTAATTATAGATTATGAAGATAAAAAGCTTAAAGAAAACCTAAGAGAAGAATTTGACTATGTGGTTTGCGCCATTCCATTTTCTTCTTTGAGAAATGTAAGTATCAATCCACTATTTAGTAATATGAAAATGAGAGCTATAAGAGAAGTTTATTACACTCAAGCTCAGAGGATCTTAATGTTATCTAAGGAAAGGTTTTGGGAGAGGCAAGGAATTATAGGAGGAGGTTCCTATACTGACTTACCTATTTCCTCTATTTGGTACCCCTCTGACCATGGAAAATATATTAATGAAGCTAGTAATATAAATACTATTCCATTTAATTATCCAGGTGTATTTGTTGGTTCTTATAATTTTGGGCTAGATGCAACCCGTTTAGGCAATCTACCGCAAGAGAAGATGTTTAATGAAGTGAAAAGAGAGATTGAAATGGTTCATGGTCTACAAGCTGGTTATCTTGACAATATAATTGAGGCACATAAGACTGTAAACTGGGATAAGGAGCCAAGCTTTAGAGGAGCATTAGCCTTCTTTGAGCCAGAACAGAAGCGGCTGTTTTCCTATTCTATGATTCTACCAGAATATAATAATAGGGTATTTTTCGCTGGTGAGCATATTTCTGCGATCCATAGATGGATGCAAGGAGCCCTTCAGAGTGGAATGCAGGCTGCTAACGACTTAGTAATGGCTTGCAATATGCATGGCTAGTAAAGCTCAGTTAAGAAAAATATTTATACAACAGAAGCCATGTATAATAAGGATAGTCTAACATCCTATTATTTATGGCTAATTTTAAGAAGATAACAGTACCTTATTTCAATAATATTATTAAACATATTCTATTATAAGATATTTATTTTGGAACATATACTTTAGAATATATAGTTATTAAAGATGTACCACGTCAATTTGAGATTATAAGCCTTAGTAAGAAGTGGTACATCTATAGAATCCTACCTGTAAATATGGTTATTATATCTAAGCTTAGATGGTGTACAGCCATAAGCTTCTTTAAACATTCTGTTAAACAACTTATAATTAGTAAAACCATGTTTTTCTTGAATTATTGTTATGCTATCATCTGTATCAAGAAGGTCGCTGTGAATATGGGTAAGACGAACCGTGTTAACATATTCAATAAAGGTGAATCCAGTGTACTTTTTAAAGCATCTACAGAAGTATTCTGGATTTAAAGCAACTAAAGAGGCTGCATATTTTAGACTTATAGGCTCGCTATAGTTCTTTTCCACATAGTCTAATACTTCTTTTAAGCGATTAAGGTTTTTAGTAGACTTGTTTTTTTCTTTAATATTTTCATTTACAATATAATTAGTATAAAGACTGTGAAGAAATAGATTGAGGCTGCTAATAAATAGAAATTGATAACCTGATTTGCTTTGTTCATAAAGTTTTCTCATAGTAAGTAAGTGATAAATCATATTTTGAAAAGCTGGTTCTTCATTAAGCTCATTTTGAGAATAATATTCTTTAAATCGTATATCTTCGTAATCTGGAATTGATTGGTTAAGAAGTTCGTAAGGTATTTGTAGCAGGAGAACTTCAACATTGCCAGGACTCCTAGTGAGATGTATATCTCCAGAATTTATTATAAACAAATCATTCTTAGAAATAGTATATTTTTCATCATTACGAACTATATGCATTGTGCCTTGGAAAACATAAAGAACCTCAAGATGGTTGTGCCAGTGGCTTGCAACTAGTTGATTGTAGGTTCTATGAATATCAAAATAAACAGGAAGTCCTGTTTTCGGAGCTATTATTTCATGGTTTGGCATATATTATACTTACCTTTCATATTAAGCTTATATAAGGAATGCATCTTATATAAATAATTATCATTGGATAACAAAAAAGTCAATATCGACTTACTGAAAAGTCATAAGGATACTTGTTATAGCTTTTATCAAGTAATAAGATAGAAGTGTAATATACACAAATGTATAAATTAGGAGGTATTACCATGAATAAGTGGCAAAGGTCCCGTTTTCAGCCAAGTTTACCATTGGGCAATAATGGACAAAGGGTTACGGCTTGTAGATCACATAGAGATTTATCAAAGAATGCAGCTAAGGAGGGAATGGTTTTACTAAAAAATCAACATAATGTACTTCCACTTAGTAAGGGTTCTAAAGTTGCTCTATTTGGAAAAGGCAGCTTTGATTATGTAAAAGGCGGCGGAGGTAGCGGTGATGTAACCGTTGAATATATTATCAATCTATATGAAGGCATGAAGACATTAAATGGACATGTTAGTGTTTTTGAAGAGTTATCAGACTTCTACAGGGAAAATGTGAAGCATCAGTATGACTGTGGCGCTGTGCCAGGCATGACAGTAGAACCTGAGGTTCCTGAGGATTTGTTAAAGAAAGCTTGTGTATTTACTGATACAGCAGTTATAACCATATGTCGTTTTTCAGGAGAAGGCTGGGACAGGAAAAGTGTTGTAGACACAGAAAATAAAAACCTTTGGGAGTCTGAAGAAGCTATGACAAAAAAGTCCGGTGAGCTATTTGAAAATGGTGATTTTTATCTGACACATGCAGAAGCAACTATGGTAAATGCTGTGAAAAAGCACTTTCAAAAGGTAATCGTTGTCATGAATGTTGGAGGTATGGTAGATACTAGTTGGTTTGTAGATGATGCTTCTATTCAATCTGTACTAATGGCTTGGCAAGGTGGTATGGAAGGTGGTTTAGCTGCAGCTGAGTTATTATGCGGTATTGGAAATCCTTCAGGTAAGCTAGCAGATAGTTTTGCAAAAAAACTAGAAGACTATCCATCTACCTATAATTTTCATGAATCTGAAGCTTATGTAGATTACACTGATGATATTTATGTAGGATATCGCTATTTTGAGACAATTCCTGGAGCTGCTGATAAGGTGAATTATCCTTTTGGATTTGGGTTATCTTACACAAGCTTTAATTGGTCTGTGGCTTCTGTAAAGGAACAACAAGGTATGATTGAATTTCTAGTAAATGTAACTAATACTGGAGAAATTGAAGGTAAAGAAGTTGTTCAAATTTATGCAGGTGCCCCACAAGGACTTCTAGGTAAACCAGCAAAAAGCCTAGTAGCCTTTAAAAAGACCCGTTTGTTAAACCCAGGAGAAACTCAATTACTTAAGCTTGAAGTTTCAGTGGAAGACATGGCTTCTTATGACGACCTAGGTAAAGTTCAGAAATCATCTTATGTATTAGAGGCTGGGGACTACGTATTTTATGTTGGTACTTCAGTAAGACAGGTAGAAAAGGTAAGTTTTGTTTATACTGTAGAGCAAAGTAGAGTTACTATAAAGCTTAATGAAAGGATAGCACCTACTTCTCTGAAGGAAAGAATGGTATCTGATGGCAGCTTTGAACAACTTCCTCTAAAAGAAGCAAATGATCCAAATGCCTGCTATATTGAGAAATTATCAGCTGAAATGATGGAAGGGTATTCTCCAGAAGTAAGAGCAAGAGAGAGCTATCAATTATGGAAGGAGCCTTTTAAGAAGGGCGTTCGTATTTTTGACGAAGTGGCTGATGGAAAGCTTACTGTAGAGGAGTTTTTAGCACAAATGACAGATGAAGAGGTATGTCACTTATTAGGCGGCCAACCTAATACAGGAGTTGCCAATACCTTTGGATATGGTAATATGCCTGAATACGGCATTCCAAGTGTCATGACTGCTGATGGACCTGCTGGACTTAGAATTGCTCCACAATGTGGTGTTAATACTACTACTGCATGGCCTTGTTCAACCTTACTAGCTTGTACCTGGGATAAAGATATAGTTTATTCTGTTGGAGAAGCAGGTGCTAAAGAGGTTAAGGAAAATAATATTTCTGTTTGGTTGACTCCAGCAATTAATATCCACAGAAGCCCATTGTGTGGACGTAATTTTGAATACTATTCTGAAGATCCTTTCTTAACAGGTAAACTAGCAGCAGCAATGGTAAAAGGCATACAATCTCAGAATATTGGAGCAACTGTGAAACACTTTGCCTTAAATAATAAAGAAACTAACAGAAAGAACTGCGATTCCAGAGTATCAGAACGAGCAGCTAGAGAGATTTACTTAAAAGGCTTTGAGATAGTGGTTAAAGAAGCGAATCCGTGGAGCATAATGACTTCTTATAACATTATTAATGGACACCGTGCATCAGAAAATAAAGAGCTCTTAGAAGATATACTAAGAGGTGAGTGGGGATGGAAAGGTATGGTCGCAACAGATTGGTGGACTTGCGGAGAACATTACAAGGAAACCAAAGCGGGTAATGATGTGAAGATGGGCTGTGGGTATCCTAAGCGTCTTCTTAAAGCTAAGGAGCTGGGGCTTATTTCTAGAGAAGAGTTAGAAATTTGTGCTCAAAGAATATTGGAGCTTATATTAAAAATAGATTAATAGTAAAAAGATCACTGAATAAAAGGTAGCTTCAGTGATCTTTTTTACTGTAAAGGAATAACTCATGAGAGAAAAGCCTTCACAAAGTATAATGTATAAGGTTCTCTTTATCGTAGAGAATTATAAGATTTTTATAGATTTAAATAGTGATTTCAATGGCTTAGAAAAGCTTTTTAGAATTTACAGTAAAATAGCAAACATGCTCGTTTGCATGATTTTTATCATATAAGTTTGGAAAGACATAGCTACAAAAAAATATATAAAATGAGTTTAAGGATTAAAAACAAAGTGCGAAGAAATAAATCCTCCCACTTTATTAAAGTATATTTTTAAATTAGAAATATTACCCTGATAATTAAAAAACATAAAAGCCCTTTGGTAGACCAAAAGAAAAACCGACAGTTATTATAATCATTTCAAAAGTAAATAAGGCAAGAAGAAGAGCGTATAAAGTTGTCTTCTTTTCTATTAATTTGCCTAATAATATATATATAGGGAACATTGGCAGCACATATCGTCCCATTGAGAAAGGGTTGTTGTTTCTAGTTCCGAATATTATTAATGGAAGAACTATTTGTACCACTGACCATGTAAGAAATATAAATTCATTTTCGAATTTTATTAGGCTTAAGCTTCCTTCTGTTCTATAGGTCCGTGTAATTTTTATAACGACTATTATAGAGATAATTAATAAAAAGTATACCATCAAAATAGAAACTACAGACGGATTTAATAGATCAAAGTGGTTTTTAAATGGGATTAAAATATAATCATATAGATTAGAAAACCTTTGACTTAAAGTTATATCTCCGCCTATATTGCCCCAATACTGCTGAACTTTTTCAGAAGCAAAGGCATCTCCAAAGCTTACAAGGTTGTATAGCATAAAGGCAGCTTTACCCAAAACACTGAAAGTTAGTAGTATTATGGATGTAAAAATATTCTTCTTATTAAACTTATTTTTTTCAATAAAAAAATAATGAATAAATAAAATAGGAGCATAAAAAATTCCTATTGACCTTATTCCGCTTAATAGTCCTCCTACAATAGCAGCTGGCAGATACTTTCTTTTTATTAATAAAACTAGTGCCATTGCAGATATTAGAAAATACATACCTTCTGAATACCCCGCTGTAAGAAAGATAGCAAATGGGTTAAGGGAATATAGCGTAATTCCTATAAAATTTACATTATCCTTTAGTCCCAACAATCTACCTAAATAATACATGAAAAAAAGTCCAAAGAACACAGATGCATTGTTTACTAGTATAAGAGCCCAATCAGCTTTTATATTGAAGGATTGGCTAACTAGTTTTGAAGTCATAGGATATCCAAAATAAAAGGCTACATTTTGCTGCTCTTTTATATTTTCAGTATAAGAATATCCGTGTTCAACTATATTTTTATACCACCCAGAGTCCCATCCAGTTAAAGCCTTTTTTATACTTGTGATAAAATTGTAGGGCGCATCCTTATGATCAGTTATTAGTGAGAATGGTCCAATGGAAAAGAAATGTATAGTTAATAAAATAATTAATTTCGATACCAAGAAAATCAATGTTATTTGAATAAATTTAAGTAACAATGATTTCATTGAGTAATCAGTTATCTTTTTGTTTAATATAGGATTTAATCTTGACAATTTAAAGCCTCCTGAAGCAACTTACATACATCTTTGTTAATATATAAATAATACCTTGAACCTTAAAGTTTGGCAATAAGTTAGGTAAGGCAAATACTTAGTTAAATTCCAGTATAAAAGGTTTAGATTATATATAACTAAATTAATCTTACATCATATTGTTTTATTAGTGTCAGTAAAGTATCATTAGGTTCATTTTCTGTAATTATGCCATGAAAATCAGATAGGTTTGAGAAGTTGTAGACACCATCTAAATTAAATCTTTCATTTGGTGCTATTAGAAATAACTCTTTAGATATACTCATAATAGTCTTTTTTGTGCCTGAATCTTCAGATTCGCCAGTACTAACACTTCCATCTCTGAGGTCTATTCCGCTGCAACCGACAAAAGCTTTATTACAACGGTAAAGTTTTATTTGTTCATTTGCATGGGAACCAATATTGCCGCCTACAAGAGGATAGTAATCTCCACCTATAAAAATAACCTTTACTTTTGATTCTAAACTAATCATTGATGAAATTTCAACCATATTAGTAATTAACGTGAGTCTTATGTTATTGTCAGTAATTAGTTTTGCTAGAAAATAAGAGATGCTTGAAGTATCTAAAAAGATAGTATCATCCTCTCTTATTATTTCATATGCCTTCTTAGCTATAACTTCTTTTATATCTATATCTTTTTCAACTCTTTTAAAAAAACTTTCGCCATTTACTATGGTACGCTTCAAGTTAATAGCACCGCCATAAGTGCGTTGTAATAAGTTACTTTTTTCCAAAACCTTTAGGTCTTTCCTAATCATACTTTCACTAACTTCAAACAAAGTACTTAAGTCTTTTACTAATACTTTTCCGTCTCTTTCTAACAGATCTATTATGTGTTTATGTCTTTCTTCGGTAAACATAACTTCCTCCGAGTGTTTCTCATTTTCTTTTATTTTATCAATAAAAATATGACTATGCAATATAATTAATTGACAAATGAGAACAAACGATATAAAATGACAATAAATAAGAATGAGTAAGAGGATGTTTAATTATAGGAGGATATGATTGCAACATGAAAAAAGCTGTGTTTTTTGATATTGATGGAACTTTGGTTGATTATTTAAATGGAATAACCGATATCACTCCGAGAGTAAAAAGAGCTATACGCCAATTGCAGGCAAAAGGTAATTACGTTTTTATTGCTACTGGAAGACCCTATGCCTTTTTAAATGAGGTATTGTTAGATTTCGGTTTTGATGGTTTTGTACTTACTAATGGAGCCTATGTAAAAGTTGCTGATAAGTGCATATATAAGGAAGCTATTAAGAAAGATTTAATAAAGGGGCTTGTAGATAAATTTGAAGAGCTTAACATTGAATATATACTTCAGGGGGAAGAGTATTCTTATATTAAAGATAATCATAAGAAGTTACATTCCTTTTATGAGACCTATGATATTTCTAAAAAATACTTAGAAGGGAACTTCGATCATAATGAAGTAGATGTATATAAAATTGAGATGATATGTAATGACCAGGTTGGGATTGATTACTGTTTGACTTTGGGAGACTCTAATTTTAATTATATTTACAATGGACAAGATGGGACTTTTGAATTGTATTCTAAAGCAAATTCAAAAGCTTCAGGAATATTAAGTGTATTAGAATATCTAGATATACCAGTAGAAAATAGCTATGCCTTTGGTGATGGAAAGAATGATATAGAGATGCTGTCCACAGTAGGCTGCGGTATAGCGATGGGAAATGCTAGTGATTATGTTAAAGGCTTTGCTAAAAAGACTACGGATACAGTGCAAAATGACGGAGTAGCACTTGGAATAGAGAAATTTATATTGTAAATAATCTGCGTAAAAAATAAAGCTTGTGATTAACATTAACTGAGGAAACATAGAAATGTTGCCTTAGTTTTTTTATTCTCTAGAAATTATATCATCTGCTAGATTTTACTCATATATACTTGTAAAGGCATATGATCAAAAATATCAAAATAATGTAGAGCTCATTTAGAGTCTCAAGGTTTATGTGATTTACAACCAAATAAGTTTGCTATATAATAAAGTTTATTCCTTTTATGATAAATATTTCAATATATACAACGTTGTAATAGACTTTGAATATATCCAAGTTTAGTATTTCTACTTAAAATTATGTGGCTATACAGAAGTTTTTATATTAGTTATTTATTATAATTGGGTAATTATTTTTGTATAAAATGGAGTGATGAATTATGTCTAAGGCAAACGATAGAGAGATAGTTAATTATCAGTATAATTCAGACAAGAATTTAAATGCTAGACAAGCATTTCATATTATCTACAGTACCAATAAGTATAGTTGGGCAAAGTGGGTATTTGATCAATATAGTATTAAGCCCAACGAAAGAGTCATAGAATTTGGCTGTGGCAATGGAAGCATATGGTCTAATAATAAAGATAGATTACCAAAGGATATCAAATTAGTTTTAACAGATTTTTCAGAAGGTATGTTAAGGTCTGCAAAGGATAGCCTCTCAGATATTGAAGGCATAGACTATGCTGTAATGGACATACAAAATATTGAATATGATGATAATTCTTTTGATTGCGTTATTGCAAACCACATGCTTTATCATGCGCAGAATAGGGATTTAGCCATAAGTGAGGTAGCTCGCATACTTAAACCAGAAGGTACTTTTTATGCCACTACCAATGGTAGTAATAATATGAAAGGTTTTAAGAATTTAGTGGTTGGATTTGATTCTAGGATAAATATTAAATCTCTTTCTGTAACCAGTGAATTTGGACTAGAAAATGGGGAAGAACAATTATATAAGTATTTCGACTCTGTAGAAAAAATAGTACGTGAGGATTCCTTACATATAACAGAAGCAAAGCCTTTTGTAGATTATGTACTGTCATTAGAAGGACACACAAATGTTAAGGAAATACTTACCGAAAGTAGAATAAAAGATTTTTATACATATTTGGAAGAGATAATATTAAGAGATGGAAGCATAGATATACCTAAATCCAGTGGAATATTTATAGCCAAAAATCCGAAAAAATAAATCATAACTTATAAAAGTCTTTCTAATTGATGAAGTTACAATGGCATTAATTAACCATAGTACTAGTAAACTGAGGCACTGTTGAGGTAGCTTAAGTAAAATATAGTGTTATCTTTATATATCTTTTTAGTTTTAATAGTATTCTTAAACATAGTCTAAAATAAAATTATTTAGTAATAAATAGATTAATTAGATTTATATAGAAATGCTACTGGTTCTATTAAAATAAATGTATAAAAAAGCATTATTACTACTTGTAAAGTTAGACAAATTACACTATAATTTAACTCGGAAAACTTTATCAATAATTAAATAGATTCGATATATCGCCGACATATATGGGTTGGCAGTTTCTACCGGATGACCGTTAATTATCCGACTATCGAAATTAGCATAAAATATGAATTTTTTTATTCGTAATTTTGTTTTTTCGGTAGATTGGAACGATGTTTCAATCTATTTTGTTTTTGGTGATAAAATTTTATCATAAAAATATTTTAGGAGTTATGGAGATGGAAAAATTTTTTAATTTGAAAAAGTACGGTACTAACGTACGAACTGAAATTATAGCTGGTCTTACTACTTTTTTTACAATGGCGTACATCATTTTTGTTAATCCAAATATTTTACAATTAGCAGGAACTCCAGACAACCCTTTTAATCCACAGGCTATTTTCGTAGCAACGATTATATCTGCAGTGGTTGGTACACTTGTTATGGGACTATTTGCTAATGTGCCATATGCATTAGCTCCTGGTATGGGATTAAATGCATTCTTTACTTTTACCGTTTGTGGTACTATGGGATTCAGATGGCAAGAAGCTTTAGCAATGGTATTTATCTGCGGTGTTGTAAATATTATTATAACAGTTACAGGACTTCGTAAGATAATAATACGAGCTCTGCCCCCAGTTTTACAAAAGGCTATCGGTGGAGGTATTGGTCTTTTTATAGCATACATAGGTATTAAAGACAGTGGCCTTTTAAAGTTTACTTCTGACCCTGGAACATATCTTTTCTTAGGAAAGACTCCTGCAGATGCAACAGTAGTTGCAAATTCATCTGCTGTTCCAGCAATTGTTAACTTCTCTAACCCAGCTGTACAGTTAGCATTATTCGGAATTGTTTTAATACTTATTCTTATGGTTTTAAAAGTTAGGGCTGCAATTTTAATTGGTATTACTTCAGTAACTGCACTTTGTTTTATAGAAATTGCTTGTGGCGTTAACCCTGGTGTTTTTGGTTTCCACGCTAAAAATGCTCATGAGTTTTTCTCTTCAGCTAATATATCTCTAAGCGGTATAGGTAATTCTATAGCAGCAGTTAAATACACTGCTTTTAAGATGGATTTTGCTGGACTATTTGCTAATGGAAGCAAGTTCTTACTTGCAGTAACTGCAATGATTGCATTCATATTAACAGATATATTTGATGCTCTTGGAACATTTATTGGGACAGGTCGTCGTTCAGGTATATTTGATGCAGAAGATGAAAAGTTAATGCTTGAAGGTAAGGGTGTTAAGTCACGTCTGGATAAGGCTTTATTTGCAGATTTAAGTGCAACGATAGTAGGAGCATTTTTCGGAACTTCAAATACTACTACTTATGTTGAAAGCTCAGCTGGTATTGCTGCTGGTGGTAGAACAGGGTTAACATCAGTTGTAACATCAATCATGTTCCTTATATGTCTTGTTTTTGCTCCTGTAATTGGAATTATCCCAACAGTTGCAACAGCACCAGCACTTGTAGTTGTAGGTATCTTGATGATGTCTTCTATTGGTGAGATTGACTGGAAAGACTTCAGCGTAGCAGCAGTTGCATTCCTTACAATTGCTCTTATGCCATTTGCTTATAGCATAACAACAGGTATTTCTTTTGGATTTATAAGCTATGTTATAATCGCAATTATCAAGAAGGAAACAAAGAAAATTCATCCAGTAATTTATTTATTCACAGTGTTATTCATATTAAATTTCATATTATTAGCAGTTAGAAATCTGTAAAAGATTATAGTATATTAAAAAGTGTCGTAAAACTTTAGTTTTACGACACTTTTTTAACTACTTTTTACTTTAGTACATCAATAATTTGTCTAGATAGCTTATAAGAGTTACCAGCTCCGAAAACTATAATTATGTCTCCATTTTTAGCTTCACTAAGGATTTTACTACATATTTCTTCAGAGCTTTCTATGTAGTCTGCTTTATCTTCATTTATTACACTACACATTTTATTTAAGTCAACTGGCTCTATGTTTTTATATGCCTCTCTACCTAAGAATGGTTTTGTGATTATTACTCTATCTGCCTTTCTTAGAGCATCAGCGAATTCGTTGAAAAATAGCTTTGCTCTTGAAAGCTGATGAGGTTCAAAAATAGCAAAAACCTTTTTGCCTGGAAAGCTAAGCTTAATTGAATCTAAGGTAGCTGCTACAGCAGTAGGGTGGTGAGCAAAATCATCATAGATCTTTATATCCTCAATATCAGCCACTAACTCTAATCTTCTACCTACTCCTTTAAAGCTTTTAAAGGAATTCTTGATGGAAGTTAAGTCAACTCCTAATTCTAAGGCAGTAGCTAGAACACCTAAAGAATTTTCAACATTGTGTTTACCAATAAGACCAAGCTCAAAATTATCTTCTTTATCTCCATAGGTTAGTCTAAAGGATGAATACTCAGGAGTGTTTGAAGTTAATTCTGCCTTATATTCTATAGCAAAAGGGAAGTCCAGTTTCTTATCTATATAATACCCAATCACTCTTACTTTTTCTTGTTCAAGCCAATCTTTTAGTTCGCATAGAATTTCTCTAATAGCTAAACTGTCTTCGTTAACAATTAAAGTTTTTGGTCCTTTAAGTTTTTTTATAAAGTTCTTAAAGGAATTCTTTACATCATCAACATCCTTGAAGAACTCAGGATGATCCATTTCTACGTTATTTATTACAGCTATTGAAGGACTGTAGTTTAAGAAGTTATTATTGAATTCATCAGCTTCACATACAAAGTAATTTGACTTTCCTAGCCTGTATCCGCCTCCCCAATTTTTGAAGGTAGTTCCAGCTTCAACGCTTGGGTCAATACCACCATCTTCTAAGACAAGCCCCATTAAAACTGTAGTTGTAGACTTACCATGAGTACCAGCCACAGAAATAACAAACTTATCCTTCTGAACATATTTTGCAGAAAACTCCTGCCAAGTCATAAGGATTCCTCTATTTTTTGCCTCTACAATTTCTGGATGATCAGGGGAGATATCTAAGATAGCAGGGGAGATTGCTAATATATCTATATCTGCTATGTGACTTACATCGTGACCTTTAATAAGCTCTATATTATTCTCTACCAATGCATCTTTATAATAACCTGATATGTTAAGGTCACATCCGGATACATCAAAACCATAATTTTTTGCTAGAATTGCTATAGGTGCAGCACCACTCCCGCATATACCCATAAAATGTACTTTAATTTTACGTTCCAATATAATCAACTCCTATTATCACACTGCTTAGACTAATATTATGATTTAGACTAAGGGTATTATTATTTTAATGAACATGAAAGTAGCCTATAAAGACGCGCCACTTCATTCTCAAATTATATTTATAAAATCTCTCACTATAATATTATGAAAGCTTAAAAATAAATTGAGAATTTGAGTTTTGCGTATTTAGCTACTCAGCTTAAAAGACATCCTAGATTTGTAATATAAAGTAGGTTAGTAGTTTTACTAAATAGTAAAGGTAAATTAGCTATGGAATTAGATTTACGTTAAATCAATTTGTTTATAACATAGATTATGTAATTCAACTATTATATTATATATTTATTTCTAATATAAAGAATTAGTCTTTTAGTCATAACAATTTCTTCATATATATTGAGAAAAAATACTTAATAATTGCTGATAAATTGCCTCAATAGCATTTGGTCAATTAACCTAGAATATATAAAACATCTTTAGTATATGTTTACTACATTACCTATTATAAACAAGCTAGGTCTATCTTAAACTATAATTTCAAAATAAGTATAACACGAATCTAGTATCAATTTCCAATCTACCGATAATTTATGATTAATTTAAGTTAGTAATAAAGTCCATAGAGAAGTTCATTTCAGTATTTTTTATTCTATAGAGATTTAAATTATATACATAAAGTTTATAAGTATTGGCTATTCTCCTGACTATTAATTCATGAGAAAGTATAAAAAAGAAAAATATGTCGTCTGTCAGATTTTTATTAGTATATTCGGAAAGTTAGATAGGGAAAAAGTTGATAAAGAAATTCACTTTAGTACTTTTTTGTTTAAGAATTAAATATGAGGTTGTTATAGGAATTAGCTGAATGATATTCTGAAATTAGAGATTTCCTTGGTCTATAGACTAGAAATATTATAAGGAGTATTGTCTTATAAAAATAACAAATTGTGGCTTGTAGATTTATTTTGGAAGAATTAGCTTTAGCTATTAAGTCATAATACAAGGCAACATCCAGAAGTCAGTACTATACAACAGTTATTACTTAAGTTTTAGTAATATCCCCCTACAAGATATATAATTTAAAACTAAATCTAAGTAACTAAGCTTTAAATATATTTCATATAACTATTAGCTTAGTTTTATTGGATAATACTTGGTATATATCAGTAATTTAAAGAGAGGATGATGAATATGGTTACTACAAACGCTAAAGCCGTTAAAATGTTAGATTCAAATAAAGTATTTACTATAGAATGTAAGAATATAATACTAAGAGAATATCAAGTGGAGGATCTAGATGCGATATACAATATTACTTTGCAGCCTGAGATAAGGGAGTTTCTACCTGATTGGATAGCGACAAAAGAGAAGCGGAGGGAGTGGCTTACTAAATATGAACTAAAAGAGAATAGAGAGTTTTTTGATGCTGTACCTAATATCGAGGAGCAAATACTACGATTAGGAATTATATTGAAGGAAACAAATGAACTTATTGGATGGATTAATTCTGGGGTGAAAGAAGAGTTGCCGAAGCCAAACAGGGAGATAGGTTATGGTATTTCAAATGCCTTCACATGCAAAGGCTACGTAACTGAGGCGGCTCAAGGTCTAATTAAGTATCTGTTTGACAAAACCAATACTGAGGTACTGAACGCCACTGCATTAACCTATAATATACCCTCCAATAAGGTAATAAAAAAATGTGGATTTAGGTTAGTTAAAAATATTTATATTGATAATAAGGAATACTATTATTACAAATTAAGTAAAAGTGAGTGGGAAGCTAAAAGCAAAATTTAATAATAAAAAGTTCACTAAAAAATGTATTCTTTATTGAAGTTTTTATCCATGATTAGGGGGGCTATAATGAAATTTTCAACCTTCTATTTTAGTGGGACTGGCAATACAGAATGGGCAGTAAAAGAATTTAATCAATTAGTTATAGAAAAAGGACATGAGTACGAGTCGATTTCCATAGAAAGTATAAAGAACAAGGAAACTTCTTTTTTAGAAGATATAATTGATAGATCAGATTTTGTAGGTTTTGCAAATCCTATATATGGAGGCAATTTACCACCTATTATGAAGAATTTCATTATTAAACTTACTAAAGTCTGTGAAAATAAAAAAGAGATTTCAAGGCCTGTTTATATTATCAATACTATTGCCTATGTAAATGGATTTGGACCATTTTGCGCTAAAAAATTATTTATAAATACTAATTTTAGAATTATTTCTTATGTGAACATACAACTTTGCAACAATATATCTACACCTAAGTTAAAAATAAAAGCACTAAGCACTGATAAGATGAACAAGAGGAAAGAAAAAGCTAAAGGACAATTATTAAAGATGATTGACATGATGCTTGAAGGAAAAAAATATATAAATGGGGTAGGCTTTTATTTAATTCCTAATATTTTTATTCGCAGAGTATCAAAAGATGCAATAGAAAACAACTACAAAGCCTTAAGTATTGATATTGCTACTTGTAGTAGATGTATGCTATGTGTTAATAGGTGCCCTACAAAAAGTATCGAATATAAGGAGAATAAGTTTATATTTTTACCCTCCTGCACAGCATGCATGAGGTGTTATAACAATTGTTCAAGCTCTTCAATCCTATTTAATGGCAAATATGCAGATCCTAAAATATATGAAAGATATCATGGGCCAAGTAGTAGTAAGGATTAAAAAATATGCCATATGACAGAATTTCTTTACTTATATTTAGAAAAGGCAGATGGGTAAAAGCTAAACATTTAACTATGAATACATTAACTGTTGCTATAGTAGATTGTAAGATATAAATAAAATATAGAAAGATTAATAATAAGTAATTATATAACAGTTTTAGATGAAAGTAAGTTAGGTAACGATACAAGGGCTTTAATAGAAGTGAGTATGGGAACTTTCAAAGACAAAGACAAACTACATACTGAAAAATATTAATATGGAGACTCAAATACTTTTAACAACATAAAGTTAATATTAATGTACAGTAAAAAGATTTTCCGTATTAAAGGATAAATAGAAAAAATTAATTTACTGATAATAAAAATAAATATTCTATAACCATTAATAAATGTTGAAAAAAAATTATAACTAGTATAGTATTATATTAATATTTGAAACTCATACATATTTATACAGCAAGGGCGCTGTGTTAATAAGTATGAGTTATATTTTTATAGAGTTATATATCTATAAAATGTGAAAAATAGCTAAAGAGTAAACACTAATCCGTAGTCTATGGAAATATTATTACATAGGCATAAAAATTGATACACAATAAAAATAAGTAAAATTTAAGGGGGAATATTTATGGAAAATTTGGGGTTTTACAACGGAGAGTATGATTTAATCGAGAACATGAAGATACCTATGAATGATCGTGTATGCTATTTTGGTGATGGAGTTTATGATGCTACTTATAGTAGAAATCATAAAATATTTGCATTAGATGAGCATATAGATAGATTTTATAATAGCGCAGGATTACTCTCAATTAAGATTCCTTATACGAAAGAAGAACTAAAGGGCTTGCTTCAAGAGATGGTTAAAAAGGTTGACTGCGGAGAACAGTTTGTATATTGGCAGGTTACAAGAGGAACTGGAATGCGTAATCATATTTTTCCTGAGGAGAATATAAAGGCTAATATCTGGATAGTGCTTACACCACGCAATATTAAAGATATGTCGAAAAAGATAAAACTAATAACCATAGAAGATACAAGATTCTTACATTGCAATATTAAGACTTTAAATTTATTACCAAGTGTTATGGCAGCTCAAAAAACTGAAGAAGCAGGATGTGATGAAGCTATTTTCCACAGAGGTGATAGGGTAACAGAATGTGCCCACAGTAATGTATCTATAATTAAAAATGGTGTTTTTAAAACTGCACCGGCAGATAATTTGATTCTGCCAGGCATAGCAAGGGCTCATATAATTAAGATGTGCAAGAAATTTAATATTCCTGTAGATGAAACCCCATTTACCTTAAAAGAGTTGATGGAAGCAGATGAAGTAATAGTTACAAGTTCTGGTCAATTTTGCATGAGTGCCTGCGAGATAGATGGTAAGCCAGTAGGTGGAAAAGCTTCTGAAGTAGTTGAAAGATTGCAGAATGCTTTACTTGAAGAATTTTTAGAAGAAACAATATAAGGTTAGAGGTATGGTGTATGAATCAAAAAGAATTAACCATATTAAACGTAGGTGAGAATCTAGATAGTTTAATGAATTTAGATCCAAGAGGCTATGGAGTATGTAGGATACTTTATAGCGCATCAAGAAAATACACAAAAGATCCACTAACAATTAATAGTGCAAAGAAACTAGAAGGTACACTAAAAGAAGGGGAGCTAGTTTATATCATGACAGGGTTTGTTTTGTTACCCTTCAAAAAGGCTGAAATGGATGGCATAGTTAGCTCGCTGCTGCTAGCTAGAACTTTGGTAAAAGGTTTTAATGTAAAACCTGTTATAGTGTGCCCCGAGGAAAGTATTAAGGCTGTAGAAAATCTAGCCTATGTGGTTGGATTACATTTTCATGACAATATAGAAAAGCTAAGAGAATACCCGCTTTCCCTAGCAGGTATCTCCTTTGCAAAGAAGGAAAGTGAGGCTGAGCTACAAGCTGAGGAGCTAATTTCTAAGGGACTTCCTAGTGCAGTTATAAGTATAGAATGTCCTGGAGCTAATGCTCAAGGGGTGTACCATAACGCTGTGGGTTTAGACGTAACCAGTTTAGAAGCAAAGCAGGATATATTATTTGAAAAGTTAAAGAAAAAGGGTGTTTTAAATATAGCAATTGGGGATCTTGGTAATGAAATAGGTATGGGAACCTTGAAGGAACATTTAGAAAAATATGTTCCTTATATTGCAAAAGGCAGTTGTAATTGTGGCTGCAATGGTGGAATACTAGCTAATACAAAAGCTGATAATATAATAACTGCAACGGTTTCTGACTGGGGATGCTATGGACTTATGGCTGCCTTAGCTTTTTTGAAGAAGGACTTGAGCTTAATGCATACAAAAGAGATGCAAAAGGAAGCTATGATTACTGCTTCTAGAAGTGGGATGATAGACATGTATGGAGATTTAGTTCCAGCCATTGATGGCTGTGGGCTAGAGATGAACTTATCTATAGTTAGCCTGATGAGAGAAACCATAGATTCTGCCATGAGTTTGGAGAAGACTTGTGCTACTTGGTTCGAAAAAGTAATGGAGCTAGGATTTTACGAAAAAACTGAGGAATATGTATATGAAGATGAAAAGCTTCAAAATATAATTTGAGGTGGGAAAGTTATGAATTATTCAACTATGAAACCCTCAGAGGTTAGAAGATTAATAAGAGAGAAAAAAATAACAAATCCTACTGCTGGAATGTGTGATGGCTATGCCCAAGCTAATTTAGTGATTTTACCTAGAGAATTAGCTTATGATTTCTTACTCTTTGCTCAAAGAAATCCTAAATCTTGTCCAATTCTTGAAGTAAGTGATGTGGGAAATAGAAAGTTAAAGTATTTAGGTGAAGACATAGACATCACAACGGATATTCCTAAGTATAGAGTTTACGAAAATGGAGTTTTAGCCTGTGAGTGTGAAGATATTAGCCATCTATGGAGGCAGGATTTTGTAAGCTTTTTAATTGGCTGCAGCTTTTCCTTTGAAGGAGAGCTCCTTGAAGCTCAGGTTCCTATGAGACATATAGAGGAGGGGGCTAATGTTTCTATGTATATTACTAACATAGATTGTATACCAGCAGGAGTATTTAGTGGGAAAATGGTTGTCAGTATGAGACCACTTTCCTACGATAAGATTATAAAATCGGTTCTCGCCACTGGAGCTATGCCTAAAGTCCATGGAGCACCAATTCATATAGGAGACCCATTAATTATAGGGATAAAAGATATAAATAAACCTGACTTTGGTGACTCAGTATCAATAAAAGATGGTGAAGTGCCTGTGTTTTGGGCCTGTGGAGTTACTCCTCAAGCAGTGGTAATGAATGTGAAGCCTAAAATAGCTATTACCCATGCACCAGGTCATATGCTGATAACTGATATAAAGAATATAGATTTGAAATACTGATATTAGTTCTAAAGATTTACTAATTCAACTATTGGACTCATAAGGAGCTTTGGATAAAAATACTAAGTTTAATTTTGATATATTTAAACTTAGTATTGAGAAGGAAGACTAAGATAGCAAATAGATGGGGATAAACGTGGACGTGTTTAATGAGGAAGTGTATTAATCTATGGATAATATGCATACATAATCGCAAGAATATGAATGGATCAAATGATGGTTGACGTTACCCCTATAGAGGATGGTAAAATTGAAGATGAAATGACTTTAGTTGGACAAGATGGTAATAATTATATTAGTGTTGAGGAATTAGCCAACTTGTCAGGAAGTTTTAATTATGAATTTGTATGTGCAATAGGAAACAGGGTAGAAAGAATTTATAATGTTTAGTAAAAGGTCTCTTAAGGAGCATTCTTTAGTAATTCTTTCTATGCAGATAAGATAATTCATAGCTAAGTAAGTAATTTAAAGCGATAAAATGCTAATGTAGGTGGTAAGCATGGGTGAAGATAATATCAATATTTCTCAAATAACCGAAACTTCAGCTTTAATTGAGTTTGGTGTTAAAATTGATAAAGAGATAAATAAAAAGATAAGGTTATTTTGCAAATACCTAGATAAAAGCTCCTTTTATGGATTCATAGAATATGTGCCGTATTTCACTTCTGTCTCTGTGGTTTACAATCCTTTGGCTATTGGAAGTAGTGAACCTTTTGAGGCTGTGAAATCAATATTAGAGGATATAATATCAAAAATTGATTTCAAGGTCCAGTATGAAGAGCACATCGTTGAAATCCCTGTCTGCTATGAAAAGGAATTTGCCCCAGATTTAGAGTATGTGGCAAAAGCAAACAATCTAACCATAGAGGAAGTAGTAGAAATTCATTCAAATGGTGAGTATATAGTTTATATGATTGGCTTTGCACCAGGCTTTCCTTATTTGGGAGGGCTGTCAGAAAAGATCCATACGGAAAGACGAAGCACTCCAAGAACGGTTATCCCAGCAGGTTCAGTTGGAATAGCTGGAAGTCAGACTGGTGTTTATCCAATAGAAACTCCTGGGGGATGGCAGATAATTGGCAGGACTCCATTAAAGTTATTTGATTTAAATAGTGATGAAAAGACACTTTTGAAATGTGGTGATATAGCAAAATTTTATTCCATTTCCTATGATGAATATAAACGATTAAAGGGGAATGAATAATGAGAATAACTGTATTAGAGCCAGGCCTTTTGACTACAGTCCAAGATGATGGGAGATTTGGGTATCAAAAACATGGAGTCATTGTTAGTGGTGCAATGGATATGTATTCTATGAAACTGGGTAATATTGCTGTGGGAAATAAGCCTAGTGAAGGGGTACTTGAAATAACTTTAGTTGGCCCTTCTTTAAAGATAGAGAAAAATAATTTGATTTCAATAACTGGATCTAATCTTTCACCTACTATCAATGATGAAAAAGTTCCCATGGGAAGACCTATTTTCATAAAGGAAGACTCTATATTAAAGTTTGGAAGGTGTATAAGTGGCTGCAGAGCATATCTATCAATTGCTGGAGGCTTTAAGTTACCAACTGTTATGAATAGTAAAAGCACTTATTTGAGAGGTAATTTAGGGGGGAAAGATGGAAGAGCGCTTAGGAAAGATGATATATTGGAAGTTGGAAGTAAAAGCAGTCTTTCGTTAAATATAATAAAAAAGCTAGAAATATCTCATAAGAAGAATAATTTTATTTATCCAAGCTGGTATCTGCATAAAGCTATCTATGAAGGAACAGGGCAAGAGATAGTGAGGGTTTTTGAGGATAGACAATTTAAAGGCATCAGTGAAAAAAGTATTAATGATTTCTTTAGCCAGGAGTTTACTGTAAATACTAAGTCTGATAGAATGGGCTATAGATTAAATGGACCTAAGATAGAGTTAAAGAAGAGCCTAGAAATGATATCGGAAGAGGTTTCTTTTGGAACAATTCAAGTGCCACCAGATGGTGATCCCATAATACTTCTTGCGGATAGAGCCACTGCAGGAGGATACCCTAAAATATGTCATGTAGCCTCAGTAGATCTTTCGAAGTTGGTTCAACTAAAGCCATCGGATAATGTTAGCTTTAAGAAAATAACTCTTAAAGAGGCAGAGAAGCTTTATTTAGAAAGAGAAGAGTATATAGAAAAATTGAGATTAGAGATTAAATTAATAAGTTTATAACGATGAACAACATTTATTTAAAACATTCATATAGTAATGAAAACCTGAGGAAAAACCTCAGGTTTTTGATTTATATTAACAATTTTAAAGAAAATGCAATTAATACAAAATACGTATAAAAATTAAGGAAAATATAGTTGATAGCGTTTACTTTGTGATAAAATGTCAATAAATCGGCGAGAAAACGATTTGTGTAATAATTGGAAATATATTAACATTTTAAATATAGTTAATTATCAGACAATTGATGAAATGTTTTTTGCAGAGCTTCAAGATTTGGAAAATTACATATCTGTAATGCTAGTAAGGCTAGCATAAAATGAAAGCGATGGGGCTTCAGAGTTTATTTCTGATGCTCTGTTGCTTTTTTTACTGTCTAGGCCAATTATAAAATTTCTATTAGCTAGTCTTAGCAATATCAAAGGTTAATAACAGCATATTAGGATAGACAATATAAAAATAAATAAATAGGGGGATACAAAATGAAAAAGAAATTATTGTTTTTATCAATGGCAACTATGCTCACGACCACAATAGCAATGGCAGGGTGTACAAAGGGTGCTAATTCTAGCAGTAATGGGGCTACTGTAAAGATAGCAAGTGTTTCGCCTTTGTCAGGTTCACAAGCAGCAATAGGTGAATCTATAAAAAATGGAGCCAAACTAGCTTTAACCGAGAGAAGCGACGAGTTTAAAAAACTTAATATTAATCTTCAGTTTAGTCCTCAAGATGATCAGGCAGATCCAAAGGTAGGAGTTTCAGTAGCACAAAAGCTTATAGCAGATAAAGATGTTTTAGGGGTTGTAGGTCATTACAATTCTGGTGTTGCTATTCCTTCATCAGAAATATATAAGAATGTAAATTTAGCAATGGTTTCTCCAGCTAATACTGCTGTTGCAGTTACTGAGAGAGGTTATGATGATGTCAACCGTATATGTACAAGAGATGATGTTCAAGGTCCAGTTGCTGCAGATTTTGCCTTAAGTGATTTATCAGCAAAGACAGCCTTTGTAATTCATGATAAAACTACTTATGGGCAAGGAGTTGCTGATGAGTTTAAAAAGAGATTTGCGGACAAAGGAGGAACTGTTGCTGGATATGAAGGTATAACAGCTGGTGAGTCTGACTTCAGTGGTGTGTTAAATAAAGTGGCTCAAGTCAAGCCAGATGTTGTTTATTTTGGAGGTATGTACCCAGAAGGTTCATTAATAATAAAGCAGATGAAGGAAAAGAACATTACTGCCAAGTTTATAGGGCCTGATGGAATGGACTCTGCGGAAGTAGTTAAAATTGCAGGCGATAGTTCAAAGGGGATTTACTATACAACAATGGCTGCAGATGTATCATTAACAGAACAAGGAAGAGCTTGGGCAGAAAAGTACAAGAAACAGTTCGGAAATCAACCTGAAAACTATGCAATATATGGTTATGATGCTATGAATGTTCTTTTAGATGGGCTAAAGAAAGCTGTACAAGACAACGGAAACAAGAAGCCAACTCAAGATCAAGTTACAAAAGCAGTTAGAGCAATAAAGGGTTTCAAAGGAGTTGCAACAACAGTTACCTTTAATTCTAAAGGAGACAATGAAGATGCAGTTATGTTTATATCTCAATTTAAGGAAGCTAAATATCCACCTACAGTAATAAAGACTATAACTGCAAAAGATTATCTGAAATAAAGTTTTCAAATGAGATAATAAATATTGATTATTATACAAGGATGTACCACTTAATATCTAAACTACTAGTTACAATTCGCTTCTTAATTATGGAATTATGCCAGTCAGTAGTGGTACATCTTTATAAAAACAACTTATTTGAATAGATAGTAATCCATTTTTAAGTAATTTGAAAGGAAGTGAAAAAATGGAGAGTATGTTAAAAATGATTCCTCAACTTTTAGTAGATGGTTTAACCTTAGGTTTAGTTTATGCAATAGTTGCCTTAGGTTACACCATGGTATATGGAATATTAGAGTTTATAAACTTTGCTCACAGTGAAATATTTATGGTTGGAGCTTTTGCTGGAACAGAGGTGTTGCTATTTGCCCAAAGTGCTGGAATATTAGGCTCTATACCAGCTCCTCTTGCGTTAATAATAGCGTTGTTAATTGCTATGCTTATTAGCGGAACCTTAGGTGTTTTTATTGAGAGAGTGGCTTACAAACCCATTCGTAATGCACCAAAGCTTATTCCATTTATTTCAGCAATTGGAGTTTCATTCTTTCTCCAAGACTTTGTGAGATTAATAGAAGGCTTGGCAAGAAATGCTTTTTATCTAACAACCCCTACCATATTTAGTTCAAACATAAAGATATCAAATGGTCTTAACATACCCGTTAAAGTATTTTATATAGCAATAATTGCAGTAGCGATTATGGTAGGTTTAAATCTCTTTATATCTAAAACAAAATGGGGAAAGGCTATGAGAGCAGTTGCTCAGGATCAATCTACCTCAAGTCTTATGAGTATTAATGTTGATAAAGTAATTTCTTTAACTTTTTTAATTGGAGCAGCACTAGGTGGGGCAGCAGGTACAATGTTCGCAGTTCAGTATTCTCTAGTAGATCCTTATATCGGATTTATATTAGGAATGAAGGCATTTACAGCAGCAGTATTAGGAGGAATTGGAAATATACCTGGTGCCATGCTTGGTGGTGTTTTACTTGGAGTTATAGAAACCTTTGCCTCTGCCTCTCTAGGTGCATTAACTCATGGTGTATTAGGTGCAGAGTATAAGGATATTTTTGCTTTTGTAATACTTATAATTTTACTTCTATTTAAACCTGGTGGACTGCTAGGTCAAACTGTTGGAGAGAAGGTGTAGTTGATGAGAAAATTATTAAGCAAATTACAAATTCCAGTTATTATTGCAGCACCAATACTTTTTCTTGTTTTTAGCAACTCCACAATTATATTTTTACTATATTTAGTTTCACTATTTGTTTTATACAAATGTGATTTGAAGCTTCCAATAAAGCTAGCTATAGCAGCCGCTAATCTTCTTATAGTAATTCCTGTTATGGGACATAGCAATACTTATTATTTGGATGTACTAACAGAGGTAGGAATTTATTCAGTACTAGCCGTTGGACTTAATATAGTTGTTGGCTTTGCAGGGCTTTTAGATCTAGGTTATGTTGGATTTTACGCTACTGGTGCCTATGTTTATGCTATCTTTGCATCAACTCAAGCTAGTGGCTTTATGGGTAAGTCTTGGAGCCCAATTTCAGGTAACTATTTTTGGCTATTCCTAATAATAGGAATGATTGTAGCAGCTATTGTAGGAGTTCTGCTAGGGCTTCCAGTATTAAGATTAAAGGGTGATTATCTAGCCATCGTGACCTTAGGTTTTGGAGAAATAATAAGAATTCTTCTTAATAATATGGATAAACCGCTAAATATAACAAATGGACCAAAGGGAATAGTGCCTATTTCACCGCCAAAATTATTTGGAATTACCTTAAATAAACCTATTCATTTTTACTTCATTGTACTTGTAGTCTTGATGCTAACCATAGTGATAGTGAATAGGCTGAATAATTCTAAGATCGGAAGAGCTTGGACTGCAATAAGAGAAGATGAATTGGCTGCAAGAACTATGGGGATTCCTCTTGTAAAGATGAAGTTATTTGCTTTTGCTTGTGGAGCTGCTTTTGCAGGTATGATGGGTGTTATATTTGCTGCAAAACAAAACTTTATCGATCCATCTAGCTTTGGATTTATGGAATCGATAGGTATACTTGCAATGATACTTTTAGGTGGTATGGGTAGTATAGCTGGCGTAATAACAGGAGCTACAGCGGTAGTGGTATTGCAGCTTCAAATATTAAAATCACTGTCTGGTTATTTAGGTGACTTATCTAATGCAGGTATTATCAATCTTCCATCACAATTGGATCCTGCAAAATATGAGAAACTAGTTTTTGGTTTGATTCTTATAGTTATGTGTATACTCAGACCTAAGGGAATATTACCTGCCAAGAGAAAGCTACATCTTGCAGGCAAAAAGATATTCGGTATCGTTAAGAAAGAAAAACAACCATTAGTATAAAGGAGGTGTAGTGTATGTCATTATTAGAGATAAAAGGCCTAAGTAAGCATTTTGGAGGATTAATAGCGGTGGATGCTGTTGATTTGGAAATAGAAAAAGGACAAATTGTAAGTGTGATTGGTCCAAATGGTGCTGGAAAAACTACTTTTTTTAATATGATAAGTGGTCTATATATTCCAGATGGAGGAGATATAATATTTGATGGCAAAAAGATTAATAAACTTACTCCTGAGAAGGTTGCTAGTCTTAGGATTTCTAGAACCTTTCAGAATATAAGGCTTTTTCCAGAGATGCTGACCGTTGAAAATATAATGGTTGGAATGAATATCAATATACCTTATAAGATAATAGATGTAATATTTAAAACTAGAAGATTGAAAAATGAAGAGGGGAAGGCTTACTCAGAAGCCTTAAAGCTATTGGAGTATGTTGGGCTTAATGGGAAAGAGAAGGAACTAGCAAAAAGTCTTCCCTATGGTGATCAAAGAAGGTTAGAAATAGCAAGGGCTCTTGCAATAAAACCTAAATTAATACTGCTAGATGAACCTGCAGCAGGTTTAAATCCAAAGGAAACAGAGGAAATGAAGCATTTTATATTGAAAGTAAGAAAGGATTTTGGCTGTTCTATTTTACTTATTGAGCATGATATGAAGCTTGTAATGGGGCTGTCGGATAAGATAGCAGTTATTAATTATGGGGTGAAAATTGCAGAAGGCAAGCCAGAAGCTATAAAAAATAATAAAGAAGTGATAAAGGCTTACCTTGGTGAGGAAAAAGAAGAGGTAATAGCATAAGGGGTGAGAAATATGGCCAAAGATGAGGTGGTTCTACGATTAAAAGACGTGAATACTTATTATGGAAGTATTCATGCTCTCAAGGATGTTTCCTTTGAAGTGAAAAAGGGTGAGATTGTTACCCTAATAGGAAGTAATGGTGCTGGAAAAAGTACAACTCTAAGAACAATTTCATCCATAATAAAACCAAGAACTGGAGAAATTTATTTTGAAGATAAAATAATAAATACTCTTCCAGCTCACAAGATTTCTGCACTTGGTATAGCTCATGTTCCAGAGGGGAGAAAGATATTTCCAAGAATGACTGTTGAAGAAAACCTAGAGATGGGTGCTTTTAGGTTCAAAGACAATAATAAGATAAAGAAGAGCATAGAAGGTGTATATGAGATATTCCCAAGATTAAAGGAAAGGGAAAAGCAAAAAGGCGGTACTCTAAGTGGAGGAGAGCAGCAAATGCTAGCTATAGGTCGCTCTCTTATGTCCGAACCGTCTATTCTTATAATGGATGAACCTTCTATGGGATTGGCACCATTAATGGTGGAACTGATATTCGACATAATAAAAAAGTTGAATTCAAATGGTATGACTATACTTCTCGTAGAACAAAATGCAAATAAAGCTCTGAAGATTGCAAGTAGAGGCTATGTGCTTCAAACAGGCTCTATAATACTAGAGGGCACAGGAGAGGAGCTATTAAAAAGTGATATGGTTAGAGAGGCTTATCTAGGATAGATAAAAATGTAATTATTTTGCTACGGGCACAGCAGTCTATTTAGCATATGGGGCTTCTTTTATTAACAAATAATTTATATATCCTCAAATTATCCTATTAGAATAAAAAGGAGTTTTCAAAATAGACTCCGTATTGTAGTAGTAAAATCTTATATATCTTTATGTTCAGGCTATACTTTAACTTAGGGTTAGAGTGTAGCCTGAAAAATTATAGTATAGATATGCATGAAGTAGGTTTAAAATCAAAAATACAAACATATTATAAAGTGTTACTAAAATATTAGTCGCTTATTCTTAAAAATGTATATTACCCAACGGTGCAGTTTTTAATATGCTGCTTTAAAAGGAAATTTATAGTTTCAAAGTTTGCTATGATAAACATAGGGATTTTAGGAAAAAGTAATAGCTGGATTAATAAAAAGTATTTTTGATGAAGGATATAAAGGGTATGAGGAAAATCGATATTAGGAAGCTAAACATACAGGAATTTTTTAAAAGGAAGCTAACAGGAAATATAATAATTTGCATATCAGTGGTTATATTAATATATTTGCTAGTTTCCATATATTTTGCTGGACATTTCTTTTTTAATACCACACTAAATGGGGTAGATGTGTCTTTAAAGTCTCATGATCAGGTTAAGGATATAATAAAAAATAGTGTTAAGGATTATAAGCTTAAGCTTATTGAAAGAGATGGGGGAACAGAAGAAATAGATGGACGAGCTATAGGGTTAAAATATAATGAGAAAAATAGTTTAACTAACATTTACCGCAGTAAGAATTCATTTAAGTGGGGAATTTCGATTTTTAAAGAGCAAAAGTATCTGGTAGATGATCTGTTTGTGTATGATAAATTAAGCTTAGACAATAGGATAAATCAATTAAACTGCCTAAATAAGGATGTAATAGAACCTAAGAATGTTGCTTTTAAATATGTAGATGGTGCCTATGAGTTAATTAAAGAAGTTGAAGGAAACAAGATAGATAGAGCCAAATTTCATAAATCAGTAGAAAGTAGCATAATGGAAGGAATTAAAAATATTGAATTAAATAAGTGTCCATGCTATGAAAACCCAAAGTATACTTTGAAATCAGAGAAAACCGATAAAACTAAAAAACTGCTTGATACCTACGTGTCTGCAAAAATTACTTATTTATTAGGAGATAAGATTGAAACTTTGGATGGGGGTACCATAAACCAATGGCTTTCAGTGAGAGATGATCTAGATGCCAAACTAGACGAGAAAGCTGTAAATGAATATGTGAACAGTCTAAGTAAAAAATACGATACTGTAGGAATACCAAGAAAGTTTAAGAGCTCTATAGGTAAGACTTTAAACGTAGGTGGTGGATTCTATGGTTGGAAGATTAATAAAGCTGCTGAAGTAAAGGAAATTATAAACAGTATAAAAGTTGGTAAAAAATTAGAGCGTGAGCCTATATATACACAAAAGGCTGTGACAAGAGGTGAAAATGATATAGGAGACACCTATGTAGAAATAAATATAACAAGGCAATATCTTTGGTTTTATAAAGACGGAAAGCTAATAACCCAAGGGGATGTAGTAACTGGCAATCCTAACAGGGGAAATGCAACAAGTCTTGGAATATACATGCTTAATTATAAACAAAAAGGATCTACCTTAAGAGGAGAAAACTACGAATCAGATGTGACATATTGGATGCCCTTCAACGGTAATATAGGGATACATGATGCTAGTTGGAGATATTCCTTTGGAGGAGATATTTATAAGAATGATGGAACCCATGGTTGTGTAAATGCCCCGTTATATTTGGCAAAGACTATTTTTGAAAATATAGAGCCTGGAACTCCTATAATATGTTATGAAGAAAATTAATTTTCCATATAAGAATTCTTTATAGGAGTCCTATAAGTCAAATAGAGCAATCAAGCCAGCGTAATATTCTATGGATTAGCGCTGGTTTAGTTATACACAGTAAAGACTTATTCTCCCCATAATTATTTAGATATATTTATACAAAGCAGCATATATTTAGTTTTGTTAGTATAGGTGAAACTAATTTGCTTTAGTAAATAATAAAAAGAGTAAATAAAATGGATAAAATGGTGTATAATGGAACTAATGCTGTTAAAGTTATTATAATTAATTATTACATATTATAAGGGGAGAATTTATGAAAAAGATAACTAACTTAGCTATAATGTTTACCGCAATTTTTACACTGGTAACGTTAATCAGTTCCAGTTACCAACTTTTTATTGGACAACCTACTGATACAAATGCTCATATATTGATAAGAGCATTATTTACATTTGTAGGAGTAGGAGTGTATGGAATATTTTCCTGTATAAATATTAAGAATTCATACGTAAAACTTTTAGTCCAGTATTTTATATCTATAGTAGTTATATTTATAGCTGTATGGGGAATTGGATTTTGGGGAGAGCTTTCTAAAACTGCATATAGAGATGCTTTTCTAAATTGGAGTTTTATATTTTTATCAGTGGTTATAATAAAAACTATTGTAACGAAAATAAGTAATAGAAAATTAAGTTTAAGAAAAGATAACTAACAAAACAAATAAGACTGCTTCAAAATTAATTGGTGATTTTGAAACAGTCTTATTTATTGTAATAGAAATTTTCTATGGAGTATTAACTTTGTACTTTTCTAACCATAAGCTAAAAATTTCTATCAATTTATGAAGAGTATATATAATTCCTATCATTAAGGCTGTACCTACAAGCACTGCAATTATTTGAGTATATATGCTGAGGTTGGATAAAATATGAAGTTTAATTTTGTATTCAATAAAAATACAAAGAGGAAGGAAGAGGACGCTGGTGAATACTCCTGGTACATATCTTTTGAAGTTTATACTCATTATGATATGGAGCACTAGATGAATGACAAAGGCAGTAAATAAGCCAAACCAGCCAATAAAGCTGTTAGATAGATAAGCGATAATAGTAAGTATAGATATGATAAGAAATTCTATAGCAACTCCGAAGGCTATAGAAGCTGTAGATCCTTTAAAATTATAAGGGATGAATTTACCAGGTCTACCGGCTATATATTGCTTGTTTTTCTCTTGCCAAGCAGTGATCATTAAGATTTCTTCAAAGTCATGAAGCATGAATAGTATAGGAAAAAGCCAAATCATAGTAAATAAGGTTCTCATAAATATTACCTCCACTAATTTAAAATAAGTGACTCACTTGTGACACTTTATGGTTTTTAGTATAATATTTGCAATTATACAAATCAATAGCTTTAACGCAAGTGCTACAAATAAGGTGAAGTGTGACATCTATACGCTTATAAATAACTTAGTAGAGGGTACAGCTTGAAGAAGCTGCTTTCTTTTTTGTTCATGCAAACCATTGACCCTAAAGCCCCTTGGAAAAATTGCTAATTGCTTTGGTCAATATCTTAGACATTTCTTCTGGAGATTCTCTATCTTCATGGTCTATCCAATTTGATAATACATTCCATAGACCACCTATATTATAAAAACTTATATATTCTTCTTCTGCCTGGTTATCATAATCGTGCCACTTTACATTAGGAATGGTATTAAAGTGAGAGATAAATAAATTTATTTGCTCCATAAGAGAGTAAAATAAATGGTTTTTCTTAAATAGCTTTAACTCTTTTAGATGATTATTCCAAAACTTAAAATACACAATAAAGAGATCTGAAATATTTAAATTTGTTAGTTCTTTTAATGCATCCATGTATTCTTTAAATAAATAGTTAGCATATTCGGTTAACAAATCTTCTTTTATATTAAAATTTCTATAAAAAGTTCTTCGAGATAGTTGTGCCTTATCAGCAATTTCTTTTACTGAAATACTAGAGTAAGGCTTTTCTTGCATTAATTCAATTAACGCTTTTACTAACCATCTTTTTGATTGCTCAGCAATTGGATTTGTTTTTTTCAATTTTATAACCTCCTAAAGTGTCACGTTTTATCATATATGTAGCACTTATTCAAATAGTATTGATATTGCTATTAAAAGTATTATACTATATTTGGAAGTAGATGTCTCATGTGTGACATATTATATTAAGGAGTTGATTTGTATGAATAGTATGAATTCTATTGCATGGCTATTGCCAATTATTTTTATGCTTCATGATTTTGAAGAGATAGTATTTATAAAGGTTTGGAGAGAAAGGTATCAGTCAAGTCTTGAAGCTTGCACAATGAAAAAGAAGCCCTATGAGGACTTTAGGAGTACTGATGAATTTTCTATCGGAGTTGAAATATTATTTTTTATACTTTCTATTGTTACCTTAGTTTCAATTATTTTTAATAATTATTATATTTGGTATGGATTTTTGTTTACTGTAACAGCGCATTTTATTACAGCACATTTTAAACTATCTTTAAATTTTAAAAACTATGTTCCTGGCCTAGTGACTGCCATTATATTTCTGCCTATAAATATATATATAATCTATATTTCAACTAAACTATTAGAATTGAACGCACTTGAAATAATAGGGTCTTGTGCTTTTTCTGGTGTATTAGGCTTTATACTTTTTATTACACTTAAAAATGCAGAAAAGAACTTTGAAAGATTACTTATTAAATTCTCAAATAAATAAAAAAGCTATGGAGGGAGAAATTATGAAACCTATTGTAGTAGAAACATTTAAGTATAGGTTTGATTATACCGTCACTGAACATTATTTCGCATCAAAAGCTGTTAATGGGTTAGAAATACCTTTTGTATTCAATAATCTAAAAGCTTTCCAAATAGAGTCAGAAAAAAATAGATTGTTAGCTGATAACATGCACAAGTTGTGGATTTCATTTATTAGATATGGGACACCACAGATAGAAGGCGTCAACTGGCCCAAATATGAAACCAGCAACTGTTTAACTGCTATATTCGATAATGAAATTAAAGTTATGAGCATTTCAGAACCCTATTTATATGGTAATTAATTTATTAGCAAGCTGTTTTAGGGGTTATGAATATGCTTAAACAGCTTGCTAACTTTGCAAAGCACTATTTTTACTGTCTAGGTATCCGTAATTAAATCTAAAGCCATGGAAAAGGTATAGTGAAAAAGCTTTTCTTTTTAGTAAGAACGTATAAAATTTTTTATAGCTAAATCTAGTGAAATGAAAGATTTGACACAGCTAGTTAGGATGATCAATAAAAAAAAATTTTATTTAATACTATAACTCTAAGGTTATCCAGTACCTTTGTGTAACTGGGCCATCATTTTCTACTTCATTTTCTAACTTTCCGCCGTTGTTAATTATAGTCTTAGCAGAGGCTATATTATCATTGTCACAAGTAATTAGAACCTTTTTAATATCTAATTTCAAACATTCTTTTAGTGCTAATGATAGCATTTCAGTAGCATAACCTTTCTGTCTTTCAGATTTTCTAACACTATAACCTATATGTCCACCGAAGTTAAGTAAATAATCATTTAAGCGATGTCTAATATCTATCATACCTATTAGGTGATTGTCATCCCTAGATAGTGCTAAATATGTAGTTGCTGGAACCAACCCTTTACGCACAGTTTCTTCCTTTAAGTTGTCACAAAGTGCACTATACCATTCTTCAAAAGTTTCAGAATTGGCTAGGCCAGCGGTTCCATCCATGCTATCTCCATTTTTAATAAATTCTCTTTTGTAATCAAGTATCATTTCTTTGTAATCTGGTGTAGGTAAAATCAATTTTAGTCTATTCATTTTTGTCCCCCAATTATTTTAAATTTTTATTTAATTTATGCTTTTATTTTGAGTAGTAGTTATTATAACAAATTTTTATATGTATAACAATTAACTTTTTTTAATATTCTTTCCATATGCAGTGAGGGTTATTTTATATAATAATTTGCGACATTCTCACAATTTCATAAGATATAACTATTCAATTTTCAATCTAAGGTATTGTGGTTTTATTAGAGAAAACCAATTATTAATATATATGTTATTTGAATTTATGGTATAATAATCCTCATGTGAAATTATACGTATAGCACTAAAGCTTATTGTAATTTAATGTTGTAAAGAGTATGGGGGGGAGAGTAGTTATGATTAATTTTAAGAATGAGGAAGGAACTTTTAATTTCCGTGTAGCAGGGCTTTTGTTTAACAAAGATAAAATTCTTATACATAGGGGAATAAATGATGATTTTTATGCTTTGCCAGGAGGCAGACTGGAAATGTTTGAAAGTACCGAAGATACAATAGTAAGAGAAATGAAGGAAGAATTAGGTATTGAGGTTAGTGTTAATAGACTACTTTGGATTTGTGAGGATTTTTATACTTTTAATGATAATAAATGCCATGAAATATGCTATTATTATCTGATTGAATGTGAAGATAGTTTACTTATGGATAAAGGAGATTTATTCTACGTTACTGAAGGGAAAAATAAATTCGAATTTAGGTGGGTAGATGTGAAAATCATAAATAATGAAGAATTATACCCTAAGTTTTTAAAAGACAAGCTTGAAAAACTTCCTTCTTCTATTGAAAGAATTGTTGAGAAAGAGGATTAATAAGATTTTTTACTATACCATTAAGAAAAGCCATTAAAAGATATAAGATAAAACATTTTAATAATATAAAATCCACTATAAGGAATATTTTTTGCTTGATTATTGTAAAGCCATTGATGAATAGTAAGACTATTTAGCAATGGCTTATTAATTACAAAAGACACATGAACAAATTAACTCTATTGAATTTTTCTGAGATTAAATCAGCAAGAAAATTATAATTATATACTCAGACTAATTTCTCTGCAGTAAACTTAGCAGAGATTCTCTTAATTAATAAATAATCTATTATCAATATAACAGCTCCACCTAGGAACATAATAAGATTATTAAGTAAAAGCATACCTGTCATCTGACCAACTATTAGAAGAGCTACAGGAAGTACAAGAAGTCCACTTACTTGCTGTGCTTCTTGAAAGGTCTGTGACTTTGCTGAAACCATAACAGTAAAAGTCAAAGATAAAAAATTAACTGCAGGAGTTATCCAAAATATTATAATGAGCCATTGAATATTTGGGAAGATTAATGCTCCAAAATAAATATAACCGCCTACGTTGAATATAATGCCAAGTAATATAAAGGATATCAAAGTTACAATATACGATGGAATAAAAACTCCCAATATCTTAGCCCTAAGCAACTGTTCCATTGAAATAGGAGTGTAGAGTAAAGTTTCAAGAGTTTTATGTTCCTTTTCTCCAACAAAGCTACTGGCACCAAGGACACCTGAGCACATTATAGGAATTATAAGGAAGTAGGATGGAAACATGAAGTTTATAGTTACCTTTATTAAAAGCTGGGCTGGAGAGTAGGAAGTATACTCAGCTGGCAATTTTTTTAGAAGAGGTCCAAGCTTGGTAAGCAAACTAGTATCGCTACCAGCATATTTAGCTCCTATCAATACAGCTATTGGAATCAGCACAATCATGATAAGAGGTACAATGGTCATTGGAAGAATAACCTGCTTTGAACTGGTGATTTCATTTATATCTTTATATATCAATGTTTTTTCACTTCTATTCATGTTATAATCACTCCAGACTTATAATTTTTGTTTTTCAATCAGAAATTCTTTATATATTTAAAATAAAGTTCTTCTAAGGACCATTTTTGCTGTACAGCCTCGTAAATCTCTCCACCACTTGTCAGTATACCTTGAATCAAACTATTTACCTCTGTATCTCCTAAAATGGATTTACTATATAAATCTTTATCTTCATGAATAAATCCAAGTTTATCAGGAATATTTCTTCCTCTAACCTGAAGTCTAAGTGTTGCATTTTTCTTTGAAGCAAGTTCATTGAAGGTACCTAAGCCAAGGATGCTGCCATTATTTATGAAGCCATATAAGGTACAAATATCCTCAGCATATTTCAGTTGATGTGTACAAAGAAATATAGTAACATCACTTTCTTCAGATAGTTCCTTAATAAGCTTTGTAACATTAAGAGCGTTTTCAGGATCTAAACCAGAAGTAGGTTCATCAAGAAATAGAATTTGAGGCTTATGAATTAAGGCCACAGCCAAGGAAACTCTTTTCCTCATTCCAGTACTAAATGATTTTACCTTTTTATCCTTAACATCTATTAGTTCTAGTCTTTCTAAAATAGAGTTAGTCCGTTTTTTTAGAGGCTTTTCCTCAAGTCCATGCATTCTTCCAAAAAACATTAGATTTTGCTCTGGGGTAAGACTCTCATAGCAGGAAGAACTTTCAGTCATAACTCCACATAACCTATGAATCTCAATAGGATTGTCTCTTACAGGTATCCCTAAGATCTCAGCATGTCCAGAGGTTGGAGCAAGAATTCCATTTAGGATTCTAACAGTGGTAGTTTTACCAGAACCATTGGGCCCGAGAAAACCAAATATTTCGCCTCTTGGTATGGATAAACTTATGTCAGTTAAAGCATTAGTGCTGCCATCATAAGATTTATTAAGATTTTCTATCTTTATTGCGTTCATTTTATTCACCTCGTACATATTAAACGTAGAATTATAAAAAAAGTTCAAATTAAATTAATACTTTAAGTATTAAAAGCAAAGAGGTATAATTTAGTAGTAGTTTGTACTTACTGGCTAACAATTACTATGGTGCATACTAGTAAAAAATCCCAGTGGAATATAGTATATATTTAGATATTTTAATTTATAGTGAGCTCTTTAAAATAGAGTTTAAAAGGCTCGAAGAAAACACTATTTTAACTATAAAGTTGGAATTAGTATAATTGTTAAGAAGAATAAATATTCTAGATTTTTTGTTGGGCAGAATGTATAAATATTAATTATAAATACAAACAACAAGGGTAGGGGGAGTTTATAATGTTAATTAAGAAAATTCAGCTATGGGAAGATAATGAAGAGGTTAATCTTTTTACCTATATTTTGGACAATTCCTTAGAATTTCAAACTAATAATAAGAGACCTGCTGTAATCGTTATACCTGGAGGAGGCTATCTTGGAACCTCAGATAGAGAAGCTGAACCAATGGCTATGAAATTTGCATCTCAAGGGTACCATACTTTTGTATTGAGGTACAGTACTAGCTTTAACAAGATGGAGATTGACTTTGATGATCTACCAGAATTCAATGAAAGAGCAGTTTATCCTGGACCACTATTTGATCTTGCTAAAGCCATGATGATTATAAAAGAAAATGCAGAGCAGTGGTTTTTAGATAGTGAAAGGATAAGCTTATGTGGATTCTCAGCTGGAGCACATTTGGCTGCAAGTATGGGTGTTCATTGGCAGGATTCTTTACTGACAGAAAAGTTTGGAGTAGACAGTAGTTATTTCAAGTCAAATGCTGTTATTTTAGGATATCCACTGATAGACTATAATATTATGAAGGAAGAAGTGGCAGCAAGCGAAAACAGATGGCTTGTTGACTTTTGGAAAGTATCTAATAAAGCTATATTTGGAACAGATGTGCAGACTGACGAGGAACTAGCAAAGCTTAGCCCTACTAACTATGTCACTAAGAATACACCACCAACATTCATCTGGCATACCGCAGATGATGGTCTAGTATATGCAGCTAACTCATTAAAGATGGCTTATGAGCTAAGTAAGAATAAGATTCCATATGAACTTCATGTTTTTGAAAGCGGAGTGCATGGATTATCCTTAAGTAATGAATATACTGCCTCTGAGAAGAATCATATCAATCCACATTGTGAACACTGGTTTGAATTGGCTTCAGAATGGCTAAAAAAATATTAATTAGAATTCAGTAATTATTGCAAAGGCGTATTTAAAATATAGCTACATAAAAAGGTTAATAGGAGACAGAACTGGCTTCTATTAACCTTTTTCTATATAGTAAATATTATTTTGTTAAAAATTCAATTGCTTTTTCCAAATCTATGTCTTTTTTTATATGTTCAGGGGTCCATGGAATATAAATATCTGGGGCAACGCCAAATCCAGTCAAGCCTTTACCATTATCTATGTTAGCATCTCTAGAAGTTGGGTACCATAACATAAGTCCATTTTCATACGGCTGCACTGCTACATTACTATAATCAGTGATACCAGCGGTGCCACGGCCTATTAAGGTTACCTTTTCTGACTGACCTGCGATTACTACGAAAGAATCACCAGAGCTACCGCAATATACATCCTGAAGAACAACTATCTTTTCAGGAACTTTTCTTCCATTGATTTTTACATTTAGCACAGAATCGTTTATATCGAATTCTACGAAACCTTTATTTCTGTATTTATCCATTGTATTAAGATAATCTTGAAGAACTTTTTTAGTATTTTGGTCTTCAACTTGAGTAATATATTGCTTAAGTTGAGTTGCTCTCAAAGTATAATTTCTCTCAGTCATATTGTATTGGGCTAGATCAATATGTAACTGATCAAAGGATATTTCTCTAGGGAATATATAGTCAAGCAATTTCATATAAGCAGAATCACTTCCACCATAATTTACTCTTACGTCAATTATTAAATATTTAGCTGTATCCAATGCAGTTTTATTATTTTCTATAAGTTTACTAATAGCATCGTCATCATTAAAATCTGTTATTTTAATTAATAGGGTATCATTTTCCATTGGCTTTATGGAGTATTCAGGAATATATTTTTCTTTTTCATACTTTTCTAAAAGCATTTCAAAAGCTTCGCCAGACTTTGTTTCAATAACACATTGTTTATGTTTGAGTAATACAGAAGACCAATTTTCTCGTTCAGCATGAGAACCAAGGACTTGAATATTCTTCTTGTATTTATTGCCAAGATCTGCTATAGATATGTCGTCTATAGCTATAATAGCCATTCCTTTTTTAAGTCTTGTTTCTTTACCAACCTGTGTTATATATAATTTATCTTTATATCTTCTACATTTAAAGCCATTATCGTAAGGCTTAGAGATATTATTTCCTGATAATGTTAAAGACACATGACCATCTCTAAAATCCAATAAATATTCTGATACTATTTCTTTAAAAGTAATAACATCTAAATTATTGTCCTTTTCAAGAGATATAAGCTGATTTCTAAATATTTCAGGAGCATCCCAGCCTTTTTTATCGTTGCACCCTGAATAATCTGTATGCATTATGCTAGTAATATCGTCAAAGATTTCTAAGTAGTTCATATTGAAAACCTCTCTCCAATGTGAAAATTTTATAGTTTAAGTCTCTACCTTATGGAAACAGTAATATAAATATGAAAGTCAACCACACTTATATTTATGTAAACAGTTAATTTGCAATTAAAACTTCATGTAGACTAGAATCAAATATTTATAAAATTATATAAATATATAGTTATATTGAGGGGGGGCGAACTTTTACTCTTGGAAGCTCGAGGTATCATAAGAATAATTGATATAGTGGAAATTAAGGATATATTAGAGTTGAGGAACAATCGATGGATTAATATTTATATAGTGGCTAAATACTTGATAATATGTAAAATATATCATAGTATAGCTTTCTCAGTCAAATATTCAAGGATTAATTAAACCTTGGTATAAAGATATAAAAATAAGTTTTGTTCAAGTAAAGTTTAGGTTGAAATATAGGAATTCTTTAGTGTTATTTTAGAAATAGTTAAGTGGATAGATAAGTGTTTATTGGATATAATTACAATAAAATATATTGATTAACAATGTACATAGTGATACAATGTATATATCAATGAAATAAGGTTGTAAATAAGGGATTAATGATCAGGAAAATTAATAAATTATTTAATCAACGGTTCTAAAAAATTATAGTTAATGGTTGAGAGATTAAAACGTGAAATAACAACCGAAATAATAAAAATTTAAATGGAGGATTAAGTATGAATGGTTTTAGAGATTATATTAATGACATATTGAAGGATATACTTACTGATTCAAGTAGCAAGAAAGACATTGCAGATGAAATAGAAGATCATCTAAATATGTTAAAACAAGAGTTTATAAGCCAAGGTTTTTCTGAAAGCGAAGCAGTTGAAATGGCGATTAAAAACTTCGGAGAGATTAAAAAGATAAAAAAGAATTATGCCAATACATACAATACTTTTTCTAGAACTACAAGTATACTAGCAGCCATATTATTTACGATGTATATGTTAATGTTTATACAAGTGTCGTTTCTAAGGTATAAGGGCGAGGTAACTTTTGATACAATAAATCTGGTTCCATTCAAATCCATATATTTTTACTTGACTAACTTTAATCATATTAACAACTCCACATGGTTTAGTGCACTTTTTGGACCAGTTATTGCATTCATTCCATTTGGATTTCTTATCCCGGTTATTGTTAATAAAATAAAAAATGCTAATAGTATTGCACTTGTATCACTGGCTTTTGCTATATTTACAGAAGTACTTCAACATATTACAAAACTAGGAGTAGCTGATATAGATGATGTTATGTCAGCTATTATCGGAAGCCTTGTTGGATATGCCTTGCTAAAGCTAATGGTGAAGATTATTTTGACTATAAAGAAATTGGTTTCTAATTTAAAGCTAGCCTAAGTTTATAAGATTAAATCTATTTCTTCGTTTTAAAAGTTAGGACAACAATGAATATTTATTAATAAAAACAGCCTATAAAGTTTTTAACTTCATAGGCTGTTTATACTTTCTTGGAAGAAAGTATAAAGTTATAGGTCGCTTCAGCGACTTTTTTACTTTAATAAATTTATTATAATTAAATTCTGATTTTATATTTTAATTGAAATCAATACAAATATGAGTTGCATTTTAGAAAGCATAAATAATTGAAGAATGGATCAACATACAACATGAAGTATATAATTAAATGTGAAAAATGCATAAGTATATTTAATTAATATAGATTAATAGTTTAATAAAAAGAATAATTAGTTTTATTTTATAGAAGCAGTTTAAAACTGCTTCTATAAAATATTTATAAAACTGGTTAGGTATAATGGAAAGTATTGTAGTAAGGGCATTTGTATTTATATAGTATACAAATGTTTACATAATATAGGATTTGTAAATAGCAGTTAAAATATTCATTTCATAATAGATAAATAAAAATTTCTGAAAAAACAATTAGGATAAATATGTTTTAAAGCTTATATGACTAGTTCCATTCTTCGGTTCCTAGTTGTTAATCCCATCTTTTCATAAAACTCAATTGCATCCTTATTGAACTCCCATACTATCAACTGAATAGAGGAAGCTCCTTCAGCTTTTGAATAACTTAATATATGATTAAAAAGTAAAGTGCCAAGACCATTTCTTTGGTTAGTTTTCTTAACGGAAAAGGCATCAATATAAGCAAAAGAGGATGCTTTAAGAATTGGAATGCTTCTTGGAGGCATTATAGTAACTATACTATAGGCTAACAAGTGGTTAGATGAGGAAGCTTCTACTACAAATACTCTGGTAGTTTTATCTTTTAGTAGTTGTATAAAGTTTTCTCTGTCAAAAGGGGTATCTGAATCAACATAAACATCTGGTCTGTTTCTAAAATGAAGTTTATGTACTTCCTTTACTAATTCATTTAGTTCAAAATAATCGCTTTCAATTGCTTGTCTTATTTTATTACTCATATATAATCTCCTTTAAAAAGTTTTATTTTCTCACACAATATATTTTTAGGTGACATAGTATGAAAAGTTTATTTCGTAGGTTAATAAATTTTTATAATGGTCTTAATCTGGCTACTAAAGCTTTAATTTTTTTATATTATTCAAGAAAAATTTATTGCCAATAATATATCTAAATGGTTCTAAACTAGAGGATAAAAAACTCCACTTTATATTTAGAGGCTATTTATATTTGCCAATAAGCAAAGTGGAGTAAATTGCTAGAATAGCTAATTAGTAATAGATGTGAAAACTAATAAAATTGTTTAAGAAACTTACTTCATATATTTCTCGACCAACTCATAACATCTATCCTTAGTTGTTCGTCCCAAGGAATCTGTATAGATTACAGGTTCTAAAGTTCCACCTTTTACTGAGGAAGAAGCCTCTTTAGCCTTGGCATCTCTTTTTGCTATCCACTGAACTTCTTCAGTTTGTAGGTTTTTCATATCACTAGCAGATAGTTGTTCTTTTAGGACTCCATAAATTTCATTTAAAGCGTTGTCCCAAGCCTTATATATGTCTCCTGCAGCTTCTCTCATATCTTTTGTTGTAGCACCATTTTGTAATTTAGTTTCCGCAGGCTTTAAGCTTAACTCTAAGTTATCTAGCTTTTCTTTATACTGCTGCTTCTTGCTAGTAGAGGTAGTTTGATTTTTATCAGTAGCTGCCTTAGATAATTCTGTATCTATTCTGTTCTTTAATTTATTTACACTCTCTCTTTGAGAATCATCAAGTTTTTGTTTGCTTAGATCTTGTATTAGTGCTTTAGCCTCATCATATTTTTTCTCATCAACCAGTGAACTTAGTTTTTCTATGCTCTTCTCAGCTTTTATTATATTATCATCCTTAGCAGTTGTATTTGAACTGGAATTAGTATCACTAGGATTGCTTTGAGTTGTAGTGGTGCTACCTTTATCAGTATTACCGCAACCAACCAAGCCAAAAGAAAGAATTAAAGCTAAAAGTATTGTTGATTTTTTCATAATTTTTCTCCTAACATTAAAAAATAAGTCTAACTATGGATATATTATATCATTTTTCTCAAAAGTTCACATATATTTAGGTGAAGTTCATATCTGATAGTATTTCAAGGAAAAAACATATGCTAATAAAATGTTCTGTACATTTGCTCTGTTATAGAAAAGGAATTTGTGGTAAAATTTAGGTTGGTGTTATCTGGCTGTTTTATATAGATATTCTTTATGAAAGTTTAGTTATACATGTTAGATAATGCTGACTTCTATGGGGTATCGGTGATGCATAAATTAATGCATGAAATTGGATACAATAGGAAGGTATTAGCAAGTAATTTGAAAATTAGGAGGAAGAGTATATGAATGATATGACTACGATCATACTTGTAATCGGTGCAATTATATTAATAGGTCTGATTACTGCTATTGGAAAGCTGAGAAGTGATGTGTCAAGTATTAAGTATACATTAGAGATGCTAGAAAGGAAGCTTGGCACAACTAGTGTAGATAATATGAATATAAAAAGTGAAGCACCTAATTCTGAAAGCGTGAATAATGACTTAAATGATGAGATAAGAAAACTTATTTTAGAAGGCAAAAAGATAAAAGCTATAAAAGTATATAGAGTGGCAACTGGTGTTGGTCTAAAAGAAGCAAAAGATTATATAGACTCATTTAATGTATATTAATTGATCAATAAAATGAACTAATATTTGCTATCTTCTTCAGTTAAGCTGAAATTTATTGTAATATTGATAAAATAAGTTTTACTAATTTAAATAAGTATATTATAATAAGAAAAATAGATCACAATGTTATCAAAAAAGCAATAGCTAAAATGCACTTATGTTGCTAGTTTTTGATAGTATTAACATTTGAAGGGGGATAACTTATGAAGAAAAAGCTAAGTTTTAATCAAAACTTGCTAATAGGTTCATTATTATTTGGACTATTTTTTGGTGCTGGTAACTTGATATTTCCAGTACAGATGGGGCAGCAGGCTGGCAATCACACATTTGCTGCTACTATAGGATTTTTAGTTACAGGGGTGGGTCTTCCTATACTTGGCATTATTGCATCAGCTCTTTCAAGAAGTGAAAGTCTATTTGATATGGCAAGACCAGTAGGATCAAAATACTCAACTATATTTACCTGTCTGCTATATTTAACAATAGGACCTCTATTTGCAATACCTCGTACTGCAACAGTAGCCTTTGAAGTTGGAATTCATCCATTTATATCTGATGGAAATTTAAAGCTAGGACTTATTATTTTCTCATTATTATTTTTCGTTGTCACAATATACTTTTCGTTGAAACCAGGGCAAATATTAGATTGGGTTGGTAGATATCTTACACCTATATTTCTAGTATTGTTATCAGTCTTGTTGATTGCAACCTTTGTAAACCCAATGGGGCATGTAAGTGACTATGCAGCTCAAGGTAATTATGTTGCAAAGCCATTATTTACAGGTTTGTTAGATGGTTACAATACCATGGATGCTTTAGCTTCAGTAGCCTTTGCTATAATAATTATTTCAAATATTCAAAAGTTAGGAGTTACTGATCCTCGTCTTATTGCAGTAGAAACTACTAAATCAGGGTTAGTAAGTGTTGCAGGAATGGCTATCATTTATGCATCATTAGCTTACATGGGAGCAACAAGCCTAGGAAGTGTAAGTCGTGCGGATAATGGTGGAAGCATACTGTCGATGGTGAGTAATCATTATTTTGGTGTTGTAGGAAAAGTATTATTAGCTGCGATTGTAATAGTTGCCTGTGTAAAAACTGCTATCGGCTTAATTACTTCCTGCTCAGAAATGTTCAGTGAAATGTTTCCAAAATCAATATCCTATAAAAAATATGCTATTGCCTTCACACTATTTTCCTTTGTAATAGCAAACTTTGGATTAAGCAACCTAATAAAGTTCTCTATACCTGTACTTATGTTTCTTTATCCATTAGTAATTACATTGATCCTTTTGTCAATATTGGCACCGTTTATTAAAAAACAAAGTTATGTTTACAAATGGACAACAGGGTTGACTGTTATAGCTGCCATATTTGATTTCCTAAAGGCATTACCAGAATCTCTTCAAGGAAGTGTAGTTACTAATCTTGTGAGCTTTGCAGCTACTTATCTGCCAGGATTTAACTATGGATTTGGATGGATACTTCCAGCGCTTTGTGGTTTTGCTATTGGCATGATTCTTTGGGGTGTTCGAGGAAACAAGAGCTCTATAGTATAAATTAGTTTTTTTAATTAAACAATTGTGTTTTAAGTAAGTTTAATATATAAAAAGATGCATACTTATTTAATTTCGTATAATAATCCTTAAATCGTATTATTTGTATAAAGTTACTAATATATAAGAATTACATTTTTTATAATAAAAAATGTAATAAATAGATGTACCACTTTTAGATGAAATGTATATTTTTAAAAGACTCACTATGTACTGAGAGGGATTTTGAAAATAATTTTCTGATTGAAGTGGTACATTTTTATATGTAGATATACTACTTAGATCCCTATAATGAAAATGAAGCTTTTTATGAATCTAAGAGCTTGATTTTGATATATTTAATTAGGAAGTGGTATGTCTATATGTGTATGAACTACTTCCAAATTAAATTATATTCTCAAATGCTTTCCTAAAAATCTAAAGGGGCTTGGCAAGTAAATCTCTATATCTTAAATAAAGTAAATTAACAAGAAAGAAGTGTAGGAATATGACTAATAAATTTAAGATTAATGAAGAGTGGAAGCAATACGACCAATATGTCACTTCAGAATATGGCTTTAATCAAATATCTATCTCAAAGTTCATTGTTAACATGAAGAATCATCTCTTGAAATGTGGTTATAAAACCATATTGGATTTGGGCTGTGGTGATGGAAGACATAGCATATACTTTAATAAGGAAGGATTCGAAGTTTATGCATCAGATATCAACTGCCACAATATCCATAAACATGTGAATGCCTTGGATATAACTAATGTAAGTATTTGCGAGCATAGTTTCGTAGATATACCATATAGTGACGGTTTTTTTGATGTAGTAATATGTACTTCTACCATACATCATGCTAAGGTATACGATATAAAAAGAGCTATTATTGAAGTTTATAGGATATTAAAACCACAGGGATACTTCATCTTTGATATACTGTCAGATAAGGATGAGTCCTATGGAGTTGGGGTAGAAATAGAGAACAATACCTTTATTGGTTCAAGGCAGGGTGAAGAAGGTATACCTCACCACTATACTAACAAGAGAGAACTAAGGGCTTTGCTAGATTTATTTTCAAATGTTGAAGTAAATAAAAGCATATATAAACTTACTGACTTAAGTGGAAACATCTATGTCTCAAAAGCTTTTGAGGTTGTCGCCATTAAATAGCATATTAATAGTAATCATTCAAATTAAAGACATATTAAAGATTTATGTAAGGTAGGAATTGTTTATCATATAAAAATATCTATTTTATAGCTCCTATGCTTAGAATAAAGTCGTTGTAAAATATGCCTAAAGGTTGTAATATTATGATAGATAGCTGTATTAATATGATAGATATCTATAAAGAAATAAGGAGTGGTGTTGTATGAGCAAAATTATGAGGTGCTATTTTAATTAAAGTGGGGGAATAAGAAAAAACATTCATCTATTCCTCCAAAAATGAAAAGGAGAGATTATTAGATGATATTAATGGAAACAGAAAGACTTATTATAAGAAGATTTCAAAAGGATGATTGGAAGGATTTATTTGAGTATCTTTCTCAAGAATCTGTTGTTAGATATGAACCATATGATGTTTATGATGAAAAGTCTAGTATTGAAGAAGCTGGTTATCGTTCAAAAAGTGATTCGTTTTTTGCAGTATGTTTAAAAGAAAACAACAAATTAATAGGAAATGTTTATTTTCAGCAGCAAGAGCCTAAGGATTTCTTAACTTGGGAAATAGGCTATGTTTTTAATCCGGATTATTATGGACAAGGATATGCTACAGAAGCTTGTAAAAAAGTTATGAAATATGGCTTTGAAGAATTAGGAGCACATAGAATCATAGGTCAATGTAATCCTGAGAATACATCTTCCTGGAGGTTACTAGAACGTCTATCTATGAGAAGAGAAGGACATTTTAGAAAACCGGTTTTCTTTAAGAGATCTAAGGATGGAAAGCCAATATGGCATGATTCTTATGAATATTCAATTTTAGAGGAAGAATTCTTTTTATTAAATAACTAAATAAATATCAATTGTTAGAGTATAGCTTTGAGATCAAAGTAGTAAATACTTATTAAAAGAAATCATTATATAAATACTCCTCATAAACAGAAAGAATTTGTTAATCTACTATGTTTGAGAGGAGTATTTTTTTATTAATGCACAAATAAAGTTCTAATTAAAATTTATGACTTATAGTCATAAAAGTTATTTTGTATTGATGATTTTCATAACAATTATAGTGTAACTTAGATGCATAATTAAGGAAAATGAGTTTTGGCTCAATATGGTTAAAGAGATAGGTGAAGAGATTTATGAAAGAGATAAATAATAAAAGTGGAAGATCTCAAAGATTTGACTTGCAAAGAAGAGTAGTATCCCATATGACCTCAACTTCATGGAAGAATATCCCCCATGTATCCTATATATATGAGCCTGATATTACGGATTTCTTCGAAGAATTTAGTAAGCTAGTAAGGTATAAAAAAAGTAAAGATTATAAAATTACCTTTAATACCATAATGATTAAGGTCATAGTTGAAGGGCTGTTAGCAGCTCCAGATTTAAACGCGCATATTAAGTATAATCATAAAAAATCAGAAGGTTCTACTGAGATTTTAGAAAGAATAAATGTTTCAATACCTTGGCTTCTAAGTGATGGTAAGATGATTACTCCCATAATACCTGATGCTGATAAAATGAGTTTAGAGGAGATTGCAGATTATATGATAAAGCTTTCTAAAAGAATCGAAAATACCAATGTTGAAGAAATGCTGTATAAGGCAGTAGTAGCTGATACCATTGGAGAATTAAAAAAATTCAATTTTACTGTGATACAAAGAATTCTTGCCTCTAAAGTTACAAGATATGGAGTAAAAGGGCTTAAGGGGAAGGAAAAAGAGGAGTATTATAAAACAGCAGAAAGTGAGCGCTTGACAGAAGAGGATATTATGTCAGGTACTGTGACGGTATCTAATATTGGCTCCTTATATAAGGAGCAAAGAGGCTTCTTTGCATTACTGGAGATTATACCACCACAGGTTTTTGCAGTTGGTATAGGTTCTGTACAAGAGAGGCCTGGTGTGTATACAAAGGAAAATAAAAGCAAAGAAATTGGTATAAGAAAAATACTTCCTATGTGTCTAGCTTTTGATCATAGGGCAGTTGATTTTAGTTCAATAATCCCTTTCTTAAAAAGGGTGGATGAAATTTTTGAAAAGCCAGAGGTAATTCATAAATGGTAGATAAGTTATAATTGTATTGATTTGAAGTGAAATCAGTTTTATAAGTTTGATACTTGTAATGAAGTAAATGCAATATATTAATTATAAGCACTGTATATTTCGGAAATTATCCGAACTTACGGTGTTTTATTATTTAGCAAATTAAAGCAATTCTATTCTCGATATAGTGAAATGGTAAATGATTACATAAAACGTGATTAAACCTGCTATAATGGCCATATTTGAAGTTTGTAGAAAGATATTATTAGACGTACAATGATGTTGTCACGATATAGTGACTAATAAAACGTATATAAATTATTACTAGTATACTAAAAATAAATAGGAGGCTAAAAATGGGAACCTTAAAGTATGCAGCAAAAATGCTTAAGACAGACGTAAGACAGACATTTCTTTATATAACTTCTGTAGTATTTTCCACTTTAGTTTTATTTTATGGCTATAATATAATGGACAGTAATTCGCAGATTCCTCGTAACGGGAGTAATTGGCAGATGCTTCAAATACTGTTGATGTTTTTAACCTTATTGTCAATATTTATAGTTTTTTTCTCAAATTCTTACTTTATCACAGGCAAATCTAAGGAGTATGCTCTTGCAGAACTTGGCGGAGTCTGCTCATATAGGCTAGTAGGTATGCTTTGTTTTCAAAATATAGTGGTTGGAATAGTAGGTGGACTTATAGGAATAATAATTGGAATAATTACAACACCAGTGCTATCCTTAGCGACCAATGGATTACTAGGTGTGAAGGGCGGTATTCAAGCATTTTCTATGGAAAGCTTAGTGACTACAATTATTATAACTGTCTTTATAATAATACCTTATGTAATAATTGGAGACTTTTCTTATATAATCAATAAGCCAGTAAAGGAAATGATTTATGGAGAAAGTAAGGTGTTCACACCAAGAGCAAAGAAATTTTCATTGCCGGAACTGCCTAGTGAATGGAAGCAGTTATATCCGCCAAAGATTAGTAAAGTAGAAGTAAAACCAAGTAAAATAGTTGCGATTATACTTTACTTTATACCAATTAGCATAATTTTTGTGGATTCTAGTATTATATATTTTATGTTGTTTTTCTTTTTAGTAATTTCAATAATCGGAATCCAAAAGCTTTTAAGAATTTACTTTCCTGAGAAGATATTAGAATTAAAAAGTGGAAAGTACGCAGAAGATAAGATCAAATTGATATCTTTAAGTAATCTTCATTATTCTCTTAGAAAGATAAATTATCTAATTATACTGTTAGCACTATCTTCAGTAACTCTTATATATCTTACAGGAACTAATAAAAACTCTCATGAAGTAGAGTTAATGAGTCTGTTGGTATATATTTACTCCATAATAGCTTTAGGTACAAGTATACTATATAAATTTATTATAGAAGCATCTTATAGAAAGCATATTTTTAGGCAATTGTCTCTCATAGGATATACCAAAAAGCAGATGAAAAAAATAATTAGAGAAGAAGTGGTCATGATTTATGCTATAGCCATAGTAGTTCCTCTAATTCATATTTTAATATATCTTTATAAATTCATTAGTTTTGGAGTAATTTCTATTAAGCTTGCAACTATACTTCTTGGAATATTTATAGGAATATTTCTTTTAATGATACCAATTTCCTACAGAGTTTATAAAAAGCTTGTTTTGTCTATTTAACAAAGCATTGGAGGTAATAAAATGAAAGAGATAATAGCAGTAAAAAGACTTGTGAAAATATATGAGGGGGCAAGTAGTACTAAAGCTTTAAACGATGTTAGTTTAAATGTGAATGAAGGTGATTTCATATGTATAATGGGGCCTTCTGGTTCAGGTAAGTCTACTTTTTTAAATATAATAGCCAATATAGATGTTCCAACACAAGGTGCAGTAGAATTCAATGGTAAAAATATTTTTGAAATGTCTGAAAGTAAAGTAGGAGAGTTTAGAAGAGATAACATTGGGTATGTTTTTCAAGATTTTAACCTTATTGATACTTTAACCGTTGGAGAGAATATTAGAGTTCCATTGACTTTAGCCAATAAATCAAAAAGTGAGTGTAATGACAGGGTGGCAGAGATCGCTGACAAATTGAATATATCAGAGCTTTTAGATAAGTTCCCTTCAGAGTGTTCTGGTGGACAAAGACAAAGAGCAGCGGCAGCAAGAGCCTTAGTATTAAATCCTAAGATGATAGTAGCTGATGAACCAACAGGAAACCTTGATACTAAGAATTCCCATGATATGCTTAAGATATTGAAAGAGCGTAATGAAAAAGAAGGAATAGCTATTGTTATGGTAACTCATGACTCCATGGTAGCAAGTTATGCTAAGAGACTTCTATTTTTAAGAGATGGGAAGATTGATGATTCTCTTGAAAAAGGTAATTTAACGCAAAAGGAATTCTTTTATAAGATAGTAGATATAACTTCTAAGGAATCTCAAGGATTGTTTGAGGTTATAGGAAGCTAAAGTATAAATTTAGCTCTTTATTATAGGACATTTTCCGATAAACCTGATAAGAATGAAATCTATCAAATAGAAGTCTTTAAAGTTTGTCGGAAGTGTTATTTATACTAAAGAAGATGGATATTTTATAGAATGTACTTATGAACTGCAAATCCATAAATGTGACACTTTATTTTAAAATATATACAATAAACTTAAAACATCAGGGGCTTTAAAAAATAGTTATCGGATCCAATTGAGATACATTTATATATAAATAAATTCATAAAAAATGAAATAGAAGAACTTAATACAAGGCATTAAATGAGGTAGTAGATAATACTTTAGATTTAGCAGTTATATTTTGGAAGGGAAGTACTTATGAGCGGAATTAATATAATAACTACAGAGAATAAAAGACTGTATCCTGCAGATATTTACGATGATGTAGCCAGGATACCTATTATTGATATAGATAGTATATATGAGATTTTGTATAAGCAAAGAAGTATTTTGGTAGTATCTAATCAGTATGATCAATATGGAGATGAACTTAAAGCTTTTAATGGATATTTAAAAAAAGAAGATATAAAGGCTTTATATTATATTAAGGATGAAGAAAACGGCAGCAATCTAAGTGAAGTGATGACTTTATCTGAAGCAGCAAAGAAGTGGGGGTTTTCAGATGGATCTACCATAAGAAAGGCTATTGAGAGGGGCAAGTTTGAAACCTACGAGATAAAGCAGGCAGGGGATATATGGATTACAACTTATTCGGCAATGGAAAGAGTTTTTGGAAAAATAAAAAATGAAGAAAATGAATTTATAATCTATGATGATTTTGAAGGATATCTATATAATCTTTGTTTGAAAGATTTTCAAAAGGCTTATTTAAAGATTGACGATTATGAATTTAATGATAATTTATACCAATATATAAAAAATGTTCTGAGAGAAGCTTTAGATAGTATTAAAAAAGGTAAAAAAGTTATATTTAAGGTTAAAAGAAACAATAAAACTAAGCAGATAATAAATACAGAAAAAGAACTTTTGGTATACATAAAGTTACTTTGCAGAAGAAGACTTATGACTGAAAAAAGAAATGAGAGATTAATAAAAGAGTTGTTCTCGTAAGATTACAACTCTTTTAACTATTCCAATATCTTTAGATATTGTCTAAAAGCATTCTCGTCATCTTTTAATATGCCGAAGAACTGGTCATCTATTTTTTCTACGATAGGTAAGGCTTTAATTACCATTTCTGATCCTTTTGGTAGCAGCTTAACTGCTTTTGCTCTACTATCTTTTGGATTTGCAGTTCTTTCAATAAAGCCATTCTTTTCTAAGCCTTTGACTATCTGAGATACTGACATAACATCCATATCTGCCATCTTAGCAATACTTACTTGGGTAACATTATCATCTGATTGACTAAGAAAATTAAGTGATGTAAGTACAACGAACTGTGGGTGAGTAATTCCTAAAATTCTAAGTTCTTGGCTAATTGTTGAATGCCACTTGTTATATACTCGAATAAAAAGAAGTCCCGTAGATCCGTCAGCATTGTTTTTAAAACGAGTGGATGGAAAATCCAATTTATATTTCAACCTCCTTTTTAATCTTCATAACTGAACTAGGAACATCAGAGAATACACCACAAATGAAATTGAAGTCTTCTTCTGATGGATTTTCTTTTTCTAATCTCACAGTGTGCTTTATGTAGGTCTTGCCGTCAGCTTCTAAGATATCATGTTCAAAATACAAGCCTCCAATACCAGGGACATCAGTTCGGTCGCAATAAGAAGCATTTTTAACTATATTGGTTAGTGTGAAAGGCATTTCTGGCATTCCTTCTAGCTTCATAACACCAGTAGTGCCTGTTTCAATTTCGCCATTAAATTTAATGTATTCTAAATCTTCCTCCCAAATATTTCTCTTTTTAGGATCTGCATAATAAGGCCAGATAAGCTCCTTCCTAGCATTTACTCCAACTTTAAAACTTAACTCCATTTTTAACCCTCCTATTTATAAATGTATTTATTATAAGTACATATATTATAAGTATATTTATAATATAAAAATCTTTTTTTGTCAATATTTAACTTGATGTTTATTTAAAAAAATATTTATAAATATAAAAAGGATTAAGTTTCACAGAGTGTTTTAGTAATACATAATTTAAAAAGTGATTTCTTGCATTATGGATAATAATTTAATTAATGTTATAATTAGTATAATTATTATATACATTTATAATTAACTTTCTTAATTTAATGAAATAAAGTAAGGAGAGTGTTTGATGAAAAGACTACCATTTCAAGTGCCAACTACGTTTTACCAGGAAACAATAAGAGAGATTGACGAAGAAATTTGTAAATTGATAAAAAAACGTAAAGAAATATCGGATAAAGATTCAGGCTTTCCTCATTTAGAATATATATCTGAGTGGTCAAAAAAATTTGATGTAACTGAGGAATTTTTGAAGGAAATATTTAAGGTATTATATCACGAAAACATATATAAACCTATAGTAGAGCCACAAGGATTCAAAAAGCATGTACCAGTTTTTAAGTCTATTATGGTAGGTAACCGTATCTTTACTTTAACCTTTATAAAGCAATACGAAAATGCCAGTGTTTTAGTTCTTAATATAGATTGGAACGGTGAAAATGGTTCTATTAATAATAAACATACTTACTTTGAATTGTTTATAGAGACACAGTATGAATGTCGAATGGATAGTGGTTGTGGAGGAGAAGATTATAGTTCTCATAGTTTCGTTGTTTCACCACCATTACCCGATGATTTGTCCGGCATTGACTTGATTTTTACAGAACGTGAGTATGGTTCTAGTGAAAATTCTATTGAAGATAAGATCTTAATCCACTTAGACTAATAACTTAAAGTAGTAGAAGAGTTACAACCATTGATATACCTATATATTTATATGATTTTATAATTATATAAATATATATAGACAGAGTATTTTTATTCAGAATATGAAAAAGTCGGTTTTAAAAGTTTGCTATGCCTAATTTTAACTTATCACTTTAACAGAACGTAAAAGTTATTATAGCATAGTGAAAACTTTAAAAAGAGATGCTTAATATAGTTTTTTCAAAGTTCTAAAAGCAAATATAGATATTTGCGTATTTAGATGATAATAAAGAAGTATGAGAGTAGAGGATAATTAAATGAGAGTAATAATAGGAGCTGGAAAAACAAATATAGAAGGATGGACACCAACTCAAGAAGATGATTTAGATTTACTTTCCACTGACCATTGGGATAAACTATTTTCTTTAGAAAGTATAGATGCCTTGCTGGCAGAGCATGTATGGGAACATCTAACTTATGAAGAAGGAATTGAAGCAGCAAAAAATTGTTTTAAGTACCTAAAACCAGGTGGATATATACGTTGCGCAGTTCCAGATGCAAATTTTAGAAATCAGTGGTACCAGAATATGGTGAAGGTTGGTGGGCCAGGTCCCAAAGATCACCCTGCAGCAACTCATAAAATTGTTTATGATTATAAGTGCTTTAAAGAGGTATTTGGAAGTGCTGGTTTTGAAGTTAACTTACTAGAATATTGCGATGAGAATGGAGATTTTCATTATACATACTGGAATGAAAAGGATGGAATTATAGGAAGGTCTTTGAGATTTGATACTCGAAATTCATTTGATGAGTTAGGAATGGTATCATTGATAATTGATGCAAAGAAGCCTTTGATTATAGAAAACAAGTAGCTAAGGGCTAGTGTATACATGGTTTGAACATCAGTTATAGGGTTACATTACTAAAACTTAAGTTATGCATGTTCGAAAATCGTGGCTTCTGAGGATTTTTGCGGGATGCATAACTTAATAGTTGGAGTTGGAACTCTATATAGGGTTCCTATGTGGAAATTCAATTTATACTTGTTTGAAGGTAATTGTTTCTGGAATTTTGAGGCGTGTATGAATTAAAAGCTGAGGTAACAATTTTACAATATAGAATGAATAGATGATTATAAATATGGCAATGATTGACGAAATAAGAGAAGATATTAAAAAAAGATGCGAAAGTCCAAATAATTTTTTTGGTATTGGGATTTATGCGCATATAGAAAGTGTTGCGGATAATGCAATAAAACTTGCTAAGATATATGGAGCAGATGCAGAAGTGTGTGAACTAGCAGGCTGGCTCCATGATGTAGCCTCAATAACTGATTATGCTTTATATAAGGAACATCATATCCATGGGGCTAGAATGGCAGAGGACATACTAAAAGCTTATGATTATCCAAGTGACAAACTGGAGCTAGTGAAGTTATGTATATTAAATCATCGAGGAAGTGTAGTTAGAGAAAAAACAACAAAAGAAGAAGTTTGTGTTTCTGATGCAGATGCAATTTCTCATTATGATACAGTGACTTCTTTATTACATCTAGCTTTCGTTCAGAGAAAGTTAAGTCTTGAAGAGGGAGTAGAATTTGTTAAGGCTAAGCTTGACAGAAGTTATAATAAAATGTCAAAGGAGAGCAAAGAATACTACAAAGACAAAAGAGAGATGGTACTTTCTGTTTTAGGATAAATAGCATTTAAGCACGCCATAAAATAAATTATCATTTAATAAGAGATTATGGGATTTTTAATAGTTAAACCAAGTGCTTTCCGAATATGGGTTATTAAGTTTAAGTATCGCCAGTTATAACATCTGTGAGATCCTTGACTAAGTCCCCATTTTCATTGCAAATCTTAATTTTTACTTTTTTATTTTCTAAGGAAAAATAAAGAATATAGAGTTTTCCATCTTCATCAAAGGGATATTGAGTGATGCTTACTGGACCAAAGATATTTTCACCCTTTAATATAACCTTAGGACTTTGATTAAGGCCGCAGATATTAATAGTTCCTCTATGGCTTTTATCATAAACTGTATAGACTAAAGAAAACTTTTCATTAAAAGTATATGAATCTATTGCAGGTACAGCGCCAAAAGGATCTGTATTATAAGGTATAGTGTCTAGATTATAAAAGTTATCGTGATTGTAATTATCTATGGTATGTCTTATCAAAAATATACTAAGGTTCTTATTCTGAGTTTTATCATCTAATATATTCATACCTGTGAAGCCAAAGCTGTCTTTAACGCCTCGTACGGTTACCACATTTTTTATTACTGGAGTATTGAAAGTATTTACAGGTTTCCCGTCTTTCAAAGCATATAGATTGATTTGATCTCTATTCAAGGAAGTATAAGTAATTAATCTATCCAAAGAATTTAAATTGGCTACATAAAATGGCTTTAAATAATAGGTTGAGGTATTTGTATAGTTAGGGTTATTGAAAGCAAAACCCAACTGAGATGATTCTACATCCGAAGAGTAGAGTATATTATCATTTTCACGTGTATAAATTAAACTGTTTTTAAAATCCATACTAGTTGCATTTTCAAAACCTGGTACTTCAATCATAGATACAGTATCAGAGCTGTAGTCTACTGGGTTAGTTTTTACTTTAACAATACCTTTATCATAGGCTGCTATAATACTACCATCTCCCATAGGAGAACTAAACAAAATTACATTATTTAGATTCTTATGAGAACGAAATTCTGCCAACATAATTGATTTTCCAGTATCTATATTAAGATTGTACAAATATGACATATTTCCTTCAGTAGTTTTTTTAGTTGATAAGAGGATTAAAGAATTTTTAATATTTGTATATTCATTTGGCCATATTATATTTTTTATTAATCCAAACTTTTTTGTATCAATTGAAATATAAGGCTGTTTAATCTGTGGAGCTTGTCCTGAATTATCGTATATATAAACTACTGTAGTAAGTAGAAGCATAAGCAAAGTAAGGATAAGCATAGAATATTTCTTCATAATCTTCCTCCAATATATGGTATAATATTGATTATATTACATATTGGCTCAGTTTAAAAGGAGATAACCTATGAATATTTCAGAAAGATTTAGGAGTGGTTTAAAGTTTATAACAGGAAAAGCTCTATGGATCATTAGCATTCCTATATTGCTCGATATAGTTAATTTATTTATGAGGGAAAAGCTATACCACAGTGTGTATAAACCTGCTGAAAATATGTTTCTATTTAAGATTGGATTTATTAGTGCACCACCAAGTGTTACGTATCTATTAGAGGATTTTCCTACAACCTTGCTAAAATATGATAGTAATGGTTTGACAGGGCTATTAAGTAGAATAAGTTTCTTTAATGTAGCACTAACTATAACAATATTGCTAATATTAAGCTTTATAAGTAGTGTTTATATGAGTGTGATTGGGACAAGCTTAGAAGAAAAAATTAGAATAAGAGACTTTTTTGTAAAAGGCAATAAGAATTGGCATAAATTCTTTTTATTGAACTTAATATGTTTTGTACCACTAATATTGATAGCTTTAAATGAAATTTTTATTATTGTTACATTTATAAATGTAATATTTGTGTATGTACCATATTCCTTTGCAGTTGATGAAGTGAGTTTCTTACAACATTTAAAGATGGGGATAAGTTTCTTATTTAGTAATTTGGTTCTGTCCATTAAGATGGCACTATATTTTGGATTAATATTCTCAATTGTTAGTGTATTTACCTTTGTATTTGCAAGAATTGGAACCATAGGAGTTATTGTTGATATTATTATTGTTGGCTACCTGGGAGCTTGCACTAATAGAGCAGTATTAGAAATCTACTCTATTAGTTCAAAAGAAATGAATTAGTAGAATTTATTATAATATAATTTAGCTCAGTTAGTTTTATCAAATTATTGAATCTTCCTGGTATATAGTTCAGCCCAAGCAGGGAAGAAGCCTGAATTAATGGCTACATTTTGAGAATTAATATGAGATTCTGCAGTGCCGTAAAAAGGTATCTTACCTCTTTTGTATACTTCCTCTTTCAGCAGTCTTACCAAATAAGTTGCTATTCCTTTACCTGTATAAGCTGGCACAACATTAACACCTATCTGCCACATGCTTTCACTATCAGCACTGGCACCGGCCATACCTATTATCTCATCACCATCAAAGGCAGCTACCCCTAACATATCAGGAAAGTCATCATTAAAGGCAAAAGCCTCACCAAATCTATCATCATCTCTGAACTGTAATATATCTTCCTTTTCATACCACTTTACAGGCGCTAGTTCTTTAATTGGAATATTATCAAAGGTAGGAAGATAATAATGGTGAACATCAGCTATTTCATGTCCATAATCCTTTAGCTTATTATCGATTTTTCTTAAATTGGGGTAGCTAAAGAACCACTCACCAGTAACTTTCCCATAAAACTCTTCAAACCATGGAATAATAATCGATTCTGTGCTTATAAAAGCTTTATTTTCCATACACAATACCTTGAGAAAGCAATTATCATGAGCATAAACTCTTCTTCCTTCAAGAAGTCCTTTTTCAACTATAGTATTAGTGTTTTTTTCGAAATCAGTTATCTGTAGATTATAATCTAACCTTAATTGTTTCTTTGCTATGTCTAAAGTTTCAGTTTTACTTAGCATATCCTCACCATCCAATAAGTCAATTTTTAAGATCATTTATGGTTTAATATTAATTTCTGTTAAGGTACTCTGTTGAAATTGAGTGTTCAGTAATCCGATGCTTAAAGGAGCTTACAATAATTGCTCCATAATATAGCGTCTCATTTATAACCGCTTAATTTCAACAATAGTATTAAACCTCTAAGCAAGTTTGATATTAGGTTTTGTAACTTTTACTGAATGAAGATTAGCATTTAATTATATACAAGGTACTTTTAAGAAGTTACATTACTCTAAACATAAATAATCTATAATATCATATTACTACAGGTATAAAGTAGAACAAATGAAAAAAACAAGTATGTAGTTAACTTTACCTCAAGTCTATATAAATTTCAGTGTATAAAACTATTATTTATAAATTATTAAATATGAGTCAAAAAATTAAAACCGTTTTATGTTTTATAACGTCTAATAGATGTAAAATATAAATTACGCGTAATTTTTAGATTTAAGGAGCTAAGTGATGATAACAGAAAAGCATGTACAGTTAGCAATAGATGGAGATGAGAAGGCTTTTGAAGAGCTCATAAATATATGTAAGGAGGAGCTTTATAGGACTGCCTATGCTTATGTTAAAAATGAGCAAGATGCACTAGATGTACTTCAAGAAACCGTGTATAAGGCTTATATATCTATAAATAAACTGAAAAATAGAAAATACTTTAAGACCTGGATAACAAAGATTCTTATAAATAATGCTATAGATTTAATTAATAAGGAAAAGAAAGTTTTATATTTAGTGGATAATACTGACAAGGGTTTCATGGATAGTGGAGTATATGGTATAGATGCAAAGTTAGATATACTGAGTTCTATTGATAAGTTAGAACAGAAACAGAAAAAAGTGATAATATTAAAATATTTTCAGGATTTAACTATAACAGAAATAGCAGAAGTTATGAGCTGTCCAGTTGGGACTATTAAAACTTATTTAAATAAGGCATTAGTTAAACTTAGAACTTCTATGGATAAGGAGATTGTTTAGTATGGATGATAATTTAAATAGAATCAAAGAACAGATACAGATACCCAAGAACATAGATTTGGCTATTAAAGAGGGAATTGAGCGAGGAAGAAAAGAGAAGGTTAATAGAAAAAATAGAAAGTATAAAAAAATGGCTACCGCAGCTGGGATAGTTGGAATTATGTCCATAATAGGAATAACCAATCCCAATATAGTAAAAGCAATTCCTGGAGTGCAATCAATATTTAGTATTATAAATCATGTTCAAGATGGACAATTGGTGGCTGGGTTTGAGAAATTTTCAACTAGTGTAAATAAAACAGTAGAAGACAAGGGGATAAAAGTCACTATAAATGATATAACCTTAGATGATAACACTTTAGCTATAACATCTACTATTGAGGGGAAGGATCTTGATGAACGTAAAGGGGACATGAATGGCATTTTACTGAATAATCAAGCACCTAGAAGTTTTGGCTATAAGGCTAAAAAAATAAGTGATAATAAGATGGTAGAAGTAACTTATGCAAATGTATCAGAGATGAAATTAACAGACAATGTGAATATAGAGTTGAAGTATCTATGGATTGGTAATACTCAGGGCTTTTGGAATTTTAAATTTTCAGTACCAAAGGGTTATAAAAATAATAATTCAAAAACTATTGAATTGAATAAAACAATAAAAATTCCTAATGCTACTTTAGAACTAAGTAAGCTTGTAACTAGCCCATTAGGTAATACCATAATCTACGATGGTGTATATGACAAAGAAAATAAAAGTCAGAGAAATGGAATTTTTAACTTTGTAGTTATTGATGATAAAGGTAAGATGCTGGATGCAGATATTGCTCCTGATTACTCTAATACAAAAAAATTCGAAGGAAAAATACAAATTAACAGTAGTTTAGAAGAAGTTAAATATATAACTGTTGTGCCAATATTTAAGGATTATGGTGAGGCTGAAAAAGATGTTGATGGTATAAAAACACCAGTACTTCAAGCAACTATTAATACAAATGATTTTAATATACCTCAAGAAACAATAGTTAAGTCTAGGCCTGCAACTAAAGAAGAAAAATCCAGTGGTTATGTTTATGATAAGGTTAATAATATTTATACTATAGATAAAACAAGAGAATTTGTGAGTATTGACAAATTGATTAATCAAAGTATAAAAGTGAGTAGTAGTAATAATCTTATTATAAAAGATATTTCAGTTACGGATAAATATACTAAATTAACTTTTAAAGTAGAAGGTAATGGAACGTACTCTTCTAGATATCTGTTAGACGCTACTATTTTAGATGAGAATTACAATGATATTGAAAGACCAGAGAGTGGAGAGACACCTGTAAATGAAGACGTTAATAATAGGATTATATCAATAATGCTTCCTCCTATAGACAAAAATAAGAAGTATAAGATTGCACTGCCTACCATAGAAAATCCAGAAATCTTAGATCAATACAAGGTTAAGATTGATCTAAATAAATAAAAAGTATATTTTTATAGACAGCAAAAAGTAAGAACTCATTCCAATTATAGGGATGAGTTCTTACTTTTTTATTAAACTTAGTAGCTATAAAAATTAAATTATTTAGTTACCTTAATCTTAGTTTCTACTGACATACCAGGGATAATAGTTTTACCTGTAGTATCTAAGCTTATTTTTACAGGAACTCTTTGGCTAACTTTTGTGAAGTTACCTGAAGCATTTTCTGTGCTAAATAAGCTGAAGACAGAAGCAGTAGCTAGGCCAGTTTCTTTAACCTTACCGTTAAAAGTAACACCTGGATAAGCATCTACAGACATTGTTACAGCTTCATCTTTGCTTATACGTTCTAGATCACTTTCTAAAATGTTAGCAGTAACCTCAAGCTTTCCTAAATCTACTACTGAAACAGCTGATTGACCAGCAGCAATCATATCTCCTTCATGAATGTTTACTTGAACAACTGTACCGTCAACGCTGGATTTAACTTCTGCATTGTCAAAGTTTAGCTTTGCTAGATCATATGCAGCCTGAGCAGCTCTAACTTGAGCTTCAACTATGGCTACATCCTTATCAGATGCTCCAGAATTCGTAAGACTTAACTTGCTGTTAGCGCCTTCCAAACCAGCTTTTGCAGCAGATATTTGAGCATCTATGGCTTTAACTTGCCCTTGAAGTTGACTAATTTGGTTTTCAAGCTGAGTTTTGCTAGAGAATAGCTGTTCGATTGCTTGAGCTTTAACTGTGTACTGTGCTTCAGTAACTAAGTTTTTTGCTCTTGCTGTATCAAGCTGTTTAAGGGCATAGCTTGCATCATAATCTCCAGTTGAAGGATCTTTAAAACTATCCATTTGTGATAATAATTTATTATACTCTGATTGAAGAGTATTTAGGGAACTTTGCAAGTTTGACTTAGAAGTATTAGCTCCATTTAAAGAAGCGGTAGCTTGGTCAACCATTGATTGAGCACCAGCAACTTCTTGAGCTCTAGCGCCACTTTCAACTTTTGTAAGTTGAGCCTTAGCTACATCAAGAGCAGCTTGAGCTTGATTTAATTGGTATTGTAATTGATCTCCCTCAAGAGTAAATAAAACATCACCTTTTTTAACTGTTGCACCTTCAGTAACATTGATCTTTATTACTTTTCCAGGAATTCTTGAACTTGCATTTAAAATATCACCAGTTATCTTTGCGTCATCTGTAGTGACATAGTTCTTTGAATCCATATAGTATTTGATTCCAAAGCCACCTAGAGCTACAACTAGAACTGCTCCTACTGCTAGAATTATTTTTCCCTTTGATTTGTTTGACTTAACTGACTTTTCCATGGGTTTCCTCCTTATGATTTAAGAATTATAGTTCTATACTTAATTGTTCTTCTGATATTTTTACTTTCTTTGAAGCTTTACCTCTTATGAATAGTGCTATAAATACTCCAAATACTGATATTGAAGTAGCTACAATAAAGGTATCGTTCATAGCAGTTACTGTAGCGGACTTTATTAAACTTCCATAGATCTGCATGAATATAAGGCTCTTTCCTGCAGTGGGGCTAATCCCTTTAGTGGTAGCTAATCCTTGAACCAAAGCTGAAGCCTTGGTAAAAGCAGGAGAGCTTGTATTTAAGGATTGTGAGAATATGACATTATGGAAGGCTTCTCTGCTTTGTAAAACTGTTGTTAACATGGCAATACCTAGTGATCCAGCAACCTGACGAATAGTTGAGTTTAGAGCAGTAGCTCTTGCAGTCATTGCTGGTGGTACAGAGTTCATACCTTCAGTTTGCATCGGCATCATAGCAAGACCGTTACCAAAACCTCTAACTGCCATGATAAGCATAACAGTATTGTATGGTGTGTCTAGGGTTAATCTGCTTAGCATATATGTACATCCTGAAACTACTATTAAACCTATTATTGTAAGCCATTTAGCTCCATATCTATCAAAGAGCCTTCCGCTAATCGGCATCATTATTCCAGTTATAATAGCTTGCGGAAGCATCATCATACCGCTTTGCATAGCGCTATAACCTCTAAGATTCTGCATATATATAGGCATCAGAAATATTGCTCCATACATAGCAATAGTAGTAATGGTGCTTATTATTAAACTTAAAGTAAAAGGAAAATTCTTAGTTACTCTAAGGTCAAGTAAAGGATCAGAGTGATTTAATTCTATAAACACAAAGGCTGTTAATGAAAGAAAAGCCACAGTCAATAGTGTTATGGTGTAAGGGGATGTCCAACCTTTATCTGAAACCTTAGCAAGGGCCAAAAGTAAGGTGTATAAACCTAAGGCCGAGGTAATTCCACCAAATATATCGAATTTTTTTCCTATGGTTTTTGGTGAATCTTTTAAAAGAAGTACTGCTAGAGTGACCCCAATAATTCCTACTGGAATGTTAATTGTAAAGATCAATCTCCAATCCATATACTGCACAATATAACCACTTAAAGTTGGCCCTATAGCTGGTGCTGCCATAGCGGCAATTCCCCAGAAACCTAAAGCCAAGCCACGCTTTTCAAGAGGAACATTTTGAAAAAGCATGGTCATACCAACAGGCATTATCATTCCGCCTCCGATAGCTTGCACAACTCTAGCTGCTATCATTGTATTTGTACTAGTAGCTAAGCCACAGAGCGCAGAGCCTATAGTAAATATAATTAGTGCGAAGACATAAATATTTTTTCCTCCAAACCTATCGGTCAGATAACCAGTTAACGGAATAACAATACTCATTGTCAGCATGTAGCCTGTTAAAACCCATTCAATTTGAGACTCAGCAGCACCGAAGATTGTCATCATCTTAGGTATAGCAACATTTACTATACTGGAGTCAAGAATAGCCATAAAGGTTCCGACTACAATTACTGCTAAACACAGCCACATATAACGTTCATCATGTTTGTCCATTTTGCACTTCCTTTCTAAAGATATATGTATAACTAACTATTTAGTTAATACTGCATAAAAAATAATAAACTATTGTAATAGGTTCGTTTATAACTAACTGTTTAGTTAACTTTAACCAAAAATATAATAACTCAATTGAGCTATTTGTTTTTATTAGGATAATAATTGTTAGAGTATATCCAGGTAATATATATATAACTAACCATTTAGTTAAATAATCTTAAAATATAAAGCAAATACATTTTAATATTTGCCATATATATTCTTATAAATCATTAGCTTAATTAGTCATATTAAATTTTGATTGTTATTTATGACTTATATAATTCTTACGAATTTCCTTATATATCTGTAAGAACTTTTTCTTCACTTCTTTTTTATCAAAACCATAAAACTCCGACCACTTATCGCCAACTATTATAAATGCTGCTGCTGGCACTAACATATAAAAGAAGGAGCTAAGCATAAGATTAACAGTATCTTCAACCTCTATACCTTTATCTTTAAGTCTAGAAACTTTTATTTCAGCAGAAGGAAGTATAGAATTAAATATGCTGTCATTGCTTGAATTAGCTTTGATTGACTCTATTATTATGATTCTAAGTAAATCTTTTTTCTTTGATATAAATTTATACAATTCTTCGAATAAGAACTCTAAAGAGCTTTCTTCATCTAAATAAGTATCTTTTACCAAGGTTTCACGAAAGTCTTTAAAGTCTTGCTTATATTGTTTTATAAGCTCCTCAAATAACTTTTCTTTACTATTAAAATAATAGTAAAGCATTGCTTTGTTTACCTTTGCTCTAGCTGCAATTTCATCTACTCTGGCGCCATCAAACCCTTTTTCAGAAAAAACTTCAATAGCGGAATCCAGAAGCTTTTGCTTAGTATCCTGCGCTTTGTTTTTATCCAAATTAGAAACACTGCCTCTCATAAACTAATTTTATATTTTGCAATTAATTGGTATAATATACCTATATATCGTTACCGATGTCCTAAATATATACTAACTAACTACTTAGTTAATATATCATAGTAATATGATAAATACAATATACGAAAAGCTGTTCATAAATAATTTTAAGTGGAGAGGAATAATTGCATGAATAGTAATGTTGTAGCCTTCCATAACTTATGTAGATTATATATAATTGATATCTTAAAAAGCTATAGGAAGGGCATTGATACTATAGATAAGAAAGCTTGTGAGCTTTATAAAGTAATTAATACTTGGAATTGTGAAAGTATACGGCAGTTATATATGCAATATAATGAGAAAAATCCATTTTGGACTATAAAAGCAGAGATACTAAAGGTTATACTACAGAGAATTGAGAGTATAGAATTAAATAGTCTACATGATTTAAAAGAGATTAAAAATATAGTCATTGAACTAAGTAGTAAAGCAAAAATAGATAGAAGATTGGGGTTTTCAGGTGTTGACAAAGCTAAAGTTAATATAATTTGTGATAATGAAAAAAATAGTTTTTTTAGTTATTTTTCTAATATATACGAAGAAGATTTAGTAGATGTGCCTCAGTTATATTATCGCAAGATATTAGATAGAAAAAGAGCTGAAAATATAAAAATTGAGGTTGAAGAGAGAGTTCATCGTTTTTATGAAGCTAATAATCCGGACTTATTTGTTAGTATTAAGAAAGAAATTTTTGAAGAGCATGTTAATATTAGGAAATTAATAAAAATAATTAACAACAAAGTTACTAGAATATATCAATTGGACTACGATGGTATTTATGAATCTTTTATTATGGATTTATGTATAGATGGATTTTTCCCTTTTGATCGTGGAGATGCAACTTGGTGTACAAGCAGACTCGATTGGTTTGTGAGGAGACATCATGAGGGGTATTACTTGATAGCTGGTAAGTTCATAATATCTAAGCTTAAAGAGTTGTGGCCTGATTATTATAACAGTAAGAGTAATTTTCATTGATGAGGAATCAATGAAAAAGTCTAATTATTAGCATTATAATGATTTGGTTAATTATTATATAGAGTTATGCTCAATAAAAAAACTTATGTTCGCGAAATTGCTTTTTAGTGGGTGAAGGAACTATGAAAATAGATCTCTAAAGCAGTACATGTAAGTGTGTGAATTATAATCATTATAATAAATATAAGAAGTTTTTAAAGTTTATATTTAACTAAATTAATAAAAGGAGGGATTAGTAAAAAGAAAATAGAAATAAAGTTTAGTTAACTTAAAATGATGTATATAAAATATGTGATCATGCAATGGAGGTTAAATACATGATGTTTGATAGAATAACTGCTTTTGCTATAGGAATACCACTACTAATAGTAATTGAGATAATAAGATGGATAAAGTTTAAAATAGATAATAGAAAGTTTATATACATTAGAGAATTTCTAATTATATTACTTTCTATTTATATGATGGCTCTAGTATCAGTGACGTTATTACCATTTAATTTTTATGGATCAAAGAGCCCAGAAGCTAATTTAATCCCTGTATTTAATACGTTGAAGGATATAAGTAATATTCCACAAAATATGAAAGTTTTCATGATTAAATTTTGGCTTGTTAATATATTTGGCAATCTATTGCTTTTAATACCCTTAGCAGTAATTGTGCCCTTGACATTTAAAGGATTTAGAAGCTTTAAGGCAACGGTCTTACTTGGCTTTATGGTAGCTTTATCAATAGAGGTTCTTCAATATCTTTCAGCGTTTCTTGGCAATGCAAGATCATTCGACATAGATGATATTATTTTAAACACTTTGGGAGCAGCAATTGGTTTTTTCTTCTATAAATTTATCGTAAAAAGAGTTATACAGATAAAGGAAGAAGAAGTGGCCTAAGAAAATGCTACATGTTTAAATATATTGAAGAACTGATGTATAGTTTATATAAACTTTATGTGTATAGACTATTTAAAATAATTTGAGTATAAAGTGGACTAGCTCAATAACAATTATTTGTTTAATTTCCATAATTATAGGGAAGATAATCATATAGACCTTAGTATAGTTGCTATCATGGGGGTGATATTCTTTGTCCTAAAGCAGAAGTAAGCAAGAAGGCTACCTCATTTCTAATGAATTCTTTCGACTACACAGTAGACAAATAATTTGGAGAACAAAACTAAATTAATTGTTAGAATAAGTTACAACATAATGGTATAATTACCATAAGTCAACAATACCTATTGGCTTATTATGGGGGTAAGGGGGGACTACAAAATGATGTTTGTAGGTATATTCGAATTTGTTTATCTAGTGATAATTCTTGCAGTTGTTGGGATAAGCATATACACGATGCTTTTACTTATAAAGGCTCTAAAAATATATATTAAAAATAACTCATAGAGCTACATAAACATATAAGGTTCAAGTAAAACTGGAAACATAATTGTATTTATACGAACAACTGACCAATTTTTTTTGCGAAGTCAATTGTAAAAATCTTTGTGAGTTTTCAGGCTGCTTTTAGGTTAAAGTGATATTTACTTAAATGATTGTCTAAGTTTATTATTATGAATAGTAAAAAAGCACCTCTATATAGAAATTGTTAGTAGAGGTGTTTTTTATATGTTATGAATTATGCTAAGAAGTTAGTTATAATAGTATTAATTATTTTTAGCTTTAATATAATACCGTTTGTGTCAAGAAATTGTAATATAATTTCAATATAAACATTACTTACAAGTTGTTAGCTTAATTGTTTATTAGATTATGAGGTAATTATGGATAGTTTAGATTATAAGTTAAAGCAGAGTACCTTTTTCTCAGATGCAGCTAAGGATAGAATTAAACTTAATATTGTAACAATTGTCTTGCTTTATTTCATCCTATGGCTAACAGGATTATTTTTAGGTAGAGTTTTATACGAAGGCTTTTCTAGTTTTGTTATTAACAAATTAAATGTAGAAAGAAACTTAATTGAAAGCTATAGAAAAATTTTAGTATGTGGAGTACAGATATTTGTATTTTTTATATGGGTGAAGTTCTTTGAAAAAAGAGAAATTAAAACATTGGGATTTAAATCTGATGCTCCTATAAAAAGCTATATAAATGGAATGATTATAGGATTTTTAGCTATTTGCTTAATAACTATTAATTTGTTTTTGTTCAAGCTAGTAACTTTTATAGGTGGTAGTCAAGGGTTCTCGCTTTTATCATTTATTCCTATAGTAGTTTCTTGGATGATACAAAGTGCTGCAGAAGAGATTGCTATCAGGGGATGGCTCATTCCTAAGCTTGGATACAGAAAAACACCATTTACAGCTATCTTAATAACTTCGGTTGTCTTTGGTATACTACATCTATTTACTACAGGAGTTACTTTGCTATCCTTTAGTAATTTAATTTTATCAGGAGCTTTTTTTGCAATTATTGCTATATATTGTAACGGAATATGGACAGTTATGGGCTTGCATTTTATGTGGAATCTAACTCTAGGAAATATATTTGGATTTCCTGTAAGTGGGTTTTCTAATTATGGTGAAAGCTGTGTTTTATTGAAAAACACTTCAGCTAGTTTCTTTAATGGGGGAGATTTTGGGCCAGAAGGAGGTTTTATTACTACCTTAGTACTTATTGCCGGAATACTTATAATAAGTATTAAGCTGTATAAAAAATACAAATAGAAGTTATATATTAGTTTTGTTTAATATAGATAATACCTATGGCTATGTATTAGATAAATGTTGGTAGGATTTTTTATATTGATAAAGTTTGTTATTTAGGCTATGTTTAGTTTCAATACGGTACTTTAACAGAGCCATTAGTTAATATAAGATTATTAGATATGGGTATCACTAATGATATTATCTATTGTAGTAAATATAAAAACAACCAGCAACATTTTTTAAATACATTCATATATACTAATTTCGATTAATATGCAAACCATAGAAATTTTATTTAAAGTACATAATTCTAAGTTCTATATAGATTAAAATAATAAAAATAAAATAGGAGATAACTTATGAGAGTTTACATAGCTTTACTAAGAGGGATTAATGTTGGTACAAAAAATAGGATAAAGATGTCTGAGCTTAAGGAGTTTTTCGAAAGCTTGGGTTTTACTAGTGTGAAGACTTATATACAAAGTGGTAATGTGATCTTTAAATCTGATCTTGATGAAAATGAGATTAAAGAACAGCTTGAAAGTAATTTTGAGAAACGGTTTGATTTTTCTACAAAGATGATTTTGAGATCTTCTGAAGAGTTAAATAATATAATTAAAAATCTTCCTTTTTCCGAAGAAGATATAAAAAAGGCTGAAAGTACTTCAGAAGGAGAAAGTCTTTATGTGTCTTTAATGCACGAGAGTCCTTTAGAAGAAAATATAAAATTGTTAGAAGCTTATAAAAATGAGCATGATAAATATGAAGTAATAGGTAGAGAAGTATATCTTTTATTTGGAAAAAGCATAAGAAATTCAAAATTGGCTACTAACCTTGCTAAACTTAAGGTCACAGATACGGTTAGAAATTGGAAAACTTTAAGCAAGCTACTTTCTTTAGTTGATGAGATATAGAATATGAAATTTCGCTGTACTAAAATTAGTTTTTTAGATAGTAGAAGGATAAGTGGATAATATGAAAATTTTAAGGGAACTTTTAAAAGGTTCCCTTATTTTATTCTTTATGAAATTGTATTTTAGATAAAGCTTTGTATAACTATGCGTAGATGGCTTAAATGCATATTGTATAAAGAATAAAAAAGATAAAATATGTCGCCAGCCATGTTTTCCTCGTATGCATTCGAAATGGCAGATGTACAAAAGAAGGCCTATTGGGAGAAACTTTCATGTTCTTATGGAGATATAGATTTTTTATAGATAAACCAGCATGAAGGTATATAAAACTATTATCGGTACTAAGTCTTTCTAAGCTTAAAAGTAAATTTATGTTAATAAAGTTTAACATATTAATATTGGTGAATTATTGAATTTAATTTATATGTATACTAAAATGTAACTAAGTAAACTGATAGTTTACTTAATTTATATAGAAGTAGGTATAAGAGATGGGAGTAAGTGAGCGTAAGGAAAAGGAAAAAGAAATTAGGCGAAATGACATTGTAGATGCTGCAGAGAAGGTGTTCTTTTCTAAGGGCTATGATCTGGCCACTATGGATGATGTAGCTAAAACTGCAGAGTTTAGCAAGAGAACTATCTATGTGTATTTTAATAGTAAGGAGCAGATATATTTTGAAATAATGATAAGAGGTTATAAACTTTTAATTACAATGATTGGTGAATATGTTAGCAATTCTAAGGATAATGGGATTGCTAAAATAAGAAAATTAGGTGAAGTTTTCTATAACTTTAGTAAGAATAATCCAAATTACTTTTATGCAATAATGAACTATGAAAATGGAGAACTAGATTTTTCAAGTGGAGTACCAGATAAGTCAAGAGAACAGTGTTATGAACTTGGGGAGAGAATTTTTCAATATCTTTGTGACTTTTTGCAGCAGGGCATTAGAGAAAATATGATACGAGAGGATATAGATATAAAGAGTACAGCAATATTGTTATGGTCATTTACTCTTGGAATATTTACTACCTTAAAGAAAAAGAAAAACTATATAGCAGAGGTACATCATAAGAATGAAGATGAATTATTAGAAGTAGCTTTTAAGATGCTTACAAAAACTATAGAAAAGTAGGAGGAAAGTTATCTTATGAAATATAAGGGGAGAAGAAAATTGATAATAATATTTTCAGTGACTTTAACTATATTACTAGCTGCAGTGGTTTCTGTAGTAATAGCTAGTGGATGTTTTTTTAAGTCCAAGTATCTTCAGCCATGGAACAAAAATTATTCTGAGAATTATAAGGATATAAGAGTGAAAATAATATCTAATGGTATTTTAGCGGCCAGTGGACATAATATGCAGCCGTGGAAGATAAAGCTTGATGATGACAAGAATAGCTTCTATCTATACGCAGACAGCCATTTGTTGAATCTAGAAGTAGATCCTTTGGCAAGACAGACTATGATTACTCAGGGGACCTTTTTAGAATACTTAATTGTAGCAGGTAATAAATTCGGATATGACGTGAATATAGAGCTTTTCCCAAAAGGGGAATATGACGATAAAGACTTAATTAATAGTATGAATAGTAAGCCAGTAGCCAAGATAAACCTATCTAAAACTGAGGAAAGCGAACATTTATATAATTATATGTTTTATCCAGATACCAATAGGGAGGCATATGAAAAAACGAAACTTACTGAGGAGCAAATATCTACATTAAAACTCTTATCTGAAGATAATATAGATATAAGAATATTAGATGGTGAGCAAGATTTGAAAAAATTAGGTTCCCTAGCTATGAAGGGAGCGGAAATAGAAGCTGGCATACATAGGATGAATGTAGAGTCAGCCAATGTATTCAGATCAAATGAATACACAAAAAATAAGTTTAGATACGGTTATTCCTTTGAGGGACAAGATATATCAGGATTAAAAATGTATTTGCTAGAAGGTGCTATAAACTTAATACCTTCACTTAACAGTGAAAAAGCTTCTAAAGATATGTACATTAGTTCAACAAAGAATTCTATTGAAAATACTCCTTGTTATGGAATAGTAGCTACGAAAGGCAATTCACGAATTGAGCAGGTAAAGAGTGGTATGGTCTATAGTAGATTGGTGTTAACAGCACATTCTTTGGGACTTGCTATGCAGCCTTTAAGTCAGGTAATAGAAGAATATCCTGAGATGAAAGATCAATATGTAGAGGTTCATAAAGAATTTGCATTTCCAGGTGAGACCCTGCAGATGTTATTTAGAATAGGTAAGCCTACTAAAGAAATTCCTAAAAGTATGAGAAGAGATGTTATGGATATAATTGCAAAGTAAGATGCTATACACCATTAAGAAAGCTAAAGTTATGAATATTGAAAAATGGTATATCATGAACTTTAGGAATGAATAACTTAATAGTTTAGATAACTAATACTCATTGTAAGAGTTTAGGTGCTTAAAAAATAGTGGATGAAAGTTGTACTAAAGAAGGTGCTATCAAATACTTTTATAGATGTTTATTTGTAAAACGTGCATAAAAGAAATAAAAAAGGATACTATATTTTTTAACTAACGTAGGTCAGAGGAGGGTTACAAAAGATGAAGTCTATAGTTATAGCATCTTTATTAGCAGTATCTTTAGGAAGTACACTGGAAATATTTGAACGAAAGATTAATATGAGTTCTGGTGCTCTAGGTGTTATTAAGCTATTTGAAAGTATGGAAAGTAAAGTTATTACAGAAGAGAAGGAACAGCTGAACAATAGCACTTTAACCTATAGTAAAGCAATAAGTAATGGGTATGTTGTAGAACTTCCAGCTGATGTAGAGTATCCAGGCAAAAGTCAAGATACTCTAACTTATAATATTATGAAACTTGATCAATTTATCGAGAACGTTGAAAAATTAAAAAGAGATAAGATTAGAATAGTTAAGTATGCTTATGATGGTGGGAAAGTTTGGGTTAATAAATTATATGACTTAGAGTTTAATGGGCAAAGTATAGAAATGACTGTGTATGACACCTATTCAAATCCAGAGAAGTTTATAAAATCACCGAAAACCTATGAGAAGAGAGTTATTAAGAAAGATTATCCTAATGATTTATGGTATGGAATATGCTCGAATAACAATGATGATAAAGACTGTGGTACCCTTATCAGCCTTAAGAAAAGTAGCGTAGTTCAATAACATCTAGCAATTGATTTATTATATAAATTGTACAATATGGTTATAGAAAGTGCTGATATATACTTGGTATCAGCACTTTTTAGTTTTTTAGGATATATATTTACTAACCAAACTATTAATTTATAGATGACTCCAAATCTCCAAAGACCTCAAATATAAAGAGATAATCTTTAGGTTAATAACTCTTTTAATAATTCACAGAGTTAAAATTACGTAATACTAATAAGTGGGCTATTATTATTTGGTTTATGTTATAATATTCAATAATAGTGTTTATATGGAAGGCGGGTGACTATAATTATTTAATAATATTATTTAAATTAAATGATTATAAAAAATACCATATGAGTTAAAGTATCATAGGAATAGCTGTTTAATTTATATTATGTGCTTTAGCAGTTGTTGTATTTATAATAAGGAGATGGTGTAGCATGTGCAATAATAAAGCGTTGGAAGCTAATTATGTAGGATTAATTAAAAATTACGATGAAATCTTGAGGTGTAAATATGTTAAATATAAAAAATGTAATGAAGAAGGCAGAAGCTTTTAAGTTTAGCTCCTTAATGTATGTTGAGGAAGAAGATATTGAAACTGCCAAGTTATGTATTGATACTGAAAATAGCTTATTCTTATACATTAGTTTGGATACAGATAAAGAAATAGGAACTTATATAAAATCCAAAAATAACTTTCAGGTTTTTTGGGCTTCAAATACTAAAGAAAGCTATTTTGAGGGGTTAGAGCAGACAATAAATTATATTAGAGAAAAGGAAGCTGAAGCAGAGAGAATATATATAGAATTTGTCCCAGCTGAATTTGTAAAAGATATGGAGAGCTTTGGTTTTAGCACTGTATCTGAATGGGTAGACTACTGGAATAAAGATTTATCCGCTTTAAATTTGCAAGTAAATGATAACATTAAGGTTAGAAGTTTTGAGAATTTAGAGGATATAGTTGAAATTTCAGCAGTAACTAAGAGTTGTGCTGGTTGTTCTAGGGGATTTACTGGGCAGTCAGAGGAGACTATAAAGGAATGGAGTAGTATGGAAAACTCCAAATTATTTATAGCTGAAGAGGACAACCACATAGTAGGTATTTGTTTTGGTATATTATACGGTTTTGACAGTGAAAAAGGAATAATTCTTTGGATAAGAGAGCTTGCAGTTGAACCTAAATATCAATCGAGGGGAATTGGCCGTAAGTTAATATATTCAGCTATAATATGGGGACAAGAAAGTAAAGCAAAAAGAAGCTTCTTAGCTTGTGATGCAGAAAATCATAGGGCTATTAACTTATATAAAGCTTTAAATTATGAATATAATGGAGAACCAGGGCAGATTAATATGGATTATAAACTATAGTTAATGATATTAAGCTGACAATAAAATAGAATAATCAATAATATAAAAGCAAGTGCACTTAAGTATAAAGCTTGAGTGCACTTGCTTTTAGTTTGATTCATTGCTAAAGGTGAGGCTATAAAAACTAAGACTATAATTGAAGATAGAATTGGCTATTTACACAGTCATTTCAGATTTTAGTTCATTAAATGCATAACTTATTTGTTTTTTATTTTCTTCGCTATATCCATGTAAGCTAAGACGTATCTTTCTATTATTAAGTAAAGTAATTACTATTATATTATCAAATGATTGATTAAGTTCATTTATATTTTTAACTTCAGCTATTCTTATTGATCTATATTTCATTAAGAAATACTTAGAAAAAGTTATTTGATTTTTATCTATAATTAGACTAGGTTGTCTAAATTTTTTCGTTAATACTATGTATAGTTGATTCACAATGAGTAGTAGAAAAATTAATGAAAAAGATATTGCATATATTAGCCCGATAGAAGTATGAAGTGCGACTTTTGGAGGTGAAAATATAAAAACTATAAAAACAATATTAACAATATGCTGTAAAGGTGTAGGAAACTTTTTAGTAAATTTATATTCTTTAACTTCAGCTAACATAATTATTAATTTTCTCCTTTCAAGTTATTCAAATTGTACTTATCAAATCTTTCTTTAAACTGCTTTTGAGTTATAATCATGCTTAAAACTGATGAAATTATAACTAAAGTAGAGGAGATAAAAATCTCTAAATCTAAATAATCTGGACCTAATATAAGTATACTTACTAAAGTTATAATTAAAGTTAATAAGAAAAACACCATTAAAAGCCTAGAAGAGAGCTTATTGGCCTTGAGCCAGTGGCTGGTATTACTTTCAGACAATAAGGACTTGAGTAAATTTGAATTGTCTAAGCTCCTATTAGATAAATTATTGATCAAATAGCTTGTTATAATAACTATTAAAGGACATAGTATTGGGCAGATTAAAGGTATCAAGATTTATATGTAGATTTTGCCTCCATCTTATATTTAATTTTAGATGTATAACGTCATACCAAAATTTGTATTTTAAAACTCTCATCTCAAAACCTAGAGGAGTCTTGAAAATATATTTAAGGTTGAAATGATAGAAATTTATAAAGTTTTTTTCAAATAGTAACGGTTATGACCTTCAGGACAGTGTTCTAGTATACCAAACACTTCATAACCATGCTTCAGATAAAAATCTTTTGCTTGGAAATCAAAGGTGTCTAGGTGTATTAATTTGCAGCCTCTTTCTTTTGCTATATCTTCAACTTCTTTCAATAAAATAGAGCCATAGCCTTTGTCTCTAAAACCTTCCTTAACCCACAATACATCAACATATAAGCAGTTCCAGCAATAAAGCATAGTATTTATGCCTGCTAGTGTTTCGCCTTCTGAACTTTTTATAACTCTATTTAGTGGTATGAAAGTTGGAGCTTGAGTATACGGAACTTTAGAAGCGTTATACTCAACAATTCCATCATCAACGGTTGTCCAATCTTCCTTAGTACTTTCCTTAATAATATAATCTTTCATGACATTTCTCCTATAATATATTTATTTAACAAAATTAGAATTTAGTTTTGTACTATTATAATTTTGCAGATACTTATTATCTCTCTATAACTACTTATAGAGAGTTTTACAACATATCTTTAGCGGATCTTTTTATTAGAATTTTTTAATGTAACATATACTCCGTCAAGTAGTGCTATAACCAAGGCAATAGCCAGTGCTTTCAGTAGAGTTAAAGCTAACCATTTTATAAATATACCTAAAATATAAAGGATTAAAAAAACAAAGAAACATTTGATTATTACTTCTTTTAGTGAATTACTCATTTTGACTTCTCCTAACAACCATGCCAACTTTAAGGATAAAAGTCGGAAAATTTATAAATCTGTATATATTTTATGGAAATTATAACATATAAATTGAAAATATAGAATATTAAAGATTTTATATATTTATTTTACAATCAGTAAAATATAATGATATAATTTTCACTAAGAAAAATATGGAATATGAGGTGTTGTTATGGTAAAGGATTTGTGTTTAGACGTGATTTGTAATCCAAGCACTCATAATAAATTAATCATAGATTCTAATGGAATAGAAGAATTCTTGGTAGATTCAAGGACTGGGGAGAGATTTGCTATAAAAGAAGGAATACCTTCTTTTATAAGATCAGAGGATATTGACGGTACAAATTATGATAGTACAAAATTTTATAATTCTTTCGCTCCTTTTTATGAGCTTGGTCAAAAAGCCTATTATGCTTTCTTAGGAGGAGAAGAAAAAGCTAGAAAAGATTATTTGCAGTTTATAGACGTAAGAGAAGGGGATAAGGTTCTTGAGGTGTCCGTTGGAACTGGAGCAAACATAAAGTTCTTACCAAGAAATGCTGAATACTATGGATTGGATATATCCCTTGGGCAACTGAAGCAGTGTGAAAAGAATAATAAAAAATATGACTTAGGAATTAAACTGTTTTGGGGAAATGGAGAGATGCTTCCCTTTGCAGATGATAGTTTTGATGTAGTGTATCATATAGGTGGAATTAATTTCTTTAATGATAAGAAGAGGGCTATAGGAGAAATGGTGAGAGTAGCTAAGAGTGGCTCGAAGCTCTTAATAGCTGATGAAACAGAAAAGGTTGCTAAATTTTTTGAGAAGATACCATATTTTAGAGGGCCTTTCAAAAACATAAAGGAAGCCATAACAGCTCCTGTTGATTTATTGCCTGAAAATGTTAGAGATGTAAAAGTAACAGAGATAAGAAATGGGACATTATATTGTTTAGAGTTTATCAAGATATAAGAATTTGTAATAGTAAGTAGATATTTAAAGATTATAATAAACTTTTATAGTATGAACCGGAAAATAGATTTAAAGTGTATGCAATTATTTTCCAGGAGATGAATTATTAATAGTAGGTTGTTTTAAATTTTAACTTAGAACTTTAATATGGACAAAGATTGTTATACTTTAATGATAATTTAAGAAAGGGTAGAGCTATGAAATCAAAGAGATTTATTGTGTTACTACTAATAATAATCTTAGGAGCGTTAACTGTAGCTTTTTCAATATTTAGTGCCTTTTTGACCTTTGGCATAATATGTATTGTACATGGGAGCTTAATGTTATATTCTAAAGTGTATAAAGGACTAATAGTTGATAGTATATTTAGGTTTGAAGAAGATAATTTAAAGGGTAGAGAAGAGTTCTATAAAGCTCTTGGAGTTGATGAAAATAGCAATACTAATAAAGTTTTTAACTCCTCAATAGTAGTTGGATTTATTGCAATAGCTCAAGCTTTAATAAATTATAAAACTCTTAAAACCAATGTCTCCATAACTACTGCTACAATAGTTTGTGCGATATCGTATATAGCAGTTATACTGGTATGTGTTTTAAATAATAGGATAGTAAAAAAGAGTAAAGATTACTCTGAATATCATATGAAATTTATAATGTTAGTGACGGTTATAACTATTCCTATAATGTTTTTTGGACTTATATGGATATTATCTACAAAAGGAATAGTAATGTAACTTTTGGCTTCTACGTGATATATATTGGCTTAAAATCATAGGAAAGATAAAATTCGGCAAGGAAAATTTTCAGTAAAGTATAGTTTGTTCTTAAGGAGTTATGCTCTGTTGCAGGGATGCTTCATGATATCTATGTTTATGAATTGGAAGAAGTTTAGATCATGATAAGCTAGTATCACTAGAATCTGGAAAAGTATTGAAAGAGCTTAAAGTGTTTCAGCAAGAAAAAATTGATATTATATTCAGTTCAATATATAATCATAGCAATAAGAAAGCTGTAGTAAGTATGTTGGTATACTTAAGGATGCAAATTATTGCAGTACTTATCGTTAATATAGATTTTATTATTTTTAACCATGAAAATAATAGGTTATTAAAATTATTTATAGAACTAGGTATTGAAGGATAGATAATTTTTTTGAAATGAGGTGCAGTTATGAAATATCAATGGCTGGATGAGTTTTGTCTCTCTAAGCAAGGAGTTGTTAAAGATTATAAAGAGGAATGGGAAGCTACTAGATATCGTATACGAGATAAGATGTTTTTAATGATCGGTGGAGATAAATATAAAAAACCTATAATTTCAGTTAAATGCGAGCCAGAGTTTGGTGAGTTTTTAAGAAAAGAATATGAGCATATAGTTCCAGGATATCATATGAACAAGAAACATTGGAACTCAATATATTTTGAAGGCGATGTACCAGATGATGTATTAAAACAGATGATAAATATGTCCTACAGCCTTGTTTTTAATGCTTTTAGTAAAAAGATGCAAAAAGAGATTTTAGAAAAAAATGATGATTAGTTGTCTACGAATAATGATAGGGGGATAATAATTGTATAAACATATTATTTGGGATTTTGATGGAACACTTTTTGATACATATGCAGTGATGGCAAATACTTTTAAGGAAAATCTTGAAGCTCATGGTTTTGAAGCTTCGTTAGAGGAGATACTTAAATATATGAAGGTGTCTATGTCTACTGCAGTAGAATATTATAATCAAAAGTTTGGGATAGATGATAAGTTTTTAGAAGAGTACTCTAAGAAAAGAAAAGAGGCTGAGGAGGATGGCTGCAAGCCATATGGTGGAATAGAAGAAGTTTGCAGATATATACATAGTTCAGGTAAAAAGAATTATTTATATACCCATAGAGGACAGTCATCAATTAGGTTTTTAAAAAAGTATGGATTATATGAGTATTTTACAGACTTCATAACAAAAGGCAGTGGCTTTGAAAGAAAGCCAAGCCCTCAAGCTATAGAATACTTAATAAAAAAACATAATATTTTAAAGCATGAAGCAATAATGATAGGAGATAGAGAGTTAGATATTTTATCTGGTAAAAATGCTGGTATCTATGGCTGCTATTTTAATGAAGCAGGAATAAATATACAGGTTGCAGATTATATAATAAGTGATTTTAGTCAGCTTTATAATATCATTGATTAATTGAAAAACTTAATTCTACTAATATTCTAACTATGAGGTACATTAATGAAGATCATATTTTTAGATGTGGATGGAGTTCTTAACACGGAAGGATTCCTTAATGACAATCCAGGAGTAGCCATAGACTATTGGAAAATAAGTATATTAAAATATATAATAAAGAAAACTGGTGCGCTTATAGTAATGTCTTCTGGGTGGAGATTATGGTTTGATGATAATATGATGCCTACAGAAGCTTACTCACAGCAGCTATATGATATTTTTCGTGAGAATAGGCTAGAAATATATGATAAAACACCAGATTTTAGCACTGATGAAATAAGAGAGAGAAAGACTTTTAGTCATGTAAAAGCAAAAGAAATAGTTGCTTGGCTTGAGGATAATAAGGATATAGAAAAGTATGTGGTAATAGATGATTTGTTACTTAAAGATGAAAATATAAATGCTCACTTAGTTAAAATAAATGGAGAGATTGGATTAACTTTTGAAGATGCTTTAAGTGTAATTTCTATGCTTTCATAATTATCCCGTACTATAATGTATAAAATTAAAAAATAACTTTATTTACTTAATATGGCATAAGGAGTATAATGAAAACAAATCTCAATTACTAATGGTAATTGAGATTTGTTTTTTCATTTATAGGAATGTATGAATGTAACATTTTATAATTACATTTATATTTTCAAATTCTCTGCTAATAACCCAAAGAGGGAAATAGATTCCGAGTTGAAGCTGTACAGCGGTATAAAGCTTTTTATTACATTCCCTAAAAAAAATGTTGAGAGATAACAAGTTTTTTAGGGAATGTAATAAAAGATAAAGCTTATTTAGTTGCCAGATTTTCCTCATATGCATTGGAAAAAGCAGATGGGCAGAAAGTAAATTCATTTATGGAGGGGAGAAAACTTATATGAGAGTGTTAGTTTATGGTGCAGGAGTTTTGGGGAGTTATCTTGCCCATGTATTGTTTAAAGGAGGAAATGAAACCACAGTTCTTGCTAGAGGCAAGCGATATGAGGAATTGAGCAAAAATGGGCTTATAATTCGTCATTACGTTCAGTGTAAAACCACTGTTGATAAGGTAAATATTATAGGTGAATTAGCAAAAGATGATGTTTATGATTTGATATTTGTGGTAATGCAGTGTACTCAATTGCAAGCAGTTTTACCAATATTGGCAGAAAATAATAGTCAGCATATTGTCTTTGTAGGCAATAATACAGATGGATCGGCAACTTATAATTATATACAGAAGAATAGTTCATTTGAGAAGAAAATAGCATTTGGATTTCAAGCAACTGGAGGAAGGCGTGAAAATGGACGAGTAATATGCGTAAGAGCAAGGGGACAGATGGAGCTAGGAGGCCTAAATGGACAGCTATCCTGGAGAGGGCTTATTGATAAAGCCTTTGAAAATACCAAATACAAGCTAACATACATTGATAATATGGATGCTTGGCACAAAAGTCATCTTGCTCTTATCATGCCTCTAGCCTGTGCTGCCTATGCCTGCGACGGAAATTTGCATAAGGCAGCTAAAAATAAAAAGCTTTTAAAGCAAATAGTTAATGCAACTATTGAGGGATATAAGGTAATTGAAGCAGCAGGATATCAACCCACTCCTAAGAAGGAAGCAAAGCTAATATGTGAAAAGTCTAAGTTATATTACTTAATGCTTAAGATTGTCACTGCAACCCCAATCGGAAAACTTGCTATCAGCGATCATGCCATGTCTGCAGTTGGAGAGATGGTAGTATTAGAGGAAGCACTAAATAAGTTAAAGCATCAAGCAAACCTAGTAACACCAAATTTAGATGCTCTACAGGTTTATATGAAAAAAATATAGAGTTAAGTTCTTCAGTTGCTTAGTGCCAATATAGAAAAGGATATTACATAAAGCTTTTATGTGATAACAGAGACCATCTATAGAAATAAAATATTCTCTATAGATGGTCTCTGTTATTTGAATGGTAGTTATATTTTTACTGTTTTACTTGATTTTGTTTTTATGGTAATATATTCTCATTAACAATAAAGAGGTGTACATTATGAGTTATTTTATATTGAGCATAGTGTTTTTAATAGGAGGTATTCTCCTTAGAATTATTAGGCAGAAATCTATTACAGGTATCGGTTATAAAACAAGATCTTCTATGAAGAACCTAGATACTTGGAATGAGGCAAACAAATATTGCGCCAATATACTTATTTTAGGCAATGGTGTATCGGTAATTATAGGCGCCAACTTACTTATAAAAGGGTATAGAAACTTTGTTTATTGTTTTTGGATTATTGTAATATCACTTGTGCTAGCTTGTGTTTTCACAGAAGTTCATATGACAAGAGTCTTTAACAAGGATGGTAGTAGAAAATAAAGTAAAGACTTTTTTAAAACAGAGGACAAGCTTAATAATTAATAAGTTAAGTGAATATAAATATTGTAATAAATAATATAGAAGGTAAGTGAAAATGATATGAGAATCTTAGTTGGCCAGCCTGTTAGAGAAAAGGGAATTGCTCAAATAACCAATGAGATAGTAGAAAATAGCGGAGTAGATGTGGTTATTTATCCAGAGGGATATTTAGTGGATGAAAAAGCTTTAGAAGGTGCTTGCGAGCTTGCAAAAAAGTATGAGGTCATGATAATTACTTCTTATCTAAAAGATACGAAAAATAGAGCAGTAATAATCAATAGTAATGGAGTAAAGATATTAGAAAGAGCTAAAACACTTCCTCAATTAGAACAGGAATTAAATGAACCTTTAGATGTAGAATGTAATGAAACTACTATCGGTTATTTGCTTTGTATGGAAATTTTAAAAGGTATAAGAGACTTGAAAAAAGTAAAAAGAAAAATTGATTTTATCGCTCATCCAATCGGAGTTGGCATGTATAGCGAGGAACAGTTTGAACAATGGATAAATGAAGCAAAGAATATCGCTAAAACTTACAAAACCATGGTGATTGGAACAAGTCATGCAGATGGTTCCTATAAAAACTGTGGTGTATCAATACCTGTTTCTTATTGTATAAACAGCAACGGTGAGCCGATATATATTTCAAAAAGAGACACAAGAACTAGAATTATAGATATGAATACAAAAGAGTATTTAATAAAGCTCTAATGTTGATTATATGATTATATTGTATTTATTTTAATCTTATATAATTATAATGTATATAAATATCTTGAAAAATTATTTGAAAGTAATTGAGTATATTAGAATGGACTACTTTAGAGTATATGGTATATTTTAAAATTTCTAGTTAATGATATATCACATTTGTATATGAAAACAAGACATAAACTTTCAAATGAAGTAGTCCGTTTGTTTATAGACTAACTTTACCAAACTATATATTAGTAGATTTAGAAACAGTAAATAGAAATAGAGGTAAAGATCACTATTATATATCAACACAAAACTAGGAGGTGTAAGACTATGATTTTAATGCCGACAAACTTATACCATTACTATGAAGCTGAAGTGGGGCCTTTCAAAACACTATCTGATTTATCAATAGAAGAAGCAGATAAAGTATTGGAGCATATAAGAGGTAGAGGAGAAACATATGCCAGCAAACGATCAAAAGATTATATGATTGTTAGAAGAGAGCTTGAGAGAAAGGTCAGAAAAATGTTTATGGAGAAGGGGGGACAACCTCTAAGACAAGTACCTATTTCAATGACTTTAGGTCAATGCAACTGGATAAAGCAGTGGTATAAAAATGGTCAAGAGGTAAAGATACCAATTTCAAAAATCAATCCTAAAACTATAAGTTTTACATATGGAGATATTTTTCCAGCTATGAGATATGAGGACTATAAACCCTACTCTAAGAAAGTATATACCTTAGAAGAAATAGAAGAAGTAGTAGAACTATATGGTTTACCGCAACAGTGGAATAATGATGGATCAAAAGGACCAAAGAGATACATAGAAGTACAAGTTTGGTCAGATGAACCTTTAGAGTTTTATTTTAAGGAGATTAAATCATGAAACAGAGAGTGATTACCTCAGTAATAGGATTACCTATGTTAATATGTATAATTATGAGTAAGAACACGTTGTTAATAAACAGTATTCTCATGGTGGTTTGTTTAATCGGTTTAAAAGAGTTTTATAATTCATTTGAGAATTATAACATGAGCTTTAGTTTGGTTGGTTTTGGGTTTTCAATTCTTTACTACATATTTGTAATACCAAACTTTAATTCTTCTATTGGTTTATTCATATTCTTATTTTTATTATCGTTAATACTTTACTCCATAGTATTTTATAATAAGAACAATGCAAAGAATATTGTAATAACCTTTGCTGGATTTTTCTATGTTACATATATGTTTTCATATATAAGCCAAATAATTAATATAAAACCTCAAGGATATGTTTTTATTTGGCTTATTTTTATAGTAGCGTGGAGCTCTGATACTTTTGCATATGCGGTAGGTAAAACCATAGGAAAAAGGAAGTTGACTCCAGAATTAAGTCCAAACAAATCTGTTGAAGGATTTATTGGAGGAATAGTTGGGGCAACAATACTTTCATATATTTATGGAATTATAGTGGTAAGGTTAACCAACGTCAATATTAATAGCTTCCCATTGTATTGCTTGTTTATAGGAAGCGTTGGCTCTATAATTTCCCAATGTGGAGATCTAATAGCATCGCTGATAAAAAGATTTAATGGAATAAAAGATTTTGGCAAGATAATACCTGGACACGGTGGAATTTTGGATAGGTTTGATAGCGTTATTTTAGTAACTCCATTTATATATTATATTTTATCAGCATTGATTAAATATAGGTAATCTGTTTACTTTCAGCTAAATGGTGATGAATCTAAATAAGGAGCTAAATGGGTTCTTAAAATAGCTTAAAGCTGTTCAACTTAATAGTATTATACTAGAGATTTATAGATAAAGAGTTCATATATGGAAACGTAATTATACAATTAAAATGTATTTACAGGAGCTGATTGTATTGAAAGTAAAGAGCTGGTATAAATTGAATAAGGTTAAATCAACAAATCCATTTGCACTTCTTGCTGCATTATTTGCCTTAGGTCTTTTAGTGGCTAAAGTTATGAATCTATTTGGAGGATTTAAGGTGAAATTTATTGGAGTAGTATTGACTTATTCCTTTAGTGCAATAGTTTTATTTTGTTTAGGCTCATACTATTGTATCCTACATAAAACTGAAGGCTATAAGTATTCATCTAGAATTAGTGTCAGGATCGTTGGAATAATATTTTTACTTTTAACAGCTTATATAGGAGTGTCTGTTTTACCTAAGTACTATAAAGATCTTTCAAGGATTATAAATTCTGAATATGCAACATATGATGGAGAGTTAATGGAGGTGAGTACTTCTATCGGTACTACTACATTTACTAAATTTACTTTAGGTAAGAAAAGATTTGTAATGAGTAAAAGCATATCAGATAAAAACTTCTTTGTTAAAGGGAAAAGATATCATGTAGAAATGCTTCCTAACACTGATTATGTGGTACAGGTTTATAGATATTAAGATTAAGTGGTCAATGGGTAGATAGTATTAATTTTGAAAAGATATTAGATTAGAAATAGGTTCAGCTTAGTTATCTTATAAATACATAGAACATAAATAAAGATAGAAGGCTAGGAGCTCCTAACAATAATAAAGTGCTTATATGATGAAGTCTAATATCACGATCATTACTGCTTTCATATCTAGTGGAGTGTAAATTATCCTTATTAAATACTCCAGAGATAATCATGGCTATAACTAAGCAGCCTATGCCAATTAACTTCGAACCATTAAGAAATATATAGATGTTGTTTGATACCATGGAAATAAAAAGTAAAATCATTTCAATTAGGCAGCCCATGAGAATTTTGTTCATAATATCACCTCAAATCACACTTTTAGTATTTTACTAATTAAGTATAAAATAAAGTATAACACAACAAAGATATATTTGTAAGAATATACTAAATTCTTTATTAACGTAATTTATATCTGAAAATAACTTTATATAAAGCAAAATATATAATAAAAAGTATTTTCAAGTTTAGGGAGAAAACTATGATAGATAATAATTTGACTAAGAATATTGAGATGAGTAATGATTGTTTTAGTAACTTTCCAGAATTGGAATCAGAAAGATTGATATTTAGAAAGATAACTAAAGCAGATGTGGAAGAAATATTTAAAATCTACAGTGATCCAGAAGTAGCCAAGTATGATTTCTTTAGGCCAATAAAGGATAAAGAAAAAGCATTTGCGATAATAGAGAGATATAATAATGGCTTTCTAGAAGAAGAAGAAATTACCTGGGGCATTGCTAAGAAGAGTGATGATAAGATAATAGGTTATTGTTGTATAGGAGATTTTGATGAGGATGCAGCAAGAGGTGAGATTGGCTATGGTTTCAATAGAGATGAATGGAATAAAGGCTATGGAACTGAAGCTATAAAGACTATGGTGGAGTTTTGTTTTTCTGTGATTAAGCTTAATAGAATAGAAGCCACTGTAACCTATGGTAATGATGCTTCTGTGAGAGTATTAAAGAAAGTTGGATTTACTCAAGAAGGAATACTAAGAGAGAGAACTATGATAAAAGGTGAGCTAGTAGATGATGTTATACTTGCTATATTGAGGAAGGACTATACTAAGTAACTTTAATAGATAATAAAGTATTATAAGTGGCCTTTATCTAAATTATGATTCTAATATCTAATTTGAATAAGGGCCTTTTAGTATGCTCTATAAAATTACTTTTTAGAAAACATAAATTTTTCTACTAAAGTATTTAAGGTTTTGGTAAGCTTCATTTTATAAAATCAATACATAATAAGATAACTATTTATTTAGATAAATTAGTTTTTACTTTAGATTTATTATTGGTAGGAGAGGCTATCTTTAGTTGCTGGTTTTAAATAAATTTTTTTGTAAATAGTAACGTTAGTTTCATATAGGGGCTAATATGTTTACAAGGAAGCGAGGAGAAAATAGATTATTATATAATGTGCAAAAAAAGAAAACAGATATACTTAAGTATATCTGTTTTATGGTTGCGGGGGCAGGACTTGAACCTACGACCTTCGGGTTATGAGCCCGACGAGCTGCCAACTGCTCCACCCCGCGATATTGTGTTTGCGACTTATCTATGTACTTACTATACATCAATAAAATACTGTTGTCAAGGAAAAGTTTAATAAAAGATTTAATTTTATTAATTAAATAAAATTAAAAGTTGAAATAAAGAAAGAATAGCCTTATACTATTATAGTAGACCGGTCACCATAATAAGCTTGAAAGGTGTAAAATGATGGATTTATGGGAAGTAGTACAAATGCAAAAGAGAAGTTTATAGAGACTGCAGGTAGGTTGTTCGAACTAAAGGGGTATAATGCTACTGGACTTAACGAAATCCTAAAGGAGAGTGGAGCACCTAAAGGATCATTCTATTATCATTTTCCTAATGGAAAAGAACAACTGGCATTAGAGTCTATAAAGTTTGCCTGCGATAAGATTACTACAAACTTAAAAAATATGTTAGCTAGATTTGAAGATCCTGGTGAAGCAATAGTGGCTAATACGATAAATTTGGCGGAAATCTTAGATGATGAAAAAAAGCTGAGAGATATGTCTATAAGCTTAATTGCACTAGAAACCTATGATAGTAGTGAAGTTCTTAGAAAAGCTTGTAGGGAAACCTTTGACTTAATTGAACAGATATACTTTGATAAATTAATTAAATATAGTATAACAGAGATTAGAGCCAGAGAACTGGCAGCTGTTATATTATCTATGACAGAGGGAGCTATTATATTAAGTTTAACTAGGAAAAATAGTGATGCGCTAAGAAGTGTTGCAAAACAAATTCCGATGTTAATTAATAGTTAGATAATAATACAGAGTGATCCAGAAACTAAATAAAAAAGTTTTTGGATACTCTATTTTTTATGTGTAACGGCTTCTCAAAAGTCAAAGCCAATGATACCTCAATTAGAATATACTAAGAGGACATTTCAAATAATTATTATGTAGACTGGTCTAATGAATGGAGGATAATCAATGGAAACAAAAAACAATGTAGCAACTACGAAAAAATTAAACTCAACAGCAATTATAGCAGTATTAGTACTAAGTGCCTTTATAGCAACCTTCAATGAAACTATATTGAATGTAGCGTTGTCAGGTATAATGAAAGAAATGAATATAAATGCAGGAACTGCTCAATGGATAATAACAGCCTATATGATAGTAACTTCGGTAATGGTACCTGTTACAGCATTTTTAATTCAAACCTTTAAGACAAAAAGCTTATTTTTAAGCGCCTTAGGTTTGTTATTGCTTGGTACTATATTAGCTGCCATATCTGGTTCTTTTAGTATGCTTTTAATATCAAGAATGATTCAGGCCTCTGGTACAGGAATGATGATACCAATAATGATGAACACAGTGCTTTTAGTTGCACCTAAAGAGAAGATAGGCGCATCAATGGCAATATGTGTTTCAGCCATATCTCTAGGACCTGCTTTTGGGCCAACAGTTTCTGGAATAATGCTTCAATATTTTAGCTGGCATGCTCTATTTATAATGTTAATACCTGTAATAATCTTAGTTATGTTTGCAGGGTATTTTGTGTTAGCGAATGTTTCAGAATTAACAAAGCCAAAATTAGATTATATATCAGTAATTCTTTCAACCTTGGGATTGGGAACTATAATTTATGGGATAAGTAGTATTAGTGGAAGTGATGTTAAGATTGCTTTAGTAAGCTTTATAATCGGAATAATTTCTATGATAATATTTATAAAGCGTCAATTATCATTAGGAGAGCCAATGCTTAATTTATCTCCTTTTAAATATCCTAAGTTTGTAATAGGTGTATTATTGGTAATGGTATCTATGATGACTATGTTTACTATGAATGTAATGCTTCCTATGTTTATAGAAGGGTCTCTTGGCAAGTCAAGCTTTATTGCTGCTCTTTCTTTATTGCCAGCGGTAATTTTTAATGGTTTAGCTACTCCAATAGGCGGAAAAATTTATGACAAATACGGGGTAAAGATTTTGGTACCTGTTGGGTTAGGGATAGTATCAGTGTTTACCTTAATATTATCATTATCAGGTAGTAATACTTCATTAGTAATAATAATATTAACCTATATATGCGTATGTATTGGAGTAGGGCTAACTATGTCTCCATCTCAGACTCATTCCCTAAACCAGTTACCAAAGCAATATTACCCTCATGGAGTTGCAATAGTAAATACACTACAACAGGTTTCTGCAGCTGTGGGCTCTTCACTATTTATTGGAGTTATGTCTTCAGTTCAAGTAAAGGCAATGGCTTCAACTAATATAACTAATGAAGTTGCAGTAGCGAAAGGTTTTTCAAGCGCAGTACTTTTAGCTTTTGCTATTGCTATGTTTGGATTTATATTATCTTTAGCCTTTGGAAGAGGTAAAGATAGATCAGATAAACAATCTAAAGCGGCTTAGAAGGTAGATATATAAAATAAAATTGATTATGTGAAATAATGTGTTTACAAATCATACTAAAAATAATATTATATATAAGGAAGTAAAATTAAATATCTCGTTAGGTGAGGTTCCTACAAAGATATACGCTACTGCCCAGAAATGTCGAGAGACGCCAATGGGTCAGCAGGTACTGCCGAATTAAGGTTTTACTTAATGTAGCTGACAACATTCATTTTTAATGAATGCTTATTGCTCAAAGCTTTGTAGTGCTAAAACTCAACGGATGGAGAAAAGGTTGTTTTTTTGTTGAGCACATAAATCTCTTCATTCGTTGAAATGAAGAGATTTTTTTATTCTAAAGATAGTTTTAGCGACTTTTTTATTATTTAAGAATTAGGAGGTGGTTACTCGTGGAAGAGGGACCTACGGATAGTATAGTCAGTAGTAAAAACAAAATATCCACCGTTATTCTTACGGGTAACCAGCCCTTTGAATAACAGTGGCCTTTAGGAGGTTATTGTTATGACATATAAGAAGTTTATTCACGGCTTTGATGTTAATTATTTGACGACCCTTTCTAAAGTATTTTCGCGTTTCGCTTATGAAAGCATAGGATTTGTAAACTGAAGCTTAGTTTATATTTATTCAAAGACTTAGTATAAAGGGTTTTGGATAATGTATAAATTACTAGTTGAATTAGGAATCCTATTAGTTTCAAGAAATGTAAGAGTAATTTAAATGTATCTTGCATTACAGCGAGATACTATAAATAGAAGGGGTGAAACAAATGGATAAAGCAACTAGTTTTTTCTTTAGTAAGATAATAAAGAAAGATATATATAATATATCAGGCGAATTAATTGGTAAGGTAAGTGATTTTATCGTAGACTTTAACCAAGAAAAGCCTACAGCTATGTATGTACAGATTAAGAATGGACCAAAATCCTACTATGTATCTTTAGATAAATTTGATATTTTTAAGGATAGTAAAGAAAGGTACTCTATCAAGGTAAATACTAGTAGTTTATTGATAGATTTACCTAGTAGAAATGTAATATTCTTAGCTAAGGATTTTTTAGATAAACAAATCGTAGATATAAATGGTAAAAGAGTAGAAAGAGTAAATGATGTAAGACTAGGAAATATAAACGGAAAGTGGCAGCTTATAGCCGTTGATATAGGAACTAGAGGGCTGCTAAGAAGACTTGGGGTTGAATATCCCTTTATCCTGTTGACAGGAGCACTTAATATTCAGATGAGAAATAAGCTAATTATTTGGGATAAGGTTCAACCTTTGTCCACAGGACGTAATAATTTACAGCTTTCTTCTCCAGCAAATAAAATAGAAACTCTTCATGCTGCAGATATTGCAGATATAATTGAAGAACTGGACAATAAGAGTCGTCATATTTTATTTAATAGTCTTAACAACCAGAAAGCAGCAGAAGTATTTGAAGAGATAGAAACAGATGTACAAGTTAATTTGATTAACTCAATGTCAGATCAGAAGGCTTCTGATATTTTGGAGATTATGCCTTCAGATGAAGTTGCTGACGTTCTTGAGGAAATGGAAGATTCCAGAGTAGAAAAGCTGTTAACTCAAATGGATAAAGAGAGTCGGGAAGAAATTAGAGAACTTATGGAATACGAAAGAGATACCATAGGAAGTATAATGTCAAAGGAATTTATAACCTTTTTACCGGATCTCACTGTAGATGAGGTTGTTAGTTGGATGAGAAACAATATTCCAGATGAAGAAGAGGCATATTATATATATGTTACTAACAGCAAAAATAATCTTTTGGGAGTAATACCATTGTTAAATATTATTACTTCAGATAGAGATACAAAGTTATACAATATAATGACTACTCAACCAAAGAGCCTTAAGGATGAAGATACCATAGGAGAAGCGATAGAAGCAATGGAAAAGTACAGCTTTATTTCAATGCCTGTAGTTGATGAAAGTAATGAGCTAGTTGGTACAATATCACTTAATGACAGTGTTAGAGAGTACATTCCAGCAAGGAGGGTTGCACTATGACAGAAGCATCATCCAGCAGATTCAAAAAGATACTATTTATCATGACTATTATTGGACCAGGACTCATAACAGTAAATGCTGGTAATGATGCCGGTGGTATAGCAACTTATGCCTCAGTAGGAGCTTCTTATGGTTATAAGATGCTTTGGGGACTTCTTCTTATTACTTTTAGTTTAGCAGTAATTCAAGAGATGAATGCTAGAATGGCCATTGTTACTGGAAAAGGATTAGCGGATTTAATAAGAGAAAGATTTGGAGTAAAGCTTGCATTATTTGCTATGCTTACTTTATTTATAGCAAACTTTGGAGTTTGCATAGGTGACTTTGCAGGAATAGCTGCGAGCATGGAACTATTTGGAGTAAGTAAATATATATCAGTTCCTATAATGGCTTTTTTAGTTTGGTTCCTTATTACAAAAGGATCTTACTCAAAGATAGAAAAACTATTTCTTGCTTTTACTTTTGTATTTTTCTCATATATAATAACTTGCTTTATAGTAAAGCCAGATTGGCATCAAGTTATGAAAGAAACCATCACTCCTACTTTAAAGTTTGATAAGGCCTTTATACTAACTTTTATAGGGATGATAGGTACTACCATTACACCATATATGCAGTTTTACCTTCAGTCTTCAGTGGTTGATAAAGGACTTAAATTGCAAGATTACAAGTATGAGAAACTAGATGTTTATCTAGGTGCTATATGGGGAGATTTGGTTTCCTTTTTTATAATAGTATGTACTGCAGTAACTCTTTATAAAGCAGGAATTAAAATAGATAGCGCACAGCAGGCTGCTACAGCTTTAAAACCATTAGCAGGTAATTATGCTTCTGTACTTTTTGGAGCAGGACTTTTTGGGGCATCTGTATTAGCTACCATGATTATACCGCTATCAACTTCCTATGCTATATGTGAATCCTTCGGTTTTGAAAGTGGATTGAATCATAAATATAAGGAAGCTCCAGCTTTTTATGGAATCTTTACTTTTATGATAGTATTTAGCTCAGTTTTAGTTTTGATTCCACACGTATCTTTAGTTTCTATAATGCTTGTTACTCAGCAGATAGCTGGTATACTTTGTCCAGTTATACTGATATTTATGGTGGTTCTTACTAACAATAAGGAACTAATGGGTGAGCATGTTAACAATAAGATTCAAAATATTATAATTTGGATAACAGTGATATTTATAGTGATTCTTTCATTAGTACTTTTCTTGTCACCTTTGATAAATTTAATCTTATAGAGAAGAAAAATCTTCTGTGCTCAATTGTTTTTAGTACAGGAGATTTTTTATTTACTAGGAATGATAATGAGACTTAAAGTACTGGAAAAAGTATAGTAAAAAGGATTGACTTTTTCGTGGAAAATTATAAAACTTATTTCTTTATAAGTTATGATTTTTTATAGGAAGATTATTAAAACCCGAATTAGGACTATATATTTATATGAATATATGATTATTTAAATCTTTATTTTTAATATAGTAATATAGAAGAATATATTTTTATAATTTCTTAGATTCTAGTAATGATTCAAATCATTATTTATTCAATAAATTTAGTAGTTACAAACAAATTAATTTAGGAAAGTCGTAAAATAGTAGGTCTTATTTACATAAATCGTTACATATATTGACAATCGTATTAAAGCAAACTACAATGAAAAGTAATCAAAGTAAGTTTGGAAAAAGTGGCACTAATAATAATTTAAAGTTATGTATTCAATAAAACCCACTGAAAAATAGTATTTTAGAACTTTTATACTGCTTTGTGCAATCGATTGCACGAAGTGTGACGATTTATCTTAAACGATATCATATAAGTTGTGGAATATATTACTTTAAGGTAGCTGATTTAGTATTTAGAAGAATACTAAGGTTAATAGGGGGAGATAAATTGATAATTTTAGAGGATGTATGTAAAGAATTTAAAACGGTAAAGAAGCAAGAGGGGCTAAAGGGAGCTTTTAAAGGGTTGTTTTCTAGAGAGTACACTCTTAAGAAGGCTGTAGACAAAATGAGTTTTACCATAAGTAAAGGGGAGATTGTTGGTTATATTGGAGCTAATGGTGCAGGTAAGTCTACGACTATAAAGATGATGACTGGTATATTGACACCTTCTAGTGGCAAAGTAACAGTAGATGGAATTGTTCCTTATGAAAATAGAACAGAAAATGCAAAGAACATTGGTGTTGTATTCGGACAGAGAACTCAGTTGTGGTGGGATCTGGCACTTAGAGAAACCTTTACTGTGCTAAAGGAGATTTACCAGGTATCAAATGAAGACTTTGAGTATAGAATGAAATTCTTAGATGAAGTGCTGGGACTTAATGACTTTATGGCAACTCCAGTAAGAAGTCTTTCTTTAGGACAAAGAATGAGAGCAGACCTTGCTGCATCTCTACTTCATAATCCTAAGATATTGTACTTGGATGAGCCCACAATTGGCCTTGATGTTATGGTAAAAGAGAAGGTTAGAAAAGCTATAAAAGAGATAAATAAAGAGTTTGGTACCACAGTCATACTAACTACTCATGATTTAAACGACATAGAGGAACTATGTAATAGGATAATAATTATAGACAATGGTAAAAAGATATACGATGGAAGTATTGATGAAATAAAAAGTGCTTTTGGCTATATGAATAAGCTTGAGATAAAGATAAAGAGTAGTGAAAGTTTAAATGATTTTAATATTAATCATTTATTAAATTCTTCTGAAGAAGATTTGTTTACTGAGATTGCTGAAGATTCTATAGTGATTAATTTTAACAAAAATAAGATTATAGTATCAGATATAATTCAGGTAGTTATGAAGGAATGCCAAGTTCTTGATGTATCAATTAAGGAAACAAGCGTTGAAGAGATAGTAAAAAAGATTTATAGGAATGAGGTGAATATCTAATGAAACGTTTAATGAAAGTATACATACCTTTCTTTAAGTGTTCACTTCAAAGATTTATAGCTTATAGAGTAAATGTTTTAATGTTCATACTAGGCAATATAATAGCTACCTTTGTAATTTACTATCTATGGAAGGCCATATTTGCCAACTCAGGACAGAGCGTTTTAAATGGATTTACTGCTACCGAGATGGCTTTGTATGTGTTTATGAGTAAGATAACAGCAGGAATTTTGGATAATAATGCAACATATCTAGTAGGTGGTGAAGTAAAAGATGGCTCCATTGCAATGACATTGATTAAGCCTATAAATTTTATGGGAAGGGTGCTTTTTCAAAGCTTTGGAGGAACGGCGGCTTTTATTATCTTTGCGGCACTGCCATTATGGATAATTCTATTGATTGTAAGATTTGTAACCTTGGGAGAATTACCTCCTGATATAATTACTTTAGTGTTATATTTAGTAAGTTGCATTCTAGCTTACTTTGTATTATTTTTCTTCAATTATTGTATAGGGCTACTTGCGTTCTCTTTTACAAATCTGTGGGGAATTTCTCAGATACAAGCAGCGGTTGTTGAATTTTGCTCTGGAGCTTTAATACCATTAGTATTTTTCCCTCACTGGTTTCAGAATGTACTTAAGTTTGTTCCTTTTTCATCAATGAATTATACACCAATAATGATATATTTAGGTAAGATAAGAGGACATGAACTTATAAATAGTTTAATAGTCCAACTGGTATGGATTGTTTTACTAGCTTTATTAAGCAATTTAATGTGGAATAGATCTATGAAGAGATTAACCATATTAGGAGGTTAATGCTATGAGATATATAAAACTTTATAAAAGATTTTTAATTCAGTATCTAAAAGGACTTATGGAATACAAGGTGGACTTTTTGTTTGGACTAGTTGGATTTTTCTTAATTCAAGCATCAGGGATAGCCTTTATTAATTTAGTCTTTAGAAACATACCAAGCTTAAATGGATGGAGTTATTATGACATATTATTTATTTATGGTTTTTCTCAACTGCCTAGAGGGATTGATCATCTAATCATGGATAACATATGGATTTTTGCTAGAGATATGGTTATCCAAGGAACCTTTGATAGATATCTTGTGAGACCTATAAATCCATTTTTTCAAGTTATATCTGAAAGATTTCAGCCAGATGCTTTTGGTGAAATTATCGTAGGACTAATAATTTTAGCAATTTCTATACCTAAAATAAATATTACTATTTCAATTTTTAATATAATTATTTTTATAATATTAGTTTTTGCTGGTTCTGTTATTTATACCTCAATAAAGTTGTTTTTTGCATCCTTTGCTTTTTGGATAAAGAATTCAATAAATCTTGTTTTTATGGTGTATAACATAAGTACTTTTGCTAAGTATCCAATTAGTATTTATCCTAAGGCGATAAGTGTACTTGTTCAATTTATAGTCCCATTTGCTTTTACAGCTTTTGTACCAGCAGAATATATTTTGGGAAAAGTAAGCTTTTTATATGGAGTAGTAGCCACAGTGCTATGCGCTGTTATTGCATGGATTCTAGCTTATGGACTTTGGGTGAAAGGCATAAAAAACTACGAAAGTTCTGGAAGTTAAGAATGATATAGAAATGTTTACTACCTACATTTTATCCATGAAAGCTTATATAATTAATTTATAGTAATCTGTACCACTTCAATCCGAAATTAGATATAGTAGTAGGTTTGAAGTGGTTTGTTTTTAAATTGGTGTAAGTTATATTAAATAGAATTAAATATTAATCATAGGAGAGTAAAAATGAGTAGTGCAGATAAAGTTATAAATAATCTAGAGAACAGTTCTAAAGATAATACTTCAACTGAGATAGAAACTATTTGCCAAAGATACTTTGAAAAAGAAAACTTTTCAGGAGTAGTACTTGTAAAGAGAGAAAACAAGATTTTGTTTACTGAAAGTTATGGCTTTGCCCATAGAGGTTTTAATATTAAAAATGGTTTAGATACAATGTTTGATACGGCATCCATAACTAAGTTGTTTACTGCTGTAGCAATACTGCAATTAGTTGATAAGAAGCTTCTGAGTTTAGAAGATAAAATAGTTGATATAATCGATTTGACAGGAACAGAAATTCCTAAGGATGTGAACATATTTCACTTACTTACACACACATCTGGAATAGCTGATGATGCTGAAGAAGAGGCTGGAGAAAAATATGAGGATTTATTTATAAGTAAACCTAACTACTCAATAAGAAACTGCAGTGATTTTATCCCTCAGTTTGCTTATAAAAAACATAATTTTAAAGCAGGTACTAATGTAAGGTACAATAATTGTGCTTTTGTACTTCTTGGACTAGCTATAGAGAAATTAACTAATAAAAGTTATAGAGAATATGTAAGTGAGAACATATTTAATGTTTGCGGTATGAGAAACACAAGATTTTCATCGAAAGATGAAGGTGATGAAAAAATCGCAGAAGGTTATTATCCTGTTTTTAATAAAGAAAGTAACACTATTAGTTGGAAGAAAAACATTTATTCTTATCCACCTATTGGGACAGCGGATGGGGGAGCCTATACTACTGCCGATGATTTAGATCTTTTTATGAGACAATTGAAAGAAGGTAGGCTTTTATCATATAAGTTAACCAGTGAAATAATGAAACCTCAGATTAATATAGAAAGAAGCAATGATGGTGGTAAGATTATAAATGGGTACGGGTTCCATTTTAAGTACGATAAGAGAGAAAACTTAGTAAGTATGTTTAAAGAAGGTGCAAATGCTGGAGTTGCAGCTATGTTAGCTTACTATCCATCCATAGATACCACAAGTATAGCATTAGCTAATCATAGTTGCGATGTTTGGAAGCTACACAGTGGGATAGAAGAAATTATTTTTAACATGAAATTATAAATCTTGGCTGTGTTAAAGTGTAATGTTGAAATTATGTGGTCAGTCATACAAGGCCTTAATGAGCTTAAGCTAATTGCACCCTCATATAGCATCTCCATATTTACGACTTAATTGCAACAGTATTCTTAAACATAACCTAAACTTTAATAAGAAATGATACATCAATATATTTAAAATAGTCATATCATTTTTCCATAATTAAGGATATAATATTAGTATATTAAATTGTAGGGGGAATCAATGATGTGTTGTTGCTGTTTATTTAATAAGTTTATATTAATAAAATAGTATGGCAACAGGTCTGCGTTTTGATATAACCTATATGAAGCTATGAATATTATAAACTGTAGGCTTATTGTCTACAGTTTTTATTTTTTGGATATTGTATTTAAAAGATTGTTTAACATAATTGAAAAATAATCTAAAGATAAAAAATTAATTTCTAAATTTGTATGTCAACCACAGTGAATAAAGAAAGAATCACTAAAAGGAGGAAGGTTCGATGAAGTTTTATGTTTATAATAGTTTTACTCGGCAAAGAGAAGAGCTACTACCCTTAGAAAAGGGAAAGATAAAGATGTATACCTGTGGACCTACAGTGTACAATTATGCTCATATAGGAAATTTGAGGGCTTACATTTTTGAAGATATTCTTAAAAAGTCATTACAGTATGTGGGATTTGAAGTCAAACATGTAATGAATATAACTGATGTGGGACACTTAGAATCAGATTCGGATACTGGAGAGGATAAGATGGCCTTAGGTGCCTTTAGAGAAAAGAAGACAGTATGGGAAATCGCAAGATTCTACGAAGAGGCATTTCTAAAGGATTGTAGTTTGCTTAATATTGCTTTACCTTCTGTAGTGTGCAGAGCTACAGAGCATATTGACGACATGATAAAATTTATTCAGAAGTTAGAAGAAAAAGGATTTACTTATATAGCTAATGGAAATGTATATTTTTCAATAGATAAGTATCCGGATTACGCTAAGCTTGCTAATCTTAGTATGGAAGAGCTAGAAGCAGGTAGTAGAGTAGAGATAGATCCATTTAAAAAGAATCCTCTAGATTTTGTTTTATGGTTTACAAACTCCAAGTTTTCTAATCAAATAATGCAGTGGGAATCTCCCTGGGGAAGAGGCTTTCCTGGTTGGCATATAGAGTGTTCCGCTATGTCAATGAAGTATTTGGGGGAAAGAATAGATATACATTGTGGAGGAATAGATCATATTCCTGTACATCATACCAATGAGATAGCGCAGTCAGAAAGTGCTACAGGTAAGAAGTGGGTAAATTACTGGATACATTGCGAGTTTCTAGTGAATGATAGTGGTAAGATGTCAAAATCAAGTGGAGATTTTATAACCATATATAAATTAGAAGAGATGGGCTTTAGTCCATTAGATTATAGATATTTTTGCCTCCAATCAAGATATAGAAAGCAACTGATATTTAGCTTGGACAGTCTTAAAGATTCGAAACAAGCTCTTAATAAGTTGAGAAGCAAAATTAGACACATAATTGAAGCTAGAGTTAAAAATGAAATTATAAATAAAGATAAGGTGAAAAAATACCAACAGAGATTTGCTGCACAAATATGTGATGATTTGAATACTCCAAATGCCTTTACAGTATTGCATGAGGTAATAAAAAGTGAAGAATTAAATAACGAAGAAAAGATATATTTAATTGAAGACTTTGATAAAGTGTTTTCTTTAAATCTCACTAAGAATGAATATATTAAGGAATTCAGTTTAATTGATGAAAGTTATGTTAATCAGTTAATATTGGAGAGAAATGAAGCTAGGAAACAAAAAGATTGGACTAAAGCGGATGAGATAAGGAATATTCTTCTAGGTATCAATGTAGAACTGATTGACTCAAAGGAAGGAACTAGCTGGAGGATTATAAATTCTTAACAATATTAAAATAAGCTTTACCAAAGGGTATTGTTGAAATTAACAGGTTATGAAATAGATGCTATTATACGAGTTCTTGTTGTAATAGCATCTTTCACTTTATTAGTTAGAAATTAAGGCTTTAATTATAACAAGAAATAGTTTCACTAACCGAAATATACAGCATATATACGTATATCAATAATATTTCTACTATATAACAGAAATATTATTATAAATTTTATTATGAAGTTGATATCTATAAATGAAGGTTCATCATAAAAGTGTAGTTTGATATCAGTGTTAGTAAAAAATTTACAATATGTTTTCGTAAGTCTATAATTATAGATAAGTGATACTTATGGAAAATATATGTGTGAAGTTTAGGAGAGTACTATGATATATGATGAAAAGCAATGTATTGAAAAGGCAGAGGAAGTATTCAGTGAAATAAATCAGCAAGTAGGATTTAGTAAGTACATAACACCGATAAACTTTCAAGAAGAAAATAAATTGTTTAAGGAAGCCTATCTATCAAAGAAGGCTTATAACCCTATATATAGATACAGAGATAGGAGTAATATAAATTTAAAAAAACTTTTTATGGAACTTGATGGTTTGTCATTTACAGATACAGTTATAGGACATATATATTCGGAAGAAAGGGAAATACAATATAACTTTCTTAAGCTTATGGAGAGTATAGGTAATGATGCTTTGATTACAATTCATTCGAAAAAGATGGATGGAGTTCCCAATATTTTGTACTTGGACAATGCAAGAAAGGCCATAAGTCTGGAAGCGACAAAGGAAGAAAAAAGTTATTGTGCTGAGGATTTATGTTGTCACTTAAAAAAATGCTTAGATAGTTATAGATTAGACTGGAAGGTCATAATATCATATGAGATACCTGGAAAAGTAATTGTAAGCACTGGGAATAAGACAATTTATATAAATGGTAATCAAAGATTCTCTCTTAATGACATGGAAAGGCTTTGTGCCCATGAAGTGTCAACACATGTACTTCGATCAGAGAATGGAGCTAAAAGAGAATATGAAATATTTAAAAATGGCACCTCAAACTCTCTTAAAACTGAAGAGGGATTGGCTCTGTATAACGAAGATATGGCAGGAAAGATAAATATTGACATGCTTAAAATTTATGCTGCAAGATTTATAAGTACAGTTAATATGGAGAGTATGTCTTTTTATGAAATGGTACAAGAAATAGAGCCTTTCATAGGAATAGACAATGCTATATATGTTGTTTCAAGAATAAAAATAGGAATGTCTGATACCAGTAAATCAGGAGGTTTTATTCGAGATTATGTATATTTTCAAGGATATATAGATATAAAGGAGGCTTTAACTAAAGAGCCTACCTTGTATTCAAAGCTGTATTATGGAAGTATAGGATTGAATGAGATTCCTAAATTACATAGATATATTGAACAGGCAGAAAAAGATAATAATATTCTTTTACCAAACTTTTTGTAAAATAGTGCTCAGTGCAAGAAATAAAACCTAATAAGAATATAAAAGTAATATAAAAAAGATGCTGTTACACTGCTTTGCTTTGTAATAGCATCTTTTTTATAGTTGAATATATTTGTTGCCAGCTATAAACTCTTGTAATATCTTCAGTTAAAGGCTTTCTATTATAATTTGTGTCTATCAATAATACTTTAAAACCAGCATTGGAAAGCTGTATAGCATTATCATAATTATCTTCAATAAATACATTACAATTTAATTGTATTGCTGTATCAACTTTATAGTGGCTTCCAAGAATAAATAAATCATCATAAGGTATTTCGTTATGTTTTAAATAGCTATAGGTAAGCATTCTAAGACTACTATCCCTAGCGGTAACGAAATAGATATTACTTTCTAGGCTAAGGAGCTTGATTATTTTTTGAACCTCATCTCGAAGCGGCTGGTTAGAATGAATCTCAAATTTATGATTTTCATAGAAGTCTTCATATTCCTTTCGAGCTATTCCTAGTACCTTGTGTATATAATATTCTGTAATTTGATCTTCCGTAATGTTGGTTTTAAAGTATTTATTGCACCTATCTAGCCAGTAATAAGGTTCAGTTATGGTACCGTCGATATCAATGCAGATATTAAAAAATTTCATTTATATCACCTCTCTTATGATATCATCATACTAGGTTGAAGTTAATTACTAATTAAATATTGATTAAATTCATATTAAGATTGAATTTGAATAATTATTAAGTTTAACTTGTTCTTTACATAGGAATAAGATGTAATTAATAATCACATATTAAACTTAAATCAATAAATAGCTTCTAAAGGATAGGTGAAATAATGTATACCAAAAATTTACTAGCTTATAAACATAAGAATAATAGCTCAAAGAAACTAATGAATAAATCTGCTAATATAAAAATTCTCTTTTTTGCACTTATACTAATGGGATCTTTCTTTACTATTTCTTATCTAAATAAGTTAACTGTGCAGGCTAAGAAAAATAATATTGTATTAGCGGACTTTAAGACTGATATAAATATGCTCAGTGAAAGTGCAAATGTCATTGAAATAGAAAGAAGCTCCAATAATAACAAACAGTTAAGTGCCTTTGGAACAGATGGAAAGCTACTTAAGCTATGTGATGTTTCATCAGGCTTATCAAATGCATTAATATTGATTGGAGATGATAATAGAGATGGCATGTTGCAGGATAAAGAACTTTCATCCTTAGGCATAATGAGGTTAAATCCTCAGCAGTATAGAAAAACTCTTACACAACTTAAGTTTAACCTAAAATCCTTAGATAGAAATATAAAAAATTATGTGGTTATAACCATGGGGAAGTATGCTGGAACAGTACTTTACAATGGTAGTATAAAGTTTGTTGATTATGATAATAAAAGGTATTTTGGGTTGGAACTTTCAATTTAGAAAATTGGTGTTGTTAAAGCACTATATAAAAACTTGCCTTGTACAAGACCGTGGCAAGTTTTCTTTTATTTGTAAACAGTATATAATAGTAGTTGATTTTATCAATTAATCTATTAAAAAAGGCAATTTTATAGAAGTTATGGAGTGATCTAGCTTATGGACAAAAGTAAAGAAAAAATAGATATAGATTCATATAAGGACTTAAGGATTGATTGTAAGAAGTGCTTTGGGTTTTGCTGTGTAGCATTATACTTTTCTGCCTTTGAAGGATTTCCTTCTGATAAGGAGGCAGGTAAACCATGTTTAAATTTGAATGAAGATTTTAGCTGTAAGATACATAAGGACCTTAGAAGCAAGGGCCTTAAGGGATGTACCTCTTATGACTGCTTTGGCGCAGGACAGAAGGTAGCTCAGAATACATATAAGGGAAGTAGCTGGAGGAACCATCCAGAATCAGCTAAAGACATGTTTGATATATTTTTAATTGTAAAGCAGCTTCATGAGATGCAGTGGTATCTTACAGATGCATTAAACAAGAGTAGTGATAAAGAGATTAAAAGTAAGATAACTATTCTAATCAATGAAACAAAAGAAATGACGTTTTTAAGGGATGATGACTTAAGGTCACTTGATCTAGAATCACATAGAGACAGAGTAAACGCATTACTTAAAAAGACAAGTAAAGAGGTTAGAAACAATTTACTTAAGGGTAAAGAGAACAACGTGAAACAAAAAAGAAGAATTGCAGGACGACTTGATCTGATAGGTGCGGATCTAAAGAAAATTAATGTTAAAGGAGCTGATTTAAGCGGGGCTCTTCTTATGGCTGCAGACCTTAAAAATAATGAACTTAACTGTACTGATTTAATTGGTGCAGATTTGAGAGATGCAGATCTTAGAGGGGCAAATTTAACTAATACCATATATATAACTCAAGCACAGATAAATACAGCAAAAGGAGATTTAAGTACAAAGTTACCAGCTCATATAATTCGTCCGTCATATTGGACAGAATAAAAAACAAGCTTATCTAACTTTAGATAAGCTTGTTTTTTGCAGCTATTATATAAATAATTTATCTTTTAGGTTATGGTAATGCACCGTGTTGAAATTAAGTTATTTAAACTAAGAAGTATTATATAATATGCTGAAAAAATAGTGTGAGGAAAGATCTAATTTGCGTTAGAAGTATTTGTTTTTCTTAAAAGGTACCATTTAGGGAACATTATACAGAATATAATTAGTAAAGCGTCGGAAATGTTAGATATTGTTGTATTAACAGCGAAATACGAGCTCATAGACATATGGTTTAAAAGCAAGGCTCTAATAATTGCTTGAACAACATTAAGAGTACCCCAGGCAATAGTTAGTATTCTCCAAGCTGATTGATATCTTGGATTATTTATTATTTTGTCAGGAATATTTTTTATATAGGTTTGCTCAGCTATGACTTGAACTAAAGATCTATTGAATAATAAAGAACCGAAGAATACTAGGGCTAGCAATGCATCTTGTATAATAGGTGCGATAAAATAAAATTTTTCGTTTTTTGAAATTATAGTTCCAACTAGACCAATTACAGCAAAGGTTCCTGCGAAGGCTGCTAAAGCATTTATTTTACGCTCCTTTATAAATCCAGAAGCAATAACAGATATACTCCATAAGGCTGAAAGTATAATTCCTATAAGTGTTAGCTTTGCCTTATCAAAACCTACAAAGATGATTATTGGTATAAGTGCACTTATAACAAAATCTTTATTTAATACTACTTTAATTAATGAAGGATTTGTATTTGTAGAATTAGGTGATAATTTTTCCATGATAAATCTTCCTTTCTATTAGTGCCAATTTTTATTGGCATTGTTTATATAAATTTCTGATGGTATAACATTTGTATCAAGAATTTTTTGAGTTTCAGGTTTGATGTAACCTAAATTTAATATCTCTTGTCCAGCGTTTTCTAAGGCTGAAAAGTATGGCTTATAAAGTTCTGTTAATGTTTCGCTTTTTCTTATACCTTGGAGCACACCACCTTGAGCGCAGAGTATTGTACCAGCAAGGGTTCCGTTTGTTAGAATTTTAAAGGTTTCAACTAGACCAGAAAAGTTATAGTTACCTGGAAAGCCAGAGTTTGAAATCAAAACAGTCTTCGTAGGATTTGTTTTCTTAAAGCGTCTAGGATGAGAGTAGTTTTGATCATTTTCAACTATTTCCCCTAGGTTTAATGGTAACATACGATCCATAAAGTCTTTCATGATACCTGTTACTGTAAAGTAATAGAGCGGGGTAGCATAAACAATGACATCTGCTTCTGATACCTTTATTAATAACTCTTCCATATCATCTTTTAGGATACACTTACCAGGAGTTTTTGTCCAGCAACAAAAACATCCTTGGCAATGTCCAATATTTTTCTCCTTTAAATAAATTACTTCAGTATCAGCTCCTACTATTTTGCAGCCGTTAACAAACTTATCTAAAAGAACTTCAGTATTGCCGTACTTTCCTCGTGGACTTCCATTTAAAGCTAAGACTTTCATTTATATATCCTCCAATCTTTTTTTTCATTACATTAAATTATTACTTAGATATCTCTTTTAAGGTTTGTAAAGATTCTTCACACCATTTCAGCCTGGCTTCTTCGCCTATTCTACCATTACGCAAGGTTATCTTCCAAAGAGCGAAGGTTTTTTCGTCAACCTTATCTTTTCTACTCATTATTAAATTTTCTATTAGATCATATTGTTCTAACTCCTTCAAGGATTGTTGTTTTATTTCTTCCATGTTCTTAACTATATCTTCAGCAGGTAAGTTTCTAGAAAGAAAAAGCTTAAGAAGAAGTTCAGATCTAACTGGTTGTTTTTCTGTAGGAAGTTTGAGCCATTCTTCTAATTCAGTTCTTCCTTTTTCGGTGATAGAGTATACGTTTCTTGAAGGTTTGCCTTCTGTCTGCTCTACACGTTTGGTAACTAGTTCATCTTCTTCGAGCTTTTGTAATACGGGGTAGATATGACCGTAATTTTCATTCCAGAAGAATCCTATAGAGGAATCACAGAATTTTTTTATGTCATATCCTGATCCGGAAATAATATTTAATACTCCTAGTAGAGCATATTTAGTTTTATTTATCTTTGCCAAATCAATCACACCTTTACTGTTATTCAACTTTGATATATTCAACGGAGATATATATCAACCTGATATATATAATATAACTCGCATTACATATAATGTCAATACAGTTTTGGAAAAAATTAAAAAAATGAATTTTATTAAAAATAGTTATATCTCTATGCTAGGAAGAGAGGCTTATTGTTATAATAGAAAGTTAGTGGTATATTATATAGTTGTAATTAGAAAAGGATTAAGGTATATAGTATGTTAGAACTTATTTTAGATTTATTTAAAAGATTTAATGATGATGATGTACCGTCATTAAGCTCACAGTTAGCATTTAATTTGTTGCTTTCATTTTTTCCGTTTCTTATTTTTTTAATGACTATTTTAGGACGTACATCTCTAAATGGAATGGATATATTAATGATACTTAATAAAATACTTCCTGAGAATGTATTTAATCTTATAAGAAATTCAGTATTAGAAATTATTAATAAGAGAAATAGTGGATTGATGTCCTTTAGTTTAATTGTCACCTTGTGGACTGCATCCGCTGCATTTAATTCGGTAATAAAGGGCCTGAATAAAGCTTACGATATAATTGAAACAAGATCCTTTATAATTGTAAGAATTGTATCTATGCTTTGTACTATCGGCATGGCATTTTTAATAATTTTAGTTGGATTATTACTTGTTTTTGGAAGAATTATATGGAGAGAAGTGGATAAAAAGTTTGAGTTTCTTCATAGTCTATCTACTGTATGGAGTATTGGTAGGTATTCTATTGTTGTTGCTTTAGGCACAGGAGTGTTTACTTTACTTTATTATTTTGCGCCAAGTACTAAGCTTAAATGGAAGGAAGTTATACCTGGAGCAATATTTTCAACCATTGGAATGATGGCTGTATCTAGTATTTTTGCATATTATGTGGACAACTTTGCTAACTATTCTTTAATTTATGGAAGTCTAGGGGCTGTTATGTTCTTACTAACATGGCTATTTTTAGCTTCTATAATAGTTATTATGGGAGGAGAGTTTAATGCTTCAATGACTTCTAGAAGTAATAAGATAATAACTCATCGAATTAATAATATAAGATTTCATATATAAGTAAATTTATGCTTAAAAAAACTCCTCTAAAGCAATTTGGAGGAGTTTTTCGTATATATCAAAGTAAGATACCTTACTAAGAATTATCAATTACAACTGGAGAGCCTGAGATTTTTACTTTTGCTTCTTCATGTTTTAGTGTCTCTTCTATATGAACTAGTTCTTCAAACTGTTGTTTATATACCGATACGTCTTCTAGTTTTACCATATGTTTTGAGAAATCAACCCTCTCTTCGCTTAGAGGAATGCAAATTAGGTCTTCAGGATTATAATGATTTTTCTTATTACAATTATCAACAGATGTTTTTTCTATAATCAATACTTCTAGTTGGATAGGGATACTAAAAACTTTTTCTTCAGATAGAAGTTCTTTATATATTTTAACATCTCCAGTTTTAATCCATTCTTTAGCTAGGTCAAGTTGTTCTTCTTTAAGTTTTATACTTATATCTTGTAAGTTATCGTTCATACTTTACCTCCGGTTATCTTAAAAAAACACCTCTCAAACTTAATATAAGATTGGAGGTGTTTTTGTTTTACTAATGATCGACTTCGCTATCTACTACGTCAGGATCTCCGATTCTATTAACTCTTGCTTCTTCTCTTCTCAAAGTTTCATCAATATGCTCGGTTCCTTCAACTGAACGTTTGTGGGCAGAAACTTCTCCTGTTACAACAGTATGTTTTCCAACATTAACTTTTTCTTCACTGACAGGAATTCTTATGGTTTCCTCATCAGATATAGGTGTATCACATACTTCATTATTTAAGGATTTTCTTTCGATTACTACTTCTTCATGAGTTACAGGAACGTCCATTTCTTTATGTTCCTCTACAATTTCTTTACCAAGTTCTACTTCGCCTTTTTGAACTCTATTTTTTGCTACATCAAGTTCTTCTTTACGTAGGCTAAGTTTCGCTTCATCGGTATCCTTTTTGTTTTCATCGTTTCCAAAAATTCCTCCTAAAATCCCCATGTCAAAACACCTCCATCAATAAAACATTTGTTACGATAATAGCTTGTGCTTTAAAAAAGTAAATATGCCTATTTAATATTGGAAAGAGAAGAAGCCATTATCATAATATTGAATAGATTTTTGGACAATATAATCTAAAATATAAAATCATAGATTATACAATTAGATATATTGTATTTTGTGAGAAGTTACGAAAAAATAATTACAATGATTTACATTTGTGCAATCGGTTGCAAAAGAAAGTGGATACATATTATAATGAAACTGTAACCATTTATTACCAATTAAAATGATTATGTAACACCGTAATAGGCAATGATATGATTTTTATAATATAGATGAATAGCTTAGTCGAAAAATTTAATATAAGTTATGTAAGTTCTGATTTATCTATGTTTAATAAGAGATTTGTATCAATATTTAGAAATGATTTAAGTAACTTCGGTCTATGGGAAAATTAGTATAGGAAAAGCTATGTAAAGTAAATTAGAAGCTTTACAAAATTCTTATGCTGAGTAATGGGGACAATAGCTTAATACTTTTTGTGGAGGTTTTTATTAATGGGATTAAGAAAAAGGCTATTGAGTGTAGTTACAGCATTGGTAGTGACAGCAAACCTGCTAGCTGCGGGAACAACTAAGGTATATGCTGAAAATGTAAAGGCTAAGGTGACGTATAGTGAGGTTCAAAGTGGGAAAAAGCCATTCTCCTGGGATAATGCAACAGTATATTTTGCATTGACTGACAGATTTTTAGATGGAGATTCTTCAAATAACCATTCTTATGGGCGAGAATTAGATCTAAATGGAAAAGAGGTTTCTGGTTATAAGGATCAACCTGCAACTTTTCATGGCGGTGATTTAAAGGGAATGACCCAGAAGGTTCAAGAAGGTTATTTTGATAATCTTGGAGTAAATGCAATTTGGATTACAGCACCTTATGAACAGATTCATGGATGGACAGGCGGAGATGGATTTAGACATTATGCATATCATGGGTATTATACATTAGATTATACATCTATGGATAAAAATATGGGCTCTGAACAAGACTTGCAGCAATTTATAGATACAGCTCATAGTCATGGAATAAGAGTTGTATTTGACGTGGTTATGAATCATGCCGGTTATCCAACCTTAAAGGATATGGATGAATTTGGGTTTGGTAAACTTACAAGCAATTGGAAGGATTATTACTATGGTTCTCCAAGTGATGCTAGTTGGAGCAAGGATCCTCTATATATGGATATGAGTGATTATAACTCATGGCAAAAGTGGTGGTCGCCTGCTTGGATAAGAAAGTCACCAGCCAACTTAGGTAATAATCAGACAAAGGCATTTCCAGGATATGATGGTAGTGAAAGTGGTGATGATAAGACAATATGTCTTTCAGGGCTTCCTGACTTTAAAACAGAAACCACTACTGATCCAGGCTTACCACCACTTTTAGTTAATAAGTGGACTAAGGAGGGAAGGCTTGATAGCGAAAAGTCATCCTTAGATGCATTTTTTGCAAAGAGTGGTCTTCAGAGAAGAATAGAAAATTACCAGGTAAAATGGCTTACTGATTGGGTAAGAAAATATGGAGTAGATGGCTTTAGATGTGATACTGCTAAGCATGTTAATATAGATGCTTGGAAGAATTTAAAAGATCAGGCTGTAGCTGCACTAAGGGAGTGGAAAGCAGCAAATCCAACTAAGAAGATAGATGATTCAGATTTTTGGATGACAGGTGAGTCATGGGGACATGGAGTTTCAAGGGATTCTTATTTTGATAATGGGTTTGACTCGATGATTAATTTCTCTTTTCAGCCAGGAGGAAGAGATAATAAAGATGCAACCTTTAATATGTCAACTTTAGACTCTACTTTTTCTAGTTATTCATCTGCTTTTAACAGCCAGCATTTTAGTGTGCTTAATTATATTTCGTCTCATGACACTAAACTGTACAATAGAAACGATTTGACCAATGCAGCAACAGCACTGTTATTGGCGCCAGGAGCAGCACAGATATATTATGGTGATGAAACTGCAAGACCTTGGGGTTTTGATAATTGCTCCTATGCAGATCAAAAAACACGTACAGATATGAACTGGACATCAGAAAATCAAGCTGTGTTATCTCATTGGCAAAAGATTGGTCAGTTTAGAAATAATCATCTGTCAATAGGTGCAGGTACTCATACAAAAATTGCAGATAGTCCATATACCTTTAGCAGAAGCTATAATAAGAATGGAATAGCTGACAATGTGGTAGTTGTTATTGGAGCTAGTGGGTCTACAGCTGTAAATGTTTCATCTCTATTTGGTGATGGTACCCAAGTTAGGGATGCTTATACAGGTGCAACAACAGTAGTAAATAACGGAACTGCTACCTTTACAGCTGGAAGTGCAGGTGTAATTCTTATTGAGACCTTAGGAGATATACCAGTAGTTAGTGCAGCACCAGGTTCACAAACTTTTTATACTGATACTATAGATGTTACTTTATCTTTAAATAAGGCTACATCAGGAAACTATGTTTTAGATAATGGAGCGCCAGTTAGTTTTACAGATGGTACTAAGATAACAATAGGCAGTGGAATGAGTTTTGGACAAACAAAGACTTTAAAAATTTCAGCATCCAACACTTTTGGAACAAGTACTCAAACTTATACCTATAGAAAAGCAGACCCTAATGCAGCTACTACAGTTCATTTTTATAAACCAAGTGGATGGAGTAATCCTAATATTTATTATTATGACGATACTAAGGTAAAGCAAGGCCCAGCGTGGCCAGGTGTAGCAATGACAGATGAAGGAAACGGTTGGTTTGGTTATAAGATAGAAAAATGGGAGTCTGCCAAGGTGATTTTTAATAGTGGATCTAGTCAAATTCCAGCAGCACAGCAGTCAGGCTTTGATGTAACCGGAGAAAAGTGGTATATGAATGGAGTTTGGTATAACACTAAACCAACGATTAATCCTACTGCATCAATTAAAGTTCATTTTTTCAATATAACAGGCTGGGGTACTCCTAATATTTACTATTATGATGATACTAAGGTAAAGCAGGGACCAGCATGGCCTGGTGTAGCAATGGTATCAGAAGGAAATGGATGGTACGTATATACAATCAATGATTGGTCTAAAGCTAAAGTTTTATTTAATAGTGGGTCAAAGCAGCTACCAGGTTCAGGTCAAGCAGGTTTTGATGTAACTGGAGAGATGTGGTATAAGAATGGCACTTGGTACACATCACAACCTACTACTTTTACTATGCTAAATCCTTTGAATAATCTTCCTATTGCAGCTTAATATAATTAGATATATATAGATGATGCATTTTATTAAATAATGATAGATTATATTATAAGGTAAAGAAATAAAAAATCGCAAATTACAGTAATATATCTACTAAAGATTAATTGGGGACTCCTTTTTAGGAGCCCTTTTTCTATTTTTCAAGAAAGTGAGGCTTTAAGGGGAGGATTTTTAACTTTATACCAATATACTCATGTTATCGATAATGATATTATTTAGACAAAGTTATGGAGTTATTGGCTGAAACTGGAGTTTTCAATTAAAAATTAAATTATACTATAAAAATAATTTAAAAGTTATTAAAAATAATGCGTCAATATGTTATGCTAATATGTAGGAATAGTATTTATTGAGGTGATATAGATGAAGTTGGTATTAACTAATGATAAGCTAATAGGTCAAATTTTAGGGAATCCAATATACACAGAGAGCGGAACAATGTTTGTTAATAGAGGTAATAAAATAACTGACCGTGCTATAGCATTACTAAGGAAAATGGGGATTATAACGATTTATATAGAGGACGGTAATGATGATTTTAATTTGCAGGAGGTTCTTGAGGCTCCTGTGAAACTTAATGCAATAAAAGTTTTGAAGCAGATTTTTGAAGAAGTAAAGAAGAAGGAATATGTAGATGAGAAAAAGGTTACTGAGCTGGTTAAAGATATAATGAGTAATATGAACTTGTCAGAAAATGCTGCTATGATAAGCAATTTGGTTCCCAATGATGACCTGGCAAAGTTAGCGGTACATTCTTTAGATGTAGCTGTTTTAACCTTAATGGTTGGAATTAGAAAAAGATATGATGAAAAAAAGCTAGCAAAGCTAGGAACAGCTGCATTGCTTCATGAAATAGGAAAACTTTTTACCAATGATAAGGACCATGTAAAGAAGGCTCAAGAAATAATAAAAAGAAATCCTGCTTTTATGTCTACCACCTACATGGCAGTATTTTATATGTTTGAAAGAGAAGATGGTTCAGGCTTGTTTGGGGTATCAGGAGAAAAAGTTCATGAGTTTGCAAAGATCCTAGGAATATGCGATGAATACATAAATGATATAAGTGAAATGGAGGCAATGCTTCCACACGAAGCTATAGAAAAAATAACTGCAGATGCAATAAGTAAATTTGATAAGCAAATCTATAAAGATTTTGTAGAATCAGTTTATTGTTATCCTAATGGACTGCAGGTAAAGTTAAATAATGGACTTAAAGCAGTTGTAGTGATGCAGAATAAGGGATCTACAACTAGGCCAGTTTTAGCGGCAGAAGTTAATGGAAGCTATAAGTTTATTAATTTGCTTGATGGGGATAATTTAACTCTTTTTATTGAAGAAGTAATTATGTGATATAAGGTTAACATATATGTAGAATTACATAAAACTTTTATCACGTTGAGGTTATTGATAGTTAATTGAATCTTTGGTATTATTTATGTTATAAGCTTCAATAGGGGGATGATAATATGAGATTTGAATTAGAACAATGTGTGAAACTGAGAGTACTCTGTGCAAAGTCTGTAAGTATGGCTTAAGGCGACAAAATGCACAGAGGTTAATATATTAGGTCGCCTTCACTTAAGAGTCATACTTGTATAGGCTTTGCCTCCTTGATATTAATATAAATCTAAGGAGCTGAGCTTTATGAGGTATGTAAAGGCTGAAACGATTTTACCAGAAAATCTATTAAAAGAAATTCAAAAGTATGTACAAGGGGAGTATATATATATTCCTACAGACAACATATATAGAAAGAGATGGGGAGAAAAATCAGGAGCTAGGCAACAAATAAATGGAAGAAATGTTGAAATACGAAATAAGTATAAGGCAGGTAAGACCATATCTGAATTGTCAGAAGAATTTTTTCTCTCTATAGATAGTATTAAGAAGATTATATATAGTAAAAGTTAAGTGTAAAAGAGTTGCTTTCTTAAAATATAGAAGCAACTCTTAATTAATGTACAAATAATAAAGTAATATAATAGAAGTAAAAACTTTTGAATTGCAAAAGACTTCAATATAAAATTGAAATATAATTAGGATAGTAGTAAAATTTATTAGTGTTATTCACTGACTTTAGCTTGGTAGTTACTGAAAGTAGTAATTCTAGAGCTTTTTAAGTTTAAACAAAAAATAACTTGTTTGTATAGCTTGATTTTTAGGATAGAAAGATAATTATATTTAGAAGGTTTTATTAATCAAAGTTTGAAGGGAGGATAATTTATGCCAACTATAGGTATAGATTTAGGTACGACTAATAGCCTTGTGGCTTATTGGACTGAAGAGGGGCCAAAGATAATACCAAACATTCATGGATCTAATTTAACACCATCAGTGGTTAGTGTAGATGACAATGGAGAGATAATAGTAGGAGAAGTTGCAAAAGAGCGTCTCATTACTCATCCTAATTTGACAGCTTCAGTTTTTAAAAGATATATGGGAACAGAAAAATTATATAAGATAGGGAAATATTCTTTTACTCCAGAAGAACTATCATCTTTTGTACTTAAGGCTTTAAAAGCAGATGCTGAAGCGTTTTTTGGACAAGAAGTAGAAGAGGCTGTAATCAGTGTTCCAGCTTATTTTAATGATACTCAGAGAAAAGCTACAAAGCGTGCAGCTGAGATCGCCGGCTTAAAGGTTGAGAGATTAATAAGTGAGCCTACAGCAGCAGCTATAGCATATGGACTTCATCAAGAGGAAACTGAAACTCAGTTTATGGTTTTTGATTTAGGAGGGGGAACTTTTGATGTATCTATTCTTGAGCTATTTGAAGGCGTCATGGAGGTAAGGTCTATTGCCGGAGATAATTTCCTTGGAGGAGAAGACTTTACCAATATATTTGTAGCTTATTTCTTAGAAAGTGAAGGAATTGATATAAAAGCTTTAACTTCTAAGGAAGCTTCTGCAATTTATAAACAAGGAGAGCTGTGTAAGCGTTCTATAGGGGAAAATGGTACTGGAAAGATGACTTTTAACTATAACGGCAGAGTTTTAGAGAAGACTTTAGATAAAAATGACTTTGAAAAATTGTCTAGCCAACTTATTTTGAGATTACGTCATCCAATAGAACGTGCATTAAGAGATGCCTCTCTAAAGCCAAGTGACTTAGATGCAGTAATTCTAATTGGTGGTGCTACAAGAATGCCCCTTGTAAAATCAGTAGTAAGCAGAATGTTTGGAAAACTACCTTATTCCAACATAAATCCAGATGAAGCAGTTGCCCTTGGTGCTGCCATACAAGTAGCGTTAAAAGAAAGAAATGAAATGCTCAGTGAGGTAATACTTACAGATGTATGTCCTTATACTTTAGGAGTGGAAATAGCCAAGAGGGTTGATAAGGGACATTATGAGTCAGGCTATTTTCTCCCAATAATAGAAAGGAATACACCTATTCCTGTAAGTAGAGTTGAGCGACTATCTACAATAAGTGACAACCAGACTACAGTAAATTTGGCTATATATCAAGGAGAAAACCGTAAGGTTGAAGAAAATATAAGGTTAGGTGAACTTAATATTAATGTTCCACCAGGACCAGCAGGTAAGGAACAGCTAGATATTCGTTATACTTATGATATAAATGGGATACTAGAGGTGGAGGTTACATTAGTAAGTACTGGAGAGAAAAATAGAGTCGTAATTGAAAAGAATCAAGGAAGTATGACTAAAGAAGAAATTGAAAAGAGGTTAAATGAACTTAAGGATATAAAGATTCATCCTAGAGACAAGATGGAAAATAAACTTCTACTTGCAAAGGGAGAGCGTTTGTATCAGGAAGCTTTAGGAGAAAGACGTGAATATATAGGACTTTTACTTGAAAAGTTTGAAAGCATTCTTGCACGCCAAAATGATAGAGAGATAAAAATCGCCGCTAAAGAGTTACAGGAGCAATTAGAACAACTTGAGGGGTGGACTGATTATTAATGAGTAGTTGGGAAGTTCTAGAGATTGAGCCAACTGAGGAACTTTCAGTTATAAAGAAAGCCTATGCCAAGAAATTGAAGGTATACCACCCAGAGGATGATCCAGAAGGCTTCCAGAGACTCAGAGAAGCTTATGATAATGCGTTAAAGTATGCAAAAAACAATAAATCTAGCATTATTGAAAATACAAAAATTCTTTCAGAAGATAGTGGAGTTCCTAAGCAAAAAATATTTAATCAAATAGATATTAACGAAGCTGAAACCTTCAAAGAGGAAGTTAATAATTATAATATTCCACATATTCGTATCGTAGATGATTATGTTGAGGAACCTATAGATTATTATGAGCTTATAGATGAATTTTTTGAAGATGTAGAGAGTTTGTACAATGACTTTTATAAACGTATTGATATTAAGAGTTGGCAAGAGCTTTTGAACCATGATATTATGTGGCAGCTAAACTATAAAGAGCAGTTAAGCAGAAATATGATAGAGTTTTTGTTTAATCATCGTTACTTGCCTAGAGATATATGGAAGCTTCTTAACGACATTTTTAATTGGAATGAGAAGGAAGAATATATTTCTTATTATTATCCAAAAGACTTCGTAAAGTATCTCCACAGGCAATTGGGAAATGAAAGAGTACTAGGTTATAGATATTTTAGAAACGTTCAAGAATTTGATTTGGAGAAATATCTTGAATTACGTGAGAGAGCTTTTAATTTCTTGCTAAGAGGACATTTAGAAGAAGCAGAGATGAGCATTAATAATGCGAAGGCAATTTATGATAAAGATCCATATTTAAAGACACTTGAAGGCGAATGTTATATAAAAAATAAAAGGAACTTTACAGCTAAACTCAAATTTAACGAAGCAGTTAAACTATCTCCAAAGGATATAGAAATACATTACTTTCAAGCAGAAACTATGTTTGATAACAAAAGATATAAGGAAGCTTTAAAGATTTGTAGTTACATAGAGGATTATTTTAAAACAACTATAGAAGTAAAGTTACTAACAGGAAAATGTAATTTGTATAGAGGCAAGCTTATTAAAGCTGGACAGATGTTTAGGATGATATCAGAACATAAACCTTTAAATACTACGTCAAGAAAGTATCTTGTTAAAACAGCAGAGCTAATGAGGATATCTATACATAGAAAACCTCCAAGTATATTACTTAAAAGAGAATTAAAGAAGATATATAAGCTTCTTGGAGAAGAAAAAAAATAAAAGAGTTAAAGTTTACAGTCCTGGACTTAGTTCCATTTAGTAAGAGATTATTCTATCATCTTATTATTTTTGTAATAGCTGTGGGCGTTCTTCAGGCATTGCTTAATGGTCAATTTGGAGCAATAGGTGTTGTTATTATAGCGAGAATAATCTATTCTGCTAACAAGAAAAGAAGATAAAAATAGTTTTTAATATAGACTATTTAGATATTAATAAAAGCAACTAAATTATGTTTAGTTGCTTTTTACTATATAAACATCTGAAGTTCCTCTTCCTACTGAGCTAAAATGCCAGCCTACTTTACAACCAGTATTTTCTTTTAATATGTTTACTGCTTTATTGAATGTAATTTCTAGATCTTTATGCATAAATACCCCTTTAATAAAAATAGATTTCTTATTACTTCAGAATACAATTTAAGTAAAACTATACCAGTTTTTATATTTATAGTATAATTATAGTGCGATATATAATAAAACAATAGCTCTACAGCTACATTTTTGAAACTAAAAAATTAAGGAGTAAAGATGAAAAAAGATATAAAAATTTTAATAGTAGAAGATGATAACAGTATAAATAATCTTATTTCAAAAGTAATGAGGAAAAACGATTATACTGTGGTACAAGCTTATTCTGGCACAGAGGCTTTGCTATATATTGATAGAGAAAAGTTTCATATGATTATACTAGATCTGATGCTACCTGGACTAAGTGGAGAAGAGCTGATAAAAAAAATAAGAAAAAATGAGACCATGCCTATAATTATAGTTTCAGCTAAGATAGACAAGGAATCTAAGCTTAAGTTATTTAAACTTGGAGCGGATGATTACATCACTAAACCTTTTGATGTAGAGGAACTGTCGGTAAGAGTTGAGGCAAACCTTAGACGATATATTAGTTTTAGTGCCAGTGAAGAATCTAATGATAGGCTTGTGTTTAAGGATATATTTTTAGATAGAGACACAAAAGAGGTAGAGGTTAATGGTAAGAATATTATACTGACTGCCAGAGAGTTTAATATATTAGAATTGCTTTTAACTCATCCTAAGAAGGTGTTTAGTAAAGCTAATATCTTTGAAAGTGTTTGGGAAGATGAGTATTTATGTGATGATAACACTATAAATGTACATATGAGTAATTTAAGAAATAAATTACAGAAGGCCAATCCAAGTGAGGAATATATTGAGACAATATGGGGAATGGGATATAAACTTAAAGGAGTAACTTAAGATTTTCTTAAGGATTCCTTTAAGTTTTTTTATATTTTGCTTTTTACAATAATATCATAAGATCTATTAAGAGTTTACCGCTTATAAAGAGGTTTATAAATCTGATCTAAATAAAAAAAGCAGAAATGGACCTATAAGTACCACTTTGTAATAAACTTATATTTTCAAATTCTCCTCTCAGAAAACATAGGAGTTTTAAAAATAGATTTTCGATAGAAGTGGTACATCATTAATAAAAACTTGGAGGAATCAATAATGAATGAAATTTTAAAAGTGGAAAAAGTAAGTAAATGTTATGGAAAGCAAAAGGTTTTGGAGAATGTAAATCTATCTTTAGAGCCAGGTGAGATATTAGGGCTTGTAGGACCTAATGGAGCTGGAAAAACTACACTTATGAAAATCATTACTGGGCTTATAAGAAAATATGATGGAGAAGTGTTCATAAAAGATGAAAATATAAAAAATTCTAAGGCAAGCAATAGTAAGAAGGTAGGATGTGTTATTGAAACTCCTGGCTTTTATCCTAACTTGACAGGTTATGAAAACCTACTATTCTTTGCTGAAATATCTGGTATGAGGGATAAGAAGGACATAGATGAGATAGTTAGAAATATAGGTATTGACAGTTATATTCATAAAAAAGTAAAGCAATACTCTTTAGGTATGAAACAGAGACTTGGAGTTGCACAAGCAGTGTTGTCCTACCCACCAGTGCTGATATTGGATGAGCCTACTAACGGCTTAGATCCAGCAATAGTTCCTGAGTTTAGAAGGTTTATAAAGCAAATTGCAAAGGAAAAAAATACCGCAGTTCTTATATCTAGTCATATACTTTCAGAAATAGAGCTTATGTGTGACAAGGTTGCTTTTATTCAAAATGGAAGGATAATTAGGCTTGAAAGCATGAATAATGAAGACAGCATGAGAGCCAAGGTAGCTTTTACAACTAGCAAAATAGATAAGTTGGAAAATTTCTTTAAAGAAATAAATATGAGCTATTTAGCAATATCAGATAGTGAGCTTCAAGTTGAATTGGACAAAGCTAGTATCGAAGACTTAGTTCTAAAAATAAGTAAAGCTGATATACCACTTAGAAGCGTAAATGAAGTGAGAGAAAGCCTAGAACAAAGATATTTAGATACAATGAGAGGTGAGTAATATGGAAAGGATGCTTAAGATATCTTTATTAAATACTAAAAATATTTGCAAGTCAAAGGAATTCATTATAGGATTATTTGCAGCCTTTGCCTATTCTATGCTTTGGGTTCTTGTAGTTCATCCTCCTAAATATGATCTTTCTGGCTATAGCTTCGAATTTGGAAGAGTGTTTTTTTTAATAATTTTATATATGACTGTTTCACTTTTAAGAGATGATATTAGGTTTAATACTACGAAGACAGTTTTTACAGGAATATTTAACAGAGTAGAAATCATGTTTTCTAAAGCAATATCTCTATTTATGCTTGGAATAGTGTTTTATGTAGTAGCTGAAATAAATAATGTATTAGCATCCTTGTTTTTATATTCAAGAATTGGGATAAATGGATTTATAGCATATGCTCACTGGCAGTTATTAATAACTTATGTGATTACTACTGTTACAATGGGAAGCCTTATGCTTTTGATAGCAGCATTTAGTTTTAGTGACAGTAAGTCTGTGCTATTTTATATAGTATTTATAGCAATGATCAACTTCTATACAGCAGGTGTGACAATGCTTATTGAGAGACAGCCAGCCTTAAAAGAAAAGTTATGGGGATATATGATTACACCTTTTTATAATTTAGTTTTATTAAATCAAGGTGACTTTAACATTAAGTCAATATATATTAATTTACTATGGGCTATTGGATTCGTATTAGTTTCTATAATTGTTGTTAGTAAGAGAGAGATTAAGTAGAGGAGAATAAAAGAGATTATGGAAAGAGTTTTAAATTATAGCATACTTGAGATAAAGAAAAAGAAGTTTATGAGAGATCTATTTTTTTCAATGATTGGCTTTACAGTATTTGCATTCTTAATGTATTTTATTACGGTTAATTTAGCAAAGACTGGAGACTCACGGGATATACCACGAAATTTCCTTATGCTTATCCCATATCTTATTTTAGTGCTAAGCAGCTATTCTTTAAATCAAGAATTTTCAAATCACACAGATAAGGTGATTTTCACAGGCGTGTTTACCAGAAATGAAGTATTACTTTCCAAGCTTTTAAGCTTAATTTTTACTTCATTGGTAAGCTTCATTTTTTATGAAGTTCTTGAAATAATAACAGGTAGCTTTGAGGTTAAGCTTATAATACCACACTTATTGACCTTCATAATTTATTCCTTTGGTATAAGCTCCTTTACTCTTATGATATCAGCTATGACCTCTAATTTTATCGTTACTGGAGTAATTGGTTATGTATTATATTTTGATTTGATACTTGCTCTTTTCTCTAATGCTTTGGAATCCACTAATAATGAGATTATTAGAAAAATAGTACTGGAACTGCCTTTCTATATAGCTAGTACTGGCTTTATTAGAGGAAACTACAGTTTACATCAGGGCTTAGTAATGATTATGTGGTCATTGTTATTTTTTGTCATAAGTTGTGTTATAATTAATAAAAAAGCTATATAAAAGGAATATATTATGAATGAGATCATACTAAGGTTAAATCATGTAAGAAAAAGTTATAAAGATATTAAAGTGCTTAATGATGTAAGTATGACTATAAAAAGAGGACAAATCTATGGGCTTATAGGACTTAATGGAGCAGGGAAAACTACATTGTTAAAGCTTATAACAGGTATATCCATTAAAGATAGCGGAGAACTTGAGCTTTTTGGAAAAAGTGAGAAGTCTGAGATTGAGAAAGAAAGAAGAAGAATAGGAGCTATTATAGAAAAGCCAGCACTTTATGAAAATAAATCTGTATATGAAAATATGCATATTAATAGAATCCAGAAAGGTATACCAGGGGAAGGTTCAATAAATAGAATACTCACTACTCTAGACTTAATTGAATTGAAACACAAAAAGGTAAAAACACTATCAATAGGTGGCAAGCAAAGGGTAGCAATAGCTATGGCACTGCTTGGAGATCCAGAGTTTTTAATACTAGATGAGCCTATTAACGGCTTAGACCCAATGAAAGTAATAGAAATTAGAGAACTATTTAAGAAACTGAATAGAGAATATGGAACTACAATACTAATTTCTAGCCATATACTTGGAGAGCTGTATCAGCTAGCAAATTATTATGGGATTTTATATAAAGGAAGATTAGTAGAGCAATTGACCATAGAGGAGTTAAATGAGAAATGTAAAAGATTAGTTCATATTAAGGTTGATAATTCTGCTAAGGCATCAGTGGTGCTTAGCAAAGCTCTAAATACATCAAATTATGATATTTTACCAGATAATATTATAAATCTTTACGATTACGTGGATGACACTGGAAGAGTAAATGAAGCCTTAGTTAAAAACGGAATTATAGTGGAACAGATTATGCCTAAGTCAGAGGATTTGGAAAGTTATTTTGCAAAGGTAATCGGGAGAGAAGAAGATGTTTAATTTATTAGAAATAGAATTCTATAAGCTAAAGAAATCTAAGGCATTTTACATACTTATACTTTTATCAGTAGCTCAAAGTTTGGTTGTTGGGATTTTTTATGATAAGTTGAGTCAGCATAGCGGAAAAGAAACTTTAGCCTATATGTTTTATATTCAATCTTCTTTAGGAGGTAATATTTTTGTTGGAATATTATCAGCAGATTTTATAGGTAACGAGTTTATTTCTGGTTATATAAAAAACCTAATTTGTTATGGTCATAGGAGGAGAGATATTTTAATTGCAAAGTCCATAGTTTACTTCTTTGGCTCCATAATCATAAATTTTACTTGTCCAGTTATTTTTGCATTGATAAATACTATGAAGAATGGTTATTGTTCTAACTTTACATTTTGGGAATTTATAAATCTTTTAGCAATAATATTGGCAAGTATTATAACACAGATAGCCATTTGCAGCATAAGTTTATTGGTAATATTTTTAAGCAAAAGTCCTAATATTAATATAGGAGTTTTAATTGGAGTTGATTTTATTTTTAGAGCCATGAACATAGTTGTCATACATATTCCAAGTTTTAGAAATATCTATGATAATTTTATACTATCTCAGTTTGGAGTAATATCTCAAGATAATGTTACTATTAGTCAATATCTACATGTATTTGCTATAGGAATAATCACTATAGCTATATTTTTCTCCATAACTAATTATTTCTTTGAAAAGTCAGATATTTAGTGAAAATTAATTGAAGGGCAGGAGTTAAATGTTATATTTGATTTTTATTCTTTTCATAGTAGTGATTATTATCAGTTATCGTATGTTTTATGTTGAAAAGCAAATAAAAAGTTTGATAAAGCAGCTTTTAGAAATTAATAAGGAAAAAGGTAATAAAAAGGTGACTTTAGGTCTATCTAATAACAGACTTGAGCGATTAGCAGAGGTAATAAATGAAAACATTGATATAAGAAAGCAAAGTGAAGCTAATAGAATAAAGGTGGAAAATGATTTGAGACAAACTATAGCTAACATGTCTCATGATTTAAGAACGCCCTTAACTGCAATAATCGGTTACTTACAACTTTTGAAGGTAGATGGTATTGATGAAGATGAGAAAAAGGATTTCCTAGATATAGCAGAGCATAGAGCAAAATCTTTGGAAACTTTATTAAATGACTTTTATGAATTATCACTTATTGAGTCTCTAGATTACCAATTGAATATGGAGAGGTTAAATATAAGTAAAATTCTTCAACAGATAGTGTTAGATAGATATTCAGACTTTATGGAAAGAGAGATTTCTCCTAATATTAATATACCTGATAAAAACTATTATATAATTGCTGAGAAAAAGTCTATAGATAGAGTTATAGAAAATGTTCTTACAAATGCAATTAAGTATGCAAAGGATAGTATAGATATATCCTTACAGCAAAAACAAGAAAAAATATTAATAACAATAAGCAATACCTTTACCAATCTAGGTGAAAAGGATATAGCTAATATATTTGATAGATTTTATATGGCAGATAAAAGTCGTTCAGGAAAAGGTACTGGCTTAGGCTTAGCTATAGCTAGAGGCTTAGTAGAAAAAATGGATGGAAATATTACAGCAAATATAGATGGAAGTATTTTCAGCATATGCTGTAGTTTTAAAGCTAGTATATAGTCATATTCTAGACATATAGTCTTAGATAAATAGTTTAGAGAGTTTTAAATAGCTTTTGAATTTAGGATGATTAAGTTAGATTTATAGAAAAATTAATAAAGAAATTTGCTTTATTTTTACAACTTCATAACAACTATATGGTAACTTTATGTTAATAAAATGAGGTGATGCTATGGCTAATATTTTAATTGTTGAGGATGATGTAAGCATAAACGAATTGATAAAGAGAAACCTGAAGTTGATAGGTCACAATTGTGAAGCTGTATTTGATGGAGAAGAGGCTCTAAGAAGAATTTCTAGAGGAGGGCTTGATTTAATTATATTAGATATTATGCTTCCCAAGTATTCAGGATTCGATATTATTAAGGAAAAAAAGGATATTCCAGTGATTTTTGTTACAGCGAAGGATTCGTTAGAAGACAAGCTGAAAGGCTTAACTTCAGGAGCAGAAGATTATCTAGTGAAACCCTTTGAAATACTAGAACTAATTGCGAGAGTTAATATAATCTTGAGAAGAACTAATAAAAATGATGATTTTACTTTAGGTGAAATAAAAGTGGATTTTAAATGCCGCAAGGTGAGTTTAAGCAATAAAGAGGTGGAGATGACTCCTCAGGAATATGCCTTACTTGAAGTTTTAATAATGAATCGAAACATTGCAATGTCTAGAGAAAAATTATTAGAGATAGGCTGGGGCTTTGATTATGAAGGTGATACGAGAACTGTAGATGTTCATATTCAAAAGCTTAGAAAAAAATTAAGATTAGAGAACGAGATTAAAACTGTATATAAATTAGGCTATAGGTTGGAGGCATGATACTATGAAGTTTTGGACTAAAACTTATTTCAGTGTACTGCTTCTATTTTTGTTAGTTTTTAATAGTAGTATCTGCTATATACTATATACTACCTATGAAGCTATGGTTGGAAGCGAAAAAGAAAAAGCTTTAAGCGAGTATTCATTTATAAATCAATCCTTGATAAATGACATAGATACACTAGATAGTAATGGCAAACTCTCCAGTTTAACAATAGAGAATTTAATAAATTACTATAGTAGTCATTATAGTGGAGAAAATACTTCTTTTCTATTTTTACAAGATAATAAAATTATATTTTCTAACCTACAATACAATATGAAAACTTTACCTGACAGTATACTAAATGTAAAAAGTAATGAAAAAGTTGCTCTGTTATCTGAGAACAGAGATAAATACATATTAGTATCCAGTGCTTTTGATAAGTCTTCGAAGAATTTCAGTCTAGTGTATTGTTATAGAATAGATAGGATGATGGGGACATGGAGCAAACTAAAAACAAACTTTATTTATTTTAGTTTTTCAATTTCAACTTTATTAGCTATAGTCCTAGCTATTATGCTAAATAGCAGTTCCAAGCCTTTAAAGAAGCTTACCGACTTCGTAGTTAGAATAAAGGATGGAGACTATAGTAGCAAAGTAGAAATTCAGGGTAGCGATGAATTCACATTACTTGCAAAAGAGTTTAATGAAATGTCAGCTAAAATAAGTAATACTATGGAGCAGTTAAGTAATGATATGGAAATGAAACAGCAGTTTATAGATAATCTTTCTCATGAGTTAAGAACCCCTCTAACATCTATATATGGATATGCTGAGTATATACAAAAGGCAGCAATATCAGAAGTTGACAAGTATGAAGCAACAGCTTTCATAATGCAAGAAAGTAGACGTTTACAAAATATGGCTAACAGATTGCTGGATATGACCATAAAAAAAAATATTGATATTGATATAAAAGAAGTTAATATGGATGAATTATTTGAAGCGGTTTTAAAAAACATAGCTTTAGCGGCCAAGAAGAAGTCTATATCTATAACGATAAAAAATCAGATTAAGAATATTTTAGGTGATAAGGATCTAATTGAAAGTCTTTTAATAAACTTATTAGATAATGCTATAAAAGCTTCGGAGAATAAGCAGACCATAGAGTTAGTTGGAGAAAATTTAAACGGAAAAGCTTTAATAAAGGTAATTGATCATGGAAAAGGAATAGATAAGACTCATATAACACACTTAACAGAAGCTTTTTATAGAGTTGATAAAGCGAGAGCGAGAGGAGAAGGTGGAGCAGGCTTAGGACTTGCCTTATGTAAGCAAATCATGGACATGCATTATGGCCAGCTACAAGTACACTCTGAATTAAGTAAGGGAACAACAGTAAGTGTAACTTTTACAACTCCGTAATAGCTTTAAAATAAGTCTATAATAGTGTTTTTATATAATTATTATGAATATATGAGAGAAAAGAAAGATTTTCAATATAAATCTCATATATTCATAAAATATAAAGTGAGGGTGTTATGAATGTATAAGGTGAAAAAGAATGTACTAAGACTAGTAGCAGGTACAGCTGTTATGGTTGTTTCTTGCACGGTACTACTGGACAGGGGGATATCCATTGCCAGTAAAAGTGAAGATGGTAAGGTATTTAGTCTAGAAACTAAAGTGAATGATGAAAAACCTACGACCAGCGGTTTTACGGTAAACTATGGTGATAAGAACCTAAAAAAGTTAGAATTAAATACTAAACAGAATAATAACCAACAAAAAAGTGATAACAATTTAGAAATAGATGCGCCTACAAAGGAATATTTAGAAAGATGTCCTTTAGGTGAGCCTATAGATATTAATGTGCAAGAAGAACTTTATCAAGAAGTCAAGTCTAAGATAAATATAAAAAAAGAGGATGCAAAAAAAATATTTGCTAAAGAAATCTATAAGATATTTGGTGTAAACTTGGATATATCTGAAAAGAAGTTATCTCTTATGAGAGCTAGTTCAGGATATGAATGGAGTTTTTATACAGAGAGTGATAAAGATAAAAAAGCTTACTGGTGCATATTAAATGCACTGACAGGACAGTGCAATAAGTTTGTAAGAGTGGATTATAACGGTTTAAGCAAGGCTGAATATGGAGCCATACAATCTAAAAGAACTGAAACCCTAGATGAAGAACAATTAAAGCATTATGTTAAGCTAACTAAAGACGTAATACTTGAAAAAAAGATACTTAATTCTAATATTAATAGCTTTAAAAATATATATTTGGAAGGCAGTTGTTATGTAGGGTTAAGACCAATGATAATTATGGCTGTTCAGTTAGAAAGAAAAAGAAAGGTAGAGGTAATGTTCTACTCAGATACAGATGAGCTATATTCAATCGATATATCTGATAGTTGGTATTAAAGAAAATTAGTTTAGATATAGAAAATAGTAAATCTATATATCCTTATCTAGGTTAGTAAGAAAGCAAAACACCTTTTTTATATAGAAGAAGGTGTTTTACTTTTAACTTTATACTATTATTTAATTATCATTACTCTTGATAAAGCTTGAGATAATAACATAACCTAAAATCACTTGAAATAGTGATAAGACATTAATATTATTATCTAAGAAATAATTTAATGGGTAAGCTATGGTTTCTCTGATAAATGAGCTTGAAGAGTAGTAAAGGAATAAACCTAAAGAGAAATACAATGATGGTACACCTAGGAATATAAGCTTTGGTAGATTAATTTTCCAGATGCCGTTCTTTTTACTCTCAGATATAATTTTCTCCAGTCCCAATAACACACCAAGTCCAATAAATACTAAAGTAACCCACAACATTGATGGAAGGATTTGAAAGGTTTCTTCTCTCTGTTTATTTGCCAATACTAATACTTTATTACTCAATACTGCGTAGCCTACCAATACGATTCCATAGAAAAAATAAATTCCCCAATTATTTTTTTTCAATTATCTCGCCCCTTTTTATAATATTTACATTGCCTAATTAACCATGTCATTTAAGTGAAATTTTAATTATTTAGGTATCCAACTTCAATTGTTAAGTTATGGATGCCTAAAGTTAGTAGGTGCAGAATTTTTCAACAGGCATAAATTAAGTTTTCACAACGGAACCCCTAGGTCGATATACAAGTTGAAAGTAAAATATATGAATCAATTAAGGTGCTGGTAATAGTTAAAATCCTTTCTAGTACTTTTTTAGATTATAGAACTTAGATCTTTATATAAAAAGTATAGCATCAATAATTCTGATTTTATACTATATGTTGTAACTATATATTGACATTATTTGCAGCTTAGTTATTATGGATAAATTGAGAATGATGAAATTATATTGAATATATGGTATTATTTTTACAAATTATTTAGTTTCTAAGATAAGCATTTAAAATATAGGGAGGGTTAAACAATATAAAGTCAAAAGAAGGCTGCTACAGTAGAAATATTAATTACAGCATATCTTGCACTCCATTATGGGAATACAAGTATGTTTATCTCTGGAGTATTTGCATTGGCATTTATCTTAGGCATTTTAGCATTTTTATTTGATATAGCTAAAAGGAAAAGAATGAAAATAAAATAAGCAAAGGGAAGTGTTGGTAGGTATGAAAGTATTTTTTCAAGAATTTAAAGATGAGGTAGATGATCTAGTAAGTTTTTTAACATCAAACACTTGGGAGTTTTTCGGCACGCCGAATCCAAAATCGGAGAATATTAGGGAAGCATATAAGAATGGGGGGTATAGTAGCGATTACTGTAAGACTTTTTGGATTATTATAGATTCATCAATTAAAGCTGGCTTTATAAGAATTTATGACCTGGAAGATGATATACCAGTCTTTGATATAAGGCTTTCCAGTAAATATAAAGGTAAAGGTATTGGAACAATTGCTGTTAATTGGATGGTAGATTATATATTTGATAATTTTCCGGATAAGACAAGTATTGAAGGCTATACTAGACAAGATAACTATCCTATGAGAAGTGTATTTCATAAATGTGGCTTCGTTAAAGAGGCTCATCATAGAAAAGGATGGGTTTGTAGTGATGGAAGAAAGTATGATTCTATAGGTTATGGATTTATAAAAGAGGATTGGAAAAAAGGTACAAGCACTCCGGTTCAATGGAATGATTATAAGTACTAATAGTTAAGAACTGTAAAACTAAAATTAGTAAAAATAAAAACATATTAGTCTACTAGCTTTTCTTCACATACATTGGGAAAAGCATATGGGCAAAAGAGTCACTGAAGATTGCTTCAGTGATTTTTTTATTGTAGGAATTGATGTTTCTCTATTTAGAAATATAGGAATTTTATAAAAATAGTATCAATATTATAATTATATAAATAATAAGTTATATAAAGGTTGAGTATAAGGACTGTTTTTATCTTTAGGATATGTTTTAAAGATGGGATGATTGGCTACTTAATTTACACACAGTGCTTAAATATAGTCAATGTTTAAATACATATCAATATTAAGGAGTAATTACTATGGTTGAATATTTACTAGATACAAATGTGGTTATAGGACTTTGGAATCAGTATCCTTTTGTCATTGATAAGCTTATTGAAGATAATAAAATAAAGATATCAAGGGAAGTAAGTGAAGAGCTTGTTGTAAAGGAAAGACGTATATATAAAGGTCAAGAAGTATTATCAGAGAGGTTTTGTAAATTGCTATTCTTAATCATAGATACAGATAGAAAAGAAATTAAAGAGTTTTATTCTAAGCTTAATATAAAGCATTCTAAGAATGGAAATACCTATGTTGATGAAAAAAATAAACTATCCCATAACGATTTATCACTTTTATATACCTGTTATTCAGATAAAAATCTTGTGCTAGCTACAAACGATAAGTACTTATTTAATGCAGCAACCTCAATTTTGGGAGAAGATAGAGTTATGACTTTAAAGACACTGGTAGAAAATGTAGAAGTACAGGTTTAGTGATAGGTCTATAGTAATAGAGTTAAATTAAGAATTAAGAGGCATTACCTTGGCTCATATATCTAAACTGTCTTCATGATGTACTGCTAAGATAATGCCTTGATTTATGTTACTTACCTAACTACTATTCCCATCAAACTCACAAGTGTTATAGTTTGTGCAGTGGAAACGATCATTCCCTCAACATCTTCAACTCTTGCTGAAATGCCATCTATTTCACAGCTCCTAAAATCCATGTCCTTTAACCTGGTATTAAAAAATTGTGCTTGAGTGAGGTCGGTGTTTTTAAATTCCACTTTTGTGAATTTGCTTTCTTGATAGTCAGAGAAGCGTAGCTGACTTTCAAGAAATAATACTTGTTTTAAATCTGAAAATCTAAATAAGGCATATTGACCATTACAATTATTGAACAATACATCTTTTAGAACAGCTTCACTAAAGTTAATACCAACGATTTTGCAGTTAATAAATTCTACTCTAAGAAGAGAAGCTTCAGAAAAATCAATATTGCATAGATCACAGTTTTCAAATCTAACATCAATCAAATCAGCTTTTTGAAGAGAAGCGCCATTTATAGTTCCATTTTCAAACACTACTTCATTAAAGGATATTCTGTCTGCTTCACATCCGCTTAAGTAGCAATCACTTATATGAGCTTCGGTTATCGTGTCGTAGTCTAGTATATTATTCTCTGTAAGATCAAAAGTGTTTAAGTTGTTTGATAGCTTGGGTTTAACAATTTTTATAGTATTTTTCTTTTCCATATTATTTTCACCTTTACTTATGTACATATTTTACTTAATTAAATTGTAATTAACAATATAAATTCATCTTAAAACACACAAGTGTATTTTAAGCATAACTATATTTTTACATAGTTAAATGAAATTTGTCTACTTAAATATTAAAGAAATACAGGTAAACAAAGAAATCGCTAAAGTATGCTTTAGCGATTTCTTATATTAGCTTTCTATTTTGTTGTCGATAAGCCATGAGGATGAGAAGAAAACAACTATTAATGATACTATATTTAGCAATAGGTATGAAAGAGTATTTATTTTCCCTAATATATCAAATTGATAAATAGGGAACATCGCTGTAAATAAGTTTAAATAGTGTTTTACTATAAGGCCGACTATGAAAATAAGTACTGATATTAGCACAGAAGCTTTATTCTTATTATTTATAGCTCTTGAAACAGTTATGCAAAAGCAAATAAATAGGAAAGTCAAACTAGAGTTTATTAGGGTTAGCAATAATGAAATAAAGCTAGATCCTAAAGGAGAAGGACTTTTTTCGTATAAAAGCTTAAGTAGGTTAACTGAAGGATCGAATATTGCTGTCTTATCTCCGAGTTGATGTACGAAAAGTAAAGTAAATATAGTAGATAATATACCGAAGACTAATATATTAAAACCTGTTGATATTAACTTGGAAAGTACCTTTTGCCAGCCAGGATAAGGTAACATTAACTCAAGGGGAGATTGCTTACCTGATAGATCCCAGTTGTATACAATTATGCCCTCAACAATAGAATAAAGCGTGAAAATTCCGGCAACTAAAAAGAATAAACCTGACGCCATAACATAGCCATAATTAATGTTACCTGGATTTATGGAAAAAGAAGTATCTCCGCTATTTGATACTGAGAAAGCACTACTAGCAATCTTACCCAAGGGAAGTGTATTTATATATAACAATAGTAAGATTTCTATGACTATATACGCTATAAGAAAAAATCTTGTATGTCTCCATTTTTTCATATAGTCATATTTTATTAAATTCATTAACATGAAAATACCTCCCTATAGATTTCGTCAAGATTCATATTTCTTTCTTCTCTAAGCTGGTCAGCCCCAGCTTTTAGTATTACTTTTCCTTGCTTTAAGAAGCATACCTCATCCAAAAGGCTCTCTACTTCATTAATTAAGTGGCTTGTTATTATCATTGAGCTCTCATAATTAAAGCCTTTCATAATGGCTGTTAGTATTTCTTCTCTAGCAACAGGATCCACACCATTTAGAGGTTCATCTAATACTATAAGCTTAGCTTCCCTAGATAATGTTAAAGCTAAAGCCAGCTTTTCTTTCATACCTTTTGAAAGTGATTTCACAGTAGAATTAGGATCAAGCTTCATAAAAGTAAGAAGTTCATCGAATTTTTCCATGTTGAAGTCTTTAAAAAATGTAGCATATATATTTTTTACTTTAGAGATTTTCATCCAAGGATATAAGAAATCACTGTCTGGTAAGTAAGAAACCATCTCTTTTGTAAGATAGCCAACTTCAGTACCACAGATTTGTATACTCCCTTTAGAAGGGTGTATTAATCCTGCAAGCAATTTTAGAAATGTTGTTTTACCACTTCCATTTGGCCCAAGAAGACCCAATATTTTTCCTTTCTCTAATGTCAAATTTACATCTATCAGTGCTCTTTTTGAAAGATAATTTTTACTTACAGAATTAGCTTCAAGAATATTCATTATTATTTGCCTCCAAGATTTTTAATAGATATTTGTTTATTTCATCTTTATTCATGCCAAGAGATGACATTTCATTAATAAACCTTTTGGTATATTTCTGAGCCTGGGCGTTTTTAAGTTTATTAACCAGATCAGCACCGTCCACAATGAAGGTACCTATACCACGCTGAGAGTAGGCTATATTCTCTTTTTCAAGCTCTTGAAAGACTCTTTGGACTGTATTAGGATTCACTTGAAAACTCTCAGAGAACTCTCTAACGGAAGGAAGTTTTTCACCACTCTTAATTTTTCCAGATACTATATCAGCTTTTATTATTTCAATAATTTGAATGTATATAGGTGATCTCTCTTTAAAGTTCAAAATATATCACACCTCCTAAGGAATCAATAGAAATTGTTATGTTAGTGTATTATTATGATAGTACACCAGTCACAGGAAGTAAATACACAAGATGTAATTTTAATGATTTTAAGGAAATCTTAAGATTAGGAATAAAATTATAGACATACTACTTCTTAGTAAGATCTTTTAAACTAAGGCTTCTTGGAGAATTAGTTTAAGTTCAAGTTTTGAAGTAGTATGTCTATATTTATGATATTGATATTAATGAAATTTCTTACTTGCTAGTTAAGAATTGACGTATATACTCAGCCAATTCTTCAGCTGCCTTTTTATGAGATAATTCACCAGGATGGCTTCTTGCACCTACGGTTTCATTTGTTGTATTTGGAAGCTGGAAAACAGAAACTTTTTTATCACCTGTTTTCTTAATACAAGTATCTACAGCTCTATTTATAGAATGCATCATAGATAAACCTAGCATTCCATATGCCCAGACTATATGAGCGGTTTTATTATATTTTCTGATCTTTATAAGAAAGCTTTCAACAGCATTCTCGAAAGCTTTAAGATCTTCTTCATTGTAAGAGCCATCTTCATTTAGTCTCTGCTTAAAAGTTTCTCCTGTAACAATATCCTTCCATTCAGGAGAGTTAAAGGCACCGCCATCATTTGTACCTAAGTTAACCACTACGATGTCTGGCTGCCAGGAATCAAAATCGTTCTCTTTAAAGGCACCTAAAGCTAGATTTTTTTCTCCAGTAAGGACACCACAAACTTTTTCATAGTATTCAGGAATATTAGCATGAGGGTTATTATCCCAACTTGAAAGAACTCCCCATCCACTTTGAGAAATAACTCTATATTCAGCATTCAAGGCTTCTGCTGTTATTGAAGTATAATTTCTAATTGCACTAAACCACATAGAAATCCAATCCTCTTCAGCTTTAGCGCCTATGGCACCTTCACCTGAGGTAATGCTATCTCCAATAAACTCAAGCTTGTAAGGTTTATCTTCAACAGGATAAAGTTCACCGTCAAACTTTAATGCATGTATTTGTAAAGAACAGCTAGAGTCACCATTCATAGCCTGAACATCTCTTATTACACGAAGGTTTTTGATAACATTTTCATTCATACCTCTAAATATACAAACCCAATACCTCCCTGCAGTTAGCATCTGTCTGCTTACAGGAACAGAATTTATAAGTATACTGATCCATGGCTCGTATATGTCGTAATCGACCTCAACTTCTATCCAAAGCTCAGAACCTTTGGCATTTAATTCAATACCACTACCTGTCCAAAACAGCACTAGTGGAGAAAGAGAATTTGTTGTTCTGCCATGTACTTTTAAATTTTCAATATTGTATAGTGGTTGTACTTTTAAGCTTGTATTTTCTTTCATTGATAATCACCTCTTATTTAACTAGATAATTTACCTCAGGAATAAAACATGTACATAAGTTGTCAATTAAGCGTTGTTATAAATAATATTAATATATCAATATTATAATATATTTTTATGAAAAATGTATATACCTTTATAAAGGATTAGCTTATAAAATGAATACATGTAGAGCATTCTATACAAAAGACATAATCTGTATAATTACAATGTTTTCTTACTGCATTATAATTAAAATAAATAAAGGATTTAAACTTACTTAATATTTTATTTGTTACGTGGAGGGAAAGGTATGGGAAAGAATTCTAAAAAGGACAAAACTAATCTTTGGATTGCACTGGGTGCTATTGCTGGGGCAGCAACTGTAGCGGCAATAGGTGCTAAGAAGTTAAAGGATAGAGGTAAAAAGGAAGAAATTAATACTTTGCCTAAGATAAATGATGAAGAGAGGCAAGTTTATTTTATTGGAGGAGGACTAGCATCCTTAGCCGGTGCAGCTTATCTTATAAGAGATTGTAACTTTAAAGGAGAAAACATTCATATAATTGAAGGTCTTAAAGTACTTGGAGGAAGCAACGATGGTGCAGGAGATGCCGAAACTGGTTTTATATGTAGAGGCGGAAGAATGCTAAATGAAGAAACCTATGAGAACTTTTGGGAACTTTTTTCAACTATACCTTCAATAGATATGCCGGGAATGAGTGTCACTGAAGAAATACTAAACTTTGATCATTCACATCCTACTCACGCTAAGGCAAGATTAGTGGATAGAAATGGTAAGATACAAGATGTTAAGAGTATGGGCTTTAATAATGCAGATCGAATGGCGCTTGGTAAACTTTTGACTACTCCAGAAGAAAAGCTTGATGATATGACCATAGAGCAATGGTTTAAACATACTCCACATTTTTTTGAAACTAATTTCTGGTATATGTGGCAAACTACTTTTGCTTTTCAGAAATGGTCAAGTCTATTCGAATTTAAAAGATATATGGATAGGATGATATTTGAATTTTCTCGTATTGAGACTCTTGAAGGGGTTACTAGAACACCATACAATCAATATGATTCAGTTATATTACCAATTAAGAATTATTTAGATAAATATGGAGTAGACTTTAGTATAAATGCAACGGTGACTGATCTAGATTTTAGACCTGGTGAAGAAATTACAGTTACAGCAATACACGTTAAAGATGTTGAAGGTGAAAAGGTAATTGAGCTTAAGGATGAAGATGTTTGCATCATGATAAATGGATGTATGACTGATAATGCTACCTTAGGCGATATGCACAAAGCGCCAGAATATAAAACTGAAAAGCCTATGTCAGGAGAGCTTTGGAGTAAGATTGCTAAAAAGAAGTGGGGGCTTGGCAATCCTGAGTCATTCTTTGATCATCCAGAAGAGACTAATTGGGAGAGTTTTACTGTAACTTGTAAGGGAAATAAGCTTCTTAAGATGATTGAAAGATTTTCTTCTAATGTACCTGGTAGTGGAGCACTTATGACGTTTAAGGATTCAAATTGGCTTATGAGTATAGTTGTTGCAGCGCAACCACACTTTAGAAATCAGCCTTTGGATACTACAATATTCTGGGGCTATGGATTGTATACAGATAGAGTTGGCGATTATGTAAAGAAGCCAATGAGAGAGTGTACAGGAGAAGAACTATTGATAGAACTCTTACATCATCTTCATATGGAGGATAACCTTGAAGAGTTAATGGAAGATGTGGTAAATGTAATACCATGTATGATGCCATATATAGATGCACAGTTCCAGCCACGTAAGAAAACAGACCGCCCTGAGGTGGTACCTAAGGGCTCCACAAACTTTGCAATGATAAGTCAATTTGTTGAAATACCAGAAGATATGGTATTCACTGAAGAATATTCAGTTCGTGCAGCAAGAATAGCAGTATATACATTATTTAATGTTAAGGATAAGAAAATATGTCCTGTAACTCCTTACAACAAAAAACCTAAAGTTTTAAAGGAAGCTCTGAAGACTTCTTTTAGATAGATTATGAAGGTGCAATAAGGTTTTCACTTTATTGCACTTTTTTTATTTAGGCTTTGTTAAATCACCATTATGATATTAAATGGTAATTCATATAATGATTTAATTCATCTATTATATGATATAAGTAAAGTATAAAGGTACAAAGCCATCTAAGATGATAAGAAAATCTCGCAAAAGAGGTAAACATAAAGAAGGAATTTACCATATTCAACACATTAATGCTGTACACAGCAAATTGAAAAAGTGGATGAATAGGTTTAATGGAGTTGCAACCAAATATATCAGTAATTATATGTACTGGTTTAAATGGCTACAATTATTTGAAAATGATAAGGAAGTAGTAAAAATCAAGAACGTTATGGTTCAATGTAATGTAGCCCACGCTTATACAAAGATAAAAAACTTTAGAGAAAGAGAGCCAATATTCATTTTGTTGTGTACATTGTATTGACATTAATATTACAATTAACATATGTTAATATAAGAAAGTAGAGGGGTAAAATGGGGAAAGGGAAAATTATATTTTTAAATGGCACATCAAGTTCTGGAAAAAGTTCATTAGCAATAAAAATACAGGAAATTTCAGAAGAGAAATTCTATCATGTTCAAATTGATACATTTTGTGATATGTTACATGAAAAATTTTTTGATAATGACTTTGTAAATACTGAAAATTCAGTTGCCTCTATAATGCATAATTTTATTGTGTTTTTATGTAAAAGTGGGCAAAATGTGATAGTTGATACAGTTATTGAAAATCATCATGAAAATTGGTTAAGAGAATGTGTAGAATTATTACACGATATGCCAGTTACATTTGTAAAGGTAAATTGTCCTTTGTATGAACTTGAAAGAAGAGAATTAGAACGTGGAGATAGGAACATTGGACAGGCGAAAGCCCAATTAAGCAATATGGATTTTAATGCTATTTATGATTTAGAGGTAAATACATATGAAAATTCAACAGAAGAATGTGCAAGAATTATTAAAAATAAAATGAAAATTGAAAATGAGCAAAATGCATTTAAAAAAATATATAAAAAATATAAATAATAATAGAATTAGTCCAATATAAGATAGCCATGTAGTAATACAGAAATATTATTATAATTAAGGGGAGTGAAATGACTCCCCTTAAAAATTTATATATTATCAACACTATTCTAAAACATAGCCATTATAAAAAACTAAATGCAATATATATTTGACATTATATATAGTATATATTATATTTATATTATGTATTAAAAGTAAGATAATGGAGATTGATAGTGATGAAGTGTCTTTTTAAAGATGAAAGAATAAAGAAAAAAGAAAATGAAATCTTAGCGCTTATGTATCTTCTTACACTAGTTATGATAGGGATACTATTGATATTGAAGCTAGTATTTTTAGAGAAAACAATAAAGTATTATGCATTTGACATGTTAGCTTTGTTAAGTTCAATAGGATATTTGATGTTAAGATCATTGATATCAGGGATTCCATTTTTTAAGACTAATGATGAGTACTTAAAACAGTTGCAAAGTAAATATAGAGCACATTGTTTCTATATTTGTACTCATGTGTATTTAGCGGCAGTGTTTGTATCTGTTTTTTTTCTTGACATGGTAAATTTCTGGAGCTTCTATTACTTAGCTATTTATATCTTACCATCTTATATTTATGCTAAGGCTGCTATTAAAAATGGATTATTTACCTTTGGAGGTAAAAAGCGAGAAGAAAAAAGTCTTAGAAATCTAAAGATAAATGCTTTAATAGGAGGACTATGTTTTGTAGGGTATAACATAATAATGGAAATATATAAAGGAACTATATTAGATAAACATACGTTAATTGGTATTGCTATAGTTTTCTTTATATATTCAGGTGTGTGTTACTTTAAAGCTAAGCATGATATATATATATCGGAAGAATATGCAGAGGAGCAAATTAGTGGTGCTTCATATAACGATGAAAATGAAGTGTAAAATAGGTGATTAATATATGAAGAATAAAAAGATGAAAATAGCCAGAATAGAATGCGATTTGTCACAGGAGCAGTTGGCTGAAGCTGTAGGAGTTACGAGACAGACTATTGGTTTAATTGAGTCTGGTAAATATAATCCAACTCTTAATTTGTGCGTATCAATATGTAAGGCGTTGAATAAAACTCTAAACGACCTATTTTGGGAAGAGTAATATAATATTTGTTGGTAAGACTATATAGAGATGTACTAATTCATAAACAATATTTTTTATACCTGTAACTATAGAAATTAATTGTTTTTAGAAGGGGTACATCTTTATATTTATGATAGAGGTGATTGCTATGAGTTTAAAAGGTTTTTATTTGCTGCCTCATCCACCAATAGCCTTACCAGAAGTAGGAAAAGGTGAAGAGCAAAAGATAAGTGCAACTGGAGAAAGTTTTCATTTTATAGGAGAAGATATTGCTAAAAATGCTCCAGATACTATAATACTGGTGACTCCCCATGGGGTTATGTTTCAAGATGCCATAGCAATTAGCTATGAGGATGAGATATATGGTGACCTAAAGAATTTTAGAGTCCCTAATGTTTCCATGAAGCTTAAAATAGACAAAAATATCACAAAGAAAATTTATGAGCTAGCTTATAATGAGGGAATACCTGTCGTAATGGCTACAAATTCTTTGCTTAATAAATATGATCAATCAGTAAGCTTAGATCATGGAGCTATGGTCCCCCTCTATTTTATAAATAAGCACTATAACAACTATAAATTTGTTCATATTACTTATGCAGCTTTGAGTGATATTGACTTATATAGATTTGGTATAGCTATAAGAAGGGCAGTGGAGGAGTTAAATGTAAATGCTGTGCTTATAGCTAGTGGAGATTTGTCTCATAGATTAAAGGAAGAGGGGCCGTATGGATACAATCCTTATGGTGAAAAATTTGATAAAGAGTTCCTTGACAATTTGGCAAAAGGTGATGTTAAGAAGGTTCTAACCATAGATAAGGAAACTGTTTGTGAAGCGGGAGAATGCGGCAGAAGATCTACAGTAACATTATTGGGAGCCTTAGAAGGAAAAAAATTTAATGGTGATTTATTAAGTTACGAAGGTACTTTTGGTGTAGGTTACGGGGTTATGAAATTTAATGTGTTATCAGAAGATGTTCCAAAGCTTCCAGAGCTTGAAAATATACGAAAAACGCAGTACGAAAAAAAGAGTATTCAAAGTGATCCTTACGTAAGACTAGCCAGAGAAAGTCTTACCACTTATTTGACCACAAGAAGAAAGCTTAAAGAAATACCTAACTATGTACCAAATGAAATGAACAATATGCAGAGAGGTGTATTTGTTTCTCTCAAAAAGCATGGAGATTTAAGAGGATGTATAGGAACCATATTTCCAGCAACAGATAGTGTTGCAAAGGAGATAATTAGAAATGCTATAGAAGCAGGACTAAATGACCCTAGATTTTATGAAGTGGAAGAAGAAGAACTTATGGATATTGATTTTTCAGTAGATGTATTAACAGAGCCAGAAGTTGCTTCTAAAGAAGACTTAAATCCAAAGGAATATGGTGTTATTGTGAGGCATATAGGAAAGACAGGTCTTTTGCTGCCAGATTTGGAGGGCGTAGATACTGTGGAAGAACAACTTTCTATTGCTTTAGAAAAGGGTAATATAGATCCTGATGAAGAGTACACTATTCAAAGATTTCAGGTAATAAGACATAAAGAAAGCTAGGAAGTGGGTAAAAGATGAAAAGAGAAGCTATGTTTTATGAGCAGCTGAAGGATAAAGTACATTGTTATCTATGTCCACATAATTGTGTAATTGAAAATGGACATATTGGAAAATGTAATGTAAGAACCAATGAAGATGGAAAGCTTTATAGCTTAAACTATGGAGAAATAACTTCTGCTTCCTTAGATCCTATTGAAAAGAAACCGCTGTATTTTTTTAAGCCTGGCTCCTATATATTGTCGGTGGGAAGCTATGGCTGTAATTTTGTATGTGGCTTTTGCCAGAATTACAGCATATCTCAACAAATAGCTAAAAGTGAACTGGTAACTAAAGAGGAATTGGTGGATACCATACTAACTACAAAAGATAATATTGGTATTGCCTTTACCTACAATGAGCCTAGCATTTGGTATGAATATGTATATGATTGCGCTAAACTTTTGAAGGAAACCAATAAAGACTCATCTGTTGTTATAGTTACTAACGGCTATATCAGTGAAGAACCCTTAAAAATGCTTCTGCCTTATGTGGATGCGATGAACATAGATTTAAAAAGCTATAGTAATAGATACTATAAAGAGTTATGCGGAGGAAGTTTACAGCCGGTTTTAAAAACTATAGAAGTAGCCTCTAAGGCTTGTCACGTTGAGATAACTACCTTGCTTGTTAGTGAAGAAAACGATAGCTTAGAGGAAGTAGAGGAGATTGCAAAGTTCTTGAGTTCCATAGATAAGGATATTCCATTGCACCTTTCAAGATATTTTCCTAGATATAAACTTTTGAATTCACCAACAGACTTAAAATTTATGAGGGATGCTGAAATAACAGCAAGAAGGTATTTAAACAGAGTTATGTTAGGAAATGTATAATATATTTTATATAAATTAGCTTACGGTGTACTATCACGAATCAAAATTTCATTGAACTTATATATTTTTTCTTTGATTTTTCTAACCTTCAAAGTAAGTTTTGAAGGTTTTTATTGTTAAGACCAGTTATACAAAAAAATAAAAAGTTTTTCTAGTTAATCATAGTAATTTTAGTGGCTTAGAACAGCTATTTAGGGTGAACAGTAAAAAACATGTAACTTGCCAAATTTTCTTTAGCTTAATGCAATTAATTCAAACACGAATTTAACATTGCATTCACGAATTTAACTTTTCATTTTACGAAAAATATTTTAACGATGTATTGACTTAGAGTACACTAAAGGGTGTAATATTTATAATGTGTGGAAACCGAAGATTAAATTAGGATAAAATGAAGAATTTAAAAGTAATGGTGTTATTTAAGAGGAGGAGTTGCAATGTTATACAGAAATTTTGGTAAGACAAATGAAAAGGTTTCGATTTTAGGCTTTGGATGTATGAGACTTCCTTTAATTCCAGGAGGAGATCCATCACAAATTTATGAAGAAAAAGCTACAAAACTAGTAAGATATGCCATAGATAACGGTGTAAACTATATAGATACTGCTTATCCATATCATGGTAATGGAATGACAAAAGGAGGAGGAGCAAGTGAACCTTTTGTTGGAAGAGTTCTAAAAGATGGATACAGAGAAAAGGTAAAGCTAGCAACAAAGCTTCCAAGCTGGTTAATAAAGTCTAGAAGCGATATGGATAAATATTTGAATGAGCAATTAGAGCGTTTAGACACAGATCACATAGATTTTTATTTAGTACATGCTCTTAATAAGGGTGATTGGGACAGGCTAAAGGCTAATGGAATAAATGAATTTTTAGATTCAGCTATTAAGGATGGCAGGATAAAGCATGCAGGGTTCTCTTTTCATGATAAATTGGAAGTATTTAAAGAAATAGTAGACTCTTATGATTGGTCTTTCTGTCAAATACAATATAACTACTTAGACGAAGAGTTCCAAGCTGGTACTGAAGGCTTAGAGTATGCTGCACAAAGAGGCTTGGGCATTACTATAATGGAACCTATAAGAGGTGGAAAGTTAGTTAATAATCTTCCAAACGAAGCTAAAGCTGCCTTTGATACTGCAGAAGTAAAAAGAACTCCTGCGGAGTGGGCTTTAAGATGGGTATGGAATCATCCAGAAGTTAAGGTAGTACTTAGTGGAATGAATACTTTAGAACAAGTAGTTGAGAACATAAAAACAGCTAGCGAAGCTGAAGAAAACTCACTAACTGAAAAAGAATTACAACTAGTTACTGATGTTAAGAATATTATAGAAAGTAAGGTTAAGGTAAACTGTACGGCTTGTGCTTATTGTATGCCATGTCCAGCAGGTGTTAATATTCCTAGATGCTTCAGTGCTTACAATAACTACAATATGTTCCCAGGAGATGAATCCTATAAATACATTCCTGAAAAAGAAAGAGCTACAAGCTGTGTACAATGCGGTAAATGTGAAACTCACTGCCCTCAAGAAATTAAAATTCGTGAACATCTAAAGGATATAAGAGCGGTTTTTGCATAGAAGCTAAATAAAGATACGATTATTATTAAGGTTGCTCTAGCAATTTCTTTTTGCTAGAGCAGTTATTTAAAGATTAAATAATAAATTCAATGGAGAGAAATAAGATGAAGATATTATATTATGATTGTTTTTGCGGAATCAGTGGAGATATGAATCTAGGTGCACTAATTGATTTAGGAGTAGATAAGGAATATTTACTTAAGGAAATATCAAAATTGAATATTTCTTCTGAATATGAAATAAAGATTGAAAAAGGAATTAAGAATGGAATAACTGGAACTAAAGTAGATGTTATCATAAAGAAGCAGGACAGTCATAGTCATATACATACTGAGGAAGAGCATATAGAGCAGTATCATACTCATGTAGATGCTAATGGTGTTGAGTATAAGCATGTTCATAGCCACAATTCTAACCAGGAATATGAACAGCATAATCACAATCATGATAATAATCATGCACATCAGCATACAGATAGTGAACATCATCATACAGAGCATGACCATCAACATGAAGCTCATGATTGCCATCATCACCATGAAGATCATGGACATAGAAATTTAAAGGATATTGAGAATATAATAAATTCCAGTGATTTAAGTGAAAGCATTAAGAACTTGAGCCTAGCAATATTTATGAGAGTGGCTGAGGCAGAAGCAGAAGTACATGGTAAATCCATAGAGGAAGTTCATTTTCATGAAGTTGGGGCTATTGATTCTATAATAGATATAGTTGGAGCTGCCATAGCAATAGATTACTTAAAGGTAGATAAGATAATGGCATCTACAGTACAGCTTGGTGGGGGATTTGTAAAATGTGCTCATGGGATTATACCAGTTCCTGCTCCAGCAACTATAAGAATACTTAAAGGTATACCTGTAAAAACTGGAATAGTTAACTTTGAAACTACCACTCCAACAGGAGCAGCTATCTTAGCAGAAAATGTTGATAGCTTCACTGACAAGATGGAGTTTGAAATAAAAAGCATAGGATACGGTCTTGGAACTAGAGAATTGGACATACCTAATGTGTTAAGAGTTTACTTAGGAGAGCAAGGTAAAGCTGAAGAGGTAGAGGAGCAGTTTTTACTTGAAACCAATATAGATGATATGAATCCAGAGATATATGGATATATAGAGGAAAAGCTTTTTTCTTTAGGGGCATTGGATGTATTTAAGACTCCAATTATCATGAAGAAGGGAAGACCAGCCATAAAACTAAGCGTTTTAACTAACAGTATCAACGAAGAAAAAGTTCTATCAGTAATATTTAAAGAAACAACTTCTATCGGAATTAGAAAGTTCAAGGTTGAAAAAGTTATGTTAAAAAGGGATTTTAAAAAAGTTGATACAACATATGGACAAGTAACTGTAAAAAATTCTTACTATAAAGGCGAATTAGTTAAAGCTAAGGCCGAATATGAAGATTGCAAGAAGATAGCAATAGAAAATGACATTCCACTAATAAAGATTTATGATGAAGTAAACAAATTAATTAAGTAAGTAATCTTAGATTAATAAGAAATTAGGAGTGAGTAATATGTTGCTTAAAGAGAAATTTCAATTACTAAAAGATATAATTAAAGAAAAAGGAAGTGCAGCAGTGGCTTTTTCAGGTGGAGTAGACAGTACTTTTCTGGTAAAGGTTGCTTATGAAGTTCTAGGTGACAAGGTAATAGCTGTGACAGCTACCTCATCAACTTACCCAGAGAGAGAGTTAAAAGAAGCCATTAAATATGCTAAGGACATGGGCGTAAAGCATCTAATAATTTCCTCAGAAGAACTTGATATAGAAGGCTTTGCTAGTAATCCTAAAAATAGATGCTATTATTGCAAGAAAGAGCTTTTCACAAAGATAAAAGAAGTGGCTAAAGAAAATGTGGTAGAATACGTTTTTGATGGTTCTAACTTAGATGATAATGGTGATTATAGACCAGGGATGCAGGCTGCAAAAGAATTGAAAGTTATAAGTCCGTTAAAGCTAGCAGGTTTAACAAAAAATGATATAAGAGAATTATCTAAGGAGCTTGGACTGCCAACCTGGGATAAACCATCCTTTGCGTGTCTATCTTCGAGATTTCCTTATGGACATAAGATAACCATGCCAAAGCTTAAGATGGTAGATCAAGCGGAACAGTTCCTTCTTGATATGGGCATAAGACAAGTGAGAGTAAGACATCATGGAGAAATCGCAAGAATAGAAGTTTCACCAGAAGAAAGAAAACAATTTTTTGACATTGAGGTCATGAATAAAATAGGTGAAAGATTTAAAGAAATTGGATTTACTTATGTTACCCTAGACATGCTAGGATATAGAACAGGCAGCATGAATGAAGTTTTGAAAAAAGAAGAGAAAGCTCTATTTACTATACAAAAAAAGAGTCTTAACTAGAGGTAATTATGGATAAGATCGATATAAAAAAGTTACTGGAAGCAGTTAAAAACAATGAGATAGAAATAGATACTGCAGCTAAGGAAATAGAAGATCTACCTTTTAAGGACTTGGGTTTTGCTGTAATTGATAACCATAGACAGATAAGAACAGGTTATCCAGAAGTAATATACTGTGAAGGTAAAACTGTAGAACAGGTAAAAAATATAGTTGAGTTTATGCTTACCAAGGATAGTAATATACTAGCTACTAGAGCCAGTGAAGAAATGTTTAAGGCTGTGAAAGAAATATGTGATGATGCTTGTTACAACAAACTTGGAAGGACTATAACTATAAGGAAGAAGGCTTTAGAACCAACTGAAAGCTACATAGCTATAGTTTCTGCTGGAACCTCTGACTTGCCTGTAGTAGAAGAAGCAGCTGAGACTGCAATGATTCTTGGAAACAGAGTAGAGAAGGTTGTAGATGTAGGGGTTGCGGGAATACACAGGTTATTTGCTAGACTTGATATTATAAGAGGAGCTAAAGTAGTGATTGTAATCGCTGGTATGGAAGGAGCTCTTGCAAGTGTAATTGGTGGATTAGTAGACAAGCCAGTTATTGCAGTTCCTACTAGTATTGGTTATGGAGCGAACTTTGGAGGCTTTGCAGCTCTTTTATCAATGCTTAACAGCTGTGCCAATGGTATAAGTGTTGTTAATATAGATAATGGATTTGGTGCTGCTTATAATGCAAGCATGATTAATCAGTTATAATTTTGTAATATAGATATCTTACGTAAGTTAATGCTATAAAATTAAAGAAAAATATTATTGCCTATGATACAATTACTATGTAAGTAATAAGTAATTGTATCATAGGCATTTTATATTTTGATATAATATGATAAGATAGAACATAATTTACCACTTGATGAAACTAACACAGACTTAATTTAAGAAGTGGTTTGGATAATATAGGAAATGAGTTTCGAATACTATAGAAAAGATTATATAGGAGGAGTTTAATGGCAAATTCATATATGACTAAGCAATTAATGGCAGAATCGCTAAAAAAGCTAATGGAGAAGACACCCTTTAATAAGATATCAATACAAAATATTGTAGATGGTTGTGGAGTTACAAGACAAGCTTTTTATTATCACTTTCAGGATGTTTATCAGTTGTTAGGGTGGATTTATAATAATGAAGCCGTATATTATTTGGAGCAAAATAAATCCTATTCTACTTGGAAGGAAGGATATCTTGAGGCGTTTAAATATATAGAGCAAAATAAGGCCTTTTGCATCAATACCCTTCACTCCATAGGGAGAGATCATCTTGAAAGATTTCTATTTTCTAATACATCTAATTCATTAAAGAAAATTATAGATGAAATCTCTGAAGGAATAAATGTTCCAGAAAGCTATAAGAAGTTTATAATTGACTTCTATACTCCGGCTTTTATAGCCCTGGTTGGAAAGTGGATGGAAGAGGACATGAAGGAAAAACCGGAAACTATAATTGCAGATGTAGGGTTTTTGGTTGACGGAACCATAAGACAGGCAATGCTAAGATATGAAGAAGAACACAGATAATTGACAAATCTGTGTTTTTTTGATGTTTAAAATTACAATAGGAGTAATTTGTAAAGATATTTTACAAATGGTCTTTTCTGTAAATTGTAAAATTTTATGCAAAAAACTATATTGTAGTTAAAGAGGACACTTACTTAGAGTAGCTTGTAAATGTCTATGCTAAATCTAGAAATACGATATTTACAGATTACTTATTTAAACCGCTTTTCAAAAATATAAATTTTTATTAAGAAGTGCCTTATATAATATTAAATTTTTTGTATATGAAAGGGTGAAGGCTTATGAAAAATTATGAGAGAATTAATACAGTGCCTCAAAAAGGTATTGAAAGGAAGAAAGCTTATTTAGTAGGTGGAGGAATTGCCTCTCTTGCTGCAGCAGCTTTTCTAATTAGGGATGGACATATGCCACCAGAAAATATTCACATTCTAGAAGAGTCTCAAGTTTTTGGTGGAAGTATGGATGGTGCTGGCAATGCAGAAGATGGCTATAGTGCTCGTGGTGGAAGAGAATTAGAATCTAGAATGGAATGTTTGTACGAGTTATTTAGTTTTATACCTTCATTGACAAACCCTGAGAGAACAGTTCTTGATGAATTTAGAGAACTAAATATTGCAGAGCCAATAAAATCGCACTGTAGATTAGTAGAAAACAAAGGGCATAAGGCTGATTTTTCTACCTTAGGATTGGAATTTGAAGATATTATCTCCTTGAATAAGTTAGTATTAGCTCATGATGATGAAATAGGGAATGCCACCTGTGAACAATGGTTCAAGCCTCACTTTTTTGAGACAAACTTCTGGTATTTTTGGCGCTCTATGTTTGCCTTCGAAAACTGGCATAGTGTACTAGAAGTAAAAAGGTATATGGTACGTTTTATGCATTTAATCGGAGGTATGAATCAACTAGATGGCATCCTTCATACAGAATATAATCAATATGATTCTTTAATACTACCTTTAATTACTTGGTTAAAAAATACAGGTGTGGTTATGGAGCTCGGAGTACAGGTTACTAATCTAGATATAAAGATTTCTGAAGATGAAAAAACTGTTGAACGAATTTATATTAATAGAAAGGGTGTCCAAGAAATTATAAATACTACTTCTGAAGATTTAGTATTTGTAACCAATGGATCAATGACAGAGAATTCTACCTTGGGTAACACAGATACACCAGCTATACTTAATAGAAATCAAAAAGAAAGAGGCTGCTGGACTTTATGGGAAAACATCGCTAAACAAGACCCTGAACTTGGACATCCAGAAGTATTTTGTGGTGATATCGATAAATCAAAATGGCTTTCTTTTACTGTAACTATAACAGACGATACTACTGTATTTGATCATCTATTAAATTTAACTGGAGACGAGCCTGGAATGGGAGGCGTTGTGACCATAAAGGATTCAAGCTGGCTTATTTCATGGGTTACACCAAAGCAGCCACATTTTATAAATCAACCTGACAATGTTCAAGTTCTTTGGGCATACGGTTTATTCCCAGATAAGGTTGGAGATTTTGTTAATAAGAAGATGAGTGACTGTACAGGAGCAGAATTATTCTCGGAACTTCTTTATCATATGGGCTTAGAAGATAAGATAGATGAAATACTTCCTTCTTGTAAGGTTATTCCATGTATGATGCCTTATATAACAAGCCAGTTTATGCCTCGTAGAAAAGGTGATCGTCCAGCAGTTATTCCTAATGGTTCTACCAACCTAGCTTTCTTAGGACAATTCTCAGAAATACCAAATGATTGCGTATTTACAGTAGAATACTCTGTAAGATCAGCAATAATGGCTGTTTATGGACTATTAAAATTAGACAAAATAGTTCCACCGGTTTATGAAGGGCAATATGATGTTCGCGTCTTACTAAATGCAGTTAAGACAATGTTAGGAAACAGAGAAATATCCATAGACAAATTGCTAGGAAAGCTTTTGTTTAACACAGGAATAATAAAATAAGCCTTACTTTAACAGAGATTTTAGGGAACTTATAATGAAAAGTTCCCTTTATTTTTTTGAATATATTTTATGCAATATAATTGGATGATAAATATGCCAAAACATGAGGAAGTAACCAAAATATAAAGCTATATGCATAAAAAACAGCTATTAGTATAAATAAATAAGTTAGACTAATATAATAACCAAGTGTTATAATCTTTTTAGTCTAAAATATTATTTAAAAAGTCTTAAATGCCTAAAAGACTTTGATAGAGAGTAGGAGAGTGTAACCATATGATGAATGTTAATGCAGAAAAGTGTATAGGCTGTGGTTTGTGCGTAAAGGATTGTTTTGTAAGAGATATTGAGTTAGTTGATGGAAAAGCTAGAATAAAAAATGAAGCTTGCTTCAAATGTGGACATTGTATAGCGGTTTGTCCAAAGGAAGCTGTATCAACAGATGAGTACAATATGGAAGATGTGAAAGCTTATAATAAAGAAGAGTTTGAAATACAACCAGAAAGATTATTAAACTTCATTAAGTTTAGAAGAACAGTAAGACAATTTCAGAAGAAGGATGTAGAAGTTGAAAAACTTAATAAGATAATTGAAGCTGGAAGATTTACTCAAACTGGAACAAATGCTCAAAATGTTTCTTATATTGTAGTTAAAGACGGTATAAAAGAGTTAAAGGACCTTGCTTTCGAAGGTTTAAAAAATGCAGGAGAATATATGCTTGCAAACTTAACTCCTCAAACTATGCCTTATAAGAGATATGCAGAGATGTGGATTACTATGTATGAAGCTTTTAAGGCAGATCCATTACAGGACAAGCTATTTTTCAATGCTCCAGCAGTAGTGCTTGTAGTATCAGATTCAGAAGTTAATGCTTCTTTAGCAGCTTCCAATATGGAATTAATGACTGATGCATTAGGCCTTGGAACTTTCTTTAGTGGATTCTTTATAAAAGCAGCTGAAACAAATAAAGCTATTAGAGAATTCTTAGGATTAAATGAAGGTCAAAAAATAGTGAATTGTATGGTTATTGGATATCCAGCAGTTAAATATCAAAGAACAGTACCAAGAAAAGATGCAGTGGTTTCTTGGAAGTAATAAGGATTTTATAGACATAAAGGCTGTTACTAATATTATATTAGTAACAGCCTTTATGGTATATAATTCTTTATGAGTTTCTTATATTATAGGGTTCAAGGCTCGAAGTTTAAGTTATACTCACCGTTAAAATCTTGCAAAATCTATTGCAAGTAAAACTCATAACTTAAAGTTTGATCTTGTAACCCTATATTTAGGATTTCAAACTCAACTATTAAGTTATGCGTGCCATACAATCACCAGAAGCAGCGATTATCAAATAAGTATAAGTTTAGTTTTAATATGTAAGCCCTATATCTGAACTAACTTAAATTAAAATATATAAACCAATAAAGCCATAATTACTAATTACTAGTTAAAGTTATTTCTAGTATCCTTTAGGATTATAGAGCTGCAATATCTATTACTCTAAATATCTACATAATTAGGGTGGACAGGGTCAGAATTTTTGGTTAACATTTTGTTTGGAATTTCATAAATCATATAGTTATCTTTAGCATTGAAGCCATGTCGGGAATAAAGATTTTTACTTTCTTCAGTTGCATTTAACATTATAGAAAGACATTCTTTTTCTCTAGCAAACTCTACTAATTTAGTTAGTAGCAAAGTACCAATTTTCTGTCTTCTATAATCTGGATGAACATAAAGGCTTTCTATATAACCGCATCGTCCAGTTCTATTAGATACTGAGGGAACAGTATCATAGAAAAACAAGATACCAGTTCCAATGATTGCAGCATCATCTTCAGCTAGCATAACCGCACACTGACCAGTAGATAACTTAGCTTTAAAATAATCTTTTACATTTTCTCTAATTTCATAATACTCGTCATCAGTAGGTACCAATTCTAAAAAATCAAGTCTTAAAGATGCAAGAAGTTTAACATCGAAATCATCTGCAAATCTATATGTAAGCAATAAAATCACTCCCTAAAAAGTCTAAATGTTATGCTGATAGATACCACATACTAAAATTAAGAAACATATTTTTACTGATATATAAATAAAAATAAAGAAATAAATTGTATTATTCCTTTATTTTTATAAAATTTTGATTTAATTATTCAGGCTTTTAGGTTACTGTTCTTCTACTATATAAGATTAAAATTCTCTTACTACCTTACTAAGAGTCATGTTAGTTGTTATATAGCAGTTAAAATAATAGGTTCCCCTTTTGTGATAACTATGGTATGTTCAAATTGTGCCACAAAGCTATTATCAGGAGTTTTGTAGGTCCAACCATTAGTATCTTGCATAACATGCTCAGCCTTAGTGGAGATAAAGGTTTCCACTGCAAGAACTAAGCCATTCTTCAGTATTGTATTGTCATTTACATCAAAGTAATTTAGTACATTTTCAGGTGCCTCATGAAGCTTTTTTCCAATGCCATGTCCAGTAAGATCTCTTATTACTGTAAAGCCATTACTATGTGCTTCATTGAAGATTGCTCTGCCAATTTGATTTATTTTGCTACCAGCTTTAGCTTTCATTATTGCTTTACTTAATGCAAGCTTTGAGCAATCACAAAGTTGTTTTTTTATTTCTGAAGCAGGTGATACAACAATAGTTGCACCTGTATCTGAAAAATAGCCATCTAGAACTGCAGAAATATCGATATTTACAGAGTCACCTTCTCTTATAATCCTTGAACCAGGAATACCATGAGCAGCTTCTTCATTGATACTTATGCAGGTGGTTGCTGGAAAATCATATTCATATTTTGGTGCTGATTTTGCACCATAAGAAGAAAGGATTTTTTCACCGATCATATCAAGTTCTTTGGTGGCTATACCTGGCCTAACTGCTTTAAGCATTTCCTCTCTTGCTTCAGCAACTATCTTTCCGATTTTCCTTAGGGAAGTTAAGTCATTATCAGAATTAATAATCAAAAATATCACATCCTAAATCTTTACCTTTTCAGGCATTGTTTTTTACTATAATAACATATAATAGCAAGCTATTGGTTAAATTTTGTTGTTATGATATAAGTATGAGCTAATAAAGTCCTTAAGATTGATATTATGAGATAGCATTGAAAATAGGCATAAAACTTTGCTTTTAAGCTAGAACCTCTGAAGGTTTAAGTTTTTTAGTATTTGCAGACATTAAAAAATAGTTAATTAGTATATTGCTACTATATTCTAATTAACTATAATCAAAATCTTATATTTAATTTTAGTGATTGTCCAAAATTATAAGGTTTATGTTAAACATAGTTTTCATATACATTAGATATTTTTATTATATTATCTAAAATATCAATCCATTTGTCACTTGATACAACTTCTGGTTTTACATCTCCATTGTTAACATAAGGCTTTAAGGTTTTTAGAACTTCTGAGTAAAATTCTGAAAGGTTACTTAAAGTGTTTGCTTCTTTATCATTTATTGTAATTATATTATTCTTATATAATCTGCTATCAAGTAAAGAGGTTATGTATTCATTAGACTTCTTAAAAGGCTCGTATTTTGCCTTTGGATTAGTATAGTCATCATATTCGGCATAATTACTGTTATTAAAACTAATATTATTATATTTATTTTCTACATCAAAAGCTAATCTCTGAATATTTATAATTTGATCTTGTGTAGCATTTTTATCAGTGATGATTTGCTCGATTTCTTGTTTTAAAGAACTGCAATTACTATTTATCATAATTAAGTCCCTTGAGATATTACTATAATATAAGTTGTCATATTTTCTATAGGATTTAAAGTAAAATACGCATATTATGATCATCGAGAAAATAAGAAAAGTAGTTAATATAAATTTTAAGTTTTCTTTAAGCTTATTCATTTTGTCCTCCTTATAAGATATTTTATTAAAAATTGTAGAAATAATTATCTACCTATAAATTCTAACAATTAAATGGTTATATGTAAATATTTTCTTAAGGGTATTGGTTTTATAATTTAAAAAAAATCTGTATAAGAAAATAGAATAATATTCTAATAATAGATAATACTACTTTAGTGAGAGTTTGTGTTAAACTATTACCATTTTAGTATAGAAATTAGTAAAGAGTTTCTATATGGAAACTTAGTTTATACTTGTTATAAAATATCAATCACTAGAACTTTTAGACTTGTATAAATTAAGAGTTAAGTTTAGAAACTCTATAAAAGCTCATAATATATTTTAAGTCATATCAATAATTAAATTATTAGCTATTTGAATTCTATATTAAGGTGATATAGTTTTTTGGAAAAAAAGATAAAATGCTTCTTAGAATATAGATTACATATATGCTGTTCTCATATTAATTTGAGATATAGTAAAGAAGCCATTTATCTATAATTATGGAGGTATAAATGAAGGTAGGTATTCCTAAGGGACTTTTGTACTATAAGTATCATCCCTTTTTGCAAACATTTTTTAGTGAGTTAGGAGCTGAAATAATAACTTCCACGGATACTAATAAAAGGGTGTTAGATGAAGGTGTCAAATACTGCGTAGACGAGGCTTGTTTACCTATAAAAATATTTCATGGTCATGTTTCATTACTAAAGAATAAGTGTGATGTGATTGTAATTCCTAGGATTATGCAGATAAGGTCTAGGGAATATATATGTCCTAAGTTTTGTGGTCTTCCAGAAATGGTTCTAAGTAGTATACCAGATATGCCACAAGCTATAATTGAGCCTATTTATGCTTCTAGCGAGGAAGCGCTATATGATTGGGCAGAAAAAGCTGGAAAAACTATTACTAAAAATAAAGCTGTAATAAAAAATGCTTTCCATAAAGCTATTGATGAGCAGGAAAAATATAAAACAGGAATAAAGAATGAAAATTATACTTTAAATGTAGCATTGGCAGGGCATCCTTACAATATTTATGATGAATTTATCAATATGAACATAGTTAAAAAGCTCAATAAATTAGGGGTAGGTGTAGTTACTGAAGAGTACATGGAGGATGAGCTTATTGACAGTAGGGTAAAAACGCTTTATAAGAGACCATTTTGGACTTTTGCTAGAAACACTTATGGTTTTACGGTGGAGTCTTCTTTAGATAAAAAGGTAAATGGAATAATATATATATCCTCCTTTGCTTGTGGAATTGATTCTGTAATAGTAGAGCTTATTAAAGATAAGATAGGAGATTTTCCATTTATGATTTTAAAAGTTGATGAGCATACTGGAGAAGCAGGACTAGAAACTAGAGTTGAAGCCTTTGTTGATATGCTTGAAAGGAGTTGTTAACTTGAAGATAACCTTTCCACATATGGGCAATGTCTATCTTGCAGCCAAAGCAATGTTTGATGGACTTGGCATAGAATATGTAATACCAAAACAAAATAGCAAAGTATCTCTTGAACTTGGAGCTCTTTATTCTCCAGAAGAAATATGCCTTCCTTTTAAGATAATGATTGGTAATTATATTCAAGCAATAGAAGAGGGAGCAGATACTGTAATAATAACAGGAAGCTGCGGGCCTTGCCGCTTTGGAGAATATTGCGAGATGCAGATGAACCTATTGAAAAAATTAGGTCATGACTTGGAGTTTATTGTAATAGATGCTCCAAAGGATATAGGAATAAGAGAATTGTTCTCAAGAGTTAGTAAAATTTCTTCAGAAAGTAGCAAAAATAAATATGAGAAGTTAAGGGTACTGTTTGACAGTCTAAGAGTTGTAAAATTAATAGATGAAATAGAAGCTAAGGCTCATTATTTAGCTGGCTATGAGAAAAATCATGGACAGTGTAAGAGATTATTAAACAGATGTAAGATAGATGCAATTAAGTCAGATAACCCTAAAGAAATGATTAAAGTACTTTTAAACTACAAATCAATGTTAGATAAAGTGGAAAAAGATAAAACTAAGGATCCTATTAAGATAGCGATAATAGGAGAAATTTATACAGTAATTGAGCCATTTTCTAATTTGTATATTGAAGATAAATTAATGGATTATGGGGTTTCAACTAAGCGAAGATTAACACCAAGCTGGTGGGTGAAGAATACTGCTTTAATTCCCACAAAATTAAATTCTCTTGATATAAGAAAGGGATCTAAGAAATATCTTCCTCTATATATAGGGGGCCATGCTAGAGAGTGCATAGGGGAAGCTGTGTTAGCATATGAAGAAGGCTTTGATGGAGCTATTCAAATATTCCCCATGGGCTGCATGCCAGAAATTGTTTCGAAGTCCATATTGCCAAAGATATCAAGCGATAAAGACTTTCCTATTATGTCTTTAGTAGTTGATGAAATGACTGGTGAAGCTGGATATGTTACTAGAATAGAAGCTTTTGTAGACTTACTTGAAAGGAGAAAGATGAAATGTACTACCTTGGCGTAGATGTTGGATCAGTAAGTACAGATCTTGTACTTATAGATGAGAAAATGAATGTAATTGAAAAACTTTATTTAAGAACAAAGGGAAGACCTATAAATGCTATTCAACAAGGATTTAAGATCTTAAAAGAGAAGTATGATGGTATAAAGGTAAGCGCAGCAGGTACCACTGGAAGTGGAAGACATATAGCATCAACTTTAATTGGTGGAGATGCTATAAAGAATGAAATTACAGCTCATGCTGTTGCTGCTTTAGAAATTGATAAGGATGTAAGAACTATAATTGAAATTGGTGGTCAGGATTCAAAAATAATCATATTAAAGAATGGAGTAGTTTCTGACTTTGCAATGAATACTGTTTGTGCTGCAGGAACAGGATCCTTTCTAGATAGGCAGGCAGAAAGACTAGATATTCCAATAGAAGAGTTTGGTGAATACGCACTTAAATCTACAACACCTGTAAGAATTGCAGGAAGATGTGCTGTATTTGCAGAATCAGATATGATACATAAACAACAACTAGGCTATAATGAATCAGATATAGTAAGAGGACTATGTGATGCTTTAGTAAGAAATTACTTGAATAATATAGGTAAGGGAAAAGACATAGAATCTAAGGTTTTCTTTCAAGGTGGAGTTGCTGCAAATAAAGGGATGAAAAAAGCATTTGAAAATGCATTAGGCTTTGAGATATTTGTCCCTGAACACTACAATATGATGGGAGCAATAGGTGCTGCGCTTATTGCAAAAGCATCTGTAGAAAAAACTGGAGTAAGTAAGTTTAAAGGATTTGATCTTGCTGAAAGTAAATTTGTTTCAAAAAGCTTTGAATGTGAAGGATGTCCAAACAGATGTGAAGTTGTTAAAATCAATGAAAATGATAGTACTATAGGCTGTTTTGGTGATAGATGTGGAAAATATAGTAATAAGGTTGCTATATAAATAATAAAAGTACTGAAAGCTATTGAGCTTTCAGTACTTTTATATATTAGTGGATAACGATTTTTCTTTTTCTATCTTGGCCTTTGGTCATCTTTGGAAGAACTATCCTCAAAACACCATCTTTAAAAGATGCATCAATTTTATTTTCATCTACATTATCTACATAGAAACTTCTTTTAAACTCACCATAATGTCTTTCACGGCGTACATAATTTTCTTTTGTCTCTTCCATACAATCATCTCTTTTAGCACTTATTATTAGATAATTATTAGAGTAATCAATATCTATGGCTTCTTTTTTTATTCCGGGAAGATCCGCTTCAACTAGGTAGTTTCCATCTGTTTCTTTTAAGTCAACTTTAAAACTTTCGTTTATGTTTGTCATTGCTGTAAAGAAATCATCATCAAAGAAGTTTTTAAAGGATGGTGCAAAGAAATCATCTCTCCCAGATAAGTTGTTTTTTCTAAAAGGTATCATTTCAAACATTTAAAATCCCTCCTAATGAATTATATTTAATTTACCTTACAGCTATATAATAAATTAAAGGTCAAGGAAAGTCAAAGTCTGAAAATATAAGCTTTATTCAAATTTTTTAAAGTATTTTGTATGATTAACGCATAATTTATTATGATTAAGTTTTTTAAAGTTAAACAGGGATTCATAGGGTTTTATAGGTAATGACTATTATTTATTAGTCGACCGTTCTAAAAATAAAGGCATAAAAGCTTATAAGAGAATTAGCCTTTTATTCCTTAGAAAAATGTATTTTACATAAAGTTTTTCTAATGGTTTTCTTTGAAATAAGTTATAATTTTAAATATAACCAAAAATATACTAGGGAGAGAGAGTATGAAAAAACTGAAATTAGAAGAAATAAAGCTTTATGAAGCCTTTGAACATAAAACAACAGAATGTGCACTATGCAATCTAGAGAAAAGCTATGAGGAACAGCTAATGCATTCGATTCTAGGAGAAAGAGTCATGGATCTTGACTTTTATCCTAAGATAGGAGCTGAATACAAGTTTTGCTCAACACACATAGAAAAGCTCAATAGAGGAAGTGATAAGCTTGGTTTAGCTATAATGTTAGATAAGATAATAAATGAAAAGCTAAAGGATGCTAAAAAAGGCAAGGTTACAATAAAGACAGATCAATCTATTTTAAATAAGCTGTTTAAACAAAATAAGGATGTAGATAAAGAAACCGCTGTTGATTTAGAAAATAACTGTTTTATTTGTTCTAATGTAAAAAAGCACAATAAGGATATGGTTAAGGTGCTTGTGGACCTTTGGATAAAGGATAGTGAGTTTAGAGAACTATATAAATCTTCCAATGGTTTTTGTAATAAGCATCATTCCAATATACTAGAAGGTAGTTCCCATATAAAAAGTTCAGATAATCGTAAAGAATTCATTGATATTACCAATAAGATACATATTGACAATTTGGAACGGTTACAAAAAGAATTACAGTGGTTTATAAAAAAATTTGATTACTTAAATGCAGATGCTCCTTGGGGAACATCAAAGGATTCTGTACAAAGAGCACTTCAAAAACTTTTGAGTAATTATTAATAAAAATGGGTGAGAGTTTATGTATAAAATTTTGAGTAGAGAATTAATGGAAGAGGCTTACAAACTTCTTAACAAAGAGCAAAAAATCTTCTTAGAGAACTATGTTAAGAGAGGGAAGAAGACCCAATGGTTAAATAGCTGGGCAAAAAAATTAGGAGCTGCACTTACAGAAGAGGAGCTTGATGATCCTGAGGCTTCCATGAACAAACTACTTAAATGGGTGTTGTTAGAATATGAGGAGGCTGAAGCTAGAACTGGAGAAATGAGATGCGAATGCGGAAGAGCATTAAAGTATAGATATACCATAAAAAACCTTGAAACTGGTAAGCTTTATAGACTTGGAATAATACATCTTCAGCAACATACTGGACTTAATCCAGAACTTGTTAGGGAGATAAGTAAAGGTTTAAGAAAGATAGATCTGGAGAAGGATGAGATATTATCAAAGGTTTTAGAAAACAGGGAATTATCTTTTAATGTTCCTGAAGGCTTAGAGCTTCCTAGAGATATTAAGCTTCAGTTAAATATAGGGCTGCCATTGCTAGATTCGCAAGAAAAAAGACTTAAAAAGCTGATTAATGATATTAATGGTAGAGTTGATATAAAACGAAATATAGATCTAGTTCAATTACCTAAAGACAATAGTATTTTAGATGTTGATAAGGCTTATGAATATATAGGAAAGCTTGAGAAACTTGAAATAAGCGAAGAGGAAATTCTGCAGTTATACAAGTTTATTAAGGATAATATAAGTACTTTAGAAAAATACAATATTGATATAAGGACTATTAAAAGATATGTAATAAAAGCTGAGGCTAATATGAAGAATAGAAATGTGAGAAAGTGCCTAATAGATATGGAGTATATTATAGATTATTATTGTTAATTAATGCTTAATAATTTAGTAGATGCTATTTAGTATTCTGCACATCAAATCAATTAGAACTATAGTATCAAACCAAGTAGAATTTAAAAGGCCACCATTAATCACTGAAAGGTGGCTTTTAGCTAGTTTGCTTCATATAAAGTTAAAGTCTATTTTGTTTTAAATTACTAAAATATTATTTTTAGTATAAAAGTACTATTAGGCTAAGGATAAGCTGTCATCACAGTTTATAATTTTATATATTCTTAATAACACAATATTAATAGTAAGCCATACTAGACCAAAGACATAACCGGACAAAACATCAGACAAGCTATCAACTGTTGAAAGTAAGCTTCCTATACCACAGAAAGTGCAAATTAATAAAGCTAAGGAACATAAGAGTAGTGAACCTGCAGGATTTCTTATATTGTCTAATAATAAATAGGTTAAATAGCCATATACAACAATTGACATAATACCTTCGTGACTAGGAAGAGTATAAGAACTGTTGTAGAGTTCAGATGCTGGTCTAAGTGATTTGAAGATGTTATTTAGTAAAGAGCACAAAACTTCTCCACCAACAATAGTAGTAAATAGAAATTGAAGGTTAAGGGTAGGTGATGAACTCTTTTTTATTATTATAATTGAAAATAATAATATCAAAGGTATTATAATTACATAAGAAGTAAATAGCCTAAATATAGGGATGAATTTAGTCAAATGATTATTAAATATACCCTTTATATAATAAGTTGCTATAAAATTGCAGTGAGTAGAGTCTGATGTTATGTAATCTTGAATTATTCCTATAATTAGAGCTAAAATACCTATAAATGCTAAGTTCACTATATTCATCATCTGCTTGCTTTTAGTGAAGGAATAAATATATATAATACTATTATTTAGAGCTTTAAAGCTAAACTTAATTAGTCTGAAACCTTTATTTTTGTATGAATATACAGCTGATATAATTATAAGAATAAGTATAAAAATATATGATACATATTTTGAAATATAACTATCAAGTTTCTCCCAATTTGGACCTAAGAACATGCCTAAGGATATAAAGGTGAAGGTCCATAATATAGCTCCTAAATAGGCATTGATAGCAAACTTTTTAAATGATATTTTGCTTATACCTGAGAAGTATCCTGTTATATGTCTTACACCTGGAATAAAATATGCAAATATTAATAAATTGTTTCCATAAGAGTTAAACCAGTTAGAGGGCTTTTCTAAGGTGTTCTTATTTATATGGAAATAAGAAAAATACTTGTTAATAAAATCAACACCTAGTTTGTTTCCGATAATATATGCAATAGTTATTCCTAATATGACTCCCATGGAAGCTGAAACCAAACTACCATATAGATTCATCTTAGATTCATAAATAAGAAAACCACAGTAAGTCATCATTATTTCTCCAGGTAGTGGGAAAGCTATTAATTCAAGAGTTAAAGATAGAAACAATATAATATAACCGTAGTCGTTAAACAAATTTAATATAAATTCCATGTTATCACCTCCTATGGTATAAGTATTTGTAATAATATTAGATTTTATGTCTAAATAATCATAAAGAAGAAAAATTTACAATTAAGTTTTTTGTATAAAATAAAGGTTGGAGATACTATGCTTAAAAGTTTTACTAATATATTTGGATTTTCTTTAAAAAAGTTTAGAAATAGAACTAAGAATATGAAGAAGGAAATTGGAGCTTTATATCTAGCCTATAGAAGAAAAGAAATACCTATTTATACAAAGCTAATTATTTTATTAGTAGTAGGTTATGCTTTGAGTCCAATTGATTTAATACCAGATTTTGTACCTATTTTAGGTTATGTCGATGATGTGATAATATTGCCGCTAGGTATTGCTTTAGCTGTTAAATCGATACCCAAGAGTATTATGGAAGAGTGTAGAGCTGAGGCGGAAAAAAAGTATAGTAATATAAAGAAAAAGAGCTATGCCTTTGCTGTTTTGATAATAGCAATATGGGTTGCACTAGCTCTGTATATTATATTGAAGGTTAGAGCTTTGATGTCATAAAAAAGTAATGGTATGTTTCGAATCGAAGTGACATAGGGTTCCCACTTTCCCTATTAAGTTATCCATAATAAAAGTTTATAGGTGCAGGGTTTTGAACATGCATAACTTAAGTTTTAGTGATGGAACCCTTGTGTAATATAGTTACATATCGTATAAGTAATAAATACAGATATCAATAGGATATATTATTCTTATCGTAATCTTGCTTTTTCAGAAGATAAGATGGATGATTTAGATTGGTTGGTGGGTAAAACTCATCACGCAAATATTGAAATCCTAACTTTTTTAGAAGTTTTGATGATACTTTATTATTTGGGTTGTGTCCTGCAAAAAGCGCTGAAACATTTAAAATACTAAAGGCATACTCAATTACTGCTTTGCATGCTTCTATAGCCAGGCCTTTGCCCCAGAATCTTTCTTTTAAATGAACACCAAGTTCTAAGATATTGTTTTCTAAGTCGTAGGGCCTTAAGCCACAACAACCAATAGCTTCACCTGTTCCTAAAAGGTAGATAGGCCAGTATTGAATTTTAAATTTATTAAAAGTATCCATTTCTTTATGTAGTCTTTCCAAAACCTGTTCTTCTGACATCTTTCCGCTGGCAACTATATACTTAGTTACGTTTGGATTTGCCCAAAGTTCCATTGCTTCATCGTAGTCGCTCTCATTCCATGAGGAAAAACCAATTCTATTAGTTGATAAGAAAAAATCTTTCATAAAAAATCTATCCTTTCATAAGAAAATCCTATATGAACAAATTAGAGTCAAGTTTATTTCGTATAAACTATATTATAACTCTAAGTAAGGTAGTTTTATGTTCGAAACATTATATTTTACCAATATACTTGAGCATAAGTATGTTTTGTTAAAGTTTTGGAAGTTATGTGCGATTATAAAAATAAAGATATAGAATTTTCTAGGAGGTACAATCTATTGAAAATATCAGAAAATACCATACTACAATCTTTTTACAATGTATTGCCATTTTTAAATATTTTATTTGATGAAGAGGCATCCTTTGCTATTACTGATGCTGAGAAGTATTTAGAAGTAATGAATTGTGAGGGGTTACAACTAAAAGCGAAGGCTGGAGAAAAGGTGCCTAAGGGTGGAGCTATACATGAGGCTTTAACCACTGGACAAACTGTCATTATGGATGTACCAAAAGAGGTTTATGGGATCCCATTCAAGTCATATGCTATTCCTATAAAGGAAGAAAATAAGGTAGTAGGAGCTATAGTGGTAGGAAAATCACTAGAGAAGAGAAATAAGGTTTTGGCTACCTCAGAGGCTTTAGCATCCTCACTTGAACAGATGTCAGCTTCTATCCAAGCATTGACAGAAGGAGTTCAGACTATATCTGCCAATGATAAGGAGATTTTAAAAGAAGTAAAGATAGCATCGGATAGTGCAAAAGGAACCGATGACATTATAAGATTTGTTGAATCAGTATCACATCAGACTAATATGTTAGGCTTAAATGCTGCAATTGAAGCTGCAAGAGCCGGAGAAATGGGTAAAGGGTTTAGTGTGGTCGCGCAGGAGATAAGAAAGTTATCTGGTTCTAGCAGTGAATCAATTAAGAAAATAGACAGCGTTCTTACTAAGATAGAAACTGCTGTAGAAAACATATCAGGTAAGTTAAATGAAACTAGTAAAATATTTGAATCTCAAGCTGTTGCTTTTGAAGAGATATCAGCCACAATCCAGGAAATAAGCAAAAATGCTAATAGCTTAGACAACTTAGCAAGAAAGCTTTAAAGCTATAACGCCAATACATGATTTATACTAATCCATAAATCATGTATTGGCGTTATTGGCATATAATTTAGTCCTATTACATTATAATGTACACTACAACTCTTAAAACTTAAAATAAAGCTTTGATTAATCTATGAAGCTTTATTTCAACAATTTATAGCATTAAGGGGACATCTATAATTATTAAAAGAAAATTTGAATTCTGTCTGCTTTTGGAGTATCATATCAAATGGAATAAAAATAGTAATAACTATTAAAATTTCTAAGGACAGTAGGCAGGAGGAGAAACATGTCAGGCAAAGCAAATTTTTTATCAAAATTAATAAATACAAGCCTCAAATTCTTAATAGCTCTTGTAATATTATCGGTTTTATATTTAGTTGAGCAGTATTCAAAAGTTATGAGTTATAAGGACTTTTTATTTGCAGTATTTTTTATTATCTGTGGATTAGCTTTAAATTACTGCATAAAAAAGAATATTAAAACTAGGACTTTAATTATAGTAATTGTTGCCTTTGGTTTCATATTAAGACTAGCATGGATAATGTCTATAAATAGTGTACCAGTATCAGATTTTGGTGGAATGTATATGAGAAGTGAATACTTTTTAAAGGGTCAATATGCTATGTTCAAAGGACATAGTTATTATGCAAGATTTCCACATTTGACTATTACGATTTTATACTTCGCTTTAATTAGGAAATTCTTCACTTATTCTTTGTTTACATTAAAGTTTATAAATGTGATATGCTCCACAAGTACAATTTTTATCTGTTATTTAATTTCTAAAGAAGTTTTTAATTCAAAGCTGAAGGCAATTTGGACAAGTTATATAGCGGCTATATACCCACCAATTTTAATTTATAGTGCGGTTTATTGCTCAGAGAATATGGCAATACCTTTTTATATGCTCAGTGTTTATGTTTTTATTTTGGTTGTAAAAAATAAAAAGCCTTCATGGTTCTTATTACTTTCGGCCTTAAGTTTAAGCGTTGGCAATCTATTTAGAATGGTAGGATCAGTAATGATAGTTGCCTATACAATGTATTTAATATTTTACAGCAGAGAAAAACTGAAGAAAAAGATATTAGCTTCTTCTTATATATTAGCAGGCTTCTTAGTTCCTTTAGTAATAGTAAGTAATGTCCTTATTTTTAAAGGAATTACAGAGCAGCAGCTTTGGGGAGGCAGCGAGCCTAAATGGACATCTATATTAAAAGGGTCAAATATAAAGACTTATGGAAGGTTTAATTATGATGATTCCAATATAGGTGATAAATATAATAATGATTACGAGAAAACTTCAGAAGCAGCAAAGAATCTTGTGATTGAGAGACTAACAAAGACTCCATTAAATGAACTTGGAAAATTCTTCTTTGTAAAGTATACAATGCAGTGGGCTGAAGGGGACTTTGGTGCTATTTATTGGTCCCATTCCAAGCTGAAACCTAATGATATAACTATTGATCTTCGATATTCAGCTCATTTTTACAGTCAGATATTCTACTTAGGTATTATGCTACTAACCTACAAAGGATTATTTAATAAAAAGCAGTACTTAAAAAATTCAATAATAAATCTGTTTTATATAATATACTGTGGCTATGGTTTGCTATATTTAATCACTGAATCACAGGATAGATACTCCTTTATTATAAGTTGGGTATTTATAATACTTGCCTTTGCAACATTAGATGAGGACAAGTACTTTAAGCCAAAGACAGTTAGCGGCATTAAGAGTAAAGCTGCAGTTGAAGTGATCTAAAGATGTGCTATTTCAATCCTAAATTTATTTTTAAGACATTTCTGGGTTCTGTTAGGAGAATTTGAAAATATAAATTTGTGTACGAAATGGTACATCTATAAGTAAATAGTTCGGATATCGAAACTTATTTATACTTATTTGCATATAGAGGTTCTTGGGGAATCGGATGATGTATAAATTAATGGCTAAGTCAAAAACTCTATAAAGATTAATTTAGACTACATGTTAGTGGTTAAAAGAAATGTTGTTAGAATTATATATGAGTGAGGTTATTATATGGTATTTAGGTTGGCAGATGAGAGAGATATTTCTAGTCTTGCAGAATTAAGATGGCTCCATGAAGAGGAAGAATGTGATTTATCATGTATCTCTAAGAAAGAATTTATTGATGAATGTTCTATTTTCCTAACTAATGGATTGGTAAATAACGAATGGGCATATTGGATTGCAGAAGAAGGTAAAGAGATAATAGCTAACATTTATGTAAGAAGAATACGTAAGGTTCCTAAGCCTCAAAAGTTATTTGCAGAGATAGGTTATGTTACTAATGTTCATACTAAGGAACAGTATAGGGGAAAAGGCATAGGTAGTGAACTACTAGCCAAGGTTAAGCAGTGGAGTGTTGATAATAAAATTGAACTGCTGTTTCTATGGCCAAGTGAGAGAGCTGTAGATTTTTATAATACACAAGGTTTTGATATTAACAATGAAATTATGGAGTTAGAATTATAGAAAGCTCAGAATCATGATATATTAACATGATTCTGAGTTTTTTCTAGTTAATAGGAGTAATAGTTGTACTGCTGTAAATAAGTTCAAACTACGTTATGAATAAAGATAAATCACTTTAATCCGAAAGTTGCATAATTACTATATATTTATATAAGTTTATTGCACAAGATTTAATACCGTCTTTATAGTTTCATCTATATCTATATATTTTGCTTTAGCAGCAGGGACTTTGATATCAGGTTCAGTTTTCTTTTCGAAGTTAGAAGAGCCATCTGGATTTAATCCCATTTCCATAGTAAAGCCGAAAACATAACCACTGTTTGGTAGCGTACAAACTACAGGATCATCACCAACTCCATCTCCGCCAGTAGTTTCTCCAACAATTGTTGCAAAGCCTGTACTTTTACAAAAAACTGCTAAGGCTTCTGACGATGAAAAAACATTTTCGTCTGTTAATAAATAAATTTTTCCTTTAAAACCAGCATAATCTTTAGGTGAGATGGTATAAGAAGATTTGATATAGTATTTAAATTTATCGTAGGTTTCTGTAGGTGTATTTTTTAAACCTTCACCTTTCAATTTACTGATTGGATAACACTTATTATAGTCTAAATCAGCCGCACATTTTAAAAATGGTTCAATAAAAGTTCCACCTCTAAGTAAAATATAGCTATTATAAGTTAGAGGTTTGTCTATAAGCATTGGAACAATATTATCTGACCAGTAACGACTGTCTCCACCACCATTGTCCCTTATATCTATTATCAATGCTTTGTAGCTGCTGATTTCTTTAATAAAAGGTTTTATTAGTTTCATATCTGTTTCAGTATTAAACATAGAAAAAGATTTTATACTAAGGTAAGCAGCTTTTTTATCTTCAAATTTCCTAATGTAAACATTATTTGGAGTAATAAGATTTACTGAATTACTGTTATTGGAATTCTGACTATCACTACTTTTACTTAAGGAAGTATATCTTTTTACAGCTACAGGTTTATTGATTTCCTCAACCCATGAACTGAAGTGTTTTGGTTCTTCTTCAAAAATTTTCTTGGCTTCATTATAGAAGTCTCTAGAAAAAATATGAGTATGCCCATTATTTAGCTCCTTCAGTATATCTTGCAAAGTTGAGCAAAAATCAGAATCGCTTTTTGTAGCTTTTATCATTTCTACATATTGGGCCTTCTTACTTAACCAATCAATATTATGTAATCTTTTATCAACTTCAAAATATGGATAGTTATCTTTAAGTATGTTGTACATATATTCAAAATCATCTAATTTCTGCTTTTGTGTTAAGCTTAAATTTGATTTTTCTTTATCATTTTGCCCAAATGTACAACCAGTGAAACTAAAGGAAAGTAGTATGGTGATTACTGATGCTAATATTTTCTTTTTCATAACAGAACTCCTCTATATATAACTGATTTTCAATAATAATACAAATATTATAACATAATGGTAATGATTAGGCAAAATATGTAATGAATAATTTATATTTCTGGTTATAATGCTGGAGTAGATAGCTAGTGAACTGGGGTAGCTAAATTATATTTTAGATAGAGCTTAGGATACATCCATAAATAATAATAAAAGACATTGTTTTCTATAGTCAGATGAGAGTATAATTTCGGTATAGGTGTATATATATGGAATGGAGTTGCGTGATTATCAAGCATTGAAAAAAATAATATGCAGTATAATTCTTTAAATGAAGCAGTATTGTCATAATGGAAGTGGTGTAAGGAGATGAGAGCTTGAATATTGAGAAGAAAAAAAATATCCTAAAGGTAGTTGCAAAAATAATATACCTTTGCTGGTTTGTTGTATGGTGTGAGGCTGGACTAAATTATTTAAATCTTAAGGTTATACCATTCCTTTTGGTACTTATTCTTGGAAATATTATTCTAGTAATAATATGGCAGTGTGTATATAAGATGCTGGATAAAAGAAAAAGTGAAAATATGTAGCTTAATTGTAATATTATGTCTATTTTTCATGTGGTATAATATGTATTAAATTGAATAAAAGGCCATGGGGGGATAGATGTTGAAAAAAAGAAAAGTGATATTGTTAGTAGCATTAGTTGTAGTATTGGGTTCAGGAATATATATGGTTTTACAGAAGAAACCTATAAAGGATGTGGCAAATAAAAACACAGTAGTTTCGAACAAGCAGGGTGAAGAGGCTAAAAAAAGTGATGACACAGGGATAAATTCAAATGATGAAAGTAAGAATATAAGCAATATAGATAATCTTACTATTACTACAATTTCTACTAAAAATAAAGTTAATTATCTTTATACAAATAATAATTTAAAGAAACAATATTCAGTAAAGTATATGGACAAGACTAGTAGTAATACATCAGTATTATATAATTCCAAGTTATACTACACAAGTAAAGAAGGGGATGGCCTAAGTAAGCTAAAAATACTTGATCTTACTACAAATAAAGAAGAAGAAGCAAATCTAAATATTCAGTTAAACTCCATTGATTATATAGAAGCAGCAAATAATAATATATATATGAAGGCTGAAAAGAATGGAAAGAGTAATCATGGGTTGGTAGTATATAGCATTGAAAATAAGACTTGTAAAACTTTTGATTATGATGATGACGATGACTCATTAGAAAGTTTTGATGTTAATAAAGGTAATATTGTAGAAGCAAAGTATTCTTTGAAACAGAAAAATGATGCTTTGAAAACTGACGGTGTTAAGGTACCATATACCGTGAAAATCATTGATGAGAAAACTTCTAAGGTTGTATATAGTTATCACAGTGATAAAATAATAACCTCAGTTGGATTGAGCAATGATTTAAATAAGGTTTTACTATCTGTGACAAATACAGATAGTAGAGCAACATCTATTAGAGTTCTGGATATTAAAGAGAATAATGAAGAACAATTATCTGTTAAATATCAGGATTATAAATTGGTAGATGGAGCCAGATGCTCTAGTGATGGCAAGGGTGTTTACTTTATAGCTACAAATAAAGAAAGCAAGGCTGATGGCAATAACCTTCTATATAATACTACAACCTTATACTATTATGATTTGAAGGATAATGCTTTAAGGGAGGTATTGCATCCTTTAGATGGGGTTATAAGTAATTACTCTATAGTAAATGGCAATGAAATAAAAGATAGTGATATAGCTAAGTATGGATTAAAGGAATTTGTGAATGTAGAAAACTTAAGTAATAATATTACTAAGCCTGTAGTTAAAGATTCATCTGGTGCTCCAGCAACCTTATCTGATATTAAAGCACCATATACAATACAAGATGCTAAGAAAAATAATGATTTAGTTTTTATTAAGGATGAGGATAAAGCTTTAAATCAAGATAAATTAAAACAATTCTTAGAAATGTATAAAAGCAAAAAGCAGTGTAAAGTAAGGTATACAGAATTCATAGGCCAGCAGCTACAAGCTATTGAAGACTTAATTTATGACGGAGAAAAATTATACTTAGTTAATTACGATATGGATAATCAAGGAAATGGAGGCTCTTATAAGAAGGAAGCTCCAGAGTATTTTAAAGATTTTAGATTTAATGATCCTAGGTACTGCCTTGTAGATGAAAGTGGATCAGATATGACTTTTTTTGAGAAACGATAAAGTGTACTTTAAAAAGGAGTTAATTTATGAAGACTGCATTAGATTCCATGTTAGTATTTATGTTATCTGGAATAGTAAGCTGGGTTTTATATGTTATATTAAATAAAAAATATATGATTTCAAGAAAGCTTAATGAGATTATACCAGGTAAATATAAACTAAAGCTTTTTATTTGGAATAAAATTGTTATGATTTTAATGATTGTAATTGCTATATTATGTTTATTTGTATTTAGAATGTCGGAAGGACTTATTTTTATTGCACTTGGCGCTATTGCTACTATTGGAAAGAAAATATATAATGATCTTAAGTTTATGGATGGTATATAGAAGGTTAAAAAAGCGCAATTGATTTGGAATTAATATAAAGAGCTGCACCACTTCAGCCTAATAATATTTTCAGAGATTTTCTATATTTTTGGAGTAGGATTTGAAAATATATGTTTCGATATGAAATGGTGCATTTTTATATGCCTAAAAGCTATTATTGCAATGGAATCTTATATAAAGTATCATGATAAATATGAATGAAAATAAGAAATTAAGTTATTTATAAACGGAGGAAAAGTAATGAAACCAAAGGTAGCTTTTATATGTGTACATAATTCTTGTAGATCTCAAATGGCTGAAGCTTTAGGAAAGCTTTTTGCATCAGATAGCTTTGATTCATATTCAGCAGGCACTGAATTAAGACCTCAAATTAACCAAGATGCTGTTAGGATAATAAAGGATTTGTACAATATAGATATGAATGAAAGTCAAAAGTCTAAGCTTCTTACAGATATTCCTGAAGTAGACATAGTTATTAAGATGGGATGCAACGTAGTATGTCCATTTTTACCTTCAAAGCATGAAGAAGATTGGGGATTAGATGATCCAACAGGAAAGAGTGATGAAGAATTTATAAAAACAGCTATAGCAATTGAAAATAAGGTGAAAGATTTGGTCAGAAGAATCCAGAATAAGGAGATTTGTTTAAACTAATAACAAATAACTTATTTGATTTTAATTAAATGTACAGCTTATCATATATCTTAGACCTTAGATTTAAAAATACACTTTATAGTATGGAGTTATTATAAACCATAGCATAAGGTGTATTTTATTGTATATGAAGTCCCACAAAGCATAGTGAAAAAAGCTTATTTATTGGTAGAAGTTTTTCTATTTGATGGATTTTTCAAAGCATATAGCATCTTTGTTGTCTATATATTTTCCGTAATTAGGTCTTGTTATGTAGCCTTTTCTTATATAAAAGTCAACAGCATTTTTATTTATAACTCTTGTTTCAACATATAGCTTTTTATAGCCTAAGGCAGCAGCTTCAGTCTCTAAATATTTCAAGATAGCTGTTCCTACTCCTTTACTGTTTTTTCTAGAATACATTCTTTTTACTTCAGCTATGCTATTAGTTATAGGCCTTATTGCTCCGCAACCCAAAGGATTACTACTATCATCATAAGCTACTACAAATAATGCTCTAGGTACCATTACATCGCTTGAATTAAAAGAACTTTTTCCGCTGGCTCCAGTTATTGATGTTAAAACCATAGAGAGCTCTTCTATTAATTCCATAGCATCCTTTGAGTTTGGATCTCTCAATAATATCTTCATATAAACTCCTCATAATAACAAAAATATTTAAAAACCAAAGTTATCATCTATTATTAGCAGCTTTATTCTGCTAGGATTACTTTGTCCTTCGATTATTGAAAGTGTATTGCAAACTCTTTCCTTAGATAAACAATCTACACATTTATTTAAGGTAACGCAAGGAGGATTAAAACCGGCTCTTTTGGCGTTAAGAGGGCAAGCTATATTTTTTACTCGCTTAATTGCTTCATCTAGATTTGCTGCTATTTTATTTGTGCCAACAACAATAAAAACTTTCTCAGGACCGAAGGTTAGTGCAGCCACTCTGTTTCCACTATGGTCTACATTAACGATTCTTCCATCTTCTGATATGGCATTGGATCCACTTATATAGAAATCTGTAAGAAGTGCTTTCCTTTTTATATCATTACATTCTTCTTTCGTAGAGGCAAGTTCTTTGTCAAAAACAATATTGCCTCTAGATACTAATGCATTAGTTATATCCATAGCTTGAAGTGTAACTGAATGACCTATACCAACAGCACAATTGGGAGGTATAGAATTTAATATATAATCCTTTACTTCAGCTAAAGATTTAAAGAATTCTGTTTGTATATTTCTTGAAGAAAAATTATCCCTTAGTCTATTTATAGTTTTAGAATCCATAATTAACCTCTAATGAAATGTAATATATTTACTTTAATACAATTATTATAGCACTATTGGATGTTGTTTGCCAAATGGTCACTTATAGGTATAATATTTATAGTATAAGATTTAATATGAAGTTTTTTTACGCTATTATCAGTAATAAATTTTAAAAATTTAGCTTGTTTTTTATATGGTATATCACAGACTTTAGAATTAAGGAGAAGAATATGAAGATTTGGGACTTTTTTAGTAAAAAAAATGAAGTGGACTTGCTTTTGAGTAAAGTAGCAAGTGATTTTGATGATGAAAGAGAGGAAGCTCTTGAGGTTTTATCAAAGATTAATCTTTCAGTAAATGAAGGTGTAAAAGTTATATTAGCGGCAACTAAGAAATATAGACCAGCAAAATATCAGTGGCAGACAGTAGAGTCAGAGCTACTTAACATATGTTTTAGAAAGCCGCATTTTGAATATATATCAAAGCTTTTAGAAGTTTACGATAGCTTAGAACCAAAAGCTAAACTTACCACTATGGATTTTTTTGCTACGTATGATAATGAAGAAGCTTTAAAGGCATATTTAAAGTTATTAGACAAAGATTGTGATAAACTTTCTAGCTTACCAATAGGTAGCTTATATAATAATCCTAGAAGGGGAGAAGTTTTATTTCCTAATTTATTAAAGTATACAGATAATAAAAATATAACTCCGGATATATATTTGGTTTTATTAGGGTTCTTTAGTTCTGGTAAGATAGATGAAGGTTATATAGTTGAATATAAAAAGCAAATTATTGAAGATATTAGAACTTATGTAGATAAAGTGCTAGATTATAAGATTGAAAGTGACGTAAGCTTATGGGAAGACGAAGAATACTGTAACTTGCGTTCAAATGCTGGGATATATTTTGATTTGGCTGGATACATAGATGATGAAAATGTGATTTTTGAGCTAAAGAAGCTTATGTGCTGTAAAGATGATAAGTTGAAGATGTTTGCTTATATAAGCCTATTAAGGCTAGGAGAGGAAATGGAAAAAGATGAAGCTTTAAAGATTGCTTCTTGTAGTGAGATAAGAAACTTTTTTTACGGAAATCTTCAAAGTTTAGGTAGAGAGGATTTATACCCTGAACAATATAAAAAACAAGAATATTTTGCTGAAGCTGATATGGTTAACTGGCTTGTTTATCCTACAGAGCTTGGGGGAGTACCAGACAAAATAGAACTTATGGAGATCTTTGATACTGGAGAAGAGGAATATTATCTATTTCGATTTAAATGCGACACCAGCGAGAGTTGGAGTGAGTGCGGATGGATGGCTGGTGTATCTGGACCCTATGATAAAGCTGATAAACCTTCTGTTTCTGCCGGTGGATGTACTTTTAGTAGATTTGAAGCCTGGAGTGAAAAGAAACCAGAAGATCACTTTAAAGATATAGTGGGAAATATTCAAACTTATTGGAAGAAAAGAGCAGAGGACTTTAAGAGTTAATGAAAATACCTAAGTAAAAGATAATAGCAATCCTTAAAAACTACTTAGGTAATAAGTTTTGATAGGGTAGCATGATTATGATTTCTTAAGGAGGATTTTTTATGGATATAATATTTAAACAACCTCAACTTTATAGATTTTTGCAGTATTGTAATGAGAGTGGGTTAGAAAAAAGCATCCTTGATTGTGGAGCAGGAGGAGAATGTCCACCATTAGCAGTTTTTGCAAAGGAAGGATATAAAACTCAAGGTATAGAAATTGATGATACTCAGCTTGAAAAGGCTGCTAGTTTTGAAGGTAAGCATAACCTCAAATTAAATATTTTGAAAGGAGATATAAGAAAACTACCATTTGATGATGAGTCAATTGGTTTTGTTTATTCATATAATACAATATTCCATATGAAGAAAGATGATATTATGGTGGCTGTGAAAGAGATCAAGAGAGTTTTAAAATCAAATGGGCTATGTCTTGTGAATTTTCTTTCTATATTTGATGAGGGCTATGGAGAGGGCGAAGAGATAGGTGAAGGTGAATACATTCAGCTAGAAAGAGGCTCTAGGGTAATACATAGTTACTTAAAACTAGAAGAAGGTGAGAAATATTTTAAAGGGCTAAATATCCTTTTTAAAGAGAGTAGAATACTAGAAAGAATATATGAAGGTAAAAAAATTAAACAAGCTTATGTGGATTACATACTGCAAAAGGAATGAAAGATAGATTATAGACTTAAAAGATAGTTTGCTTTAATTTGTTGAAAGGTTATATAGCATCTAAAGTAAAAGTAGTTAAAGCCTCAGTGTTATAAATTGGTTATCATAATCTTAAATTTTGAACTATAAAAAGCTTCTCAGCTAAGAATCTAGCAGAGAAGCTTTTAAATTTTTGTTTAGAAAATATAAAACTAAATTATTGTTTATCAATCTTTGAAATATAAACAGTTAAATCAATAAGTTTATTTGAGTATCCCCACTCATTGTCATACCAAGCCACTAGCTTTACAAAGGTAGGATTCAACTGTATACCTGCACTGGCATCAAAGATACAAGTTCTTTTATCATTAATGAAATCTGTAGATACTACTGCATCTTCGGTATACCCAACGATTCCTTTATAGTCCTCTTCTGAGGCCTTTTTAACAACTTTTTTTATTTCATCATAATTAGCAGGAGTTTTAAGCTTAAGGGTAAGATCAACTACAGAGGAATCTATAGTTGGAACTCTAAAAGACATACCAGTAATTCTTCCGTTAAGCTCAGGTATCACTTTACCTACTGCCTTAGCTGCACCTGTAGAGGATGGAATTATATTCACTGCAGAAGCCCTTCCACCTCTCCAATCTTTTTTTGAAGGTCCGTCTACAGTCTTTTGGGTGGCTGTAGTTGAGTGTATTGTACTCATTAAAGCCTCCTCAATACCAAAGTTGTCATTGATTATTTTCGCTAAAGGTGCTAGACAGTTTGTAGTGCAAGAAGCGTTTGAAATTACGTTTAAATCCTTTGAGTATTTTGTATTGTTTACTCCCATTACAAACATTGGAGCATCCTTTGAAGGTCCAGAGATAATTACTTTTTTAGCGCCTCCATTAAAATGTGCTGAAGCTTTCTCAAAATCGGTAAATTGTCCGGTGCATTCTAAAATATACTCAGCTCCTGAAGATTTCCAATCAATATTAGCAGGATCTTTTTCACAGAAGATTTTTATTTTATGATCATTTACTATTAAGGAATTTGTGGCTTCATCATAGTCTAAAGCTCCTTCAAATTTTCCATGAACTGAATCATAACGAAGTAGATATATCATATATGGTAAATCCATAAATGGTTCATTGATCCCAAGTACTTGTACCTCTTCATTATCAAGTGCTGCTCTAAAAGCAAGACGACCTATTCTACCAAATCCGTTGATACCTATTTTTGTTTTCATATTGATAACCTCCTCAGATTTAAATGTTGTATCTTCCTTACAACTTAATTATAATAAGGTTAATGGTATAAGTGAAATGCATATCTTGTATATCAGATATAAGGAGAAGTTATAGCTGTGAATTTAGAATTGTATAGATCATTTTATTATGTAGCTAAGTTTGGTAATATTTCTAAGGCTTCGGAGCATTTGTTTGTCTCGCAGCCTGCAGTAAGCAGAGCTATAAAACAGCTGGAAGACGATTTGGGCTGTCAATTGTTTTTTAGAACCTCAAAAGGGGTTCAGCTTACTCAAGAAGGTGTGGTTTTATTTGAACATATAGAAAAAGCATTTAATCTAATCTCCTCTGGTGAAAAAAGAATCGCTGAGTTTAAGGGGCTTGAAGTAGGAGAAGTAAGAATAGCTGCTAGTGACACATTGTGTAAGTATTATCTTGTTCCTTACCTGAAACTATTTAAAACCTATTATCCTGGTATAAAAGTTATAGTTACTTGTCCTAATACTCCTGAAATTGTAAGACTTTTAAAGGAGGGAGAGATCGATTTTGGGCTGGTAAATATGCCTGTAAAAGATGACGCTCTTCAATTCAAGCATATAATGGATATTCAGGATTGTTTTATAGTAGGTCAGAAGTTTAAATATCTTTCTGGTTCTAAAAAACACATAAGTGAACTAGTTAAGTACCCTATGCTGCTACTGGAAAAGACAAGTAATACAAGGATGTATATTGATAGGTACTTTGAAAGGCATAAAATTGAGAAGGCTCCAGACTTTGAGTTTCCTAATATAGATTTGCTCATCCACTTTGCAAAATATGATTTTGGGGTTGCTGCGGTTATAGAAAATTTTGCTGAAGATGCCTTGAAAAAGAGTAACTTATATAAAGTGAATTTGATTGAGGAAATACCTAAAAGGAGTATGAGCGCAGCATATCTTAAGAATGTTCCGCTCACAGCAGCAGCCAAAGAACTTATGAAGTATCTTGAATATGATGTTCCTTATGAGTTTTAAGGAATCTGTTAGTTGATACTATAAAGCTTTTTTATTTATATTTGAATTCTAGTAAGGCTTTACTACCTCTTTTTAATTTTTAAGTATCTGCTCTTAGCGCTTAAACACTCATTTATGTGTACTAAGTTATGTCTGGTTGCAGGCATCAGAAGGATGCCTGCAACATTTTTTCTTCCCCAAAAATCTATTAGCCAGTTAGCAGACGGCACGTCGGCAACAGCTTTTTCCTCTATTATTCTGTTAATAGTGGGTTTTGTGAAACTTCTTTTTAAATCGCTAGTGGTTAGGGTAGATATTATCTCGCAACTTCTTCTACCTACAGCAATTCTATAGTTACGTAATTCTTTCATATTTATTTCTTTACTAAAGCACAAAATCTCCTCAGCGCTTAGTTGGTTCCCAGTATTGAGGATTGAAGAATTGATTCTTGAAAGAAAGTTATTTTCGGATATAACTTGAGAAGATTGTGACACTAGAATATTCATGGTTATATCTTCTATTCTTGTACAATGCCATAATCCGTATGCTATGGTTCTACCTTTTTCATTAGTTGCATACTTGAACATATCTTCATCTAAACCATGCCAAAGATCTTCTTCAAAAGTTTTTGAATTAATATTGGATACTTGTGAAGTGTGAACCATTGCATGTTGCTCCATGCATAATTGCAAAGCTGAATGGATATCTGTTGGCTTAGATAATATTTCTTTTAATTTTTTTTGATTTAAGTTCCATAAGTTTTTTCTTTCATCCATTTTGATAAATCTCCCTTAGTGAATAGCTTGTTAGAAGGTTAAAACAGTATGGTTGATGTTTCCTTTAATGGTAGTATTATAACATGTGTTCGTAAATAAATATAATATTATGATATTGAAATGTTATATATATAACCAATTACTTTTTTAGATTTTTTAGAAATCCATTTTAGAAGGTGAATGCAAAAAAAGTTACTGAAGAAAATTGCTTCAGTAACTTTTTTTGAAATATTTCTTGTTCAATATTCTCCTAGCTAGAGCTCCTAAAATAAATGGTGGTAAAACGTAAGCTAAGGAAAGCTTAAAGTTTTGTGTACTAAATATAATTGTTTTGTATCCTAAAACAAAGAAAAATAATGCTAATGAAATAAGATTTAGGTCGTAATTATCTTTGTTCTGATTTAGAATGAGTTTCCCGAATAATAAGCCGGCAAAAAATATACATAAAGAAAATATAAGTTCCATAAAACACCTCCTATGTAAGTAATATTACCATCATGTTACTATAATAGGCACAAATAGACAAGGTGTATATATAAAGCTTTTGTATAAAAGATAACAAGAAGCAAAATATATATTAAGAGGTGATTTGTATGGAGGTTGCGATAATAGGTGCAGGTTTATCAGGCTTATCAGCTGCTTTAACCCTAGAAAGGTATGGTGTTCAGCCCACAATATTTGAAAAGGAAGATTATGTTGGATATAAGTTTTTTAATACAGAGGCTATGTTTAGCATACTTAATAGGCCATCAAAAGACTGTATAGAGTCTATAAAAAAAGAAGTTGGAATTAAACTAGAGCCAATTGATATAATAAATAAGCTTATTATATTTTCGAAAAATGAAAGAGGTAGCATAGAAGGCGGAATTGGGTATTCTAATATTCGTGGACGAATAGAAAAGTCTTATGAAAAGCAATTAGAAAAGCAACTGACCTCAAAAATATTGTTTAATTCCACAGAAGATTATGCTTATATATGTAAAAACTTTGAGAAGGTTATATTGGCAACAGGTGATGGAGAATACGCCTCGAGGCTTGGAAATTTTAGGAGTGATTTGACCTGCACTATAAAAGGTGCTATTGCTAAAGGAAGTTTTCATACAGATACGGCCTATGTTTGGTTTGATTATGATTTAATTCCCAAAGGCTATGGTTGGCTTATACCTTATTCGGATAAGGAAGCTAATCTAGTAATAGCGTATCCTGACTATCCTAATAATATTAAATTAGACTTAGGACATATGTGGGAGGAATTTTGCAACGTCGTACAAAGTACTCTTAATCAGAGCTTGAAGATTAATGAAGCTTTTGAAATAACAAGATATATGATGGGTGTAAGCGGTAAACCTAAAATCGATGATACATATTTTGTAGGAAATTGCTTTGGAGCGCTTCTTCCAGGACTTGGATTTGGACAGTTTGCCTCTATTATTACAGGAACCTATGCAGCTTATGATATTTGTAAGGTAGGAGTTTATGAAGAATTAGTCAAACCTTTCTATGAGACTTACAACCACTCTTTAGTCTTAAGAAGATATTTGGAGAGCTTGGATAACGAGAAGTTAGATGTTGCAATAAAAAACTTGGATAATAAGTTCTTAGATGGAATAATTGATAAGATCTGCAGTAATAACAGTGGGGTGGATATATTGAAAATACTTACGCCTCTTATGAGAGTAGGTGCTATGAAAAACAACTAATTAATAACTACTACTAAATGATAAAATGTTGCAATTAAATTGCTGTTGAAGTAAAATTATACCAAAGTGTTTTTGACTAATGATATTTATATTAAGAAAGGGTGAGATATAATTGAGTTCAAAATATGAAAAATTATTTGAAGCAAGAGAGCTTTGTGGTGGAAAAAAGGTTAAAAGCCCGTTAGTAATGGCGCCTATGACTAACTTTGCTAGTGACAAAAATGGTAACGTAACTGAAGAGGAACTAGCTTATTATAAAAGAAGAGCTAAAAATGTTTCAATGGTTATTACTGCTACAACTTATGTTACAGAGTCTGGAAAAGGATTTCCTGGAGAGTTTGCAGCTTATTCTGATGACTTCATGCCTAGCTTAAAAAGATTAGCTGAGACCATAAAGTCAGAGGGAGCACTGGCTATACTGCAAATCTTTCATGCAGGAAGAATGGCTTTGCCAAATGAGATTCCTAACAATGAAACAATTAGTGCAAGTGCAGTAGCACCGGAAAGACCAGGAGCAATAACTCCAAGAGAAATGACAGATATAGAGATAGATTATACTATTAAGGCTTTTGGAGACGTCACAAGAAGAGCTATAATGGCTGGGTTTGATGGAGTAGAAATACATGGTGCTAACACTTACTTAATTCAACAATTCTTTTCTCCACATTCAAATAGGAGAAATGACAATTGGGGAGGAACTATTGAAAAGAGAATGAATTTTCCTTTGGCTGTCATCGCTGAAGTAAAGAGAGTAGTTAAAGCCGAAGGGCAAAGTGATTTTATAGTTGGTTATCGTTTTTCTCCAGAAGAAATTGAAAATCCGGGAATAACCTTAGAAGACACATTGAAACTTGTAGATGTGCTTTCTAAGCAAGAATTAAGTTACTTGCATGTATCTTTAAATAACTTCTGGCAGGGCTCAATAAGAGATGCTTCAAACACTGATCCGGTAATATTAAAGATAAAAGAAGCCGTGAAGGGGAGGGTTCCTCTAATCGGAGTAGGATCTATTCATACACCAGATGATGCTTTAAAAGCTGTAGAAAGTGGAGTGGAGTTTATTGCTTTAGGAAGGGAACTAATCATGGACCCTGAATGGTCTGAAAAAATAAAGACTGATAAACCAAAACAAATTCTTACTACATTAAGCAAGAAGGATAAGGAAGCCTTGAATATTCCAGAAGCTTTATGGCAAAGTATAATGAATACTCCTGGTTGGTTTCCTGTGACAGAGTAGATATATTTATTACAGGGTAATGGGGTAAGGCGGTTTTGCAAGACGTAGTGCATCTATTACAAAGCAATTTTTAATTAAATGCTATTTATATATTAATTGATTTATAGTAAAAAGTTTAAGATTATTATAATTATTAAAAATAAGTAGTTGCTTTATATATATAAAAGTGTTATTATAATATTGTAACTTAAATGAAACGTAAATAATGTAACACAAATATATTTCAATTAGTGCTTATTATGTATGAGGACAACGAAATTTTATTGTGAATTATTACAGAAGTTTAAGAAAAAAATAAAATTTCGGAGGTACACAGAATGACTGGTACAGTTAAATGGTTTAACGCAGAAAAAGGATACGGATTTATAACAGGAGAAGATGGAAAAGACGTTTTCGCTCATTTCTCACAAATCCAAAAAGATGGTTACAAGAGTCTTGAAGAAGGACAAAAAGTTAACTACGAAGTAGCTCAAGGACCTAAGGGACCTCAAGCTGAAAATATCACTTTAGCTTAATTAGTGGATATTTACCCCTAAAGATTTTATCTTTAGGGGTTTTAATTTTTTGATCTATAGGAAATCATATTTTAGATAAAGTTAATGATAATTATAGTTGGAAGATTAAAATGTATAATAAAAGTTAAGAAGTTACATATTTATTGAAAATTATTATCATATATGTTGTAATATTATTATAGATGCACAGGTTGACTTGAAAATGATTTTTAGATCGAAGTAGTACATCTTTGTTGGTTATACTTACATAATTATAAAAATATGAGTTAAAGTAACTTTGTGAAAATCTATGCTTTTAAAAGCAATTAAGGAGTGCTAAATATGAGTGAAATTGCAAAAAGATTAAATCAATGTCGAAAGCCTACTGGTGATCTAGGAAAGATTATTGTAGAAGATATGAACGAAAGTCATTTTAACCTTACAAGTTGGGGACTTGAAAACATAAATATTGAGAATAATTTCATAGTGCTTGATATAGGCTGTGGTGGTGGAAAAACAGTAAGTCGAATGGCTGAAAGAGCGAATCAGGGAAAAGTATATGGTATGGATTATTCTGATGATTGTGTAAAATGGTCTATAGATCTCAACATAAACTTGATAAAAGAAAATAAAGTTGAAATATTCCAAGGCACCGTAGAAAATATACCCTTTGACGCTGAAAAGTTTGATTTAATTACTGCTGTTGAAACAATATATTTTTGGCCTGATGTAAAAGCTAATTTTAGTGAAGTTAGAAGAGTGTTAAAAACAGGAGGAACTTTTGCTATTATAAATGAAATGTATGATAGTGAAGCTTTTAGAGACAGAAACAATGAATTTGCAGCAATAGGAGATATGAATATACTAAGTTCTGAAGAACTGAAAACAATATTATCTGAAGTTGGATTTAATAACATAGACATAGATTTGGTAGAAGAAAAGAATTGGTTAAGATGTGTATGTAGCAAGTAAAAAAAGATATTTTATTGTCCATAATATTACATTTATGTTATAATTAATATTATTTTTCTGTGAAGCTTTGCTTTTCAGTTATAATAAGGGAAATTATTTAGAAATGGATGTGATAATTATGCAATTAAACAAAGGTGCTAATATTGAAATCAAATATCCTTACCCTAGGCAAAAGGTTTGTGGACTATTTCTATTGGGAGCTGGAATAACAATGGCTTTAGCTAGTTTCTTCGGAACTTCAAAAAGTCCTAGTGTTTTTATATTTGTAATTGGCTATTTTATTAGTAATGTTGGAATAATGTTTAATAGTAAAGTTAGAAAAAAATATTCTGTAGGAGAGCCTACAGCGCTTCAAAAAAAAGCATCTAATTTTGCATTGATCTTCTTGATGATTATGGCTGTCGCTGTTGGTATGACAGTGGGCAGTAAAGGTGATGTTCGACTAACCTGGCTACTAATATTAATAATTGTAGGCGTTCATTTTGTACCATTTGCACTTATCCATGGTAAGCTTATGTATCTATTGGCTGTATTACTAGTAGTGAACGGGTGTATAGGAATATATTTAAATAATGAGACTTTTTATATTATAGGTATTATTGATGCTTTAATTAAGATTTCAATCGGAGTAAGTTTGTATGTAATAAGCCCTAAACCCAGTTGCGATTTTAGCGTAAATAATTAAAAAAAGAAAAAGTTATGTCGCCTGCTGATTTTTTTTATATTTACTCTGAGAGGTAGACGCAAAAAGCTCACTTAAGTGAGCTTTTTTATTATTTAGACCTCTGTGAAATCAAAAGCCGTCACAAAAGCATATTGGTAAAGCTTGCTTTTTTCGTAGGAAATTATATTTTAGATGAATTTGCAAATAAAATGAAAAAAATATTTTGTTAGATACACCTAATGATTTCAAAGTTTGAGAATGTCTTTTATGATATGCTAGTTAGTGTTTTTAAAATTGGATCTTAAAGCCATTAAACTGGTGAACGCCTGTACCGAATTTTACTAAGCTTTTGGATTTTAATTCCTTAATAGCTATGGACACTTCTTTAAGTATATTATTAGACAATGATAGCTTATTATGACTTCCAAATACCTTTGTTACATTAGGGATTGTTAGCAATCTTTCTAGAGAACTTACTAGTTTTTCTGGGTCAGTGCTAGGGTAGAATGCATATACAGGGGTATCATCACTATAGAGAAGATCTCCTGTAAACAAATATCCTTTTAACATATCATGTATGCATATATGTCCAGGAGAGTGGCCTGGCGTGTGATAAATTCTTAGAGTTCTTTTTCCTAAATCTATAATATCTCCGTCTTCTAAAAGTCCTTTAGGTTTTCCAGTATAGGGAATATAGTGGTTAGCATTGAAATTACATGGTATAGCCTTTGTGGTATCTCGTATTATATCCTTTCTTATCTGCTCTATAGAAATCCCTTTGATTCCATTGATTAGCCAATCAGAATCTGCAGAATGAACATAAATTTCTTCGAATTTGTCATGGTTACCTATGTGATCCCAGTGAACGTGAGTTGTTAAAACCTTTATAGGTAGGTTAGTGAGTTTATCAGTTATTCTTCTAATGTTATCAATACCTAATCCTGTATCTATGAGAACTGCGAATTTATGGCCTAATAGAAGAAAAGAGTGAACTTTTTCCCAATGACCATTCTCGCTTATAGCAAAGGTGGTGTCGTCTATTTTTTCTAAGGTAAACCAATCATCATCAATTTGCATTAATATTATCTTCTTTCATTTTATATTTATTTAAAGGAATTCCAAAGCATGAAATATTCAAATTCATTTGTTGCAGTATCAAAATTTTCTTTTTCGATATAGAAGTCCATTCTTTTATAGAAGTTAAGGGCTTTAATATTCTTCTTGTAAACAGATAAACTCAATTGGTCATATTGCTTTTGCAGATGACTAATTAGTTTGGAGCCTATTCCGTTACTTTGAAACTTTGTATCTATAAATAATGCTCCGATATAATTGTCGTTAAGTATGCTTATAAAACCTTTTATCAAGTGAGCGTCTTCAAAGATATAGGTTTTGGAAGTAGGTAAATAATGTTCTTTTATTAAACTGTAATTTTCCGCCCAGTAACTTTCGGATATGAAGCTATGAGCTTCAGTCGTGGATTTTAGCCAGATATCCATTAGTATATCTATATCTTCGTGTTTCATTTCTCTTATCATTTAATAAATCTCCTTAGAGTTATAACTATTTATAGTAATTAAATCAATTAAGTTTAATTTTATTATCATATTTATAGTATATATTTTTTTTGTTATTTAGTAAAATTTTAGATTAAAAGGATTATGAAAAGAAAAGTACGTATAAGTTATAGCGATTTAGAATTGTTTTTATATATTTTTTCTCTTCTTTAATTTTAATCTATACTATATTAGTGTATATAAAATTAACATAAAATAGTATATATTTTAAATGTTATTATAATGAAAACGTATAAATAAGTATTTTTCTAAAATATTTTATTGAGAATTATTGACTTATATCAATAAAGATGTAATATTATTATTGTAGATGTCCGTACAAATTCTTGCGGATATATGAACAAATAGTAACTGGGGGGAAGCTATGGGTAGCAATTGTGAAAGTAAGTCTTTTGACTTATATGATGGATTGGTTGCATATTATGATTTTAGTACCATAGAGGTTGAAAATAAAATCATAGATGCCTCAGGAAGAAACAATGACGGTATACTTTGTCTTGAAGGAGAGATTATAGCTGAAGAAGATAACGATAGCTTCCTAAGACTAAAAGGTTCTGGTTATGTTAAGTTGCCAGATGATGTACTGAAAGGCATAGAAGAAATCACTGTAGCATGCTGGGTAAGATTTCATACTTTTAATGGAGCTTTACCGGAATGGCAGAGAGTTTTCGATTTTGGTATAGATGAGAAAAATTATTTCTTTTTGAGTAAAAATAGAAAGACCAGAATACTCATCGATGATTATTCTGAAGAAACTTTAGGTAGTGACCTAGAGCCAGATGAAAAGTGGATTCACGTTGCTGTGACTGTAAAAGGCGACACTATGACTTATTATGAAAATGGCAAAGTTGTTTCTGTTAGATCAGGACTAACAAATAGAATTGGATTTCTAAGTGAAGGCAAGGAAAACTACATAGGTAAATCAAAGTTTTCGGTCGATCCTAACCTAAATGGTGATATAGATGATTTTCTAATATATGAAAAGAGTCTTAGTGATTGGCAAGTAAAGAATTTAATGTTAAAGACTATTACAGATAAGGGATCTGTAGCTTTAGTTAAAAAGTCCTTAGCCATAGATAGCTGTAACGAAATAGTAAGTGATATAGAATTGCCTAGAACTACTTATCTAGATGTAGATATAAGTTGGCGATCAAGTGATCATACCTTAGTGTCTAATGATGGGAAGATTAATAGACCTAAGGAAGAAATTAGAAAGGCTATTCTTACAGCAGAACTTATAAAAGGTGAAGTTAGAGAAACTGTTGATTTTGAAATTACAGTATTGCCTGAAAAAATTACTAACTACAAATTGGAGGTTGCTGTAAAAGAAGAGTTGTTCCCAATTAGTCCTATGCTTATAGGGGCCTTTTATGAAGATATAAATCATAGTGCTGATGGTGGATTATATGCCGAACTAATCGAAAATAATTCTTTTGAATATAAGGATCAGCTACATGGATGGAAAGTAAGAAGTTTATGTGGAGAATCCAAGGTAAAGGTATGCGTAGATAATAGTGTGCCTCTAAACGAAAAAAATAGAAACTACTTAAGGATTGAATTTATAGAAAACGGACAAAAAATAGAGATATTGAACAATGGATATAGAGGTATAACGTTAAAAGAAAATTCATTATATGATTTATCTTTATGGTCATATTCTTCAGATTTTATTGGAGAAGTTTCAGTTTATTTAGAAGATGAAAATGAGAATAAAATAACTGAGGTTGTAGCAGTAAAGTTAGATGGTAAAGAGTGGGGGAAATATCAGTATGAAGTAGCGGCTAAAGCTTCAACTAAAAAAGGAAAGTTAATTATCTCTGCCAAAGGAAAAGGAGTATTGAATCTTGATATGATTTCACTGCTTCCTCAAGAAACTTGGATGGGTAGAAAAAATGGTCTGAGAAAAGATTTGGTGAAGATCTTGGCTGACTATAAGCCTAAGTTTTTAAGATTTCCTGGCGGATGTATAGTTGAAGGAAATAGCTATGACAATATGTATAACTGGAAGGATACTATTGGAAAAATTGAAGAGAGAAAAACTAATACAAATCTATGGGGATATCACCAGTCTTACGGATTAGGCTTTTATGAATATTTTCAGTTAGCTGAAGATATTGGAGCTGTTCCGGTTCCGGTGGTTAATGTAGGAATGGTTTGTCAGATTAGAACTAACCTTACAATCCCAGTGGATGATTTAGAAAGCTATATTCAAGATGCCTTAGATCTTATAGAGTACGCCAATGGACCAGAGTTTAGTATATGGGGTAGAAAAAGAGTAGAAGCTGGACACCCAGAACCGTTCAATCTAAGATATCTGGCAATAGGTAATGAACAATGGGGACCTGAATATTTTGAAAGATATACTAGATTTAAAAATGTTTTGAAAGCAACCCATCCAGAGATACAGCTTATAACTTCATCTGGTCCTTTTGCTTCAGGTGAGTACTATGATGAGGCTTGGGAATGGATAAAAGAAAGTTGTACGGATGACATAGTGGATGAGCACTATTATATGTCGCCAGAATGGTTTATAGCTAATAGAAATAGATATGATAGTTTTGATAGAAATGGAGCAAAGATATTTGTAGGAGAATATGCTGCTAGAAGCAATACGTTAAAGTCTGCTCTCTCTGAAGCTGTTTTTCTAACTGGACTAGAAAGAAATTCAGATGTGGTAGCTATGGCTTCCTATGCACCACTTTTTGCAAAAACTGATGATTTTCAGTGGGCTCCTGATATGATTTGGTTTGATGGAGACAAGGTATATGGAACACCTAATTATTATGTGCAGAAATTATTTAGTACTAATTTAGGCAGCTTGTATATAAAATCCTTACTGAAAAAGTTTAATGATAAAGATTTAGAAGGACGATTTGGAGAAGTATTTTCTTCTACGTCAAAAGATGAAGAAGGAAATCTAATAATCAAATTGGTTAATACATCTGGTAGTTCAAAGTTTGTTAATATTGAATTGAAGGACATTGAAGTGTTAAATACCATAGGATCTATACAAACTGTGAAAGGAACATCATTAGATGATGTTAATAGTTTAGATAATCCTGAAAATATAGCTATATTAGAAGAGAGTTTTGGTATTAATAGTACAAGGTTTTCTTTAGAACTTAGCAAATACTCAATAAACTCTTTGAAATTTAAAATATAAAATCAACTTGTTTTTAGTATAATTTAAAATAATGCCTATTCATGAGGTGCTATAATTAGTATCTTATGAATAGATATTTATAAATTTAACATAAATCCGGCTAAGAATTAGGAAATAAGATGTTGTCATATTTTGTTGTTAAATTTAGATTGAGTTAAAACAATAACAGGCTTAAAGGTACAAATACAGTACATTTTGAGGTATTGATAAAACTATTTTAACAAACACTAAAATATTTTAATAAATTTTAAATAAAAGCATTGACTTAATTCTTAAATCAGTTATAATATAATTAAGGAAGACGAAAGAAAACGATATAGTATAGTAAATATTTTTTTTAAAACAAATGAAAATGTTTACTAGTAAAGTATACACTATATTTGATGAAAATAAAAGCTTAAAACTTCCTGAATATCTGATACATAAGGATTTATGTTGAAGATCCTAACTAACAATTAGCTTAATATTATTTCATATAATATTAAAACAAATGAAGAATGAGTTGAGATAAGCTTTAAACTCATGAAAGTATAGGCCTAAACAAAAACTTTTACTAATCATTAAAGTCTACATTTAAAACTATCAAGGGGGAGAATGTATGTTAAAAAGATCAAAAAAAATAATGTCAATCGTTATTACAGCAGTAATGGCAGCATCAGTATTTGTAGGTTGCGGAAACAAAAAAGAGGAATCTAAGGATGGTAAGATCGAACTAACTTGGATGTGTTATGGACAACCACAAGAAACTAAGGTTTTTGACCAAGTAATTAAGAAATTCGAAGCTAAGTATCCAAATGTAAAGGTTAAGATTGTATCAACAACAGCTGACCAATACGGACAAAAGATACAAGCATCTATGGCTTCAAAGAAATTACCTGATGTATTATACATGAATCCAGGAGATGTTAAAGCTTGGGTTAACTCAGGAAATATATTAAATATGACACCTTATCTTAAGAAAGCTGAAGAAGCTAAAATATTAGACTTATCTGATGTTTGGCCTAAAGCTCTTGCAAAATACAAATATGATGGTGAAAAGATTGGACAAGGTGATCAATACGCATTACCTAAAGATATCGGACCTTTCGGTTTCGGTTATAATAAGGATATGTTCATAAAGGCTGGTATTCCACTTCCAGATAAGAACAAGCCATATACATGGGATGAATGGATTGACGTTTGTAAGAAGCTTACTAAAGATACAAACGGTGATGGAAAAATGGATCAATGGGGAACTGGTTTAAATGTTAACTGGACACTTCAAAGCTTTGTATGGAGTAATGGAGGAGACTTCTTAGATGAATCAAAGACAAAAGTAACTGTTGATAATCCAAAGGTTGCAGAAGCATTACAATTCTTTGCAGATCAAACTTTAAAATATAAAATAACTCCTTCAGCTCAAGAAGGACAAACACTTGATACTTACCAAAGATGGATAAAAGGACAATTAGCATTCTTCGCTGTAGCTCCATGGGATATAGCAGCATTTAAGGATCTACCTTTCAAATATGACATAATACCATATCCAGCAAGTCCAGCTACTGGTAAGTCAGCAACTTGGATGGGATCAGTTGGTTTTGCAGTTGGTGCTAATACAAAACACCCACAAGAAGCTGTTAACTTAGCAACATTCTTATCAACAGATAAAGACGCTAACAAGATGGTTTCAGATATGCAAATTCAAGTACCTAACTTAATGTCAATGGCTAAGAATGAATACTTAAATAATACTAGTATTCAACCAGAAAACAAGCAACAATTCTTAGATATAATAGAAAACACTGGTAGATCAATGCCAGCTGAATACACTTACAATGCAGAGTGGATCAACAAGTTCTTCGAAGGAATTCAACCAGTTCTTGATGGAAAGAAGACTGCTGCTGATTACTGTAAGGAAGTTCAACCTAAGATGCAAGAGCTTTTAGATAAGGCTATTGAAAGAGAAAAGAAAGAAAAGAAAAAATAATAAGATTAACCATTAATGCTATTGCAGAAGAGAGAAGCTTTCTTCTGCAATAGGTATTAAATAAATAAAACATACTATAAATAAAAGCAGTAATTAATATAATATAGGTGGTGAAATCATGGCTAAAAAATCAGACTATTATGCTAAAGAGCGTAAAGCAGGTCTATTATTTGTTCTTGCACCAGTTCTTGGTTTTTTCATTTTTGCATTTGGTCCATTGATGTTTTCGCTTTATGCAGGCTTCACTGATTGGAGCTCAATAGGTGACATACATTTTGTAGGTCTTCAAAACTTTAAAGACATGTTCCATGATATAAACTTTTGGAGATCCCTTTACAACACAATATTTATGATGATTGGTATTCCTATCGGACTTATTTTAGCATTAGCATTAGCACTAATGATGAATAGAAAAATATTCGGAATAAAAGCTTTTAGAGTTATTTATTATGTACCAGTTATATCTTCTGTAGCAGCTGTATCAATACTATGGAGATGGGTATATAACGGAGACTACGGTCTATTAAATCAATTATTAGAAGGTTGGTTCCATATAAAAGGACCAAACTGGTTATTCAATGAAGCTACTGTTAAGCCAGCTATTATGGGTATGGCTATATGGAAGGGTCTTGGAGGATCCATGCTTTTATACCTAGCTGGTATACAAAGTATTTCAAAAGACTATTACGAAGCAGCTCAGTTAGATGGAGCAACTTCTTTTAACATATTTAGATATATCACAATTCCACTTTTAAAGCCAGTTACATTCTATATGGTTATAACAGGAATTATAGGTGGTTCACAAATGTTCGTTGAACCAAACATAATGACTGATAATGGTGGTCCTAACTATAGTGCAGCTACAATAGTTTACTATTTATGGGACAAGGCCTTTAAAAATTACCAAATGGGATATGCCTGTGCAGTTGCATGGCTTCTAGCAATATTCATATTTATAATTACACTAATTCAATTCAGAAACAACGATACATTCTTTGAAAGCTAACAAGAAAGAGGTGATATAAGTGCTAAATACTGAAACAATAAAAAAGAAACCAAAATTTCAAATGTCAGGAATGAAAAGAAGAAATCAGATAGCTAATATAATTATATTTCTTATATTGTTAGCAGGATCATTAGTGATGATAGTACCATTACTTTGGATGGTTTCTACTTCTGTAAAAGAGAAACTTCAAGTATTCCAATTGCCACCTGTATGGATACCTAAGCCTTTCGTTTGGGGAAAGTACTCTGAAATATGGGAAAAAGGTCCATTACTAAGCGGTTTTATAAACAGTTTAAAGGTTGGAGTAACTGTTACTGTAGTAGGTACTTTTACATCAAGCTTAGCTGCCTTCAGCTTTGCGAAGCTTACATTCCCACATAAGAATAAAATATTCTTAGCTTTACTTGGTACTATGATGATACCATTCCCAGTTGTAATGATTCCTCAATTCGTTTTCTTCTCAAAGATAGGATGGGTAGACTCATTATTACCACTTATAGTTCCAGGATTATTCGGAAATGTAACGATGATATTCTTCTTAAGACAGTATATTCAAGGTATTCCGAATGACATTATTGATGCAGCAAAAATAGATGGATGTTCCTTCTTTAAAATATACTACAAGATTATATTCCCTCTAACAGGTCCAGCGTTATCTGCTCAGATAATACTATGGTTCATGGGAATATGGAATGACTTCTTAGCACCAGCAATATATATAAGTACACCAGAAAAAATGACTATTCAAACAGTTATAGCATCATTTAATGCTACTTATGCAATACAAACAGATTATCCGTTGATAATGGCTGCTTCTGTAGTTGCAATGCTTCCAATAATAATAGTATTCATTATATTCCAAAAGTGGATTATAGAATCTGTTGCTATCAGTGGAGTTAAGGGCTAAAGGTAATCTAAAAAATAGTCAAGCTAAAGGGAGAAATAGTTATGAAGCAAGTAAAATACTTTGTAGATAGAAACTATAAGATTTCTGAAGTAGATCCACGTATGTTTGCATCTTTTATTGAGCACCTTGGTAGAGCAGTTTATACAGGAATATATGAGCCAGATCATCCGCTAGCGGATGATCAAGGCTTTAGACAAGACGTCATGGAGCTAATTAAGGAACTTAAGGTTCCTATGGTTAGATATCCAGGCGGTAACTTCGTATCTGGATATAATTGGAGAGATGGAATAGGGCCTAAAGAGGACAGACCAAGAAGACTAGATTATGCTTGGAGAACCACTGAGACAAATGAAGTCGGTATAGATGAGTTTGTGGATTGGGCGAAGAAAGCTGATATAGAGCCAATGGTTGCTGTAAACTTAGGAACTGGCACTCCTCAAGATGCTGGATATTTTGTAGAGTACTGTAATCATCCAGGTGGTACTGACTTAAGTGAACTTAGAAAAAGAAATGGACATGAAGAACCTCATAATTTTAAACTTTGGTGTTTAGGAAATGAGATGGATGGTCCTTGGCAAATAGGACATCTAGATGCTGATGACTATGGTAAAAAAGCTTTAGAAGCTGCAAAGATAATGAGATGGGTTGATCCTACAATTGAGTTAGTTGCCTGTGGCAGTTCTAGTGCCGAGATGCCAACTTTCCCTGAGTGGGACAGAACCGTACTTGAATATCTTTATGATCAAGTAGATTATATCTCTTGTCATAGATATTATGAAAACTTTGGTAATACAGAAGATTTCTTAGGATCTTTTGCTGATATGGAGAAATTCATAAAGACAATAGTAAGTACTGCAGATTATGTGAAAGCTAAAAAAAGAAGTAACAAGACAATGTATTTATCTTTTGATGAGTGGAATGTTTGGTATCAAAAGCAGATTAAATTGACAGATTGGGAGATTGCTCCACCAATATTAGAGGACATATATTCTTTATTGGATGCTCTTGTATTTGGAGGCCTTATGTGTTCATTACTAAAACATGCAGACAGAGTTAAGATAGCATGTCTTGCACAATTAGTTAATGTAATAGCGCCTATATTTACAAAGAAAGGTGGACCAGTTATAAAACAAAGTACCTTCTATCCTTTCCAACAGGTTTCTACTTATGGAAGAGGCGAAGTACTAAATGTTTTAATAGAGGCACCAACTTTTAAAACTAATCTTCATGGTGAGGTTCCAATAGTGCAATCTACCGCTACTTATAACAAAGAAGATAATACAGTTACAATATTTGCGCTTAATTGTGATCAAACTGATGATGTAGAGTTGTCAGCTGAACTTAGATCTTTTGGAGCATTGAAAGTAATTGAACATGTGGTTTTAGATGGACCAGACCTAAATGCTAAAAACACTTTTGACAATCCAGATAATGTTAAGCCAAGAAATGTAACTGTGCCTGAAATAAAAGATAGTTCATTAAATATTGTTTTACCTAAATTATCATGGAATATGATAAGACTTAGCTGTGAATAAAAAGTTTTTAGCGATGATTTTTTCATAATATTAATCTCTTAGTTAGGATTTAGTGCACAATTAAAATTGATGTGCTAAATCCTATTTTATTATTATGAAATTACGTTTCGATAAAGCTATACATAACTATGTGTAGATGGCTTAAATGCATATATTGAAGCAATAATAAAAAAAAGAAATTATGTCGTATGCAAGATTTTTGCAGCGAATCCTTATTGATTTATATTCTTGGATGTTTATAGAATTAGCATATGGAAAGTCTTTAGAAGGATTGGAATTTTATTATAAATTCAGATTAAGGGGGTTTTACTATTAAAAAGTATATAGCAGTTGTAATAGCGTTAGTTTGTTCAGTAAGTATTGTGGGATGTTCTGCTAATTCTAAGAAAGAAAAGGCACTTAAAGAAATTACTTTTCCAAGCGGCATAGCTAAAGAAAAAGTAAGAGATACGGATACAATAAATGATAAAAGTAAGTGGGGGCCAGTGGGAACCCATGATCCTTCAGTATTTAAAGATGGGGATACATATTATGTGTTTTCTACTGATGCAAGAGTTGGCGGGATTGCAACTCCTGGAATACAAGTGAGAAAGTCTAAAGATATGATAAATTGGGAGTTTGTAGGTCAAGCTTTAGATGGAGTGCCAACAGAAGCTTACGAATGGACAGGTGCTAATGGTTTATGGGCTCCTGATGTAACTAAAATCGGAGATTACTATTACTTGTATTATGCTGCATCAAGTTTTGGTAAAAACAAATCTTATATAGGTTTAGAAAGAAGTAAATCTATAGCTGGGCCATGGGAAGATATGGGGGCTGTGGTGAAAACGGATGAAGGCGATGAAATGAACGCTATTGATCCTAATATAGTATATGATCAAGATGGTACTCCTTGGATGAGTTATGGATCTTTCTGGAATGGAATATATGTAGTTAAACTTGATAAAGCTACAGGAAAACCGGTTAAACCAGGAGATAAGGGTAAAAATATTGCTTCTAGAAGCAAATCTGTAAGTGGTGGAGTTGAAGGACCATATATTATTTATAATGATAAAGAGAAGAAGTATTACCTATTTGAGTCTTATGATTCCTTGTCTAAGGATTACAATATAAGAGTTGGAAGATCTGAAAAAATTGATGGTCCATATGTAGATATAAATGGTAATGATATGACTAATACAGAAGTGCTTCCGACTGAAGTGGGAAATAAAATAATGGGCGGATATAAATTTGGTGATGGTCAAGGATGGCTTGCACCTGGACACAATTCAGTACTTAAGGAAGGTGAAAATTATTATATCTATCACCATATAAGAGTTGAAGAAGACATAAATTGGTTCAGCTTAAATGTAAGAAAAATAGAGTGGTCAAAAGATGGATGGCCTATGGTTTCTCCGGAAAAATATGCGGGTGAGAAAGAACAGAAGATTTCCAAAGATGCGGTACCAGGTGATTGGGATGTGATTGTTTTAGACAAAGAAAATAATGGCATAATACCATCTCAAAAATATACTTTCAAGTCCAACGGAAAAACGGATAAGAAAGATAGTGCTTGGTCTATAGAGGGGGATAATGATCTTATTTTAACAATCTCATCTGATGCAGATGGCAAATTTGAGTGTAAGATACTACCTGCTTGGGATTGGGAAAATAATAAAGCTACATTAGTGTTTACTGGTATTAATAAAAAGGGATTAGCTATTTGGGGAAAAATGTCCAAATAAGAAACATTAAATGCTAATAGAGGGATAATATACCTTTGTGTGAACAATTATTGAGTTTCGAAGAACCTTAAATATAGTCAAAACATATATAAAAAAATCACTAAAGAAATTTTCTTTAGTGATTTTTCATTCTATTAGCGATTTGGAATATCATATACTACTCTTACATTTAGCCCCTGATTGTAGTTACCGAAGTTTTTACCGAATATAGTCAAGCCTCCTACGTGTTTCGTCTCTTCAGGAACAGCTAGTTTTAGAATTAGATCGCTCTTATAGTTTAAATCTATATCATTTATGTTTACATCAGAAATCTTTAATCCATCTATAAAAGTACCAAACTTATTTATTATAAGAAGTTTCAATAGTCCGTATTGATTCCAATTTGGGAACCACCAAGAAGGAGTTAATATGCCTTTACTATCAGCGTAGTCTCCTGGACTAGTCCAGCTGCCTATATTAATATTGTTTAGAATAAAATGTATATCTGAAGGCCATATGTTACAGTTGCCCGGAGCCTCTGAACTTATTTCCATAGATATTTGAATTTCAGAAAATTCTTGACCAGGTTTTAAATAGTTTGGTATGCGGTATTCAATAAAACCTTTTGTAAACCATAAGATATCTGCATTTATTCTCTCAGGATCAGCAAAATAACTAGGGTTATCAACTTCACCAATTAATCTTTCTTTTGTGGCTATTCCACAAGTAGGTGAAATTTCATAAGAAGAGTAGTGACCTATGCCTATCTCTAATTCATAGGAATTTTCTACGTCTTGCGTACCTATATCGATTACAAATTTATCCTCATGAAGATAGCAAATTTTTTGAATTCCGTGCTTTGCAGTCAAAGTATTTGTTTTTATTAAACCACATTCTTCTAATTTTTTGATGTGCATTGTTACAGCACCATTAGTAAGAGCAAGCTTTTCAGCCAATTCATTCATATTAAGTTGTTTATGTTCAGCTAAAAGTTCTATTATCTGTACTCTTATATCAGAACTTAAAGCTTTAAATAAAGGTAAGCTTTCTTTTAAGTCTGTTATGTGTATCATGATATTCTCCTCAAAAAGTATTAATATTATTTGGGCTTTACTCTTAATTTGTGGATGTTTGAAAATACCATGGATAAAGGATTTTCGTGCATTTAAAAATAAAGTTGAATTAAACCCATTACTCTTACATTATTATACTATTTTAATGAAAATAATGAAATAATATTTTAAATTTTTCTAAAATAAAATCAAAATTTGTGTATTACTACAAGTTTTAGCAGTACATATAGTATAGATTTAATCATTTACATGTACATAATAATTGTTAATTTACATATTGAAACATCTTTAAAGAGAAAAAATAAATAGAAGTGAGTTATTTGAGTGGAATTTATAACTTTTTAGTATAAATATAAGATATGCCAAAGTATAGATTTTAGTTCGTAGTTACTAACAGCTCTAAGATTATATGAAAAATAAGCTGTATACAAGTTAAAGATTTATACTTGTATACAGCCTGTTTTTTAAAAAGTGTTATTGCTTTATAAATTTGTTCTCAACAAAATCAAAAATCTTTCTCATATTAAATAATATTCCGTAGCAGGCTAGACTTCCTAAAAATAAACCTACAATACCTTTAGCATTTAAGAATAAATAAGTAGAAACTGCCAATATTGCTAAATTAATTACTGAAGGTATCAAATTCTTTAGTGAAAGATAAATTGATAGCTTTAGTATATCTTTTATCTTCATACTGAATCTTGAAAGTAAAGGAAATGAATAAGAAAACATTAAAACAATGAATAAAACAATTAATACAGTAGGGATTAGTAAAAATAAAAAGCTTCTATTTAAAAAGCATAGTTTTATATCTAAAAGTAATATAAACATTGAAACTAGAAATATTAACCACAATTTCATTGAAGAAAGGAAATTTTCTTTGTAAGCTCTAAAATAATCTCTAGTAGTATCAACATATTTTTCTCTAATTATTTTTCCCATTGTATAGCAAAGTGCTGTAATAGATGGACCGGTAGGTATTAAGGCGATAAAGAATATTATAATATACTCGAATTTTAGTTCCATTGTAAATATAGATACAATAAATAAGATGTTGCAAAGGAAAAAGTAAATGTTTAATAGAAAGAACCAATGAACATAATTTAAAACTTTGCTTAAATTACTGTCACCAAAATCATTTGTGTTAGCCATAATATCATCACTCCATTTTTTATGTTTTATATTGTAAAGTAAATATAATGCTTTGTTTAATTATAAACTAAATTTAATATTGAAAACTACCATAAATAACAGCATTTCTTCTCGTATATTTATTTTCAAAATCTCTTGGTATTAAAACCAAGAGTTCTGAAAATATGTTAATGATATACATAAAAAGATCAGCATTATTAAAAATGTATTCATAACAGTAGATCAGGATACAAAATTTAAAGGGCAGAGTAGTGCCAATCTTTTTAAGAGGTTTTCAACACTAAAGTTAATTTACAACTCTATAGCATAATAAAATATTAAATAAGAATAAAACTCTGAAATATATGTACTATTTAGTATTATTTTTATTGTATCAAGAGTTTATAAATAGAGATTATGTTGATACAAATCAATTTTATAATAGTGACTGCATCTATTATAAATGATGCAGTCACATTATATATTAACAAATTATTAATGTGAGTAATAAAGGAGTTAATTTATATTATCTTAATTTCCAAGCTATGTCATTCCAAAGAATTTGATTCTTGAAATCACGAATCTTAGTATCTGCATCAATGATTAAAGTTTCCATTCCAACCATTTCAGCATAATCTAATAATTGTTCAGTTGTTACTTCAAGTGAGAAGCTTGTATGGTGAGCGCCACCAGCAAGTATCCATGCTTCAGCAGATTCCTTTAAAGAAGGAAGTGGTTTCCAAAGTACTCTAGCTACTGGAAGCTTAGGTAATGGTTTAGTTATTTCTACAGCTTCAACTTCGTTGATTAATAATCTGAAACGGTTACCCATATCAAGTACAGTAGCGCATAGACCTGAACCAGCAGCTCCGTTAAATACTACTCTAGCTGGATCTTCTCTGTCACCGATTCCTAGTGGATGAACTTCTACTCTTGGTTTAGTAGCTGCAATTGTTGGATCAACTTCTAACATATGAGCTCCTAGAATTAATTCATTGCCTTGTTCTAAGTGGTAAGTGTAATCTTCCATGAAAGCAGTGCCTTTGTTTTCAGCCATTATCTTCATGATACGAACTAGAGCAGCAGTTTTCCAGTCACCTTCACCACCGAAACCATAGCCTTTAGCCATTAAGTGTTGAACTGCAAGACCAGGAAGTTGTTTCATTCCATGTAGTTCTTGGAAGTTATCAGTGAAAGCAGTGAAACCACCTTCTACTAAGAATGCTTCAAGAGCTATTTCAATCTTAGCTTGTTCTCTAACTGCATCTCTCTTTGGACCAGGAGCAAGTAAATCTTCAGCAAAGTCATATTCTGCTTCATATTCTGCCATTAAAGCATCTATTTGAGCTTCTGTAACTTTTTCCATTTCTTCAACTAGGTCGCCTATTCCATAAGCATGAACTTCCCAGCCAAATTTGATTTGAGCTTCAACCTTGTCACCTTCAGTAACAGCAACATTTCTCATGTTGTCCCCAAAACGAGCAACCTTTAAAGATCTTCCTTCTATGAAAGCAACAGCTACTCTTGACCAGCTAACAATCTTAGCTACAACATCTTCATCTTGCCAATGTCCAACAACGATTTTTCTCTTTATTTGCATTCTTGCACCAATGAAACCATATTCTCTATCTCCATGAGCAGATTGGTTAGTGTTCATGAAGTCCATGTCCATAGTATCCCATGGAATTTCACGGTTGTATTGAGTATGAAGGTGAAGAAGTGGTTTATTTAATTGTTGTAAACCAGCTATCCACATTTTTGCTGGTGAAAAAGTATGCATCCAAGTTATTATACCAGCACAATTTTCAGTTGCATTTGCTTCTAAGCATAGCTTAGCTATTGAATCTGAACCAGTTAATATTGTTTTGAAAATTATTTTATGTTGTGAACCTAATTTTTCATTTAAGCTTTCAGCTATTTCTCTTGAATGAGCTTCAACTTCCTTAAGAGTTTCCTCCCCGTATAAATGTTGACTACCTGTTACAAACCAAAATTCATAAGGTTTTGTGTTAAGCATATTAAATCCTCCCTTTTAGTTAAGTTATATTTTAAGTATAAACGTACAAGTTTATAATGTAAAGTATAATTTGTACGTACCAATGAGTATATTGTAAACCTTTTTATTCTATATTTCAATACATTTCTAAAAAAATAAATCTACCTTTTTTTAGAGTTTTAAGCTTATTAGGCATTGACATAAGTAAATAATGTTATAAAATAGACTTATAGGACATACGTACAAATAATTCGAGGAGATAATGACTATATGCGTGAAGAAACAAAAGTACCAAAGTACATGCAGATAGCGTCCTTTTTTAAGAAAGAAATGGAAGAAGGAAGAATTGCCTACGGTGATCAGCTACTTACTGAAAATGAAATCGTTGATAAGTTTTCTGTTAGTAGACATACGGTAAGGCAGGCTTTTATGGAATTAGAAAACAATGGCTACATAAAAAGGGAACAAGGTAAAGGAACATTCTGTAGCTACAGTGAGAAAAATAAGTCAAATGAACAGAAGACAATAGCTGTTTTAACTACTTATATATCAAACTATATCTTTCCTTCAATAATATCTGGAATAGAAGAGGTTCTAAGTTCTGCTGGTTACAACTTGCTTCTCTACAATACTAATAATGAGAAGCAAAAAGAAAAAGAGTGTTTGGAAAAAATAATTGAAAATGGAGTTTCTGGGCTTATTGTTGAACCAACGATGAGTGCTGTAGATAACATCAATATAGATTATTATAGAGAATTGGAAAAGAAAAATATTCCTTATATAATGATCAATAGTAAATATAAAGAGCTTAACGGTCCCTTTATAGGTATGGATGATGAAGAAGGAGCATATATATTAACAAGGTATTTGCTTCAAATCGGACATAAGAACATCGCTGGTATATTTAAAAGTGATGACCTTCAAGGGTTTAATAGAGAGCAAGGGTATGTAAAAGCTTTAAAAGAAAATAACATATCCATTACAAATCATAATATAGGTAAATATAATACCAAGGAAAAAGAATATTTTCCGCAAGAGTTTACAAATGGACTACTTAGAAGAAAAGATAGGCCGACAGCAATACTCTGCTATAATGATCAAATTGCAGTTCAAGCACTTCAAGCAATTAGAGAAGAGGGACTTAGAGTTCCAGAAGATATAGCTTTAGTTGGCTATGATGATTCTTATATAGCAACAGCTACAGAAGTTAAGCTCACAACAATTAGACATCCAAAAGAAGACTTAGGCAGAAAAGCTGCAAGAATGTTGATGGATACAATTGAAGGAAAAGCTAACCATGGGTCCTATATGTATAAGCCTGAGCTTATAGTAAGAGCATCAACTACAGGTTTTTAGAAGTAATAAAATAGAGTTAGCTAGCCTAATTAGGCTAAGCTAATGATATTTTGCATATATTTTTTAAAATCATTTGTACGTACAATGAATGATATTTGTATGAATAATGTGAAGGTCATACTTTTCAGAAAGTATAGAAAAAAGATTATTGAATATTATCAGAACAGCATTGAAAGTTAATTGAAACTTAGCTTTTGAAGAGAAAATATTAATCTAAATTGCTAATAATAAGATTTGGATAAACTAATGCTTAACATGTTAATATAAATAGCTGTAATGGTTTAATACACTATTGATACCTAGCTATAACCATGACCTCTATTTATAAATTATAGATAATCTAATTTAATTTATCTTAAGGAGGTAAAGATGTTAGAACAATTAAAAAAACAAGTACTAGAGGCCAATCTACTTCTTCCTAAGTATAATCTTGTAAAATTTACATGGGGAAATGTAAGTGGAATTGACAGAGAGAAAAACTTAGTAGTAATAAAGCCAAGTGGAGTTCCATATGAAGAACTGACCATTGAAAAATTAGTGGTTGTTGATTTTGATGGAAATATAGTAGAAGGGGATTATAGACCTTCTTCAGATACAGCTACACATATAGAGCTTTATAAAAAATATAAAGATATGGGTGGTATAGTTCATACACATTCTACTTGGGCAACTATATGGGCACAAGCATGTATGGAAATGCCAGCTCTTGGAACAACTCATGCAGATCATTTCTATGGTAATATTCCTTGCACAAGAAAACTTACGCAAGAAGAAATAGAAGGTGATTATGAGAAGAATACAGGTAAGGTAATAATAGAAACTTTAGGGGATGGCGAAGTAATGGCTGTGCCTGGAATACTTGTAAGCTGCCATGCACCATTTACTTGGGGAAAAAATCCTAAGGATGCAGTTGTAAATTCTGTAGTTCTTGAAGAAACTTGTAACATGGCTTATCATACTGTTACTTTAAATAAAGGAATAGAAAGCTTGGATCAATATTTGTTAGACAAGCATTATTATAGAAAACATGGTAAGAATGCTTACTATGGTCAAAAATAACGTTTTCTTAGCCAAATTTGTAAATTTGTAAAGTTAAAAATTGAATTTTATTGTATAATAATGAGGAGGATAATCATGAAATTATTTATTGATACTGCTAATGTTGATGAGATTAAAGAAGCTAATGAAATGGGAGTTATTTGTGGTGTAACTACTAACCCAAGCTTAATTGCAAAGGAAGGTAGAGACTTTAATGAAGTTATAAAAGAAATAACTTCAATAGTAGACGGACCAATAAGTGGTGAAGTTATAAGCCTTGAAAAAGATGGTATGGTTAAAGAAGGTAGAGAAATAGCTAAAATCCATCCAAATATGATAGTTAAAATACCTATGACTGCAGAAGGATTAAAAGCAACTAAGGTATTATCTAGCGAAGGTATAAAAACAAATGTAACTTTAATATTCACTCCAGGTCAAGCGCTACTAGCTGCTAGAGCAGGAGCTACTTATGTAAGTCCATTTTTAGGAAGATTAGATGATATAACTACAAATCCAATGGAGTTAATTGAATCTATAACTACAATATTTAATGTGCATAATATAAAGACAGAAATAATTGCTGCAAGCATAAGAAATCCTACACACATAATTGATTCTGCAAAAGCAGGAGCTCATATAGCTACAGTGCCTTTTAATGTTATAGCTCAAATGGTTAAACATCCATTAACAGATAGCGGTATAGAGAAATTCATGAAAGACTGGAAAGCTATATTTGGCTAAAAACGGAGGAGATATAATGAGTAAAAATATTGACAAGTTAACCGTAGACTCAATAAGACTACTTTCAGCTGAAGCTGTACAAAAAGCTAATTCTGGACACCCAGGTTTACCGATGGGAGCAGCTCCAATGGCTTATGCAATCTTTGATAAGGTTTTAAAGCACAGTCCTAAGAATCCTAAGTGGTTTGATAGAGACAGATTTGTATTATCAGCTGGTCATGGATCAATGCTTTTATACTCACTATTACATTTATATGGATATGGTCTTACAGTAGATGACCTAAAGAACTTTAGACAAAAGGATAGTAAGACACCAGGACATCCTGAGTATGGTCATACAGTAGGTGTTGAGATAACCACTGGACCTTTAGGTCAAGGTCAAGCAAATGCTGTTGGTATGGCTTTGGCTGAAAGCTACCTTGCTAAAAAGTTCAATAAACCTGGTTATGAAATAGTAAATCATTATACTTACGCTATATCAGGAGATGGAGACATGATGGAAGGTATTACTTCTGAAGGTGCTTCACTTGCTGGTACATTAGGTTTAGGAAAGCTAATAGTATTATATGATTCAAACAACATCTCTATAGAAGGAGATACTAGCATAGCATTTAGAGAAGATGTAGGCGCTAGATATGCTGCTTACGGATGGCAAGTATTAACTGTAGAAGATGGTAATGATGTTGATGCTATAACAAAGGCTTTAGAAGAGGCTAAGAAGGAAACTGAAAAGCCATCCTTGGTTATAGTTAAGACTGTAATAGGATATGGATCACCAAAAGCAGGTACTTCTTCAGTTCATGGAGAACCTTTAGGAGCTGAAAATATAAAGAAGGCTAAGGAATTCCTAGGCTGGAGCTATGAAGAAGAATTCCATGTTCCTCAAGAAGTTAGAGATCACTTATGTGAAACAATAGCTAAGGGAGCTAAAGCTGAAGAACAATGGAACAAACTTTTTGAAGATTACAAGAAAGAATACCCTGAACTAGCTAGTGAATGGGAGCTTTGGAACAGTGGAGAAGTTAAGGCAGATTTACTTTCAAACGAAGAGTACTGGAACTTTGAAGGTAAGCTTGCTACAAGAGTTTCATCTGAAAAAGTTATAAATAGACTTATGGATTTGGTACCTAACTTAATAGGAGGATCTGCAGATCTTGCTCCTTCAACTAAGACTTATATGAAGGGGAAGGGCGATTTCTCTAAGGAAGATAGAAGTGGTAGAAATCTTCACTTCGGTGTTAGAGAGCATGGTATGGCAGCTATAGCTAACGGTATTGCTGTTCATGGAGGACTTGTACCTTACGTTTCAACTTTCTTTGTATTTAGTGATTATATGAAGGCTTCAATGAGATTATCTGCTCTTATGAAGATTCCAGTTGTTTACGTACTAACTCATGATAGTATCGGAGTAGGTGAAGATGGACCAACTCATGAACCAATAGAGCAGTTAGCAGCACTTAGAAGTATACCAAATATGCATGTATTTAGACCAGCGGATTCAAAGGAAACTGCTGCTGCTTGGTTACATGCTTTAAAGAGAAAAGATGGGCCTACTTCAATAGTACTATCAAGACAAAATCTTCCTTTATACAATGAAAGCTCAACTGAAGCATTAAAGGGAGCTTATATATTGAAGGATAGTGAAAAAGAAATTCCAGATATGTTGCTTATGGCAACTGGTTCAGAAGTAGAACTAATATATGAAGCTCAAACAAAACTTAAAGAAGAAGGCATTGACGCAAGAGTAATTTCAATACCATCACTTGAAGTATTTGAAGCTCAAGGTGAGGAATATAAAGAAAAATTAATGCCAAAGGCAGTTAGGAAGAGAATTGCAGTTGAAGCAGCTTCATCTTTTGGATGGCATAAATATACTGGTTTAGATGGTAAAGTTATTTCTATAGATACTTTCGGAGCATCTGCACCTGGGGAGATACTATTCAAGGAATTTGGCTTTACAGTTGATAACGTAGTAAACACTGCTAAAGAACTTTAAGAAAAGAGGTAGGATGATGGGATACAGCTTTAAGACTATAGGCTCCTACGAAGGTAAGGATTTAATCGAATATAGCATAGAAAATAGAAATGGTGTAAGAGTTTCAGTTCTAAACTTAGGTGGAATAATTACTGGTATATTTACCCCAGATAAAAATGGTGAATTTAAGAATATAGTTCTAGGCTATGAAAATATTAATGATTACTTTGATAATGAAGCATATTATGGAGCAGTAATAGGCCGTTTTGCAGGTAGAATTTATACTGGTAAGATTGAAATAGATGGTAAGAATTATGAGCTTGAAACAAACCACTTAGGTGTAAATAACCTACATGGCGGAAGCTATGGTTATCATACAAAACTATGGAACGTATGCGGTTTTGAAGACAAGGACCAGGTTGGTCTTGCCTTAGAGTATACTTCTGTAGATGGAGAAGCTGGTTTTCCTGGAGAAGTAAAGTTAACTGTAAAATACATCTTAAATGATGAAAATGAGTTTTTCTTTACTATAGAAGGTGAAACTAACAAAGCTACTGTGCTTAATATCACAAACCACAGCTACTTCAACCTTAGTGGAAATGCTGAAAGAAACGCATTAAAGCACAAACTTAAGATAGAAGCTAGCAATTATCTAGAACTATCTGAAGATTTTGGAGCTACTGGTAAAGAGATAGAAGTAGCAGGTACACCTTTCGATTTTAGAGTTGAAAAGGAAATAGGAAAAGAAGTATTAGCAGATGATTATCAAATTAAAGCTGGTGGTGGATATGATCACCCATTTAAGTTTGATAATGAAATCGGCCTTGCAGAATTGAAAGATGAAGAGTCAGGTCGTGCTATGACAGTAACTACAAACAATCCGTATGTAGTTATATATACTACAAATTACCCTGTTGACAGAAAACTTTACAATGGTAACTTGCCAGAAAAGAGAATGGCTGTTTGTCTAGAGACACAAAATGCTCCAATAGGTTTTGATGGCTGTAACAAAGAGCAATCCTTATTAAATACTGGCGAAAAATATAGTCGTTGGACTAAATATAAGTTCTACACTATATAATATCTAATAACTCAGCATAGTGTCTGACTTATTATTAACTAATCCTCAATATTGCCCTCATTAAAGCGTTTTGCTTTAATCCATATAAATATTGAAGCCTACAGAGTTTTGCGATTTCTCTGTGGGCTTCTCATTTTTTGGTGAAGTGTTGTATCTATAGAAAAGTTACTTTATTATTATGAAGTTCCTATAGATGTACCACTTCGTAATAAAAATTATATTTTCGAACATGGATAACTTACACTTTCGTAATGCTATATGGAAGGTTATATTAAATATTCTTTTATATTAACAAGTTTGGTACCTTCAAATTCCATATAAACTATAAAAGGCATGATTCCTCTAATTCTAGCAAACTCTTTTCCATCAAAGTTTTTATCATAATAATTTATAATAGTAGAAAGTGCAGTACCATGAGTTCCTATTACAATTGTATCTTCAGGATACTCATTTAATAAGCTATGTAATGCTGCAATGTTTCTAGCTTGTACTTCGTTTAAACATTCTCCACTAGACAGTTTATAGTTGAAGTCTTGCCATTGGGTTTTAAAAAAGTTATCAAAATCCTCAATCCATACATCTTCGATTTTTCTTTCCTTAAAGTCCTCTATTTTGGTTATTTCTAAAGCTGATTTTTTGGAAAAATCTAATATTGTATCTACAGATCGCTTATATGGACTACTAAATATTTTAGTTATATTTTTATCACTTAAGAAATCACTAACTTTAATACTAGCTTTAAGACCATCCTCAGTAAGTGGTCTTAATCTGTCGTCTTTGATTGAATAATCTGGTTCTGCGTGTCTCACAAAATATATTTTACTCATAATACCTCCAAAGGAAAAATAAAATTTAACTACACAATTATATAAGAATTATACCAATATTAAATATAGATGTAAAATTTAGTATTTTAGAACCTGAATTAAATTGGTAACCTAGGGAGATTAATATATGAGGATTAAATGCAATTATAAAGACAGCTATATTGTCATAGCTGTCTTTATAATTGCATTAGTGTAAATTAATATATTAGCTTTTAATGTTCTGGAAGATGTCTTACTGGCATACTAGTGTTTTTATTATCTTCTGCATTCACTGGATTAGCTGCAGATTTATTATTTTTATTTCTATAATAAGATTTTTCACCGGTTCTATTATTTTTTCCTAGTTTTTGTGTCATAATAGTATACCCTATGTAAAACTTATAAAACTCTATAAAGAGTTTTGGTTTACATCCTTTCCTTTAAAATCTTTATATTATTATAAACATTCTTCTGGTTCTTTGATTGTTGGCTTTTTTGAATCTTTATTCCAAACTATTTTTACTGGCTCTGGGTTAAAATCTTTATCTTTTGAGTGGTGTTCTTTTTTAAATGCATTCAAGTTTCTTGCTTTTCTCATTGCTTAAAACACCTCCATTGCTTTACTTTAAATGTGGTATGTAAATTCTTTGAAAACTAAATTTTTTATAAAGTCTATCTTTGAGGTAATCCGCGTACAGGTTCTCTCATATCTTTATCTCCATTTGTATCTACTGGATTAGGTTCTGAATTCTTGTATTTGTTTAGGTAAGCTTTTTTATCGCCTAATTTATTTTTATCATTTATCTTTCCCATATTAAAATCACCTCCTTTTTTATTCTTTGATTATTTGCTTAAAGTATGCCTGTTAAGATATTGCAAAGAAGATAAGCTATTTATGTTATTAGGGAAAAGTTGTTAAAATATTAATTTTTAAATATTCCATATGTATTAAGATTTTGACTTTAGCTACTAAGCTATGAATAACTAAAGTTAATAGGTATATGATTTTCAAACCTGTATAGATTAAGTTAGTTATAAGCGCCCGATAATTCCCAAAAGCTGCGATTATCGAATAAGTAAAATCTAAGTTTTAGTAATGGAACTCTATAGGTAAAATATAAGGAAAAGCTATTTGGAGTTTTTTAACAGATTGATATCAAAGGATATGAATATATATGAAAACAATACAATGATAACAATTTCATGTGACAAAATAATACCTGATTTGACACTATTAGTGCGGTTGTATATAATGGGGATATATTACAAATTGGAGGTATTTATGGAAAACTCATACTTTAGTAAAATCAATAAAAAAAGATGGAGAATAAGATCAATTGGTGTAATCTTTTTTGTATTAATTATAGCATTATTAATTGCTACTGCTGTCTTTCAATATAAGGATTATTCTAATAAGGCAATAGTAATAAAAACTGTTGAAGATTATAATATTGCTGCTGCAACAGGAAAATATGTAAAGATAAATTCTAATGATGTTTATGATATGAATACAGTTATAAAGGTTACTAGAAGTAGATATGGTATAAAAACTAGTGAAAGTGTTAGTGAACATATTATAGCAGTGAGTGTAAGTAATAAATTGTTATGTATAAGTATATCAAATGATGAATATGATAAATTAGCTAAGAAGGAAAGCGATGTCTATAGTTTTCATGGAAAGTTAGAGAATTTTAAAGATAATGAATACAGCTTTATGAAAAGTCAATTGATTAAGGAAGGCGTTTCAGCTAGTAAAGCAGAAGGTGCAATTTATGGAGCTTACCTTAAGGATGCTACACCTTTAGAAGAGGTAACTGCTCCACTTATAGGAGTTGCAATTCTAGTATTTGCTTTATGTGTTATTTATATTCCAGTAGTAGTGAAAAATAAGAAAGCAATGAAAAGTATGAAGGTTTATGCAAATGGTAATTTAGATCAGTTGCTTAAAGAAGTGGATGAAGAAGTTAAGGAACCTAATGTTTATAAAAACGGTCCTGTAACAATTACAAGGAATTATATAATTGTGGATAGTCAGCAGATTGTCTTTGCTATGCCTATAAAAGAGCTTATGTGGACCTATAAAAAGACAATTCAAAATAAAGTCTATGGATTTATTCCAGCAGGGAAAAATAACTTTATAAACTTTGTATTTTCTGACGGAGAAGCCTACAGCGTTTCTGTTACTAGAAAGGCTAAAAGAATAGATGAAACACTAAACTTTATAGCACAGCTTAATCTAGGAACCTTTGTTGGGTACACTAATGATTTGAATAAGATGTTTAAGAAAAACAAGTCGGAATTCATTTATCAATGGAAAAAGTATGTTGAAGAGCTAAGAGAAAAGCAAGAAGCTAATTAGTTATATTATAAATAAATATTTATTAAAGTTTAATACTAAGGTGTGTATTCTAATTTTATTATTTCAATGCTTATGTTGTATTTGAATAATGTTGTTAATTAGAGTATGCATCTTTTTACATATAAATTAGACCATATACTCTTATTTAAACTGTAGAAGATAAATGATTAAGTTATTAAAGAAGATTAGCTAAGTAACTTTTTATAATGTTAATATGAAGGAGATGTTACTATGAGATATGTTATTGTATCTGTAATTAAGGGTGAAGCAGGGGCATTTAATAATAATTTAAGACAGGAATTATATAGTAAGTTTAAATCAAAGTCATCAAAACTACCAGCTCACTTCACAATAAAAGCACCTTTTGAATACGAGGGTAGTATTGCTGAGCTTGAAGAGAAGCTTTATGATTTTTGCAAGGAGCAAAAGGTAACTCCACTCAATATTGATGGATTTGATCATTTCGATAACAGAGTAGTATATATGAGTATGAAGCTAACTGAGGAAGGTAAGGAAGTGCATGATAACATAATAGATATCTTAGAGTCCTTCAACTACATAACCTTCAAAGAAAATGAGGGTAAAGAAAAGGCTTTCCACATAACTGTTGCTTCTAAAGACATAAAGCCTATATACCAGTATATATGGGAGCATGTATCGAAGATTCCTTGTGAGTTTAGGAGTTCCTTTGATAATGTTTGTATTTATAAGTGGGAAAATAATACCTGGGTACTTCATAAGGAATATACATTTAAGAATAATAGCAGTATAAAAGCAAAAGAAAGTACTGAGGATTATGTCTTAATGTAATTTACTATTAAGTTACCATATTGAAATTAAGTGCTTGGTAAACTTAACTTAATATAGTTTAGAACCCATGAATATATCTAAGTTGCCAATAATATATTCATGGGTTCTATTTTAAAAGTTTTTAGTTAATAAGAAAAATTAAAGTTTAATTTTCTTTTAGTTTGTTTGGAAGAGCAAAGGATAGTAGTAGGCAAGCTACTGAAAGAACTATCAATACAATAAATATATTTCTTATACCAGATATTTGAGAGTTTTTTATATTTGATATAGTAAATTTTAAACCTGCTTCAGCTTTAGAATACAAATTATTTGGATCTATATTTTGTACTCCTATCTTGTTAAAATAATTTATTATGCTTAAGTTAAACATACTTCCAAAGATACTTACTCCTATTGTCTGACCTAAAGTACGGAGTAAAGTATTTGATGCAGTTGCGGCACCACGCATATTAAAATCTACAGAGCTTTGAATTATGATGGTAATAATAGTGAAGATACCTCCAAAACCAATACCTAAAATAAAAGTATAAAGCATAGACAAAACTAATGGTGAATTTATGCCTAGGGTCGCTAACAATATAGTTCCTACTATTAAAATAATAAATGAAAAGATAGTAACATTTCTTTCACCATACTTAGTCAATGCTTTACCCAAGATTACAGCTGCTATAAGCCAAGAGATAGACATCGGCGCTAAAGATAAACCAGATATAGTAGCACTTTTGCCTAATATGTTCTGAATATATATTGGCATATATACATCTGAACCTATAAGTACAGCTGAAGCTAAGAAACCTATGAGATTAGTAATAGTGTTTGTCTTTGTAAATATCTCAAAAGGTATAATAGGTTCTTGTGCCTTCTGTTCAACCTTATAAAATGCAAAGAACATAACAATTGAAAGTATGAAGAAAATAACAACACTTGTAGAAAGGAAACTACTAGTTCTTTCTGCTGCCATGATGCTAAGTAATATGAATAATATTGCTACTGAAAGAAGCATAGTACCCAGAAAATCTATCTTATGCTTTGTCTTCTCAAAAGCTTCCTTAAGATTCTTTTGAAGTAATATTATGCACAGTATTCCAAAGGGTAGATTTATAAAGAATATCCAATTCCAACTTAAATAATCTATAAAAAAACCACCAAGAAAAGGACCAACTAAACTTGCAATTCCCCAAACTGAACTAAGCCAACCTTGCACCTTAGCTCTTTCTGCTAATGTAAATACATCACCTACTATAGTGTAGCTTATGGTAAATATCCCTCCAGCACCAAGTCCTTGAAGTGCTCTAAAGAATATAAGCTCGTACATGTTATGAGAAAATCCACATAAGAAGCTCCCAATTAAAAATATAGTTATGGCTATTGAAAGCATAAGCTTTCTTCCATATAAGTCTGACAATTTACCGTAAATAGGCGTTGAGATAGCTGAAGTAAGCATATAAGCAGAAAATACCCAACTTATAAGTTCAAAGCCATTTAAGCTTTTTACTATTGATGGAACTGCAGTAGTTACCACTGTTCCTTCTACAGCTCCTAAAAACATTGCTACCATTAGCGCTACTATTATGCTGTTTTTTCGTGAATCCACTAAGAAACCACTCCTTCTTTATAATGTCTATATCATTTTAGCACAATTTAGAGGAGAATGATTGGCTATAGATAGATTTTATTTTGATAATGTAAATAAGTACCACTTCAATCTGAAAGCTATTTTCAAAACTACTCTGGATTCTCAGTGGAGAGTTGAAAAATGAAGCTTTTAGTATGAAGTGGTACTTCTATATTTGAAGTTATTTCTTCTTAGGCAAACCTGGTATAAACTTGTTGGTTATTTTAGCATATTCAATAAATTCTCTATTATCCTTATATTTCTTCTCAAGAAGTGGTACTCCAGATACAAATAACAAAAGCAAAGTCATAATTGTAGGGCTTATAATAATTAACAGATTTAAACTACTTGAAAGAGCTATTAATAATATTCCCCACCACATGGTTGCTTCTCCAAAGTAGTTTGGATGTCTTGTATATTTCCATAAACCATACTTCATTATTTTTCCTTTGTTTTTTGGATCTGATTTGAATTTTCTAAGTTGATAGTCACCTAGTGCTTCGAATAAGAAACCAATAATCCAAACTGCTAAACCTAAATAATCTAGTAGTTTTAACTCTGTATTTACATTACCGTTAACTAGTAATATTGGCTGAGCTATTATATATAGAAGTACGCCCTGTAATACATATACATTTAAAAAGGCTTTTAGTCTTGGAAGGGTAGTTCCCCATCTTTTTCTCATATTTACATATCTATAATCTTCACCTTTCCCTATATTTCTTTTACCTATATATAAGGAAAGTCTAACACCCCATATTGTAATGAGACAGGTTAGTAAAGTGCTTCTTAATGACATATCGCTTTTAATAAAGTAAGTTGATATAGCTACTATAACAAAACCAAGTCCCCAGGCTATGTCAACTATTGAGTTATTGTTTACAATTTGTCCTATAACAAAGAATATGACAAAATAACATAGTAGTATTAATGCACTAAAAATATATATTGAATCCATAGTATCCTCCTTTATTAGTTATTAAAATTTTTATTTACTTATAAATGCTATTGCTACAGACCCTCGTCCTGCACTCATAGCAACTACTGTAGAAACTGGCATTATAAATAGTGGATCTTTACCTATTAAGGTCTTTAGATTTTCTTTTAGCTCAAGTGCTTTATCTATAGCATCTCCATGGACAATGACATAGTCTTCTATTTTACTTTTTGCAAGTTGCTCTTTTATTAGGGCTAACAGTTTCTTCTTGCTTCCCTTAGAGCTGAAGGACTGTCCAAAGGCAATGCCTTTTCCACTATTATCAAGTGAAACAATTGGCTTTATATTAACTATTTTGCTTAACCATCCAGCTAAGGGCTTCACTCTTCCTCCTCTTACCATGTATTTGAGGGTGTTCACATTTACGTATATTTTAGTTTTGTAAATGTATGAATTTATTGCTTCTACAACTTGTTCATGAGATTTGCTTAAAGCAATTTCCTCTGCTGCTTTTAGAACTAATAAACCTTGGGCACCAGAGTTAAGCCTGGAGTTTATTACAGATATTTTTTTACCTTGTTTACTTAAAGCTTCTGCAGCCTTATTTACTACATTAAAAGTTCCGCTAAGCTCTTTTGATACCATTATGGCTATTATTGAGTCATAGTGGGTGGAGAGAAAGGAAAGAGTGGCTTCTACATTCTTAATTGAAGGTTGAGAAGAAGTAGGGTATTCTTTTAAGGTTTCCTCAATTTTGAAAAAACTATCTGAATCAATGGTTAATCTATCTAAATAAATACTATCCTCAAATAAAATGCTTATAGGAATAACAGTTATCTGATATTTATCAATTAGATTCTTTGGGATATCAGCTATAGAATCAGTGACTAATGCAATGTTATATTTTTTATTAGCTAATATATTATTTTGCTGTTGCATATCATCTATTTTTTGCTCTAATATCTTTCCATAATCCCTTAGTTTAAGAAAAAGCTCTGCAGGCTTATTTGTATGAATATGAATCTTAATTTTATTAGGGTTACCTGCAACTATAAGTGAATCACCAAAAGAGGTCAAATCATTCTTCATAGAGTTTATATCTATATCTGAAGGCTTTAGTATAGCCTCGGTGCAATACCTATGCTTTATATCCTGAAGCGTATGATGAGTAGATGACAACTCATCTGTAGCAGTAATTTCCTCCTTAGCAATTTCATAATCTTCTATCTCTTCGTTTACTATATATTTAGAAAAACCTTCGATAAAGTGAAGAAAGCCTTTAGCCCCAGAATCTACTAAAGATGTATCTCTAAGTGCCGATAACTGGCTATTTGTATTAGTCAATGCAGTCTTTGCTATTTGAAGAGATTTATATAATATATCTTCAAGACTAGTATATAACGATTCTGTTTCTTTTAAAGCAGTGGACCATGCTTTCATAACTGATAATATAGTTCCTTCCACAGGTTCCATAACTGATTTATAAGCATATATCACAGCAGAATTAGCACATTGGGACAATGTTTTAGAGGATAGAATATCAACATTTCCTACTGAGTCTGCCATCCCACATATATATTGAGCAAAAATTGAACCGGAATTTCCTCTTGCACCGCTTATAGCACCATCAGCAAGTGATCTTAAGGTTTCTGAGGCAGAAGCTGATGGAGTAGAGTACCTTACCATATAATCTAGAGTATTTTTTAAGTTGGTTCCGGTATCTCCATCTGCAACTGGGAATACATTGATTTTATTTAAATTATCTTTTTCTTTTGATACTTCATTTGCACCTGACAAGAAGGCAAAGTAAAGTTTATTTCCATCTATTACATTAGAGTCCATATTATATCTCCTGATTAAATTGCTTTTATGATCGATGAAGGAGATACCAGCATTTAATTGGTTTTTATATTTTTGTATAATGTATAACTAAGTAAGCTAAACAAGAGGCTTGCTGATATCGTCCCTTAGCAAATTTAGAAAAATTTACTTTACTAGTATACTTTAAAGGCCAATTGCAAGATTTTCCTTTGATGTATCCATGGTGATTTTTCCGTCTTTAATTTCAATAATTCTATCTGCCTTTTCAGCAATTCTGTTATCGTGAGTAATAACTATAAAAGTGGTTTTCATTTTTTCATTTATGTCTCTTAAAAGTTTATAAATATTTTCAGTAGATTCCGAATCTAAGTTACCAGTAGGCTCGTCAGCTAAAATTATCTTTGGATTGTTGATTAAAGCTCTTGCAATAGCAGTTCTTTGCTGTTGACCACCAGACATATTAGTGGCTAAGTTATTTTTCACTTTGGTTAAACCAACTAAGTCTAATAGTTCATCAGCTCTTTTGATTATTTCCTTAGATGGTTTAGAATTGCCTATCATATAAGGCATTAGCACATTTTCTAATGCTGTAAATTCAGGAAGTAGGTAATGAAATTGGAATATGAAGCCTATAGTCTGATTGCGAAGCTCTGCAAGCTGATTCTTTTTCATCTTATCAGTTCTAATTCCATTTATATAAATCTCACCGCTTGATGGTTTATCTAAAGTTCCCATTATATTTAGTAAAGTACTCTTACCACTGCCAGAAGCACCAATTATGGAATTGAAGGTACCTTCTTCAAAGGAGAGACTGATATCATTTAAAACTTGAGTTTTAATTACTGAACCATACACTTTATCAATATTTTTTAATTCTATTACATTATGCATTTCTTATCACCTCTATTGGATTTAATTTTGATGAACCTCTAGCTGGTATTAGCGCAGCTATTGTAGAAGCTAAAAGTGCTACTAAGGCTGATAGACCTATAAATTTATAGTTTATATAAAGATCAACTAAAGGAGTTCCATCTGGGTTCTTCACGAAAGTTGAGAAGGAGAAACTAAGTCCAAGTCCTAAAGCTACTCCGATTACTGTTCCCATGATTCCAAGTAAGAAACCTTCAAACAAGAAGATCAAGCTAGATTGTCTATCCTTTATTCCCATAGCCTTAAGAATTCCTATTTGCTTAGATTTTTGTACAACTGTAACCATCAGTACACTAGCTATACCTAAAACTACTGATATCATTACAAATACTTGAATCATGTAACTTGAAGCACTTTGACCGTTTAATCCACTAAGCAAGGAAGCATTTTGAGCTTTCCAGTTATCTACTTTTACAGCATCGCTATTGATATTTGCAGAAACTTTTGAAGCAATTTCGTCAGCCTTGAATACGTCAGTTACTTGCATTTCTATGCCAGTTATCTTATCTCCTGTTGAAAAAAGTTCTTTAACTGTGTCAAAATCAGTTACTAACCAAGATTTATTAATAGTAGCCACCTTTAAATCATAAAATCCAGTTATAGTTAGACTTTGAATTTTACCAGAGTTTGTTATTATATCTATTTTGTCATTTAATTTTAAGTTAAGTTCTTCTTTTAAGTCCTTTCCCATAAGGGTTTCAAATTTATTTTCAGGGGCTTTGCCTTCATATATACTACTTTTTAAGTTATAAATCTTATCTGAATCCTGTATATTCATACCTCTTAGTAATACAGAATAGGTTTTGCTGTCATTCTTTATTAGTGCAGGTCCGTCTGAGACCATAGAAACGTTTTTTATTCTCTCATCGGAATTTTTTACTTTATCTAATATTTCACTGTAGTTATCTATAAGTTTGTCAGAAGAGGTTGAGCTCACAGTTATCTGTGAAGAGCTTCCTATTGTCTTGTTTACCAAACTTTTTTGTAATCCTTGTATTAATGAACCTATAAATATTTGAACTGATACACCAACTGCAATTCCTAATGCTATTAAAGCAGTTTGCCCTTTGGTAGATTTTAAAAATCTCGCTGCGATTTTAAATGATAATTTCACCTTAAATTACCTCCATTACTATTTTTATTATATAACTTGTATTACTTGATAATAACTATTAATTAATTTATAATATAATCATATACCACAAAATGAAATAAATCAATATAGAATATATAAAAATATCACAAAGTGTGTTAAAATTTCTTTAAGAGGTGAAGATTATGGATAAAACTATTTCGGTAAATATAAAGAACTTAAGAAAAAGAGATAAATTTACTCAAAAACAGCTTTCAGAACTTTTGGGGGTAGCGCAAACTACCATAGCTAATTATGAAAATGCAATTAGAGTGCCAGACGCTGAGATGCTTCAGAAACTAGCAGAGGTGTTTAAAGTAAGCTTAGATTATTTGCTTGGAAGAGGAGATAAAGACTTTGATACTTTAGAGGAAGCTGAAAGTACAATTGATGATGAAGAATTATTTGAAGATAAAGAAAAGTTATTTATGATCTATCTTAATTATTTATTAGAGGGAAACAGTAAAGCAGCTAGAGATTTAATTATTAATATATATGAAAAAGGACTTCCTATGGGATTTATATATTTTGGTATCTTTGAAAAGGCTCTAAAGGAAGTAGGCAATCTATGGGAAGCTGGAAAAATAGATATATGGCAAGAACACTTCATATCTGAAGTAACTATGGACTCCATGAGAGAAATAAAGGCAAGAGAAAAAAGAAAGAAGAATAGAGTATGCTCAGTGATAGGGGTAACTGCAGGACCGGAACTGCACAATATTGGTCTTAAAATGGTTTTAGACATGCTAGAGATGGAAGGATGGAATACAGTTTATCTGGGATCTAATGTACCAGTTCAAAGTTTAGTAAAAGCTGTGGCTACAGAAAAACCTGATCTTGTAGCAATATCAGTTACAATGGATTACCATATTGACTCAGCTAAATATATGATAGAAGCCATAAAAGAAAACTTTAAAGAAAATCCTCCAAAGATAGTCATAGGAGGCGGGGCTTTCAAGAATAATCCTGAGTTATGGAAGACTACTGGTGCGGATAAGTTCTCATCAAATACGGAAGATATGCTTGAGTTAATGGGAAGAAAATATGAATAACCTATTCATAAAAACACTTATACCTTTTATGAGATATCTGTTTTTAGTTTTAATTTATTTTGTGAAGGAAGAACTTAAAAATATAAGTTATTGTCAAGCGACAGATTCAAATATTACCATGATAGTGTACTAGTTGCATTATTATGGTAATATTTATTTATACAGATTTTTAGCTAGAGATTAATCTTTCTGGCAGGATTCTATTTTTAAAAATCTTCTAGGTTATGAGAGGATTACTTTAAAATATAAATTTTAGTATGAAGTGGCACGTCTATATTTAGTTAATGAGGTGATGAACATGGATATTAGTTCTGAAAAGCAACCGGATATATTACTCATAGATAAAGAGCTAAGACTTAGAAAATTTGATTGGATCTATGATTTTGCTTTGGAATGGTATATGGATAGAGAAACCTTAGATATGGTAGATGGTAAAAACTCTAGTATTTATGACTTGGAAAAATTGAAAAGGATGTATACATTTCTAAATAATAAAGGAGAATTATATTTTATTGAGGCGAAGGTGGAAGATAAATTCCTTCCTATAGGAGATGTTACTTTTTCTAGCAAGGATATGCCCATAGTGATTGGTGATAAGAGCTATAGAGGAAAGGGTATAGGGCTAAAAGTGATAAAAGCCTTGATTGAAAGAGCTAGATACTTAGAGTTTACTAGCTTACAGGTCAATGAAATCTATAGCTATAATACTAGCTCCAAGAAAATGTTTGAAAAAGCTGGTTTTAAAGTATATGAAAGAAGAGAACATGGCTTTAGTTATATATTGTACTTATATACTTAGATATAATAAAAAGTATAAATCATGGTGCTTTTCGTAATTAATTAGTTAAGCAACCGCTACATTAGCTTTGATGATGGATTCCTACAGGGAAGAAAGAAAAAAATATAACTTCTTATCTTCTTAAGAAGTTATAAACATATATTTATAAAATCATATAAATATATAGTGTTTATGCGGGTTTTCATGAGAATCTTAAAAAATAACTAGGAAGTTTACATATAAAAATTGAATATTTATTTATATAATTTATCGTAAAAATTCCTTTGAGTTCTGAGAGGAGAATTTGAAAATAAAGTTTTACTAAGAAGTATAGCTCTAGGTATCTTTTATGAAAACTTATTTTATACATATCCGATAATACAGGCTTCTGAAGATTAGATGATCCCGGTTTTTGGGGATAGGATGATCCCGGCTTCTGGGGATCATCTGTTATAAATTAATAGTTTAGTTGGATAAATGTCTTTAAAGTATCTGCTGAATGAAAGGATAATTTCGATATAGTGCTTTAACATAGGTAAAATAGTATAAGTTTATCTTGCGCATTCAGAAGCTTCACCAGTAAGAATTTGAATTCCATGAGGAACTGCAGGAAGTATAACTTCTAAATTTTCTACAGCACCTTTTGGGCTTCCAGGCAAATTAACAATTAGCGAGTACTTTCTTATTCCGCACACAGCCCTAGAAAGCATTGCCTTGGAAGTTATTTTTAAAGAAGCTGCTCTCATTGCCTCAGCTATCCCTGGAACTTGCTTCTCTATAACTTGTAAGGTAGCTTCTGGGGTAACATCTCTCTGGGAAAATCCAGTTCCACCATTAGTTAAAATAAAATTTATGTTCATTTCATCACTTAAATAAATAAGCTCTTTTTTTATTATTTCAATTTCATCTGGTATTACCTTGTAGTATTCTATAGAATATGTATTTTCATCAAGCAAGGCTTTTATGGCTTGACCAGTGGTATCTATTCTTTCATTTCTTGAGCCTTTATCACTTATGGTTAATATAGCTGTTTTTATCATTTTCGTTCACTCCTTTAAAACTCCTTAAATTATACTACATTGATTGTTTTTGTAAAGATGTTTAAGTGTAGGTGTATATGTAGGTAGTTTGGCATGGTATAATATGGATAATGGTTTAGAGTATTGTATAAAATATATTTTTAAGAAGGAGATTTATAGATAGAATGAGCTTTTATGAGGATAATGCCATAGAATATTTTAGAAGTAACTTTAATTGTGCACAAGCGGTACTTGTTGCTTTTTCAGAGAAATATCATATGGATAAAGAAACTGCTCTTAAGATTTCAAGTGGATTAGGTGCAGGTTTTAGATCCGGTGAGATATGTGGTGCTGTATCAGGAGCAGTACTTGTCATTGGACTAAGGTATGGGCAAAGTAATAGTTTAGATATGGAGTCTAAGCACAACTGCTATATGAAAACTGAAGAGTTTATTAGAATTTTTCGAGAAAGATATAATGGAATCCAATGCAGAGAATTATTAGGGTGTGATTTATCAACCAAAGAAGGTAGAGAAAAGGCTGAGAAGGAAGAGCTTTTTAAAAATATCTGTGAAGACAATGTGAGAAATGCTGTGAAACTTCTGGAGGAACTGGGGTATTAAGTTGTCTATATTTAAAACTGGATTATTCAATAGTTCAATTCTTAAAATTTTTAAAGTAAACTAAAGATTTTATATATTTCCTTTAAGTATAATTATGTTTCGAAATAGATAGTTTTGATAATAAACTGTTTTTACAAAACTTACAATGATTAATATGAAAAAATAAAGGATATAAAGCAACAAGAAGAATAGCATATCTCTTTCGACATATTGTGATTATTTTGGACGAAATAATTACAGAAGCAGTATTATGTGAAGGGGGACAAGTTGACTGGAATTTATAAAGGTAGTAAAATTATCTTTGTATGAATATTATCAATTGATATAGATAGAGGTGCTTAAATGTGTGCCACTAATGTGGGTTTACAAGAAGATGTTAAAAAATTAGCTGTAAAGATTATAAAGCATTATAGAGGAAAAGGACCAGAGTATGTGAAGGTAAGAATTCTTGATACCGATACGATAGTGGTAGACATAAAAGGGATATTATCTAATTTATCTGAGATTTTAGTTAATGAGGGAGCCATAAATTTAGTTAAAAGCTATTGGGAGATAATGAAGCCTCATTTGGAAAAAAGCTTTATAGATGAAGCTAGAGAGCTATTTAAAAGAGATTTTAACTATAGCTGGAAAGTGCTTAACCTAGAGAATGAAAATAGGACTGTAGTAATAACAATAAATTTGATATAACATGGTTAGATTAGAAAGAAAGATATTTTGACTTTGGTAAAACTCATCTTAGCTTTTAGATAAACCAGTACTAACTTGTGGCTACTAGCTTCAGGTCTTGTACTGGTTTTTATTTTTGGCTATGTTTAATAATATTGTTGAAATTAAGTGGTCATGAAGGAGATGCTATATGAGCGAGCAGTTAGAATTAAATGATTTTTTCAGATGGAATGCCTTTAAAAATCACTGAAGAAGGTCGCTTCAGAGAATTTTTAAATAAATATTAAGAGGAGTGTAGATTACTATGGAAGAGAAAGTTTTAACGGTATGCCCGTATTGTGGCAGTGGCTGTCAACTATATTTAGTTGTTAAAGATGGGGAAATAGTTAGAGCCGAAGCTGCTAATGGAGACAATAATGAAGGTAATTTATGTTTAAAGGGACTTTATGGATGGGATTTCTTAAATGATCCAAAGCTATTAACTTCAAGATTAAATAAGCCTATGATCAGAAAAGATGGAATATTAGAAGAGGTTTCTTGGGATGAAGCTATAAGATTTACTGCTGATAATCTTATGAGAATTAAGGAAAAGTATGGGCCAGATGCAATAATGGGTACTGGTTCTGCAAGAGGTCCAGGAAATGAAGCTAATTATGTAATGCAGAAGTTCATGAGAGCAGCAGTTGGCACTAATAACATTGACCACTGTGCAAGAGTTTGTCACGGACCATCTGTAGCTGGACTTAGATATTCATTAGGAGATGGAGCCATGTCCAACTCAATTCCTGAGATTGAGAATACAGATGTAGTATTCATATTTGGATATAATCCTGCTGAAACTCATCCTATAGTGGCTAGAAGAATTATTAAAGCCAAAGAAAAAGGAGCAAAGATCATAGTAACAGATCCAAGGAAGACAGAGGTGGCAAGAATCTCTGACTTGTGGCTTCCTATTAAAGGTGGCACAAATATGGCCTTAGTAAATGCCTTTGGAAATGTACTTATAAGTGAGAATTTATACAATAAGGAATATGTTGAAAGATATGTTGAAGGTTTTAAGGAATATAAGGCTTCTGTAGAAAAATATACACCAGAATACGCCGAAACAATAACTGGTGTAAAAGCTGATCATATAAGAAAAGCTATGAGAGAGTATGCAAAGGCTAAGAATGCAACAATTCTTTATGGTATGGGAGTCTGCCAATTTTCCCAGGCGGTAGATGTGGTAAAGGGCTTAGCTTCGTTGGCACTATTAACTGGAAATTTTGCTAGACCTAGCGTTGGGATTGGACCAGTTAGAGGACAAAATAATGTTCAAGGAACCTGTGATATGGGTGTGCTTCCTAATGTTTTTCCAGGGTATCAAGAAGTTACTGATAAGAAGGTTAGAGACAAGTTTGAAAAAGCCTGGGGAGTAAGTCTTCCAAAGGAAGTTGGATATCATTTGACAGAGATACCTCATTTAGTGTTGCAGGAGGATAAAGTAAAAGCCTATTATATATTTGGAGAAGATCCAGTGCAAAGTGATCCTAATGCTTCAGAACTAAGAGAAGCTTTAGACAAGATAGAATTTGTTATAGTACAGGATATATTTATGAATAAAACTGCTTTACATGCAGATGTTGTACTTCCTGCAACTTCATGGGGAGAGCATGATGGAGTTTACTCCTCAGCTGACCGTGGCTTCCAGAGAATAAGAAAAGCTATAGAGCCAAAAGGGGATGTGAAGACTGATTGGCAGATAATATCTATGATATCTACAGCTATGGGATATCCAATGAGTTATAATAATACTGAAGAGATTTGGGATGAAATGAGGTCTTTATGTCCTAAGTTTGCTGGAGCTAGCTATAAAAAGATGGAAGAGCAAGGTATAGTAAGATGGCCATGCACTACAGAAGATCATAAAGGAACTTCTTACTTATATGAAAATAATGTTTTCTCAACTGCAAATGGGAAAGGTAAATTGTTTGCTTGTGCTTGGAGAGCTCCATTAGAAAAGACTGATAAGGAATATCCACTTACACTTTCAACAGTAAGAGAAGTTGGACACTATTCCGTAAGAACAATGACTGGAAATTGTCGTGCTCTTCAAAATCTAGCTGATGAGCCTGGATTTATACAAATTAGCGTAGAAGATGCTAAAGAGCTAGGAATAAACAATGGAGATTTAGTTAAGGTAACTTCTAGAAGAGGCTCAGTAATGTCTAGAGCAGATGTTACTGAAAGGGTTAAAAAGGGAGCAACCTTTATGACTTATCAATGGTGGATAGGTGCTTGTAATGAGCTTACCATAGATGCTTTAGATCCTATCTCTAAGACTCCAGAGTTTAAATATTGTGCAATAAAAGTGGATAAAATAGAAGATCAAAAACAAGCTGAAAAGAATTTGATAGATGAATACAATGCTTTAAGAGAGAAGATGTTAGTATTCAAGAGTTAATAATGAAAGGATAGTTAAGATGATTAGTGTAAATGATGCATTGAGAATAATTTCTGAGGAAGCTAAAATTATAGGTAAGGAAAGGCTAGATATATTGTCATGTAATGGACTAGTTTTGGCAGAAGACATATTGTCTAAGGATTACTTACCTCCCTTTGATAAATCTGCAATGGATGGATATGCCCTAAGAAGTTGTGATACCTTAGGTATAAGTGATGAAAATCCTAAAGGCTTTAAGGTGAAAGGTGTTATAAAAGCTGGACAGTGGTGTACTGAAAGTATAAAAGAAGGCGAAGCTTATAAAATAATGACTGGAGCACCCATACCATTAGAAGCGGATTGCGTTATAGAAGTAGAGAAGGTAACTACAGAAGGTGACAAGGTATACTTATATAATGAAGTGAAAGAAGACAACCATGTTATAAAGTTTGGTGAAGAGTTACAGCCAGGGAACTTGGTGCTTCACAAGGGGAGTGAAATAAGACCGGCAGAAATTGGACTTTTTGCATCATTAGGCTATAAAGAGGTAGAGGTATATAAGAGACCAGTGGTAGGGCTTATTATAACCGGAGATGAGCTTGTTTCAATAGAAGAACCTATAGGTCAAGGAAAGATAAGAAACAGCAACGAATATGCAATAACCTCTATGCTTACAACCATGGGGATTAAGGTTATATCCTTTGGTATTGTAAAAGATGATAAAGCTTTACTTACAAAAGTTATAAAAGAAGCTTTAGAAACAACTGATGTTGTTATAACTTCGGGAGGAGCCTCAGCAGGAGACTACGATTTTGTTGAAGATATATTAATAGAAATAGGTGCTGATATTAAATTTAATTCTGTTGCTATAAAGCCAGGAAAGCCAATAAGTTTCGCCACTTATAAGGATAGACTATTCTTTAGTCTTCCGGGAAATCCACTTTCAGCTATAACTACCTTCGAGCAGTTTATAGAACCTGCTTGTAAAAAAATAATCGGTAAAGAGCAATATATGAAGGAAGAATTTCCTGTAGTATTAGCAGAGGATTTTAAGGTTAGAAAAGGAAGAGTAAAGCTTATTTATGTAAAATTAGTTAAAGAAGAAAATGCCTATTATGCTTATAAGGTAGGCTCTCAAAGTTCAAATAAGCTAACAACTATAAGTAAAGCAAATGGAGTACTAGTTGTTCCAGAGGATTATACTTATATGAAAGCAGGAGAAGTACTACAAGGAAGATTCATATTTAAATAGTTAGTAAAGAATACATAAAAGTCTTTTAAAGCACCGTGATAAAATTAACTGGTTAGGCATCTGTAGCTTAGATGAGCTAATAATATGATTTTGTCATTTTAGTGTATAAAGTTCTAAATAACTAAGGCATTGCAAGGTAATATAAGTAAGTTAGAAGCTTTATTTAAAATAAATAGAAATGTAGCATGAAAGTTATGAGGAAAGGTAGTAAGTATATGAATTCAAAGATTAATGCTTTTGTTGTGGCAGACAGCAAAAAGTGTATAGGTTGTAAGGCCTGTGAAGTTGCTTGTTATGTGGCACATAATGATAAGGAAAACCTTACTGTGACAGCTGGAAATATTGAAATGCCTATTATTGCAAGACTTCATGTGGTAGATAACGGAAGTTATAAGGTTCCAGTTCAGTGCAGACAATGTGAAGATGCACCTTGCGCTAATGTATGCCCCATTGGTGCAATAACTGAGCAAGGGGACAAAATAATAATAGATGAAAATAAATGTATTGGTTGTAAAACCTGTGCAGTGGCATGTCCTTTTGGCGCAATAGATATATTGCCAAGGTATGAAAATGGAGAAAAACTTTTTACGAAAATTAAAAAGTCTGGGGAAGTTAAAGAAGCTTACAAAGCGGTTTCAACAGCGTATAAGTGCGATTTGTGCAATGGAAGTGACAAACCTGCTTGTGTGGATGCTTGCCCTAAAAATGCATTAAAGGTTTTTCATGCTGAAAGTGAAAGAAAAGAGAGAAATATAGCTTCAGTGTTAAGCCTTTAGAACTTTGGATAAAGCTATAAAGTTAAAGTGTCATTAAAATATAATGTTAAAATTAAATGTTAGTTATTTTACGAAACTAATACAGTATTGACAGTTTTACATTATAAAAGAAATTAAATTAGTTTTTGGAAAGGAAATTTACGCATGGCAATGATTAATATTGACGAGGAGTTATGTACAGGTTGCAGACGTTGTGCAGAGATATGCCCTGTGGATGCCATAAAAGGTAAGTTAGGAAGTATACAAACTATAGATGAAAAGCTCTGTGTAAGTTGTGGTCAATGTGTACAAATATGTAGTTCCTACGCTTCGGCATTTACATTAGGAGAAGAAAATATAGAAGAGAAAAAGAAAGCTAGAAATTTGCTTAGTAGCATAAAGGAGCCATTATTCGCAGCATATAATATGGGACAAGTTAAAAAGCTTAGAGAATTGTTAAGAGATGAAAGTATCTTTAAAGTTGTTCAGTGTGCTCCTGCAGTTAGAGTGGCAATAGCAGAGGAGTTTGGTTTTGAATTTGGGAGTTTAACGCCAGGAAAGCTTGCAGCTTCTCTTAGACTGTTGAATTTTAATAGAGTATATGACACTAATTTTGGTGCAGACCTTACCATAATGGAAGAAGGAAGTGAACTTATAAAAAGGATAACGGAGAATAAGAACCTTCCTATGTTTACTTCATGCTGTCCAGCTTGGGTAAAATATCCAGAACTATTAAAGCATCTTTCTACCTGCAAGTCACCTCAACAGATGGCTGGAACTATATTTAAAACCTATGGAGCTCAGGTAGACAATGTTGACCCAAGCAACATATTAAGTGTAGCTGTTATGCCTTGCACCTGTAAGCAGTTTGAGTGTGATAGAGAGGAAATGAAAGATAGCGGTTACAAGGATGTAGATATGGTTATAACCACTAGAGAGTTAGCTCAGCTGATAAAGGAAGAAAATATAAACTTTGCTAGCTTGGAAGAGGAAACCTTTGATGCACCGTTAGGTGTTTATAGTGGTGCAGGCAATATATTTGGAGTCACCGGTGGAGTGATGGAGGCAGCGCTAAGAACAGGTTATGAGCTTCTAACTAATACTTCAGTTCCAAAGCTTGAGATGGATTTTATAAGAGGTGGAGAAGGCATTAGAGAAGCTAAGGTAAAGGTTGGACAACTAGATCTAAAGGTGGCAGTGGTATCTGGTCTTAACAATGTCAAAGAACTGCTTCAGGCGGTAAAAAAAGGCCAATGTGATTATCATTTTGTAGAGGTAATGACTTGTCCAGAAGGTTGTGTTAGTGGTGGTGGTCAGCCTAAAATCTTACTGGATAGATTAAAGAAAAACGGAATTGAGGCTAGAAAAAAGGCTTTGTATAAACATGACTCAGAATCAGGTATAAGAAAGTCCCATGAAAATCCATATATAAAGAAGTTATATAAAGAGTTTTTAAAAGAACCTCTTGGAGAAAAGTCTCATTATTTGTTACATACAAAATACTCATCAAGAAAAAGAGAGGAGTAATAATTATGAATAATTTTGTTATGGCAAATCCACAAAGATGTATAGGTTGCAGAACTTGTGAGGTAGCTTGTGTAGTTGCACATTCAGATAATAATATATTTACAGTAAAAAAAGATGATATTAATTTTAATCCCTGCTTGAAGGTTATCAAAACTGCAGAAGTAAGTGCACCAGTGCAATGTAGGCATTGTGAAAATGCTCCTTGTGCTAATGCGTGCCCTAATGGTTCTATAGTAAACAAGGATAATGCAGTAATTATAAACAAGGATACTTGTATTGGATGCAAGAGCTGCTTAATAGTATGTCCATTTGGAGCTATTGATATGATTGCAGCGTCTAAAAATGGAGAAAGCATTCTTCAGTCAGGCCTTAAAACAGACTTTAGTGGAAGTTTTCAGCTAAAGGAAAAGATTGTGGCTAATAAGTGTGATTTGTGTGTAGGTAGAGAAAATGGACCTGCATGTATAGATGCTTGTCCAACCGCTGCGCTGAAACTTGTGAAGCATGAAAATCTAGATAAAGAGATACAAGAGAAGAGAAAAAATAGCGTAAAAACTTTAGTTACGATGGTTTAGGATAGAAAAAAATTATGTGTTATGATAAAATAACAAAATTGGACAAATTCTCTACTGCGGTTATTCTTGCAGGGGGAAAAAGTTCTAGAATGGGTTTTGATAAACAGTTTTTAAGATTGAAAGAGGAAAATCTAATAGAACTTATTGCTGAAAAATTAAAAAAGAGCTTTGAAGAAATAATAATAGTAACTAATAAACCTGAATTGTATAAAAATACTTCATATAAGCTTGTTTCTGATGAATATAAAGAAAGAGGTCCAATCTCAGGTATTTATGAGGGACTTAAGGCCTCTAACAGTGAGTATGTTTACTTTATTGCTTGTGATATGCCAATTGTTAGAAACGACTTTATTAAATTTATGAAGGAAAAACTGATGGAAAGTCCTAAACAGTGCTGTTTAGTTAAAAGACAAAAGTATCTTGAGCCTTTTAATGCCTTTTATTCAAAAGCCATGTTAAACAAGGCTTTTGAACTTTTAGAAGAGGACAGGCGTGCCTTAAAGGAATTGGTACTATCATCAGATCCATTGTATATAGAGGAAGAAAGTGTTATAAGCTTTGATCCTGATTTTGATATGTTTATAAATCTTAATACCAAAGAAGAATTGGAAAAGTATATCAGAAAGTTTGTAAGAGAAATTTAGTGTAATTATCTTTGAATATACTTCATTTTAAATGGACATGAGTTCCATGCTTCAATGAGCTTGTTAAAAAATATATTTAGAGATGGTAGCCTTAGTAGAAAGTAATACAGCACATATATTTTTAATTTGGAAGTATCACTAAGTAATACTTATATTGAAATTTTAAAGATATTTAACCTCTCAAAAAATTTCAGGAAGAGGAAGTTTTTGAGAGGTTTTATATTGTTATTAGATAGCGGATAATTAAATTAAACACTATACTTTAGTTGGGACATTAGAACCGTCCCATGTCCCGGAGGCGATAGAAATGTTAGATTCGTTTGGTCGTAATATAAATTATTTAAGAATTTCAGTAACAGATTTATGTAATTTGAGATGTAAGTATTGTATGCCGGAAAAAGGAATAACAAAGGCTTGTCATGATGAAATATTAAGCTTTGAAGAAATTCAGCATATTACAGAAAAGTTTGCAGAACTAGGTGTGACCAAGGTGAGGATAACTGGTGGGGAGCCTCTAGTGAGGAAGGATATATTAAAACTCATAGAAGGAATATCTACCATTAAAGGAATAGATGAAATAGCTATGACCACCAATGGAATTCTCTTAAAAGAATATGCAAGAGCTTTAAAGAAAGCAGGACTTTCAAGAGTAAATATAAGTCTAGATACCTTAGATTCGGATAAGTATAGAGATATAACTAAGGGAGGAGAGCTTAATGCTGTGCTTGAAGGAATAGCTGAGGCAAAAAAAGCTAAGCTTACTCCTATAAAAATTAATGTTGTTTTGATAAAAGGCTTTAATGAAGATGAAATAAAGGATTTTGTTGAACTTACAACAGATGAAGAAATTGATGTGAGATTTATAGAACTTATGCCTATAGGGCAAGTGAAAAACTGGTCTCTTAACAAATACTTAAGTAATGAAATCGTACTTAATAAGGTTCCGGAACTTGTTGAGATTGAAGCAAAGGATATTTCTTCTCCAGCTAAGTACTATAAGTTTCCCAATGGAAAAGGAAATGTAGGTCTTATCAATCCTATTTCTTGCAAGTTTTGCAGCAGTTGCAATAGAGTAAGACTTACTGCAGATGGAAAGATAAAACCTTGCTTACATTCAGACGAGGAAATAGACATAAAAGCTTTAGTAAGAAATGGAAAAGACATAACCAAAGTACTCTGTGATATTGTAAAGAATAAACCAAAGGAACATGATCTTGAAGATGGTAAATACATAGAAAGAGAAATGACTGCTATAGGAGGATAATAATGGAGTTTTCACATTTTAATGAAGAAGGAAGAGCTCATATGGTGAATGTGTCGGATAAGATAGACACAAAAAGAGTTGCAGTGGCAAGAGGTACGATCAAAATGAAAAAAGAAACCATAAGACTCATAAAAGAAGGACTTATTAAAAAGGGGGATGTGCTTTCAGTCTCTCAAGTTGGAGGAATAATGGGGGCAAAGAAAACCTGGGAGCTTATACCAATGTGCCACAACATACTTTTAACTGGCTCAGATATAAGTTTTGAGGTGAAGGAAGAGGAAATAGAGATAGAAGCTACAGTAACCACTATCGGTAAGACTGGTGTAGAGATGGAGGCTTTAACTGCTGTAAATATTGCTGCACTTACTATATATGATATGTGCAAGGCCGTTGATAAGGATATGGTAATAACAGATGTAAGGCTAATTAAGAAAACTGGTGGCAAGAGTGGAGAGTATGTAAGGGAATAGAAAATATATAAAACAGGAATGGTGAGCGTATGGCTAAAGTTATATCAATTAATATAAGTGAAATAAAAGGTGTTATAAAAACTCCTATAGCAGAAGGTGTTTTTAAAGAAGACCATGGTCTTGTAGGTGATGGACATGCTGGAAATTGGCATAGACAAGTGAGTCTTCTTGCAAGCGAAAGTATAGAGAAGATGATAAAGTTTGGGGTTCCTGATTTGACACCGGGAAAATTCGCTGAAAACATAACTACTGAAGGAATAGTTCTATATGAATTACCTATAGGCACTAGACTGAAGATAGGTGATACTATACAGGAAGTAACCCAAATTGGTAAGGAATGTCATAAGGGCTGTGCTATAAAAAATAAGGTTGGTAAGTGCATAATGCCGACGGAGGGCATATTTACAAAGATAATAAAAGGTGGAGTAATAAAAGCCGGAGATATTATAGAGGTTTTATAGATATATACCACTTCAATCCAAAATCTATTAAAAAAGCTCCTCTGAATATGATGAGATAATTTGATAATAAAAGTTTTAGTATTAAGTTGGATAAGTATAAATCTTAAGTAATTCTAAAATGGGTTTAAGGAATCATGTACTTATGAGCAAAGGGGAAGAAGTAATGAAAGTGAAATTTAAGACTAGTATCTTAATACTAGCAGTAGTTTTGTCATCAGGGCTTATGGCATGTACTAAAACTACAAAAAAAGCCGAAGATGGTAGTTCAAAAAAGATAATGGTATTTGCAGCTGCTAGTCTAACAGAAAGCTTTAATGAGATAGGAAATCAGATTAAGAAGGATAAAGGAATTGATGTAACCTTCAACTATGCAGGTAGTCAAGCTTTGGTCCAAGAAATTAATCAAAGTAATGGTGCAGATGTATTTGCTTCGGCCAATACAAATTATGTAGATCAATTGAAAAAAGATGGTAAGGTAGAGGAAAGTAAAATATTTGCTGAAAATAAGCTAATAATTTGCACAAGTAAAAGTAGTAAGAAAAGTATAAAAAATTTTAAGGATTTGGCACAAACAAATTTAAAGCTAGTAGTGGGAGAGAAAACTGTACCTATAGGAAGCTATTTTTATAAGGCTTTAGAAAGTCAGAAGAATAAAAATATAATTGATGATAATACCTATAAAGCTATATTGAATAATATAAAAAGCAGTGAACTAAATGTAAAGGATGTGCTTGCAAAGGTTGTACTAAATGAAGCCAATGCAGGGGTAGTATACAAAACAGATGTTAATGAGGCTAATAAAGAAAAGGTAGACATGATAGAAGATGCTGCCTTTAATGAACTTAAAGTTCAATATCCAATAGCTTTATTAAAGGCTTCTAAAAATAAGGATGCTGCAAAGGAATTTGTTGACTATATTGTTGAAGGTAAGGGAAAAGAAATATTAAAGAAATATGGATTTGATATTAAATAAAGATGTACTAATTAGTACCGAAACCTATATTAAAAGTTCCTCTGATTTCTGAGAAAAGTTTTTGAAAATATAAGTTTAATATGTATTAGTATATCAATATAATTTGATTTTTATATAGGAGAAGTATGATTCAAGATAAGATATATGATGTAAAAGAAGATGAAAAATACTTAAATACTCTCAATAAAAGGGGGAGTAGAAAAAATTACATTAATAAGCTTTTAGTAATACCCTTAGTGATAGCCATAAGCGTATATATAGTTATTATTGTTCTTCCAATACTTACTATGATAAATTATTCAGGCGTACATAATATAATTTCTACATTATATATAAAAGAGAACATTTCTAGTGTGCTGCTGACCTTAGAGACTTCTACCATAGCTTTAATACTAACTTTTATCTTTGGTACTTGCATGGCTTTCTATTTGAGGTTTGTAAAGAACAAAGCCTTGGCTAAGGTTCTAAGTATACTGATAGAGTTACCTATAGTTTTACCACCTGCAGCAGTTGGTATAGCTCTTTTACTTACCTTTGGTAGTAATGGCATTATAGGCAGGATGTTAGATAGCTATGGAATTAGCTTAGTGTTTACTCCAGCTGCTGTAATTATTGCTCAGTTTTTTGTATCCTCGGCTTTCTATGTGAAAGTACTTAGTAATTCAATAAACGATGTTCCAAAGGAAATTTTTGAAGCAACTTATGTATTAGGTGCAGGAAAGGTTGAAACAATTTATAAAATTATAATTCCTATGCTGAAACGAGCTATAATCTCTGGACTTATACTTAGTTATATAAGATCTATAGGAGAGTTTGGCGCCACTTTAATGTTTGCTGGCAATGTTGTTAATAAAACCAGAACTATACCACTACAGATATATACATATATGCAGACTGATATAAAAATGGCTACTTCCTTTGCGGCGATACTGTATTTATTGTCCTTCTTACTACTGTTTTTCGTAAGAGTTTTTTTGAGAGAAGATGGGGATATTTTATAATGAAGTAATAAATAAAAATATACTGGGTTAATGCTTATGTTATTGATTTAATGATTATTAAGTGTTGCATTAGCTTTTATTTTATATAACTTTGGGATATAATATCAACATACCTTTATATTTAGTTTATCCGAAGGTTGGTGTTAAATTGGATAGTGAAGAAGAAAGAAAGTATGCTCTTGACAAGCTTAATTCTGAAGAAGTACTAAATTTTATCAATGAATATAACATATCTAACCTGATACTGTTCGGAAGCTTAAATCATGGCGAATTTAATGAAATATCTGATGTGGATATTGCTCTTTTAAATGAGGAAAAAATATCCTTAGATACTATTTTAGAATTAGAGCTGTTTTTAGAAAATTTGCTTAATAGACCTATTGATGTTGTTGATTTAAGAAGTGAAAAGTTAGATCTGTTTGTGAAGATAAATATTTTGAATAATGGAAAAGTGTTGTTTTCAAAGGACAATAATAAGATGTTTGACATAATTTGTGATGAAGTAGATAGGACCTATCGGGAGAATGAAAATTTTATGTACTTTAGGAGAATTGATGTATTATCATGAATGATGAGAGACTAATAAAAATAATAGAAGATTTGGAAGAATGTAAGGCAGATATAAATGAGTGCTTAGAGGTTTTAGAAAAATATAAGGAAGATCAGCTTATAACTAAGCTTGCAAAGTCAAGCTTAAGGCAGCTTTTCGTTGGATTCCATACAATATTGGAAGACTTTTGCTCTATAGCCTTAAGAGAGATAAGAAGGTTTAAGATAGGTATTTCTTTAAGTGATAGTTTTAAACTCTTAAGAAAAAGTGATGTTATAGACGAGAGAACCTACCTTTTCTTAGAAAAATCAAGGCTTGTTAGAAATAGAATATCTCATAGATACAAGGAACCAAGTCATGAAGAACTACTTGAACATATAGTAAATAACACAGATAAGTTTGATATAATAATAAATATTGCTAAAAAGTTTCTACGTAAATATAGTTAATAAAAGTATAAAGCTTTGTACATAGAGTATCTTATAAAGAATCAGTGTTTTTTAGCTATTCTTTATAAGATACTTTTTTACTATTAAGAACAGTTATATAAAAAGTGCCAACTAAATATAGTGAATTCAAGGCTTAGGGCAGCTATTTTTGTTAAGAAGTAAGTAATAAAATTATGGGGCTTGCTAGATTTTTTACATATGTATTTGGAAAGGCAGATGGACAAGAAAAGCCCACTGAAGAAGGTCCCTTCAGTGGCTTTTTAACAAAATTGTTATCAAGCATAGACATTATAAAAATAAAGCACATAGGAGTCTTCAATGCTATGTGCTTTATTTATGGTCATCATTATAAACTGTGGAAGTAGTCTTGGAAGACCAAGCTTTATCTTCATGGAAATCAGGGATTAGGGAATCGCTATCATCGCCTTCTATATCAGAGGATTCTACAGTTAAATTTGAAGAAGTAGATATACCATAGGAACCAGAAGTTGATGGTGAAGTCACTAATTTATCATTTTTAGGTTCTCTTGTTTTTTTCATAATAACACCTCCAACCTTATTATGTTCAAGAGCATGTAAAATATTTAGTATAAATCAAATTACATCTTTAATTAAGAGTATTAAACTGATATATTTTAACCCTGTACTTTAACAGTATTTAAATTATGTAAAATATATTGTTATTAATTAGTAAATTGGTTAACCTGTGTTATAATTTTAGTAAATTGAATATGCAATAAGTCAATATACAATCAAACCGAGGAGTGATCATATGACAGAAAAGTTATTTTATAAAAATTCATATATATGTGAGGCAGAATGTGAAGTAGAGAATATAATTGAAAAAGGTGACAGCTATGAAGTAATTCTTAAGAGCACACCCTTTTATCCGGAAGGTGGAGGTCAGACCTGTGATTTAGGTACTATAGATAATATAAAAGTTGAGTATGTCTATGAAGAAGATGACATCATCTACCACGTCCTTAAAGAGAAACCAGAGGGAAAGTTTGTTATGTGTAAAGTCGATTATGATAGAAGACTTGACCATATACAACAGCATTCGGGAGAACATTTGCTATCAGCTGCATTTTTTAAACTTTTTAAAATTGTTAATGCAGGATTTCACTTAGGAGAAGATTACGTAACTATAGATATGTTATTTAAAGATATGACAGAAGAGATGATAAGGGAAATAGAGAATGAGGTGAATAAATATATCTATAGAAATGAACCTATATCAACTTATTTCCTTACTAAAGAGGAGGCTTTGAAATTACCTCTTAGAAAAGGTATAAAGGCTGAAGGAAAGATAAGAATTGTTCAAATGGGAGAAACTACCGATTTTAGTGCTTGCTGCGGAACTCACGTTGTCAGAACTGGCGAGGTAGGGATAGTAAAGATAATCAAGTATGAGAACTATAAGGGAATGACTAGGATCTATTTTAAATGTGGACTTAGGGCTTTAAAGGATTATCAAGAGAAGCAGGCTTGTATCACCAATCTTACTAGAAGTCTTTCAGTGGAAGCTTCAGGGATAAGTAATGTGATAAATAATCAAAGGAATGAGATATCAGAGCTTAAGAGAAAGCTATCAGACTTGTATGGTAATCTTGCTAAAAGAGAAGCTGATAAACTTTTAAGTAATAGTGAATCAAGATTTATTACTGCTACATATGAGGAAGAAGGCTTTGAGTTTCTAGAGAAGCTATATGATGAATTAAAAGATAAAGGGTATATATTAATATTAGGCTCCCTAAAGGATAAAAAACTTATATTAGCTCACAATGGAAGTTTTAACTTTAAATGCGGAAACTTATTCAAGGAAAAGTTAAAGGATTTTGGTGGAAAAGGCGGAGGTAATGACAAGAGAGCACAAGCAAGCTTTGAAGTAGAGTCGAGTATTAAGAACTTTATAGAATATTTAAGAGAAGTACTATAGAAATGTGATGCATTAGGCCTAAAGTAAAAAAACTCTCTAAGATTAAATAGCTTTAAATAATATTAATAAATATATAGATTCTGAACTAAAAATAATTAGCTTTACGAAGTTATATATCCGTAAATGTGGAGGAATAGAATTGATAATTAAATCTTATAACAACTTAAACGACCAACTGGTAAAAGAAATTAAGGAGCTAGAGGCAGTCTGCAAGAAACAGGATAACTTAAAAGGAGATATTTTTCTTGATAACTCTTTAAATTTTAATAAAGATATAAATAATTTATTTATGGTCTATGAGGGAGAAAAATTAGTAAGTGTAATATATTTATTTATGCCAACTAAGGCAGAGGCTGAGGTTTCAGCATATACTCATCCTGAGTATAGAAAGAAAGGCTATTTTAAAACACTTTTAAATGAGGCTACAAAAGAAATAGAGAAATATGATGTAAAGGATTTTCTATTTGTATGCGAAAGTGAGGCTAAGGATGGAAAGCTAACTTTAAAGGCTTTAGAGGCTAAGTACGATTTTACGGAATATCTCCTAAAATATAATAAGAAATCAGACAAAGAAGATGCACACAGTGATATAACTCTAGAAAAAGCAAAGTTTGAACACTTAGATGCTATAATTGAAGCTTCAATGGATGCATTTGGAGAAGGCTATGAAGATGCTAAAAATTATGCTACTAATACAATTGATTCAAAAGATAGAGATATGTATTTAGTAAATTATAAAGACAAGATTATAGGAATGTGTTCGTTGAATTATTCGGAGGAGGATGTGTTTTTATTTGGCTTTGGTATAAAAAAAGAATATCAAGGAAAAAAACTTGGAAAGGCAGCACTTAGAAAAATAATAAATCTTGTAGTTAATGAAAAGAATAGAAACCTACGATTAGAAGTAGATAGTAACAATATAATTGCTTTCAATTTATATAAAAATTGTGGCTTTGAAATAAAGACTGCCTTTGAATATTATAGGCTTCTACGAAGTGAAATTAAATTATAACAACAAAAATAGCTAGCTAATATTGATGTTAACTAGTTTTTACAGTGAAATATGTAAAGTAGTATTTAACTAAAGTGAAGAAGCTTAGGCTTGTTCCTGAGTATATATCGCTCAATATTAATTTGAAGCAATAGTTAAGAAATTCTATTTTATCATTTATATAATGTTTTCTCACTAATTAAATAATATTATACATAAAATAATTGACTTAATGACGCAATTTTGGACCAAAATAGTGTTTTTTCACATATATAGTTAGTGAGGAGGGATATTATGTATCAAGGTATAGATATATCTAATTATCAGACTAATGTAGATTATTCAAGAGTTAAATATAGTGGTATTCAAGCAGCGTATCTTAAAGCTTCCGAAGGAACTACCTACAGAGATGTAATGATGACTACTCATTACAATGGGTTTAAGGCACAAGGGGTTTTAGTTGGTTTTTATCACTTTTTTAGAGCTAGAAGTGTTGAAAATGCAATTGATCAAGCAAACTTTTTTGTTGAAAACACAAGAGGATATGCTGTAGACCTAAAATATGCCTGTGATGTAGAGACTACTGAAGGACTTGGAAAAGATCTATTAAGTAGTTGTGTAAAAACTTTTATTGATAGGGTAAAGGAACTGACAGGAATAGACTGTATTGTGTATACAGGAAGCTATTTTTCTAAGAATAATCTTACAACTGTGCTTAAGGGTACTCAGCTTTGGTTGGCACACTACACCACAGGAACTCCTAGTTGGAATACAGAAATCTGGGATACCTGGAGTGGATGGCAGTATAGTGACTCTGGAAATGTCAATGGAATCTTTGGCAATGTAGACATGGATCAGTATAAAGAAGATTTATTAGTTGATAGATCAAATCCTCCAGTAGATCCTATCCCACCTATGGGCCAAGTAAATGGAGCTAATGCAGTTGTGCAGAATGATTGGTTTTATGGAAGAACTTCAACTGGAGATATAGATACTGGAAGAAGAGTAGATGTTGGTGATAGGATTAAAGTTATTGATGTATCTTATAGTAGACAGCTAGATCTTGTTGAATACCCAGTTCCTGGAGGAACAAGACAAACTTATATAAGAAATGTGGTTTCAAATATTGGGTATTTGAATGCACCTATTAGAATAAATGGTTACAGGGATGTTTACGATAGATTCTCAGGAAATAGAATAGGTAGTGTAAATAATGAAAATGTAATTGTTCTTGAGGACTTAGGAAATAATAGGTTGAATGTTGTATATAGTACAGACAAGGGACTATGGACCAAGTCAGGAGTAATAAACAGGTAAAAGCAAAGGGCTTAGGAGCACAATCTTCTAAGCCTTTTAATCTTATCTTAGTTTATATCACCGATAAAATTAAATATTAATAGATGACTAATAATGATATACAAAACATAAGTTTGTGCGAACTTATGTTTGCATTGGCGGTTCATATATAGTATAATGTTATTGAGGTGATTAGTAATGGATATATTAAAAAGTGCATTAGAATTTCATAGACCTGTTACGATTATCTACATGGATAAAGACAAAAAGATTACGAGAAGAAACATACAAGTGCTAGGTATAAAAGGTGAAAAGGTTGAAGCCTTTTGTTACCTAAGAAGACAAAAAAGATATTTTAAAAGAGAAAATATTCTTGCAGCACAGTATTTACATTAATATTAGAAGATAAAGTTACTGATAGAAGATTTTACTTATAAGTATAAACACTTCCTTTCTTAAAAAAGGATAATTTATGTTGCTTGAAGATAAAATATAGATAGATGAACCATAGGTTAATCTATCTATATTTTATTTATGGAGGTAATGTAAATGATACGTGAAATTGTAGGAGTTTCAACTCTTATTAATATGTTAAGTAATGAGAAGAAGCAAAAAAGAACATTCCCTGCTAAGACTATAGGATTTTTGGGAACTGCCACTGGTGTTGGTGTGGCTACATACATGCTAATGAAGAATAAGATATAAACTTTTCATAAAACAGCACTGATATATAGTATCAGTGCTGTTTTATCCTATTTTAAATGATTAATACGTTGATTTTTGGAATATAATTGAAATATAATATAGATATTGTTAGATAAATAATCTTAAATGCATATTATCTATACAACAATAAGCATGTGAAAGGAATTATAAATGAGAAGTAAATTGGCAATTATCACAGTATGTATAGCAGCTATTTAATAGTATGTTATTTCGAATTTTTCTCTGATTACTCTTATCTTGTGACTACCAAAGGAAATATTACTACTGCTAGTAGTAGTGGTTCTGGAGGATCTTTCAAAGGTAAAAAAGGAGAAAAAGTTGATTTTTTCTGTAGCTCTACTGTTAAACAAGGCACTTTAGCTATAGTGTTGGAAGATTCTACTGGTAAAGTAGTTAAGAATTTTCAGACTAACAAGGATTATAAAGAACAAATCAGTTTAGATAATGATGGAGAGTATGACTTTTCTGTGAAATATGAAAACTTCGTTGGAAACTTTGATATAAAGTGTAAGTAGAATATTACTTTAACATATTTTGTAGTATTATAGATATATAATATTGCATAATGAAAATAATCCAAACTCTAAATAACAATTTAGCGTTTGGATTATTTTTGTTTTAGCATTGACCACAGTGAGTAATTAAGATATAGTCCTGTAATAGTTTAAAACTGAGGATATATTTTAAACATTGAAAGGAGTATATCATAGGTTAGTTACAGTATTATAATGCTCTTTTTTAAAAAAATTATACGAAAAGTTTTGAAGTGCGTGAACGTTTTTAGTAACTCATATGTCTAATGAGTATACAAAGATGCAACACTTCAATCCGAAATCTATTTTCAAAGCTTCTCTGTGGCCAGAGAGGAGTTTGAAAATATAAGTTTTGTTATGAAGTGGTACATCTAGGCTTAGCTAAGAGTATATAATTGAAATGTAAATCACAGGAGGACGTAAAATGGAGCTCACATCAAATATAGAAAAAGTTGATTCTGATTGTTCAGATATAGTACTTGCCAAGAAAGGTGACAAAGATGCCTTTATAAGAATGATACAAAACAATAAGCAAAGTCTTTACAGAGTAGCTGTTAGTTTTCTTTCTAATAGCCATGATGTGGAAGATGCTATTCAAGCATCAATTATAAAGGCATATGAAGGTATAGGTAAGTTAAGGAAAGATGAGTACTTTAAAACCTGGATTATAAGGATAGTGATAAATCAGTGTAAGGATATATTAAAGAAAAATAAAAGACTAATATCCATAGAAGAAGTAAGTATAAATGAGGGATTTACCGATGACCTTACAAAACTAGAGCTTATGAGTGCTATAAAGCAATTAGATAGTGATTTAAGAATTGTTACCACTTTGTTTTACTTTGAAGACATGGCTCAAAAGGACATTGCTAAGATATTATCAATTCCGGAAGGCACTGTTAGATCAAGGTTGTCCAGAGCAAGAAGTAAGCTTTATGAGTTATTAAAATAGTAGAGGTGATAATATGAATAATAATTTTATAGATGAAATGATTAGTGAAAAAGCTAAATTAGAAAAAAGTTTTATTCCAGTACAGGTTGATAACATAATAGGGGACACCTTACAGCAGCTACCTAAAAAGGTCAAGAAGAAAGTAAGCATTCCTAAAAAGCTAGCTTTAGCTGCTACTTTTATGCTAGCTATACTAACTTTAACCACAATGGCTTTTCCAGCTTACGCAAAAAATATACCTGGGGTTAATTCAGTATTTAAGCTTTTTAGTAAAGATAACATGATAGAACCTATATATGCTCAGTATGGAAGTAATATGGAGCTAAGCAGTAAATCAAATGGAGTAACCATTACAATAAATGATGTTGCCTGTGATGGATTAGAGTTAGCTATAGGCTATACTATAGAAAGTAAAAAAGATATAAAAGATGGTATGAACTTAATAATGAATAGCAGTGCCAAATTCAATAATACTGCTTTAAATAGTGCTGGATTGAATGGTAAAGCTATTGATAAAAATACCTATAAAGGCGTGATTCACTATGGGTTTGATAAAAAAAATATCTCAGAGGTAAAGAAAATAATTGATAGTAAAGATGATAAAAAGGAATTTACGGTACAATTAAAGTATTGTAATGTTGATGATAATATAAAGGGAGATTGGGAATTTAATTTTAAAGGCAGCCTAGCAAGTATATTAAAGCAAAGAAAAGAAATTAATACAGAGGTAGATTTATCAAGCTTAGCTAATGATCTGAAAGTACACTCACTTACTATATCTCCACTAAATACGGAACTTAGCCTTACTGGCGGTGTGAAAAGTAATAATATAGATTTAGGTATCTTTGCGTATGATGATAAAGGAAGATTTGCTTTTGGTTCAGGTATGGGAGGCGACGGAAATAAGGATGGTACCTTCGATTATGGAGTGGATTTTAAGAATGTAAATACTGATGCAAAGGAGTTGACTTTTATCCCCTATATATTAAATAAGGATAATGGGGTAGAGGTTGGAGATACCATAGAACCTTTGAATTTCTCAGGTAAAACTATTTTGGACTTTAAAAAGATGGGAGTAATGACCATAGAAAAGGTTGAACAAAAAGATAACAGCACTTTACTTTACTATAAAAAAGAAGGTTATATTAAAGGACTTGATGTATTTCAGTTTGAGGTAATAGGTAAAGACAGTAAGGTTTATGTGAACTATGGTAAGATGGGCATAGATGCTAAAGACCTAGGTGATGATCATTATGTGGTGGAACTACCAAAGCTAAAAGAGAATCAAAATTACACTATAAAAACAACCAATTTTGGACAGCTATTTGATGTAAGAGAAGACTTGAAGTTCAAAATTAAGGTTAATTAATTATAAAAGGGCTGTAAAGAAATTCTGGTAGGCGACATAAATTTTTTCGATGTTGGCTCTGAGTAGCTGTCCTAGCCAATGACATTGCTGATTTAAGTTGAAATAATATAGTTTCACCAATAAAAAAGGTTGGATATAAATCCAGCCTTTTATGCTTTAACATCTAATTTAATACCTACATTTGGGTTTGCACTCAGCTCCATCATCTTTATGAGAGCTTGGGCGTCATCCTTTGAGGTGTCAATTGTTTTCTTTGTTAGTGCAGTACCAACTTCCTGAGATAAGTTTTCTTGCTTCATGGTTATTGATAGATTAGCTATGTCTGTAATCATATCCATAGTATCCTCTCCCTTTATCCATTTGTTTTTATAGTTATATATTCTTAAAAAGAGAACCACTCTCTTCTAAACTTTCAATAAACCTTAGGGGATTCTAATGAAAATAAAAAGCTATTAACAAGTGGTTCAATTTTATTATCGGTATATATAGAAAAAACTTAACTTTATATGAATAATATTCTATTTATTTTGCAATTTTTTTAATAATAATATAATAAGTGTTAAAATATAGCAGGTTTTCAAGGTTAATACTTGGGTTATATTGTATTGGAAGTATAATAATGATAATATTGTATGTAATAGTTTTGAAGGGGGATAAATTATGTTAGAGGTAGATTATACACATGTTGCATTTGCCATAATAAATCTAGTAGTGCTAGTAGCTATAATTTTTCTTGTAATAATGTTATTTAAGAAAGTAAGCTACTATTTGAATTCTACCAAGAGAATAGAAGAAAAAGTCGATAAGATCTTAGAAAAACTAGAAGAAAAGAATTAGCGAAAACATGCCAGTTAGATGGGGGCGATAAGTTTGGTTAAGAAGGTAAGCGTAGTAGATAATTATCACGGAACGAAAATATATGATCCATATAGATGGATGGAAGACATCCATAGTGACGAAGTTAAAGCCTTTGTAGATGAGCATAACATTAAATCAGAAGAATATATTAAATCCTATGAGGGATATGAGGCTATAAAGGATAGAATAGCTGAGCTTTGGAGGTATGAGTCTTACTCTGCACCTTTAAAAAAAGGTCAGTATTACTACTTTTTCTATAATGACGGAAATAGTAATCAGCCAGGATTATACAGAGCAAAGGATATAAAAGGAGAGAAGTTTCTCTTAGTAGATCCAAGTGAATATTCTGAGGATAGTACTTCCTCAATTGGGGCTATTGCAGTAAATGAGAAAAAAGATATACTTGCTTATTCCATATCTCAAAAGGGTAGTGACTGGCAGGTAATAAAAATGCTTGATATGAGTACAATGACTACTCTCAAAGAAGAGATACAATGGTGCAGATTTACATCTATAACTTGGCTAGAGGATAATGAAAGATTTATATATTCCAGATATCCTCAGCAAGGATCTATGGAGGATGAAGAATTATCATATCATAACATGGTATGTATCCATAGATTAGGAACTAGTCAAGATGAAGATGAAGTGCTAATAGATGGAAGTGATAGATCACCTTATTCAAATTATGTAAGTTTATCATATGATAAAAAATATATTTTACTTGAAAAGAGTATAGGAACTTCTACAGAAAACCTAGTTTATTTGAAAGAAATAGACGATGCAAATGAGTTTTTTAGTCCAGTAGAAGGTAAAAATGGTTTTTGGTATTTTCTGGGAAATAAAAGTTTTAAGTTTTACTTCCTAACTAATTATAATGCACCTAAAAATAGAATTGTTGAGATTGATATAAGAAACTATAAAGAAGAAAATTGGATAGAAATAGTGCCAGAATACGCTACGGATACAATAACAGATGCTATATATAATGATGGATATATATTTATGTCAGTTATGCATGATGCTTATCATAAGGCGGTGCTTATTAACTTAGAAAGCAAGGAAGCTACTTACTTAGAAATAGGTGTTATGGGAGCTATTTCTGAAATATCTTGTGGTGAAAAAGGAAAAGAAATTTTCTTTTTATTTGCTTCTTATTTTATACCTAATACAATATACAAAGTAAACCTAGAACATAAAACTATGGAAAAAGTTCTTGAGCCAAGAATACCTTTGGACTTTTCTAATTATGAAACAAAGCAAGTGTTTGTTAAGTCAAAGGATGGTACAAGAATACCTATGTTTTTAAATTATAAAAAGGGCATTAAGCTAAATGGAGAAAATAAAACCGTACTTTATGCTTATGGTGGCTTTAATCTTAACAGAATTCCAGAGTTTAGAGTACCTGAAGTAGTATGGATGGAAAGAGGCGGAATATACGCTGTAGCCAATATCAGAGGTGGTAATGAATACGGTGAGCAGTGGCATAAAGCTGGTATGTTAGAGAATAAACAAAACTGTTTTGATGATTTTATCAGTTGTGGGGAATATCTTATTGAAGAAAAGTATACCAGCAGTAAGAAGCTTGCAATAAGAGGCCGTAGTAATGGAGGACTGTTGACAGGGGCTTGTATGGTTCAGAGACCTGAGCTTTATGGAGCTGTAATTACCCAGGTTGGAGTACTTGATATGCTAAGATATCATAAGTATACCATAGGCAGGTTTTGGATTCCGGAGTATGGCGATGCTGAGAATAATCCTGAACACTTCAAGTTCATGATAAAGTATTCACCACTTCACAACATAAGAAGTGGTATAGTTTATCCACCAGTATTTGTTCCTACAGGAGATAATGATGATAGAGTTTTACCTTGTCACTCCTATAAATATGTAGCTACCCTTGAAGAAGTAGCCTCTGGAGTAAACCCTATACTATTGAAGGTAGAAAAGAACGCTGGACATGGACAAGGTAAGCCTATATCAAAATTGATAGAAGTAGAAGCTGATATTTATAGCTTTTTAGAAAAAGCATTGAATTAGATTTAGAGGTATTAAAAATTGAATAATTTTATAAAGAATTCATTGATAACTATAGCAAAAGATAAGATAGATTCCAGTGATCCTTCTCACGATATATATCATGCGTTAAGAGTTTTAAATAATGCTGAGATTATATGTAATAAAGAAGGAGGGGATATGGATATAGTTATACCTGCGGCTTTATTTCATGATGTTATCTGTTATCCAAAGAATAGTAGAAAATCAACGCTATCCTCAAAAGAAAGTGCTGATTTCACCGTTGGTATATTGAAGAACTTTCAAGGGTATAATTCTTTAAAAATAGCAATGGTACATGAGGCTATCGAAAAATGCTCCTTTTCTAAAGGAATTACACCAAGATTTCTGGAAGGGAAGATTGTGCAGGATGCAGACAGATTAGAAGCAACTGGAGCTATATCTATAATGCGAACCTTTTGTTCTGCTGGACTCATGAAGTCAAGTCTTTACAATGTTAATGATCCCTTTTGCAAAGAAAGAGTACCAGATGGGAAACAGTATGCCTTGGATTTATTCTATTCTAGATTGTTAAAGATTAAGGATACTATGAATACAGAAACCGGTAGGATATTAGCAGAAGAAAGATCTTTGATCTTACAGCAGTTCTTAGAAGGTTTAAAAAGAGAAATAACTGTAGTTGATAAATAAGAATAATTTTAATCTTTAAGTTTTCAAAGTTTTTTCTTTGAACAAACATAAAACCTCATGATAACTTAAATGATAAAGTTAGTGCTTGATTAGCTACTAGTTAAATGCATGAAAATAATTTTAATAATTGACAGAAATTGAAGTTTTGGATATTATTATATTATATCTAAAAGACGTTCGCAGATAGTGTGTTTCTGTGTAATGAGAGCATATAAATCATAAAGTATTTATGGACCTAGTCCTTTATATTTTGATTTATATGCTCTTTTTTTACTGTAAATGTCAGTGTGAAAATTTTACTATTCATATAAGTAAAAAAAACTTCTCCTAGCTAAAGCTAGAGACATTGAGCCTTTATGACAGCTATATACAGTAAGAAAGTAATATTCATCTACTGTGTTTAGCTCATATGTTAGAAAAGGCAGATTCACAAAAACTCAAAAGCCTAACTTATACATTCTAGTTTAAATTTATTTGATAAAATGCATAAGTTAAGCTTTTAAGAGCGTTCTAAACTATAGGGAACCTTTATAAAAACTTAATTTATACTTGTTATAAAATCTAGGCTTCTAGGGATTTTGTGGCATGTATAAATTAATATTTGAAGTTGGTTCTCTACAAAAGGAGGGGGAAACATGAAGAACAAAATTAAGGACTTTATATTATTATTTATTGGATCAGTATTAGTAGCAGTTGGAACATATTTTTTCCTAGCACCAAATAAAATTGCAGCTGGAGGTATAAGTGGTGCTGCAATAATCATCAATAATTTAATTCCTAAACTTCCTATAGGTGGACTTATGATGTCTATGGAAGTAGTTTTATTTATACTTGGCATCCTAATAATAGGACCATTTTTCGGAGGAAAAACAATTTTTTGCAGCTTTTCTATCTCAGGGCTTATACTGATTTTTGAAGAATTATTTCCAAAAGTTCAACCGATTAATAATGATATTTTGGTACAACTTATATTTGGAGTTTTAATTTGCGGTGTAGGTATGGGCATTGTGTTTAATCAAAATGCATCAACTGGAGGAACAGATATAATAGCAAAGATTATTAATAAGTATTTTAATATTTCTATAGGTAATTCACTTTTAGCAGCAGATATTATTGTTACAGTAGCTGCTACTTCAGTATTTGGACTAAATGTGGGAATTTATTCAATACTTGGAGTAATAATTAACTGTACACTTATAGATAAGGTTATAAACACGCTTAACACTTATAAGCAAGTTGCCATAATAAGCTCTGAAGGGGAAGAAATAAAGAGATATATAATGGATGTTCTCGAGAGGAGCGCTACAATTTATTATGCTAAAGGAGCGTATAATAACAGCGAAAGTGAAGTAATTACAACTATTCTTAGCAGAAAGCAGTTCCAGCAGCTGAAGCAATTTATAGCAGATATAGACGATAGAGCTTTCATTACCATAAACGAAGTGAATGAGGTGCTTGGAGAGGGCTTTACTTTTAGTTAAGTATTATGATATTAGTAAAATTGTAATTTAGCTGTAGGATCTGAAAGCAATTTATAAGAACTCTCTAATATAGTTATCTACAGAAGATAACAAATATGAGTGAAATTGGCCATTTTTAAAACACACTGTTGTATTTATATTTTCAACAGTGTGTTTTCTGCTATTTGGGATTTATAGTCAATATAAAGTTGTCTATAATTGTGAGTAGATGCCTTAAATATATATAGAAGAAAGAATTAAAAAAATGTACTGTTCGAACGTAGTTAGTTTACAGTTTTAATCAAAGTTGCATCACTTCAATCATTAAACTATTTTCAAAACTCTGCTAGAATCTGAGCAGAGAATTTCAAAATATAAAATCATTATGAAGTGATACATCGATGTAATATGACAAAATAATATTAATTCTTTGCGCAAGCTCATCTAAGCATCGAATGATTTATTCAGCACAGTACTTTAACATGGCCTAAATTTAAATTATAAGTTAGTAATTAGAACTTTCGTGTAACAAAAATGTAATTTATCAAGTTAATGTAAGATGTTATAATTTGAAATAGTATATTGGAGTAGGGGGATTTTTAATGGGTATGTTGAGCGTTAATGCTGCAATAATTATTTTTATATCTTATATTATTTGGGTTATATATAGGTTAATACTTTGGAGAAAAAATAAAAAGATAAATTATCTTAGGGAAATTCTTATGAATATATTTTTTATATATTTACTTATAGTTCTCAGTTTGACATTGTTTAAGATGGGAGAGTTAATGATATCCTCTAGGTTTAATCGTACTATAAACATAGTACCTGTTATTGAAACTATTCGTATGTTCAATGGTAGTGGATCATTAAGAATAGCTATATACAATGTTGTTGGTAACAGTTTAGTACTAATCCCATTTGGTTTTATGCTGCCAATTTTATTTGAGAAGACAAATAAAATATCAAAGATTGCTTTTTATGGCGCAATTACTTCAATATTTATAGAGTTTTGTCAGTACTTCACAGTAAATAATACTACAGATATTGATGATGTTATACTAAATACCTTTGGTGCAGTTATAGGACTAGTGTGCTATAGAGTTTTCATCAAAATATTGAAGGCAATTAAATTGATTAATTTAGTAGAAAAGATAACTGATAAAGAAAATAAGAAACTTTTAAGACTTGCAATAAAGCCCTTATCATCAATGGTAGCTGCTGCTTTAGTATTATGTGCGATTGCTTTTTACAATAACACCTTTTCAAACAAGCTTTCTGATAAGGACTTATATGTACATGCTTTTAATCAATTTGGTGGAGAGCTTGTAGCCAGTAAAGAACTTAAGGACAAAAAGCTTTTACTTGTAGATAATAAAGATTTCTTAGAACTTGAGGAAATGTCTAAAACTATCGGGGATAGGTATGTTAGGGATCCTTCAATGCAGATGGATATGAGAAATAGAGATCACGGTTATTATATTGATATATTGTATAGTGACAATGGTCATAAAGCACAAGTGGTGGCTTTCGGTAAAAATAAGAATTCTAAGACAATAGAGATAAATTTTAATGGTAAATTAATTAAAGAAGAATTAAAACCAAAGGAATTCTTCATAGTGGCACATCCATATAATGAAAATTTGGCTGAAAACTCAGATGTATACAACTTTGGCAGAGGGGAATGTAAGGATTTGACCATAAAGTTTTATGACGATAAAGGAAAAGAGGATAAGGATATGGAGGATTCTTTTGGACATAACTAAGGTGTTATGGGTTGTGTGAATCCTTTGATAAAAATGTATTGGATATACTAAGATACATATAATTGATGAATTTAAGAAAAAATACGGTGCTGTGATTATCACAGCACCGTATTTTTGTTAAGTTAAGGATAAGAGTATTAATTATCTTAAATTAAGTTTTAATATAGGTTTAGCGTTCATAACTTAACTATTAATTTATATATGCCTGATAATCCATAGAAGCCTACATTATCGAACAAGTATAACTTAAGCTTCCATATAGTTTAAGTGTCGCCGAAATATAATTGCCTTAATTCCACATACACTCTGTTACTTTCATTTCAGTGAATATTGCTTCGAAGGAAGCTTCACTTGGACTGCAGGCGTAGATTCCAAAGTTAATTTGTTCATCTGCCTTAAAAAGATGAAATATTCTCATCTGATAAAAGGTTACTCCGTCATAGGAGTTTTCAATGCAAAAGTCGCTGCCACGGCGGCTTAATCTATAATACATAGACTTTACATTAGCGTCAATATCTGTTGTTGCCCAATCTGAATAGCCTTGATTGGTAACTACGCTTCCAAGTCTTTGATAATGCTCATCCTCATATTCTATAGATGCCTTAAACCAGTTATTGCTATCTTGGTATATTATAACTCCACATTGGTCATATTCAGCCTTACTATGAAAGGTGGTCTTTACAGTGAAGGAGAAGAACTTTTCAGAAGTTGACTGTAGTAATGCAGGAGCATTGTCATGTTGAAAGTTGTAATAAGTGTTTTGCCAAAAATCTGTATTTGCTTCTGTTTTAATAATAACCTTATCTTCAGTTATCTCAAAGGTTCTTGGCTTAAAAATCCAATTCATATCGTGAGTATTTAAGTTAAACATATGAACACCTCGCAGCTTTAATATTTAAATTAATATTAATATAGTACATTGTAATTATATACCAAGTAAAAAGACAATGTATAGATAGCTTCGTAAGAGTATTACATAATAGTAGTATTAAGTATTATACATAATGCTTACTGTTAACAGGGTATTTTAACAGAACCTAAAACTTATTTTTTAAAAGTTCATCTCATAATCGAGAGGAGTTTTGAAAATTGATTTAGCATGAAAGTAAAATTTTAATTTATTTTTTAAAAAAAATTTTTCTAGATCTGCAAAAAAGATATTTTAATAGTTGTTTATTATTGAAAGTAATCGTTACAAATCCTTGTAAACTTACTCTAATTTTATATAATTCTTTGCAGAGAACACAAAACTATTGAAAAAATGCCTAATTCTAGTGTAAGAATAGGCTTTTTTTATTTAGCGATAAAAAACTAAATATCTTGAACTAAGGCTTTGAAAGGATAAGATAGTTTAGCTAGTTAGCCGGTAATGCTAGCAAAAAGTCCTATATGCCTTTTTCCAAGGATTTCAGCTGAAAACAATTAGAGATATATAATGAGCCTACAAGAAAGGTAAAGATTAAAGGGGGAATTAATATGATAAAAGATATTATTTTTATTGGAGCTATGATTGGTTTATATTTCTTATTCAATATTCTAGTGGTGTTTTGTGATAATTCAATAGAAATGAAATTACAAGATTAAATGAAAAGAGGTAATATTCATGTTATTTTTAGCGATTTTAGTTATGGCATTATTTGTATATCTGGGGTATGCGTTATTTAATCCAGAGAAATTTTAAGAATGAGAAATTTAGGATAAAGTGTGGAGGACAGAAATGGATATTTTACAAATAGTAATAACTTTGATTTTATTTATTTTGCTAATAGTACCTATGGGAAAATATTTATATAAAGTAGCTACAGGTGAGAAGTCTTTTGTTGATCCTATCTTCAATAAGGTTGATAACTTTCTTTTTAAGCTTGGTGGCATCAACAAAGAAGAAATGAGCTGGAAAAAGTATGCTATTTCATTATTAATATGTAACTCTATTATGGCAATTGTAGCATATATAATTTTAAGAATTCAGTGGGTTGGATTATTAAATCCTAATCATATAAGTGGTATGGAGCAGAGCTTAAGCTTTAATACTGCTATAAGCTTTATGACAAATACCAATCTTCAAGATTATAGTGGTGAATCATCGCTTTCCTATTTTAGTCAGATGATTGTAATAATTTTTATGATGTTTACCTCAGCTGCTAGTGGATTTGGAGCAGCCTTAGCTTTTATTAGAGCCCTAACAGGAGAAAAAAAGACAGTAGGTAACTTTTTTATTGATATAGTAAGAATAATAACTAGAGTTTTTATACCTTTATCAATAATAGTTGCAGTAATACTTATGTGGCAAGGGGTTCCTCAAACTTTATCGCCAAACATTACTGTACACACAATAGAAGGAAAGCTTCAAGATATAGCTTTAGGACCAGTTGCGGCTTTAGAGGCTATAAAGCATATAGGAACAAATGGGGGAGGATTCTTTGGAGCTAATTCAGCTCATCCTTTTGAAAATCCAACTGCTATTAGTAATTTAGTGGAAATACTCTCCATGATGTTACTACCAGGTGCTTTAGTTTATACCTTTGGACTTATGATAAAGAATAAGAGGCAAGGTTGGACAATATTTGCCGCAATGGCACTGCTGTTTATATTGGTTTTACCAATAGCTTATACTGCGGAGAGGGCAGGAAATCCTGGACTGATTAGTACAGGACTATCCCAAAGCTTAGGTAATATGGAAGGAAAGGAAGTTAGATTTGGAGTAGCTCAGTCCTCTTTATTTACCACTGTAACTACTGCTTTTACTACTGGATCTGTAAATAATATGCATGACTCACTTACACCTATTGGAGGTATGGTAGCATTGTGGAATATGATGTTGAATGTGGTTTTTGGCGGTAAGGGTGTTGGGCTTATGAACATGCTAATGTATGCTATTTTAGCGGTATTTTTGTGTGGACTTATGATAGGTAGAACTCCTGAGTTTTTAAGAAAGAAGATTGAGGGTAAGGAGATGAAGCTTATTGCACTGGCTATAATAATTCATCCATTAATTATATTACTTCCTTCAGCTTTATCCTTAGTTCTTAATAGTGGACTTGCAGGAATAACCAATCCTGGTTATCACGGCTTATCACAGGTATTGTACCAATATGCCTCTTCAGCTGCCAACAATGGATCGGGCTTTGAAGGATTATTAGATAACACTGGATTTTGGAACACTACTACAGGTATAGTGATGCTTTTAGGTAGATATGTGTCAATGATTTTACTTTTGGCTGTAGGTGGTTCTTTGGCTGAGAAGCAATTACTGCCAGAAAACGAGGCGGCTTTTAAAACTGATAACAAGATGTTTATAGTTATCCTAGTGGCAGTAGTTCTAATAATTGGTGCATTAACATTTTTACCAGCGTTAGCCCTTGGACCAGTATCTGAGCATCTAACTATTGGAAGGTAGACAATTAAGAAGGAGTAATTGATATGAGTAAAAACGGTAAAAAGTTTATAAATAAGGAAATAGCAGTCACTGCTTTTAAAGATTCATTTATAAAATTAAATCCTAAAACCATGGCAAAAAATCCAGTAATGTTCATAGTTGAAATAGGTTTTATATTGACATTGCTTTTAACTATATTTCCTAAGATTTTTGGTGATAATGGACAAAATATAAGATTATATAATGGAATAGTTTCACTGGTATTATTGATAACTGTTCTATTTGCAAATTTTGCTGAAGCTGTGGCAGAAGGCAGAGGAAAGGCACAGGCTGAAACTTTAAAGAAGACAAGGAAAGACACAAAGGCAAAGCTTTTGGATATAAATGGAGGTATAACAGAAATTAGTGCAAGCGAATTAAAGAAAGGTGACATCGTATTGGTTGAAAATGGTGATTTGGTGCCCAATGATGGTGTGGTCATAGAAGGGCTTGCTTCAGTGGATGAATCAGCAATAACTGGTGAGTCAGCTCCAGTACTTAAGGAAGCCGGCGGAGATTTTAGTTCTGTTACAGGAGGAACTAAAGTAGTTAGTGACTGGTTAAAGGTGAAAATATCTGCTGCCCCAGGAGAGTCATTCTTAGATAAGATGATAAGTCTAGTAGAAGGAGCTTCAAGGCAAAAAAGTCCTAATGAAATTGCATTGAGCACTTTGCTGGTTAGTTTGACTATAATATTCCTAATAGTAATAGTGGCACTTTTCCCTATGGCTAATTATTCAAAGGTTAACATACCTATATCTACTCTAATTGCTCTTTTAGTTTGTTTGATACCAACCACCATTGGAGGTTTACTTTCAGCAATTGGTATAGCAGGTATGGACAGGGTTACAAGGTTTAATGTTATAGCGATGTCTGGAAAAGCTGTAGAAGCTTGTGGAGATGTAGATACAATGATTCTAGACAAAACCGGAACAATAACCTTTGGTAACAGGATGGCTGCAGAGTTTATTCCTATTGGAAAGCACACCTTAGATGAAGTTACTAGATTTGCTGCGCTTTCTTCAGTAAAAGATGGTACTCCAGAAGGAAGATCCATTGTTGAGTTAGCTAAGAAAAATAATATGGTAGTAGATGAAAAAGAATATATAGACAGTGAGTTTATTGAATTTACAGCTCAAACTAGGATGAGTGGTATTGATATAAAAAATGGTATTAAGGTAAGAAAAGGTGCTACGGATGCCATAAAAGCCTTTGCTAAAGACGAAGGTGGGGAGATTCCAAGTGATTTAGATGAGGTTACAGAGAAGATATCTAAACTAGGTGGTACGCCTTTAGTGGTTGCAGTAGACAAATATATAGTAGGAGTTATATATCTAAAGGATACTGTGAAGCCAGGTTTAGTAGAGCGTTTTGAGAGATTGCGTCAGATGGGAATTAAAACCGTCATGTGTACTGGAGACAATCCCCTTACTGCAGCTACAATAGCAAAAGAAGCAGGTGTAGATGATTTTATAGCAGAATGTAAACCAGAGGATAAAATCTTTGTAATAAAGAAAGAGCAAGCAGAAGGAAAGATAGTAGCTATGACTGGAGATGGGACAAATGATGCGCCAGCTTTAGCTCAAGCAGATGTAGGGCTTGCTATGAATAGCGGAACTCAATCAGCTAAAGAAGCTGCTAATATGGTAGACTTAGATTCTGATCCTACAAAGATTCTGGAGGTAGTTGAAATAGGTAAACAACTTCTTATAACAAGAGGTGCCCTTACTACCTTCAGTATAGCAAATGATGTTGCAAAATATTTTGCTATCATTCCAGCTATCTTTGCTATAGCTATTCCTCAGATGAACAAGATAAATGTAATGTCTCTTTCTACTCCTACAAGTGCTGTACTATCAGCCTTAATATTCAATGCCATAATAATTCCGCTTTTGATTCCTATAGCCATGAAGGGTGTAAAATATAAGCCTATGAAAACTGAAAAAATGCTGCTTAAAAATATATTGATATATGGAGTTGGTGGAATAATTGTACCATTTATAGGTATAAAAGTTATAGACGTAATAGTATCACCACTTCTGAAAGTATTAGGTTTATAAATATTGGAGGGTTTACTATGAAAAACATTATTAAAGCTTCACTAAGAATAACCTTGATTTTAATCATATTATGTGGACTTGCATATCCTTTATTATTGACAGGTATTGGTAAGGTGTTCTTTGCCAGTAAAGCTGAGGGAAGTTTAGTTAAGGTTAATGGGCAAGTTGTAGGATCTAAGCTAATTGGACAAAACTTTACAGATGAAAGATTCTTTAGAGGAAGGGTTTCAGCAGTTAATTACAACACTTATAAAGAAGAAGATAAGCTGCCAGATAAAGATGGAAAGGTTGCATATAGTGGAGTAGCTTCAGGCTCACAGAATCTAGCACCATCTAATCCAGCTTTAGCTGAAAGAGTTTCCAAGGATATGGAGGAGTTTTTGAAAAGTCACAGCAGCCTAAAAAAAGAAGATATACCTACGGATCTATTAACAAGCTCAGGGTCAGGACTTGATCCAGATATAACTCCTGAATCAGCAAAAATACAAGTGGATACTGTTTCTAAAGCTTCAGGTATATCAAAGGAAAAGTTAGAGGATTTAATTGAGAAACACACTGAAGAAAGAGCTCTAGGAGTTTTTGGAGAGAAAAAAGTCAATGTGTTGATGCTTAATCTTGAAGTAGCAGATATATTAAAGGCTCAAAGAAAATTATAAAGATTATTAATTATAGATTTTATACTGCATGAATGAGTAAGTGTTATAATCTAAAGTAAGTTGTGAATAGGCTTTAGATTATAAACATTTATTTGAGGTGAACAAATTGAAAACTATTAAAAGTAAATTGATGTTAGTTTATAGCGCTCTTGTAATTATGATAATAATTGTTGGGGCTATATCTGTAGCGAATATTAATTCCTTAGGAAGATCCATAGATGGATTAATTACTGAAAACTATAAAAGCATAAATGCTGCTAATAACATGAATAATGCTATTGATGAGCAGGATAAAGCTGCACTTAAATATTTGATAGGAGATAAGCAGGAAGCTGCTGTTTTGTTCAATGAAAATAATGCAGTATTTAATAAATGGTTTTACTGTGAAAGATACAATATAACTGAAAAGGGAGAAGAAAACATTGTAGAAGATATAAATAGTAGTTATGTTGATTTCACTAAGATGTTTTCTGAGCTTCAGCAAAAAAATAGCTCAGAGGCCAAGAACTTTTATGAAAGCAGTGTGCATTCACAAATATCAAAGATTAAGACTGATTTAAATAAATTGTCAACATTGAATGAAGAGGCAATGTTTAGAAAAAGAGGGTCTACTAGTAAAAGTGCCGAGTATTCTACAGACAGTGTATTTGTGATATTTGTAAGTGCTGCTATTTTTGGACTCTTTCTAGCAGTCATAATGACCAATAAATATTTAAATCCTATACACGCGCTCATTGCTACAGTTAAATCTTTACGGGAGGGCAATTTAGACAAACAGGCTCCAGTAATTAATGATGATGAAGTAGGGGTACTTGCTAGAGAGTTTAATAATATGACTAGGCGGCTATATGATTTTGAGACGAGTACTAAAGGTACACTTTTGGCAGAAAAAAATAGGTCCAATACAGTGATGAAAAGTATATCGGATCCGCTTATAGTTTTAGACTCAAGCTTTAAAATCAAATTTATAAACAATGCCTTTGAAGACTTTTTTGAAATGGAAGAAGAGGATGTTATAAATACCCATTTCTTACAGGTAGTTAAAAGAGTGGATGTATATGATTATGTATTCAAGATATTAAGAGAAGATCTTGAAGAGGATGGAGAGATTATCGAGATAAGCAAAGGTAAAAGAAATTATTTCTTCAATATTACAGTTAGAGTGATAAAGGATAAGGATCAGAGCATTGACGGGGCCATTGTCTTTTTTAAGGATGTAAGTGAACTTAAGCATTTAGAAATGATTAAGACGGATTTTATAGGTACTGTTTCTCATGAGCTTAAAACGCCCCTTACCTCACTTATGATGGGAGTAGGACTTTTAAATGATAAAAAGTTAGGTGCTTTAAATGAAAAGCAGCATAGAATATTGGAAACTTTAAAAGAAGATGTGGAAAAATTAAATGGTCTTGTAATGAATCTTTTAAAAATATCCAAGCTTGAAACAGATAAGGCTGCTTTTGATATGGAAGTTTGCAATATCTTAGAGATAATTTATAAATCTATAAGTAAGTTTAAAAAGCTTATAGAAGGTAAAAAAATATCTATTTATTATGAAATAGAAGATAAGCTTCCAGATATAGTTGGTGATAGTGAAAAAATATCCTGGGTTCTTAATAATATAATTTCAAATGCAATAAGATACACCGAGAAAGGAGCTATAACTGTTGGAGCGTATAAAGACGATGATAATGTATTTATATATGTTAAGGATACTGGTAGAGGTATACCAAAGGAATTTATTGAAAAGATATTTGAGAAATTTGTTAGGGTGGAAGGGTTTGAAGTTATGCCAGAGAGTACAGGCTTAGGTCTAGCCATTGCAAAGGATATTGTAAAAGCTCATGGCGGGGATATATGGTGTGAAAGTGAGCTTGATAATGGAAGTAAGTTTATATTCAGTCTGCCCATAAGAGATACAGAGGATATAGTTTAAAAACAATATGTAGTACAATACTATATTTAATATACTGAAGTTTTAAATACTAAACTTCTATATTGAGTTAAATACTTATTGTCTAAATAAATAACTAGTTTTTATGTTAGTAAAGGAGAAATAATGAAAAGAGTTCTAATTATTGATGATACTAAAAATATAAGAAATATGTTAAGAACTTGCTTAGAAATAAGAGATTATCAGGTAGTATTAGCGGAAAATGGAGTAAAAGCTTTAGAAATCATAGAAAGTCAAGGCGATACAATAGACCTTATTTTTTTAGATATAAGGATGCCTGGAATCAGTGGTACTGAAGTTCTAAGAGAGTTAAGAGATAAAAATATAAACTGCGCTGTTATAATAATGACAGCTTTTGCAACGGTAAAAAACGCCATAGACTGCACTAAACTTGGAGCCTTTGCCTATCTTCAAAAGCCTTTTTCACCAGAAAGAGTTAATTCTGTAATAGATGAATTCGAATGCAATAACAAGGCTAATGAAGAAGATATAAATTGCCAAGAGACAGGTAATATTGAAGAAATATATATAACAGCTGCTAGAGAACAAGTAGATATTGGTAGTTATGCTGAAGCCTTTACTAATTTAAAAAAAGCTTTATCTATAAATCCCTATAGTAAAGAAATATATGAACTTATTAGTAAGGTTAATGAAGGAATAGGTAATTTGGAAGAAGCTATAAGGTTTAATAATATATATAAGCTATTTAAATAAATTTCCTATGGTTAGAGGTATATATGAGCAATAGTATTAAAAGAGGAAAATTTAAGATATATCTTGGCTATGCGCCAGGAGTAGGAAAAACCTATACCATGCTAAAGGATGCTAATGAAATGCTTCAGGCAGGGGAAGATATTGTTATTGGATATTTAGAAACTCATGGAAGGATTGATACAGAAGAACAAATAAAAGACTTGCTTATAGTGCCAAGGAAAAAGATAGAGTATAAGGATAAGATATTTGAAGAACTGGATAAAGATAAGATTATAGAAATCAATCCTAGATATGTGTTAATAGACGAGCTTGCTCATACCAATGTGCCCAATAGTAAAAATATTAAAAGATATGAAGATATTGAAGAGATATTAGAGTACGGAATAAACGTAATATCCACTTTAAACATCCAGCATTTAGAGAGCTTGAATGATGTAGTTGAAAGAATAACTGAAATAAGTATTAAGGAAACAATACCTGATTATGTATTAAACTCTGCTGATGAAATAGTATTTGTAGATTTAACTCCTGATGCATTAATAAATAGATTAGCTAGAGGGAAAATATATAATATTGAAATAATCGGTAGAGCCTTAAGTAATTTTTTTAGAAAAGGCAATCTTACTGCTCTTAGAGAAATGGCATTAATTGAGGCTTCTATGGGGACAAGTAAATATCTTAATGGAAGTATTAGTGAGTGCTTTGGAGAAAAAGTAATTAGAAGAGATAAGGTAGTGGTATGCGTAAGCTCCAATCCTAAAGCTATCAATTTAATAAGAAGAGGAGCAAGGATCTCTAAGGCTCTAGAATGTGATTTTGTAGTAGTAGCAGTAGAATGCACTCATAGGTTTGCTCCAGAGATTAGAGAAAAAGACAGGGATATGCTGGAGAAATACAGAAGGTTAGCCATTTCTGTTGGAGGAAGTTTTAAAATGCTTAAAGGCAATAGCGTTTCCAAGGAATTAAGCAAGTTTATTAAATCAATTGAGGCAACTCAGGTTATTATAGGAAAAAGTAAAAGAACAAAGCTACAGACTATCCTTAGAGGATCAACGATAAGCAAGCTTCTCAAATATTCAAGAGAAGTAGAATATCATATAATACCTTACTAAATGTAGTTTTATTAAGAAAAAACTTAATATTTAGGCTATGTTAAAGTACTGTGTTGAAATGAAGTGGTCAGTCATCCGATGCTTAGATGAGCTTGCGCAAAGAATTAATATGATTT
>NZ_JAABNO010000039.1 GCF_009928445.1 Clostridium sp. C8-1-8 | reverse complement strand
TAGTTTTAGACTTTGTTTATTTTACTCTGTTTAATTTTCAAAGACCAAGTTTGTTTTGCTGCATTTCTGACAGCTCATTTATCTTACCACCGTAAGATTTCTTTGTCAACACATTTTTAAAATTAATTTAATTTATTTAAAAAACTAATTTCAATTCTTGTGTTCGCCCTATCAACTCTGTCGTAAGGACGAGTTTTATAATATCATGTGTATTAATATAGCTAAGTATTAAATTTCGCTATTTATTGTATTTAATCACTTTATTCTTTATTTTCCTCTTGTTTAATAGGTAATTACTATATTGATACACTAGGATATGTTTATTTTATATTCAAGAAATTTTATCCAATTCTTAAGATTTTCTTAAACATTGTTTAGTACCTTGCATTATTCAATACTGATTTATATACTATAGATATGAGATATGCAAAACACTAATTCAGTAATTGTTAGAACTACTAATGATAAAGTCAAATTTCCCACTAAATATAAAGATATTTTATCTGTGTAATAGAGTAAGTATATTTTTTTATTTTTCCTAATTTAAATTAATAAAGAGGTGATATGGTGAATATTCAATTAAAGAAAGGTGTTTTAGAACTTTGTGTACTTTCTGTATTGGCTAGGAAGGATTGTTATGGATATGAACTAGTAAATGAGATCTCTAAAAACATTCAAATATCAGATGGAACTATATATCCAATACTCAGAAGACTTACAGAAGAAGGCTACTTTACAACTTACCTTCAAGAGTCTCAAGAAGGACCACCTAGAAAATACTACAGATTAACAGAACTAGGATACAAGACAAAACTAGAATTAGAAAATGAATGGTTTAGCTTTTCAAAGAATGTTAATACAATAATTAAGGGGGAAAATCCTGATGAATAAGCATCAATTTCTAAATATACTTTCAAATGGCCTACTTGATTTCCCTGAGAAGGAAAGAAAAGATATCATATATGATTATGAAGAACATTTTGATGTTGGTCTAGCCCAAGGAAAATCAGAAGAAGATATAATAAGAGAACTAGGCGATCCACATACAATTGTGAGTCAATATAGAAAAGAGAATAAACTTATATATGATAATACACAGGTAAGTGATATTAGAAGAAATAGTAGCGATAATGGTACCAATAAAGTATTTGCAATAGTTCTAATCATATTACTTCTATTATTTAGCCCTGGAATATTTGGAATAATTATAGGTATATTAGGGGCAATGATTGGTCTATTAGCTGGAACTTTTGCTATAGGTATCGCTGGGCTTGCTGTAACACTAGGAACAACTGTTGGATCTGTATTTGGACTAATTTCAATTCCTAGCGGTTGGTCAGCGGTACCTGGAACAGCTTCTCTATTAATAGGAATCGGCACTATAGCCTTAGGTATATTAAGCACCATAGGGAGCTTCTATTTAATAAGAGCGTTTATTCTTCTAATAATAAAATTTGTTAAATGGATTATATCCGTTTTTAGATAGAGGTGAGATAGTATGAAAAATAATTTTATGAAAAGACTTTGTTTAATTCTAGCAGCTGTAGTCTTAATCTGTTATGGATCTGCAGCTATAATATTGAAGGTGACAAATTTTAACATCCTTAATGTAATAAATGATACTAATTCATTTATTAGTAATAAGCATATTGTTGAAAGGCACTCTAGTACAGTCCAATTTAATGATAACAATAATAGTTCTTCGTCCTCTAATAATAAAGGTGACTACAATTTGAATGATGAGGTTGACAAGTCATTATCAGGAATAAACAATATAGACTTATCTTTTGTAAGCAGTGATTTAACATTCCATGATTATGATAAAAACGAAATAAAAGTAGTCTTAACTGGTAACTTGAAGACTAGCTTTGCAACAACTGCTCCCAAACTCGAAGGTTCAACAGATGGAGATACGGTAAAAGTTTCACTTGAAAATAAGTCCTTTCTAGGTATAGGAAGCTACTCATTAAACTCAAAGATAGACATCTACATGCCAAAAGACTACTCAAAAAACTTATCAGTTAGTACTGTTTCCTCAGAAATAAATCTATCAGATAAACAACTTAATAACCTACATTTGAACTCAACTTCTGGAAATATAAAATTATCAAATATTAAAGTTGACTCTCTCAATGCTAAAACAGTTTCTGGAGATATAACCGGTTCAAGTGTTATAACAAATAAGACTGAAACTCAAACAGTATCAGGAAAAGTATTGTTAGATAAGTTTGAAGGTGTATCAAGTTCTTCTTCAGTATCTGGAGATATATCTTTTAATTATCAAAATGTCATAGGTGATATCAGTGCACACTCTACTTCTGGGGATATTATTTTAAAGCTACCTAAGGACTGCTCTTTCAACTTAGATGCTTCCTCTACTTCTGGAGATATGAGTACTAAGTTTTCTCTTGAAAACAGCTCTTCTGGAAAAAGGAGTTTAAGTGGAACCTATGGTAATGGCAATAACAAATTATCACTTCATACAACCTCTGGAGATATTAATGTAGATAAAAATTAATAAATATATTAAATAGGCGTTTTAATAAAAAATTTTATATCAACCCAAGCAGTCAAAAAGTCGCTGAAGATAAACTTCAGGGACTTTTTTTCATATTTGCCCATAGCTTTATCCAAGCCATAACTGCTTACAAGAAAACAACTTTTTTCATCATACTTTATATTAGCTTTATCCTTTATAGAGTATTACTAAATAATAAAATAATTTTCAGTATAGAATTACTTTTTTGAAGAAAAATAATAAAAAGATGCTGAAGCGACCTTCTTCAGTGAGTTTTCTCTGCAGCTCTCTTTCCGAATTTATTTTAGGAAAGTAATGCTGCCAAACACGTTTTATTTTATGAACTTATGTGAACAAATTTAGGCAGAAAAATATATTTTATTATTCACTGTATATCATAATAAGGTATTGTAAACCCTTGATATTTATGGGTTTAACAAATAAAAAGTCTCATAATTTCATATACATAGAAAAAAATATATGGATTTTTTCTATAACTCTTGTTAAAATATAGACAAGCGATAATTGTTATTTATAAATAATTTATATTAATTATATTTTTGGAGGTAAAGATTATGAAGGTGGCAGTAATAGGTTGTACCCATGCAGGTACTGCAGCGATAGTAAATACAGCAAAACTATATCCAAATGCAGAAATTACAGTATATGAAAGAAACAACAACATTTCATTCCTTTCTTGTGGTATTGCATTATATGTTGGTGGAGTTGTTAAGGATCCTCAAGGATTATTCTATAGCTCTCCTGAAGCACTAGCAGAACTAGGTGTAAAAACTAAGATGTCTCACGATGTGCTAGATATAGACTTTGATGCGAAAAAACTTAAAGTGAAAGATTTGAATTCAAATGAAGAATTTGAAGATACTTTTGATAAGCTAATAATAACTTCTGGCTCATGGCCTATAGTGCCTAAGATAGAAGGAATAGATTTAGATAATATACTTCTTTCAAAGAACTTCTATCACTCAAATACAATTATAGAAAAAGCAAAAGAAGCAAGCAAAATTGTTGTTGTAGGAGCTGGCTATATAGGTGTTGAATTAGTAGAAGCCTTCCAAGCTAACGGAAAGGAAGTTACTTTAATAGATAGCGTAGATAGAATATTAAGCAAATATTTAGACAAAGAATTTACTGACACTGCAGAAATGGCTTTTGCTAACAGAGGAGTTAAGCTAGCTTTAGGAGAAACTGTAAACAAGTTTGAAGGCAACAATGGAAAGGTTACTAAGGTAGTAACCAATAAAGGTGAATATGAAGCTGATCTTGTAATCTTATGTATTGGCTTTAGACCAAGCACTGAGCTGTTTAAAGGTAAGCTAGATATGCTTCCAAACGGAGCAATCCTTGTAGATGAATATATGAGAACAAGTAAAGAAGATGTATTTGCTGCTGGAGATTGCTGCTCAGTAATTTACAATCCAACAGGTAAAAGAGAATACATTCCTCTTGCTACAAATGCAGTTAGAATGGGTACTCTAATAGGCAGAAACCTTGTTACGCCAACCACAAGATATATGGGTACTCAAGCTACTTCAGGAATTAAAATATATGAATATAACATTGCTGCAACAGGTCTTACAGAAGATTCTGCTAAAGCTGCAGGCTTCAATGTTAAATCAGTATCCGTTACTGATAACTATAGACCAGAATTTATGCCAACTTTTGATTCAGCTACAATAAAAGTTGTATATGATGCTGATTCTGAAGTTATTCTTGGTGCACAGCTTATATCAAAGACAGACTTAACTCAGATGATGAATACAATGTCTGTAGTTATTCAAAACAAAATGACAATAGATGAGCTTGCCTTTGTAGACTTCTTCTTCCAACCTCATTTTAATAAACCTTGGAGTTTATTAAATGTAGTTGCCTTAAGCGCTAAATAGGATGAGAAAAAATAGGTACCTCTTACATAGAGGTACCTATTTTTTATTAATTAATTCTTTTCCTTCTTACAAGAACTACTCCACCCGCTAATGCTATGATTCCTAATACTATCAATATATTAGAATCGATAACTGAACCAGTTTTAGGCATTGATGCTGAACTTGTTGAAGATGCTGATGATGTTGAATTTGTAGTATTTGATGAGCTTGTTGTGTTTGAACCATTACTTGAACTTGATCCTGATGTTCCATTTGCCCCATTTGTTCCGCTTGAACCATTATTTGTGTTTGATCCTGTACCAGGTTGTGCAGGACTTATTACAACAGTCTCAATATTACCATTTAGTGAAAGGAAGTAGTCACTGCAATGTGTTATTGCTATATCAACATAATACAATGAACCTTTCTGATATGCTTTTAAGGCGTCTCCAACCTTATCTACAACCTTAGTATCAGAATTATAATGGTATAGATATATTGGTTTTGAAGCATCAAGCTTTGAAGTATCAACTGGCAATGAAACCACTGCTTTTCCTGGTAAGTTTCCTTCAAACTTAAAGGATATCATCTGTGCTTTACCATCTAACTTGTTGATCTCATCTGCGCTTGTTGAAGTAGCATTGAGCCCTAGATCTACACTTCTATCAAAATCACCTAAATCACTACCATTAAATGTCCATGTTATAGCACCTAAAGAAGAATTAGTATTAAAGGTAGCAAATACATTTGAACCTTTTAAGGCCTTAAATACATCACTGGAAACTGATGTTATATTTGTTGCATCAATACTAAGCTTATCACCTGTCTTTGACTTACTTATTAAAGTCTTAAGATAATCTATTAATGATATTTCATCTGATGTTGTCTGAGCAGTAAGAGTAAAGTTAATATCTTTTGCTGTTGTATTGCCAGCTTTATCAGTAGCAGAAACAGTTAATTTATGATTTCCTAAAGCCGAGATAGCAGTTGTTCCATCATAGCTGTTTCCATCAAGCTTTAATGAAACAGAAGCTTCTTTATCAGTTGTAGCCTTAGGAGTAACTGATGTATTGACATAAGTTTTACCATCCTCAACACCTGAAACTGTAACTATTGGAGCTGACTTATCAATATTAGCTATATCTATAGAAGATGTAGTTACGTTTCCTGCATAGTCTATAACTCTAGCGTATAGCTTACCATTGCTAACTACCTTAACTGGTGCTGAATATGGCAAGTAGGTGTTATTATCAAAGCTGTATTCTATCTTATCAACATCCTTATCAGAGGAATCTGCTGCAATAGTGACACTTACATCCTTGTTGGTTAGTTCTGTTGTACTTGGAGTAAGCGTTGCAGCCTTAGGAGCTACTTTATCTTTAATAACATTTATAACATCTACTGTAGCATTGCTTGATTCGTCAACAAGATTAACTTTTATAATACTCTTATCGCTTGTCAATGGAACGGTATAGCTAAATGGCTTATCTGGAGCATCACCTGTAGCTGGATATCTATCATAGGATAGAACTGCATTTCCATTTACAAACAAGCTATATCCATAGGCGTTGTCATTAACGGCTCCATTTAAAGTAATACTATCTTGATTTGTATAAACATTGCCATCTGCTTTTGCAACCGGACTGTTTATTACAAGTTTTGGTGCAACTGAATCATATAAAACCTTATATGCATAATTAAATACAACTGTACCAGTATTATCTTCGGCATAAACATTTATATTATTATTTCCTTGAACTAACTTAACTTCTGCGCCGAAGGTTAAATCATCTTTTACAGAAACGTCTTGTCCGCCTATCTTAAACACGGGTACCTTGTGGTTTACCTTACCAGTTACTGTATACACATCTTTATTAGTATCTTTCGCAGAAAGTACTGAGAAGGCTTCTAAATTGTTAAAATTAACTTCAAAAGGATCTGAGTTAACAGTAGATACAACAGTGAAATCTTGCTCTGTTGTATTTTGATAAGAATCCGCTGCTAAAATCTGAACCAAAGTATTTCCATCAACTGCAACATCTGCTGTAAAGGTTCCATCTGCATTCAGCTTAACTGGAGACCCGTTTATTGTTAATGCTAATTGAGATGTATCTGTTACTTTACCATTAAAGATAACACTATGACTATTGGTATAAATATAGCCATCCTTTGATACTACTGGTGAAGAAATACTTATAACTGGTTTTTTAGTATCTACAGATACACTGTAATTTTTATTGTAAACTTCATTACCATTACTATCTTTTGCAACTATACTTATTGTGTTGTTTCCCTCTGTAAGTTCCAACTCCTTTTTAAAGGTTCCATCTGGAGATACTGATGTTTCTACTCCATTTATAAGTAATGTCTTTACGTCTGACTGAACCACTCCAGAGAATTGAATCTTATCACTGTTAGATTTATCTCCATCATGAAGATCATAAAGATAAACTTCAGGGAGTACACCTGTCTTTACACTTATAGAGCTCTCTCCTATATTAGAAGCATAGTCTGTTCCTAAAACTTCTATAGAGTTTTCACTATTATCTTTAAGAGGAATATCTATGGAATAGGTATCTCCTGTTAAAGTAATATTTTTTAATTGCTTACTAGTCAATGCTGTTCCATTAACGGATATTGCAAATACTCCATTTGCACCTGTAGCATCATCTGATGCCTTCCATTGAAGCTTATAGGATCCATTGGCTACTTTGTCTGGAGATATTATATTGATAGAAGGTGCTTTACTATCAATCTTTACAGGCAATTCTAAAGACTGGGTAGAAGAGTTATCTATATCTGTAGTTGTTTGAATTCTTATATAATATTGTCCGTCTGGTGCTGCCTCGTAATTACCTGTTGCTTCATTGTATATGCTTCCATCCCAAGTACCTTGAGAGTCTACAGTTCCATATACGGTCTTCGATAGTTCATTTTCTAAAATATTTTTCTTCACATTATTTTCTGAGGATAAAGTTCTTATCAGTTTTTTATCCTTATCTAGTACTTGTACTTGTAAGTTCTTAGCACTCCTTAACATATATAGGTTAGGAACAACAGTATTGTAAAGAGCTAAATTTCCTGTGGAGAATGCTACTTTATCTTTATCTATACTTCCATCCTTACCAACAGCGTATGGAGTAAATGCGGAACTTGAACCTGTACCCAAGCTTGTTGTTCCAACAATTCTACTTGAGTCCCACATAGGTGAATCTATGGTCTTTAAAGCTGACCAATCACCATAGAAGCCCATGTATGGTACAACCAAAGAAGGAACATTATCTGCAGCAAGCTTTATAAAACCTTCAACATAACTTTGCTTAGCAAGACTGCTTGGTAAAGTAATTGTAACGGTTATTTTAGCAGAACCTCCAGCTGGAACAGTTACTTTATTTGCACTGTATTTTATACTTGCACCGCTTATAACAGCTTCTGTTGCAGCGCCAGTATCCGTACTAGTAGTCTCTGTTAACACTCCTGTGTCACTTAAATTATAAGTGTAGGCATCTTTACCATAATTAGTTAAGGTTAAGTCAAAAGAACTACTCTGTCCTATTTGTTTTAAAGCTACAGCTGCGTTTCCATTGTTATCTGTAACAGTAACCTTATTCTTTATTGCTGATTCTATTTGTATTAACCCAGCACCTTGTCTTCTAGGTGAATAAGGCACTGAAGTATTATATTTATCATATTCTATCTTTGCTGTATTAATAGTAGCCTTTTTTGCTAGCTCAACTAAAGCTCTTCCTGAAATTCCTGGATTATTAGCTTTAATCGCTTGTACTATTAAAGCCTCTGATCCAGCTACATGAGGTGAAGCCATAGATGTTCCACTCATAGACTGATACTTATTTCCGTTTGCCAAGGACCATATATTACCACCAGGTGCTGATATCTCAGGTTTAAAATCTAATTCTGGAGTTGGTCCCCAAGAACTAAAGGCTGAAAAGTCTCCTGCATTTGGATTAGCTATACTTGTACTCTTTCCATTAAACTGAACTGCTACGCCACTAGCTATCAAGCCTTTTAGCTTAGCACCAGAAGAATAAGATACATTAATGCATGGTATAGTAACACCAGCTTTAGCAGCTGTTGTTGGTATAGAGTCATCACCTTGTGCGTTATAGAAAATAACACCTATTGCCCCTGCATATTGAGCTGCTAGCTTTTTGTTTCCGAAGCTACCACTTACCTTTTGTACCAAAGCAATTTTTCCGTTTAAGTTCTTTCCAGAAAAATCATCCCCAGTACCTTCTATAGTGTTTTTGCCTTGTCCACAATCTATTAACTGATAACCTGCTTTATTAGTCAATGCCACTAATGGATCAACTTCACTCTTAGAATAAAGCATAAGACCAGAATCACTTGTTGACACATAATCGAAAGCTGGACCTGTGATATTTGTGTTTTCATAAGATGCTACAGTGATTGCATCTTTAGAGACTCCTGGGCTTCCTACAGTGGCGTCATCAGTTGTACCTAAAGTATTTACAGGTGGTACATTGTTTGCTGAACTACCTGTAGATATAGCTGAATTACCTGCAGATATTACAACTACAGTCCCATTGTCAGTAGCATTTTTTATAGCTATCTGAGTTGGATCATTAGCATCTTGAAAGCCTGCATCTGATCCTAGACTCATGTTTATAACATCTGCTCCATGAAGAACAGAATCTTCTATTGCAGCTATTATATCATCATCATATGCACTTTTACTTGCCGGATTGTTTGTAAATACCTTCATAGCTAATAATTGAGCTTCTGGTGCAACACCTCTTACTGTACTAAAGGTATCAACACCGGACTCCTTGCCATTTGCAGCAACAATTCCTGCTACGTGCATTCCATGCATCTCAGTATTAGGATTCTTGTCAACAACATCATCAGATCCATCCGCAAAGTTGTGACCATAAGGAACCTTTACAGAATAGAATTTTCCTGGCCCCTTAGGAGTTGTAGCTGTAAGCTTGGCCTTTGATGGATCAGTTATGGTTAAATCTTTATGAGTATAATCAATACCTGTATCCACAATAGCAACTACCATACCTTCACCTTTATACCCTAAGTCCTGCCATGTACTATAGGCCTGAGTCAAGGTATCTGCGAACTTCATATCTGGATGATAAGTTTTTGCCTCTGTAGCACTCTTTACCCCAGAGATGGAAGCTATTTTTGAAATATCGCTTCTCTTAGCCTCAATACTGAAGCCATTAACGAGATAGCCATAGGTTCTTCTTACTTTGTTGCCAGTTATACTCTCAGCCTTCTTTATTATGGACGATTGTGTATTTTGAACTTTTTCAATAGCTCCAGTAACTGTTTTATTAGTTATTGGATTGGCTGAAGAAATTCCTTTTGCCTCTCCTTCAACCGCTGATTTTCCGTCAAGTTGAACAATAACCCTCACTACTTCATTTGGATCATTTCCGTTAAGTTTTTTAGTATCATCATCTTTAGTATTGGCCAATTTGCCTTCAAGCTTACTAGAAACCTTGATTTTACTTGCACCTTCAGCATTTTGCTGCTTCATGCTTTCAATCATTTCTTGTTTAACTTTCTTAGCATCTGGCTGTTCTGCCTTCGCTGTGACACTGCTTATATTGGTAAAAAATGATGCAAACATTAAGAATGCAACCAATAAGGACAGTATCTTCTTTCTGGATTTGTTCAAAATATTCCCCCCTTTTGGATACTATAATGCCCCCTCAAAACACTTTTTGTTAGGGTCCAGTACATACCACGTATGGATAGCATTAATAAAGAATTAAGCTCTATATTAATAACCTACCATCTTACGGTATATTACACATTTTATTCCTTAAACTGGAAATTATCAATAGTTTTTTATTATCCCATTAAAATTAATATAATGATTTTTTAATACTATCTTTTTTTCTTTTTTATTATAAAAGCACTAAGATTTTAAAACAAGTTAAAAACTGTTTATAAACTTTTTGGCAGGACACATATTTTTTACTATTCAGTCTAAAAATACACTGAAAGACCTTGATATTACTAGTTTAAGCTAAAAGATTTATAATTTCTATATAGTAAAAAATAGGTATCCCTAATTGAGATACCTATTTTATCATAAACTAGATTAATCTTTTTCTTCTTATTATTACTGCACCACCTGCTAAAGCCATAAGTCCTATTATCACTAATATATTAGAATCTATTACTGAACCTGTCTTAGGCATTACTGCTGGTGTACTAGTTGTAGCTGTACTTCCAGTAGAAGTGGTTGTATTAGCTGAGCTTCCACTAGCACTTCCGCCATTAGTAGTTGTTCCTGTGCTTGTTCCAGTAGTGTTTGAAGCTACTTGCTTTTCAGCCACTATATATCTGCTAAAGTGTGGAGTATTGAAAGTAACTTTGTTTCCATCTAACTTTGTAGCCATTTCTTCGTAAGCCTTAGTAGTTTCATTGTAATAGAACACAGCAAGTTTACTCTTATCTAGGCCTTTTAACTCATCATCTGATAAAGTTAAAGTTATTGTAGCTAGAGCTTCATTACTAAAGCTGTGAACTGGAGTTTGCTTACCATTGCCATCTATTAGAGCTTCAAAGGTAAATACCTTATTAACTGCTTTTAGTCCCTTAGTTAATGGTGAGTTTTCATCTACTTTAGCATTTATAACAACTCTTGAACCATTACCAATTAGATTTTGATCAAAGGCTGCAAATGGTAGATTAATTGAGTTTGTACCTACATTTAATGTAAATGAACCCCTTCCACCCTTTATAGCATCTGCATTCTCAAAGGCAAAACTTGCTGAGTTTGTAGCATCTGAAGTTACAACATTGTTGCCATCTTTATCTAGAGGCTTTCTTACTGATACATTAACTGATCCATCACTGTTCTTATCAGTTTTAACTGATTGCTTTACTGTAAACTTAATTTCTAGAGTTGACTTATTGCCAGCCTTATCAGTAGCAGTTCCAGTTATAACATGGTCTCCTTCTGAAGCTATCGCAGCTGCTCCATCATAAGCTTTTCCATCTAATAATAGACTTACTGCTACAGTGTTATCATCAACTGTTATGCTTGGAGTAACCTTATCCAAGTAAGTAGCTCCATTTTCTATATTCTTTACATTGAATACAGGCACTGTCTTATCAATTTCAAAGCTAACTTTTACTGTTGACTGATTTCCAGCCTTATCTGTAGAGGTAACCTCAAGAACATGCTTTCCTTCAGCAGTAACAGCCTTAAAGTCATAAGCATTTCCATCTAACGAAGCTTTAACAGTTGCTCCAGTTTCAGTTTGTACTGTAGGGGTTACATCTGAATTATATAGCTTTCCATCCTCTACACCAGTTAAACTTAATGTTGGTGCGGTTTTGTCAATTTCAAAAGTAACTGAAGCTTCAGTTACATTGCCAGCTTCGTCAACAGCTTTAGCTTTTAGAACATGTTTTCCTTCCGCATCAACTGGCGCTCCGCTATATGCTTTATCATCTAAAGTTAAAGTTACAGTAGCTTTCTTATCTGCAGTTACTACTGGTGTTACTGCCTTATTGTATAAACCACCATCAGTCACTCCTGATATAGTTAATGCTGGAGCAACCTTATCAATTTTCACCTTTATCTTATTCTCAGTGATATTACCTAAAGCATCTGTAGCCTTAAGCGATATTGTATCTCCATCCTTAACAGATATAGTTTTATTAAAGTCTTTCTTATTAACTTCTGGGCCTGTTGCTCCATCTACCTTTACATTAAGAACAACTTCACCATTGATTTCAAACTTATATCCTGCTCCATTATCTGAAACATTACCATTTAAAGTTATTGAATCTTGGTTAGTAACAATTAGTCCATCTCCATTAACTGCTGGACTAGTCAAGTTAATAACTGGAGCAATTGAGTCACAATTTATCTTTGTTGAATAATTTATAAGCTTATTTCCGTTTAAATCTTCTGCGTATATAGGAATAACATTAACTCCTTGATTTAGCTTAAGTTCAACTGCAAAAGTTCCATCATCCTTAACCTTAACGTCTTGATTTGCTATCTTGAAAGTCTTAAGTTGAGTATTAACCTTACCTTCTACGGTGTAAGTATCAGCAGGACTATCAAATCCCTTAGTAAAGTTATCATCATAGAACAGCACTGGAGCTGAGCTTCCAGCATTAATCTTAAAGTCATTAATTCCAATATTATAAACAGAATCTGTCACTGTAACTGCTAGATCATTTATACTATCAGCTTTAAGATCAGCATCGAAGCTATAAGTTCCATCATTAACTTGAAGATTCTTAATATCTTGATCTAATTGTCCATTTATAAGTACAATAGGGCTGTCTTTTGACATAGCTAAATTGTCTTTAGCTTCAAGCGTTATGTGATATGATGCCACTCCATTATTAGCTGTACCATTAGAAACTGCTGATACTAGTTTTATCTCTGGTGCAGTAGTATCAACCTTCACAGGGATCTTATAATCCTGTGGTTTCGCACCTGCTAAGTCTACTGTTGCTTTTATATTAAGATAGTATTGACCATCTGGCACAGCTCTCTTTTCACCAACTGTTGGATCGTATAACTTTCCATCCCAAGCTAAAGAGTTATAAACTGAAGATACTTTTCCTGAACCATCTGTGTCATTATATACTTTTCTACTAATATCCTTATCGTTAGCCACAACACCTAAAACCTTACCATTTGCATCTGAAAGTTCTACATCTACATTTTTTGCATTTCTTAAAAAATATAAATCAGGTACAAAATTATCAAACAATGAATCATCATTAGGTGATATGGCTATATAATCTTTATCTACTACATCATTTCCTTCGCTATCTTCACCAGTCACTCCTAGTGGTATATACTTGTCTCCACGAGCAGTCTTTGCTGATGATGATACTTGAAATATCGGATTTCCATCATAATTCATCTTATCTATTATTTGTTCTTTACCCCAATCCCCATAATAACCCATGAATGGTATTACTAAGGATGGTATATTAGAAGCATTAAACTTAACAAAACCTTCAACGAATCTATTTTCTGATACAGCTTTAGGTACTGTTAGTGTAACCTTAACTGTTGCAGTACCGTTAGCTGGTACAGTTACAGAGTTCTTATCAAAAGTCACCTTTGCTCCATCTACCTTTACATCATAAGACATAGTAGATATAGACTCTTGATCCTGCTCAGTTAAAACTCCTCCATAGTTATCTAAATCATAAGTAGCATCCTTATCTCCGTAGTTTTTAAGAGTTAAAGCAAAGGAAGCTTCATTTCCTATTTGCTTTAAAGCTACGTAAGAATTACCATCATTTGTTACAGTAACCTTATTATTTATAGCTTTTTCAGTTTGTATCATACCTGCGCCTTGTCTTCTTGGAGAATATGGTGTATCTGTATGATACTTGTCCATTTCTATTGTGGCGGTGTTAACGGTTGTGTTCTTTGCAAGATCAACTAGATCTCTTCCCTTTAAGCTAGGATTAGCTTTCTTTAAAGCTTCTACTATAAGAGCTTCACTACCTGCTACATGAGGTGAAGCCATAGAAGTACCGCTCATTACCTCATATTGATTGTTGTTTACTGTAGAGAATATATTTCCACCTGGTGCAGAAATCTGTGGTTTAAAGTCTAAGTTAGGTGTTGGCCCCCAAGATGTAAAGTCCGAAAAATCTCCTGCATTTACATTAGGAGTTATAACCCTTTCAGTTCCAAACTTGATCTTACCGCCATTCTTAGCCAAATCAGCAAGCTTTTTACCATCTGTATTAGTAACAAATACACCTGGTATAGTTATAGATGGATCTTCAGCCATATTTATATATGCGTCTCCACCAGCCTCATGATTATATACTATAGCAGCAACAGCACCTTCGCTTTGTGCATTTTTCTTCTTATCAACGAAATTAATAGCACCTCTTTTTATAAGAGCAACCTTACCTTTAACATCTTTTTCTTTAAAATCGGATACTTGTCCAAGTCCACAATCTACTATTTCAAGATCCTTTGTTGGATCTAAAACCTTTGAAGGCAGTACATCTGAAGTTGTATATCCTGCTTTTGTTCCTTTACCATCTTCAAGGGTGATAGCAGAAAGTGTTACACTTGTATTTTCATAGCTAGCTACTTGAAGTGCATCCTTAGCAAGTCCAGGAGAGCCAACTAAGCCTGTATCTGTCATATTAGATTGTTTGTATGGAGCAGTAGAGTATTGAGAATTACCTGCAGATACTACTACCACTGTTCCTGCATCAACAGCCTTCTTTATGGCTACTTGTTCAGGGTCATCATCTTCTTGAAAGCTTGCTGTAGATCCTAAACTCATATTTATAATATCAGCACCTTGATTTACTGATTCTTCTATTGCAGCAACTATATCATCAGAATATGCTCCTTTTATTTCTGGATTATTGGAAAATACTTTCATAGCTAGAAGCTGAGCTTCTGGAGCTACACCCTTTATGCCATTGTTAGCTGCTATATCTTCATCACTTCCATTGGCTCCTACTATACCTGCAACATGCATACCATGCATGCTAGATGTTGTATCTCTAACTTCATCATTTTTATCAGCAAAGTTATAACCATATGGAACCTTATCAGTATAGAACTTACCTGGACCGCCTTTTTTTATGTTAGCCTCAGTAAGTTTTTCTTTGCTAGTATCAGTAAGCTTCATATCTTTATGTGTGTAATCTATACCAGTATCAATTATTGATACTACCATTCCCTCACCTTTTAAGCCAAGATCCTTCCAAACCTTAGTTGCTTCTGTTAATTCCTTTGCGGTGTTCATATCTGGGTAATAAACATTTACCACCTTAACATCTTTAACACCCTTTAATTTCTTTATATTGTCTATATCTTTAACCTTAGCATCAATACTAAAACCATTTACTACTGTACCAAATGTGTTAATTATCTTATTACCAGTTATCTCTTTTACATTGTCTTGAACGGTCTTTTGCGAGTCCTTAACATATTGAATATCCGATTTAACTGCAGACTTTAATCCTTTTTCTCTAGCCTTATCTAAGGCTGGCTTTCCATCAAGTTCAACAACCACCCTTACTGAATCATTTGGTTGTTTCCCTTTTAGCTTGTCCGCTTTTTCATCAAGCCTCTTTTTATATATTTCTGTGGCTATAGCTTTAAGATCATTTGCCCCAATTATCTTTTTGTCTAATGCCTTAACTTGTCTAGTAAATCCATTAGGCACAACTAAAGCTAATGCAACAAGTGCACTTATGGTTTTTGATAAAACCACTCTGTTTTTCATTTAATAACCCCCTTTTTATAAATAAACTTACACATATGGTAGATTACTACATTTTATTCCACAACATACCAATTATCAATAGTTATTATACTTCTAGAATAAATTTATTTTTTTATCAAAAAAATATAGTTATTTTTAATAATATATTACAATCTCTTCTGTTTTAAGAAACTACCTTATCGTTTTAAAGTTATGCATTAATAGTTTTATCTATTTATCTATATTCCTATAAAATTGAATCAATATTTATAAATCTTTCTTAACAATAATAAAAAAAGACAGCCATTTAATTGACTGTCTTCCTACTTTGTTATTCTCACAGCTTTAGTCTTAGAAAATGATAAATTCATAAACTACAACTAATACTCCCAGAACTTAATATTGTTAAACTTTGCAGTTCCTCCTTTAGAGAAGAACTTTATATTTTTACTTTCTAAGCTTGGAAAGACTCTAAGAGAAAATACCTCTTCCCCTTGATTTATAAATATCTCTAGAGAGGATCTATCTGAGAATATTTGAAGCTTCAAGCTTTTATTTTCCTTTAACTTACAGCTTCTTTCTCCACTTAATGCTTTTCCTGAATTACTTCTATCTATTGTAAACAGCTTTTCTTTAGGCAAAAATCTTAGCATAGTATACTCCGCTCCATCCTCTGAGCACCTTAGCTTAAGACCAACTTCCTCAGCATCTTCTATATCAAGCTCAATGCATAGTTCATATACATCTCCGTAGAAACCTTCTAAGTTTTTATCATCATCTTTTATCTTAACATTAGTTGCTAAAACACTGTTTTTTCTTAACTTTTTAAGTTCTTCTGGAACTCTTTGATGAATCTTATTGTCTTTTAATTCAAGTATTCTAGGAAGGGTCAGCATATGTAGCCAATGATACTCTTTGGTTGGCTGTTCTTCTTCCTCAGGCATTCCCATCCACCCATAAATAACTCTTCTATCTAAGTTATCTTTACAAGTTTGTGGTGCATAGAATTCAAAGCCTCTATCAATCTCAGTAAAACCTCCGTGATTCATAGCACCAGTTTCATAGTTCAAGCTGCCAACAAAATATCCAGCTTGATATCTATTATTGTATAAAGTCCCCTGAGACTCCATTCCTTGAGGACAAGTTATAAGTACGTCTTTATCTCCCAGAGAGAACAAATCTGGGCACTCCCACATATATCCCATATCACTATTTTTATTTATATTACTTCCTGATACTACTCCAACTAAATTCCAAGCTTTTAAGTTCTCAGATCTATATAACAATACTCTTCCTTCTAGACTTTCAGTCTGAGCTCCAAGCACCATATACCAAGACTCTCCTTGCTTCCATACCTTAGGATCTCTAAAGTGAGCAGTATACCCTTCAGGCTGACCTCCAATAACAGGGTTATCCTCATACTTTTCTACATTAATACCATCCTTTGAAAAAGCCATACACTGATAAGACTCTCTATTGCCTTCCTTATCTTTAACATTGCCTGTATAAAATATTACCATCTCTCCGTCATGCTCTATAGCACTACCAGAATAGCACCCATGTGATTCATACCATCTTTCTGGAGCTAATCCAACACCAACTTCTTCCCAACAGATTAAATCCTTAGATCTTAGATGGTACCAATACTTTAACCCATGTTTAGTGTCAAAAGGATGCCATTGATAAAATAAATGATAATAATCTTTATAAAACACAAAGCCATTGGGATCGTTGATAAGTCCTACTCTTGGCGCTATATGGAACCTTGGTCTATAGTAATCACTATTAACTAAGCTACTGTTTTTCTTAATCTCTTCTAATGCATTTTCTATTAAGTCTTTATTATTAATCAAAGTAATCACCTACTTAAAATCATTGACTTCCGATAAAGTTGGAAGAGCAGCTATCGCTCCTAACTTAGTACATACAATAGCACCCACTTTATTTGCAAAAGTTATAATGTCCTTCATTGCTTCCATATTTTTAACAGATACTTTAGGTTCCTCTGCTTGAGCTAGCTTATATAGAACTGCACCTACAAAGGCATCACCTGCGCCTGTAGAGTCTATGGATTTTATACTTACACTTTTTATAACAGCAGTAGTATCTCCATTAGTGATTAACGTACCTTCTCTTCCTAAAGTAACTGCAACTGTACTGTTGCCCATTAAAGCAATAGCTTTTGCTGCTTCTTCTACTGTAGTTCTGCCTGATATAAGAAGAGCTTCCTCATCACTTACCTTCACAAAATCAGCATGCTTCATACACCATCTCGAAACCTCTACAAACTCTTCTGTTCTGCCTTTCCACAAGTCAGTTCTGTAATTAGGATCAAAGGAAATAAAGGTTCCATTTTCTTTTGCTTTATAAATCAAATCAGTGTAGGTAGCCTTTAAACTTCCACTCAATAAAGCAGTGGCAGATCCAAAATGAATTATCTTGTTATTTATTATCTTAGATAACTCATGCTCACTTAACTCATAAGCTTCATCTGCTCCTCTACTAAATATAAAATCTCTTTCTCCATTATCTTTCAAGGAAACAAATGCTAAGGTAGTGCTTTTATCTTCCATGAGTTTCATATATGAAGTATCAACTCCAACCTCTTCAATGGTATTCTTTAAAAATAAACCAAAAGCGTCTCTTCCTACACTTCCACCAAAATAAGCCTTGCCACCTAACTTTGCTATTGCCGAAGTAACATTGGCTGGAGCTCCCCCAGCCTTTTTTATAAAATTGCTTCCATCTACTAAGCTGCTATTAACATCGGAACATATAAAGTCTATCAATAACTCTCCAATACAAAAAATACTATTCATAAAACCTCTCCTTGTTAATTAAGTTAAATTAAAACTAAATCTCATAATTTTAAACTGTCTAATATTACAACTAAAAATATAACTTTTTAAATTCTTAAATTCTTATATTGCTATATTTATATAATCATATAAATATATAGTATTAGTAAGGGTTTAAGGATATTAATACAATTAACTTCACAATATTTTATAGTTTAAAATAGGCTAGCATGCATTATATTAATGCATGCTTTAATAAACTAAACTCTTACCTCTATTATTCCTTCTTGACCAACAGTAGTTCCTTCTTTTATAACATTGATAGCTGAGTAATCATCAGTGTTAGCAACAATAATAGGTGTAATTGGTGAGAGGTTATTCTTCTTTATGAAATCAATATCTATATCTGCAATTAAATCGCCTTCTCTTACTATATCTCCATTCTCCACATGTACTGTAAATCCTTCTCCATTAAGCTTTACAGTATCAATTCCTATGTGTATAAGAATTTCAACACCTTTAGTTGATGTTATTGCTATAGCATGCTTTGTATCAAATACTGCAGAAACTGTACCACTAACTGGTGAGACAACTTTTCCATCCTTAGGATTTACTGCTACCCCTTTTCCTATAACTCCTGAAGAAAAAGTACTATCTGGAACATCCTTAAGATCGATAATATCTCCATTCATTGGGCTTTTTATAACTTCAACAACGCCTTCTTTTAAATCTACTTTCTTTTCTTTAGCTTCAACTTCTTCTTTAAAACCTAATATACTAGTTGCTATGAATGCACCGCAAAAAGCTATAGCCATTCCTATTATATAATGAAGCATTGTAGAACCAGTTACTAGCGCAATTCCTGGTATTCCTGTTACACCTATACCACTCATTCCAACCTTCATTAAAGTAACATATCCACCACCTAAAGCTCCTCCTATAGCAGCTGCAATAAATGGTCTTACTAACTTAAGATTAACACCAAATATAGCCGCTTCTGTTATACCTAAAAGACAGGAAACTGATGCTGGCATAGCAATAGCTTTCATCTTTTCATTCTTTGTCTTAAAGTAAACTGCAAGAGCTGCTCCACCTTGAGCAACGTTTGCCATGGCCCATATTGGTAATAGGAAGTTAACACCTATAGCTTTATTAGCTATTAATCCAGCTTCTACTGCATGGAAACTATGATGAACCCCTGTAATAACTATTGTTGAGTATAATCCACCAAAAACCAAACCTGCTACTGGTCCAGCAGTGTTATATAAGCCTTGTAGTCCAAAGGATATTCCGTCACCTAAGAATCTTCCCAAAGGTCCTATTATTAGGAATGAGAAAAATCCTGTTATCATAAGAGTTAAGAACGGTGTTAGTAAAATATCAAGTACGTTAGGAACGATCTTTCTTAGACCCTTTTCTATATAAGACATAACCCAAACCGCTATAAGAATGGGTAATACTGTTCCTTGATAACCAACCATACCAACATTAAATCCAAATATATTAATGTATTTCTCAATACCTGTGCCCACATTCCAAGCATTTTGAAGATTTGGATGTATCAATATACCACCTAAAGCTGCTGCTAGATATGGGTTCGCACCAAATTCCTTCGCAGCTGAAAAGGCTATAAGCACTGGAAGAAATACAAAGGCTGCATTTGAAAACATATCAAGAAGTTGGAACATTCCACTCTTTCCATCAAGCCATCCAAACTTTGTACACATCCCAAGTACTCCCATAAGAAGTCCTGATGCAACTATTGCAGGAATAATAGGTACAAATATATTTGATAACATTCTTGCAAATCTCTGCAGTGGATTCATCTTCTTCATAGCAACCTTCTTCTGATCGCTTACTGAAGATTGCTGTATTGAAGTTCCCTTAACTAGTTCTGCATACACTTTATTAACTGAACCTTGACCTATTATTACTTGGAATTGACCAGAGCTTAAAAATGCTCCTTTTACTCCATCTAAATCTTCCAAGTCCTTAGTCTTAGCTAGACCATCATCTTTTAACACGAATCTTAATCTAGTAGCACAATGAGTTGCACTTTCTATATTCTTTTCTCCTCCTATTAGAGGTAGAATTTCCATCGCTAATTTTTTATAATCCATATAATTCATCCACCTTTATAATTTATAATATCTTTTAAAACTAGTTGTCAGATAGACTTGATAAAACATATCTATTTAATAATTTTCTGGTTATGTTATTTTACAAATTTATATTATTAGATTGCAGCCTACTTTCTAAAGATAAAAAAATAACCTAAATTGAAGTAAATCGGATTGTTTATAGATAAAAAATCCACTTACCTTCAATTTAGGTTTTGCCTGCAATTTAACGAATTTTTAAGAATTAATTTTATATATCTAACAATACTTATTCTTAAAAATTGAACTCAGTAACAATCCTAAAACCTGATATTTAATTATTAAACCTTTTTGCTTGTAAGCCTTTGTACATGAAGTATTAGGTATACCATTTCCTCATCAGTAAGCTCATAATCATAGGTTACTTTTATGTAGTCTCTTATCTTCTTTACGCAAAGATAGGAAGCCTGATATTTATCTTTGACTACTTCGTATAAGCTATCATCGCCTGACAACTCCTGCTTACTACTAAACATCCTTTGAGCAAAAAACTTTAAATGAGTTGTAAATCTATGAAAACTAAGAGATTCCTCGTCAATATCCATCTTATAGTGGTATTTCACTATGCTTAGAATATCTTGGATAAGCTTTGTTATATTCATAGTATTTGGCATGCTTTCACCAAGAGTAGCATTGATTATATGAAGTGCAATAAATCCTGCTTCATCCTCTGGAAGATCTATACCTAACTTATATTTAATATAGTTAATAGCCCACATACCTATTGAATATTCTTTTCTGTATATTCTTTTTATCTCCCATAACATCTCATTTTTAATAGGTAGTCCATTTTTGAATCTTTTAATTGCAAAGTTTATATGATCTGTTAGTGCTAAAAATATAACATCTTCGAACTTCTTATCCAAAGTCTTTTCAGCATACTTTATAATACCACGGGATATATCAACATATTCCATAGGTGTCTCATTTAATAAACTTTTGAATCGCTCAGAGTCATTCTTACTATCTAGTCTAAATATCTTTTCTATTTTGTTTTCTTCTATTTCATCTCCTGAAACTTTCTTGAATGCAATTCCCCTACCCATTATCACTTGCTCAATACCATTTTCATCAATGATTGTAACAACATTGTTATTTAATACCTTTTCTATTTTCATGTTATCACTCCGGAGATTGTCTTTTATTTAATAAAGCTAATACTAGGAATTAGCTTAGCAGCTTTTTATGTACCTCCGCGGCAGTATATAAAAAAAACCTAAATTAAAACATGCCTATATAGCATACTTTAATTTAGGTTTTGCCTGCTAACCAGTAACAATCCTAATACTATTATTTGATTATATTAATATTATACCATCACTGTAAACATTGTCAACAGGTATTTAATACTCATTTAAAGTATTACGCTTAATTTAAGCTAATCAAAGTATCTAATTGAATACCCACATAACTTCAAAATAATGCTTTAATATGTACCACTTCATAATAAGACTTATATTTTCCAATTGAAGTGGTACATCTTTAGCTAAAAATATTAAATATTAGTAAATGTAACTCCATAAGGGTTTTAATTTCTAAAATAGAAGCCTATACTAGTGTTAGGAATACAATAAACAAATTGCTAATGCCAGTTTCATTAGTGATTTTTTTATGTAGCTGCCTTTTCTGATTTTTAAATAACTTAGGCAACTCATAAGTTGTATTAGCCTATATTTCATATGACTAGAAGCTGTATGAAAATAACTTTTTGGACAAGTATATCTAAAGTTTAAGATTACTTTGTCTAATATTACTTAGGAGGGTTATTATATGAAAGCTAATCCTATTATAATAATATCTTTAGATGGTGTTGGAAGAAAAGATTTTGATTTGTTAAAAACTCTACCAAACTTTGGGAAGCTACTTAAATCTAGTTCATATTCTTATAAAGTTAATAGTATATATCCATCTCTAACTTATCCAGCTCATACTTCAATAGTGACTGGCAAGAAGCCTGTTAATCATGGTGTAATAAACAATATATTGTTGCAACACTATAGAGCTTCTTCCGATTGGTTTTGGTTTAGATCACAAGTTGATGGAGAAACAATTTATGACTTAGCTAAGAAGGAAGGTTATACTACTGGAGCTATATTATGGCCAGTAACAGGTAAGGCTAAGATAGACTATAATATCCCAGAGATATTTGCAAATCGCTGGTGGCATACTCAGGCAATGGTATCCTTATGCAGTGGAAGTCCTATATATCAATTACTCATGAACTTTAAATACGGTTACTTAAGAGAAGGCAAAAAACAGCCTGAGCTTGATAACTTTTCCACTGAGTGCGCTCTTTATCTGTTAAAAAAAGAGAGGGTAGACTTCCTCATGCTTCATCTTACAGATGTTGATACTATGAAGCATCATAATGGTACGGAAAACGAGGAGGTAACTCATGCCTTAAGAAGACATGATGCTAGGCTAGGAAAAATACTAGAAGTAGTAAATAATAATGAATGTTATAAAAATTCTACTATAATATTGTTGGGAGATCACTCACTTATTGATACTGAAAAAATAATCAAGTTAAACACTGTATTTTTAAAAGAAGGCTATATAACTAAGGATGAAAAAGGTACGTTCTTAGAACCTAAGGTTTATATGAATAACTGCGATGGCTCTGCCTATGTATATATAAAGGATTCTACTGAAGAGTTACAAAATAAAATTATCGATTTAATTAAAGACTTTTCAAAAAATAATGATGACTGCATAGAAGAGATAATAAGCGGTGACGACCTAAAGCCTTTAGGTGTAGATAAAAATTGTACACTTATGCTTGAGGCTAAGAAAGGATATTACTTTTCAAACGACTTAGATGGAGACGCTATAGAAGATGTTGGTGAAAAGTATGATAAAGCCACCCATGGTTATTCTCCTTTCAAGGAAGATTATCAGACCTTTTTCTTAGTAAGTGGAGATACTATAAGGAAAGATTACAATATCGGTCAAATGAACCTAATAGATGAAGCTCCTACTATTGCAAAGATAATAGGAAAAGAACTAGAAGGTGTAGATGGACGAGTTATAAGTAGCATATTTGATGTTTAATAGTTATATTTTCTGTTAAAGTCCCCTGTTGAAGTTAAGTTATCAGATGATTTTATGAGAAACTCTTTACACAAAAAGCACCACTGCAAAGCCTCCTGCTAAGTAGTGATGCCTTTTCTATATCATAAACCAATTTATACGTGTCCTAAGATCACCAACCCTATGATTTTAGGACACACATGAATTGTAGTTATGAACCTTATCTAATTTCTAGTAAATATTATATGTTTTTCCTCTCCAATTGATACCAGTTTACAATCCACACCATAAACTTCTTTTATATTATAAGGAGTTATTACTTTCTCCGTTGGCCCATTGGCAAATATTTTTCCATCCTTCATTATAACTGTATTATCAGAATATTTTAAAGCCAAGTTTATATCGTGTAATACTGAAATTATTGTTTTGCCAGACTTCTTTATATTTATTAAATTTTCTAAGATTTCAAGCTGATGCTTTATATCTAGATGGGACAATGGTTCATCTAATATTATGCACTGGCTTTCTTGAGCAATAGCCCTTGCAAGTAATACCCTCTGTCTTTCTCCCCCACTAATTTCAGTTATAAGCTTATCTTTTAGCTCAAGAGTTCCTGTAGTCATCATGGCTTCAAGGACTTTTTCCATATCATCCTTTTTCTCATTACCTAGAAACTTAATCTTGTTACTTCTTCCCATCATAACTACATCATAACAGCTAAACTCTAGCTCAAGTAAAGTATCTTGAGGCACATAACTTATAATATCAGCAAAATTCTTTGCTTTTATCTTATTAATAGGAGTCTCTGAAACCACTATATTACCTTTGCTTGGAGAAATATATTTTATTATATTTTTCACTAAAGTTGTTTTCCCACTTCCGTTAGGGCCCACTATAGAGTAGAACTTACCTTTTTCAAAGCTAATATCTATACCTTTTAGTATTAAACTTTTATTAACCTCATATTCCAATTGTATGATATCAATTATGGACATATTCATCCTCTCTTTCTTTTCCAAAGAAGATATATAAAAAATGGAGCTCCGAAAATACTAGTGATAGCTCCAACAGGAAGCTCAGTAGGTGCCATTATTGTCCTTGCCAAAGTATCACATGTAAGCAAGAACAGGGCTCCAAGTATGAAGGAGAATGGTATAAGTTCTCTATGATTGGCACCCACTACTAACCTTGCTATATGTGGAATTATAAGTCCTATAAAGCCTATGACTCCACTAACTGATACTATTACAGCAACCATAATTGAGCTCAGTAGTATAATATACTTCTTTAACTTATCAGCCTCTACCCCTAAGGTATATGCAGCCTCATCTCCAGACGCCATTATGTTAAGCTGCCTATAAGATAAATTAAATATGAAGGAGATTAATACTACTATAGGTAATACAACAATTATCTGTTTATATGAAGCTTCATTGAAACTTCCCATGGTCCAATAAACTATTCTTTCCATAGCCTCTCTATGTAGAATCATTGAAAGAGATATCATTGAAGAAAAAAGAAAGTTTATAGCTACCCCGGCAAGTAATAAAGTAGCTGTAGGAAGCTTTTTGCCTACCTTGGCTATGTTATATACTAATAGTAGGGAAACAAAAGCCCCAACAAAAGCAAAAATAGTGGTAAAAAATAAGCCCTTTGCTTCTAGTCTTAATATTATTGCTAATGTGGCTCCTAAAGCCGCTCCTGAAGATATTCCAAGTATATATGGATCAGCCATTGGGTTTTTAAATATTCCTTGAAATACAGCCCCACTTACTCCAAGTCCTGCACCTACTGTCATAGCCAATATTACTCTTGGTAATCTTATATCAAATATTATCTTTCCATATACTGAATCTATATTCGTCCCTATTATCTTCAACCATATTAGTCTAGCCGCCTCAGTAGCTTTTATAGAGGCTGAACCAATGGTAATAGATATTATAGAACATGCTATAAGCAGTATAATGAGACCTACTAACAATCTCTTTTTCTTCATTTTATTACCTCTTAAAAAGCTTCCGGATGAAGGATCTTAGCTAGAGCCTCTAATCCATCTGCCTGTCTTGGCCCTTGCCTAACCAGCATGTTATCATCTATTTCAAAAACCTTATTTGCTTTAACCGCTGAAAGATCTTTATATCTATCTGATTGGATAAATCTTTTTTTAGCATCATATTTATCTGATACTATTATTGTATCAGGGTTATTCTCAACTATCTTTTCAAAACTATACTTCCAGCCCTTCACATCCTTAGCTATATTATCTCCTCCAGCTTTTTCTATAAGCTGGCCAACAAAGGTATCTCCACCTGCAGTATAATCCTCTTTTCCAAAGTCTACAACATAATATAGCTTAACTTTCTTAGCGTTCTTAAGCTTATCTTCTACTTGAGTTACCTTCTTTTTCATTCCATCTACTATCTTTTGACCATCTTCTTTTACCCCAAGTACTTCTGAAGTATCTAAAATATTTTTATAAGCTCCATCGAAACTGTCTTCTCCATAAAGTACAGCTACCTTAATTCCCAAGTCCTCAAGCTTCTTAAGAACCTCCTTTGAAAAGTGAGCCCCTGCTATAACTAAATCAGGTTTAAGCTCTGTTATTTTTTCTATATTAGGATTTTCCAATCCTCCAACCTTTTCTATCTTAGAAACAGCCACTGGATAATCATCATAGTCTGATCTACCAACTAATACATTTTCTTTCTTTAATGCAAATATAGTTTCTGTAGCTCCTGGGGATAAGGTAACAACTCTTTGCGGAACCTTATCTAATGCAACCTCTCTATTATAAGAGTCTGTAATCTTTATTCCTTTAACCTGTTCCTTTTTAGCTTCTTGCTTTTGACAAGCACCTAATGATAAAGCAATAATTAGTGAAAAAAATATTATTGTAATTCTCCTTATATGTTTCAACTGATCTTCCTCCTTTATTTTTACTTTTTATCATATATAGCCACTATTAACCATTGAAAATACTAGCTTTAGCTAGCAAAAGTTTTACACTTTCATTTACAGTAAAAAGTCCCTAAAGCAACCCTCTTCAGTGAATTTTTTCTCATCTAACTTATCTAGCAGTTCAAAACTTCTAAAACCGCACTTCCCTCATATATGGTAAATAGTGTGTAGCAGCCATGATTGATATTAAACTTATAAAAAGCTTCATGTCCTAGCGATAAAAGATGACAAATCGCAGCTCTTACAGTGCCTCCATGTGCAACTACAGCTACAATTTCTTCTCCTTTTGACTCATTTATCACTTTCTCAATCCCTAAGCTCACTCTGGAATAAAAATCCTTAAAACTTTCTCCTTCAGGGAAGGTAAAAGTTCCATAATCCTTAATAAAACTCTGAAATTCATCATGGTAATTGGAATCTATATATCTGTAATCTTTTCCTTCCCATTTACCAAAATCAATCTCATTAAAGGCTGTTTCCTCTAAAAACTTTATATGTTTCTTAGAAAAATCAAAAACCATATCTGCAGTAACTTTTGCTCTTTTTAAGCCTGAATAATAAACTTTGTTAATATTGATTTGTGTAAGTTTGTTCTTTAAATTTATATTTTGTATAGTTCCGTTATCACTTAATGGATAATCGCAAGTTCCTTGATATATTCCTTTATTATTTGCCTCAGTTTCTCCATGTCTTATAAAAATTAACTTCATTAAGAAATCCCCCATCAAAGTAAACACTTCTCTATTAAGTAACTCATATTAGTTGCCTTACATAAGCAAATTGAAAACTATTAAGACAATAACTTCATTTAACTCAATACTTGCCCCCAAAATATCTCCTGTAACTCCATCTAGTCTTTTTTCGATGTAGGTTCTAAAAATCAGTGTAAAGACTACTCCTACAAGTATAACTATGAGACCATTAAGTCTAGCAGCTAAGAGAGTTACACCTATTCCTATAAACAAAGCTAAAAATGAAGTCATTTTAGAAATCTTTCCTATGAATAAGTCTCCTAATCCTTCGCTTTCTCTAGCATACCTTCTCTTGTACATAAGAAGTGTAGCAAGGGACCTACTTATAACAGGAGATATAAAAAGCGCGCTATATAGGTTCATCTTTGGCATATCTTCTATTGCTACAAACCTTAGAAGTATGATAATTATTAGTGCTAAAACTCCGAAGGTTCCTACTCTACTATCTTTCATTATTTCCAGCACTCTTTCCTTATTTCTTCCGGAAAAAATACCATCGGCTGTATCGCTTACGCCATCTAAGTGAAGACCTCCAGTTATGATAATATGCGATAATATAGTAAAAACACTTGGAAGGGCCCCATGAAAAAAGGTGCTGGTCACAAGATATATAAGCATATCTATAGAGCCTACTATAACACCTACAATTGGAAAATACCTCACTGCATCAGCAAAATCTTCTCTTTTCACTTCTAAACTCAAGTTTATTGGTATCCTAGTCATAAACTGTATGATCAAAATAAGATTTTTCAATTTACTCCCCCTTAATTCTTACAGGTAATCCCGAAACCACCAAATAAACCTCATCCGCTGCTTTTGCTATTCTTTGATTTACTCTTCCTGCGATATCTCTGAACTCTCTAGATAATTTATTTTCTGGTACTATGCCGCTTCCTACTTCATTAGTAACAATAACAACCTTGCAGCCTGTATCTTTAAGTACCTTTATAAGTTCATCAATTTGGTAAATTATCTTATCTTCAATCAATCCATAGTCATTATCTTTATCTTCGTTAAAACTCTCTAGTAATATATTTGAAATCATTATGGTTATACAGTCTAAGATTATTCCATCATATTCTTGACAACCTATATTACTAAATGCATCTTTAAAGTTCTTATAAGCTTCTAAGGTATCCCAATAATCAGGCCTTTGATTCTTATGTTTTTTTACCCGTTCCTTCATCTCATCATCAAAGGGTATTGAAGTCGCTATATACAAAACTTTAGAAAAATCCTTTAGCAGTGATTCCCCAAAGGAAGACTTTCCACTTCTTGCTCCTCCAGTTACTAATGTAATCATGATTTATTCTCCCATAATCCTTTATAATTTTGTAAATCCACATTTCCTTCCTCAAAGGTAGCCATTTCATTCATTACCCTGGTAGCAGCCTCTATTATGTTAAATGCTATAGGGCATCCAGACCCTTCACCTAGTCTCATACCTAAATCTAAAATAGGTTCTAAACCTAACTGCTCCATAATCAAGTTATAACCTTTTTCTAAGGATATATGAGAAGGAAACATAAACTCTTTGGATAAAGGTTCTATTCTATAAGCCAAAAGAGCTGCTATCGCAGAAATAAAACCATCTATCACCACAGGAAGCCTGCAACTTGCTGCCCCTAAATATACCCCTACAAGACCAGCTATATCAAAGCCTCCAACCTTATGAAGTACTTCTATAGGATCCTCAGCATTAGGTTTATTAACCTCTAGAATTTGCTTAATAACCTGAAGCTTTTTTTTCATTCCCTGATCCGTAAGACCAGCTCCTCTACCAACTGCTTTATCTATAGAGCATCCAGTCAAAGCCATAAGTACTGATGAACTAGAAGTAGTATTGCCGATGCCCATCTCTCCAGTTCCTATAAGCTTATAGCCTTCCTCTTTAAGCTTATAAACTAAATCAAACCCAACTTTAATTGCCTTAACTGCTTCTTCTCTAGTCATTGCTTCGCCTTTAGCTATATTAGAAGTACCTTTCCTTATCTTACAGTTTATTAATGATTTATGAGTTATATCCTCCTTAATTCCGATGTCTACAACCTTTAGATCACAGCTATTGTGTCTTGCTAGAACTCCAACTCCTGTTATCCCCTTTAAAAAATTAATTGTTTGAGTTGCAGTAACTATCTGTGGAGCAGAAGCTACCCCTTCTTCGCAAACACCATTGTCTGAACACATTATGACAATAGTTTTCTTATCTACATGATTGTTCAAGGCTCCAGTTATCCCAGCTAATCTTATAGCCATATCTTCAAGCTTTCCAAGACTTCCTATAGGCTTCACTAAGTGATCTACTCTTTTTTTTGCTTCAAGCATTTTATCTGTATATAGTGGTTTTATATTTTCCATAAAGTACAATTCTTTCATCTTGCCTCAATCCCCCAATAACAATCGCCAATAGACACTGACTTTTAACTATATAAATTTTTCAAACCCATATTAGCAAATTCTTTGAATTCAATAAGCTTCACTTTTAATGAATAGCCTAAACCTTTAAACATTATATTTATAATGAGAAGTTGTTATACTGTAAAAAAATTAGAGGACCTCCCTAAGGAGGCCCTCTTAAAACAAGCACTATAATTACTGTATGTATAAACAATTGTTATATAAAAATATTCCTCTAAGGTATTTTTTAGCTTAGAGCAACGCATTTTTATAAAACAGATAACTCCATTATGTTAAGGAGTAAACCATAAAACAGCTTATATTTTAGTAACTTTTCCACCCCGGAAAATTAACTTTTCTTATGGCAGGTTTTCTGGCTTTGAATCATCCTACTTTCTGCTCCTTCCCAAGTTATGCAAAAAACTCTCGTTCCCTAAAACTATGCTATAAATGCTTTTTATAAAAGCTTTTAAAGATAGAAATATTGAAACAGTAACGCATGAACTCAGTGGATCTAATGCAGATTTTGTCATCATCACAGTAACGGGGGCTGCAAAGGTCTTTCACCTTTTTCCCTTTTACCTTCTAGTGTATATCAATAGAAGCACCTATAAGAACTTATTAAATTGTCACCTAAATTATAGTATTCGTCTATTACATAGTCAATACTTTAGCTTTTGTTTTTCCTTGCCTTTTTTTGAATGTTGTTTTATGAGGTATGATACTATTCTTATTATTACATAGATTATAAATATATACAAAAATCCCCACACGCCGGCTACTATATCTGCAAATTCCATATTCCCACGTTTTGTTATCTTCTGCTCTATCTCTATACCAAATACTATAACCAAAAGTACTGTAAATGTGTATATAAAGGATATAGCTGTTATACTATACTTGGAAAGCTTCCTAAACGCTATTTGAGTTACTGCAAAAATCAGCATTCCAGCTATACCTATTATTATGAAGTGAAGCTGCTTGTCTGTAAAGTTGTATCCTGATTGCTGAGCACTTTGTATAATAGCATCATGGATGTCATTTACAGCTTTCATAAATGCTTTTATCAATGGTACCATAAATATCCCCCCTTATCCCTTAATTTATATATTATACATATTATCTTAAAGCTTCAACTAGTAAATTTTATTTAATGAGCTCTATATAGAACCTTAATTTATACTTATTCGAAAATCCTACTCTTTAGGATTTTCAAGCATGTATAATAAATTAATAGTTGAATTAGAAACTCTATAGAACCTTATACATCTCATATTGGGATAATGCTACTTTCTTAAACCCATTTTTAGCTAAAAAGCCGAAGGCACTGCTATTATTGGCAAAGTTAGTTGTAATCATATTTAAGGCCAATTCTTTTACAGAATAAGTAGTCATAGAAGATCCTACTCCTTTATACCTGAATTCCTTATCTACATAGATAAAACCTAACTTACCTGATTGATTTATACTCATCCCACCTATCAGTTTACCTTCAAAAAAAGCTCCATAATAACAGTAATCTTCAGATAGACTTACGGATTCAAAACTATTTTGCCAATTCATATGACCATCATATCTACTACAGACATCCTTATACTGATCTACTGATATGCTCTTTAAAGCTATTTTTTTATTATGATACCTTTTTAAGTTTCCTAAATTATCATTAGAGTAGTAGGATATATCATAGACTTTACAGTATCCCATTTTTTTATAAAAAGCTATAGCTCTTTCATTTCCAACTATCACTTCTAAGAACAGTTGGCTGCAGCCTTTATTCTGAGCAGTCTCTTGGTGAAGTTGGAACAACCTTTTACTTATCCAGCCTCCTCTATACTCCGGATGTATAGCCAATCCCCCACATCTTAAGGTTTTTACTCCTTCGTAATCCTTTATTCCTCCTAACATAAGGCCAATAGGTTTCGTCCCATCATATACAACAAAAGAATCTTCCTTTGAATTTCCTTCTGCTCCGAAGAACCTTTTCTCAAATTCACACTTAGTTATATTAAATTTGATAATATAGTCCGAAAATCCATCTTCAAATGCTTTGAATACATCATCAATACCTACCTCTAAACAACTCCTATACTTTATCATATAACCCTCCCCTAAGCATTTATAAATTCAAAGTCTTTTTACCCTTTAACTCTAGCTATATTTCCTAAATTCTCTCATCAAGTAGTATAGCTTTCCTCTGCACATTGCCCATAATAACTACTGACTCAAATATAATTTTCTCATAATTAGCATACTAAATTTGAGATTCTTGTTATAATATTACTATAATATTGCTATTTTTTACAAGTAATATATACTATTTTAAAATTTTATTAATATGTAATTATTACCACATAACTTCAATTTGCCTATTATTACTTAGGATTTTAGGTTGTTGTAAATTTCACTTTTTATATATCTATATTTGATAAACCATTACTTTTTACATGATTAAATTATCATATTAATAGTTGAGAGAATTAATAAAGGTACAATAAAAGACTTTTTATTAGTCATTTATTGTACCTTGTATAGAAGTGTAATTTACGCATCTTTTTTGAGAACTTCTCTTTCAATTACATCAATTACACCATTATCATCATTACTTTTAGCTATAAATCTTCCATACTTTTTTAATTCTTCTGGAGCATTAATCATAACATAACTATGATAAGCATTTTGAAGCATTTGAACATCATTAAAATAATCTCCAAATACCATTGTTTCTTCATGGGTTATATTAAACTTCTCCTGAAGAAAGTTGATAGCAACGCCTTTATTAACGTCTTTTCTTCCTAGGTCTAGCCAATTTTGACCTGAAACTGCTAGTTGTAGTTCTTTTCCCCACTTTTCATTGAGTATCTTATAGGAATTTTCTGCTGAACCTTTAAAGTCGTATACTGCTATCTTTAAAATATCATCTTCAACTGACTCTAAATCATCCACCTTCATCATCTTATGATAATATTTTTCTACTTCCTTATTGAATAAAGTGTTTTCAGACTCTATATAAGCACACTTCTTCCCACAAACAACGGCATGGCAGTGATCTATTTCCCTTACATCCCTCACTATCTCCATCGCAATATCTCTAGATAAAGTCTTTGAAAATAACTCTTCTCCATTATGAACCACAAAGGAACCATTCTCCGCCGCAAATAACATCTTGTCCTTAGCTTTTCCAAAGTTATTTGCCAAAGTATAGTATTGTCTTCCACTAGCAGCTACAAATATTACACCTTTATCTGCTAACTCATCTAAAGTATCAAAAAAACCTTCTGGAAGCTCCCCCTTGCTATTAAGTAATGTTCCATCCATATCTGTTGCGATTAATTTTATCATCAAACAACCTCCATATATAAATTAATATAAATTTATATCAATTAACTTTTGTTTAATATTTAAAGTACATACACTTGTACATATTACATACTTAATAATTGCTCTTTACAAGTACAGTTTATCATATATATAATCATAAATCCAATTGGCTACATAAAAGCTTCTTATACTTCCACAAAGACCTTATCATTGGAATTCAAAAGCATTACCTGTAAATTTTAATTGGTTTTTAATTTAGGCAACATTAATGTATCTTAGTTCTGGCTACTTTATTTCAATAAGGTAATTTAAAAAGCCTAAAATTATAATAGTATATGTAGTCCAAGGATATGATACAATATTATTAAAGAACTTACTGTAACTACATTAAAAAGTACTTTATAGGTAATAAACATAGTGTTGAGGTTAAATATTAAATCATCTTATGATTTAATTCCTACTAACTTATAACTAATTATTTAGTTTCAACATTTATGTTAAATATATCTTTAATAAATTAAAAGAAAGGTTGATTCAATGAGAATAGCACACTTAGCATTATGGACTAGAGACTTAGAAAGGACAAAAGATTTTTATGTAAAATACTTTAATGCAACATATAACGAGAAGTATTATAATGAGAAAACAAGATTCAGCTCTTATTTTCTATCCTTTGATGATGGGACTAAGTTAGAAATAATGGAGAAACCCACCATACTCTCAATAAATGTTTCCAAAAGTTATGAGTGCTTCGGTTATGCTCATATAGCATTCTCAGTGGGAAGTAAAGAAAAAGTAGATGACCTTACAAACATATTAGTAAACGATGGCTACGCCCTTATAAGTGGTCCACGAACCACTGGAGATGGATATTATGAAAGTTGCATCCTAGATGCAGAGGGAAATAGAATAGAAATAACTATGTAAAATAGAGGTATAGTAGTGTATATTGATTACCACACTACTATACCTCCTTATATTATCTTTCTTTGCTAAGTTCTATAAACTTTTCTATATCCTCTTCCACTATCTTTAATGAGCTTCTCCAGAAATCTACAGAGTGTATATCTATTCCCATAACCTTAGTAACATCTGCTATATTCCTATCTCCTGTTACTGCAAGAAGATTATCGTAAGCTTCTACAAACTCCTCTCCTCTTTTCAAATATTCAGCATAAAGTCCTTTGGCAAATAGTAGTCCAAAGGCATAAGGGAAATTGTAGTAATTATATGCAGCATCGTAATAGTGTGGTTTGCATGCCCACATATAAGGATGTAGATATTCTGGATCTAATCCATCCCCGTAAGAATCTTTTTGAGCTTGTAGCATTATTTCCTTTAGATCCTCTGCACTTAAAGCACTTTCTTCTCTTCTTCTAAATAACTCACTTTCAAATAAAAATCTTGAATATATATCAACTATTACTTGAGTACAGTCTCCAATCTCAGTTTCTAATATTGAGAAAGCTTCCTCTTTTGTTGCAGTCTTTACAGCAGCCTTCTTTATTATAGTTTCACAGAAGGTAGATGCAGTTTCTGCTATAGGCATAGGATAATCTGAGTTTAACGGGCTTTTATCTCTTACACAATAATCATGGTATCCGTGACCAAGTTCATGAGCTAAAGTAACCACATCACTAAACGCTCCCCCATAATTTAATAAGAATCTACTTTCTTTTATAAAATGAAGACCTGAACAGAATGCACCACCAACTTTCCCTTCCTTAGGCATTACATCTATCCAATCTTTATCAAAAGCCATCCTAGCAAAGTCTGCAAGCTTATCGCTAAATGTTCTAAAATTATCCTCAACGAACTTTTGCCCTTTTTCATATGGAAACTCCATATTTACATCTCCCATAGGTGCAAAAAGTTCATAAAATGGCAGACCATTCTTATAGCCTAAAAGCTCAGCTTTCTTTCTTAGGTACTTTCTAAAAGAAGGTAAACTTTCTTTCATAGCAGTAAGCATTGCTTCCAAAGATTCTTTATCCATTCTTGACTTTATTAAGTTTTCTTCAAGAGGAGACTCATATCCCCTTAGCTTAGCTACTGTAATAACTTCTCCTTTTATTCCATTTAGCGCTGCTGCCACTCCATCTTCTATTTTTTTATAAGAAGCTAATTCTGCCTCATATGCAGCTTTTCTCACCTTAGGATCTTTATCATTTGCCATATTTCTGACAACAGTAAGAGGAAGTTCTTTCTTTTCTCCATCTATGTCTATATCTACTAAAACTGTAGAAGTTAAAAGATCTCTAAGCTTTGACCATGAGTTAGAACCAGTATTACGAAGCTTAGCAATCAAGGCTTCTTCTTTATCACTTAGTATATACTTGCTTCCTTCAGCAATCTCTGTTAGGAAAAATTTATGTTCAGATAAAAGTCCTGAAGCATCTATTAATTTGTCTATATCCTTAATCTCCCCTATCCACTTCTTTATCTTAGCCTCTGGCTCTGCAAATCTACTTACTTTATCTTGTAAAATATCAGAATACTTCAATCCTTCTTTGTTTTTTGTGTCTACACTTAATGTAAGATTTATAAAAGAAAATAATCTTCTTATCAAGTTATCAAGTTCTATAGATGTATTTATATATTCTTCTAGTTTATTTGTTTCATCATCATGAGAAGAACATATCCTCTCAGCCATTTCCTCATATGTCTCAGAAAACTTATCAGCTTTTGATAAGTCATTTAAAAAATCCGCTCCTTCAAAAGAACTATAAATTTCTTTTAAACTCCAATTTAAACTCATAATAATCCTCCCATTTTCTATATATGCTTAATGTATTATTTCATAGTAATAGTTACTTTACTTAAGTAAATTATAGCATTTATTGTATATTAATCTAGGGAATTTTTAGCAATAATAAAAATATTTTAACGTTATAGTACATTTTTATCATCAATTTTAATTATCTTATATTATTTTCATAAAAAGTATGATAGCTATTTCATATAAATTCTAAAATAATAATTGACTAACTATTCGACTCTGTATATACTGTCTATATACAGTATATATACACTACTTCTTTGCAAAGGAGCTTATTATATGAGAATAATTATCTCGAATACATCTGGAGAACCAATTTATGAACAGATATCTACACAAATAAAAAATCTTATATTCACAGGCGAGCTATCTGAAGGTGATGCGCTTCCTTCTATTAGAAGTCTAGCTCAAGAATTAAAGATTAGCGTAATAACAACCAAAAGAGCTTATGAAGAACTTGAAGGCGAAGGTTTTATTGAGACCATCCCTAGCAAAGGTTCATACGTATCTAGAAGGAATAAAGAATTAATGAAAGAAAAGCATTTAAAGCTTATTGAAGATAAATTAATTGAAGTATTAGATGAAGCTAATTTATTAAATTTATCTTTAGATGATTTAAAGGATATGCTGCAAATTTTATATGATAGCAGTAAATAACACTCTGGAGGATTTATATGAATAATATTTTAGAGATATCAGACCTTTCAAAATCCTATAAGGACTTTTCCTTAACTAATTTAAATCTTACGCTTGAGCGTGGATATATAATGGGTTTTATCGGACCTAATGGAGCTGGAAAAAGTACAACTATAAAACTTATAATGAACCTTCTAAAAAAGGATTCTGGAACTATAAAAATATTTGGTTTAGATAACATATCTCACGAAAGAACAGTAAAAGAAAAAATAGGTTTTGTTTATGATGAACCCCACTTCTACGAAGAGTTAAATACAGAAGAGATGAAGAATATTATGTGTCGCTTTTATAAATCTTGGGATAATAATAGCTTTAATAAGTATCTGTCTGAGTTCTCTATCCCTAAAGATAAAAAGATAAAAGCTCTTTCTAAAGGGATGAAAATGAAATATTCCCTTGCTATAGCGCTTTCTCATAATGCTGAACTTATAATAATGGATGAACCAACTTCAGGCTTAGATCCTGTTTTCAGAAGCGAAATGTTAGACATTTTGCATTCTATAATTCAAGATGAAAATAAAGCTATCTTTTTCTCCACCCACATAACTACAGACTTAGAAAAAATAGCTGATTATATTACTTTCATAAACAATGGAAGAATACTATTTTCCAAAGAAAAAGATGAAATACTGGAAACTTATAAAATTGTAAAAGGCGATAAGTCATTGCTACACAAGGATAACAGTACCTATTTTATAAATATAAGAGAAAATTCTTTTGGTTTTGAAGCCTTAACCAATAACAGTGCACAGGTAACTAAAATTTTTGGTGATAAAGTACTTATTGAAAGAGCTTCTCTAGAAGACATAATGGTTTATTCTGTAAGGAGTGATAAAAGATGATCAATCTAGTATTTAAAGATTTATTAATACAAAAAAAGTCTATCTATATTGCTATACTATATGGTTTCATTTTCAGCTTAATATTATCAAGAGCTTCTACCCCAGATGGAATTTTTATTGCAGTTCCGTCAGTTATAGCTTATCTTTTTATTAGTTATGCCTGTGCTTATGATGATAAAAACAGTTCTGACCTAATGTTAAACAGCCTTCCAATCAATAGAAGAGATATAGTATACGCTAAGTATTTATCTATAATTGTGTATCTAATTATTAGTATATGTATTTCATTTATATTTACTTCATTGGTTAAGTACTCAGGCTTTAGTACCCTTAATAGATTAATGACTTTTGAAGATGCAATAGGTTGCTTTGCTAGTATTATATTTTTAAGTTCAGTCTATTACCCTATATACTTCAAATTAGGATATCTAAAATCCAGATATATCAGTATGTTCCTCATGTTAGGTGCCATATTTATCCCTACTGCTATATTCAATTTACTGGGCAATAATATTGCTACATATATTGTCAATTATCTAAGTACTTTATCAGAGAATGTACTAAAACTGATAGTCCTATTCGTATTATTTATTATTTGGTCACTTTCACTTGCTATCTCTATGAATATCTACTTAAAGAAAGATTTATAAAAATACACTTAATTTATACACGCTCGAAAATCGCAACATTTGAAGATTTTAGGTCATGCATAATTAATAGTTGAGTTAGTGAATCTATAAAGATGTACTACTTCAATCCGAAATCTATTTTCAAAACACCTTTAGGTTTTGGGAAGAGAATTTGAAAATATAAATTTTATTATGAAGTGGTACATCTATATAAAAGCTTATATTTTCAGATTTAACTGGTACATCTTTAGCCTAAGTCATAGCACCGGTTTATATTTCTTCAAATAATTTCTTTAAATTGATAACCTCTATTAAATCAGCTACCTTTGCATAAGCCTTCCTTACATGTTCTTCTGAAGGCTCAACTAAATCAGGAATTAAGACACATCTTATACCACCTGCTACAGCCGCCTCTAAGCCTCTTGCTGAATCTTCAAGAACTATTGCCTTATCAGGTGTAACCTCTAATTTATCGCATGCTGTTAAGAATATCTCAGGATCTGGCTTTCCTTTAGTAACCTCATCTCCGCAAATAATTCTATCAAACTTATCATAGATTCCAGCAAGCTTAAGAAGCTTTGCTGCTCTATCTCTGCTGCTTGAGGTAGCTACTGCTTTTTTTATATTATTTTTCTCTAAGAATTCAAGAATATCTACTAGTCCTTTTTTTATACCTAGCCCCTCTTCTTCTATTATCTTATCTATAAACTTACCATGTTTCATATATATTTCTTCGAAAGGAAACGCATCACCAAAGGTCTCTTTAAAGTGATTTGCTATAGAGTTTCTGTTCATTCCTATTAGACCCAAAGCAAATTCCATTGAAATCTCATAATCATATAACTTTCCTGCTTCTTTCCACGCTCTCTTAGATACAACTTCAGTATCAAACATCAATCCATCCATATCAAAAATAACTAATTCAATCTTGCTCATAATAACCTCCAACTAAATATTGTGACTTTATACTACTAAAATTTTAGTTATTTAATACACCTTAATTATCTTGAATCCATTTTTCTCAAGCTCATCAGTTATCAAATGAACATGTTCATGTCCATTTGTCTCTACAGTTACCTCCAACTGAACCTTCATAAATGCATCAAAGGTTTTAAACTTATTATGGTCTAGTTTAATTATATTGGCATTAACACTAGCTAAAACTTGAGATATTCTTTGTAATTGGCCTGGCTTATCTAGTAGTTCTACAGTAAAACAGAACTTTCTTCCACGGGATACAAGTCCTCGGTCTATCATGGCTGCAATGGTTAAAACGTCTATATTACCACCACTTATAACACAGGCTATCTTCTTGTCTTTCTCTCTAATCTTTCTCAGCGCTGCTAGTGGAAGAACCCCTGAGGTCTCACCTATGAGCTTGTGCTTTTCCAAAAGTATTAGAAATGCTTCCATTACCTCTAGATCAGAAACTGTAACTATTTCATCCACATATTCTTTTATTATTGAGAAATTTAGATCTCCTGGGGTTTTTACAGCAACACCGTCTGCTATAGTCTTAACACTTTCGAGAGATACTACCTTATTCTTTTCTAATGACAACTTAACTGCATTAGCTCCCTCTGGTTCTACCCCTATAATTTTAACATTAGGATTTATAAGTTTAGCAGCTACAGCTATTCCGCTTATAAGCCCTCCTCCACCAACAGGAACTATTATGCAGTCCATATCTTTTATCTCATCAAAAATTTCTATAGCTATAGTACCTTGTCCCTCTATAACATCTACGTCATTAAACGGGTGCACAAATGTATATCCATTCTCTTTCTCTAATCTTTTAGCTTCTTCGTAAGCTTCATCGTAGCAATCTCCGTGAAGTACTACATTTGCTCCAAAGCTTCTAGTTGCTTCTACCTTTATAAGTGGAGTTGCTTTTGGCATAACAATAGTTGCCTTAACACCTAATTTTTGAGCTGCTAGAGCAACCCCTTGAGCATGATTACCTGCTGAAGAAGTTATAAGACCTTTTTCCTTATCTTCCTTAGTGAGCTTACTTATCTTATTGTAGGCTCCTCTTATCTTAAACGCTCCTGTAACTTGTAAGTTCTCAGGTTTTATATATATTTCATTTCCTGATTCCTTGCTAAAAATGTTGCTATAAATAAGTTTAGTATCTTTCAAGACTTCTTTTATTCTTGCACTAGCTTCTAAAAACTGTCCCTTTGTGAACTCTTTATGTTCCATTAATACTGCCCCCTACTTTATATCAGAAAATAGGCTCGTTCCAATAATAATTGAAGACGAGCCTTGTGTAACTTGTTTATAAATTATCATATTTATTACATAAATATTCTATCAAATATAGTATATTTTGTGAAGCACTGGGCAGAATAAATACCTATCATTTTAACAAAAGCTCTGTTGAAATTAAGTTGTAAATAATCCGATGCTTTGATGAGCCTACACAAATAATTAATTACTATAAAAATCCGGAATGTGAATAAATAAAAGAGACACTGCTGATTATTCATCAACAGTGTCTAATTATTTCTTTAGCTATTACTATTAATAGCTTACTAATGAGTTTATTAGCTTCTCTTAGGTTTAAGAGTCAAGCCTAATCCTGAAAGTATTAATATGGTTCCAAGTGCAACTAATCCATTCATATCAACTTCTGATCCAGTCTTAGGTAACTGTTTAATAACTTCTGCTGCAGCCTTAGCATTCATTGAAAAATCATGCTTTACTATTTCTTTACCTACTGATATAACTGGACTTGTATAAGTTTCATATCCATCCTTTGCTGCAACTACATAGTAATCAGCATCAGGGAATACCATATATGCATACTTACCAAAGTCATCAGAGAATTGAGGGTTAGCATTGTCTGCTGGTGGGAACTCTGCAACTTTAGGTAAATCTACAAGAGTTCCAGGCTTTCTTCCTGCTAATATATTTCTAGTAGTATTTGCATAGTATAATTTAACATTTACACCTGTAATTATTTTATGGCTTATACTATCAGTTATTGTACCATATGGGTCAATCAATGCAGAACTAAGATTGATTTCTCCATCTTGATTCATAGCGACCTTCATACTACCAATTATAATCTTTTGTCCATTAGGTAGAGTATATTTTACTGCAAATTTATACTCTTGTCCTTTTTCTAATCCATCTGCACTAAATACACCTTTATCATTGGCTGAATTATATATATGAGTACTTACTCCTGATGAAATTAACTTATCATCGCTATCATAAACATCAAAGCTTAGGTTAGAGTAATCTTTTAACAGTGAATCCTCACCATTAGGTTTCTTAAATAATACTAATCCAGCAGCAGTTTTATCCGAAGTAAAGGACTCATTACCAGTTCCAGTAATGCTATCTACTGTACTCTTCTGATTAAAGGTAACCATTTTAGTTTGATTTCCTATAACTACTGGTTTAGTAATACTAACATCATAGGTTACTCCACCCTTAGGTATAGCAATCTTATATTTACCATCAGCTCCAGTTATAAGCTTCGTATAGAAATCTATAACCCCATCATTGTTAAAGTCTTTTGATACCTCAATAACAGCATCTTTTACAGGCAACTTTGTGGTATTGTCCACAACAACTCCAGTTAAAGTTCCAGGCTCAAAATTAATAGTTATTTTCTCTGAAGCATATAAGCCTCTTGATTTGTCTTCTACTACAGCTGTTACTGGTACACTTACGCTCTTTACACTTTCAATGTTAGCAGATCTATAAAGTACTTTAGCTAAACCATTGCTATCAGTTTTAACTACACTTCCATTAGGGAAGCTTCCCATAGGAGCATTGAAGATAACTTCAGTATTGGCTAAAGGCTTATTATTCTTATCTGTAACCTTTACTGTAAGGGTGGTAGTCTGAATTCCATCTCCAATAATAGTTGTTGGATTTGCATTTAAACTTATGACAAAGTTAACCAATCTAGCATCTACTCTGACCTCATCAGTTGAAGTCTTATCCTTAGCAACACCTACTGAAAGAGTTTGAGTACTGTACTTTGAGTTCTTAACTAATAAGTTGTAGCTACCCAATTTTATGTTTTTAAAATAGTAATTTCCATTATTATTAGATACTACTGTAGCTACAAGATTGTTTGATAAATCTCTAAGTTCAACAGTAGAACCTGGCAATATAACTCCTGTAATTTGATCAGTTACTGTACCTAGAAGATTAAGAGTAGCATCAACAGTTATATTTACATTTGATACAGCAGTTACACCCTTACCATCGCTTACAGATACCTTAAAGCTATCATTTCCACTAAAGCCTGTCTTAGGTGTGTAGCTCCATCTTCCACTCTTCGAATCTAAGGTTATACTTCCATTGTTCGGTTCACTTACTATGGCGTATAGTAACTCATCATTATTTTCATCAAGTCCAACTATGCTATCTGATACTGACTTATTCATAGTAGTAGTTCTAGAATAGTTTTCTACTGTAGGGTCTGCATTAAGAACTTTTATAAAAATAGTAGTAGTAGCTGTTCCTCCTTTGCCATCACTTACAACAACCATAAAGCTATCATTTCCACTGAAGCCTTTCTTAGGACTATAAGTCCATTGTCCTGTAGTCTCATTTATAACTACTGAACCATTAGTTGGTTTGTTAAAAGAAGAAATTGAATAAGTAAGCTTATCATTATCTACATCAGCACCTATTACGGATCCTGATACTGGTTTGTAATATGGAGTATTCTTACTATAGCTTGAATCTACTGTAGGTCCATCATTTACTGGTTTTACAGTTATATTAACTATTGCTGGTGCTGAATCAACATCTCCATCATTTGCTTTAAAGCTAAAGCTGTCTGATCCATTGTAGTCCTTGTTTGGAGTATAGGTGAAGGTTCCATCTTCGTTTAGCTTTAGGGTTCCATGAGATGGTGCTTTAACTACATAGTACTTTAAGCTGTCTCCATCTACATCTGAACCTGTAACTGTTCCATTTAAAACTTTATCTTCATCTGTGTTTAAATTTTGTCCAAAAGCACTTGGTATGTCATTCACTGGATTAACAGTTATATTAACTGTTGCTGGTGCTGAATCAATATCTCCATCATTTGATCTAAAGCTAAAGCTATCTTGTCCATTGTAGTCCTTGTTTGGAGTATAGGTGAAGGTTCCATCCTCATTTAGCTTTATGGTTCCATGAGTTGGTGCTTTTACTACATAGTACTTTAAGCTATCTCCATCTACGTCTGAACCTGTAACTGTTCCACTTAAGATCTTATCCTCATCTGTGTTTAAGCTTTGTCCAAAAGCACTTGGTGTATCATTCACTGGATTAACAGTTATACTAACTGTTGCTGGTGCTGAATCAACATCTCCATCATTTGCTTTAAAGCTAAAGCTGTCTGATCCATTGTAGTCCTTATTTGGAGTATAGGTAAAAGTTCCATCTTCATTTAGTTTTAAAGTTCCATGAGTTG